>NZ_CP173611.1:4912500-6734998 GCF_045037865.1 Pseudomonas sp. M20
CGCCACCAGCGCATCCGCCACCTGGTCGCCCACACACACAGCAACCGAGATCGCCATGCAACGCTCGCCGCACGAACCGTACGCGGCGCCCATCAGTGCGCTGACCGCATTATCCAGATCGGCATCCGGCATCAGCACCGCATGGTTCTTCGCGCCACCCAGTGCCTGAACGCGTTTGCCGCGTTTGGTGCCTTCGGCGTAGATGTACTCGGCAATCGGCGTCGAGCCAACGAAGCTCAGCGCTTTGACTTCCGGCGCTTCGATCAGCGCATCCACGGCAGTCTTGTCGCCATGCACCACGCTCATCACGCCTTTCGGAAGACCCGCTTCCAGCAGCAACTGAGCAATCAGCAGTGTAGAGCTTGGATCACGCTCGGACGGCTTGAGGATGAAGCAGTTACCGCAGACGATCGCCAACGGGTACATCCACAGCGGCACCATGGCCGGAAAGTTGAACGGGGTGATGCCGGCAACGATGCCCAGCGGCTGAAAGTCCGACCATGCGTCGATGTTCGGGCCGACGTTGCGGCTGTACTCGCCCTTGAGGATTTCTGGCGCTGCGCAAGCGAACTCGACGTTCTCGATGCCGCGCTTCAATTCACCGGCGGCGTCTTCCAGAGTCTTGCCGTGTTCTTCGCTGATCAATTGCGAGATGCGCGCTTCGTTCTGCTCCAGCAGTTGCTTGAAACGGAACATCACCTGCGCACGTTTGGCCGGTGGCGTGTTGCGCCAGGCCGGGAACGCAGCCTTGGCGGCATCAATGGCTTTCTGGATGGTTGCCTGACTCGCCAGTGGCAACTTGTGGATAGCCTGACCGGTGGACGGGTTGAACACATCTACCGCGCGACCGTTCTCGGTCACCAGTTCGCCATTGATCAAATGCGGGATAACGCTCATCGAAAACTCCTGAATTCTTGTGCGCAGACGCCCGCAACAGGCGCCTGCTATTTGCATAGCTATATAGAAGGAAAATCAGTCGAGCTTGTTCAGCACTTCGCCGACCGCGTCGAACAGACGATCGAGGTCTTGCGGCTTACTGTTAAAAGTTGGGCCGAACTGCAAAGTGTCGCCGCCGAAGCGTACGTAGAACCCGGCTTTCCACAGGGCCATGCCCGCTTCGAATGGACGCACGATGGCGTCGCCGTCACGCGGGGCAATCTGGATCGCGCCGGCCAGACCGAAGTTACGAATGTCGATAACGTTCTTCGAACCTTTCAAACCATGCAGCGCGTTTTCGAAATGCGGCGTGACTTCCGCGACGCTCTGCACCAGGTTTTCCTTTTGCAGCAGGTCGAGAGCCGCCAGGCCAGCGGCACAAGCCACCGGGTGCGCCGAGTAGGTGTAGCCGTGTGGAAATTCCACGGCGTATTCCGGGGTCGGCTGATTCATGAAGGTCTGGTAGATCTCGGAGCTGGCAATCACCGCGCCCATCGGGATCGCGCCGTTGGTGACTTGCTTGGCGATGCACATCAGGTCCGGGGTCACGCCAAAGGTGTCGGCGCCGAACATGTTGCCGGTACGACCGAAACCGGTGATCACTTCGTCGAACACCAGCAGGATGCTGTGCTGATCGCAGATCTCGCGCAGACGCTTCAGATAACCCTGCGGCGGTACCAGTACGCCAGCGGAACCGGCCATAGGTTCTACGAATACGGCAGCGATGTTCGAAGCGTCGTGCAGTTCGATCAGCTTCAGCAGCTCATCGGCCAGCGCGATACCGCCCTGCTCCGGCATGCCACGGGAAAATGCGTTGCTGGCCAGCAGCGTGTGCGGCAGGTGATCGACGTCCATCATCGCCTGACCGAACAGCTTGCGGTTGCCGTTGACGCCACCAAGGCTGGTGCCGGCGATGTTCACGCCGTGGTAGCCACGGGCACGGCCGATCATTTTGGTTTTGGTCGACTGGCCTTTCAGACGCCAGTAGGCACGAACCATTTTCACCGCGGTGTCGGCGCACTCGGAGCCCGAGTCAGTGAAGAACACGTGATTGAGGTTGCCCGGAGTCAGCTCGGTGATTTTTTCGGCCAGCTGGAACGACAACGGGTGGCCGTACTGGAAGCCCGGCGAGTAATCGAGGGTGCCCAACTGTTTCGAGACAGCTTCCTGAATTTCCTTGCGAGTGTGGCCAGCGCCGCAGGTCCACAGACCGGACAGCGAGTCGTATACCCGGCGGCCTTTGTCGTCGATCAGCCAGCTGCCTTCGGCGCCAACGATCAGACGCGGATCGCGCTGGAAGTTACGGTTGGCGGTGTACGGCATCCAGTGCGCGTCCAGCTTCAGTTGGCTGGCCAGTGGCGACGGCGCGTTTTCAGGCATGTTCATCGGGCAAAACCTCGCAGGGCATAAGCGTCAGGGAGATAAGAAGCGTTGTTGCAGCTAAATTGCCACGCGGATAAAGTCGGTGAAATCCAACTCTTCTAACCTTCAGTTAGAACTTTGCTAAACAATGAGAACAATAGGATGAGCAGCCGTCGCCCCGATCCGCTGGCCCAGGTCAGTGACTTTGATATTCGCCTGCTGCGGATTTTTCGCAGCGTGGTGGAATGCGGCGGCTTCTCGGCAGCGGAAACCGTGCTCGGCATTGGGCGCTCGGCAATCAGTCAGCAGATGAGCGATCTGGAGCAGCGTCTCGGTTTGCGTTTGTGTCAGCGTGGGCGCGCGGGTTTTTCGCTAACCGAAGAAGGTCGCGAGGTGTATCAATCGGCGCTGCAACTATTAAGTGCGCTGGAAAGTTTCCGCACCGAGGTCAACGGCCTGCACCAGCATTTGCGCGGTGAGCTGATCATCGGCCTGACCGACAACCTCGTCACCCTCCCCCACATGCGCATCACCCACGCCCTCGCCCAGTTGAAGGAGCGTGGACCGGATGTGCAGATCCAGATCCGCATGATTGCGCCGAATGAAGTCGAGCAAGGCGTGCTCGATGGGCGCCTGCATGTCGGCGTGGTGCCGCAGGCCAGCGCGTTGTCGGGACTGGAATATCAGCCGCTGTACAGCGAGCGTTCACTGCTTTATTGCGCGGTCGGCCATCCGTTGTTTTATGTCGATGACAAACAGCTCGATGACGAACGCCTGAACAGTCAGGACGCGATCGCGCCGACGTTTCGTTTGCCGGCGGAGATTCAGGCGCATTACCAGGCACTCAATTGCACGGCCAGTGCTTCTGACCGGGAAGGCATGGCGTTTTTGATTTTGACCGGGCGTTACATTGGGTATCTGCCGGATCATTACGCCAGTCTTTGGGTGCAGCAGGGGCGTTTGCGTGCTTTGAAAGCAGGAACGCGGTTTTACGATTTGAGTCTGGCATCGGTCACGCGCAAGGGGCGGCGCCCTCATTTGGTGCTGGAGAGCTTTTTGGAGAGTTTGGCGGCGACGCGTTGAAGGCAAGATCAAAAGATCGCAGCCTGCGGCAGCTCCTGCATTTGCGGGTTATTTGCCGATAAAGCTGAGCAAGTGGACAGGTTTTTGCAGAGGGGGAATTACTTCGTTCCTCTGATAAGAAGCCCTAAGCCATGCAGCCAGATTCCGCACCGTCCAGCGACCTGATCTACGGCCTCGACGACCGCCCCAAACCGCTCGCCGCGACACTCGCGGCGCTGCAACACGTGCTCGCCAGTTTCGTCGGCATCATCACCCCGCCGTTGGTGATCGGCTCGGCCCTCGGGCTGACCGCGCATTTGCCGTACCTGATCAGCATGGCCTTGATGGTTTCCGGCATCGGCACGTTTATTCAGGCGCGGCGGCCATTCGGGATTGGCGCGGGAATGATCTGTCTGCAAGGCACCAGTTTTGCCTTTCTCGGCGCGGTGCTGTCGGCGGGGTTTCTGGTCAAGCAACGTGGCGGCAGCCCGGAAGACATTCTCGCGATGATCTTCGGTGTGTGCTTTTTCGGCGCGCTGGTGCAGATCGTTCTCAGCCGTTTCATCGGTCAATTGCGTCGAGTCGTTACGCCGCTGGTGACAGGGATCGTTATCACTCTGATCGGCATCAGCCTGATCAAGGTCGGCATCACTGATCTCGGCGGCGGCTTCAATGCGCCTGAATTCGGTGCGCCGGGCAATCTGGCGCTGGGCGTGTTCGTTCTGCTGACGATTATTCTGCTCAACCGCTCGAACACGCCATGGGTGCGCTTGTCGGCAATCATCATCGGTTTGCTGCTCGGCAGTCTGGCCGCGTGGTTCAGTGGGAAACTGGTGCCGCAGCCTTTGCCTGACTTGCCGCTGGTGAGTTTTCCTACGCCGTTCAAGTTTGGCTTCAGCTTCGACTGGACGGCTTTCCTGCCGGTCGCGCTGATTTATCTGATCAGCACCATCGAAACCGTCGGTGACCTCACGGCCAACTGCATGCTTGCCCGCCAGCCAATCAGCGGCCCTTCTTATATAAGCCGCCTGCGCGGTGGCGTACTCGGCGATGGCGTGAGCTGCATGATCGCCGCGACCTTCAGCGCTTTCCCCAACACCACGTTCGCGCAGAACAACGGCGTGATCCAGTTGACCGGCGTGGCCAGTCGCTACGTCGGGTTGTACATCGGCGCGATTCTGTTTTGTCTCGGCCTGTTCCCGATGATAGGCGCGGTGCTGCAACAGATTCCGAAACCGGTACTCGGCGGTGCGACCCTGGTGATGTTCGGCGCGGTGGCCGCTGCCGGCGTGCGCATCCTCGCGCAGTCGCCGCTGGATCGACGCAGCATGTTGATCATCGCCACGTCGTTCGGCGTTGGCCTCGGCATCGCCGCACAACCGAACCTGCTGCACCTGCTGCCGAAACTGGTGCAGAACCTGTTCGACTCGGCGATCACCAGCGGTGGATTGACGGCAATCATCCTGTGCCTTTTGCTGCCGGAGTCGAAAACCGAGGCCGCTGAAGTGCACGCGGCGCTGAACAAGATCGAACAGGCGTAACGGTTTTATCGCGCAAGGACTTGTCGGATGTCTGTGGGTGCGCTATCAACGCAACTGGTTGCACCCACAGACAAACCCGGAAGTGCCTATGACCTTTGAAGTCCCTGCCCATGGCGGCAAACCCGCCAGCCGCATTCGTCAGAAGAACGAAGAGACCATCCTCAAAGCCGCCGAAGACGAGTTCGCCCGTCACGGGTACAAAGGCACCAGCATGAACACCATCGCGCAGAATGCCGGGTTGCCCAAGGCGAACCTGCATTACTACTTCACCAACAAACTCGGTTTGTACGTGGCGGTGCTGAGCAACATCGTCGAGCTGTGGGACAGCACCTTTAATACGCTCACCGCCGAAGACGATCCGGCCGAAGCGCTGACCCGCTATATCCGCGCCAAGATGGAATTCTCCCGTCGCCAGCCGCAAGCCTCGCGAATCTTTGCGATGGAAGTGATCAGCGGCGGTGAATGCCTCACCGAATATTTCAATCAGGATTACCGCGCCTGGTTCACTGGCCGTGCGGCGGTGTTTCAGGCGTGGATCGATGCGGGCAAAATGGACGCGGTCGATCCGGTGCACCTGATCTTCCTGTTATGGGGCAGCACTCAGCATTACGCCGACTTCGCCACGCAGATCTGCCGCGTCAGCGGTCGCAGCAAGCTGACCAAGCAGGACATGGAAGACGCCGGCAACAACCTGATCCGCATCATTCTCAAAGGCTGCGGCCTCACTCCTCCTCTATAAGACGTTTATGCCTTTCACCCTCAGCGGTTTTTGCGAGTACCGCGAAGAGATTCGCAAAAGCCGCTTTATCACTTTCGCCACGCCGATCGGCAGCCCTGCCGAGGCGCAGGCTTTTTTCGAACAACACAGCGATTTCAACGCCTCGCACAATTGCTGGGCGTGGAAGCTCGGCGATCAATACCGTAGCAATGATGACGGCGAACCGGGCGGCACGGCCGGGCGACCGATTCTGGCGGCGATTGAAGCGCAGGATTGCGATCAGGTCGCGGTGCTGGTGATTCGTTGGTACGGCGGTATTCAATTGGGCACGGGCGGCTTGGCCCGGGCTTATGGCGGTGGTGCGAACAAATGCCTGCAAACGGCGGCCAAGGTTGAGTTGATAAGCCGGGTGCCATTGAGTTGTGCTTGCGGGTTTGCCGAATTGGCGTTGGTGAAGTTGCGCGTTGCCGATCTGGGTGGATTGGTGGTGGAGGAAAACTTCACGGCAAACGGGGTTGAATTGAAGTTGGCGGTGGGTGAGGCGCAGATCGAGTTGTTACAAAGCCAGTTGGCGGATTTGAGTCGTGGGCGGATTTTGTTGCAGCGGTGAAGCCAAGATCAAAAGATCGCAGCGTTCCGCAGCTCCTACACGGATCCGTGGTTGTCACGAATTTTGGGGGGTGATTCCGGTTTCGGCGTTTCCATGTAGGAGCTGCCGAAGGCTGCGATCTTTTGGGGCACCCCGAAATTTCTTATTCCACAGAGTTGCCCACATCTGCTGTGCACCCGACTGTGGATAACCTGAGTACATTCCGCTGTAACCCTTCTGTCACGTGGCTTTGCGCGGTTTGTTCACTTTTCGTTCAATTCACCCGACGAAACGAATATTTCAAATAGAAACAGATGGTTAGCGCGGTTTATCACCATTAGAAGAAAGCACTGCAGTGCTTATGCCCGGGTTTGCAGCTTGCGCACAATAACTGTGGAGCAACCTGTGGATAACCCGTTCATGACCGCCGCAGTCGCAGGTTCTGCCTAGCTCCCACGGGTTTGCTCGTTTTTTGATCAGTTGCCGGCGGGCAAAACTGGAGCCCGATCAACGGCTTTGCGCTGAAATGGTGCTGCGAATCCCGCCAATTTTCACCGCAATGCTCTGCGCCGAGCGCACGCAGCCGCAGCCCGCTCGGGTTCCTGACTCAATGGCCAGGAAATTGCTTTATCCACAGGCACAACTTCAAGCAAGTCGAGCCTGTCATGCCAATCGCGCCTCCCCTCCCGCGCCTGCAACTGCGCCGCATCAGCAAACGTTATCCCGGCTGTCTGGCCAACGACGCCATCGACCTGAGCATTGCGCCCGGAGAAATTCACGCCCTGCTCGGGGAAAATGGTGCGGGCAAAAGTACCTTGATGAAAATTATCTACGGCGTCACCCAGGCCGACGCCGGGGAAATGCTCTGGCAAGGCCAACGCGTCAACATCCGCAATCCGGCGCAGGCACGGCAGTTGGGCATCGGCATGGTGTTCCAGCATTTCTCGCTGTTCGAAACCCTCAGCGTCGCGCAGAACATAGCGCTGGCGATGGGCGCGAAGGCTGGCACGCCGAAACAACTGGAGCCGAAGATTCGTGAAGTCTCGCGCCGTTATGGCATGGCGCTAGAGCCGGAGCGACTTGTCCTCAGCCTGTCGATCGGCGAGCGCCAGCGCGTGGAAATCATCCGTTGCCTGATGCAGGACATTCGTCTGCTGATCCTCGACGAACCGACGTCAGTGCTGACACCGCAGGAGGCGGATGAATTGTTCATCACCTTGCGCCGTCTCGCCGCCGAGGGCTGCAGCATTCTGTTTATCAGCCACAAGCTCGGCGAAGTTCGGGCGCTGTGTCACAGCGCGACGGTTCTGCGCGGCGGGCGCGTGGCCGGGCATTGCGTACCGGCCGAATGTTCCGATCAGCAATTGGCGCAGTTGATGGTTGGCGAAGCGGCGGCGTTGATTGGCGATTATCCAAAGGTCAGCGGCGGCGCG
The DNA here is from genome assembly GCF_045037865.1 of Pseudomonas sp. M20. Classification (NCBI taxonomy): domain Bacteria; kingdom Pseudomonadati; phylum Pseudomonadota; class Gammaproteobacteria; order Pseudomonadales; family Pseudomonadaceae; genus Pseudomonas; species Pseudomonas sp. M20. The sequence continues at coordinate 4,920,142 of NZ_CP173611.1, forward strand.
GCGTTTTTGCAGGTGAACGGCTTGAGCTGGCACAACCCGGACCCGTTTGGTTGTTCGCTGACTGACATTGATGTGCAGGTGCGCAGCGGTGAAATCGTCGGTATCGCTGGGGTCGCCGGTAATGGTCAGGATGAATTGCTGGCCCTGCTCAGCGGCGAACAAACCTTGCCTCGGGCGCAAGCCGCGACCATTCGATTCGCCGAACAACATGTCGCTGATTTACGCCCGGATGCACGGCGCAAACTGGGTTTGGCATTCGTGCCTGCCGAGCGTCTCGGCCACGGCGCGGTGCCGGAATTGAGTCTGGCCGATAACGCCCTCCTCACAGCTTTCCAACAAGGTTTGGTCAGCCACGGTTTGATCGAACGCGGCAAAGTCGAAGCCCTCGCCCAACAGATCATTCAGCGCTTCGGCGTGAAAACCCCGGGCACGCAAACCGCCGCGCGCAGTTTGTCCGGCGGCAACCTGCAGAAATTCATCCTCGGCCGGGAAATCCTTCAGCAACCGAAACTGCTGATCGCCGCGCACCCGACCTGGGGCGTGGACGTCGGCGCTGCCGCGACCATCCACCGCGCGTTGATCGCTTTGCGCGATGCCGGCGCGGCGATTCTGGTGATCTCCGAAGACCTCGACGAACTGTTCCAGATCAGCGACCGCCTCGGCGCCTTGTGTGGCGGACGCTTGTCGGCGCTGCACAACACCACCGATACGCAACTCAGCGACGTCGGCGGCTGGATGGCCGGCCAGTTCGACAACCCACCTTCAGCCGCCACGGTTTAACGGAGTTTTCCACATGCTGCTTTCCCTCGAACCCCGTGGCCAGCAATCGCGCTTGATGTTGTGGTGCTCGCCGTTATTGGCGGCGGCGCTGACGCTCGGTTGTGGCTCGCTGTTGTTTATCGCCCTTGGCCATGACCCATTGCAAACCTTGCACACGCTGCTGATCGCGCCGGTCAGCGACTTGTATGGCGTCTCCGAATTACTGGTCAAAGCGCTGCCGATCCTGCTCTGCGCGCTGGGTCTGGCGGTGGCCTATCAGGCGCGAATCTGGAACATCGGCGCCGAAGGCCAATTACTCCTCGGCGCGCTCGCCGGCAGTGCCTTGGCGGTGAACATCATCGGCATGCAAAGCCGTTGGGCGCTGGTATTTATTCTGCTCACCGGCACCGTCGCAGGCGCGGCGTGGGCCGGGCTGACCGCGTGGTTGCGCACGCGCTTCAATGCCAACGAAATCCTCACCAGCATCATGCTCAATTACATCGCCCTGAACCTGCTGCTGTTCTGCGTGCACGGGCCGTTGAAAGATCCCGCCGGCTTCAACTTTCCCGAATCGGCGATGTTCGGCGATGCCAGCCGTTTACCGTTGTTGATGGAGGATGGCCGCGTGCACGCCGGGGTGTATTTCGCCCTGCTCGCACTGGTCGCGGTGTGGGTGTTGTTGCAGAAAAGCTTTGTCGGTTTCCAGATCAAAGTGCTCGGGCTGGACAAGCGTGCGGCGGGGTTTGTCGGCTTTCGCGAGAAGCGGCTGATCTGGCTGGCGCTGTTGATCAGCGGCGGATTGGCCGGGCTTGCGGGAGTCTGCGAAGTCACCGGGCCGATTGGCCAATTGGTGCCGCAGGTGTCACCGGGTTACGGCTATGCGGCGATTACCGTGGCGTTTCTTGGGCGACTCAATCCGATCGGGATTCTGTTTTCCAGCCTGTTGATGGCGCTGCTGTATATCGGTGGCGAAAGCGCACAAATGACGATGAATCTGCCGCAAGCGATCACCCAATTGTTTCAGGGAATGATGCTGTTTTTCCTGCTCGCCTGTGACGTGCTGATCCTCTATCGGCCACGCCTGAACCTGCGCTGGGTAAAGCGCACGTCGACCACCGCCGTAACCGCCGGAGCGCTGTGATGGATATCGATCTGTTGAGCAATATTTTCTACGCCATGGTGCGTTGCGGCACGCCCCTGTTGCTGGTGGCGTTGGGTGAGCTGATCTGCGAGAAGAGCGGCGTGCTCAACCTTGGGCAGGAAGGGATGATGCTGTTTGGTGCGGTGATCGGTTTTATCGTCGCGCTGAACAGCGGCAACCTGTGGCTTGGGGTGTTGTTGGCGATGTTGGCAGGGATGTTGTTGTCGTCACTGTTTGCGCTGGTGGCGCTGGTGTTCAATGCCAATCAAGTGGCGACCGGTTTGGCTCTGACGATTTTTGGTGTCGGACTGTCGACCTTTGTCGGCGCGGCCTGGGTGGGTAAACCGCTGGCGGGTTTTGAGCCGTTGGCGATTCCTTGGCTGAGTGAGATTCCGCTGATCGGGCGGATGCTGTTTGCTCAGGATCTGCTGGTGTATCTGTCGTTCGCGCTGTTTGCGCTGGTGGCGTGGGTGATCATCAAAAGTCGTGTCGGGCTGATCATTCAGGCCGTGGGCGAGAACCCGGATGCAGCGAGTGCGATGGGCTTGCCGGTGTTGACCGTGCGTACCTTGGCGGTGCTGTTTGGCGGGGCGATGGCCGGGCTGGCCGGAGCGTATTTGTCGCTGGCGTACACGCCGATGTGGGCGGAAAACATGACTGCCGGGCGTGGCTGGATCGCCTTGGCGCTGGTGGTGTTTGCCAGTTGGCGAGTGTGGCGGTTGTTGCTCGGGGCGTATCTGTTTGGCCTCGCCAGCATCCTGCATTTGGTCGCGCAGGGGTTGGGGCTGGCGATTCCGTCGAGTTTGCTGGCGATGCTGCCGTATGTGGCGACGATTGTGGTGCTGGTGTTGTTGTCGCGGGATGCGCTGCGGACGCGGTTGTATGCGCCGGTTTCGTTGGGGCAGCCGTGGCAGGCGGGGCATTGATGCGGTGACCTTGTTGGCCCTATCGCGAGCAGGCTCACTCCTACATTGGATCGGATTCACAATTCCCTTGTAGGAGTGAGCCTGCTCGCGATGGCTGTTCAACAGGCAACACCTGAGCAATGCCCCACGCTAACTCGAAGACCAGAAAAACCAGCAAAATCGAACTGGCGCCGTGCAGCAAGGCATACCCCTGCCAAGCCGCAAACAAAAATCTGGCCACCGCGTCATACCTTCCATAACGCGCCTGCGGATCGCGAATCCGCAGCACCGCCCAAACACATACCACCGAACCCAACAGATTCGCCATCAACATGTGCACAGGCTGAAACGCCGGCAATTCGCCGGGTAAATCCAGCGCACTCAACAACTCATGCACAAGCGCAAAACTCCAAGGCGTGGCAAACGCTGCCGTGACGATCAAGTCATACCAGGCACTGCCGCGCACCACGTTGCGATACTGCGTTGAAGTCCACATCATCCATGCTCCAGAAAATCAGGGAGCAAGCACGGTAAAGCCTGGAGTATGCTCCAGGGTCAATAGACTTTTTGAGAGCCAGCATGCGCATCGGTGAATTAGCCCAGGCCAGCGCCGTCAGCCGTGACACCCTGCGTTTCTATGAGCAACGCGGGTTGATTGCGGCGCAACGCAGTGCCAACGGTTATCGCGACTATCCGCCGGAGATGGTGCAACTGGTGCTCTACATCAAAACCGCGCAGCGCCTGGGATTTACCCTCGGCGAGATCGGCGACAGTGTCGCGGCGTTGTGGAAAGCCCCCGATCCGGACAACGCTGTGGTGCAGTTGCTGCGCGACAAACTGCAACTGATCGAAACCCGTATGGGCGAACTCGACGTGCTGCGGCAAGAGCTGCAACTTCGGCTCGGCCAGGCCTGTCCATTGAATCCATGATCCTCATTCATCAAGGAAGCCCATCATGTCTGCAAAAAACGCACTGATCATCGGCGCCTCCCGGGGCCTTGGCCTCGGTCTGGTGAAAACCCTGCTGGCCGACGGCTGGCAAGTTACCGCCACCGTGCGCAATCCGCAAAACGCCGAGGCGCTGCAAGCGCTGGGCAAGGTGCGGATCGAGAAGCTCGACATGGACGATCAGCAAGCAGTCATCGCTTTGAGCCAACAATTCAAGGGCGACACCTTCGATTTGCTGTTCGTCAACGCCGGGGTCAAAGGCCCGGCAGATCAAACCCCGGGTGGCGCGACACTGGCTGAAGTCGGTCAATTGTTTTTCACCAACGCGGTGGCGCCGATCAATCTGGCTCAGCGTTTTGTCGGGCAGATTCGTGATGGCAGCGGTGTGCTGGCGTTCATGAGTTCCGGGCTGGGCAGCGTGACGGTGCCAGACGCACCTGAGCTGGCGTTGTACAAGGCGAGCAAGGCTGCGCTGAATTCGATGACCAACAGTTTTATCACGCAATTGGGCGAGCGGAAGATGACGGTGTTGTCGCTGCATCCGGGCTGGGTGAAGACCGATATGGGTGGTGAAGGTGCCGACCTTGACGTGGAAACCAGCACTCGCGGGCTGGTTGATCAGGTGAATGCGTACACCGGCAAGGGCGGGCACCACTTCATCAACTACAAGGGTGAAACCATCCCCTGGTAAGCATACAAATCCCCTGTAGGAGTGAGCCTGCTCGCGATAGCGGTGTGTCATTCAGCAAAAGTGTTGCCTGATACACCGCTATCGCGAGCAGGCTCACTCCTACAAGGGACCGTGGTGAATGGTCGGGTTGGGCTTGCCCGGCAAGCGCTTTTGTTTGAAACTGCGCACCTCGTCCTCGCGGCGACCCTGGATCAGCAGACAGGGCATCACTGAGCTGGCAACCCTGAACCCCATTTTCAGAGGAGCCGGCAACATGCCCGCGACCCGTACCTGGTTAAAAAATCCCCTCGCCATTTTCACTTCCAACGAGCTCGATGCCCGTGGCGGTCTTGTCGTGCAAGACGGTGTCATCGTCGAAGTCCTCGCCGCTGGCCAGCAGCCGTCGGCGCCGTGCAATGCAGTGTTCGATGCCCGCGAGCATGTGATCCTGCCGGGCCTGATCAACACCCACCATCACTTCTATCAAACGCTGACTCGCGCCTGGGCACCGGTGGTCAATCAGCCGTTGTTCCCGTGGTTGAAAACCCTGTACCCGGTGTGGGCGCGCCTGACACCGGAAAAACTCGCACTCGCCACCAAAGTCGCTTTGGCCGAGCTGTTGCTGTCGGGCTGCACCACCGCTGCCGACCACCACTATCTGTTCCCGGACGGCCTGGAAAACGCCATCGACGTGCAAGTCGAAACCGTGCGTGAACTGGGCATGCGCGCCATGCTCACTCGCGGTTCGATGAGCCTCGGCGAGAAGGACGGCGGCCTGCCGCCGCAGCAGACCGTGCAGGAAGGTCAGGTGATTCTCGACGACAGTCAGCGCCTGATTCACGAGTACCACGAGCGTGGCGACGGCGCGCAGATCCAGATCGCACTGGCGCCGTGCTCGCCGTTCTCGGTGACCCCGGAAATCATGTCGGCCAGCGCCGAACTGGCGAACAAGCTCGACGTACGCCTGCACACGCATTTGGCCGAAACCCTCGACGAAGAAGATTTCTGCCTGCAGCGTTTCGGCCTGCGCACCGTTGATTACCTGGACAGCGTCGGCTGGCTCGGTCCGCGCACATGGCTGGCCCACGGCATCCATTTCAACCCGGACGAAATCGCTCGTCTTGGCGAGGCGGGCACCGGTATCTGCCATTGCCCGAGCTCGAACATGCGTCTGGCTTCCGGCATCTGCCCAAGTATCGATCTGACTGACGCGGGCGCGTTGTTTGGTCTGGGCGTCGACGGTTCGGCGTCCAACGATGCGTCGAACATGATTCTCGAAGCGCGTCAGGCGTTGTACATACAGCGTCTGCGTTATGGCGCCGAGAAGATCACTCCGGAACGCGTGCTGGGCTGGGCGACCAAGGGTTCGGCGAGTTTGCTGGGCCGTACCGACATTGGTGAGATTGCTGTGGGCAAGCAGGCGGATCTGGCGTTGTTCAAGCTCGATGAGCTGCGTTTCTCCGGCAGCCATGATCCGATTTCGGCGCTGTTGTTGTGCGGCGCCGATCGTGCGGATCGGGTGATGATTGGTGGTAAGTGGCGTGTGGTGGATGGCCAGGTTGAAGGGCTGGATCTGAAGGGCCTGATCGCCGACCACAGCCAGGCGGCTCGCCAACTGATCGCCGGTACCTGATACACCGCCGTTCAAAACTGTGGGAGCGAGCCTGCTCGCGAAGAGAGAGTGTCAGACAACATGTTTGTTGAATGACACACCGCTTTCGCGAGCAGGCTCGCTCCCACATTGGTTTCTGTCAGCCTCAAAGGCCCAGCAGGGACAACATGATGAACGTCGCGAACAGCACGAAGTGAGTCATGCCTTCGATGGCATTGGTCTCACCGTCATTGAGGTTGATCGCGCTGACGATCAGCGTGATGAAGATCATCACCGTCTGCACCGGCGTCATCGCCATTTGAAACGGCTGGCCGGTGTACAGCGCCATCGCTTCCATCACCGGCACCGTCAGAATCACCGTCGACAGTGACGCGCCCATCGCAATGTTGACCACCGACTGCATGCGGTTGGCCAACGCTGCGCGCAACGCCGTCAAAATCTCCGGCGCCGCAGAAATCGCCGCCACCAGAATCGCCGTGATCACCGGTGGTGCCCCGGTGCCTTCCAGACCCAGATCGAGGGTCTTCGACATCACTTCGGCCAGTGCACCGATCACCACAATGCCAAACACCAGAATGCCGATCGACAGGCCGATGCTCGGCGCTTTCGCCTGCGCGCCCAGCGGTTCTTTCTTGCGGCGTTTGTCTGGGTAGCTGTAGCTGAAAAAATAACTGTGCGGGCCGACCTGCATGCGCAGAAACAGCGCGTAAAGCACCACCATTGCACCGATGGTGAACGCCGAATAAATCTTCCAGTTGGCCTCGGGAATGAACTCCGGCACCACCATCGACACGCCCATGGCGGTGAGGATCATCACACTGTAGCTGCGCGCCGAATCGTCGTTGTACGACTGCTCGCCATGTTTGATCCCGCCCATCAGCGCGGCGAGGCCGAGGATGCCGTTGATGTCGAGCATCACGGCCGAATAGATCGTGTCACGCACCAGCGTGGGCGATGCTTCGTTGCTCATCATGATCGCGAGGATCACCACTTCGACCAGAACAGCCGCGAGGGTGAGGATCATCGTGCCGTAAGGGTCGCCGACCTTTTCGGCGAGCAGTTCTGCGTGATGGGCGACGCGCATCGAGGCGGCGACGATGAACGCGATCAGCGCCAGGCCGGCAGTCAGCGCGACGATCTGGCCGCTGTGCAGCATCCAGTGTTCCAACGGATAGGCGACGCACGCGGCGATGACGGCCAGTAGCAGAAAGCTTTCTTGCTTGAGGATTGTGAACATAACGGGCCTTTTGCCGAAGAGTGCGAATGAGCTACTGACTGCGGGGCGGCGCTAACGTTTCGTTACACCTTAGCGCACCAAGCGTTGGCGTGAACTCGCGGACTTGCACTGCGTTGGTTCTGACGCTGAAAAGATCGCAGCCTTCGGCAGCTCCTACAGGTTGCGCATTCCCATATAGGAGCTGCCGAAGGCTGCGATCTTTTTTGTTTGTTGTCCTGTTGGTCAGCAATTTGCATTGGCCCTGACCACACACAACAAAATGGAGCTCCAATTCATGCAAATACGTCCGCTGCACAAACTGCTGTGCGCCGCCCTCGGTCTGGGGATCAGTCTGAGCGCCAGCGCTGCCGATCCGCTGAAGGTCGGTTTCGTCTACATCGGCCCGATCGGTGACCACGGCTGGACGTATCAGCATGAGCAGGGACGCAAGGCTCTCGCAGAAAAACTCGGTACGCAGATCACCACCAACTACGTCGAGAACGTCGCTGAGGGCGCCGACGCCGAGCGGGTGATTCGCAACATGGCCAAGGACAAGTACGACCTGATCTTCACCACCTCGTTTGGCTACATGAACCCGACGTTGAAAGTCGCCAAGCAATTTCCCAAGGTGACCTTCGAACACGCCACCGGCTACAAACAGGACAAGAACCTCGGCACCTATCTGGCGCGCACTTACGAGGGGCGTTATGTCGGCGGTTTCCTCGCGGCGAAGATGACCAAGACCAAGAAAATCGGTTACGTCGCTTCGTTCCCGATCCCCGAGGTGATCCGCGATATCAACTCGATTCAACTGGCCTTGAACAAGTACAACCCGGGCACCGAGATCAAAGTGGTGTGGGTCAACTCGTGGTTCGATCCGGGCAAGGAAGCCGATGCCGCCAACGCGCTGATCGATCAGGGCGTCGACGTGGTGTTCCAGCACACCGACAGTCCGGCGCCGATTCAAGCCGCCGAACGGCGTGGCGTGTACGCAGTGGGTTACGCCTCGGACATGGCGCACTTCGGGCCGAAAGCAGTACTGACCTCGATCGTCAACGACTGGGCGCCGCACTATATTCAGGCGACGCAAAGCGTGATCGACCACACCTGGAAATCCCAGGATTACTGGGGCGGGTTGAAGGAGGGCACGGTTGAACTGCCAATCAGCGATCTAGTGCCAGCGCCGGTGAAAGCCGAGGCCGAGCAGATCATTGCCGACATCAAGAGCGGCGCATTTCAGCCGTTTACCGGGCCGATCAAGGATCAGGTCGGCGTGGAGAAAATCCCGGCGGGCGTGAGCGCGACGAATGCGGAACTGGCGTCGATGAACTATTACGTTGAAGGCATGAAGGCTGAGATGCCGAAGTAATTTCAGTCATACCACCATCCCTTGTAGGAGTGAGCCTGCTCGCGATAGCGGTGGGTCATTCAGCAAAAGTGTCGCCTGATACACCGCTATCGCGAGCAGGCTCACTCCTACATTTGATCTTCAGCGTATTCAAGGATTGTGTATGGATCAGCTTCCGATCATCGATATCAGCCCGCTCTATTCCGCCGACGAAAACGCCTGGCCCGCCGTGGCCGAGCAAATCGACCACGCCTGCCGCGAATGGGGTTTCTTCTACATCAAGGGTCATCCGATTTCCGCGCAGCGCATCGACGCGATGCTCGATCACACCCAACGTTTTTTCGCCCTGCCCGCAGCGGAAAAACTCAAGATCGACATCACCCAGACGCGCCACCATCGCGGCTACGGCGCCATCGCCACCGAGCAACTCGACCCAAGCAAACCCAGCGATCTGAAAGAAACCTTCGACATGGGTCTGCACCTGCCGGCCAACCATCCTGATGTACTCGCGGAAAAACCGTTGCGCGGGCCGAACCGTCATCCGGCGCAAACCGGATGGGCGGAGTTGATGGAGCAGCACTACCTCGACATGCAGGCCCTCGCGCAAACCTTGTTGCGGGCGATGACCGTCGCGCTGAACATCGAACGCGACTTCTTCGACAGCCGCTTCAACGAACCCGTCAGCGTTCTGCGCATGATCCATTACCCACCGCGCCACACCGCCAGCTCCACCGAGCAGCAAGGCGCCGGCGCGCACACCGATTACGGCTGCATCACCCTGCTCTATCAGGACAGCGCCGGTGGCTTGCAGGTCAAAAATGTGAGGGGTCAATGGATCGACGCGCCGCCGATCGAGGGCACGTTCGTGGTCAACCTCGGCGACATGATGGCGCGCTGGAGCAATGATCGTTATCGCTCAACGCCGCACCGGGTGATCAGCCCGCTCGGGGTCGATCGCTATTCGATGCCGTTCTTCGCCGAGCCGCACCCGGACACGCGCATCGAATGCCTGCCGGGTTGTCAGGACGCACTGCATCCAGCGAAATATCCGACCACCACCTGCGCCGAATTCCTGTTGTCGCGCTTCGCCGATACCTACGCCTATCGCCGCGAGCAAGAAACCGTGTGATGGATCGCTTGGTCAGGTTTTGCCAATTGTTTCGACGCGCATCTGTAGAATGCCGTCATTGCACCTGATGAGAAAAGAATATGTACGACTGGCTCAACGCCTTGCCCAAGGCTGAACTGCACCTGCATCTGGAAGGCTCGCTGGAGCCTGAGTTGCTGTTCGCCCTGGCCGAGCGCAACAAGATCGCCCTGCCGTGGAACGACGTGGAAACCCTGCGCAAGGCTTACGCCTTCAACAATCTGCAGGAATTCCTCGACCTGTATTACCAGGGCGCCGACGTGTTGCGCACCTCGCAGGATTTCTACGACCTGACCTGGGCCTACCTGCTGCGCTGCAAGGCACAGAACGTGATTCACACCGAACCGTTCTTCGACCCGCAGACCCACACCGACCGGGGTATCCCGTTTGAAGTGGTGCTCAACGGCATCGCGGCGGCATTGAAGGATGGCGAGCAACAACTGGGCATCACCAGCGGTTTGATCCTCAGCTTCCTGCGCCACCTGAGCGAAGAAGAAGCGGAGAAAACCCTTGATCAGGCGCTGCCGTTCCGTGACGCGTTTGTCGCGGTCGGTCTGGACAGTTCCGAGATGGGTCACCCGCCGAGCAAGTTCCAGCGGGTATTTGACCGAGCCCGCCACGAAGGCTTCCTGACCGTTGCCCACGCCGGCGAAGAAGGCCCGCCGGAGTACATCTGGGAAGCCATCGACCTGCTGAAAATCCAGCGTATCGACCATGGCGTACGCGCCATCGAAGACGAGCGCCTGATGCAGCGGATCATCGACGAGCAGATCCCGTTGACCGTGTGCCCGCTGTCGAACACCAAGCTTTGCGTGTTCGATCACATGTCGCAGCACAACATTCTCGACATGCTCGAGCGTGGCGTAAAGGTCACGGTGAACTCCGATGACCCGGCGTACTTCGGTGGTTATGTGACCGAGAACTTCTACGCGCTGCATGAGCATTTGGGCATGACCCAGGATCAGGCCAAGCGTTTGGCGCAGAACAGCCTCGATGCGCGTCTGGTAAAACCATAAGCAACACCGAAGTACCCATGTGGGAGCGAGCCTGCTCGCGAAGAGGGAGTGTCAGTTAACATTTTCGTTTAATGACACTCCACTTTCGCGAGCAGGCTCGCTCCCACAATTGGTTCTTTGTTTAGCCCGGGATTTGGCTTTCAGTCAGCTCTTCCAGGGTTTTCCCCCGCGTCTCCATCCCGAACAGCCACACCACCCCCGCCGCTATCGCGAAACACGCCGCCCCCAGCGCGAACACCCCGCCCTGCCCGGTAATCGGGAACACCAGCCCGGTCACCAACGGCCCGAGCAGCGAGCCGACCCGGCCAATTGCCGAGGCAAAGCCCGAGCCTGTCGCCCGTGCCGACGTCGGATACAGCTCCGGCGTGTAGGTGTAAAGCACCGCCCACATGCCGAACAGGAAAAACTGCATCAACAGCCCGGTGCTGATCAGCAGCGCCACGTTGCCGCCAAACACCGCACTCTGCCCGTACAGAAACGCCATCACCCCACCACCGAGCAAGGTGACGATGCACACCGGTTTGCGCCCCCAACGCTCGACCAACCACGCCGCCATGAGAAAGCCGGGAATCCCGCCAAGGGAAATCAGCACCGTGTAATACACCGACTGCGTCACGGCAAAACCCGACTGTTGCAGCAAGGCACTCAGCCACGACGTCAGCCCGTAAAAGCCAAGCAGCGCAAAAAACCACAGACTCCAGATCATCGTCGTGCGCTGGCGATACTGCGGCGACCAGATCTGCTTGAGTGCCGCAAAGAAGTTGCCCGGCGGCGTCACCGTGCGCGGCAAACGAATCGGTTCCGGCAGTGCCGCGCCGCCCAGCGATTTGCGCACCCGCGCCTCGATGCCGTTCAAAACCTTGTCCGCAGCGGCATCGCGCCCTGCCTGCTCCAGCCAGCGCGGTGACTCGGGAATGAAAAAGCGGATCACCAGCACAAACACCGCCGGCACTGCCAACACCAGAAAGATGTCGCGCCAGCCAATCAAAGGCAGCAGAAAGTAAGACAGTACGCCGGCCGCCACGAAACCGAGCGGCCAGAAACCATCCATCAACGCGATGTAACGCCCGCGTCGTTGCGCCGGAATCAGCTCGGACAGCATCGATTGGGCGATGGGGAACTCCATGCCCATGCCAATTCCCAGCAAGATGCGGAACAGCGTCAGCGTCTCGACCGTTTGCGCCGTCGAGCACAGATAACTGGCCACGCCCCACAGCACGATGCTCCACTGAAACACCGGTTTACGCCCGAAGCGATCGGCGAGCATGCCAGACAGCGACGCCCCCAGCACCATGCCGAAAAAACTCGAACTGGCGAGCAATCCCGCTTGCGCACTGCTCAGGCCGAACTCGGCTTTGATCGAGCCGAGCAAGAACGTCATCATCGCCAGATCCATGGAGTCGAAGAAAAACGCCAGGGCAATGATGATGAAAATGATCCGGTGATAACCGCTGATTGGCAGTCGCTCCAAGCGCTCTGCCGCGCTGTAGCCGTGTGTATCCATGGCGCCTCCCCCTCCGAAATATCCCCGGATCGAGTGTGCGCGATAGCGCCCAGGCGTTGGTGCTGGATGCGACCTGTTCGCAGCCGTGAACGACGCCAGAAGTGCTGACGTCGAATGCGATTGCTCTAGAACGCCATTTCCAGCTCGGTTTCCTTGGCGAAGCGGTGCAATTCGCGCTGGCCGGTGGCCGTCAATTGCAAGGCTCTTGAGTCGTTGGGCAATGTCAGCCAACCGGACTGCATGAACAGCTGCAACAACGCTGCGCCGAGTGAGCCACCCATGTGCGGACGGCGCTCGCTCCAGTCCGGACAAGCGCACGCCACTTGTACGTTGCGATGAGCCAGCGCTTGAATGAACACACCGCGCCCAGCCAACAATTTCGCCCCTTTGTGGGTCACCACGACGCGTTGTTCAAGCTGTTCGATCCAACCGGCATCGAGCATCCGCTGATACAGATCCGCCGCCAGCGTACCGCCCAGATGGTCATCGCAAAAACGCGCGCGCAACAATGAGGACGGCGCGGTCTGCGGTTTGGCCATGGGGGTGGTGCGCTTGAATACCTCGGGAATCTCCCTTGGAGCACTGGCGATGGTAGCGCTGGCCAGCGCTTCTATCGCAGCGCCGACCTCCGGTGCCGAGAGACGGAAAAACCGTTTGCGACCACGGACTTCGACCTTCAACAGACCACCCGTGGAAAGCCGCGCCAAGTGCGCGCTGGCCGACGACGTCGACAGCCCTGCCAGTAGCGCAAGCTCCTCGGTTTGCCGGGCCGAGCCATCCATCAACGCCCACATCATCGCGCTGCGCTTGGGGTCGGCCAGCAACGTGGCGATCTGGCTGATGCAAGGTGCATGTTCCATGTGTTCACTCCCTGTTGAATCGTATCGTCTACTGCTCGGAGACATCTTGGCCGGTAATGAGTCATCGGCCAAGACGCGAAAATCGCCATGAACCGGGGCAAGGCAGGCCACTGACGCAGCCTGCTCCGGCACAGAACCCGCAGCAGTTGCGCGACCATCACTCGAATACTGGCGACGCGGTGCGAGGGTCTCCGGGCCGGGGTGTCGGTGCTGGCATGAGGCGGGCGCTAGTATAAGCGGGTTAGCTCCCGCGTCCCGCGCCGGGGCCTGCGCAGGTGGTGATTGTTCCTGACAGAAATTTCTCTATTTACCTGCGACTAATGATCAACTTTCGGAAAAGCGGGAAATTGACTACTCAAATCAGCGCATCGGCTGGCGAGCATTTCCCTCAGTAGGTTCACCGGCTTACTCAATTGAGCGCGATGGGCGCACAACAAATTCAGCGGTGCGCGCTCACACAGCAACTCCGGCAGCAGCACTTTGAGACGCCCGGCCAGCACATCGGCGCCCACGTCCAGCCACGACTTGTAGGCAATTCCGGCGCCAGCCACCGCCCACAGGCGCACAACGTCGGCGTCATCGCTGAAACGGTCGCCACTGACGGTCAGGCCGACTTCACGTTTACCGTCGTGAAAACTCCAATGGTCATGAACCCGGCTGCCGAGCATGTACAACAGGCAGTTGTGCTGAGCCAATTGCTCGAGCTGACGCGGTTCGCCGTGCCGGGCCAGATACGCCGGCGAGGCGCACAGCACACGACGATTGTTCGGGGCGATGGGCAATGCGACCAGGCTTGAGTCTTCCGGCTCGCCATAACGCAAGGCGACGTCCACCGGTTGCCGAAACAGATCGGCGATGCGGTCGCCAAGCAGCAAACGCACGGTCAGCTTCGGGTGCTCGCGCTGGAACTCATCGAGCCACGGCAGCAACAGGTTGCGGCCGAAGTCCGAAGGCGCCGACAACTGCAACACCCCGCTGACCTGATCCTGCCCGCTGGCCAGCAAGCGCCGGCCTTCATCGAGGTTGCTCAACGCCGCGCGGGCGTATTCGAGAAAGCCCTCACCCTCGGCCGTCAGACGCAAACTGCGGGTCGAACGCGCGAGCAACCGCGCGCCGAGTTGTTGTTCGATTCGCTTTAACGCCGCACTGGCCACGGCCGCAGACATGTCCATTACTCGCGCAGCCGCCGACAGACTGCCCAGATCCGCCGCCCGGACAAACAACTGCAAGTCATCGAAACGCAGCATGCTCAGCCTCGATTATCAAAAAAATATTGAAAGAGACTGCTCTTTTAGCCGGTTTTATCTCGCAGAGAAATAGCCAATCATCTCTCCATCACATTCATCCCGCTTCCCTGGAGCCGAGCATGTCCCAGCCATTCACCGCTATCGCCACCCTGGTTGCCAAACCGGGCCAACAGGATCTCCTCGAACAGGGTCTACGCGCCTTGGTTGAACCGAGCCGCGCCGAGGACGGTTGCAGCCAGTACGACTTGCACCGCGACCTCGCCGACCCGCAGGTGTTTTATGTGATCGAACACTGGGCCAGCGAAGCGATTCTCGAGGCGCACAACAACAGCGCGCACTTTCAGCATTTCCAGGCCAGCGCCGGCCACACCATCGAACACTTCCAGCTCAAGCGCCTCGGCGCGATTGCCTGATTCCTTCTGCTATTACCTGTACGGAGCCATTCATGAAAGCCATCGCCTATTACGCTTCCTTGCCGATCAGCGACGCCCAATCCCTGCAAGACATCGAACTGCCAGAACCGGTCGCCGGCCCGCGCGACGTGCTGGTGGAAGTCAAAGCCATCTCGGTCAACCCGGTCGACACCAAAGTTCGGCAGAACGTGGCGCCGGAAAACGGCGCGGCGAAAGTGCTGGGCTGGGACGTCGCCGGTGTGGTCAAGGCTGTTGGTAGCGAAGTGACATTGTTCAAGACCGGCGACAAGGTCTTTTACGCCGGCTCCATCGCCCGTGCCGGCGGTAACAGCGAACTGCACGTGGTGGATGAACGCATCGTCGGCCATATGCCGAAATCCCTCGGTTTTGCCGACGCTGCCGCACTGCCACTGACCGCGATCACCGCGTGGGAATTGTTGTTCGAACGCCTGCAGATCCGCGAAAGCAAAACCAACGAAGATCAGAGCCTGCTGATCGTCGGTGCCGCCGGCGGGGTTGGCTCGATCCTCACGCAATTGGCCAAACAACTGACAGGCCTGAAGGTGATCGGCACCGCTTCCCGCGAGCAGACCCGCGATTGGGTCAAAGAGCTGGGCGCCGATCTGGTCATCGATCACAGCCAGCCGCTGAGCGAAGAGCTCAAGCGCGCCGGGATCGACAGCGTGACTCACGTCGCCAGCCTGACCCAGACCGATCAGCACCTCGATCAATTGGTCGAAGCCTTGGCGCCGCAGGGCAAACTGGCATTGATCGATGATCCGAAGTCGCTGGACGTAAGCAAACTCAAGCGCAAAAGCCTGTCGCTGCACTGGGAGTTCATGTACACCCGCTCGCTGTTCGAAACGCCGGACATGATCGAGCAGCACAAACTGCTCAATCGCGTGGCGGAGCTGATTGATGCCGGAACCTTGAAGACTACGGTGGGCGAGCATTTCGGCACGATCAATGCGGCGAACCTGCGCCGCGCCCATGAGTTGCTGGAAAGTGGCAAAGCCAAGGGGAAAATTGTTTTAGAAGGTTTCTAAGATCAAAAGATCGCAGCCTTCGGCAGCTCCTACAGGGGCTGCCGGAGGTTTTTTGCCGTCAGTCCGATGCTTGACCGTTGTCACAATTGCGATCGTATTCAGGTCTACAATCGAAGCCTCTGCGATACATCTTTTACGCAAGGGAGGTCAGCAATGAAGATCCTGATAAAAGAAGTGGCAAAGTCTCAATGGCAGGTTCGTCTGGACCAACACGCCGTGACATTCCGCAGTGAAGCCGAAGCACTGGCCTTCACCCGCACCCTCGAAGCGCGACTTTGCGCGCCCCATCAGATTCCCGACCGCAGCCAGCAGCGCGCCGCCGGCTGAGGTTATTTATGCCTCGGCCTGAGCTTGCGCCAGTGCCCGGGCATTCTGCAGACGGCGGGTGAGCAGCGCCACGCACACCACCAGCAAACCGCACAGGCTGATGACTATTGCCATCGGCACGGCGGTGCCGTCGTGCAACACCCCCACTAGCGCCGAAGCACCAGCGGCGACACTGAATTGCATGCAGCCGAGCAGTGCCGAAGCACTGCCGGCCCGTGCGCCCTGACCGTTCATCGCGCAGGCAGCGGCATTCGGGCTGATGCAACCCAGGCTCGATACGCAGATGAACAGGGGAATCAGCAGCGGCCACAAGGATTTGGTGTGCATTGCGCTGACCGCGAGCAACGCCAGCCCGGCAGCGAAATACACCCACACTGCCCGCGACAACAGGAACGCCGGGCCGCGCTTGGCCAACATCCGCGCGTTGACCTGCGCCACCAGAATGAACCCCGCCGCGTTGGTGCCGAACAGCCAGCCGAAATGCTCGGCCGGCACGCCATACAGTTTGATGAAGATAAACGGCGAACCGGCGATGTAGGCAAACATCCCGGCGATGGCGATGCCGCCAGTCAGAGCATGGCCGAGGTAAACCCGGTCCTTGAGCAAGCGCCCATACTGACGCAGTGCGCCGGACAACGGCTGGCGTGGCATGTGCGCCGGCATACTTTCCGGCAGACCCAGCGCCACGGCCAAACCGGCCAGCGCGCTGAACCCGGTCAGCACCAGGAAGATCGACTGCCAGCCTGTAGTGTTGACCAGCAGACCGCCGAGCATCGGCGCCAGAATCGGCGCCAGGCCCATCACCAGCATCAATTGCGAGAAGACTTTCGCCGAGCCCACCGCGTCGCATTTGTCGCTGACCACCGCCCGGGAAATCACCATCCCTGCACAGCCTCCAAGTGCCTGGACGAAACGCGCGCCGATCAACCATTCCAGATTTGGCGCATAAGCACAGGCCAGGGATGCCAGGGTGAACAGCGTGAGCCCGACCAGTAATGGAATGCGTCGGCCAAAGCGATCCGCCACCGGGCCATAAGCCAGTTGGCCAATCGACAACCCGGCGAAATACGCCGCCAGCGTCATCTGCACGTGTTTCTCATCGGTGCCGAACGCCAGCGCCATCGAGGGAAAGGCAGGTAAATAGAAGTCGATCGCCAAGGGCCCGAAGGCGGTCAAGGCACCGAGAATCAGAATGGTACGGAAGTTCATCAGGCATCCAGGTTGGCAAGTCGGCAGCCCGACAGTCTAGCCGCGCCCGGACGCCTTGAACATTCCGATAGCTCGCTAACTATAAAACTTCAGACGAGTTTCACTGCGTAGCCTTCTTCGCTGATCGCCTCGATGACCTGATCGCTGGTCAACGCACTCTCAACGCCTACCTCTTTCGCCGCCAGATCGACCCGCACACTGGCCGCCGGATCTTTGGCCTGAACTGCGCTGGTGATGGCTTTGACGCAGTGACCGCAGGACATGCCTTGAACGTTGAACACTTGCATGGAATGACTCCTTTGAGTGAGGTTGCCGGCAGTTTCGAGCTTGCCACGATGGCAAGGTCAAGTTCTTCAATAAACTGCCGGGCTGGCAATCGGCGCCGCGCTCGGCCAAGCTGCGTACATCAATGACTCGATTCAGGAGATTCAGCCATGCGCTGGTCAGCTTTCAGCCTGTTTGGCTTTCTCAGTCTCTTTGCCGCCGTTCCTACAGTGCAAGCCGCTGGTGAGGATTACGGCGTTCTGATCATCTCCCGCGAGCGCCTGGAAGTGGCAACCTCCTGCGAAATCGGTGTGTATATCCAGGATCAGCTTTCGGCGCGCCTGTTTCAGGAACAGAGCACGTCTTTCAACCTGCCACCGGGCACTGTATCGCTGCGTCTGAAACTACTGCCGGGGCAGGTACCGGGTTGCAATCCGGGCTTGCTCGCACCGGGTTCGCAGGAAATAAAACTGCAGGCGGGCGATGTGCAGAAGTACCGGATCGCGATGACACAGGAAGGCGTGTACCTGAAGCGCGCCGATCTCGGCTATTAAGCAAATACAAACCTGTGGGAGCGAGCCTGCTCGCGAATACGGTGTGTCATTCAGCGATGATGTTGACTGACCCACCGCTTTCGCGAGCAGGCTCGCTCCCACAGTTGGTTTTGCGGCGCGTCAAAGAATGGCGCTTGACCTTGCCCGCATGGCAAGGTTGATCCTTGTAGGTATCTACTACAGGGAGTACGACCGATGTCCGATTCCATCACTTTCGACCTGCCGATTGCCGGCATGACCTGCGCCAGTTGTGCCGGGCGTGTCGAGCGGGCCTTGAGCAAAGTCAGCGGCGCCAGTGCCGTCAGCGTCAATCTCGCCACCGAGCAGGCCCGTGTGCAAGCGCCGGGCGACAGTCTGCCGGCGTTGATGGACGCGGTCGAACGTGCCGGTTACAGCGTCCCGCAGCAGACTATCGAATTGAATATCGAAGGCATGACCTGCGCGTCCTGCGTCGGTCGCGTCGAACGCGCCCTGAGCAAAGTCCTCGGGGTGAAAAGTGTCAGCGTTAACCTGGCCAACGAACGTGCGCACCTCGAATTGCTCGGTCAGGTCGATTCGCAAACCCTGCTCGACGCCGTGAGCAAGGCCGGCTACTCGGCCAGCGTCTGGCAAGCCGAACACCCACAAACCGATAAACAACAACAGCGCCTGAAACATGAACGCTGGGCACTGATCTGCGCGATCGCCCTCGCTCTGCCGCTGGTGGCGCCGATGTTGCTGCAACCGTTCGGCATCCACTGGATGCTCCCGGCATGGGCGCAATTCGCCCTCGCCACGCCCGTGCAGTTCATTTTCGGTGCACGCTTCTACGTCGCCGCATGGAAAGCCGTTCGCGCTGGCGCCGGCAATATGGACTTGCTGGTCGCCCTCGGCACCAGCGCCGGTTACGGCCTGAGCCTTTACGAATGGGCCACCGCTGCCGGGCGCATGCCGCATCTGTATTTCGAAGCGTCGGCGGTGGTCATTGCCCTGGTACTGCTCGGCAAATACCTGGAGAGCCGCGCCAAACGCCAGACCGCCAGCGCCATCCGCGCGCTGGAAGCGTTGCGTCCGGAGCGGGCGATTCAAGTGATCGACGGCCGCGAGCAAGATGTCGCCATCAGCGCGTTGCGCCTCAACGATCTGGTGCTGGTCAAACCCGGCGAACGTTTCCCGGTCGATGGCGAAGTCATCGAGGGCCAGAGTCATGCCGACGAAGCACTGATCAGCGGCGAGAGTCTGCCGGTGCCGAAACAACCGGGGGACAAGGTCACCGGCGGCGCGATCAATGGCGAGGGTCGCTTGCTGGTGCGCACCCAGGCGCTCGGTGCGGAAACCGTTCTGGCACGGATTATTCGTCTGGTAGAAGACGCCCAAGCCGCCAAAGCGCCGATCCAGAAACTCGTGGATAAAGTCAGTCAGGTATTCGTGCCCACCGTGCTGGTTTTAGCGTTGGCGACACTGATCGGCTGGTGGCTCTACGGCGCACCGATGGAGACCGCGTTGATCAACGCCGTCGCGGTGCTGGTCATCGCCTGCCCGTGTGCATTGGGCCTTGCCACGCCGACGGCGATCATGGCCGGCACCGGCGTAGCGGCGCGTCACGGCATTCTGATCAAGGACGCCGAAGCGCTGGAACGCGCCCATGAAGTTAGCAGCGTGGTCTTCGACAAGACCGGCACGCTGACCTCTGGCACACCGCGTATCGCCCATTTCAGTGCAGTGGATGGTGATGAAGACGCGCTGCTGAAACTGGCCGGCGCCCTGCAACGCGGCAGTGAACACCCACTGGCCAAAGCAGTGTTGGATGCGGCTGCTGAACGAGGTCTGAACGTGCCAGATGTCAGCGACAGCCAGTCGCTGACCGGTCGCGGCATTGCCGGCAATCTCGACGGCCGGCGTCTGGCGCTGGGCAATCGGCGCTTGCTGGACGAAAGCGGCTTGAGCGCTGGAGACCTTGCCGAATCCGCCAGCGCCTGGGAAACCGAAGGCCGCACGTTGTCGTGGTTGATCGAGCAAAGTCCTGAGCAAAAAGTACTCGGCTTGTTCGCCTTCGGTGACACCTTGAAACCCGGCGCACTTGAAGCCGTGCAACAACTTGCTGCCCGCAATATTCACAGCCATCTGCTGACTGGCGACAACCGTGGCAGCGCACGTGTGGTCGCCGAAGCGCTGGGCATCAGCAACGTCCACGCCGAAGTGCTGCCGGCGGACAAAGCCGCCACCGTCAGCGAGCTGAAGAAAACCGGCGTGGTCGCCATGGTCGGTGACGGCATCAACGACGCCCCGGCCCTCGCCGCTGCCGACATCGGTATCGCCATGGGCGGCGGCACCGACGTCGCCATGCACGCGGCGGGCATTACCCTGATGCGCGGCGATCCACGGCTGGTGCCGGCGGCACTGGAAATCAGCCGCAAGACTTATGCGAAGATCCGCCAGAACCTGTTCTGGGCCTTCGTCTACAACCTGATCGGCATTCCGCTGGCGGCGTTCGGCTTCCTTAATCCGGTGCTGGCCGGTGCGGCGATGGCGCTGTCGAGCGTCAGCGTGGTGAGCAATGCGCTACTGTTGAAAACCTGGAAACCCAAGGATCTGGAGGAGCACCGATGAACATCGGTCAAGCGGCCAAACACAGTGGCCTCAGCGCGAAAATGATCCGTTACTACGAGTCGATCGGCCTGCTCAAAGCCGCCCATCGCACCGACAGCGGTTATCGGGTCTACCGTGACGATGACCTGCACACGCTGGCATTCATCAAGCGCTCGCGGGATCTCGGCTTTTCCCTGGAAGAGGTCGGCAAACTGTTGACCCTCTGGCAGGATCGCCAACGCGCCAGCGCCGATGTGAAGGCGTTGGCGCGCCAGCACATAGACGAGTTGAATCAGAAGATCCGCGAACTCGGCGAGTTGCGCGACACTCTGCAAGACCTCGTCGAGCACTGTAACGGCGACCACCGCCCCGACTGCCCGATCCTCAAGGAACTGGCGTCGGGCTGCTGCGCACAACCCGCCCGCGCCTGAGTGCCAGGACTTTCACCGCGAGCAATGTGCCGAGGGGAATGCCGTGAAACAGCATGACCACGGCGCCCGGCGTCCACCACCCGTAGAACGGCGCGGCGATGAGCATACCGATGCCGAACCCGGTCATTTGCAGCAAGGTCAGCACGCTGAAAACTGGCAGGCGCAACTGCTCGGGTTCGCGCTGCAGCCGCGACATCAACCCGACTTCGGAAAAGCCGTCACCGAGGCCCGCCGGCAATGAAAACAGCAGCAGACCGTAGAGGCTGTGTTGCTGGAACATCAGGATGAAGCCGCAGGACATCAGCGCCACGCCGAAGAAAAACCGCCGTTCCAGATGGCTGTTGTCCGAGCCCTTGAGACGACTGGCGATTCGCGCGCCCAGCAGTTTGCCGCTGGCCCACACCGCGAGCATCAGCCCCAGTGTGGTGCTCGCAGAATCCGGTGTGAGCAGTTTGGAAATAATCGGAAAGCCGACGTTGTGCGCAGCGCTGCCCAACGTGTCGGCCATCGTCACCGCAAGCATCGCGGCAATCACCGGTGCCGAACGCAGGCCTTGCTTGAGTGCTGTCCATTCGCCCCGTTCGGGTTCATCGTTGACGGTCGTGGGTTCGAAACGCAGCGGCACGATCAATAACGCTGCCAGCAAATAGGTCAGTGCATTCAGTGCGAACACCGTTTCAAAGCCAAAACCCGCCACCAGCAAACCCGACACCAGACTGCCAGCGACCATCGCGCCGGATGAGGCCGAAGTGATCCAGGCGTTGGCCTTGAGCAATTGATCAGCAGGGATCAGACGCGGCAACTGGCTGTTGAGGCCGATGGCGAACATCGAGTTGCCCAGGCCCAGGCCGAAGGCAATCACCGGCAACAGCATGGCTTGCTGGCTGACGGGCACAATCAATAACAGACCCAGCACACTGGCGCGCAGCAGATCGAACGCGATCAGCGGTGCACGTCCACTGCAACGGCGGTAAAACGCGGTGCCGATCAGGCTGGCAAATATCCCCCCGCCCACGCGGCTGGCGAGGAAAATCCCGACGCTCATGGCGCTGTTGCTCAGCAGGTAGACGTAGGTGGCCAGCGCGACCATGTTGAGGAAGGCGCCGAAATCGGAGATCAGTCGGGCAGTGACGATCAGGCGGGTGTTGCGGGGGGTGGTCACATTCAGTCCTTGAGTGTGGTTGGGGCGGTGGACAGTAGACGTGAATTTGCGGGGATCCGAAAGAGGCCCCTCACCCTAACCCTCTCCCAGGGGGAGAGGGAACTGATTGGGGGATATTTGGGGGTACACCGATCTGAACGTTTTTCGTCGAATCCATAATCGACCCGGTGTTTCAGGTCGATGTATGACGCAAGAGACCTCGGTCGGCCCCCTCTCCCTCTGGGCGGTCCGACGTTTCGGGAGGGCTGGGGTGAGGGTGCATTTCGAAACCAAACAAAAAACCCGGCCGAAGCCGGGTTTCTCATCAAGCAATCACTGCATCCACGGTGGTGGCGGTGGTTCTTCGGACTTGCCTTTCGGCTCGTCGTCCGCCGCACGGATGGCCTGCTTGCGTTCCTCGTCGAGGCGCGCCGCTTCGATCTCGCGCAACACCCCGCCAACGTCGGCCAGGTCTTCCGGATCATCGAACTCACCGGTCAGCACACTGTTCGGGTGCAAAGTGCCGGCTTCGTACAACGCCCACATTTCCTTGGCGTACTTGGTCAGCTTCAATTCCGGCGCAAAGCGACCGAAGTACGAAGCCATGTTGCCGACATCCCGCTCCAGCATGCTGAACGCGTGGTTGTTACCGGCAGCGTCGACGGCCTGCGGCAGGTCAATGATGACCGGGCCGGTCGGCGTCAGCAGCACGTTGAACTCCGAGAGGTCACCGTGCACCAGACCGGTACACAACATCAGCACGATCTGCGAAATCAGGAACGCGTGATACTCGCGCGCCTGATCCGGCTCCAGCACCACGTCGTTCAGACGCGGCGCGGCGTCGCCGAATTCGTCGGCCACCAGCTCCATCAACAGCACGCCGTCGAGGAAGTCATACGGCTTGGGTACCCGCACGCCGGCGCCGGCCAGACGGAACAGCGCCGCCACTTCGGCGTTCTGCCAAGCATCTTCGGTCTCTTTGCGACCGAACTTGGAGCCTTTTGCCATTGCGCGAGCCTGTCGGCTGTTGCGCACCTTGCGGCCTTCCTGATACTCGGCCGCCTGGCGGAAACTGCGTTTGTTCGCCTCCTTGTAGACCTTTGCGCAACGTAACTGATTGCCGCAGCGCACCACATAAACAGCTGCTTCTTTACCACTCATCAGTGGGCGCAGCACTTCGTCGACCAGACCGTCCTCGATCAGGGGTTCAATGCGTTTTGGAGTCTTCATCAGCTTTTATTGTGGGTCCTTTATTACCAAACACGCGAATGTCACTCGTTATACGGCAATCCTCGCATCACGGGGAGGGGTTGCCGACCTGTGAACCTGTGAATGCACACACTGTGCCGAAAAATCGACCGCTGCGAATCATAGCCGAGCCTTGCCTGTTTGTTGGTATCGGCCGTTGAGGGCATTTGCGACAGAATCTGACATCTGCGGTTTTAGCCCTTTTACCCTCACCCCAGCCCTCTCCCGGAGGGAGAGGGAGCCGACCGAGGTGTCTGACGTTATACATCGACCTGAAATACCGCGTCGATTATGGATTGGGCTAACCATCTGAGTTAAACACCGTCGATTATGGATTCGGTAAAGCTCGATCACCTCAAACATCCCCCAATCAGTCCCCTCTCCCTCTGGGAGAGGGTTAGGGTGAGGGGCTCTTCTAGCGTTAGCGTTCGATGATAGCGGTGACGCCTTGCCCGCCCGCCGCGCAAATCGAGATCAGACCCCGGCCCTTGCCCGCCGCGTCCAGCAACTTCGCCAGGTTCGCCACGATACGCCCGCCAGTCGCAGCAAACGGATGCCCGGCCGCCAGCGAACTGCCCTTCACATTGAGTCGGCTGCGATCGATCGAGCCCAGCGGCGCGTCGAGTCCCAGGCGGGTTTTACAGTATTCGGGATCTTCCCAGGCCTTCAGTGTGCACAGCACCTGCGCCGCAAACGCTTCGTGAATTTCGTAGTAGTCGAAGTCCTGCAAGGTCAGGCCGTTGCGTGCGAGCAATCGCGGCACGGCGTACACCGGCGCCATCAGCAGCCCTTCCGCACCGTTGACGAAATCCACCGCCGCCGCTTCGCCATCGCGCAAATACGCGAGGATCGGCAAGCCGCGCTCCTTGGCCCACTCTTCACTGCCGAGCAGCAGCACGGACGCGCCGTCGGTCAGCGGCGTGGAGTTGCCCGCCGTCAGCGTACCTTTGGCGCTTTTTTCAAACGCCGGTTTCAGCGTCGCGAGTTTTTCCAGAGTCAGGTCCGGACGCAAATTGTTGTCGCGGGTCAGACCAAGGAACGGCGTCATCAAGTCGTTGTGCCAGCCTTCACTGTAGGACGCGGCGAGTTTGTGATGACTTTCGAGGGTCAGTTGATCCTGCTCTTCACGCGGGATCTGCCAAGTCTGCGCCATCAATTCACAGTGCTGGCCCATCGAAAGCCCAGTGCGTGGTTCGCCGATGCGTGGAAAATCCGGAATCAGATGTTTGGGCCGCAGTTGCAGAAAGGTTTTCAGCTTGTCGCCGGTGGTCTTGGCGCGGTTGGCTTGCAGGAGAATTTTGCGCAGGCCTTCGCTGACACTGATCGGCGCGTCCGAGGTGGTGTCGACGCCGCCAGCAATGCCGCTCTCGATCTGACCGAGGGCGATTTTGTTCGCCACCAGGATCGCCGCTTCCAGGCCGGTGCCGCAGGCTTGCTGAATGTCGTAGGCGGGAGTCGCCGGTGACAGACGCGAGCCGAGCACGCATTCACGGGTCAGGCTCATATCTCGTGACAATTTCAGCACCGCGCCCGCCACCACTTCGCCGATGCGCTGGCCGTGCAGGTTGTAGCGTTCGATCAGGCCTTCGAGGGCGGCGGTGAGCATTGCCTGATTGCTGGCCGTGGCGTACGGCCCGTTGGAGCGGGCGAAGGGGATACGGTTACCACCAATGATCGCGACGCGGCGCAGCTGACTCATGAATAACTCCTTGTCCAAAGGTCTGAATTCACGCCAATCCCTTGTAGGAGTGAGCCTGCTCGCGATAGCGGTGGGTCAGATAAACATTTCTTGACTGATACACCGCTATCGCGAGCAGGCTCACTCCTACAGGGGGTCAGCTGTGTTTATGAATGTGCGTTCGGCAACACAAACGCCGGGGGCAAACTACTCTGCTGTTCAAGCGTAGGCCTTATTGCGTTAATCGAACGATTGATTGCCATCGACAGTCCACACTTTGAACCCCAACTTCTGGAGAGCGTTCCATGTCTGACCGCTATATCGACTTCGCCAACTCGTCCATCGGCCATCGTCTGGTCGGGGCGCTGGGCCTGCCGTCGCCGGTGCGACTGGAACGCTGGCAGGCCGGGCGCCTGCGGCCGGTGGAAGGTGCGCTGCTGATCGGCGGCGGGCCGCTGGCCGAACGCGTCGGCGCTTTCGCCAACCGTTTGACCGAGAGTATTTACCGCTACGGCGAGCAACCGACGACCGCGACTGAATGGATTCCCGGCCACGGCCCGAAACTCAAAGCCGTGGTGTTCGACGCCAGCGAATTGCTGCACACCGACCAGCTCAAACAGCTGCGCGAATTCTTCCAGCCGCTGATGAAAAACCTCGACCACAGCGCCCATCTGGTGATTCTCGGTCGCGCGCCGGAAACCCTAAGTGATCCGTTTGCCGCCAGCGCACAGCGCGCGCTGGAAGGGTTTTCACGTTCGCTGGCCAAAGAACTGCGCAGCGGCGGCACGCTGCAATTGATCTACGTCGGCGACGGCGCGGAAGATCAACTGGAAGGTCCGCTGCGGTTTTTCCTTTCGCCGAAAAGTGCCTTCGTCTCTGGGCAAGTGATTCGCCTGACCGCTTGTGCGACGCCAGTGAGTGACTGGACGCGCCCGCTGGCCGGGCGCAAGGCATTGGTCACCGGCGCGGCGCGCGGCATCGGTGCGTCCATCGCTGAAACCCTGGCGCGCGATGGCGCCGACGTGATCCTGCTCGATGTCCCGCCGGCCAAGACCGATCTGGAAGCCCTCGCCGCCCGCCTCGGTGGCCGAGCGATCACCCTGGATATCTGCGCTACCGACGCCGCCACACAGTTGATTGAACAACTGCCTGATGGCCTCGATATTCTGGTGCACAACGCCGGCATCACCCGTGACAAAACCCTGGCCAACATGACCCCGGAATTCTGGGACGCGGTGCTGGCCGTCAACCTCAACGCGCCGCAAGTGCTGACCAAAGCGCTGCTCGACAGCGGCACGCTGCACGACAACGCGCGGGTGATTTTGCTGGCCTCGATCAGCGGCATTGCCGGTAACCGTGGGCAAACCAACTACGCCGCGAGCAAGGCCGGGCTGATCGGTCTGGCGCAAGCCTGGGCGCCGACGCTGCTGGAACGTGGTATCAGCATCAACGCCGTCGCCCCTGGTTTTATCGAAACGCAGATGACCGCACACATTCCGTTCGGCCTGCGTGAGGCCGGGCGGCGCATGAGTTCGCTCGGTCAGGGCGGCCTGCCGCAAGACGTCGCCGAAGCGGTCGCGTGGCTGGCGCAGCCGGGCACCGGCGCGTTTACCGGGCAAGCGCTGCGGGTCTGTGGACAAAGTGTTCTGGGGGCTTAGGCATGAGCATCGAATGGCATACGCTGGATCGCGAGCCGAGTCTGCCCGGGCTGTATGCACGGGCGGCGACGCGACGGAAAATCACCGGTACCCGGTTGCCCGACAGTGGTTTGCGCTGTTGGGTCGATGTCGATGGCAAACGCTTGGCGGCCTATCGCAAGGTCTGCGGATTCACCGATGACGGTCTGTTGCCGCCGACGTATCCGCATGTCCTCGCCTTTGCCTTGCAGATGCAATTGCTCACCGCCAGGGAGTTTCCGTTTCCTCTGTTGGGGTTGATTCATCTGAGCAACCGCATTCGCGTGTTGCGACCGATGGGCGGAATCGGTCGGGCGCAAGTGAGCGTGCGCGTGACAAATCTGCAAGCGCATCCCAAAGGTGCAACGTTCGATCTGCTGACCACGCTGGATGACCAGCTCGGGCCGTTGTGGGAAGCCGAAAGCCAGATGCTCTGTCGGGGGGTGAAGCTTGAGGGCGAGGCTGTCGAGCAGACCTGGGAGCCCTCGCAATCATTGGTGGAGGTGGCGCGCTGGAAAGCCCCGGCCGATATCGGTCGGCAATACGCCAAAGTCTCCGGAGACTACAACCCGATTCACCTGAGTGCAGCCAGCGCCAAGCTGTTCGGTTTTCCAACAGCCATCGCCCATGGTTTGTGGAACAAGGCGCGAACGCTCGCGGCGCTGGGCGATCATTTGCCCAAGGCCAACCTCGAGATCGCCGTGCACTTTCGTAAACCGGTGCGCCTGCCCAGTGAAGTGACCTTGCTGGCGAGTGCGGCGGGGTCCAGTGGTGAGTTGCGGCTGATCGGTGCACAAGACCTCGAACACATGGTCGGGCAGTGGCAACCCATTGCCTGAGCTCGCGGGACACCGTTAATTGTGTGTATATAACTTAAGTTTCCGCCGTCCTTGCCCCTTCCACTGAAAAAACCCGGGCCTTGATTATCAAGGCCTTTTTTTGTGCGGCTATATCGTGGGTATTAGTCCTTAGGCGCTGAATTTCGCCCTCTATATAAAGGCGTTAATACCAACTTGAGAATGGCCTGAAACCCGCCCCTGGACTGAGATTGAGCACAACGGTCGAAGGCATCACCGACGACAGATCGGCGAGCCATCGAAGTCAACGAACGTTGTGACAGGTGCAAGGAATTACGATCATGAAAACTCAAGGCGTATGGTGCAAATCGGCAATCGCTCTGGCATTGATTCTCTCCCTTGGCCTCACCGGGTGCAGCAGCGGTGGTGGCGGTCATAAAAGCAGTTCCGGCAGTTCCGCGGCGGACGGCACCGCCGGCACTGGCGGCACCTCGGGTACTGGCGGTACGGGGGGCACCGGTGATACTGCGGGCACTGGCGGCACTGGCGGAACCGGTAACACAGGTGGTACTGGCGGAACCGGTGGTACAGGTGGCACCGATCCGACCAATCCAACCAACCCGACAGATCCGACCGATCCCACCAACCCGACCAATCCAACCACCACACCGTTGGTGACCACCACACTGGTGCAGGATGTCGGTAATACCGTCGCTGGCGTCGGCGATGGCGTTGGCCAGATCGGTGACTCGCTGAGCAGCGTTCCTGTTGTCGGTGGCGTTGTACAAAGTGCGGCCAACACCGCCGGCAATGTCGTCAGCACCTTGGGTGACGGTGTCGCCAATGGCGTAGGCAAGCTGGCGACCGACCCTAAAGGCCTGACCACCACCGTCGCTTCGGTCGGCGGTGTGGTGACCGATGTGGGCAACGGTGTCTCTGATCTCAGCGGCAAACTGGCAACCGCGACCGGCAGCGTTCCGGTGGTGGGCGGTGTTGTGACCAAAGTCGCGCCGCTGCTTGACGGTGTCGGCGAGAAAGTCACCATGCTCGGCAATACCCTCGACACCACGCTGACCAACGGCCCGACCAGCCAACTGACGAACAAAGTCGGCGGTAGTCTGGTTCCCGTGATCGCAATGGTCGAAAGCACCACCGACAAACTCGGCACTGCCACCGGGCTCGGCGATCCACTCAAAGGCGCGATCTCGCAAGTCGGCGGCGCGGTGAACACCCTGGGCGGCAAGGTCACCGATGCGGGTAACGGCAATGCCTTGACTAACACCCTCGGCGGCGCGTTGAGCGATACCGGCACCGCGGTCGGCAAGGCTGGTGGTCTGGTGTCCAACGGCACCGGCTCGGGTACTGGCGGTGTGGGTGGTGGTCTGGGCGGCGGCCTCGGTGGTACTGGCCTGCTGCAAACCGTCGGCGGTGCCGTGGTCAACGTCGGCGCAGGCCTGAATGCCGGCAATACCAATGGCGTGGTCAGCGCAGGCGGCGTTACCGCTGTCGGCCTGGGTAATACCGTGGCTTCGCTCAACACCGTACTTGGCGGTTCGGGCACCCCGATCACCGCAACCACCTCACCTCTGGCCACGGTTGGCGCCACCTTGGGCACGGGTCTGAATCCGGTCACCAGCGCTGTGACCAACGTGACCCAACAAGTCGGCGCAGCGACCGGTATCGGATCACCCGTCGCCGGTCTCACCGGCCAGGTTGGCGGTGCGGTCAGCAGTATCGGCAACACCATTGCCGCGACCAACAATCCGGTCACCACAGCGGTCGGTGGTCTGGTCAGCAACGTGGGCGGCACCGTTGCCGCCGTCGGTGGACTGGTCAACGGGGGTACCAGCGGAGCTGCCACCGGTGGCGGTCTGGGCGGTGTACTCGGTGGTCTGACTAATACCCTGGGGGGCAACAAACGCTAAATTGCACCTGGCCGATTCGACGGCCTCACCTACAGCGCCTACGCTTGGTTGAGGGCGGAAGATTCCCACGAGTCTTCCGCCTTTTTTCTTAGGAGAATTCAGCCCAGTGCTGTGATCTGACCATGGAGTGTCCTATGCGCGTAATGGCATCCCTGCTGTTCCTCAGTCTCAGTTCCGCCGCCCTCGCCGACACCCTGCCCAGTTTTCTCAACAGCAACGAAACCATCCGCAACCTGCCGGTGCCGAACCTGCCCGCCGACGCCTATCGCCCGAGCGCCACGCCCGTGCAAGTGCCGGACGCCGGTGCCGCCGCTGCGCAACCACTGTTGATGGAGACCAAGATCAATTTGCAAACCGTGCAGATCGAAGGCGGAACCCTTTACCCGCTCAACGAACTCGCCGAAATCTACAAACCCCTGATCGGCCGCCAAGCCACGCTCGCCGAACTGATCGAGGCCACGCGCAGCATCACTCGACGCTATCAGCAGGACGGCTACCTGCTGTCCTACGCGTTCTTGCCGCAGCAAAATTTCAATGACGGCGTAGCGCGCGTGGTGCTGGTGGAAGGCTACGTGCGCGATATCCAGATCGAGGGCGATGTCGGTCGGGTCAAAGCCCTGCTCGACAAACTGGCGGCGAAGATCCAGGCCGAACGGCCGCTGACCCGCAAGACGTTCGAGCGCTACACCACGCTGATGACGCGCATCCCCGGCGTAACGATCCAGGCCCAGGTACCACCGCCCGGTACCACAGACGGCGCGACAACGCTGGTCGCCCAGGCCAGTCGCAAACCCTTCACCAGTACGCTGAGCACCACCGAAGACAACCGCAACGGCACCCAGGCTTTGCTCGGCGTCAGTAGCAATTCGCAAACCTCGATGGGCGAACAACTGACCCTCAGCGGTCTGTTTCCACCGGGTGATGATCACGAACATTACTACCGCCTCGACTACAACCAGTTCCTCAATGACGAGGGCGCGCAACTTGCCTTATCCGCTTCACGCTACCGCGCCGATCCCAGTACCGAAGTCCTCATCAACGGCGGTGGTCGACTCAGCACCCATCGCGAAAACGACCGCTACTCCATCGGTTTCACCCTGCCGTTGATTGCCGCCTCCAACGAACTGCTGACCGCCGGCTCGCGTCTGTACGCAGTCGATGACAAGACCCGCTACAACGGCATCAACTTCCCGTTCAGCACCGAGTTCCGCACCGACGTACGCGCTCTGGCCTTCGAAGGCGACTGGCGCAAGGCCGATGCCCGGCAACTGCGGATTCTCAGTGGCGGCGTGTACCAGGGTTTCGACAGCCTGGGCGCGCATACCAACTACGACGACATCGACCTCGATTTCTTCCGCGTTCGCCTGTCCGGGGTGCAGAGCAACAAGTTCCTCGACAACTGGCAAGGCGTGCTGTCCGCCGCGCTGTACTGGAGCGACGACACCCTGCCAGACAGCGAACGCGCGGTGTTCGGCGGGCAGAACTTCGGTCGCGGTTATCCCGACGATCAAGCGTCCGGCGACAAGGGCTGGGGCGTAGCGTACGAGGTCAACTACAGCTTCAACCGCGACGGCAACTGGGTGCGCGTCCTGCAACCGTATGTCGTGCTTGATCGCTCGCGCAGCTGGTTCAATGAACTGCCGGTAAAGGCCAACAATCTGTCATCGGCCGCGATCGGGCTACGGTTTGGCGATGCCAAGTACTACAACATTGCGCTGGAGGCGGCGAAGGCGATGTCGGATGAAGCCCTGGACACGTTCAATCGCAAGCCCCGGTACAGCATCAGTTTCAGCTACCAGTTTTAAGCTGAAACACCAAGGAGGCTTCAGCAGCGGCGGGTGGAATGTACAACCGGCAGAAATGGGTCGGCTTGCAGGCCGCCTTCGCGAGCAAGCTCGCTCCCACAGTTGAACTGGGTGCATACAGAGAGAAATTTGGTCGGTGAGCCCACCTCGCACCGCGTCGCTCCTCACCACTCAACAGGATGAGCGTTAGCTCGGCTGCAGCTCTTGATCTTGATCCACGGGCGACGTCGGAAGGCTGAGTGGAGGGATTGATCCGGGGGTGGGAGCGTAGCGACCGTTTGGCGAAGCCAAACACAGCGAGAGGAGGTGCAGCGAAGCAAACCGTAGGCGCTGCCCCCGGATCGATCCCGCAGCGAAGGAACCCCGAGCCCCAGCGAGCGGGCCGCACGTAGGAGCAAGCCTTTTTGGTTACTTTTTCGGCGTCTGGAAAAAGTGACCCGCCGTAAGGGCGGAACCCTAATCAGCCACACCCGCAGCAACGGATATGCCCCCCAATCACCCAGCCACATTACTCCGAGGCTTGGGAAACAAATTATCCAGAGTCTCCAACAACCTGACGTAATAAATCGGCTTGCGAAACAGATCTACCACCTGCAACCGCAACAGATCACTGACGTCTTCCATATCCGCATGCCCCGACATCACAATCACCGGCAAATGCTGGCGCGAAGTATGCTCACGCAAGCGCTTGATCAACGACATCCCGGACTCCTCCGGCATACGCAAATCAGTAATCACCAACGCAATATCGGGATGGCGCGTCAGATGATGCAACGCCAGCTTCACCGACGTTGCGGTATGACAAGTAAACCCCTCACCCTCCAGCAACTCCGCCAGCTCCAGCAACGCGTCCTCCTCGTCGTCAACCAGAAGCAACTGTTGGCGCTGCGGCGAAGACGCGTTCATAGGCAATACCTGAAAGCTGAATGGAAAATCCATTGTAGTGCGATATCAGCCAGGTGCAGCGTTCCCATGACTCAAGGCGTCGGCCGTGTCACAGCCGTACCATCAAGAGACGTCAAAATATTATTGAAGATCGCCAGCACCCTATCGCCAAGAGGGGTTACGAATGCCACAACCACGACGGCGACCATCGCCACCACAATGGCGTACTCGATCGCCGAAGCCCCTTCTTCGTTCTTGATGAACACCCGGGTTCTGGACATTAGATAGTCGAAAGTCATGCGAAACATAGGACTGCTCCTTTGCGCCTCTGGCGCTGATGTCACTACAACGGCAAAGAACCACCGTGCCATTTGAGCATTGTCAACAAACCCCCACCCAACAACTGTAAGAACGGATTAATCACAAAGGATTAATCACATCGCGAAGTTGCCGATTGCTGCTGTTAATTGGCCAAGACTCATACTTTAGTGGGTTATTTTCCTGTCACTAATGGCGTTTTGGCTTGGATCAGCTAGCGTGGAAATAGCGAAATAGTTGCATGTTCATAGCTGCCGGATTGGGAACTTCTCTCGTAAGCAAGTGCGGTGGGTAGTGCAGCAGGAAAGGGAGAGCCGTCATGAACAGTCGCGTCACCATGGGCCTTGCAGCCATCCTTATGCTTGGAGCGATCTTTGTCGGTTACTGGGGACTGGTGCTCAGTCGTCAACCGGCACCCGTCGCCGAAGCCCCCGTTGCCCCAGCGGTCACCGTTGAAAAAACTGTCGCGATCGCCGAAGACCAGGCCCGCCAACCGGTGGTGGTACTGCTGCACGACGTGCCACCCTTTACCGCGCTGACCGCTGCCGATGTAGCGGTGGAAAAACTGCGCAGTGCACCGGCTGGCAGCTTGAGCAATGTCGATCAGGCCATCGGCCGCACACCCTGGCGGCACCTCAGCGCCGGCACCTGGCTGAACGATGAAAGCTTCACCGCCGGCGGCTCACTGGCACGCATGATTCACAGCGATGAACGCGCGCTCACCGTAGCGGTCGACGAAGTGATCGGCGCGGCCGGGCAACTGATCCCCGGGGATTACGTCGATGTCTTGCTCTACCTGCGCCAGGATTCCAGCAACCTCGAACAGTCGGCACAGATCGTTTTACCGGCCATGCGCGTGCTGGGTGTCGGCGATCAATACGGCCTGACCAACGACGGCCAACCCGCCTCGCCGGCCCTGAGCGCCGAGGAAAAACTCAAACAGGATCAACGCCGCATCGCCGCGCGCACCGTGGTGCTGGCGGTGCCGGAACAACTGCTCAGCCGACTGATGCTGGCAACGCAAGTCGGCACCTTGCGTCTGGCCGTACGCAGCAGTGAAGAACAACGCCTGGCCAAATACTGGGCCGGCGAAACTCAGGCGCCGGAGCATCTGAGCAGCGCCAACAGCCAACTCTTCCAGTTCACCCAACTGGCCTTGGGCGCTGGACCGAAAGCGCCTACCGGCGGCGGTTCCGGCGCGGCCCCGAGGCCTGCCGTGGAAATCATTCGCGGCAATCAGATCACCCAACAAAACCCATGACTGCGCAAGGATCCAAGGGCATGCAGAGTCGTTCCAGGCCGACATTCAAACCCATGCTGCGCGCCCTGCTACTGATGGGCCTGTCGATGGACGCCGCGTTGGCGGCGGTCGGCAACTGTTCGGCACTGGGGCGCATGCCGCCGGTGATCGAAATCGGCGAAGGCTTTCAACAGGACGTACAGTCGCCGGTAGCGATCACCCGTCTGGCGATTGGCGATCCGAAAATCGCCGACGTGCACGCCAACGGCAGTTCGTCCTTTCTGCTCACCGGCGTTGCGCCCGGGGCCACCAGCCTGATGGTCTGGACGTCGTGCTCAAGCGAGCCGCGCCAAAGCATGGTCTTTGTTCAGGGCGCCGCCACTGCCGCCATGACCGCCACCCTACCCTCGGATGACCCGAGCCTACCGTCGCAAGTGCAGACCGATATTCGCTTCGTCGAAGTCAGCCGGACCAAACTCAAAGAAGCCACCGCCTCACTGATCGGCACGCGCGGCAACTTTCTGTTTGGTTCGCCCGGCACCCTGCCACCGATTGATGGTGTGCCGCAGCCCCGCCTGCCGGTGGACAATTCGCTGTTCAACTTCTCGTGGGTCGGCGGCAAGACCATGGCGATCATCAATGCGCTGGAAACCAGCGGCTTCGCCTATACCCTCGCGCGGCCAAGTCTGGTGGCGCTGAACGGGCAGAGCGCAAGCTTTCTGGCCGGCGGTGAAATTCCGATTCCGGTGCCCAGTTCCGGTAGCGACAGCGTGTCGATCGAATACAAGGAGTTCGGTATCCGCCTGACCCTGACGCCAACCATCATCGGCCGCGATCGCATCGCGTTGAAGGTCGCCCCGGAAGTCAGCGAACTGGACTTCAGCAACGCCGTACAGATTGCCGGCACCACTGTGCCGGCCCTGACCATCCGCCGCACCGACACCAGCGTGTCACTCGGCGATGGCGAAAGCTTCGTCATCAGCGGCTTGATCAGCACCACCAACAGCTCACAAGTGAACAAGTTTCCCGGCCTCGGCGACATCCCGGTGCTCGGTGCGTTTTTCAAAGGCTCGCAGATCAAGCGCGAAGAACGCGAACTGCTGATGATCGTCACCCCGCATCTGGTCCAGCCACTGGCCGCCGATGCGCAACTGCCGTCGCTACCGGGTGAAAAACTGCGTAACTACGATCCGAATTTCTACCGCATGTTCTTCCTTGAAAACGGCAACTTCGACAAGCGCAGCGGGTTATCGCAATGAGCCAGAGCCTGAGCCAGACCTTTCTCGCCATCACCCGCAACAGCACCGATCTGGAGTGGCTGCAAGGCGCGCTCGCACCGTTGGGCCAAGTGGTCAGCGCCGGTGGCGGCAGCCTTGATGAACTGCTGGCGCTGGTGGACGTGACCTTTGCCAATCTGGTGTTCGTCGGCCTTGATCGCGAGCACGTGGTCGCCCAGAGCGCGTTGATCGAAGGCGCGCTGGAGGCCAAACCGATGCTGGCAATCGTGGCCCTTGGTGACGGCATGGACAATCAGTTGGTGCTCAACGCGATGCGCGCCGGCGCCCGGGATTTTGTCGCCTACGGTTCACGCTCCAGTGAAGTCGCCGGGCTGGTGCGGCGCTTGAGCAAACGCCTGCCGCCCGTGGCACCGAACACGCAACTGGGTGGCCTCACGGTGATGTATGGCGTGCAGAGCAGTTCCGACGGCGCACTGCTGGCCAATCACATGGCGTTGGTGGTGCAAAAAAGCGGTCAGCAAACCTTGTTGCTTGATCTCGGTTTGCCGCGCGGTGACAGCCTCGCCCTGCTCGGGCTTGAGAGTTCGTTTCACTTCGGCGATGCCTTGCGCCACTTGCGAAGGCTCGACGCCACGCTGATCGACAGCGCCTTCACCAGCGCCGAGGCCGGCCTGCGAATTCTCGCCTACGCCAGCAACGACGAGCCGCTGGAAAACACCAGCGCCGCCGAGCTGTACATGTTGCTCAGCGCCTTGCGCCAGCACTTCCAGCACATCGTCGTGAACCTCACCGGGCAGACCGACAGCGAAGCCTTGCGCACCTTTGTCAGCCACTGCGATAAGTTGCTCTGGTACACCGATCAGAACGTGCTCAACTGCCGACGCAACCTCGCCGTGCTCAATCTGTGGCGGGAAAAAGGCATGAAGCTCGACCACGG
Source organism: Pseudomonas sp. M20 (assembly GCF_045037865.1). NCBI lineage: Bacteria > Pseudomonadati > Pseudomonadota > Gammaproteobacteria > Pseudomonadales > Pseudomonadaceae > Pseudomonas > Pseudomonas sp. M20. Next base: position 4,956,215 of record NZ_CP173611.1, read on the forward strand.
GCGTCTGCTGATCGACCGCTACCTGAGCAATGTCGCGCCCAACTCGGAAACCCTCGGCAAGACCTTCAATCTGGAAGTGATCGCCACACTGGCCCTCACCCCGGAAGTGCGCCTGAACGCGAAAAACCAGGGCGTGAGCCTGTTCGAACTGGCCCCGCGCGAAAAACTCACCCAGAGCCTGCGCGCTCTCGGCGAACGCCTGGCGAAACGTTCCGAAGGCCTGGCCAAGCCCAAAGTGACCTGGTTCGACCGCTTGCGAGGCACCTCATGAGCGCAGAAAAACTCTTCGGTGCGGCGCCCCGCAGTGGCGTCGGCAACAGCGATCACGAAGGCCTGAAACTGGTCCTGCATCGCTACATCATTGACGCCCTCGAAGAGTCCGGGAAAAACCTGCTGGAAGGTTCTCGCCAGCAGCTCGCGCAATTCGTCACCGACAAAGTCGCCGAATACATCGCCCGTTTGCACCTGGCGATTTCCCGCTACGAAATGGAACGGCTGGCCGAAGAGATCGTCGACGAACTCACCGGTTTCGGCCCGCTGGAAGTGTTGCTGCGCGATCAGTCGGTGACCGAGATTCTGGTCAACGGCCCGCACCGGGTGTTCATCGAACGCGACGGTGTACTGCACCAGAGTGACCTGCGGTTTATCGACGCGCATCACGTCGAACGCGTGATGCAGCGCATCCTCGCGCCGCTCGGTCGGCGCCTCGACGAGTCTTCGCCGATGGTCGATGCACGCCTGCCGGATGGCAGCCGGGTCAACGCAATCATTCCGCCGATCGCCCTCGACGGTCCATGCCTGTCGATCCGTAAATTTCGCAAGGACATGCTCAAGAGCAGCGACCTGATGGCGATGCAAACCATCGACCTGTCGATCTTCGAGTTTTTCCAGGACGCCGTAGGCAAGCGCTGCAACATCCTGATCAGCGGCGGCACGGGCACCGGCAAGACCACGCTGTTGAACATTCTCAGCCAGTTGATCAACCCGCACGAGCGTCTGGTGACCATCGAAGACGTCGCCGAATTGCAGCTCGGTCACCCGCACGTGGTGCGCCTGGAAACGCGGCCGCCGAATGCCGAAGGCCACGGTGAAGTGAAGGCCAGCGACCTGATTCGCAACGCCCTGCGGATGCGCCCTGACCGGATCATCCTCGGCGAGATTCGTGGCGTCGAAGTGGTCGACGTCCTCACCGCGATGAACACCGGTCACGACGGTTCGATGAGCACCGTGCACGCCAACAACGCCCAGGATGCGCTGTTGCGCTTGGAAACACTGGTCGGCCTGACCGGACGCTCCATCGCCGAACGCACCCTGCGCCAGATGATCTGCGCCGCCCTCGACGTGATCATCCAGTTGACGCGCATGCCTGACGGGCGCCGCTGCGTCAGTGAAGTCGTGGAGGTGGTCGGCATTCGCGAGGACGTTTACGTCACCAATACCTTGTTCCGCCTCGACCGCCGCAGCGGTTTCGGCTTCCTGCGCGAAGCCGTCAATCCGGCCGGCGACAAGCTGCGCCACGAGGCTCATCTGGGCTGACGGCAAGGAGCACCGAGCATGTTGGGACCGATCATTCTCATTGTTATCTGCCTGACGCTGCTGGGGCTGTCGATCCGTCTGTTCCTGCAAGGCCTGCGCAAGACCGCCACGGAAAAAGTCCTCAACCGACTCGCCGCGGGGCAGCCGCAACTGGCGCCGGAAAAACCTGTGTGGGTCGGGCTGGAGCGGATGTTTCTGCGTGCAGGACTGGGCCGCCCGACCGAGCGTTTCGGTCTGTGGCTAAGTCTGTGGGCGCTGGCGATGGCGCTGGGTTTTTTTCTCGCCGACTGGGTCGGGCTGCTGCTGATGATCGTCATACCGCCACTGCTGTTGCGGCTGTACATCGGCATTCTTTACCAGCGCCGGGTCAAACGGATGATCGAGCAACTGCCGCAGTTGCTTGACCACACCGTGCGCAGCCTGAAGTCCGGGCGCACCTTGAGCGACGCAGTCATGGGCGGCATTGAAGCCAGTGAAGATCCGCTGAAAAAAGCCATGGGCCGGGTCCAGCGCAACGTGCAACTAGGCGTGAACTTGCCGGACGCCGTCAGCGATTTCGCCGAACTGTATGAACAGGACGAACTGCGCATGTTCGCCCTCGGCCTCAAAGTCAATCATCGCTACGGCGGCAACGCCAGCGAGCTACTGGAAAACCTGATCAAACTGATCCGCGAACGCGACCAGGGCGCGCGGCAACTGCGTGCGCTCACCGGCGAAACGCGCATGACCGCGTGGGTGCTCGGCTCGTTACCGTTGCTGCTGGTGAGTTACTTCATGCTGACCAACCCCGGTTACATGCTCGGGATGTGGAACGACGCGAGCGGGCAGCACATGCTGATCAGCGCTGCCGTGTTGCAAGTGTTCGGAAGCCTGGCGCTGTGGCGCATGTTACGGAGCGTCTGACATGGTCTACCTCGCCGCTCTCATGTTGCTGCTCGGCGCCCTGCTACTCGTGGTCAATCACTTGCTCACCGAACGGCGCCGGGTGCGTCAGGTCAATCAGCGCTTGCAAGGGCATCTGGTGCGTGAAAACCGCTTCGGCAGTTGGCTGCGCGCACTGGGCGGCAGTAAGTTCGGACAACGCTCGGTGAGCATCGACAGCGAAACCCAGACTCTGCTCAACCGCATCGGCTGGCGCCGCTCTAGCGAACGGGCGCTGTACGCCGCCTGCCAGATCGGCACGCCGTTGCTGACGTTGGGTTTGGCGATTTTTCTGCAAGAGGTGTTTTTCCCGCAGGCTGACAACCGCTGGATCGTGCCGATGCTCGCCACCGGCGCCGGCTATCTGCTGCCCAAACGCTTGCTGGCCTACGCGGCGGCACGTCGGCAAAGAACCATCGCCGTGGAGGTGTCGACGTTCATTCCGCTGCTGCGCATCCTCTTCGAATCCGGCATGGCCGTCGAACAAGCGCTGCGCGTGCTCAGCATCGAAGCGCAAAAACTGCTGCCGGAACTGACCAGCGAACTGCGCCTGATCCTGACCCGTGTCGACTCTGGCCTGGAACTCGGCCAAGAGTTAAACAAAACCGCAGTAATGCTCGCCGTCGACGAATTCACTGACACCTGCGTGATCCTCCAGCAACTGATTCAACAGGGCGGTGGCGCGATGAAATCGCTGCTGGCGCTCAAGCAATTGCTGGATGACCGCCGCCTGACGCGCTTGCAGGAATACATCTCGAAAATGTCGGCGAAGATGTCGGTGGTGATGATGCTGTTTCTGTTTCCCGCACTGCTGATCGTCCTCGCCGGCCCGGGCTTCACCGCCATTGCCCGGGCGTTTGCAAACTGACCTTGCTCATGGAGAGCGTTTGATGAAAGTACTGATAGTCATGGCAAGTCTGTTGCTGCTCGGCGGTTGCGCCACCGACGGCCAGGCACCTTGGACGGCACTGCTGTCACCGAGCAGTTGCAGCAAAATGACCCAGGAGCAGGAGCTGGCCCTGAACCTCGCAGACGACCTGGCCAACGACGGCAAACTGCATGCCAGCCTCGCCAACCTGCAAAGCCTGCCGGACAACATCAGCGAAGTGCGCCTGCGCAAAGCCAAGGTCTATCGCCTGCTCGGCCGCAGCGAAGCCGAGCCGCTGTACCGCAGCCTGCTCGGCGGCTGCCTGACCGCCGAAGCCGAACACGGCCTCGGCCAGCTCTACGCCGCTCGCGGCGACAACGGCCAGGCCCAGGCCCACCTGCAACGCGCCGCCCGACTGGCCCCCACCGACGAAAAAATCCGCAACGACCTCGGCGTGGTCTACCTCAACCAGCTGCGCCTGAACGACGCACGTTTCGAGTTTCTCACCGCCATCGAACTCAAGCAGAACAACCAACTGGCAACACTGAACATGGTCACCCTGCTGCTGTACCAGAACGACTGGCCACAAGCCGCCGAAATCGTCAGCCGCGCGAAACTGACCCCGCAACAATTCACCGAAGCCCAGCAACGCGCAGAAAAACTCAAAGCCCCGATCAAGACCAAACCGGCCACCAGCAACCAAGTGGCCGCCGTCGTCGACCCGTTGCCGTCACCGATCAAATAAGGAGACAGCCATGCATCCCTTTAAAGGCCTGTGCTACCTGACCCTGCTCAGCCTGCCCCTCAGCGCCGCCGCCATCGACGCCGGCCCCGCCTCGGCGCAACAACAGGAAACCGAAGGCTGGCTGGTCCTGCAAAGCCGCAACAAAGCCGCCTCGCCCAAACCACAAACGGCGACCGCAACCGAACGGGATCTAGCGATGCAGCGCTGGTTGAAGAAGTACAAATATGAGATTCCGGATTTTTATGATCCCGATGCGGGTGGCAAGATCGAGAGCAAGAATTGAGTTTGAGGCTGACTGCTCCACCGCTTTCGCGAGCAAGCTCGCTCCCACATTTTGAAATGCATTTCACCTGTGGGAGCCAGCCTGCTGGCGATGAACGATGACGCGGTGTTTCAGCCAGTTCAGGTCTGCGCATCCACCCGATCCAATGCCCGGTTTACCGCCAGTTCGGCGAGCATGATGATCTGCTGAATCGCCAGCGCGGTATTGCGCTCAGGCCGACCAAGCTGATCGGCAAAGTTACCGGCCAGCGTGTTGGCCGAGGCCAGGGATTCGCAGGCGTGGGCGAGCAGGCTTTCGGTATCGATTTTCGGGTGGATGAGGAACATCGTGCTGGGCTGGCGGGGTTTTGCAGGTTCTGGGCAGAGGTAGAAGTCCAGAGCGCGCTTGATGGCTTCGCGGTTTTTGGCGAGGTTGTCGACGCGGATGGCTTCTTCGAGTGGGGTGGTGGGTTCGGTGGGTGGGTCGGGGATCAGTTTGTCCATTGAAACAACTCCAAAGTCTTTGCCGCCACCTACTGCCATTCTCACGGGGCAAAAGGTGGCAGCTGTATGCGGGGTGAGAATACCGGTTATGGACACCCGGCCAGACCGAAGTCTGCCCGCACACAGCCGCCATGACATATTGCAGACAGCAGACAAGCTGGCGGCGATTATGCGTGCACAAGGACTGGATGACCATAAATTGCCGGGTTCTCACACCCGATCGCTGAGTGTTCAGCGACAGCCAGAGACTAGAGAGCTCACGTCCGACGGACAACCTGAAAACAGTGTGGGAAGGTTCCGGTTATCTGGCACACATTTAAACAGCCAAAAGCCAACCCTCACCCTAGCCCTCTCCCGGAGGGAGAGGGGACTGACCGGGGTGTTTGGTAGAGGTACGCCGACGTGAAATACCGCGTCGAACTCAGATTATGAAATAGATCAAAAGCCCCTCACCCTAACCCTCTCCCAGAGGGAGAGGGGACTGAACGAGGTGTTTGGAAAAGGTACGCCGACGTGAAATACCGCGTCGAACTCAGATTATGAAATAGATCAAAAGCCCCTCACCCTAACCCTCTCCCAGAGGGAGAGGGGACTGACCGTGGTGTTTGGGAGAGCTACGCCGACGTGAAATATCGAGTCGAATTCAGATTTTGAACCAGATCAAAAGCCCCTCACCCGCTCCTAACCACTCAACAGGATGAGCGTTAGCTCGGCTGCAGCTTTTGATCTGTTGGCCCCTTCGGCAGGCTGAGTGGAGGGATTTATCCGGGGGTGGGAGCGCAGCGACCGTTTGGCGAAGCCAAACACATCGAGAGGAGGTGCAGCGAAGCAAGCCGTAGGCGATGCCCCCGGATAGATCCCGGAACGAAGGAACCCCGAGCCCCAGCGAGGGGCCGAACGCCGGGGCCCAGCCTTTTGGTTACTTTTTGGCGTCTGAAAAAGTGACCCGCCGTAAGGGCGGAACCGCCAGCCGCAACACCCAAAAAAACGGATATACACACCAAACCCCAAGAACCTGGTCGGCCCAAAGGCCGCCAAGTCAATGCGCCGTAACCCGCTGCCGCGCAGCCGAAGCACTCGGCGAAAGAGCCAAAGCCAACTGCGTCCGATTATGCATATGCGTCAACCGCAACACCTGCGAAACATAAAGCTTCACCGTGTTCTCGGTAATCCCCAACTCACAGGCAATCTGATAATTGGTCTGCCCCTTACCGACCAACCGCGCCACATCCAACTGCCGCGGCGACAACTGATTGAAAATCGCCGGCATCTCCTGCGCCTCAACCTCGGCGGGCTCACCACCCAACCCATCGCGAACCACCGACGAAGGACTGCGCCGCACCTTGTCCAGATCCTGATAAAGGTCATCAATCGACTCAGACAAATACTGCAACTTCTGATTCAAATGCCCCAGTTGCAGATTCTTCTGCCGCTCCTGCAGAGCCACCTCCTGTCGCCGCACACCTTCGAGCAATTCATCCAGATCAATCGGTTTCTGATAATAATCGGCAATCCCGGCACGCAACGCCTTGATCACGTCCTGCTTGTCGGCACGCCCAGTCAGCATGATCGCCTCGAACGCCCGATGCTTGCCCGCCAGCCGCTGCAATTCCTGAATCAACTGAATGCCATCCATGTCCGGCATGTGCAGATCACTCAGCACCAGACCGATCTCCGCGTCCTCACTGAAACGCTCGATCGCCTGCGCACTGGACTCACACGGCACACAGCGATAACCGCTACTTTCAAGAAACTCGCACAACTCCTCCACAATCAACGGCTGATCGTCGACCACGAGGACTTTTACCGCAGACGTAAGCTTGTTCACGTGCTACTCCATGTCCCAGGCCAAAGCTGACCATTCCTGTACTGCCAGCCTTTGGCTGTATAACCAGTTCCTTTGAAAGTAGACGTACTTTCCGACTATGTACATAGAACTAATGGCGCTTGGCGACTAATGGATCCAAAGTACAACGAGCACAGCACCGACCAGCACGAACGGAGCAAATGGCAGCTTTTTTGACATGTCGGGAGCCAGATATCGCAGACGTTCTCTAAGCCCTTGACTCATATGGAGCCAGACTCTTGGCGCCAGCAGCAGCCAGATCACGCTGCCGAGCCCCGCGCCAATAAACACGCCGAGAATGAACAGACCGTCCGTCGCAAGGCCAAGAGCTGTCATTAATTTCACATCGCCGGCGCCCATCCGGCCCATGAAAAACCCCGGCAGGGTCAGCCCCAGTGCGATCAGGCAGGCCCAGCCGCCCTGCCCTGCGTCAGCGCCCAGCCAAGTGCTGCCCGTCCACAGCAGCCAGATCAGCGCCAGCGCCGCCGCGCCAAGGGTCAGCCCATTGGCAATGCGCCGCTGGCGAGCATCTTGCGCAGCGCACAGCCCCAACCAGATCAGGAGGATAAAACTGTACATCGGGTAAAAACCGTCCATTTTTGCGGAATGATTCTATGCTGATACTACGCAGTGACAGTCAGGGTAGACGCACTCATGAAAACCGGCTTTCGGAAGTCGCAAAAAGGTGCGGTGGCGATTGAGTTCGCCTTGGTGTTCATCATTTTTTTCGCCGTGTTTTACGGTCTGGTCAGTTACAGCCTGCCCTTGGTGATGATGCAATCGTTCAACCAGGCCACCTCCGAAGCGGTACGCCGCAGTGTCGCGGTCGATCCCAACACGCCCAACTATTCAACGGTGGTGCTCAACACCGCGAACGCTACGCTGACCCAGCAATTGTCCTGGATTCCGCCGGTCTTCAACCTGGTGGTCGGCGTTGATACCAGCAGCCAATACAGCGCTTCAGGCCTGCTGACGGTGCGAGTGGATTATCCGGTCAGCAAGTTGAATCAGGTCATGCCGTTTCTGGTGCTTCCGGTCGTTGGCCCAGTGCCCAACCTGCCCACCTACCTGACCGCCAAATCGAGTCTGCAATTTTGACGTCGGGGGACAAGCTCTTCGGGCGCTTGCTCAAACGCACACCGCCCGCCACCCACGAGTTGCCCGACCCACTCGGCTCACCCGCGACAGGCTTGCACCTGTACTTGAACGATGACGGTGACGTGCTGCAAATCGCCGGCCCGCTGCGGCATCTGCTGGCGCAGTTCAAACCTCAAGATCAACCCCTGCCACTCAGCACTTATCTGCTGCCCCACAGCACGTTGACCATCGAAGGTCGGCCGAGGGAGTGGCAGGGGCTCTTGCTGGATCTCGACTTCTTCGGTCTGGGTGAGCAAACCGTGCACCTGCGGGGCTGGGTACAGCCGCTGGGCGAAGGCTGGCTGATGCATCTGATCGACATCGCTGACTTGCTGCTCGAATGCCAACAATCGCGTCAGCGTGATGCCTGCCAATTGATTGCCGGGCAGGTCAGCGAACAGTTACGCGCTTGCAGCCAAGTGCGTTTGCCGGTGATCGTAAGCGAACAATTGCAAATGATCGCCCAGCGCTGGCATATCCCCTGTCTGGCGCTGGCCTTGCTTGATGATGAACAACAGGGGTGGCAAATCCATCGCCAGTATCGCGCCCACGATGCACCGACCCTGTGGCATGACGGCCAGCGCCTGGGCACGCCGCTGGACAGCCTGAACGGCGCCGCGCCGCAACGCGTCGGCGCACAGCATGGCCTCGATGAACATTCGCGGGTGCAGGCTTTGTTCGGCAGTGCCGAAGGTTTCGCAGTGCCGTACAGCGATGAGCGCGGTGTGGTGGCTTGGCTGCTCTGCGGTTTTTATCCCGTGGACAGCGCCGCGCCATACCTCACCGAGCGCGACTGGATAACGCTGGTCGGCGCACTGGCCGGACCGTTGCTCGGACGCCTGCGCGAACAACAACATCACCTGCAACTGGAACGTATCGAGTCGCTGCAAACCCTGCTGGGCACCGGTTGGTGGGAGATTTTGGCAGGCGACGCCCACATTCAACTGGCCCCCGCGCTGGCGGCGGCCCTGAACGTGAACTCTGGCGGATTAGCGCTGGAAGACTGGCTGGCGCAAATCCATCCCGCCGACCGCGACGAGTTGCGCAGCCGTCTGCAAGCCTTGCAACAACACGGTGAAGCCCTGACGTTATCGGTGCGCCTGCGCGGCGTTAATAACGAACAGGCGCCCACGTGGTATCGCGTGCAGGGCCAAGTGATTGGCAATGGCGAGTACCGCCGGTTGGTCGGTTTCATGCTCGATATCAGCGACATCCAGAACCAGCAACAACGGGCCGCCGCCGCACATGCACGGCTGGACAACCTGATCGCCAGTTCGCCGGCGGTGATTTACGTCCAGCACTACCAAGAAGGCGCGCTGATCCCGGCGTTCTTCAGTGCCAGTCTGCAACCCTTGCTGGGCTGGAGCCTTGAGGACTGCGGCGACGGCGCACTGGTCGAGATGATCCATCCCGAAGATCGCGACCTTTATTTCGCCCGCTGCCGTCAGCTGTTACGCGAAGGTTCGGTACGCGCGCGTTATCGCCTGCGCGACCGTCACGGTGAATATCACTGGCTGCTCGATGAAGCCAGGTTGCTGCGCAATGACCTCGGCCTGCCGGTGGAAGCGGTCGGTTTGTGGCTGGACGTCACCGAAGCGACCCTGGCGGCCGAGCAGGTGAAAAAGAGTGAAGAGCGCTACCGGATTCTGGTGGAGGACTCGCCGGCAATGATCTGTCGCTACCGCCCGGACCTGATTCTGACTTTCGGCAACCGGCCGTTGGCGACGTACCTGGAATGCACACCGGAGCAACTGCCGGGGGTCGATCTGGGCAGTTGGATGTCCGAAGAACAACGCGCCGCATTCGTCCTGCGCCTCGCTTCACTGACCACAGATGAACCGGTAAGCACCGCAGAAATCAGCCTGCAACTGCCCGGCCGCGAACACGCCTGGTGGGTCTGGTCCGATCGCGGCGTGTTCGATGAACACGGCCAATTGATCGAAGTGCAAGCAGTGGGCCGCGACAACACCGAAGTGCGCCGCTCGCAGCAACAACTCACGCAAAGCGCGAAAATGGCCACCCTCGGCGAAATGGCCACCGGCCTTGCCCATGAAATCAATCAGCCGCTGAACGTGATGCGCATGGCCATCGTCAACGTGCTCAAGCGTCTGGGCAACGGCGATGTGCAGGTCGACTACCTGACCGACAAACTCAACCGCATTGATGCGCAGGTGCAGCGTGCGGCGAAAGTGGTCGATCACATGCGGGTATTCGGCCGGCGTTCGGAAATTGAGCAGCAACTGTTCAACCCCGCCTCGGCCATCGAAGGCACGCTGTCGCTGCTGGCCGAAGGCATGCGCGGTAAAGGCGTGGATTTGCACATCAGCGAGACAGGGTTCGAGGTGCAAGTGCGTGGCTACGTCGATCAGCTTGAGCAGGTTCTGATCAACCTGATGGTCAATGCGCGCGACGCGTTGTTGAGCAAACGCGAGAAGGACTCGAGCTTCAAACCGTGGATTGCGATCTACGCCGAGCGCGATGAACAGAACGTGCGGTTGTGGGTCGAGGACAACGGCGGCGGCATTGATCCGCGTCTGCTGGAGCGGATCTTCGAGCCGTTCTTCACCACCAAACCGATCGGCGTCGGCACCGGGCTAGGGTTGTCGGTGAGCTACGGTATCATCGACAACATGGGCGGCCAGTTGAGCGTGCGCAATTCGGCGGAGGGCGCGCGGTTCTGCATCGAGTTGCCGGTTGCCGTGGACGCCTAGATCACCAGATAGGCCTTGCCGGTCTGGCCGCAGGTCATATTGGCACCGACGTCGACGTCCATCAGATTGATGCCCAGACCTTTGAGCAGGTTGTTCAGCAGCGGGTCGAGCAACGGACTAAGTGCACCGGTCACCACGGGCAACAATCGGTTGGTGACATCGCTGATCAACGAGGCAACGCCGGTAACGATGGCACCCAACGGGTTGCTGCCCTGCGGTTTGTAGACGATCAGGTTGATGCCCGCGAGGGTGCTCGACAGGCTGCCGACGATGTTGCTGGTTGGCGCGGCCGGCAAGATGCTCGGCGGCAGTTTGAGGTTGGCCGGGGTGGCGAACGGCGTGCTGCTGGTGAACACCAGGTCTTGCGAAGTTTGCCCGACACTGGTGTCGAGCATGATGCCGATGCCTCCCGCGCCGAAAGGAACATGGGTGGCAGGATCACAGGTGCCGAGCAGCAGGATTTTGTGACAGGTGACGATCCCCAGATCGATCAGCGCCAAAGGCGCCACCGTGGGTTCGGCCGCTGAAGAAAAGGCATTGGCCGGATCGATCTTGCCGAGTTTCAAGTCAGCGATGGACGTAATGGTATGCGCAGTCAGGCTCTTGGTGCCGGTGGTGCCCGTCGGACAGCTGTAATCGGTGACATAACTCTTGGCGCCGCCGGCATCCAGACTGATGTCGATTTGCGGTGATGGCAGCAATTGTGGATCAAGTTGCTCGCAACCCGCGCCCAACAGGCACAGGACCGAATTGAGCGTACTGACCAGATTCAGACTCAGTAGTGCATTGAGGGTCGGGGTCAATCCACCGACCAGCCCCAGCACGGCATTGGTCAGCCCCGTCACCCCGGACAGTACCGGCAGATTCACGGAGACCAGCGTGCGAACCTGCGCCGTACGCACATAAATCCGGTCCGCCCCGGTCGGATTGACCTTGGCCCGCGCCGGATCGCCAATCGCGGAAAACTGCGGCGGTTCGATCACTTTCACCCGCACCGTGACATTCGCCAGCCCGAGCACACTGATCGGCAACGTCGCCGCCACCGCACTCTTGCTGTTGGCCAGTTGCACCACGCCCTGAATCAGCTGCAGCAGTTGCAGATTGGCGTCCAATCCTGCCGATGTAGTGCCGGTCTGCAATTGCAGGATGTCGCCCAGTTTGACCGGCGCCGCGTTGATCGCCGCCACCTGCAATTGGCCCAGCGCAGTGGTCACCTGCGCGGTCGCGCCATTGAGTTGCACCACGGTCGCCGCCGCCTGGATCAGTTGCGTCACCGTGGCCTGAGTGTTGAGCAACTGCGTGTAATTGCCCGCCGCGACGTTGAGATTGATCGCCAGTTGATCAAGGTATTTGAGCAGGTTGATGTCGGTGTTCAGCAGGCCATCCCAGCCCAGTGCCGTGAGGTTGACGTTGCCGCCGAGCAGCCCGGAAAACAGCGGATTGAGGATGTTCGACTGGGCCGTATCGATGCTGGCCAGGGTGCTGCGAATATTCAGTTGGGCCACCGTCGGCTGCGGTTTGGCGGCCACCGCCGAGGCATTGAGCGTGGTATTGAGACTGACCGGTGTACCGCTGAACAAGGCCTGTATACCACCGGCAAAACTGGTGGTCAGCGTGCGACTGGCGACGACTTTGACCGCTGCTGCTTGCGTGGCATCTACCGCGAACGTGCGCAGGCCGGTGGCGGCCGTCACCAAGGTGCCGCACGTGGTGGCTAGGGTATTGCTGGCATCGACGATGTAGCCATTGCGCACGGCGCTTTGCCCGGCATAACTGGCGGCGCTCAGGCCCGGCAGGCAATTACCGCCACGGCTGACGGCTTCGAGGGCGGCGTTGTCCACCACCCGCTGCAATTTGCGTTGTTCCATGTACAAGCGGCCGGTGTCGACCACCAACAGCAGCATCACCACCGCCAGACTGAGGGTGGCCGCAGCCATCAAGCCAATCGCCCCGCGCTGGCGGGCCGGGCCGTTGAATCGCGAACGAGGCGACATGGCGCACTCCTTTGCCGCTAGCTCCATTGGTGCAATTGAGTGTAGACACGCCTAATGGCAACGCGCCATTTTGAACAGACAAACATCCCTGTGGGAGATTCTATGGTTCATGCCTAGCCCCTAAACGGCTTTAGGTGAGTATTCGCTCTGGTTTTTCAACAGAGCAAATACCACCCGCGCAAGCTTGCGGGCTAGTGCAACCAGTGCTTGGGTAGTGCTCAGTCCGCGCTCTCTCAAAGCCTCATAAAATCCTTTCCACGCCGAGGTTCGGCTCGCCGCCATTGCAGCGTTGTGCAGCAACCGACGCGCCTCTGAGTCGCCTCGTTTGGTCAGGCAGCGACGGCCTTTCTTTTTGCCTGAATCAGATATGCGCAGATCCAGGCCTAGAAAGGCGATGAAAGCGTCGGCATTCTTGAAGTCCCCACGCTGAAAGGATGCGAGCAAGCGGGCACCGGTCAACGTACCGATGCCTTCTACCTTCATGCAACGCTTGAGCTGAGCACCTAAATCGGCTTCGTCTATCTGCGTCAGGATCGTTTTCTCCAGCAGGATTTCCAGTCTTTGCATGGCGTTTATCTGATTTTTGAAAGCGGTTTTGAGCAACGGCTCATTCTCCCAGCTCTGCTTGAGGCTGACACGAGCCTGGACCAGAGCCGCACGGCGCCGGAAAAGACTGATGAGCCGGCAATACAAGGGCGACGGCGGTGTCCAAGGGCGTAAGTGGTCCCCTTCGTTTGTGAGATAACGGGCCAGTAATCGGGCATCCAGCGCATCAGTCTTCGCGCGAACGTTCACGCCTTTGCGGTAATGGCTGAGCTCATAACCGCCAACCATATAGATCACGCACCCATCGGCATGCGCCAGATCAGCAAATTCCTGGTGATAGATATTGGTGGCTTCGATGGCGATTGCCACTGGCTTGGCTACAGTTTTGAGCCATTTTTTGATTGCTGCTTTGGTGTTAGAGATTGTCTCGAGCTGATCTGATTCGGCGCAATAAATCACCAGTTCATCCTTGGCGACATCAACCCCGATGATCGACTGAGTAGTAGCGACGGGCATTGCCATGAGAAATCCTCCGGGCTAAGGTTTGAACACTTGAAGGGTTCACCCAGAGGCGCAGGCTTGTTCCTATCGTCGGTCTAGGCCAGATGCATTCTTTATCGGCGCTTGGGTGAAAGGAGGAGGGTGAAATCTCCCACGGTCTGTACTGCGCTAACAGTCAGAATCGAGCCTTGTCCCTCCTCCTCCCTTCAAGTCCTACCATACAAGCGAGCCTGCTCGCGAAGGCGTCGTGTCAGATAAATAACAGTTGAATGACACCCTGCTTTCGCGAGCAGGCTCGCTCCCACATTAGAATTTAGGGTGGAACAAAAAAATCGGAGCTCAACAGCTCCGACTTTTTAACGGATTCAGCGCGGTGGATAGTTGGCCAGAATCCGCCCGACCGTCTCGCGGATGGCATTGCTGCGATCATCGGGATTCGGCTTGCCGGACAGCATCTGCTCATCACTGCCGCGCCATACCAGTTTGCCATCCTTGCCGTCGAGCAGGTCGATCTGGATGGTCGCCACCTTGTAGGTGATGTTGCGCGTTTCGTTGTACATCGGCGCGCCCCAGTAGCCGTTCCACGGGCCGCCCCAGCCGCCGCCGTAGTTGGTCGTCACTTGCTGCTGACGATCCTCGACGATCAGGTAAGTCTGCACATACAAGTCACCCTTGGCACCCGCCGCCGCTGGACGCAAACCGCGCTGGTCGAGCTGATCGGCCACAGCCTGGCGAATGCGTTGCTCGGTCAGGTCGCTTTTGATCCGCGGATCATCGGGGCGGTATTGCAGGGCGGGGTCTTTCCAGCTCCAGCTGCGATAGGCGGCAAAGTCGCGGCTGGCATCGAAGTCATGGTTGACCTGGTTGGCGGCGCAGGCGCTGAGCAGCACGGCCATGGCCAGTAAAGCGAGACGGCGGAACATGGGTTTTCTCCGGTTGAAGACATGAACCTGCGGCAGCTTCTGATTGGCAGGAAGCTAACTGGGAGGATACGCCGACATGGCCTTTTCCACAGCCTCGCGGATCGAGTCGGTGCGATCGATTTCGCTGCCCTTGTTCGCGGTTTCGGCGCTCGCGCTCCACACCGGCTGACCGCTGCCGGCGTCGAACAGATTGACCTGCACCACCACGACTTGCTCGGAATAGGTGCGCACGATCGGCACCGTGTTGTACATGCCGTAACCGCGACCATAGCGATCATAGCCACCGTATCCACCGCCGTAATAACCGTAGTCGTCCTGGACCTGACGCAAGCGGGTTTCCAGACGCAGATCGGCGCTGACCAGCAAGTCGGCCGGGCGATTGTCGTGCAACGGGCGCAAGCCGCGCTGATCCAGCGCATTGCTCACCGCTTCGGCCACTTGCGCCGAATCGGCCCAGGCCGTGCCCGGCGGCAGTTGCCCGTTGAGCCAGGCCCAACTGCGATAACGCCCATAGTCACGCGGCGGTGCCGGGTACGCGCTGCGGTCGAAGGTGGTGACCGCTTGCGGCGGCGCCGGAGGCAAGGGCCGCGATTGCGCCACGTACGGGTTGCTGCTCTGGCAAGCAGCCAAGCCCAGACACATCAGCAGTAACCCGGATTGAGCTTTCATGTCGCGCTCCGATCAGATCGGCCGGCAGATCCAGTGCAAATAGCGCCCAAGCCCGGCGAAGCTTGGGTGACGACGGTGAGCGAGCTCCATCTCGAGCAAATCGACGAGTTCGGCGCGGGCCTGGAATTCCACTGGCATGTAGTCATGGAAAACCCGGATCCCACTCTGGGTTTCGACCTGCCACAGGCCGTCGAGTTGCGTTGCCAATTCTCGTGGATCGAGCGGCTGCTGCGGAGTCAGACTCTGCTTTTCGCCGGCCATGGCGTTCTTGCGCATTTTCTTGAAATGGCCTTTGAGCAGGTTGCGGTAGATCAGCGCGTCGCGGTTGTAGAACGCCAGCGACAACCAGCCACCGGGTTTGGTCAGTTGATGCAGCACCGGCAGGATCGCGTGGGGTTCGGCGAGCCATTCCAGCACGGCGTGGCAGATCACCAGATCGTACGGTTCAGTGAGTTGGCCGAGCAGTTCCTGCCATGGTGCCTGAATGAATGTCGCGGTCTGCCCGGCTTCGGCGAAGCGCTGACGCGCGCCGTCGAGCATCGGTGCGGCCGGCTCGGTGAAAGTCACGTCGTGGCCGCGTTCGGCCAGCCACAGCGACATGTGGCCAAGACCACCGCCAATGTCGAGCACCCGCAACGGGCGATCCGGTAACGCTTCGGCCAGGTCAGCCTGCAACACCGCGAGACGGATCGCACCTTTGGCGCCACCGTAGATTTTTTCGGCGAAACGCGTCGCCAACTGATCGAAATGCCGGTCGCTCATCAGTTGAACCGCCGTTCGCTGTCGGCGAGCTTGCTGCGCACCACTTCATTCATGTCCAACCCCAGCTCGCTGCACAGCAGCAACAGATACAGCACGATGTCGCCAACTTCCTGTCCGGCATGGGCGAGTTTGTCAGCAGGTAACTGGCGCGACTGGTCTTCCGTCAGCCACTGGAAGATTTCCACCAGCTCGGACATCTCGACACTCGCCGCCATGGAAAGGTTTTTCGGGCTGTGAAATTGCCGCCAGTCATTGCGGTCGCGAATGGCGTGCAGGCGTTCGGTCAGTTCAACAAGGTTCATCGGGCTCTCCTGAAGGCGTATAGCTTCGGGGGGATACCCACCAAAGGCAAGCAGCACAGATGATCTATTGTGGGAGCGAGCCTGCTCGCGAAAGCGGTGTGTCATTCAACCCATCAGTTATCTGATCCACCGTATTCGCGAGCAGGCTCGCTCCCACACAGAATGGGTGCAAACCTTCTATCATGCAGGGAACTCGGCCACCCGCGTTGTGGCCCAAGGCTCAGCTCTTTCATCAGGATGCACACATGCAGGTAGAAAGCTTTTTCGAATGGCTCGGCCAGGCGCTCGGTTCGGTCATCCGCTTTATCGTTGATGGCCTCAGTGGTTTGTTCAACATTCTGAGCAATGCCGGCGGCAACTTTGTCGACGGGCTGGCGAAGACGCTGGGCATGGACACCTCGATCATCAGCATCATCGCGCTGATCGTCGGGCTGATGCTGTTGTGGTCGGCGATTCGCGCGTTCATGAATGCGTCGATCATTGCCGGGATTATCTGGTTGTTGCTCGGGTTGTGGTTATTGAGCTGGATTATTCATTAGGCCGTTGAAGAGCCCCTCACCCTAACCCTCTCCCGGAGGGAGAGGGGACTGACCGGGGGATATTCAAGAGCTACACCGACTTGAGCGAGTGTCAGCGAATCCATAATCGGCACATTCTCTCAGGTCGATGGATGACGCCAGACACCTCGGTCGGCTCCCTCTCCCTCTGGGAGAGGGCTGGGGTGAGGGTGGCTTCTACCGCTACAATGCCGCTCCCCCAAGGAGCCCGCATGTCCACTCTGATCGCCGACTGGCGCGACCGCCCAACTCACCGCAAGGTCTGGGCGCTCGCTGCGCCGATGATTCTTTCCAATATTTCCGTACCGCTGGTGGCGCTGGTCGACAGCACTGTCATCGGCCACCTGCCCCACGCCCATCAGTTGGGCGCGGTGGCGGTCGGCGCCAGCCTGTACACCTTTCTCGCCTGGGCCATGGGTTTCCTGCGCATGGGCACCACCGGGTTTGCCGCGCAGGCTGCGGGGCGCAGCGACGGTGCAGCATTGCGGCAGATTCTGTTGCAAGGCTTGCTGCTGGCGATGGGGCTGGCACTGGTGCTTGGCACTTTGGGTGTGCCGCTGAGTGGTGTTGCGTTGCACTTCATGCAACCGTCGGCGGAGCTGGATCAGCTCACTCGTGATTTTTTCCACACGCGCTTGTTCGGACTGCCTGCGGCGCTGGCCAGTTATGCGCTGGTCGGCTGGTTTCTCGGCACGCAAAACGCCCGGGCGCCGCTGGCGATTCTGCTGAGCACCAACCTGATCAACATCGTCCTCAATCTGTGGTTCGTCATCGGCCTGGACTGGGGCGTGGTCGGTTCGGCGCGGGCCTCGGTGATCGCCGAATGGAGTGGCGCCCTGCTTGGACTACTGCTGACCCGCAAGGCACTGCGGGCGTATCCGGGGCACATCGTCTGGGCGGCGTTGAAAATCTGGCAGAGCTGGCGCCCGTTGCTGGCGGTCAACCGCGATATCTTCATTCGCAGCCTGGCGCTGCAATCGGTGTTTTTCCTGATCACCGTACAAGGCGCGCGGCTGGGCGATTCGACGGTGGCCGCCAACGCGTTGCTGCTTAATGGCTTGCTACTCACGGCGCATGCGCTGGACGGCCTGGCCCATGCCGTCGAGGCCTTGTGCGGACACGCCATCGGTGCCCGCGATCGTCTGGCCTTGCGTCGTTCACTGGTGGTGGCCGGCGGCTGGTCGCTGATCGCCAGCCTCGGATTTGCCGCGCTGTTTTTGCTCGCCGGGCACCTGTTCATCGAGATGCAGACCGATATCCAGAGCGTACGCGACACAGCGTTCGTCTACCTGCCCTACCTCGCCGTGCTGCCATTGATTGCGGTCTGGAGTTACTTGCTTGACGGACTGTTCATTGGTGCCACCCGCGCTCGGGAAATGCGCAACGGCATGCTGATCACCGTGGTTTTGCTCCTGCCGTTCGCCTGGGCGCTGCAAGACTTGGGCAATCACGGCCTGTGGATATCTTTTCTGCTGTTCATGGTCTTGCGCAGCCTGACCCTGGGTGCCCAAGCCTGGTGGCTCAAGCGCAACGACGGCTGGTTCAGCGGCGCTGCTCACTGACTCGGCGTGCGCGCGATAAACCCGACGACCTGATCGAGCACTGGCGCCAGGCGCCGCAACGGTCGCGACAGACTGGCCACCAAGGTTATGTGGCTGGGCCGCGAGTAATACAGATCCTGCACCGGCACGCCGGCCTCGCGCAGCTTGCTGGCGAGACCGCCGGTGTTGCGCGTCGGGTTGACCAGATCATCCTTGCTCGCGGCAATCAGCAGCGCGGGTGGTGCGCCGCGACTGACATGATTGATCGGTTGCGATTGCGGCGGTGAGTCCGGCCAGAAGAACACCGGGCGCACCTCGGGATTCTTGATCGGCAGGAAGTCATAAGGCCCGGCCAGACCGATCCAGCCCCGCAAATCCTTGGGCGAAATGCCCACGGCCGCAAGCCATTCACCATCCAGCGCAAGCATCGCCGCGTTGTACCCGCCGGAGCTGTGGCCCATCAAATACAAGCGCTGCGGGTTGCCGGAAAACTCGCGAATATGCGCTTTGGTCCACGCCACCGCCCGCGCCCCGTCCTGCAGAAACAGTGGATAACGCACTTGCGGATACAAGCGGTAATCCGCCACCACCGTGACAATCCCCCGCGACGCCAGCGCTTCTCCGACAAAGTGGTAGTCGACGCGCGAACCGCTGTTCCAGCTGCCGCCATAGAAAAACACCACCACCGGCGCGCCGGACATCGGCTGATGCGGCACATATACATCGAGCTTCTGCCGCGGGTCGTCGCCATACGCGATGCCCACGGTTTTTTCGTAAGTGCTGTCCGGGGTCAGCGCATTGAGCACCTGCACCGGCGAACAACCGCTCAGCACCAGCAGCAACACGATGCCGATCACTGTGCCAATCCATTGCCGGAAAAACCGTGTCATACGCGCCGAACCTCGCCTCAGGACTGATCGCCGTGCCACTGGCGTCGTACATGGTCAAGCCGCTGCTGCTGGGTCAGCCCCACCGGCGGTGGCACCAGCACGGCACGCGGATGCAGCAAGCGTAGCCATAACCAGCCATCGAGCACGGTGCGATCGCTGAATCCCAGCGCCAGACCTTGTTGAACATGGGAGGACATCGTCGCGTAATCGGTTCCCAACGATTGGCACCAGCGCCAGATGTGTTGTTCCAGCAGGCAAGTCTGCAAGCGTTCGCGCTG
The DNA here is from genome assembly GCF_045037865.1 of Pseudomonas sp. M20. Classification (NCBI taxonomy): domain Bacteria; kingdom Pseudomonadati; phylum Pseudomonadota; class Gammaproteobacteria; order Pseudomonadales; family Pseudomonadaceae; genus Pseudomonas; species Pseudomonas sp. M20. The sequence continues at coordinate 4,975,707 of NZ_CP173611.1, forward strand.
GCGCCGGGTCAGACTTTCTTCGATGCTCAACGGTTCGACGGCAAGCCCCGGATTGCGCAACTGCTGCCAGCCCTGGCTGCCAATTGCGCAATCGGCCCAGGTTCCGCCGAACCAGCGCAACTGGCGGATCGGGCCGAGCCAGCGGCTCAGTTCGGTGGCGTTACAGGCGTCGAAAAAATAGCTCGCGGTCTGTCGGTTGTAATAGCTGAGCAAGGCCCGATGACTCAATCCGAACGACACTGTGAGCATGCGCTGCAAGTGTCTCAGCAACTGTTGCGCCGAGACCTCACTGCCCAGCAACAGCCCGCGCCAGGTGTTCGGATCGCTGTGACACAACGCGGCCAGCGCCGGGCAATCGCGTAACTCGATCAGCCGCGGGCCATGCTCGCTGACCGGTTCAAACTCGGTGCCATCAAACAGCTTGAAGCACCGCACGTCGGCAAAGGCCTGGCGCAATACCCGCAAGGCCTGCGGTGCATCCGTGCCATCGAGCAATAGCCACTGCGCCATGGGCTCAAACGCCACACCACTCATGTTGCGCCACTCTGTTCAAGGGCGGTGACCAGTCGACAACTGCACACTGGTTCTGCGCAGTGACTGAAACTGCCGCCGCCGGGGATCAGGCATAACAGCACCAACGGCTCACCACACGCCAGTAGTTGCTGCAGGCCTTCACTCACCAGGTTGTCGGGCAGTGTCGGGGCATTGTCGGTGTCGGTGAGGGCAAGTGGCGGTTGCAATACACCGCTGATCATCGGTTGATCCGGATCACCCTCGAAAAAGCTCACCACCACCTCGACGCCATCTCTCAGCGCCGCCATTGGCGTTTGCGCCAAGGACGGTGCGAGCGGTAGCCAACAGTGACTCGGCGCAGCGCCTTCGCCTTGATAGAGCCAATCGAATTGCACCGCCACCGGGCGCAAACGATCGGGTTGTGGCTCATCGACCTCCACCACCCAGGCTCGTTGCAGGCTGTGCATGCGCGATGGCGCTGTGGCTGATGTACACGGCACCTGCAGCGCCCCAAACAAGTGGTTGGCATAGGGACGTTCGAGGGAGGGATCGGCGCGATGTTCAATACGAGTGAGCAACCATGGGCGATTGCATTCGGCGAAAGGATGACCGGCCAATCGCAGCCAATGACCGCTGCGCAACTCCGCCAGCTCACTTTGACCTTCGGCCTGTTGCAGGCCCGATGAGCCGGCCTGCACGGTCTCTTGCAACTGCCAGTGGTGCAAGGTGCGCGCAGCGTTATGCCCATCGTCCTCGCGCTGATACCGCGCGGCACCGGCCAAGGGCAACCGCGCCGGATCATCGGCGAAAATCAGACAATGCCGGTCACGGTCGTGCTCAAAGTAATAGTGAATCCGCGCCTGCGCGCACAGGCGCTGGAGCAGTTGCAGATCGGATTCGCGGTATTGGGTGCAGAACGTTCGGGGCGCGTACTCCCCGTGTAACTCGAAGCGGCGCTGGGCACCGACGATCCCATGCTCTCTGAGCACCTGTTCGATGATCTGCGGCACCGAACGGCCACTGAAGATTCGTTGGCTGAAGCGCAGCGCCAGGCAACCCAGTTTCGGCCCCAGACGGATCCGGCTCAACCGCAGACCTTGTCCATGCTCATGCTGGACAAGGCTCTGCAATTGCCCGTGCACACCCTCCCCCGACGGCCCGAAACAGAGGAACGCCGAACGGTAAAGCAGACCGGCGAGATCCAGGTGCGGATCGTCGATCAACACATCGATCTCGAACGCAAAGGATTCGCTGAGGGCTTCGCTACCGGTAAAGGCCAGGACTTCGAAGGGGTCGGACAGGCCCGCAACATCGAGACGAAACGACGACTCGTTGACTGGTTCGAACATGGGCGGATCTCTACAGGAGGGGCGGTCGGGGATTCTCGCCGAGAGCCATGGCCGAGTAGAGAGCTGAAGTACAACTTAGGAAATGACCTACGCGAAAAGCAGACCGTATGACTTTGCTAGCCGGGAATGCCAAGCATTTCGCGAAGATCTTGGGAGATATCCCACCGGGTTATACGAATTTTCCACCACGTTCAGAAAAAATTCGGACAACCCGGCGAAATCGCCACCTGGTCTCAGGAAGACAGGTAGGAGGAACGGGTCAGGCCCAGACGCAAGGCGTCGAGGAATTGTGTGCGCTCGCTGGCACTGATACGGGCACTGGCGCACTTGTCGCGGTAGTGGGTCATCAGTTCTTCCGGCGACAAGTGCACGTAACGCAGCATGTCTTCGATAGTGTCGTGGGTCTCGATGCCCGCGTGGTACACGCTGCCATCGGCGTTCTGGTAGATGTTCACCGAGTCGGTGTCACCGAACAGGTTGTGCATGTCGCCGAGGATTTCCTGATAGGCGCCGACCAGGAATACGCCCAACAGGTAGTCTTCGCCTTCATTCAAACCGTGCACCGGCAGGCTGGTTTCGATGCTCTGCTCGTCGACGTACTGGTTGATCTTGCCGTCGGAGTCGCAGGTCAGATCCTGCAGCACCGCGCGACGCAGCGGCTCTTCGTCGAGACGGTGCAGCGGGATGATCGGCAGGACCTGGTCGATCGCCCAAGTGTCCGGCAGGCTCTGGAACACCGAGAAGTTGCAGATGTACTTGTCGGCCAGCTTGTCGTTGAGTTCGTCGAGCACTTGGCGGTGCGAACGCTGACGGGCTTTCAGCGAGTTGTGCAGGCGACGGCAGACAGCGAAGTAGCACTGCTCGGCCAAGGCTTTTTCCGCCAGGGTCAGTTTGCCGTCGGCGTACTGCGCAGCCACGTCGCTCATGTAGTGCGTGGCGCGCCAGTAGGTTTCGGTGACCATTTCGATGTCGGTCGGGCCGAGCAGGTCAACCAGCCACTGCACGGTTTCCGGCAGCGATTCCTTGTTTTCGATCTGCGGGATTTCGTCGTTGTGTTTCTCGACGTCGGTCACCTGCACCACCAGCATCGCGTGGTGCGCAGTCAGCGAACGGCCACTCTCGGAGAAGATGTGCGGATGCGGCAGGGCCTGCGCGTCGCAGAATTCCTTGAGCATGCCGACCACGACACCGGCGTAATCGTCCATGTCGTAGTTGATCGAGCTGGCGTTGCGCGAGTGGGTGCCGTCGTAGTCGACACCGAGACCGCCACCGACGTCGATGTGATCAACCGGCAGACCGAGGTTGCGCAGCTCGCCGTAGTAACGGATCGCTTCCTTGAAGCCGTGCTGGTAGTCAGCGAGGTTGGCAATCTGCGACCCCATGTGGAAGTGCAGCAGACGAATGCCTTGATCCAGGCCAGCCGCGCGGAAACGCTCGACCACCGACAGCAGTTGCGCCGCCGACAGACCAAACTTGGATTTTTCACCACCGGTATCGGCCCACTTCGACGACGCCAGCGACGACAGACGCACGCGCAGGCCGACCTGTGGCTTGACCTTCAGCGAGGCGGCTTCTTCGATCACCAGGCCAACTTCGGATTCTTTCTCGATCACGATGAACACATTGTGGCCGAGCTTTTGGCCCATCAGCGCCAGACGGATGAACTCACGGTCCTTGTAACCGTTGCAGACGATGGTGCCGCCCTTCGGCGCCAGTGCCAGCACGGCCAGCAGCTCAGGCTTGGAGCCGGCTTCCAGACCAATGGAAACGTCCTGAGTGGCGATGATGTTCTCGATCACCGCTTCTTGCTGGTTGACCTTGATCGGGTATAGCGCGGTGTACTTGCTCTGGTATTCCAGGCGCTCGATGTTCGCATCGAAAGCACCGGTCAGCTGGCGTACACGGTCTTGCAGGATGTCGGGAAAACGAACCAGCAACGGCAAGGACAAACCGCTTTTGCGCAGTTGGTCGACTTGCTCGAACAGGTCGATAGGCGAGCTGCTCGGGCCGTTCGGACGAACTTCGACGCGACCGGCGTCATTGATCGCGAAATACCCGGCCCCCCAATGGCGAATCCCGTAAACACTGCGGCTGTCCGCAACTGTCCATTGGCTGCCATCGTCTTTGCGTGTGCGTCGTACGGACATCGAAGTCCCCTATAAAGAAGTCATAGTGCGTCGCCTGATCGCAGGCCGGCGCAGTCTAAAGTATGAAAATGACGATTCGTCAGCGCGGCGGTAGACCGCGCTGACTGCGTGGAGTTTAGAAACCGGTCATGAACAGGCTCTGTGAAAACCATGGAGACGACACCGGATCTGCGATGTTTCAGACCCGGATCAAGCCGCAGATGGATTTCACAGAGGCTGCTAGCCGCCGGACTTCTTCGCTTTGAAACCGTGCTTGATCAGCTCAGCCAAGAGTAGCTCGACATGATCGCCCTGGATTTCGATGATGCCGTCTTTCAACGCCCCGCCAGTGCCGCAACGTTTCTTCAACGTTGTCGCCAATTCCTTGAGCGCGTCTTCGGCCAGTGGCACACCGGTGATGGTGGTCACCGTTTTGCCGCCACGGCCTTTGCTCTCGCGTCGCACACGGGCAATGCCATCTCCGGCCGGAATCAGGGTTTGTTTGCAGATACAGGCGTCCACCGGCTTGCTGCACTCCGGGCAATGACGACCTGCGTCGGTGGAAAATACCAAGCCACCTAAGGCGGCGAAGGATGCGGCTTTTTTGGCCACCGGCAATCCTCTTGGGAGGACAAAGACTGATCGCAACCTTGGGCAAGGTCAGCGACCGCGAAGCCCCACTCAGGCAGGGGCAGCGCTACTGCACCGGATGCTTCAATAAAAGCAGGACGGTGCAGCTTGAAAAGGTCGCGCAGTGTAACGGCAAAAAAGCGACTTGCTAAGTGCCAATCGGCGCCAATTCATGTGTTCTTTGCGACGTCGCTTTGCTGCGCCTTCAGATAGCGCTTCAACGCGGCCAGAGAGTCCGGGCAATAAGGCTTCTGCTCGATTTCCCGCATGACCTGCTCGACCGGAATAAAGCGTGCTTCGAGGACTTCTTCAGGCTGCAATGTAAGCGGGCCGTCCCACACGGCGGAAAACGCCGAACACCAAAGACGGTTGCCGGTATCTTCGAAGTAGAAATGGTCATGGGCAGTCAGCTCTACGCCGCTGACACCCAATTCCTCTTCCAGCTCACGGGCTGCCGACTCGGCGTAGCTCTCGTCTGCCTGCACCATGCCGCCTGCCGCGACGTCCCAGAAACCGGGATAAATCGCCTTGCTCAACGTGCGCCGGTGCACGCAAAGATCACCGGCGGAATTGAACAGCATGATGTACGTGCCACGGCCGATCAGCCCGCGCTCGCGCAAATCGGCGCGCACCAGAGCGCCGAGCAGGTTGTCCTGCTCGTCGACCCAGGCGATCTGTTCGGCATCCGAGGCGGCGCGATGGGCCGCCTCTTTGGCGTTCTGACTCATGAATCAGCCCTGATTGAGCAGTTGACGCAAATCGATCACAGCGGCGTTGGCACGGGAAATATAGTTGGCCATGACCAGCGAGTGGTTGGCCAGCACGCCGAAGCCGCTGCCGTTAAGAATCATAGGACTCCAGACCGGTTCCTGCGAGGCTTCCAGTTCACGGATGATCTGACGCACGCTGACCGTGGCGTTCTTCTTCGCCAGCACATCGGCGAAGTCGACTTCGATGGCGCGCAACAGGTGCGAGAGTGCCCAAGCCTGGCCACGTGCTTCGTAGAATACGTTGTCGATCTGCATCCACGGAGTCTCGACGATTTCCTCATCGACCTGCGGCACTTCGCCCACAGCCGGGGTTTCAGTTTTCAGTGCGGTGTTCAGCTTGACCCGACCGACACTGGCCGATAGGCGTTGCGACAGCGAACCCAGACGGGTACCAACATCGCCCAACCAGTTATTCAGGTTGTCAGCACGCGCATAGAACAGTGCGTTTTTCTGGCTCGGATCCGACAGGCGCGCCTGATAACGGCTCAGCGAGTTTATGCCTTCCTGATACTCGGACTCGCTGGAAGGGAGAATCCAGCTCTTGTTGTCGAAGTTGAAACGCGGCTCGGCCTTGGCCAGATCGGCATCTTCGGCCGACTGCGATTGCGAACGGGCAAAGTCTTTACGCAGAGCCCGGGTCAGGTCACGCACCTGCACCAGAACGCCGTATTCCCAGCTCGGCGTGTTGTCCATCCACAGGCCTGGCGGGAAGCGGTCATTGGAAATGTAACCGCCCGGTTTGTTGAGCAGCGTGCCGGCAACAGTCTTCAAGGTTTCGACCGTGGTGTAGCCGATCACCATCTGCTTGCCTTCTTTCTCGGCAGCCACTTGCGCGTTTTGTGCGACCGGAAACAGCGCCGGCTCCTGGCTCCAGTACCAGCCCAGGCCAATGGTCACCAGCAGATAGAGGCCGATCAGCGTCGCCAATGCGCGGCTGAACAGCACCCCGCCTACATAGCTGCGGGTGGCCGACTTGGGCTCGGCGGCACGTTCAGGCGCGCTGCCCGCGCGGTTTTTCCAGTCCAGCATGGCGATATCCTTTCAATCACTTGGGTTCAACGGTTCGACCACAACCATACAACAACGTGCCAAGGCCGGGCACCCGCGCGTAACGATAAGCCGCAAATCATGTGGGCGAATGACGCTTCGACGACGACTAAGGGAATCCCCGATGCTCGTGCCTCAGCCAATTGAATTGCAGGGTATTGAAAACCCTTGCAAAGCTTATTCATCGCGCGGATGAAAGTACGATTGACAACTCATCCATAGCGCCTTGATCAATCAGGGAGTGCCCATACCACGGGGGCTTGATCGACGACAAGGTCAAAAACAAAACCGCCCGGTCAGAAACTGAATGGTGACGCACTGCAGATTATTGACGTACGACACTCGTCTAAGGGAAAAGAGGTGCTAGCATAGAGCCACCAGTCGATCTCAGCATGCAGCCTAACTAGTAGTCAGGATATGACCGAGCCAGAAGACCCCAGCCGTGAGCGTCTCAAGCACCACTTTGCCCAGCGGGTAATTCATCAGGCACGTCAGATTCTTGAGATATGGCAGCGCCTGCAACGCAGTGAGTGGTCCACTGTCGATCTCGCCGAACTGAGCGAGGCCAATTTGCGTCTGCTGCGTTTTGCCGAGCGTTTCGAACAGCCGGAACACACCCAGCTTGCGCGCCACATCGGTCAGTCGCTGGAAGCGGTGGACGCCAATCGCGGACGCCTGAGCAGTGGTTTGATCACCGACCTCAATCGCTTGATGCAGCGCTTGTCGCGTACCGGCCTGCGCCATGGTGACCAACTCGACCAGACCTTCCTGCCGCCGTTGCGCAAACCAATCTACGTGATGCTGCAGGACTACGACCGCGCCGAGCGGCTGGCCAAGCAACTGGAGTTTTTCGGCCTGAGCGCGCAGGCGCTGGACAGTGTTTCAGCCTTTCGCTCATCAATGGTCGAGCGTCTGCCAGCAGCGATCGTCATGGACGTGGACTTCAGCGGCGCCGGCATCGGCCTGAAGCTCGCCGCCGAAGCCCAGATCGGACTGGAAGAGCCGCTGCCGCTGCTATTCTTCAGCCTGCACGAAACCGACACTCCGACCCGTCTCGCCGCCGTGCGCGCCGGTGGCCAGGAGTTCCTCACCGGCACCCTCGAAGCGTCGAGTCTGCTGGAAAAGATCGAAGTGCTCACCTGCGTTGCCCAGTACGAACCTTATAAAGTGTTGATCATCGACGACTCGCGTGCGCAGGCATTGCATACCGAACGCCTGCTCAATAGCGCCGGCATCGTCACGCGCACCTTGATCGAACCGATTCAGGCGATGGCCGAGCTGGCGGATTTCCAGCCGGACCTGATCATCCTCGACATGTACATGCCGGCCTGCACCGGTACCGAACTGGCCAAAGTGATTCGCCACAACGACCGCTATGTCAGCGTGCCAATCATTTACCTGTCGGCCGAAGACGATCTGGACAAGCAACTCGACGCCATGAGCGAGGGCGGCGATGACTTCCTGACCAAACCGATCAAGCCGCGTCACCTGATCACCACGGTGCGCAACCGCGCCGCCCGCGCGCGCAATCTGAAAGCACGGATGGTCCGCGACAGCCTCACCGGCCTGTATAACCACACGCATATTCTGCAACTGCTCGAAGACTGCTCGTTCCGCGCCCGTCGCGAGAACAAGCCATTGAGCTTTGCGATGCTCGACATCGACCACTTCAAACGGGTCAACGACAGTCACGGCCACCCGATGGGCGACCGGGTAATCAAGAGCCTCGCGCTGTTTCTCAAGCAGCGTTTACGCAAGACCGACTTCATCGGCCGTTACGGCGGCGAAGAATTCGCCATCGTCATGCCCGACACCGATATAGAAGCAGCGCACAAAGTGCTCGACGAAATCCGCCAGCGCTTCGCCGAAATCCATTACCCGGCGCAGCCGCAGGATTTGTGGTGCACCTTCAGCGCCGGTGTAGTGGAAATGCACGACGACTGCGACAGCCTGATGATGGCCAGCCAGGCCGATGAGGCGCTGTACCGCGCCAAGGGCGCCGGACGCAATCGCGTGCAGACCGCACGCGACTCAAAGCAAAGTGCCACTTTTTCATCGGATTCCACTGATTCGGTCATAACCCTGTAACAGAACCGCAATAAATTCAGGCGCTTACCATTTCTGCCGTTGGTAGCCGTCATGCGCCTGAAGTTGCTCACCAATCTCAATACGCTGCTGCTGGTCGCCGTGTGCCTCGCACTCGGCGCCACCCTGTGGTGGTCGCAAAAAGCCCTCGAACGCCCGTATCTGTTGATGGAGCGGTATTTGCGGTTGTCGCAGCAATTTCAGAATGACGTGGCGCGCAACGTCGAGGATTACCTCGCCAGCGGTGACGCCTTGCGCCTGAGCAGCGCCAGTCAGGCCATCGATAGCCTGCGCAAAGAACTCGATGAGTTGCCGCCGGCGCTGGCTGAAACGCTGCGTCCGAGCCTCTCGGGCCTGGATGAGTTCAGCAAAACCGACTTGCTCGCGGCCGGAAAACTGGCGGGTGATCCGCAGGCGTTGCTATTGCAGGCCGAGCGAGAATTGAGTGCCAGCCTCGATCAGCTCAGCACTTACGCCAACGGCAATGCGGCCTATCTGACGCCGTTGCTCGTCGCCTCTCAGCATTTGGGCAAACTGTCGCTGGCGCGGGACAAACTGGTCAGTAGCGGGCGCAGTGAACTGGCCGCCGATGTAGAACGCGAGGTCAGCAACATCCGCTCGCAGGCCCAAGCGATTGATGCCCTGCCCTTGCTCGGCGTTGTGGCCAAGGGTGAATCGGGCAGCGACGATTTCGCGGCGATGATGGGCATCGAAAACACGGAAAAAACTGTCGAAGAAGATGCTGGCGTCGGCCTCAAGCGCGAACTTAACGGCTTGCTCGGACGTTATCCGGCGGAGCTTGAGCGCACCCGCGATCAGATTCAGAAACGCACTGACCTCAGTGCCGCCACCCACCAGAAAATCGCCGCGGTGCAGCTAGCTATCGCAGGACTGGAGCCGGTGGTTCGCGCGCAGCACGGACAAATCCAAGGCGAAGTACGCTTGATGCAAGGCGTGATGATCGGTTTGATTCTGCTGATCGCGCTGTTGATCGACACCTTGCAGCGGCGACTGGCCCGTACGCTGACCAATCTCGCGCCGGCGCTGTCGAGCTGGGCCGAAGGCGATTTCAGCCGCGATATCCACTTGGGCAAGACAAACCGCGAACTGCACGACATTGAAGCCTCGCTCAACCGCTTGCGCGCCTATCTGGTGGACCTCGTCGGCACCATTCGTGGCAATGCTGAACAAGTCGCGGGCAGCAGCCGCACCCTCGCCGAACTGAGTAATGACCTGCACAGCGGCGCCGAGCATCAGGCCGGTGACACCGCATTGATTCGTGACTCACTCAGCGAACTGGAGGCAACCATTCAGCAAGTTGCCGGCGACGCGCAGCAGGCGGCAGATGCCAGCCGTCACGCTGGATTGGCCGTCGAGCATGGCCAGACCGTGATTGGCCAGAGCCTGACCGGGCTGCACGCGCTGGTTGGTGAGGTTCAGGGCAACGCGCAAATGATCGAGCATCTGGCTGAAGAGTCGGCAACCATCGGCGGCGTGTTGACGGTGATTCGCTCGATTGCCGACCAGACCAACCTGCTGGCGCTGAACGCGGCGATTGAAGCGGCACGTGCCGGGGAAATGGGTCGCGGGTTTGCCGTGGTGGCCGAGGAAGTGCGCTCACTGGCACAACGCACCGCAGGCGCGACAGCCGAGATTCAGACGCTGATCGCTGGCCTGCAAACGGCGGCGCGGCAATCGGTCGAAGGCATGCGCGCGCAAGTCGAACACGCCGAAGCCACGGCCAATCAGGCACAAGCGGCGGATGGCGCGCTGGATAAAATCGTCGGCGCGATCCAGACCATTTCCGACACGGCGATTCGCATTGCCGATGTCACTGCGCAGCAGAGTGGCGCGGTCAGCGAGATTCGCGATCACAGTGAGCGGATTCATCAATTGGGCGGGGATAATCTGGTGCGTATCGGCCGCGGACGCGAACAGGGTGAGAATCTGCTGGTGTTGGGCGGGCAATTGCATACGGCCGTTCAAGCCTTCCGCGTCTGATAGACCGCCTTCGCGAGCAGGCTCGCTCCCACATTGGAATGCATACCCCTGTGGGAGCGAGCCTGCTCGCGAAGGCGTCAGTCCAGACACCACAAGTGACCGGATCAAATCACTTGGTCACATATTTCGCGCAAACATCGGCCATCGTGCTGGCTATTGCATAGAACTGGACAGTCACAAAGTCTTTGCGGCATAGTCGCCGGGTTCTGACGAATGCTCATTGATAACAAGGACTACGCAGATGGCAACCCTACTGGTGCTGCACGGCCCCAACCTGAACCTGCTCGGCACCCGCGAACCCGGCACCTACGGTTCAACGACCCTGGCGCAGATCAATCAGGATCTGGAGCGCCGCGCCCGTGAAGCCGGCCATCATCTGCTGTATCTGCAAAGCAATGCCGAGTACGAATTGATCGACCGCATCCACGCCGCGCGCGGCGAAGGTGTCGATTTCATTCTGATCAATCCAGCAGCTTTTACGCACACAAGCGTCGCATTACGTGACGCGTTGCTGGGAGTGAGCATCCCATTCATCGAAGTGCATTTGTCCAACGTGCACAAACGCGAACCTTTCCGCCATCACTCTTACTTCTCCGATGTAGCGGTGGGAGTGATCTGCGGCCTTGGCGCCAGCGGTTACCGACTGGCCCTGGAGGCTGCACTAGAACAGCTTGAAACACAGGCAACGACTTGAACTACAAGCGTTAAGCGCCCCTGACCGACCCTTGGGAGTTGATGATTCATGGATATCCGTAAAGTTAAGAAATTGATCGAATTGCTGGAAGAGTCCGGCATCGACGAGCTCGAGATCAAGGAAGGCGAAGAGTCCGTACGCATCAGCCGTCACAGCAAGACCCCGGCTCAGCAGTACTACGCGCCAGCTCCGATGCAAGCACCGGCCGCTGCACCTGCCGCTGCTGCTCCGGTTGCTGCCGCAGCCCCGGCTGCCGCTGCTGCCCCAGCGCTGAACGGCACTGTTGCCCGTTCACCGATGGTCGGCACCTTCTACCGTAAATCTTCGCCAACCTCGCCGTCCTTCGTTGAAGTCGGCCAGACCGTGAAGAAAGGCGACACTCTGTGCATCGTCGAAGCCATGAAGATGATGAACCACATCGAAGCTGAAACCAGCGGTGTGATCGAGTCCATCCTCGTCGAAGACGGCCAGCCGGTTGAGTACGACCAACCGCTGTTCACCATCGTTTGAACTGCGGAGAGCCTTTGATGACTGCGAAGTTGGAAAAAGTTCTGATCGCTAACCGCGGTGAGATCGCCCTGCGGATTCTGCGTGCCTGCAAAGAGATGGGCATCAAGACCGTCGCCGTTTACTCCAAGGCCGACAAAGAGCTGATGCACCTGGGTCTGGCAGACGAATCCGTCTGCATCGGCCCGGCTTCTGCCGCGCACTCTTACCTGCACATCCCGGCCATCATCGCGGCAGCTGAAGTGACTGGCGCTACCGCCATTCACCCAGGCTACGGTTTCCTCGCGGAAAACGCCGATTTTGCCGAGCAGGTCGAGAACTCCGGCTTCGCCTTCATCGGCCCGAAAGCCGAAACCATTCGCCTGATGGGCGACAAGGTATCGGCCAAGCACGCGATGATCGAAGCGGGCGTACCTACCGTTCCAGGTTCTGACGGCCCGTTGCCGGAAGACGAAGAAACGGCGCTGCGCATCGGTCGTGAAGTCGGCTACCCGGTGATCATCAAAGCCGCTGGCGGCGGTGGTGGTCGCGGCATGCGTGTGGTGCACAAGGAAGAAGACCTGATCGCCTTCGCCAAACTGACCCGCACCGAAGCAGGCGCGGCGTTCGGCAACCCGATGGTGTATCTGGAAAAATTCCTCACCAACCCGCGCCACGTGGAAGTTCAGGTTCTGTCCGACGGTCAGGGTCACGCGATCCATCTGGGCGACCGCGATTGCTCGCTGCAACGTCGTCACCAGAAGGTTCTCGAAGAAGCGCCAGCACCGGGCATCGACGAGAAAGCGCGCGAAGAAGTACTGGCTCGTTGCGTCAAGGCGTGCATCGACATCGGTTACCGTGGCGCCGGTACTTTCGAGTTCCTGTACGAGAACGGTCGTTTCTACTTCATCGAAATGAACACCCGTGTTCAGGTGGAGCACCCGGTTTCGGAAATGGTCACCGGTATCGACATCGTCAAGGAGATGCTCAGCATCGCCGCTGGCAACAAGCTGTCGTTCACGCAGGATGACGTGGTAATCCGCGGTCATTCGCTGGAATGCCGGATCAACGCTGAAGACCCGAAAACCTTCATGCCGAGCCCGGGTACGGTCAAGCATTTCCACGCGCCAGGCGGCAACGGCGTTCGCGTCGATTCGCACCTGTACAGCGGTTATGCGGTTCCACCGAACTACGACTCGCTGATCGGCAAGCTGATCACTTACGGCGCGACCCGCGACGAAGCCATGGCTCGCATGCGCAATGCCCTGGACGAAATCGTGGTGGACGGGATCAAGACCAACATCCCGCTGCATCGTGATCTGGTTCGTGACGAAGGCTTCTGCAAGGGTGGCGTGAACATTCACTACCTCGAGCACAAGCTGGCTGGCGAGAAGCACTAAGCTTCAGCCCGCACCAGACAAAGCCGCCTTCGGGCGGCTTTGTTGTTTCTGCGGGTTTCATACTGTCATTTTTTAACATTACTGGCAGGCAGTAGCCTGTGCAGGCTGCCTATAATCGCGGCCTTGCCAGCACCGTGCTGACGAAAGGAGAGTCAGCCCATGCCTCAAAAACTCCCCATCAATCTCAACGATTTATTGCGTCAGCGCACGGTCGAAAGTGAGCGCATCGAGTACAAAAGAGGCTGGAATCCTGACCCGATCATTCGCACGCTCTGCGCATTCGCCAATGATTTCGAAAACCTAGGTGGTGGTTATATCGTCATTGGTCAGGAGTGTGATGAGCACGGCGTACCGTTCTTTCCTCCGCAAGGCATTGCCGATCAAGACATCGACAAGATTCAACTCGAACTGTTAGCTGCATGCCAATCTATTCGACCTGCCTACTTCCCGGTATTGAGTGTGGAAGAAGTCGAGTCCCGCAAGCTCATCGTACTGTGGGCCCCAGGCGGACAAAACCGCCCCTACAAAGCCCCCGCCGCAGTAACCGCCAAACATCGAAGCCTGCACTATTACATCCGTCGCTACAGCAGCACCGTCGAAGCAAAAGGTGAAATCGAACACGAGCTCTTGAGCCTTGCCGCCAAAGTCCCGTTTGATGATCGCTTCAACCTTGGCGCTCGCGTCACTGATCTTTCCAAACCGTTGATGCAAGGCTTTCTGCAGGAGATTGGCAGCGCCCTCGCCGAGGACGCAGATGATGTATCCACTGAAGCACTCGGCCGGCAAATGAACATTGTGGGCGGCCCAACGGAATCACCGTGGCCAAAAAATGTAGGACTGATGTTTTTCAATGACTCGCCCCATCACTTTTTTCCCGGCACACAAATCGATGTCCTATGGTTCCCGGAAGGAAGCGACGGTGATCGCTTTGATGAAAAGGTCTTCAAAGGCCCACTCGCCTCAATCACTCGCGAAGCCTTGGCCTATATTCAGCGCAACTTTCTGCATGAAACGGTCATCAAGCATGCAGACCGAGCAGAGGCCACTCGCGTATGGAATTTCCCGTTCACGGCGATTGAGGAAGCACTGGTCAATGCGGTTTACCACCGTTCATATGAGGAACGGGAGCCTATTGAGGTGCGCATCAGTCAGACAGAGCTAGTGATTCTGAGCTTTCCGGGGCCAGACCGTTCGATACGAATGGAAGACCTGCGGCTGGGGCGAGCGGTAAGTCGTCGTTATCGTAACCGGCGAATCGGCGAGTTTCTCAAAGAGCTGGATTTGACCGAGGGCCGGTCGACGGGAATACCCAAAATACTTAAGGTCATGACCAATAACGGCTCACCTCCTCCACTCTTTGAAACCGATGACGAGCGCATTTCCTATGTTGTTCGACTGCCTGCCCACCCGCAGACAATCAAAGCAAAAAGCGCGGCTGGACACTCCACCATGGAAGTCGCCATGGAAGTCACCATGGAAGTCGCTGCATTACTGAAAGTGGTTTCCGGTGAAATGAGCAGACGAGAACTGCAAGACGCCATGCATTTGAAAAATGCCGACCACTTCCGCAAGGCATACATTCTGCCGGCCCTCGCTGCTGATGCCTTGGAGATGACGGTTCCCGAACAGCCAAACAGCCGACTACAACGCTATCGCCTGACGACCAAAGGCCAGCAATGGCTCAACGTCAATGAACAATTCAGAAACGACATAAATCCCCTGTAGGAGCTGCCGAAGGCTGCGATCTTTTGATCTTCAACCATGTTCGTGTTCTGCGCCGCGCTCGCGTAAACTTGCGCGCTTCTCGCCGGCCGCTAGGCTGCAATCAATATTTTTCAAAGGTGCCCGCCATGCCTTGGCTGCAAGTACGTCTCGCCATCAGCCCGGAACAAGCCGAAACCTACGAAGACGCTTTCCTTGAAGTGGGCGCCGTATCGGTGACCTTCATGGACGCCGAAGACCAGCCGATCTTCGAGCCGGAACTCAACACCACCCCGCTGTGGGCGCACACGCATCTGTTGGCGCTGTTCGAAGGCGGCACGGAACCAGCACCGGTTCTGGCCCATCTGGAACTGCTGACCGGCAGCCCGCTGCCCGAGCATCACAGCGAAGTCATCGAAGATCAGGACTGGGAACGCAGCTGGATGGACGGTTTCGAGCCGATGCGTTTCGGCCAGCGCCTGTGGATCGTGCCGAGCTGGCACGCCGCGCCGGAGCCCGACGCAGTCAATCTGCTGCTGGATCCGGGTCTGGCGTTCGGCACCGGCACCCACCCGACTACCGCACTGTGCCTGGAATGGCTCGACGGTCAGGACCTGAAAGATTGCAACGTGCTGGATTTCGGTTGCGGCTCGGGGATCCTGGCGATTGCCGCCCTGCTGCTCGGCGCCAAGGAAGCGGTCGGCACCGACATCGATGTGCAGGCGCTGGAAGCCTCGCGCGACAACGCCGGGCGCAACAACATTGCCGACGAACTGTTCCCGCTGTACCTGCCGGAAGATCTGCCGCAGGTTCAAGCCGACGTGCTGGTCGCCAACATTCTTGCCGGCCCGCTGGTTTCGCTGGCGCCGCAACTGTCCGGGCTAGTCAGGTCCGGTGGGCGTCTGGCGCTGTCGGGCATCCTTGCCGAACAAGGTGATGAAGTCGCTGCCGCTTATGCCCAGGACTTTGATCTCGACCCGATCGCCAATCGCGATGGCTGGGTGCGCATCACCGGCCGTCGGCGCTAATATGTCCGCCTGCATAAACCGGATCGCCGCATGACCGACAGTTTCGTCACCCAGTGCCCGCACTGCCAAACCAGTTTTCGTGTCAGCCATGCTCAATTGAGCGTGGCCCGCGGGGTGGTTCGCTGCGGCTCCTGCCTGCAAGTGTTCAACGCCGCCAAACAGCTGCTGGAACAACATGCAGGCAAGGACGCGGTGACGCCGGTTGCGCCGCCGCTCGCCGAACTGCCTGTCGAGGCGGCGTCGAGCATTGCAGCGCCGCCAGTTGTCGAGCCACCAGCCATGGAGCCTGCGGCACCGCGCGCCATCAGCCAAAAGCAGTGGAGCGCCTCGGCGCTTGATCTCGACAGCCTCGATCTGGATGAAGAACTGGCCCGTCTCGAACAACGGGAAATCCAGCCCGCCACCGAACTCGGACGCGCGCGCGAAGACTCCCTGAGTGCCCGTCGCGACAGCCCGGAGCCGGATGACGCGGCATGGCCGGGCAGTCTGTTCAGCGAGCCTGCCGACGAGCGGCTGCCTGAGCCGGAAGACGAGCCGCAGATCGACGACATTGAACCGGTCAAATCCGAGCGCACCGAGCCTTCGCTGTCGCTGGAACCGGTGGATCTGGATGACGAGCCAGCGATCCCGCATCTGCGCCTGCACGACCCGATCGACCCAAATGCCCGCCGCGAACGCTTGTCGGCCAATGACAAACCCGATGACGATGATTTGCCATCGATTGAGCCGCTGCGCAAAAAACGCGAGCGCGCAGAACCCGGCGTACGCGCCGAAGTCCTGCAGGACCTGACCGACGACCCGCTGCAACTGGACTGGCAGAAACGCCGCTCGCCGTGGGGTCGTCGCTTGCTTTGGCTGGTGTTGGTCTTGCTGGCGGCAGGTGGGCTGGCTGCGCAGTACATCTCTTATCACTTCGATGAACTGGCGCGCCAGGATCAATACCGCCCGTGGTTTCAGCAAATCTGCCCGCAGATCGGCTGCACGGTGCCGTCCAAAGTCGATATCGCCCGAATCAAGAGCAGCAATCTGGTGGTGCGCAGCCACCCGGAGTTCAACGGCGCGCTGGTGGTCGATGCGATCATTTACAACCGTGCGACGTTCTCTCAGCCGTTTCCATTACTGGAACTGCGCTTCGCCGACCTCAACGGCCACCTGATTGCCAGTCGTCGCTTCAAACCCGGCGAATACCTGAGAGGAGACCTCGAAGGTCTGGCGGAAATGCCGCCGCAGACGCCGATCCACATCGCGCTGGATATTCTCGATCCAGGCCCCAAAGCGGTGAATTACAGCCTGAGTTTCCACTCGCCCGAGTGAATGCCTGCGTCGCTTTCGAATTGACGGCGGTTTTCTGACTTTGCTACCCACAACCAAACCGGTGGCGATAACAGAATAACTGTTCAGATTTTGTTCAATTCAGCCTTTATCCAGTCATCGAGAGCGGGTATCATGCCAACCCTTTTTCGAACTCTCATGATCCGGCCCCACCTCAGGGAAGTCCTATGTCGGCGGTACGCATCGGCCCATACACATTGCAGAACGGCTTGATTCTCGCCCCGATGGCGGGGGTCACCGATCAGCCCTTTCGTCAGCTGTGCAAGCGTTTGGGCGCAGGGCTTGTAGTCTCGGAAATGGTCACCAGTGACATGAGCCTGTGGAACACCCGCAAGTCGCGCATGCGCATGATCCACGAAGGCGATCCCGAGCCACGCTCGGTACAGATTGCCGGTGGTGATGCACAGATGCTGGCAGACGCGGCCCGGGCCAACGTCGAACTGGGCGCACAGATTATTGATATCAACATGGGTTGCCCGGCGAAGAAGGTCTGCAACAAGGCCGCCGGTTCCGCGCTGTTGAAAGATGAAGCATTGGTCACCGAGATCCTGCAGGCCGTTGTGGCTGCGGTTGATGTGCCGGTCACCCTGAAGATCCGCACCGGTTGGGATCGCGACAACAAGAACGGTCTGACCGTGGCGAAGATCGCCGAGCAGGCCGGGATCACCGCGCTGGCAGTGCATGGCCGCACTC
The DNA here is from genome assembly GCF_045037865.1 of Pseudomonas sp. M20. Taxonomy (NCBI): domain Bacteria; kingdom Pseudomonadati; phylum Pseudomonadota; class Gammaproteobacteria; order Pseudomonadales; family Pseudomonadaceae; genus Pseudomonas; species Pseudomonas sp. M20. Next base: position 4,993,562 of record NZ_CP173611.1, read on the forward strand.
GCGCCGATCTTTACAAGGGTGAAGCCGAGTACGACACGATTGCCGCGATCAAGCAGGCCGTGTCGATCCCGGTGTTTGCCAATGGCGATATCGACTCGCCGGAAAAGGCCCGTTACGTCCTTGACGCGACCGGTGCCGATGGCCTGTTGGTAGGCCGCGCCGCCCAAGGGCGGCCATGGATTTTTCGCGAGATCGAACACTTCCTGCGTACCGGCGAGAAATTGCCGGCGCCGGAGCTGATCGAGGTGGAACACATACTGCTAGAGCATCTGGCCGCACTTCACGCTTTCTATGGGGATGTGATGGGCGTGCGCATTGCGCGCAAGCATGTGGGCTGGTATCTCGCAACCTTGCCGGGCGCCAGGGAGTTTCGCGCCCACTTCAATCGTTTGGATGGTACGGAAACACAATGCGCCAACGTTCGGGAGTTCTTCGCCGAGCGTTACAAGAGCCTGACAGGGGACGAAGAAGGGGTGGCCGCATGACGATGATGACCGAGACTTTAGTGAGTGGAACAACACCCGTGAGCGACAACGTGAATTTGAAACAGCACCTCAATACCCCGAGCGAAGAAGGTCAGACCCTTCGCGGGAGTGTCGAGAAGGCGCTGCACAATTATTTCGCCCACCTTGAGGGCGCGTCCGTCACGGATGTGTACAACCTGGTGCTCTCCGAAGTCGAGGCTCCCCTGCTCGAAAGCGTGATGAACTACGTCAAGGGCAACCAGACCAAGGCCAGTGAGCTGCTGGGGCTTAACCGCGGCACGCTGCGCAAGAAACTCAAGCAGTACGATCTGCTGTAAGCATTCAATCAAACCAGAAAGGCGCCCGCGTAAAAAACGGTCGCCTTTTTTGCTGACTTCCTTTGCTTTTGATGGAAATTGAGATGACCGACCAGACTACCCGCCTGCCGATCCGCCGCGCCTTGATCAGCGTTTCCGACAAGACCGGGATCCTCGAATTCGCCAAGGAGCTCGAAGCTCTGGGCGTCGAGATCCTCTCCACCGGCGGGACGTTCAAGCTGCTGCGCGACAACGGTGTTGCCGCAGTGGAAGTCGCGGATTACACCGGTTTCGCCGAGATGATGGACGGTCGGGTGAAAACCCTGCACCCGAAAATCCACGGCGGCATCCTCGGTCGTCGTGGTATCGACGACGCGATCATGAGCGAGCACGGCATCAAGCCGATCGATCTGGTTGCAGTCAACCTCTATCCGTTCGAAGCCACCATCAACAAGCCAGGCTGCGACCTGCCGACCGCGATCGAGAACATCGACATCGGCGGCCCGACCATGGTCCGTTCGGCAGCAAAAAACCATAAAGACGTAGCGATCGTGGTAAATGCCAGCGATTACGCCAGCGTCCTGGAAGGCCTCAAGGCCGGCGGCCTGACCTACGCTCAGCGTTTCGACCTGATGCTCAAGGCTTTTGAACACACCGCTGCCTACGACGGCATGATCGCCAACTACATGGGCACCGTGAATCAGGCGGCTGAAACCCTGAGCACCGAAGGCCGCAGCGAATTCCCGCGCACCTTCAACAGCCAGTTCATCAAGGCTCAGGAAATGCGCTACGGCGAGAACCCGCACCAGAGCGCGGCGTTCTACGTTGAAGCCAAGCCTGCCGAAGTCGGCATCGCCACCGCGACCCAACTGCAAGGCAAAGAGCTTTCGTACAACAACGTGGCCGACACCGACGCTGCGCTGGAATGCGTGAAGAGCTTCGTCAAGCCAGCCTGCGTGATCGTAAAGCACGCCAACCCGTGCGGCGTGGCGGTCAGCCCGGACGCTGAAGGCGGTATTCGTCAGGCCTACGAACTGGCGTACGCGACTGATACTGAATCGGCATTCGGCGGCATCATCGCCTTCAACCGTGAACTGGATGCCGAGACCGCCAAAGCGATCGTCGAGCGTCAGTTCGTTGAAGTGATCATTGCCCCGAGCGTCAGCGAAGAAGCCCGCGCCATCGTCGCGGCCAAAGCCAACGTGCGCCTGCTGGCCTGCGGCGAGTGGTCGGCTGACCGCGCCGCAGCGTGGGACTACAAGCGCGTCAACGGCGGCCTGCTGGTACAGAGCCGTGACATCGGCATGATCAGCGCCGATGACCTGAAAGTGGTGACCAAACGCGCGCCGACCGAACAGGAAATCCACGACCTGATCTTCGCCTGGAAAGTCGCCAAGTACGTGAAGTCCAACGCCATCGTCTACGCCAAGAACCGTCAGACCATCGGTGTCGGCGCTGGCCAGATGAGCCGCGTAAACTCGGCACGTATTGCCGCGATCAAGGCTGAGCACGCTGGCCTGCAAGTTGCCGGTTCGGTGATGGCCTCGGACGCGTTCTTCCCGTTCCGCGACGGTCTGGATAACGCGGCCAAAGTCGGTATCACTGCGGTGATCCAGCCGGGTGGTTCGATGCGTGATGCTGAAGTGATTGCCGCCGCTGACGAAGCCGGTATCGCGATGGTGTTCACCGGCATGCGCCACTTCCGTCACTAAGAACACGTTCCAATGTAGGAGTGAGCCTGCTCGCGATAGCCATTGATCAGTCAAAGCTGCAGTGACTGACACACTGCAATCGCGAGCAGGCTCACTCCTACAGAAAAGCGTCCCTGCGGCGCTCAACAGAATTAGCGTCATCCGAGGTTTTTGAAATGAATGTTTTGATCATTGGCAGCGGTGGCCGTGAACACGCACTGGCCTGGAAAGTGGCTCAGGATCCGCGCGTGCAGAAAGTTTTCGTCGCACCGGGCAACGCTGGCACCGCCATCGAAGCCAAGTGCGAGAACGTCGCCATCGACGTGCTGGCCCTTGAGCAACTGGCCGACTTCGCCGAGAAAAACGTTTCGCTGACCATCGTTGGTCCGGAAGTGCCGCTGGTGGCTGGCGTCGTTGATCTGTTCCGCTCGCGTGGTCTGGACTGCTTCGGCCCAACCGCCGGTGCCGCGCAACTGGAAGGATCGAAAGCCTTCACCAAGGATTTCCTCGCGCGCCACAAGATCCCGACCGCCGACTACCAGAACTTCACCGAGATCGAGCCAGCCCTGGCTTATCTGCGTGAAAAAGGCGCGCCGATTGTGATCAAGGCCGATGGCCTGGCCGCCGGTAAAGGCGTGATCGTCGCCATGACCCTCGCCGAAGCCGAAGACGCCGTGCGCGACATGCTCGCCGGCAACGCTTTCGGTGACGCCGGTTCGCGCGTGGTGATCGAAGAATTCCTCGACGGCGAAGAAGCTTCGTTCATCGTCATGGTCGACGGCAAAAACGTGCTGCCGATGGCCACCAGCCAGGATCACAAGCGTGTTGGCGACGGCGACAGCGGCCCGAACACGGGCGGCATGGGTGCTTACTCCCCTGCCCCGGTGGTCACCGCCGATGTGCACAAGCGCGTGATGGATCTGGTGATCTGGCCGACCGTGCGCGGCATGGCCGAAGAAGGCAACATCTACACCGGTTTCCTGTATGCCGGTCTGATGATCGACAAGGCCGGTAACCCGAAGGTTATCGAGTTCAACTGCCGCTTCGGCGATCCGGAAACCCAACCGGTGATGCTGCGCCTGCAATCGAGCCTGGTGCTGCTGGTCGAAGCCGCCCTGGCGCAAGCGCTGGACAAGGTTGAAGCACAGTGGGATCCACGTCCGAGTGTCGGCATCGTGCTGGCCGCTGGCGGCTACCCGGGCGATTACGCCAAGGGCGCGACGATCAACGGTCTGGATGCAGCCGCCAGCCTGGAAGGCAAAGTCTTCCACGCCGGCACCGCGCTGAACGATGGCAACGTCGTCACCGCTGGTGGTCGCGTACTGTGCGCCACCGCAATGGGCGCCAGCGTCGGTGAAGCGCAGCAGCAAGCCTACAAGCTGGCGGCCGCCATCGACTGGGAAGGCTGCTTCTACCGCAAGGACATTGGCTACCGCGCCATTGCCCGTGAACGTGGCGAAACCCAGGAATAAGCTGTCGATCAAGTCCGGCGAGGGATACCGTTCCTCGCCGGGCTGTTCCGCCGCCGCGCATCGTTATATTCTGGCATCAACCTACGAAGGGATTTCGCCGTGCGCTGGCTCAGGATTGCCATAAGCTTCACCGTCACGTTGCTGACCTTGCTCTGCATGCTCCCGGCCCAGGCCGCACAAGGCAGTGGCTGGTCGGTATTGCTTGACGATCAGGGCAATCTGCAACTGAGCGATATCCGCTCCGCTCGCTACACCAATCAATTCAGCCCCATCGACCTTGATCGCCTCACCGCGTCCGAGCCCGATGGCGCCTTGTGGCTGCGTTTCCGCCTGGCGCCGGGCAAGCACGAACAAGTGCTGCGCATCTTCGCCCCTGATCTGTCAAAGCTCAGCCTCTATGTGCTCGACGGTGACAAGCTGATCGAACAACGCAACACCGGCACAGATCAGCCACAGGCCGAACGGCCGTTGCCGAGCAGCGACTTAATGCTGCCACTGCCGCTGAGCGACAAACCTCTCGACGTCTATCTGCGTCTGGTCTCCGACCATCAGTTGCGCCCGCATGTCACTCTGCAATCGGCGGTGATGAGCGCGGCCAACCACAATCAGACGCTGGTCTTCGGTTTACTGTTCGGCTGTCTCGGCATGCTGCTGTTGCACAACCTGGTGCGCTACGCCTACTCCCGCTCGCGCAGCAGCCTGTGGCTGGCAGTCTGCGAAGGCCTGTTGGGCCTCAGTCTGTTGCTGTTGCTCAACCTCGCCGGGCCTTGGTTGCCGAACTGGCATGCGGTGCAGACGCCGGGCGCCTATCTGGCACTGTTGCTGACCGCCCCGGCCGGATTGATGTTCGCCTATCGCTTCTTCGCCCCGCTCGGCCCGCACCCGCTGAACAAACTGTTGATTGGCGACATCCTGTTTATCGTGACCTGCAGCCTGTTGCTGTTGTTCGTCAACACTCTGCCGCTGAACATCATCACCTATGCACTGGTAGCACTCGCCGGCCTGAGCATGTTGTTCGTCGCGTTCTTTCACTGGCAGAAGGGCTACCGCCCGGCGCGGTTGTTCGTCGCGGCGATGGTGGTGTTCAACATCGGCACGCTGATCATTCTTCCGGCCTTGCTGGGGCTGACGCTGGTGTCGCCGCAAGGCTTGATCATGACCCTGATGGCGTTCATCTGCATCAGCGGCCTGTTGATGAGCATCGCCCTGGGTGAGCGTCAGCGCAGCATCACCGAAAGCCGTTTCAGCGTCAGCCGCGACCTCGCCGCAAGCAATGCCGAGATCAACGCAAAAGCCGAGTTCCTTGCCAAGATCAGCCACGAAATCCGCACGCCGATGAACGGCGTGCTGGGCATGACCGAACTGCTGCTGGGTACGCCGCTGTCGGTCAAGCAACGCGACTACGTGCAGACCATCCACAGCGCCGGCAACGAACTGCTGACGCTGATCAACGAGATCCTCGACATCTCCAAGCTCGAATCGGGCCAGATCGAACTGGACGACGTTCAGTTCGACCTTAATGCCCTGATCGATGACTGCCTGAGCATCTACCGGGCCAAGGCCGAACAACAGAACGTCGAGCTGATCAGCTTCATCCAGCCGCAAGTGCCACGGGTGATCAGCGGTGACCCGACGCGTCTGCGTCAGACCTTGCTGAGCCTGCTGGAAAACGCCCTGAAAAAAACCGATGAAGGCGAAGTGCTGATCGTCGTCGCGCTCGACGAACGCAGCAGCAAGCCACGCCTGCGCATCGCCGTGCAGGACAGTGGCGCGCCAATGGAGCAGGAAGAGCGCGACGCACTGATGCACGCCGAACTGCACAGCAAACACTTCCTCTCGGCCAACCGCCTGGGCGGCAATCTGGGGCTGGTGATCGCACGACAACTGATCCGTTTGATGCAGGGCGAATTCGGCATCAAGAGTGGCGCCAGTCAGGGCAGCACCTTGTGGCTGACCCTGCCACTGGATCCCGATCGCCTCGAACACCCGACCTCCGATCTCGACAGTCCGCTGCAAGGCGCGCGGGTGCTGGTGGTCGACGACAACGACACCTGCCGCAAAGTGCTGGTCCAGCAATGCAGTGCGTGGGGGCTGAATGTCAGCGCCGTGCCTTCCGGCAAGGAAGCGTTGGCCTTGCTGCGAACCAAAGCGCACCTGCGTGATTACTTTGATGTGGTGCTGCTCGATCAGAACATGCCGGGCATGACCGGCATGCAGCTTGCGGCCAAGATCAAGGAAGACCCAAGCCTCAACCACGACATCCTGCTGATCATGCTCACCGGCATCAGCAATGCGCCGAGCAAGATCATCGCGCGCAACTCGGGAATCAAACGCATCCTCGCCAAACCGGTGGCCGGCTACACCCTCAAGACTACGCTGGCCGACGAACTCAATCAGCGCAACAAAGGCCAAGTGGTGTTTCAGCCGCAAGTGGTCACCCCGGCCACGGCCGCCAAAGTGCCTAGCGATTTCCGCATCCTCGTCGCCGAAGACAACACGATTTCGACCAAGGTGATTCGCGGCATGCTCGGCAAGCTCAACCTGCAACCGGACACCGCCGCCAACGGCGAAGAAGCGCTGCAGGCGATGAAAGCCCAGCGTTACGACCTGGTGCTGATGGACTGCGAAATGCCGATCCTCGATGGTTTCTCGGCGACCCAGCAACTGCGCGCCTGGGAAGTCAGCAACCAACGCATTCGCACACCGATCGTGGCATTGACGGCGCATATCCTCGCCGAGCACAAGGAGCGCGCGCGTCAGGCCGGGATGGATGGGCACATGTCCAAGCCAGTGGAGTTGTCGCAATTGCGCGAGCTGATCGAGCACTGGGTGGCCCAGCGTGATCAGCAGAACCGGGCCACGACGCCAACCTCCTGAGCCCACAGGCCTCGTAGCGCCTGATAGACTCCCCCACGACTTCCCTCGCCAGTGAGCTTGCACCATGCTCCATGTGTTGTTCAGCGTTTACCTGAAGATGCTGGTGCTCTACAGCCCGTTCTTCGTGCTGTCCTGCTTTATCAGCCTGACCCGCGGTTATTCGCGCAAGGAGCAACGCCGCCTGGCCTGGAAAGTTGCACTGGCGACGCTGGTCTCCAGCGTCTTGCTGTATTTGTTCGGGCGGGTGATTTTCGATGTGTTCGGCATCACCGTGGATGCATTTCGCATCGGCGCGGGCAGTGTGCTGTTCATTTCGGCGCTGGGCATGGCACAGGGCAAACCGGCGGTACAGGCCGACAATGTGCAGCAGGACGTCACAATCGTCCCGCTGACCATCCCGCTGACCGTCGGCCCGGGCACCATCGGTGCCTTGCTGGTGATGGGTATCAGCCAGCCGCATTGGGATGACAAACTCACCGCGATCATGAGTATTGCGCTGGCCAGTTTCACCGTAGGTGTGGTGCTGTATCTGTCGAATCGCATCGAGCGGATTCTGGGTGATCAGGGGTTGCAGATCGTCAGCCGTTTGATGGGTTTGTTCGTCTGCGCCCTGGCGGCGCAGATCATTTTTACCGGGGTCAAAGGTTATCTGGTGCCCTGAGCGTTGGTTTAGCAACAAGGGTGTATGGAAAAACGCCGCAAACGAAACCGTTTGCGGCGCTTTACCCAATTGCCTGGTCAGTCCGCGAAATACGGTTTTGCCAATAGCGTCTGCATCGTCACCCGAGCGCTGCGCTCGGTTCGCGCCTGCAATCGCCGCACCCACGTCGATATCGCATGTGATTGCTGGTCCTTGAAGGCCAGATACACTTCTCCGCGCAAGGCGGAGTCAGCGGAGCACACATCACGAAAGATCAGGCTGTGTTCCGTATCAGGATCGACGATCAACAAATGCTCCCCGACGATCTCGAACAACAGCTTGTGCGGCGAATCGAAATCCCAGATCAGCTTTCCCGGTACTGCCGGTACTTCGCCCAGCGCATGCCGACAGTCGATGATCAACGAATCCAGCTTCAGCCAGGCGGCTTTCGACAACCGGCAAGTCACATGACCCTGACCCATTCGCAGAATCAGGGTCGTCACGTCATCGGGGATCAACGGCAGTAGATCATCCAGCCTGTTGCTTCCCTCAACGGTCAGTACCTGAGCGTTTCGCTCCAGGTAGTCAAACGTACCAATGCTTCTTCGTCCCGGATAGACGTTCAGGCCTCCCTCGCGCCGGTCGTGCAGCAGCACATTCGAGCGTTGCTGCGTACCCAGCAGTACGGGTTCGGTGGGCAGCATTTTGTCGGCAAGTTTTATCAGTCTCGCGCTTTGCGAGTCATACCATTGCAAACTGCCGGGCGCAGACTCGACGAGTACGAATGTTTCATGATCCACATCGCTCAGCAACGTTTGCAGTCGCTCAACCAACGGCTCGTGCTGCGCATTAACCCAGTCCTGACTGACACCGGTAATCACTTCAGGCTCGAGGTAACTCAACCTCAGCGAGACACCGTCCACCGTCGTTCCTGTTAACCCGGCGCCTTCGATGGACACTTCGGCAAACCGCCAATCGGCCCAATCCTGTCCGGGCGTCGGCAACCCGTCCGTATGCAGCAACTGCGCGCCTTCATCAAACGCATCGACCAGCGACTGTGGCTCGACCAGTTCCTGGCTCCAGATTGCACCGCTGGCCAGATCAAACAACCAGCCCGATCGGTTGTCCGGCGTCACGCCCAGCAGGCGTACAGACTTGTCGCGGCCAAGATCACACAGCAGCAAATGATCGTTGATGTACCAAGCGTTGAGGTAACCGTCTCCCGTGGCGTTTTTTAAGCCGATGATGGCAAAACTGTCCATCGAATAGCGCCTGGCTAGCGGCTCCAGCGCCTGCCACCAATGGCTGTGATCCTTCAGCCACTGCTCACCGACCCCACCCAACTGCAATTCTCCTGACATTGTCAGATTGAAGAACCGGCCTTGATCGTCCAGGACCAGGTAGCCATTTTCGACAGCCATCACCTGCTTCAGCCCCTCAGGTTCAACCCATCGGTGCGACCATTGCACCAGCCCCTGTTGCGCGGTCATTTGCAGACGACAGAGCGTCTGATCGAGACGGTTGTAGATGAAATACAGATCGCTTTCGTCCGCCATCGGCAACAGCACCATGTCGCTCAGGTTCTTGATCGAGTCGTGCCAGCCACGGGCATGACGGGGCAAAGGCAGCGGGTGGATCAAAAGCCGGTCACGGCTGCGCACCCACACCAGGTCGCGCTTGTCAGGATCGAATGCCCAACAGACCGAAACATACGGTGCCGGCTGCCAGTCAAGCGTCGAAAAGCCATCCACCGCCGACACGGCGCGGGGCGTCAGGTACGTGCCCAGCACCACTGACCAGTCCTTCAGCGTCTTGTCGGCGAAAACCTTCGCCTGCAACTCGCGATTCTGCTCGTAGGTGACGGAGCTCAACAGCAGTTGGCCATCGTGAATCAGATAACCGAACAGCTGAGTCCCCGTCGCACCCACCACGGTCTGCACGAAGTGAATCGTGCCCTGCTCATCCGCTTGCAAGTCACCGATGGTGCTTTTGCCCTCCGCCAGCAATAAGCGATAGCGATTCTTGAGCAATCCTGTGATCGCATCCACCTGCCAGATATCGTAGCTGTCCGGCACACAAAACCAGGCGAAGCCACCGCTCACCAACGCCAGCTGTGCACTGTCGGTTTCACCCGCACGCTCGTTGCGGATGTACAGAAAGCGGTCTTCCTGCGCGTCATACCAGGCCCTGACATAACGCGGCTGATGTGGCGACTCGAATGGAATCAACCAATCCCTGATTGGCGTATAGGCCAGTGTCAGACGATGCTCCTGAGCCAAAGATTTGTAATGTTCGAGCAATGCTTGTTCATTGAGCCCAAACGGCGCGCGTTGCTCGAGGATGGTCAACTGGCGTCTGGCCCAGTCAATGCCGAACATCTGTCCGTCGGCTGTACCGATCATCACCTCGTGGGCCCCCTCGCCAAGCTTCACTTGCACATCACCGATGTAAAGCTCGCTCGTTGCCTCAATTCGAATGTCGGCTTCATTGGCCCATGTGGCGTGTAACTGCCAACGGCTCGCTTGCAAACTCTGTGTATGCAGCTCGACGTTGCCACCGCGACTGAGCGTCAGTGCGCAGGCATTGCCGGACCCGGTGATCCTGTACGTCAGTTTGCCCTTCCAGACATCCGGCAATGACGGCATCACCAGCGTGCGCTCAATACCATCCAACTGAACCTCGATGAGCGTATCGCGATAATCGGGCAACAGGCGCCGCACGATGTAATGGGAGGGAAAAGAGTAAAACGAGAACAGAAACAACCAGTCACCGTCAGGCTTCTTTTGCTCCAGACGCCTTGCCGTGTCAAAGCCGCGGTCGTGGCGTAAATTGGCGAACGGTAGCGCCTGATACTCATAGCCGTAGCAGGTCTGCGGGGTGCAAGGCAGTACGATCGGTTGCGCGACAGGCGGGGTGAATCCGATCCGGTCAGGCAGCTTCAACTGACTGCGGATATCAATCGCCCGGGAATAGTCGGCATCGAAGTCCGCTACGCCGAAGTGATTGCGCAACGGGTATAGCTTCGGACTGTCGAGCGACACCGTGCCCGCCCCCAGATCAATTCGCTTGATGATCAATGCGGGGTTGGCAATCCAGGCATCGAACTCAGAATCGAAGTGATACCCGACATCCCGATAAGCCTCCTCCATGTCGGCGAAAAAGTTGCCGACGCCCTGCGCATCTCGAGCAATGACAGCAAAGCCTTGGGCCAGCGCCGCGACACCTACCGCCAGCCCGCCAAGGATCACCCCGGCACCACCCAATACCGCTGCGGCCGTCGACGCGCCAGTCAACGCGGCCCCGATGCCACCTGCGGTCAATGCGAGGCTGGCAGAGTCGAAGGCCAGTTGCGTGCCGAACTGCGCTTGTTCAACGCCATCCTGTGCATTGCCAAGCTGATAAATATCAAAACCGACGTTAGCCAGCCCCAACACGGCGCCGACACCTTCATTGGCCGTATGCCCCAAGGCTTCACCGACGACGGATGAAGTGGTGCGCGCAATGATCTTCACCTCGTTCAATGCGGTGCGAACCAGTCGAATCAGGCCGACCACATCCACCACGTTTCCATGCAAAAGTTGCGCATAGTTGAGGTAAGCATGCAGACGTACCGCCATGGTCAATGTGCGTCCGTCTCCTTCGCGATTGCGCAACGCGTTCATCAAAGCCTGAATCGTAAACCCGGCATTGAGCGTGTGTACGCTGCCAGCCTCGGTCGGATCCGGCACACCGGCGGATTGCTGCGGTTTGCGCGCCAGCGTGGAAAACTGCTCGGACAACCAGTGTTTGATGCGCAACAGCCGGTAGTCATCGCTGACCACTTCGACCACGTGTTCGGGGTTCGCGGGATCAACCAGGCTCAGTTGGTAGTGGCCCTGCGATGTAACCTGCAGGGTTTCAAACAATGGCACCAAAGGTGTCACCCCAGTATGCAGTTCTTGCAACGCCGCCGTGGCGCTGGCGATCTGCTGTCCCCACCAGTGGCTGTCCAGGCCCAACAGACTGGCCCCCAGGTGTGAGTTTTCCATCAGCGAGCGTCCATGCGCACTGTCAAGGCGCTGACGAATCTTGCCAGGCGGTTGCTTCGGCAGCGAATCCGGACCGAGCAGTTTTGCTACCTCAAAACCGCTTGAAAGGTGCAAAGCCGAAATCTGATCGCCATGCAATTCCACCAGATCGAACCGAGGACCGTTTTCGCCAGCGTACGCTGCGTAATAGTCGGCCATTTTCTGACGTACGAAAAAGTGCTCGAGCGCACGTTGTAACTGGGCGGCGCTTTCGAACTCGAACAGACCGAAATTGGGGTCATAAAAATGGTAAGTCGCCACGTTACCCACTACAGTTTTCGCCACCAGCATCGAATGGTTTTCGGAGTTGAGCATCATCGTGCGAGTACCGGTGTGACTCTCCAGAGCGGCGCCGACCTGCTTCAGATCGGCGTGGCCAAACGGTGTGCCGACTTCACTCAACGCAGTACCACGAAGCTCTTCCAGTGCGAGCCCAAAAGCGATCGAATCACTTTGCTGCGGCTCAAGAGCCGCCAGATAAAAGCGCTCACGCAATCGATGAGAGGCCAGCCCGCCTTCGGTCAAGGCTGCGCTCATCACCAACGCCAATGGATAACAACGTCCTCCAATCGTCTCGCCGATACCGTTGAGCATCAAATCCTGAGGCACCAGTTTGACGCTGCGGGATTCGCTATCGAATTCACTGAGTACCTGGTCCAGTTTCTCGCCGACCAGGAGACGATGCTCCTTGGTGGCGACCTGCTGAATCTGCGCCGCACATCGCCCCCACTGCTGCTGGGTATACGCCTTCATCAGTGCAGCCTTTTTCAGACTCAGCGCACTGGCTGGCGAGGCTTCAGACTCGACAGCAGCGAAATTCAGACCACTCAGAAATGCCGGAGCCTTGAGTTGATAAAGCTGTCGCTCAATCGCCGCATAACGACTCGACACCCCCAGTTTGTGAAAGCTGTTGACCAGGTTGTCGAGTTCGACGCTGTATTTCTCGAAATTAATGCTGTGCAGTGAGTCCATTCCCAACAGAACACCGAGTGACAATCGCTGCAATGGCGTGAGATGGAGAACATCCAGTTCGCCATTGCCCATTGCCACCAATACTTCGTCCAGCCCCAGTTCCTGAATCCGTGCATCGCCAAGAAACACCGGAGGCAGTGCATTGTGGGCTTGTTGTTTGATCAACTGACGATCGCCAAAGCTCAGCGGCAGCGCGGCTTCAAAGTTGATTACACCGCTGTGCTGCTCCTGCATCGCCTTGATGAATGGCTCGCCGAGTCCATCGATCAGACCTTGCAATACACTGGAGAGCAGAACCGCTCTTCCCTCGATCAATGGCCAGCCCTGTTCGAACTCGATGGCCGAGCCCTTGAGCAGCTCGGCCATATCACCGCTGTAGCGCGTGCGGTACTGGCCCTTTTGCCAGCGCTCTTGCTCGCCGCTGACCCACTTCACGGCATCATTCTCATTTTCTTTCCAGGAGTGATCCAGTTCCTCCTCCGTGACGCGATTAACGCTGACTCGCGGAGCAATGGATGCGTCATCGCGAAGGATTTGCCCGTCATGCTCGGTCAGGTGAATTCGCCCGAAATCGTCCATGCCGTCACGGACAGCACGGGGGCCACTGAGGTAGACGGTGCTCTCGCTTTGCGGACGAATACCATCACTGAAGTAGCGCGCAGCCGAATAGGCCAGATAATCTGCAGAAATGGAACGCTCTGAAGACAGGTCAATCAAAGGCCCCCAACGGCTCGCAATAAACTCTTCAGCCAATGGCTGCATACTCGTCGAATCGATCAACGCTATTCTTTGTTGTGCTGCCCGGCGAATAGCGTCATTGACCACCTCATAGTTGAATCGAATGCGCCCAATAATGGTTTGCAGCATTGCCGCGCGAGGATGAGCCATCAGAAACGCGTTATTGATCGAACTGTTCTGAGCCACGGCCCGCACAGCGAACGGCCGTACCAGACGATCTGCCGGAAGCTCGAAGACTTGCCTCATGGCGGGCTGGCTTTGAGCAAACGCCTCAAGCGCCGAGCGAGATGCCTGAGGGATGTTGTCGACATGATTGCCATAACTGCTACGCATCGCCGCGCGTCCTGGCATCCAGTGCGGATTTTTGTCGAGCAAGAGCTGCAATACGCCCAAACGCTGGGGATCGGTAAAGGCGCTGATGTCCGTATCACCGATACTCTTACGCAATGGCGGCAAATTATCGACGTCGGCATAGCTCCCGCCTTCGCCATACAGGACCTCGGCACGAACGACATCAGACGCTGCCGCGAGATTGCCGCGCAGGCGAGTTTCCTGCTCGTAAATACCTTGCAACTGTATAAGCCTGTCACTGCCATCAAGATCACGTAACTGAAAACCATCACCGAGTTGCACTTCTATGCTCTCGCGGTTTCGTGACTTAAGCGCTTCCAGGACGTTGGCATCCTGACCATAAGCGCGAGTCAGTAAATCAATCCGGGCATCATCAGCCAACTCACCTCTGGCGACCGCTGCATTGATATGCGCCGCCATTTGTTGTTTCAAAACAATTGCCCGAGCTTCAAAAAGAGAAGCCAGTTCATTTTCGGAAACGGTTTTCCCAGCCACCTGGTTTAGAGCATCTGCCTTGGCAGCTTCAACAATCAGTTTGTTGGTTTGATATGCGAGCAGTGCATCGCTGTCGTACCAGAGATTGAACGTATAGCCGTGCTCGGCAAGCACCTGTTTCCACACATTCAGATAATCTCGCTGAATGGCACCGATACCACCACCGACCCATACAAAGTGCACAACCCTGGGGACTTCCGTCGCTGGGGTATTGACCAGCCCAGCACTGTACTGAACGAGAGATTCGAAACTCTCGACCTTGTCATAAATATCTGAAACATTCGGTTCTGTTTCATCCGCGCGGGCCGTTGACGAGCCCACACCACGCTTGCTCCGCTTGCCTTGGCGCAGGGGTTCCAGTGTCTGGCGCAACAGTCTTACCGGCTCCAGCAACCTTGATGAGCCCGTTCTTTCCAGGCATGCATCGTAATAACGCATGACCTCTTCGTAAACCGGGAAACCCTCATAAGGCAACAAAGCCTGCTGGAGGTCTACGAGATTTATAACGTTTTCGAAATTGACTTCAACAGTTTCAAGCTTATTGATGTTCTGCACAGAGTTTTGCCTCAGCAAAAAAAAGAGAGGCCAAACTAACGAGCAAACACGACCCATTCAAACTCAAATAAAATCAAACATTGTCAGGCAAAACAAATTGCAATCACCCTGACAAAAACGCAAACATTATAATAATCACAACCACTGCCCCCGCTGAAAGCCACAACAAAACAGCCGCCACGGTTACACAAACAAAACAAAAAAAAAATAATCACCGACAACTTTTGACGATCCTTGATTGAAAATTTTATATATTTCAGGACAAGATCTTAATCACTGTTACCAGTTCAACTATTGCCTCATCACCGCGCATCTGTAAAAAAGTCGCAATCCATTGTTCGAGCGTAAACCTGAATACTTGAGTGTCGACGCTGACTGCCAACACCATGTGTTTTCTCGCCTCGGAGTATGGCGGATCGACATCTCTGACTATCAGCGTGTGAGCACTGTCCGGGTCAGTAAACATCAGATGCCCGTCGACCAGCGACATTAACAAACGTGCGCAGTCAGCCATTTCGAGAAGCAGCAGGTTTGAGCCCGCATCTTCAGCGTTATCTGCCAGCCGCGTATCGACCACAATGCAGTCCAGACGCTGCCAGGCCTGGTCCGTAATGCGATACCCGGCGGTCCGGGATCCAAAGGCCAGAATCAGTGTGTCGACGCCATCGGGCAACAATGCTGTGATATCAGTCACTCCATCGCTCAAAGCAATGGATAACACCTCGCCTTCACACTGCGCGTGGCAGTCTGGAATCCACACCGAATCATGATCGGCAGGACCCGGGCTGAATATGAGTCCGTCAACCGGGTCGAACAGCAGCGGAGCAGAGCTTTGGCGCGGGCCAAGAAATATTGGCCACGAGCCATCGTGCCGACCGGCGATTTCAAAAAGCCGATCCGCCGCGGGCACGTAATACGTATAGCGATTACCGGTATTTACGACCGGCAGAACCGACGCATGGGTCTGCCCCACCAGTAATGCCTTCAGGCGCGCCAGCAACTGCTCAGCCGTCTGGCCCAGAACGTACGACCAGCGATTTTCCACGCTGACGATCCGCGCAGGCTGCTGATCGTGCAACTCGACATTGACCCCGTCGCGAGTCTGCCCGATCAGACCTTGCCCACGCGCCAGCACTTGCACAAACGACCATTGCGCCCAGACTCTTTCTGCGTGGGGCAATTGCTCCGGGATAACGCGTTGCGGTCCCGCAGCGAAAGCGACGCGCAGTGTCTCGATCGCAACGAGTGGTTGGCGATAAAGCTGCCCGGCCGAGCCATCCAGCAACCACGCCGCCTGTTTGTCCGGGGTGAGTCCCAACAGCGTCAATTGCGCCTCAGCGCTGACATCTGTCAGTACGAACTGTTCATTGATGCACCACGCCGCCAGGAACGCAGTACCGGCGCGGTTACCCAACCCTATTATCGGGAACGGCTCGGATTTATGTGCGTTGGCCAGCGCGGGCAAGGCATCCAGCCAATTTGGGGTTTGCTGCAGCCATCGCTGACCGAGGCCGACAAACTTCAGAATGCTCGGTCTGGCAGCCTCGCCAATCCATTGCTCGTCTTTGACGGTGATGTCATGGAGGTCGATCTCGAAGAGACGGCCATCGGACTTGGTGGCAATGTTGCGACCGGCCGTTTGCGTTACCTCGACAATATCGCGCTCGATGACAAAGTTGATGAATCGCCCGGGCCTCGGTTCGACGCCCCGGCTGATCGTCTGCGCCCGCTTGCTGTAAAACAGCAGTGCACCACTCTCGGGGTCGGACGGCATCAGCATCACCATGTCCGCGTCACTGCCCAACCCCGCCGAGAAATATTTGCCTGTGCGCTTGTTGACCCAGGCACGCTGGCGCAAACCTTCGAAAAAGCAGGTACGGGCGTAAACGAACGGTGCATATGCCCAGGTGCTGATGGCAGCGGCCATGCCCGGTGTTTCATCGTCATACGCGCCGAAGGTTGTGAAGTGATGCAACTCTCCTTGTCCGGGCCGAGCGGTGGGTTCCTCGATGAAGGACGACTTGATCCCCGTCATCACCACCGCCGAATCCGTTATGCGGTACTCCAGCGTGGTTTCGGTTTCACTGATACGGGCATCGATCAGCAAGCGCTGCACCATTCGCAAACTGCCATCGGCGTCCTGGACACAGCCAATGATGTGCGCGCCGGTGGCAGGATTCAGCAAACGGTAGCGATGCACGACCGTGCCGGTTATCGCGTCGACCCGCCAGACCGTCGCACAGTGTGGATGGTAGAACCAGGCATGGCGGGAGTTGGCGCCGCCCAACACCACACCCTCATTGACCGCGCTTGGCAGATTGCGCGCGTACAACAGGCGATCCCGGCTCGCTTCATACCAGGCAGTGGTCAGCGTCGCGGGGCCGGCGGAATTGAATGGCACCCGGAATCCGTACAGCGGCACAGACTGCGCAACCAATCGTCCTTCACTCGCCAGTTTGCGCAACAACGCCAGGGTTTGCGCCAGGCGGCGTTGATCGTCGAAGGTGACAGACTGCAAGCGCAAAAGGTTTTCCCATCCGTCGACCCGGAACAGGCCCTCCGCCAGTTCGATGAAGCCATCGAACACCGACAGCGCCATGCCGCCGACCATCAGTTGGCCTTCGTCAGGCTGTCCCCAGGCTGTGCCGACAAAACTGACCTGATCCAGACGAGCCCAGGTCGCATGCACTATCCAGGTGGCCTGACCACGAAATCTCACAGCGACCAGGCCGGGCACGAGCCTGACCTGGTACTGTCCTGCGGGGGCGATGATCTCGTAGGAGATCTTGTTCTGCACCGGTGCGTCCAGCGTCGGCACCAGCAACTGCCGCACTTGCTGGTCCAGAACCACGTTGATGTCTGTCGGTTTATAGACCGGATGCAGCTTGTAAAGAATGTGTGGCAGCGACGGGGTCGTGGTGAGGTAGAAACGCCTGTTCCCGTGTTCGTCATATTCCAGAGCGTCTGCCGTGCGGTCGGACAATTGCGGGTAGCGGGTTTCAGTGTTGCTATCGCCAGCGTCGCCCACCTCAAAGGGCAACGGCTCATAGGTATAGCCACCCAACCCTTTCACCTGATACTCGTAACCGTAGTAACAGGTCGGCGTGCAAGGCAGCACCAGTGTCTCAAGCGCATCGGTTTCATCTCGGTACAAATGGACGACTTCCGGCAATTGCAGGGCCTTGCGGATATCGAGAGAACGATGAATCTGCTGCGGGTCATCGTTGTATTGCGGCAGTTCCAACGGCCCGCCTTTCCACGGGTAAAACTTCTGGCTGTCGAAGCGCACTTCATTGTTTTGCAGGTTCACGCTGACAATGACGGCCTCTGCGGGAAATTGCACAACCTTGCCCTTGAGGGTGTACGCACCGCGCCTGTAAGCATTGCGGATCGCGCGCAGATGGTGACCCACGGCCGTGGCCTTGTCCCTGATCTGCCCCAGATTGCTGGCGATGGCCGTCACCCCGATGCCGACACCCAGTAGCGGCACCGACAGGACAGCCGCCGCCGTACTTACCGCCCCGCCAGCCGCCAAAGCAACAACATCCAGCCCCAATGCCGCAACGTTGAATGCCAGTGAGGTGGAGAACCGCGAGCGTTGCTCGTGGCTCTCGGCCACCGACAGGCTGTGGAGATCGAAGCCGATGTTGGCGAGCGAAAATACAAATCCGCCTGCCGTGGCGACACGCCCCAGCAGACGCCCGGACAACGACGACTGACCAAGCGCCAATGCCCGTTCGCTGGCCGCTACCTGACGCACCAGATTGATCGTCTGCGCCGTGTCGCTCAACACACCAAAACTCAACTGCGCATAGCTGAAATAGACCTGCACTTGCAGGGCTATCGACAAAACCGGCGCCCGCTCGCCATCAACCTGATAGTCACGATGGCGCATTTCAGTGACCAACGCCTGGATCGCGAAGGCGAAACTCAGACGACTGCCGCCGTCGGCTTCGACGGCGGCACTTGGCTTGCCCGCCAATGCGCCAACCAAACGCTGAAGGTGTTTTTTAAGCCTGTCGAAGCGTGCATCGGCGGTGCCGACCGTCAGTGATCTGCCCGGGTTCTGCACATCCACCAGCGTCAGCGAATAACCCGTGTCTGAGTTTGCCTTGACCGTATCCAGGAGTGGCAAATAGTTGCGACCCAGTGTGTGTTCAGCGCGCAATTGCCGGGTCGCATGATCAAATTCCTGCGCCCAGTAACGCGCGTCCAACTGCGCGAGGCTGGCCCCCAGCCGCGCGTTTTCACTGAGTGAGCGAGTGCGCGCCACAGCTTGCTTCGCCCAGACCGAAGCCGCCTGAGGGTCGGCGATGGCTGCGGTTTGCAAAAAACTCTCGACTCGTAACCCGGACGACATTGTCCGCTCGGCGAGCGCAACGGTGTCCAGTTCGATTACATCGAACTGCGCAGAACCGATGTCAGCCAAGCCGTACAACCTGGCCAAAGTGTCGTCGCGCAAGTAACGCTCCACGGCCTCCTTCAATTGCGCGTATCCGGTAAACCCGTAAATCGCAAAATTGGGGTCATAAAAGCGATAGAGCGTTTGCTCATCCACTTGCACTTTGGCCACCAGCAAAGCGTGATTGCCTGTATCGAGCAGCAGGACGCCGGGGGCGGTTTTCGCTTCCAGTGTCTGCATCACACTGTCGAGGCTTTGCCGGCCGCGAGCCTGTCCGATCGCACGCTCGGGCACCTCGCGCAGTTCATCCAGCGCACTGAGCAATGCCCGCGAATCAACGTCTTCCGGTCTCAGGCTGGCGTTGGCCACACGTCCGATCAGTGCACGCTCGGCCAACCCGCCAGCCGCCACGGCGGCGCCCATCAACAGCGCGAGCGGATAGCAACGACGTCCCGGATCGCCCGGGGTGCGCAGCAACAGATCCTGCGGCAACTGTCTGACGGAGACGGCTCCGGCCTGGAAGAACGCATCTCGCACCTGTCCACTACGCTTGAAAATGTGCGTGTGATATTCACGTTGCGCCGTGCGATTGATCTGTCCGATGCGCTCGCCCCAGTGTTTCAGCGTCAGCGGTGCGCTCATCGCCAGCGCCTTGAGTTCGCGCACCGTGTGCGTGCCGTGGATGTTCACAACGGCGAGACCGGCCTCGAAGGCCGGCGACGCGTGCTCAATCAGTGCCTTTTCGATGGCGTGGTATCGGGCGAACAATCCGCCTTCGGAGGTTTCCCGAGCAACGTCCATGATGCTCTGCCAGGCAGGGGCAAACCCGGCAGCATCGAGACTCTTCGCGCCAAACATTGCGCCGAGGATCACGCGCTGCAGGGGGCTGAGTTGTTCAACCACCAACGAGCCATGGTCGACGAGAGTGAACAACTCGTTGAGGTTGCCAGTGGCCTCGGCGCCATGGGAAAACGGAATCTCACTAACGGTTTGCGCGCGTATCTGCTCACGGTTGTCGATACTGATGGAGATGGCTGAATTGAACGTAATCTCGCCGCTCAACTTCTCCCTCATCGCGCGCATGAACGGCTCGCCCAGATCGTCCATCAATTGCTGCAATACCGGGGTCAGCAACACCGGCTTGCTTTCAATGACCGGCCAGCCCTGTTTGAAGGTCAGCGTGTGCGGTTTCAACAGATCTGCCAACTGGCCGGCGTAGCGCGACTTGAGTTTGCCGGTTCGCCACTTCTCCCGCTCTTCGAGTAACCATTGCTCGGCCTTACCGTCGACGGTCCAGCCGGAGATCATCTCTTCCTCGGTGTGGGTGTTGTAGCCCTCCAACAACTTCAAGCGTTGACGAATCTGCACCTGTCGATCGGGTTGCAAGTGTTGTTCTATGTATTTGAGCAGCGCGGCCGCGGCGGCCCCTGGGCCGGTCAAGGTGATGGTGCCGCGCGCTTCAAGGCGAATGCCATCGCGGTAATAGGTAAAAATCGCGTCGATCAACCTGGAGCGGAACACATCGCTCTGTGCTTCAGGCAGCTTGCCCTGCGCCTGAGCCGCATTGACCACATTTTCGACCACATCAAACATCCGCTTCTGGTCCGCCGGGTCCATGCCGGCGACCGCCGCCCGGCGCTCCGCTTCCAGCAGGCAGTCATAATTGAGGCGGATCATCTGCATGTACGCCAGGGTCATGGCACTGCCGGGATGGGCGAGCATGTGCGCATTCATTTCGCCCCAGTCCGGCAAGCCATAGGCCGTTCCCAGACGAAGCGCGTCCCGTGGCACCGCGCGATCTTGTGGTGCGACAAAGATCTCGCTTAGCGGGTGTTGCTCACGGGCAAACGCTGTCAATGCCTCGAGATGTTCTGCGGGGATCTTGTCGGTGCGATCGAGATAGCGTTGCCGGTCGCGTCCCGGCATCAGCGCTTCATTGTGGTTCAACAGCAATTGCAAAACGCCGATTCGGCCTTCTTCGCCGACGCTGGATATATCGACGCCTGCCAACGTGTCCGCCAGCGGTGGCAAGTAATCCATGTCGCTGTAACGGCCGCCCTCCAGGTACTCGGCCTGCAACCGCACCACATCGCTCGCCGCTGCGAAGTTGCCACGCATGGCCACTTCGCGTTGGTAGACATCCTGCAGAAAGTGTCCGGCAAATTCGTGGCTGACATCACGCAGCTGCAAGTCCGCACCAACCATCGCCTGATGCGTCTGCAGGCAGCGTTGGCGAAAGGCTTCGAGCGTCGCTCGATCCTTGCCGTAAGCGCGGACCAGCAAGTCGATACGCGCCTCGTCGGCTCGACCGAGCCACTGCGGTTGCTGGAGATGCGCAAACATCTGCTGCTTGAGCACCCGTGCACGGTCTTCGATCATCTGCGACAGCTGAAAGGCCTTGTCGACTTTGTCACCGCCCGCTTCCATCGCCGCCGCTCTGGCGCTGTCGAGAATCACCCGGTTCATTTCAAAGGCCAGCAATGCATCACTGTCGTACCAGAGGTTGAAGCGGTAACCCTGCGGCTCCAGCACCTGGCGCCAGATGTTCATGTAGTCGCGCTGATTGCCCCCGATTTCACTGCCGCCCACCCAGACAAAATGCATGATTTTCGCCACGGGCCGGGCCTCGCCATGGAGCATGGCGTGCGTATCCTCCAGCCTGGTGACAGACTTGACGAGATCCGATCGGATCTGGCCGATGGCTTCGGAAACGGGCAGAGCCCTGCGTTGGAGCAACGATTCCAGCGCCTCCTGAAACAGCTTGATCAACAGCAGTCGCTGCGGGTCATCAGTGGTTTGTCTGGCAAGTTCATAGTGCGACAGCAACGCCTTGTATTCAGCGCTGCCGGCAAACGCGCTCAGCGCCCGCCGCAGCTGCGAGAAGTCTTTGGCGGACATGATTTCGTACGGCTGGTTGGTTTTCATCGTGACACTTCTTCAATAGCGGCTTCGTTGACCACGAAACTATTGAGCCGAAGCGCCCCACTCAAACCGCAAAAAACTCAAGCGGTGTCCGGTGAAACATCCAATAACACTCAAGGTTTACGCTTGAACCATGTGGCAATGAATTGCCTGTTTTCTTACCCGCGTACAAACGCACAAGGCCGCCAATCCAGAAGATTGGCGGCCTTGTGTTCGAGCGGGATGACTCAATCCGGATCTTTAACCTGATATCACGCCTAAAGCAGTTGCTTACAACTTCGCAGGACGCTCAACACGACTTTCTCAAACCACAGGTTTTTCACCATACCAGCGCGGTGTGTAGACCCAATCGCCACCGGTTGCCCGTGGAAACGTGCAAGTTGTCGAAGAACCAACCAACACCATGGTGCGCATATCCACTTGCTCCGGGGTCAACGCGCCCAGGGTCGTGGTACGCAGAGTCTGACCCGGACGACCGATGTCGCGCCCTAACACCACTGGCGTTTCAGGTGCGCGATGCTGCGCAACGATTTCCAGCGCCCGGCCCAGCTGCCACGGACGCGCACGGGAGATCGGGTTGTAGAACGCCAAGGCCAGATCTGCTTCGGCGGCCAGATCCAGACGCTTTTCGATGATCGACCAGGGTTTGAGGTTGTCCGACAGCGACATCACGCAGAAGTCATGGCCCAGTGGCGCACCGGCCTGCGCGGCGGTGGCCAGCGAAGCGGAAACGCCCGGAAGGATTTCCAGATCGACGCTGTGCCACGCCGGATCGGCCGACTCGTGCAAGGCTTCAAGCACTGCCGCCGCCATGGCGAATACACCCGGATCGCCCGAGGACACAACGATCACCGAGCGCCCCTCGGCGGCCAGTCTGAAGGCGTGACGGGCGCGTTGCATTTCTTCGCGGTTGTCGGTGCAGTGCTGCACTTGATCGTCGCGAAACGGCCCGGCCATGCGTACGTAGGTTTCGTAACCGAGCACATCGGTGGCGCGGGACAGTTCGGCCTTCACCGCTGGCACCATCAGTTCGGCAGCGCCGGGGCCAAGGCCGATTACGGCGAGACGTCCGCGTGGCCGGCCGATGTTCGAAACATCCAAAGGCTGCTCGGCGACCGCGATTGCCATGCTGTGGCCAGTCAGGACAGTTGCCGCAGGCACTGCGACACGCGCCAGGGTTTCGAGGTTGCTTTGTGCCGCGACAAAGCGCAGCGGCACACCCAACTCGAGCGCCGCTTCACGCAAAAATGGCGAAGCCATTTGCGTCGCGCTGGCCAGCAGACAGCCCAGCGACTGCACGGCGATCTTCGCCTGCTGCAACGCGCTGCGAACGGCACCCGCCAGGTCCGCTGTTTCGGCACTCACCGCCACCGCCACACTGCGTGGATAGATCAGTAACTCATTGGCACTCGCCTCACGCGCGGCACTGCCGACATGAATCGAGCGCTGCGCCTGCGGATCTTCCGGCAACTGCGCCTGATCCAGCCACGGCGCCGCGCCTTCGATGCGCACGCTGTGACCGGCCAACAGGTCGGAGACAAAACGCTTGCCAAGTTCCAGATCGCCCAGGGCGTAACCGCTCGGAGGGTTGAGCAGGCACGTGCCAAAACGCAACTCGCCGCTGGTGGTGATCGCTGCTGCAACCTGCAACGAGGCTGCAATCTCTCGCGCCATGACATTCACCCCGCCGAGGCCACCCAACAGCGGCACCACGGCGCTGCCGTCTTCGGCCACGGCGAGCACTGCCGGTTCGGCGCCCTTCTCCAGCAACAGCGGCGCCAGCGTGCGGATGACGATGCCGGCCGCGCACAGGGCAATGATCGGTGTGTCCTGCTGATACAGCGCGCGCAGGGTCACGCCGAATTCCTGATAGGTGCAATCGGCGCCTTCGACGCGCCCGGCGAGGCCGTGGATCTGCGCCGCCGGATAGACCTGCTGAATGCGCCGTGCGGTGGCCAGGCTACCCTGACCGAGAATGACGATGGCTGGCGTAGATTGAGTCATCAGCCTTGCCACCGTTCGCCCGGCACAATGATCAGCGAGAAGTACGGCGACGACATCGGCTCGACCTGATCCATCGGCACGATCTTCTGATTGGCCATGGTCGCACGCTCGACATACAGCGCGCGTTCGGCCAGACCCAGTTCTTCGAGGACCTGACGCACTTTGGGGAAATTGCGCCCCAGCTTCATGATCACCGCCGCGTCGGCATCGGCCAGACGCCGCTTCAACTCTTCATGGGGCAACACGCCCGAGAGCACCGACAGGCTCTGATTGCGATACACCAGCGGCGCGCCGAGCACCGAAGCGCCACCCAGCATCGAGCACACGCCCGGCACCACTTGGGCTTCATAACGAGTGGCGAGGCGATCGTGCAGGTACATGTAGGAACCGTAGAAGAACGGATCACCTTCACAGATCACCGCGACATCGCGACCGGCATCCAGATGCGCCGCGACCGTCTCGGCGGCTTCGTCGTAGAAATCGCTGATGACTTGCTCATAGGAAAGCGGCGCCGGCAGCGCTTCGGTGGTCACCGGGTAGACCAGCGGCAGCAGGTTCTGCGCTTCTTGCAGGTGCGCCTCGATGATGCCGAAGGCGTTGCCCTTTTTGCCCTTAGCGACGAAGTACGCCACCACCGGCGATTCGCGCAGCAGGCGCAGGGCTTTGACCGTAATCAGTTCCGGATCACCCGGGCCGACGCCCAGGCCAAGCAAACGTCCTTTGGCCTGCATCATTCGATCTCCGTGGCGAGGGCATTGACGGCGGCGGCGGCCATGGCGCTACCACCGAGGCGGCCTTGCATGATCACGAACGGCACGCCACGGCTGTCGGCGGCCAGCGCGGCTTTCGATTCGGCAGCGCCGACGAAGCCGACCGGGAAACCAAGAATCAGCGCCGGTTTCGGTGCGCCGGCATCGAGCATTTCCAGCAGATAGAACAGCGCTGTCGGCGCGTTGCCGATTACCACCACGCTGCCTTCCAGATGCGGACGCCAAAGCTCCAGCGCGGCAGCGGAACGGGTGTTACCCAGCTCTCGTGCCAGCTCCGGCACGCTGTCGTCGCGCAAGGTGCAGATCACTTCGTTATTGGCCGGCAGGCGTGCACGGGTCACGCCTTCGGAGACCATTCGCGCATCACACAGAATCGGCGCACCGGCGGCCAGCGCATCGCGCCCGGCCTTGCCCGCGCCTTCGGAGAATTGCAGACCGTCAATGGCCTCGACCATGCCGCAGGCGTGGATCACCCGCACCGCGAGTTTTTCCAGATCGGCCGGGATGCGCGCCAGATTGGCCTCGCGGCGAATGATCGCGAAGGAGTTGCGATAAATCTCCTGACCGTCGCGGATGTAATCAAGCATCAAGGGGGCTCCGAGAGCGGGTGGCGAGCAGGGTCGCGACCGCTTCAATAGTAAGGTTGCGTGCGTGCAACGCGCCGAAACCCGGCAACGTCGCATCGCGAAAATAGAGGTCGTAATGACCGGGATTGACGGCCAGCAACGTCACCGGGGCACAGTGGGCGGCGGCGCACGAGCGCGTGCAGCCACTGAGGTGGATGTTGAGGGCAGAAGGCAGCAACGTCGCCAGATGGCGGGCGTCCTGCTTGGTGTCGGCCAGGCCTTTGCCGCAGCCATTGGAACCGGTGCAGGCGATCAGGCGTGCAAGGGGTTCGGCAGCGCGGGTCAGCAGGTTCAGTTGCTCAAGACCCTCGATCACTTGAGCCGCATCGCTTGCTTTGACATCCGGCAACAGCAGGCTTTGCCAAGGTGTGAAACGCAAGCTGCCATTGCCGAACTGGCGGGCTAGTTGCGCAGCCCCGCGCAGCATCGCCGGATCGAGACGGCCCAGCGCCGGCACTGCACCGATGTACACCCGCCCCGAGGTATTTTGCGGATGAGCGCCGATGTGCAGATCGTCCGCAACAGCCGCGCGCTGCCAATGGCTGATCAGCTTGATCGGCAAGCGCGTGCTCAGTTGCCCGATAAACGCCGAGAGCGGCAACTCGTCGAGCAAATGGCGCATGCGCGTTTGCTCGGGGCGCGCCAACTCAAGAAACAATTCCAGTACCGCCACCACAAGTGCATGGCCGTGCCCCGGCAACACCGCGCCCAGTGCACGATCCGTTGGGCATCCGGCCAGACCGAACGCCAGCAAGGTTTCACCGTCACGCTCGAACGCCGACAACCACAGGTCGTGGGGATGTTCGAGCATCGCCAAGGTTTCCCCGCCATCCAGTAGCACAGCGAACTTGGCGCTCAACTCGTGGAAACGTGGATGGCTTTGCAGCGTGTCGAGTATCTGTTCGGCGAGAGGCCGAGTATCGAAGTGCATCTGCCGGTCGATCCCGGCAGCGGGGCTGAGCATCAGATTGCGCACATCGTCACCGGCCGCCGTGCGCGGGCCGAGGCCGGCGGCGAGCAAACGCTCGATCAGCGCTGCAGATTGCTGGCCGATCCCACGGATTTGCAGATTGGCGCGGTTGGTCGCCTCGATAGCCCCGCCGAACTGTTCGGCAGCATCGGCCACCGCGTCGGCCTGATCGGCGCTGATCGAACCGCCATTGAGCTTGATCCGGCAGATGCCGCCGTCCAGTGCCTGGACGATACGCAGCAACCCCGGGCAGGCCGAGGGGCGTAAAGCGGTGGACATCGGGCGTTCGTTCAAGGGGCTGACCGGCTGCGTGGGAAAGGCGCTTCACGGGCGAAGGCGCGGTATTATGCCTGCTTTGTCCGCTGGCATGAAAAGTCTGCCCGTCGGAACGGCGTGTTTAGAGGAATATAGATGTCACCCTGGCTGACGGTAGTGGGAATCGGTGAAGACGGCTTCAAGGGCCTGGGCAAAAATGCCCGGCGTGCCCTGCTGAGCGCCTCGCGGATCGTCGGTGGCCAGCGTCAACTGGACCTGCTGCCGGTGTGTATTCGTGGCGAACGGCAATTGTGGCCCAGCCCGTTTTCCCTCGCACCGGTGCTTGAGCAGCGTGGCGATGCGGTCTGCGTGCTGGCCAGCGGTGACCCGATGTTCTACGGCGTCGGTGCCAGCCTCGCCCGCCAGGTGCCGAGCGAGGAGATGCTGATTGTGCCCGCGCCGTCGTCCTGTTCACTGGCCGCTGCCCGCCTCGGCTGGCCGTTGCAGGATGTGGTGACGCTGTCGCTAGTGGCCCGGCCACTGGCGGCACTCAATGCACAACTGTTCAGCGGTGTGCGGCTGTTGTTGCTGAGCAACGACGGTCAGAGCCCGACGGCTGTTGCGCAATTGCTCCGCGAGCGCGGCTTTGGCTCGAGTCGTTTTACCGTTCTCGAGCATCTGGGCGGTGACACCGAGCGGCGCATCGACAGCAGCGCCAACGCCTGGAGTGACACGCCGATAGCCGACCTCAATGTCATCGCCGTCGAATGTCTGGCCAATGCCAATACCCCGCGCCTGTCACGCCTTGCTGGATTGCCAGACTCAGCGTTCCAGCATGACGGCCAACTGACCAAGCGCGACGTGCGCGCCATCACCCTCGCGCGTCTCGCCCCGACACCCGGCGAACTGCTCTGGGATGTCGGCGCCGGCAGCGGTTCGATCGGCATCGAGTGGATGCGCGCGCACCCGAGTTGCCGCGCCTTGGCCATCGAGGCCGATGATGGCCGTCAGCAATTGATCGAGCACAACCGCGATGCACTGGGCGTACCCGGCCTGCAGCTGATTCGCGGCAAGGCTCCGCAGGCATTGGCTGGGCTGGAGCGCCCGGACGCGATTTTCATCGGCGGCGGCGTGACCCGTAAGGGCGTGTTCGAAACCTGTTGGGAACAACTCAAACCCGGTGGCCGTCTGGTCGCCAACGCGGTGACCCTGCAAAGTGAAGTCACCCTGATGAGCTGGCGTGAACGTTACGGTGGCGAGCTGACGCGCATCCATGTTGCCCAGGCGCAGCCGCTCGGCGAGTTTGACACTTGGCGTCAGGCGTTGCCGATCACCCTTCTCGATCTGGTCAAACCCCTCGATGCGTGACGAAACCGCCGAACAACCCGCGCCGCTGCGTAGCGGCCTGACCACTGGCAGCTGCGCCACCGCCACCAGCCTTGCCGCCGCGCGCCTGTTGCTCGGCGGGGTTTCAGCCGATGCGGTGCAGATCGTGTTGCCCAAAGGCAAGCAGGTGCAGATGCGCCTGGAATTCTGTCGCTTGACCGATGACGGCGCCGAGGCCGGGACGATCAAGGATGCCGGCGACGATCCGGACGTGACCCACGGTGCGCTGCTTTATTCGCGGGTTCGGCTTTTGAGTGAACCGGGGATTCGTTTCAATGCCGGTGCCGGCGTCGGTACCGTGACCCGGCCGGGACTGGTGCTAGGCGTTGGTGAGCCGGCGATCAACCCGGTGCCACGCAAAATGATCAGCGATCACCTGACGCTGCTCGCCGCCGAGACCGGTTATGCCGGCGGTTTCGACGTCACGGTCAACGTCGAGGGCGGCGAAGCGCTGGCACTGAAAACCATGAACCCACGGCTGGGCATTCTTGGCGGGCTGTCGATCCTCGGCACCAGCGGCATCGTCCGGCCGTTCTCATGCGCGGCTTACATCGCCTCGATCCATCAAGGCATCGATGTGGCGAAAACCAACGGTTATCTGCACATCGCTGCCTGCACCGGTAATGCCAGCGAAGACACCATGCGCCGGGTCTACGATCTGCCGGAAATCGCCCTGATCGAAATGGGCGACTTCGTCGGCGCCGTGCTCAAGCATTTGCGCAAAGTGCCTGTGGATAAACTCAGCCTGTGCGGCGGCTTCGGCAAGATCAGCAAGTTGGCGGCAGGACATATGGATCTGCATTCGCGGCATTCGAGCATCGACTTGCCGCAACTGGCGGAATGGGCGGCAGCGATTGGCGCCGATGAGGCGTTGCAGCAAGGCATTCGCGAGGCCAATACCAGTCAGCAAGCCTTGGCGATGGCCAGTGCGGAGGGAATTGCCCTCGGAGATGAAGTCTGTCGACATGCATTGAATTTCGCCCGCAGCGTGGTGCCGGCGCAGGTACAGGTCGAGGTGTTTGCGATTGATCGTCAGGGCGGGATTGTCGGGCATGCCGGAGGTTTAGCATGAAGCGGATTTTACTGCTCGGCGGCGTCACCGAAGCACTGGCGATTGCCCGCACGCTGGGGCCGGAACATATCTATAGCCTGGCGGGTGTTGGCCGAGTGCCGACGGATCTGACCTGTCAGGTGCGGGTTGGTGGTTACGGTGGCGCCGAAGGTCTGGCGCAGTTCATTCGCGACGAAGGCATCGACCTGCTGCTCGACGCCACGCATCCCTATGCCGCACAGATCAGCCAGAACGCTGCGAGCGCCGCACAACTGACTGGCATCCCTTGCTGGGCATTGCGCCGTCCGGCGTGGCAGCCGCAGCCCGGAGATGACTGGCGCGAAGTCAGCGACTGGGCCGAGCTGATCGCTGCCCTCAAGCCTTTCCGCCGTCCACTGTTCACCCTCGGCCGTGAACCGCTGCAACACCTCGATGAGATCCCTGCGGAACAGTTCTGGACCCTGCGCGCGCTCGACGTCTACCCCGGCAACGAACGCTGCGAAGTGATCGGCGCACGCGGGCCGTTTCTGCTGGAGGATGAGCGAGCGCTGTTCGAGCGGCGGCAGATTGATGTGTTGATCAGCAAGAACAGCGGCAGCACCGCCACCGAGCCGAAGCTGGAAGTGGCGCGCGAGCGTGGGCTGCCGGTGATTGTGTTGAAGCGTCCGGGGTTGCCGGGGGGTGATCGGGAGTTTCGATCAGCGTCTGAAGTCCTTGAAGCCCTGACGTCGTAAGACTTTTCATCATTTCGTATTTATCTGTGAATTTACCTGCAAATTTTGAGGACGCAGCCGACTGTTCTTCACTACACCCTCACTCCAATACTTCGGTTCCTTTAATCCCTACAAGCAGCCAGCCGAGAAAAGCGGCTTGCCAGCTTGTATCCCAAGGAATACGATCCCGACATGATCTCTTTTGAACGATCCCGCATATTTTCCGAATGGCTCGACTCCTTAAAAGACATCAAAGGGAAAGGCCGAATCATCTCCAGGATTAAAACAGCCGAACATGGCAACTTCGGCGATTGCGGCTTCGTCGGTGACACCGTTTATGAAATGCGTGTTCATTACGGCCCTGGTTACAGAATGTACTTCACACGTAAAGGCGAAGTGATTTATCTGCTGTTGATCGGGGGCGACAAATCGACACAAAAGAGAGATATCAAACGCGCCGTGCAAATGGCTCATAACATCGGAAATGAGGAGTAAATCATGACCGAAGAATTCACCCGTTTTGACGCCGTCGAGTACCTTAAGACTCCCGAGGATATGGCGGCATATCTGGATGCCTGTTTTGACGACGATGAAGGCGATGGCGTTCTGATTCGTGCAGCACTCAATGACATCGCCCGAGCTCAAGGCATGACACAAGTGGCGCGGGATGCAGGTTTGGGCCGCGAAAGTCTTTATAAAGCGCTCAGTAGCACTGGCAATCCCGAATTCGCAACTATCATGAAAGTCATGAAGGCTCTGGGTTTGCGATTGCATGCCGTAACACTGTGAAGGCGCTGCGACACCAAACCGCACGACGCTTTTTTACTTATCGGCCCTGATCAGGCTAAATAGCCGCGCCTGATCGCCCACCCAATGGATCTGTCCCATGAACCGACACCGGCTGGCAATTGCCTGGATCGCCTGCTTTGCAGTGCTGTTCAACATGCTCGCCATGCCGATGACCGGGGCGATGGCGCAGGCGGCCAGTTCACCGGCCGAGCAATTGCTCTGGAGCAGTTTCTGCACCGGTAGCGGGACGAAGATGGTGGCGATCAACATCGGCGCCACCGATCAGAAGGCCCCGAACAACGACACTCATTCGAACATGCAGCATTGCTGGTGCTGCTCGGGTTCTGCGCCGTTGGTGGCGCTGCCGGGGCATTCGCCGCAGCTGTATTTCGCCCGCTATGAAAGCAATCGCAGCGTGGCGCCCGCCTTGCTGCAAACGCCCACGCCGCGCCAGCAATGGCCGAGTCTCAATCCCCGCGCTTCCCCTCTGGTTTGATTTGTTCGCGCAATTGACCTGCGTTTCAAACCGTTCTGGAGAACTGCCATGTTGAACAAATTCATCGTCGTCGCTGCGCTGTTGTTGCCGGCGTGCTTTGCCCATGCTCACGAATACAAGGTGGGCGAGCTGGAAATCGCCCATCCGTGGTCGCAAGAGTTGCCGCCGAATGCGCCCACCGTTGCCGCCTACTTCGTCATTCACAACGGAGGCAAGACGGACGACCGCCTGGTCAGCGTCGACTCGCCGATTGCTCCAGAAGCGCAACTGCACGAACACGTCATGCAGGGCGACTTGATGAAAATGCAGCAAGTGCCGAGCGTGGCCATCCCGGCTGGCGGCAACGTGACGTTTGCGCCGATGGCCTATCACGTGATGCTGCTCAACCCGCCTGATCGCAGCCTGCTCAGCGACGGCAAACGCTTCCCGCTGACGATGCATTTCGAGAAGGCCGGTGACGTCACCGTCGAAGTCTCGGTGCAGAAGAAACCGCCGGAAACCACGCAGGCCCACGCGCACGCTCAGTAAGCCCTCCGGCAGACTCCGCCCATGCGCCCGCTGAGCGCCAGGCCGCCACTGCAACGCCGTCAGACTCGACACCTGACTCGCGGCAGCTGGATCGCCCTGTTCGCCATGTTGATGATCTTCATCGGCCCACTGATTTCTCAGTCGATGCCGATGGATCAACACGCCTCGACTTCGATGCCGATGAGCATGGACATGGACATGTCGATGGACATGCTGGGCATGGATCACTCTGGGCATGAGGCGAAATCGAATGCCGAACACTGCCCGCCGCAATCCTCGCACCACGTGCTGTGGGAAAAGTGCGGCTATTGCAGCCTGCTGTTCAATTGCCCGGCACTGACCGGAGCCGGCGATTTTGTCGCCTTCAACATCCCGCCGCTGAACACCTTCACCCCGCCCTCCCCGCGCCTGGGCCACGCCCGGCAACCCTTCTTCCCCGGCGCCCGCAGTCGCGCCCCGCCCATCGCAGCGTAAACACGCACCTTTGATTGCACACGGTTGAGAAGACAGCCTCAGGCTGCCGGCCGTGTCGTTTACGACTGTTTGATGGAAATTGTCATGTCCAGGTTTGCTGCTGTTTCACGCTCGGGCACTGCCCCGGCGTCCTTCGCTTTGAACGAGTCGCGGATTCGTTTCAGGCACGCTACCGCCGTCCTTTGCGGCGTACTGCTGTCCCCGCTGGCGCTGGCCGATGATCACGCCGCGCACAACGAAGAACTCAGCCCGACGGTAATTACCGCAATCGCCCCGAGCTCGCCGCTGACCATCGTCACCAATCCAAAAGACCCGCGCCAACCGGTGCCGGCCAGCGATGGCGGCGATTATCTGAAGACTATTCCCGGCTTCGCACTGGTGCGCAATGGCGGCACCAACGGCGATCCGGTGCTGCGCGGCATGTTCGGCTCACGCCTGAACATCCTCACCAACGGCAGCATGATGCTCGGTGCCTGCCCGGGTCGGATGGATGCGCCGACCTCGTACATCTCGCCGGAAACCTACGACAAACTTACGGTGATCAAAGGCCCGCAAACCGTGCTTTGGGGCCCGGGCGCGTCGGCGGGTACGGTGCTGTTTGACCGTGAACCGGAGAGCTTCGGCGAACTCGGCACACGGGTAAACGCAAGCATCCTTGTCGGCTCCCACGGACGCTTCGACAAGGTCGTCGACGCCGCTGCCGGCGGGCCGTTGGGTTACGTGCGAGTGATCGGCAACACCGCGCATTCCGACGATTACCGTGACGGCAACAACGACATCGTCGCCTCGCGCTACGACAAGTGGAACGGCGATATCGCCGTCGGCTGGACACCGGACGCCGACACCCTGATCGAACTGACCGCCGGCAAGGGTGATGGCGAAGCACGCTACGCGGGACGCGGCATGGATGGTTCGCAGTTCTTGCGTGAAAGCCTCGGCCTGCGTTTCGAAAAATCCAACATCACCGACGTGCTGGAGAAACTCGAAGCGCAGGTCTACTACAACTACGCCGACCACGTCATGGACAACTACACCCTGCGCACGCCGTCCGGCACCGGCATGATGTCGGGGCCGATGGCGTCCAACGTCGACCGCCGCACCCTCGGCGCACGGATCAAGGCGACCTGGCGCTGGGCTGATATTCAACTGATCACCGGCCTCGATGCGCAGACCAACGAACACCGTCAGCGCAGCGGCATGGGCATCGACACCTACAAGGATCAGCCGTACAGCAAGGACGCCGATTTCCATAACTACGGCGTGTTCAGCGAGATGACCTGGTACGCCGCCGACCGCGACCGGCTGATCAGCGGCGCCCGCGTCGACCGTGCCTCGGCCAAGGATTACCGACAGACCACTGGCTCGGGAATGATGACTCGCCCGAACCCGACCGCCGACGCCACCCGCGCAGACACCCTGCCGAGTGGTTTCATCCGCTACGAGCATGATCTTGCCGACAGCCCGACCACGCTCTATGCAGGTTTGGGCCACGCGCAACGCTTCCCGGATTACTGGGAGCTGTTTTCGCCCAAGTCCGGCCCAGCAGGATCGGTCAACGCGTTCGATTCGATCAAACCGGAAAAGACCACTCAGTTCGATTTTGGCGTGAACTACAAGAGCGCCGACCTCGAAGCCTGGGCCTCGGGTTATATCGGCGCGGTGCGCGATTACATCCTCTTTGATTACACGCCCGGGATGATGGGCATGAGCACCTCGCGCGCCGAAAACATCGACGCGCGAATCATGGGTGGTGAACTCGGTGCCGCCTACAGACTCACCGACCACTGGAAAGCCGATGCGACCCTGGCCTACGCCTGGGGCAAGAACAGCAGCGACGGTTCGGCCTTGCCGCAAATGCCGCCACTGGATGCACGCTTCGGTCTGACCTATACCGAAGACAGCTGGAGCGCTGGCGCACTGTGGAGGGTGGTTGCCGCGCAAAACCGTATCGACCAGAACAAGGGCAACGTGGTCGGCAAGGATTACGACAAGAGTTCCGGCTTCGGCGTGTTCTCGCTGAACGGTGCCTATCGGATCAACAAGAACTGGAAGGTCAGCAGCGGCGTCGACAACCTGTTCGGCAAGGCTTACGCCGAACACCTGAACCTGGCGGGCAACGCCGGGTTCGGCTACCCGGCCAATGACCCGCAAGCGATCAATGAACCGGGGCGCACGCTCTGGACCAAGGTCGACATGAGTTTCTAACAAAAAAGTCAAAAGATCGCAGGCTGCGCCAGCTCCTACATGGGAGCGCGTAAACCCTGTAGGAGCTGCCGAAGGCTGCGATCTTTTGCTCTAAAAAATTCGCCAAGCGGAGCACACGTGATGAAACAGCCCAAACCGAACTTCTACAACCTGGCCTGGCGTTGGCATTTTTACGCCGGCCTGTTCGTCGCCCCGTTCATGGTGATGCTGGCCCTGACCGGCATCATTTATCTGTTCAAACCACAGCTCGATTCACTGATGTACAGCAGCCTGCTCAACGTCCCCGCCGGTCATCACACCGTCTCGGCCGATGACCTGTTGCAACGGGTCAAGAACGCTTATCCACAAGGCCAGGTCACCCAATACCTGCCACCGGTCAACGCCGAGCGCAGCGCACAGTTTGTGGTGAAGAACGCCGGCCACGAACTCAACGTATTCGTCGATCCATACCACGGTGACATCCTTGGCGAGCAGGATGCCAAGCAGAATCTGCAAGCCATCGCCCGCGCGATCCACGGTGAATTGATGATCGGCACCGTCGGTGACCGTCTTATCGAAATGGCTGCCGGTTGGGGCGTGGTGCTGGTCGTGTCCGGCCTGTTCCTGTGGTGGCCCCGCGGTCAGGCAGCGGGGATTCTGTGGCCGCGCCTGAACAGTCGCGGCCGCGTGTTGTGGCGTGATCTGCACGCGGTCACCGGGTTCTGGGGGGCCACACTGTTGCTGGTAATGTTGCTCAGCGGCATGACCTGGACCGGTTTCTGGGGCAAGCAATATGCGCAAGTGTGGAACGTGTTCCCGGCCGCGATGTGGGACAACGTGCCGACCTCCGACGTCGAGGCGCGCAGCCTGAACACCGCCAGCCGCCAGACCGTGCCATGGGCGATGGAAAATACGCCGATGCCGATGTCCGGCGATCACGCCGAGCACATGGCCCACGGTGCCGCCAACGCGGGCCCCGCAGCACCCGCCATCAGCCTGCAAGACGTGCAAAACATCGCCACCCAGCGCAAGGTCGAGCCGGGTTACAGCATCACCCTGCCGACCACTGCCACCGGCGTGTTCACCATCGCCGTGTTCGCCGATGACCCGCGCAACGACGCGACTCTGCATGTCGATCAGTACACCGGCAAGGTCCTCGCCGATGTGCGTTTCGAGCAATACGGCGCAGTAGCGCGGGCCACCGAAATTGGCGTGATGCTCCACGAAGGAAAAATGTTCGGCACCTTTAATCAGATCGTCGTGCTGCTGATCTGCCTGATGATTCTGCTCAGCGCCGTCAGCGGCGTGGTGATCTGGTGGAAGCGTCGGCCGCAAGGCAAATTCGGCGTACCGCCGCTACGGCATGACCTGCCGAAATGGAAAACCGGCGTGGTGATCATGTTGGCGCTGGCGGCGATATTTCCGCTGGTGGGGGCTTCGCTGGTGGTGGTG
This sequence comes from Pseudomonas sp. M20, assembly GCF_045037865.1. Classification (NCBI taxonomy): domain Bacteria; kingdom Pseudomonadati; phylum Pseudomonadota; class Gammaproteobacteria; order Pseudomonadales; family Pseudomonadaceae; genus Pseudomonas; species Pseudomonas sp. M20. The sequence goes on from NZ_CP173611.1 coordinate 5,029,223, forward strand.
TGGTTGCTTGACCGCCTGCTGCTGTCGCGCGTTGGGCGGACTGAGTCGGTCTCGACTTGAGTCGGACTCAACGAAGAGTGGCCGCCGGCGGCACACTCCTTTGTCGAGGCCCGCTATCGTCAGTTACAACTCATCCCGGACACGGACAGGGCCTTGGGGCGACGGCTGTTGGCGCAGCAGGTTCCAGCCGCGTCTTATCAGCCCGGTCTGCCGCCAGTAGTGTCCTGCGACGAGTACCCGGAACTCACCGAGTGCCATGAGACGTGAAATGAATTCCCCGGGACTTAGCCGGTTGGTCCAGCGCCCACCCAGGAAAAACACCGATCGGGTCAGCAACAGATCCCTTTCGGCATCTGAATAACTTGGTGTGTATTTAAGCAATACCTGATGTGGCGTCGAGTAAAAATAATGCTGGATATCAAAACCCCTGCTCTTCAGATCATGGGTGTGGGCGTACACGAGCTCAGGTGCGGCAAAGTTGACTCCCACCTCCTCCGCGTCCTGCCCCAGAGTGGTGTTGCCTGACAGGTGCAACTGATGAGCAGCGACCGGTGTGTAACCTTCGGGATAATGCGGCGCCGGGTGTCGCCAACTGGCCGATGCGTCATTCGCCGACAGGAATATCCGCGCCAGCGGGTTTCGGTCATGTGCGGACCAGAGCATGGGCTCGAGCGGCACAAATTGACTGCCGGTTGCCGAAGCCAGGATGGCGCTCTCATGGCCGACATCGAAAACGGACTCGGTCGCACGCTTTTGTGTATGGCGTGCAGCATCGTCGGGGTGATGGAAAACCGGGCCCAGCGCCGGGACCGGATTTTCCTGCCAACGTTGCTCACGGTCGACATCGACCTGTCGTGGTTGCCAACTGTCTACCACCTCGCCATGTCGCGACCAGTGATCGCTGCTCTCGATAACCTCTAACTTGCCCGCTCGTGCCATTCGGTGAACATAGGCAGAAATCCTGAACGTGCCTTTGGCAATTTCCCTTTCATCGGCTGCGGCCTGTTGTACTGATACAAATGCATTGGGACGAAACTCGATCTGTCCGAACTGGTCGTAAAACTCGCCTGGCTCGAACGCATGCAACTGCAGTTTCAACAACGCCCCATCCGCGCAGGAAAAGTAGATTGGCAGATATCCCTGCGGTGTGTCGGCCCGCAAGCACGCCAACTGAATATCGCTCGGCAGAAAAAAGAACTGGCGCACATCGTCAGATCGCACGCCCAACGGCGGCAGCGCTGCTCGAAGATACATGGCGTGCAGAGTAAAATCTGAAAACAGCTTGCCCTGTTCGAAGACCCGATCCAGAGCCAACGCCGAACGCTGTACCGCCACGGGCAGGGTTGCGAGAAAAATCCCCTCCGGATTACCCAGAATGTAACCGAAGGCCGCCGTTTCCCGGCTCACAGACGCTTCGTGAACATATCTGGCGGCAGCATCTACCTGAACGAACTGTGGACTGCAGGCGGGTCTGCTCAGGGCCTTGTCGTAGTCTCTCGTCCGCAAAAGATCGGTCGAATAAGGCGCCCAGACGGATACCCGGCGTGGCAGCCCCCAGATGTCGCTACCCTTGATCACCTGCAGACGCCCCCCCTTGGCCAGGGCGTTGATCCATTCAACGGGCTGCAAATGCCTGCTGCGCAAGCCCTGCTTTATCGCCTTTGCATCAATGGCGGGAAATCGATCGCCCTGGCCAAGCAGCTGCGAAAAAAGTTCGGCTTGCGGCTGGTAACTGAGCACCGAACCGTCCGGTGCAAACAGGTATTCGTGCAATGGCTCCGGTTTGTAGCGCACCAGCGAGCCGTCCGCCAGCACGCGGTAGCGGTCTGTCACCCCGCGCCTGTTGAATGCCGACTCCAGTACGTCGACCGAAAACATGTTCAGATAGATCTGTTTCTGAACCGGCGATACGACCAGCGACGCCTCACGAGCGATGCGTGATCGGTAGCGTGCCACGATGTGACAACCGAGGGGAAATAATCCATAGGTCCGGCTTTCCTCAGGGCAAACCTGGGTGACATCGAAATCTTCATGGCTGACTTCAATCGGTGCGGTGGCCACATAACGCTTCTCGGCCGTCTCCAGAATCAGGCCGCCATATACGCTGTCGGTCACAACGGGAAGCAACGTTCTGGCGTGGATAGCCGCGTCGTCAGCCGTCTGAAAAACCGGGCCGAGCCAGCACCGCTGCAGATTGGCGTACGGCTGCCAGGTCACATTGACCGGCCCGGTCCGGTCCCAGCATAAACCGGCGCGCATCACTGCGAGTTCGCCACTGTTGGCGACCTCATGAACAAAATCGGTCGGCAGCCATTTCCCGGATGCCAGATGGTTCTTGATTGTCTCGAGCGTACCTTGCGACGTAGCGTCATGAAACAGCTTGCTGGACTTGCTTCTTGCGTATTTCAACAGGGCGCCATCGCGCGCTGTTATATAAAGAGCTGCCGGATCGTCTGATGCTATTACCGGACGACGGCGTCCGTAATACATCGAGGTTGTCAGGTTATCTGGCGAAATGAAGTAATGGGCCAGCCAGTCGTCCGGACTTTTTGCCGGATCCTCCACGTGATGATGCGAATACCAGTTGGCGTGTAACTCGAAGCCTTCAGGGAATCGATACCAAGGAGCGGTTCGTTGCACGGCAAACAGGCTATTCAACTCAAACAGATTGCTCTGCACAGCGCTGACGGGAACCCGCTCAGTGGCGATGTACTCGTCACGTTCCCGATGTTTGAGGATGAAGGAGAAACAGGCGCTTGCCTCTTCTTGCCAATCTCGGTCAAGCACATGTTGACTCTGGGCCGCCTCGTCGGCTGAAGCGAACACCGCACCGTAGGCCACCGTGTCCGGGAGACGCCATGGCAACGGCAACGGTAAGGCCAACGGAAGCAAAGCCGTTGCTGGCCGGGTTTGCCCAGGTAACTGCGCGGCAGGAAGCTCCGCTATAGGTTTGGGAAACTCGTGAATCACTTGCCAGACGGGCGCGTCTGCCGCAAGTGGCGCTTCGCGCACTGACCAGGTCGACGCTATCCGGCCGCGATAGCCCCATAGCTGATTATCCAAAAGACTGGTCAACCGACCGCCTGCAGCCTGCTCACGAATGAATTCCTGAGGGCGCTTGCTGCCACTGGCCAGTTCCGTAGCCAACGCACCGGGATTTTGGCGCGTGCCTAGACGTCTGCCCAGACTCTTTGCGGACGAAGAGCCATTGGATTCATATCGCAGCAGAGACTTCGGGACAGCTGATACGTACAGGTCGATCTGATCAAGTAGCACCTGTCTGATCTCATCGACATTGAACATCTGCAGACTCAGCACCGCTTCATGATAGGTCCATTTGAAGTAGTCAACCTCTACGGGATTGAGCCGCGACAATGCAACATGGGATACATAGCGCGCGTGCACGACATGATCGTCGGGAAAAATCGAGCGACCTTTATTGTCCAGCGGATAAAGCCGGCCCTGGCTGAGTGCATCGATATCGCCCTCCAGCGGCTCGGTTACCACGAAATGCTTGTTGCTGCACTGGAAGACGTAACCGGCGTATTGTCGATCCCGGCGGAGGCCGACCTGCTCGTGGGCATAGCGAGCTGCGTCGTCGGCAGATAAAAACTCCCGGCTTAATACCGGCCAGGAGAAATGATCGAAAGGCTGCCACTCCAGATCCACCGCGCCCAGGCTTGCCCACAATGCACTGCCGCGCAGCACCTCCAGCTGTCCGGCCAGCACCAGCATCGAGACAAATTCGCGGGGGCGAAGCGTGCCGGCCGACAACCTTGCCTGCACACCGTTATCGCCTATCGTGGCGTCGGCATGCTCGACGCTCAGTGCTGCTTCGATCGGACTGCCGCTGAACGTATATTTCAACATGGCAAAGTCCGGCGCCTGCATGTACAGCGCCAAGCCGCGCCCGACCTTTGCCAAATGCTGATTACGCGCAAAGGCTGCGATCGCCACGGCCAGGTCATGCGGGCTGAAGAAGTTTTCGTAGAGCCACGGCTGCGTAGGCGGAAACTGTTTGGGATCGGGTTGCGAAGCGAAGTAAAAACCTTCTAGCCGATAGCCCCGCGGCAGTTGCAATTGTCCTTTGGCATCCAACGGAAACAGGTGCTCGGCATCCCAGGCAGGCAACCCGGTCTGACGCGCATGGGTCGCAACATATTCTTCGCTGATGAGTTTTTTCAGTATCAGTCCGGCGGTCTGCGCACCTCTGGATTTCAATGCCGCGAGCACGGCGCGCTCGGCATTCACGCAGACGCGGGTCATCAGCGGTAATTCGGTCACTCTGCCACTGGAAAATGCCTGGCCCGCTTTCCAGTCCGGCGGCACTTGGCCAACGGAATGCCCCCAATCTGCGTTCGAAACGATAACTTTAAGCTCACCTACAGACGCCAGTTTGTTGATGATGCTCATTACGTCATAAGTCCCCACCGGATTACCCGACGGCGAGCCGGCCTTGCGCCAGAGGTAGTAACTGAACTCCTCTTTCGAACCGCTCGATGAATACTTGAGCAATGTTCCATCGGGTCCAGAAAGGTACGCGCTGCGAAAAAAATCCCGCGCGGCCACATCCGCGACGAAATCCAGATCGGAGAAAAAATTGATGAACAGCCTCACCAGCCTTTCATCCTGACGCGGATTGTTCTTGCGAACATCCTCGTACAGAGGCGCATGGCAATGCAGATTCGCCACACATCTGTATCCACGAGGGTGCACGTATTGCCCTGCAGCATCGACTTCGATAATGGTGCCGAAATCGAAGCGGGTGACCTCTCCCGGAATGGGTACGGTGGCGACAAAGCGTCCATCCGGACGCAGCAGAATCACGCTGCCATATTCCCTGTCCGGCTTCAGGGGAATACGGGTATGGACCCAATAGGCTGCATCCTCCTCGGTGAGGAACGCGGGACTCAGGGAAGGCAGCCTGAATTTGCGGGAAGGTATTGCAGTGCGGCCGATCTGGCCTGACACGTCATTCATCATAAGCATCCTGCGAAAAATAATCGGGATAACGATCGAATGAGTGTGGTCCCCCAGGTCTGCCGGACCGTGGTACATGTTTATCGTTTATGTATCCTCATCTGCCAACACAGACGCGCCCCAATCTGGCGCAACTCTACGCACCAACACCCGCACTCTGTGCCTTACTGGTGCGCGCTACTGCGGCGCAACCGCTCTAACACGACATTTCCCTGCCCATCCCGACCGGGCACAGCCCTTGCAAAACACCCTTCAGTCGTCCGCATCTGCCAACCAGAAAAACTTCAAACGTTCATGGAGATCGCACAATGAAGCGTCGCAGTTTGATCAAGGCTTTCACACTCACGGCATCGATTGCCGCGATGGGCATGACCTGGACTGTCCAGGCCGCCGAGACCATCAAGGTCGGGATTCTGCATTCGTTGTCCGGCACCATGGCGATCTCCGAAACGTCGCTCAAAGACATGGCGCTGATGACCATCGACGAGATCAACGCCAAGGGCGGCGTCAACGGCAAGATGCTCGAGCCAGTCGTTGTCGACCCGGCATCGAACTGGCCGCTGTTCGCCGAGAAAGGCCGGCAGTTGCTGACTCAGGACAAGGTTGCCGTGGTGTTCGGCTGCTGGACCTCCGTGTCGCGTAAATCGGTGTTGCCGGTGTTCGAAGAGCTCAACGGCCTGCTGTTCTACCCGGTGCAATACGAAGGCGAAGAGATGTCGCCGAACGTCTTCTACACCGGCGCCGCGCCAAACCAGCAGGCGATCCCGGCGGTTGAATATCTGATGAGCGAAGAAGGTGGCAGCGCCAAGCGCTACTTCCTGCTCGGCACCGACTACGTCTACCCACGCACCACCAACAAGATCCTGCGCTCGTTCCTGCATTCCAAAGGTGTCGCCGACAAGGACATCGAAGAGGTGTACACGCCGTTCGGTCACAGCGACTATCAGACCATTGTTGCCAACATCAAGAAATTCTCCGCCGGTGGCAAGACTGCGGTCATCTCGACGGTCAACGGCGATTCCAACGTGCCGTTCTATAAAGAGCTGGCCAACCAAGGCTTGAAGGCTACCGACGTACCGGTGGTGGCGTTCTCGGTCGGCGAAGAAGAACTGCGCGGCATCGACACCAAACCGCTGGTGGGCAACCTCGCGGCGTGGAACTACTTCGAGTCGGTTGAAAACCCGCAGAACAAGAAGTTCGTCGCTGACTGGAAAGCCTACGCGAAGAAACACAACTTGCCGGGCGCGGATAAAGCCGTGACCAACGACCCGATGGAAGCCACTTACGTCGGCATCCACATGTGGGCGCAAGCGGTTGAGAAAGCCAAATCCACTGACGTCGACAAGGTGCGTGAAGCGCTGGCCGGGCAGACCTTTGCCGCGCCGTCGGGCTACACGCTGACCATGGACAAGACCAATCACCACCTGCACAAACCGGTGATGATCGGCGAGATTCAGAGCGATGGTCAGTTCAACGTGGTGTGGCAGACCGAAGGGCCGATCCGTGCGCAACCGTGGAGCCCGTTCATTCAGGGCAACGACAAGAAGCCGGATTATGCGGTGAAGAGCAACTGAGTCTGACTTGGATTTTGGGCTGGGGCGGAGATCTTTTCCCCCTCACCCCAACCCTCTCCCCCAGGGGGGGCGAGGGGGAAGGGAGCAGATCTCTACGGCTTTCAGAACCTGAGTTCGACGCAGGAATGTCAGGTCGATGTTGGATGCCCTGACAACTCGGTCAGTCCCCTCTCCCTTTGGGAGAGGGTTAGGGTGAGGGGCGGATTCACAGCCGGACACCGCTCCATCGGCCACCGCAAGAAAGGAAACACCACTAATGCCCACTGCCATACACCGCTTTCTCATAGCCATCGCACTGTTGCTGCCAATGCTGGCCCACGCCGGTGATGCCGAAGACTTCGTCGCGGCCAATCCCGTGCAGCAAGCCAAACTGTTGGAAACCTGGGCCGCGCAGCCCGATCCGGCCCGTATCGAATTGCTCAACGCCCTGCAACAAGGCGAGCTGACCATCGACGGCCAACCCAAAACCCTGCGCCTGAACAATCGCCTGCGGGGTCTGATCGACACCGCCATGGCCAGCCATCAATTGCTCGCCGCCGACGCCAAAATCCGTCTGACTGCCGCGCAGCAATTGCAGAAAAGCGCGAAACCCGCGCAGCTGAAATTCCTCGACCAGCAACTCGCTGGCGAAAAAGATGAAAGCGTCCATGCCGCACTGAGCCTGGCGCTGGCCAATCTGCAACTGGTCGACACTAATCCGGCCGTACGACTCGCGGCGGTGCGATTGCTTGGCGAAACCGGCGATCCACTGTCGCGCACGCGCCTCGAAGGTTTGGTCGAACCCGGCGTCGAAGCCGATGCCGGCGTACGCACGGCGGCCGAAACCAGCCTCGCCCAAGTCAAACGCAAACTGCTGGTCGGCGAGATCCTCGGCCAGGCGTTCAGCGGCATGTCGCTCGGTTCGATTCTGCTGTTGGCAGCGCTCGGTCTGGCAATCACGTTCGGCCTGCTCGGCGTGATCAACATGGCTCACGGCGAGATGCTGATGCTCGGTGCCTACTCGACGTACGTGGTGCAGTTGATGTTCCAGCGCTACGCACCGCAAGCGATTGAGTTTTATCCGTTGATTGCCTTGCCGGTGGCGTTCTTCGTCACAGCGGCGATCGGCATGGCGCTGGAGCGCACGGTGATTCGTCACCTCTACGGCCGCCCACTGGAAACCCTGCTCGCCACCTGGGGCATCAGCCTGATGCTGATTCAACTGGTGCGCCTGTTGTTCGGCGCGCAGAACGTTGAAGTGGCCAACCCGGCATGGCTGTCCGGCGGGATTCAGGTTTTGCCAAATCTGGTTCTGCCATACAACCGCATCGTGATCATCGCGTTCGCACTGTTCGTCGTTGTGCTGACCTGGCTGCTGCTGAACAAAACGCGTCTGGGCCTCAACGTCCGCGCCGTCACACAGAACCGCACCATGGCCGCCTGCTGTGGCGTGCCGACCGGTCGTGTCGACATGCTCGCCTTCGGCCTCGGCTCGGGCATTGCCGGTCTCGGCGGTGTGGCGCTGAGCCAGATCGGCAACGTCGGCCCGGACCTCGGTCAGAGCTACATCATCGACTCGTTCCTGGTGGTGGTGCTTGGCGGTGTTGGCCAGTTGGCCGGCAGCGTGCTCGCGGCGTTCGGCCTCGGTATCGCCAACAAGATTCTTGAACCGCAGATCGGTGCGGTGCTCGGCAAGATCCTGATCCTCGCGCTGATCATTCTGTTTATCCAGAAACGTCCGCAAGGCCTCTTCGCACTGAAAGGACGGGTGATCGACTGATGAACCAGCCTCTGCTTGTTACCGCGACACAAAAGGCCGGGCCGAAAGTCACGATTGCGGTCGGCGCAGTAATCCTCGCTCTGCTGATCGCCCTGCCGCTGCTGTCGTTGTTGTCGCCCGACAATGCGCTGCACATCTCGGCGTACACGCTGACGCTGGTCGGCAAAATCCTCTGTTACGCCATCGTCGCTTTGGCGCTGGATCTGGTCTGGGGTTACGCCGGTTTGCTGTCGCTGGGTCACGGCCTGTTCTTCGCCCTCGGTGGTTATGCGATGGGCATGTACCTGATGCGTCAGGCTGCCGGCGATGGTCTACCGGCGTTCATGACCTTCCTGTCATGGAGCGAACTGCCGTGGTACTGGACCGGCACCAGCAGCTTCGTCTGGGCGATGTGTCTGGTGGTGCTGGCACCGGGATTGCTGGCGCTGGTCTTCGGTTTCTTCGCCTTCCGTTCGCGAATCAAAGGCGTGTATTTCTCGATCATGACCCAGGCCTTGACCTTCGCCGGCATGCTCTTGTTTTTCCGCAACGAGACCGGGTTTGGCGGCAACAACGGCTTCACCAATTTCCGCACGATCCTCGGTTTCGGCATCACCGATCCGGGCACCCGCGCGGTGTTGTTTCTGGCCACAGTGTTGTTGCTGGTGGCGAGTCTGTTCATCGGCTGGCGCCTGGCGCAGAGCAAGTTCGGTCGTGTGCTGACGGCACTTCGTGATGCGGAAAACCGCTTGATGTTCTGCGGCTACGATCCGCGCGGTTTCAAGTTGTTCGTGTGGGTGTTGAGCGCGGTGTTGTGTGGTCTGGCCGGTGCGTTGTACGTGCCGCAAGTGGGCATCATCAACCCGAGCGAAATGTCGCCAACCAACTCGATTGAAGCGGCGGTCTGGGTGGCCCTTGGCGGTCGTGGCACCTTGATCGGCCCGCTGCTCGGTGCCGGTGTGGTCAACGGCATGAAGAGTTGGTTCACCGTGGCCTTCCCGGAATATTGGCTGTTCTTTCTCGGCGCGCTGTTCATCGTCGTCACGCTGTACTTGCCTAAAGGTGTGATCGGCCTGCTGAAGAAACGAGGTGAACAATGAGAGTCACAGCGAGCGCTGAATTCATGCTGGAACCGGCCTTCTTTCCCGTCGAACCGAACAAGGACGCCGGCACCAGCCGCGACTCCATCGGCCTTGGCCAGCGGGTCGGACCGGGGCTGGATATCCGTCACGGCACGATCCTCACCCTGGAAGACATCAGCGTCAGCTTCGATGGCTTTCGTGCGCTGAACAATCTCAACCTGTACATCGGCGTCGGCGAATTGCGCTGCATCATCGGCCCTAACGGCGCGGGTAAAACCACGCTGATGGACGTGATCACCGGCAAGACCCGGCCGAGTCACGGCAAGGCCTGGTTCGGTGAAACCCTGGATCTGACGCAGATGAGCGAAGTGCAGATTGCCCAGGCCGGCATCGGTCGCAAGTTTCAGAAGCCGACGGTGTTCGAAGCGCTGAGCGTGTTTGAAAACCTTGAACTGGCGCAGAAAACCGACAAGTCGGTGTGGGCCAGTTTGCGTGCGCGCTTGAGCGGCGAGCAAAAAGATCGAATCAGCGAAGTGCTGGAGACGATTCGCCTGACCACCTCGGTCAATCGTCAGGCCGGGCTGTTGTCCCACGGTCAGAAGCAGTTTCTCGAGATCGGCATGTTGCTGATGCAGGACCCGCAATTGCTCCTGCTCGATGAGCCGGTGGCGGGCATGACCGATGCGGAAACCGAGTTCACCGCTGAACTGTTCAAGAGCCTGGCGGGCAAGCATTCGTTGATGGTGGTGGAGCATGACATGGGCTTTGTCGGCTCGATTGCTGACCACGTCACCGTGTTGCATCAGGGCAGTGTTCTGGCGGAAGGCTCACTGGAACAAGTGCAGGAAAACGAGCGTGTGATCGAGGTCTACCTCGGCCGCTGAACTGCAAACAAAGTCACTGTGGGAGCGAGCTTGCTCGCGAAGACGGCAGCACATCCGACATCTCAGTGACAGGTCAACCGCATTCGCGAGCAAGCTCGCTCCCACAGGGATTTGGGTGAATTTTAAGGAATTTGAACATGCTGCAAGTCGACAAGCTGCACCAGTACTACGGCGGTAGCCACATCCTGCGTGGCCTTTCGTTCGACGTGAAAGTCGGCGAAGTCACCTGCCTGCTCGGCCGTAACGGTGTCGGCAAAACCACCCTGCTCAAATGCCTGATGGGCCTGCTGCCGGCCAAAGAAGGCGCAGTCAATTGGGAAGGCAAACCGATCACCACGTTCAAGCCACACCAGCGTGTTCACGCCGGGATTGCCTACGTGCCACAGGGCCGGGAAATCTTCGGCCGCCTGACCGTGGAAGAGAATCTGCTGATGGGTTTGTCGCGTTTTCCCGGCAGTGAAGCCAAGGAAGTCCCAGGTTTCATCTACGAATTGTTCCCGGTGCTGCTACAAATGAAGCAGCGTCGCGGCGGTGACCTCTCCGGTGGTCAGCAACAGCAGTTGGCGATTGGTCGCGCATTGGCCAGTCGTCCGCGTTTATTGATCCTCGACGAGCCTACCGAAGGCATTCAACCTTCGGTGATCAAGGAGATCGGCGCGGTAATCAAGAAACTCGCGGCGCGCGGTGATATGGCGATTTTGCTGGTCGAGCAGTTCTACGATTTCGCCGCGGAACTGGCCGATCAGTATCTGGTGATGTCCCGGGGCGAGATCGTCCAGCAGGGGCGCGGTGAAAATATGGAGGCCGAGGGTGTACGCGGGCTGGTAACGATCTAGTACAACGAATTAATCTGTAGCTTCCTAACGATAATTACACACCATGAATTCGACTGTTGCACCTGCCCTGTTTACCCCGAGCTGGCACGCCGCGCTGGAACTCGCTTATGCCCGCTTCGGCGATTGCACGCGTCCGGTCATGCGCCGACACCTCGGGCCGCTGCGGGTGCAAAAGCACCTGTATGCCGAAGGCCCTGAAGTCTGTCAGCACATCATCGTCCACCCGCCGGGCGGGATTGCCGGCGGTGATCGACTGGACATCAGCGCCCGCGTCGAACAGGACGCCTGGGCGCAGATCACCAGCCCCGGCGCGGCCAAATGGTATCGCGCCGGTGGGCCGGCTTATCAGAAGCTCGACTTGAAAGTGGCGGCCGGGGCGACGCTGGAATGGCTGCCGCAGGAGACCATCGTCTATAGCGCCGCGCAGGCTGAGCTGAGCACTTCGATTGAACTTGAGGGTGATGCACGGCTGTTTTACTGGGATGTGGTGGCGCTGGGTCGCCCGGCCAGTGGCGAGCGTTTCGACCGTGGGCATTTTCAGGCGCATCTGGATATTCGCCGTGATGGTCGATTGCTCTGGCATGAACGCCAGCGCATTGTCGGTGATGACGGTTTGCTTGATTCGCCGATTGGCCTGGATGGCAATCCGGTGTTTGCGACGTTGTTGGTCACCGGTGAAATTGATGCTGAATTGCTGGAGCGTTGTCGTTCGCTGGATAACCAGGTTCGCGGGGATTTGACGCAATTGCCGGGACTTTTGGTTGCCCGTTGTCTGGCCAGTGAAGCGTTGCTCGCACGGGCCTGGCTCATCGATTTATGGCGCTTGCTGCGTCCGGTGCTTCTGGATCGCGAGGCGGTGTCACCGAGAATATGGAACACCTGAAAGCAACCCTCACCCCCCGCCCTCTCCCGGAGGGAGAGGGAGCCTGACCGAGTCGCTTGAAATGAATTTAACTGACTGAACGAATACCGCTGACTGAACCGGCCATTGAAAACAACCGAGATCAGTCCCCTCTCCTTCGGGAGAGGGCTAGGGTGAGGGGCTGCTCCAACTGGCACCCCACACCGGCAAGAACCTCACAAATCTGCCCTGATGGAACCCCACAATGGACCTGACCCCACGCGAAAAAGACAAGCTGCTGATCTTCACCGCCGGCCTCGTCGCCGAGCGGCGTTTGGCGCGCGGCGTGAAACTCAATTACCCGGAAGCCATGGCCTACATCTCCGCCGCACTGCTCGAAGGCGCGCGTGACGGCCAGACCGTCGCCGAGCTGATGCACTTCGGCACTACCCTGCTCAGCCGCGAACAAGTGATGGAAGGCATCGCGGAAATGATCCCGGAAATCCAGGTCGAAGCGACGTTCCCCGACGGCACCAAACTGGTCACCGTTCACCAACCGATCGTCTGAGGCCGCGTCATGACTTACTCCATTCGCGATGCCGTTCACGCCGACCTGCCGGCGATCCGTGACATCTACAACGACGCCGTGTTCAACACCACGGCGATCTGGAATGAACAAGCCGTCGACCTCGGCAACCGCCAGGCGTGGTTCAGCGCGCGTCAGGCCCAGGCCTATCCGATTCTGGTGATCGTCGACGCCGACAACAGTGTGCTCGGCTACGCTTCCTTCGGTGACTGGCGGCCGTTCGACGGTTTCCGTCACACCGTCGAGCACTCGGTCTACGTGCGCAGCGATCAGCGCGGCAACGGCCTCGGCCCGCAACTGATGACTGTGCTGATCGAACGGGCGAAGACCTGCGACAAGCACGTGATGGTCGCCGCCATTGAAAGCGGCAACGCTGCCTCGATTCGCCTGCACGAGCGCGCCGGTTTCAGCATCACCGGGCAAATGCCGCAAGTCGGCACCAAGTTCGGCCGCTGGCTCGACCTGACCTTCATGCAACTGACCCTCAACCCTGGCGCGGAGCCGCCTGACGCCAACAAGGAGTGACACCGATGAACGCCGCCCAGCTGCGCCGCGTCAACGCGGAAAGTTTTGCGCATTACCGTCAGGGCCTGATCGACCTGCTGCTCGATGCCGTGGGTTACGGCGCCAGTGTCGGCTTTATGGCCGATCTCGATGCCGCGCAGGCGCGCGCTTATTTCGATGAGGTGCAGGACAACGTCAACAAGGGCAGCGTGCTGCTCTGGGTGGTGGTCAAGGACGAACAAGTGCTGGCCAGTGTGCAGCTCGGGTTGTGCCAGAAAGCCAACGGCCTCAATCGCGCCGAAGTGCAGAAGCTGCTGGTGCGCGAACACGCACGGCGTCGCGGTCTCGGTCAGCAATTGATGAGTGCGCTGGAACTCGAAGCGCCCAAACACAAGCGCGGCATGCTTTACCTCGACACCGAGGCCGGCTCGCCCGCCGAGGATTTCTACAAGGCGCTGGGTTACACCCGTGCGGGCCAGATTCCTGATTACGCCTGCGACCCGACCGGCACTTATCGGCCGACCGCCCTCTATTACAAGATTCTGCAAGGAGCCCAGTGATGATTCCTGGCGAATACCAGATCCAGCCCGGCGACATCGAACTCAACGTCGGCCGTCGCACCCTCAGCCTGAAAGTCGCCAACAGCGGCGACCGGCCGATTCAGGTCGGTTCGCACTATCACTTTTTCGAAACCAACGACGCGCTGACCTTTGATCGCGCGGCGAGCCGGGGCATGCGTCTGAATATTCCGGCGGGCACCGCCGTGCGCTTTGAGCCGGGGCAAAGCCGTGAGGTTGAGTTGGTGGATTACGCCGGAAAGCGGCGGGTATTCGGGTTTGCCGGACGAATCATGGGGGACCTCTGATATCTGCGTGCACCGCGGCCCCTCACCCCAGCCCTCTCCCGAGGGAGAGGGAGCCGATCACCGATAGCAGCCTCACCGCGATCAGTCCCCTCTCCCTCTGGGAGAGGGCTAGGGTGAGGGTCGATGGCTCACCACTATTTTCCTGAAGGACGCTGCATGAAAATCTCCAGACAAGCCTACGCCGACATGTTCGGCCCCACCGTCGGCGACAAGGTGCGCCTGGCCGACACCGAGCTGTGGATCGAAGTCGAACAAGACTTCACCACCTACGGCGAAGAAGTGAAATTCGGTGGCGGCAAAGTCATCCGCGACGGCCAGGGTCAGAGCCAACTCTTGGCCGCCGAAGTCGTCGACACGCTGATCACCAACGCGCTGATCATCGACCACTGGGGCATCGTCAAAGCCGACGTCGGCCTCAAGGACGGGCGCATCGCCGCGATCGGCAAGGCCGGCAACCCCGACGTGCAGCCCAACGTGACCATCGCCATCGGCGCCGGCACCGAAGTGATCGCCGGCGAAGGCATGATCCTCACCGCCGGCGGCATCGACACGCACATCCACTTCATCTGCCCGCAGCAGATCGAAGAAGCGCTGATGAGTGGCGTCACCACCATGATCGGCGGTGGCACCGGCCCAGCCACTGGCACCAACGCCACCACCTGCACCTCCGGCCCATGGCACCTGGCGCGCATGCTCCAGGCCGCCGATGCGTTCCCGATGAACATCGGCCTCACTGGCAAGGGCAACGCCAGCCTGCCGGAGCCGCTGATCGAGCAGGTCAAGGCCGGCGCCATCGGCCTCAAGCTGCACGAAGACTGGGGCACCACGCCAGCAAGCATCGATAACTGCCTGAGCGTCGCCGATCAGTTCGATGTGCAGGTGGCGATCCACACCGACACCCTCAACGAGTCCGGTTTCGTCGAAACCACCCTCGGCGCATTCAAAGGCCGCACCATTCACACCTATCACACCGAAGGTGCCGGTGGCGGTCACGCACCGGACATCATCAAGGCTTGCGGCTTCCCTAACGTGCTGCCGAGTTCGACCAACCCGACCCGGCCGTTCACCCGCAACACCATCGACGAACACCTCGACATGCTGATGGTCTGCCACCACCTCGACCCGAGCATTGCCGAAGACGTCGCCTTCGCCGAAAGCCGCATCCGCCGCGAAACGATTGCCGCCGAAGACATCCTTCATGACCTCGGCGCGTTCTCGATGATCAGCTCCGACAGCCAGGCCATGGGCCGTGTCGGCGAAGTCATCACGCGCACCTGGCAGACCGCCGACAAGATGAAAAAGCAGCGCGGCCCGCTGCCGCATGATGGCGCAGGCAATGACAACTTCCGCGCCAAACGCTACATCGCCAAGTACACGATCAACCCGGCGATCACCCATGGCATCAGCCATGAAGTCGGTTCGATCGAAGTCGGCAAGTGGGCCGATCTGGTGCTCTGGCGCCCGGCATTTTTTGGCGTGAAACCGACGCTGATCCTCAAGGGCGGCGCGATTGCCGCAAGCCTGATGGGGGATGCCAACGCCTCGATTCCGACCCCGCAACCGGTGCACTACCGCCCGATGTTCGCCAGCTACGGTGGCTCCCTGCATGCCACCAGCCTGACCTTTATCAGTCAGGCGGCGCAGGAAGCCGGGCTGCCTGAGGCATTGGGGTTGAAGAAGAAAATCGGCGTGGTCAAAGGCTGCCGTGACGTGCAGAAAACCGATCTGATCCACAACGATTACTTGCCGGACATCGATGTCGATCCGCAAACCTATCAGGTCAAGGCGGATGGTGTGTTGCTGTGGTGTGAACCGGCGGAAACGTTGCCGATGGCGCAGCGCTATTTCCTGTTCTGACAAGCGTCGCCGTCTGAATACGGACGTTGAAATCCGTATTCAGCGGCGATGCCAGATCAATCAGGGAAATGCCCACGACATCTGTTGTTCGGTGTAGTTGTAATCCAGGCGCAGCTCAGTGCCTGCCGGGATGTCTTGCGAAGCGAACACGACGTTGAGGATGAAGTCCTTGGTCACCAATTGCTTGCCGACCCACTGTTGCGCCTCGATGTCGAAGGGCACCGTTACAACGTTATAGCCATCCGGTGCCTGGCGAACGGGCTTGCCCGTCGCGTCATACTCAAAGTTGGAGTTGATCCTGGAAATGATGTTGTCGCCCAGTATGGCCAACGGGTCGGGCAGCATTTGCCCCGGACCATATTGCAGACGCACCCCCGCCAGCATGCTGAATGTTTGTTCATGGGGCCCTACGAACCGTGCCGGGGTAATGACCCCGCCGTAGACCCCAACCGCCTCGCCCTTGGCGATACGCCTGTTGGCTACCACCATGGACTGTCCGATCAACGCTTTTTCACCGGGGACTTTTACATCGGCCGCGGTGAACAATCGCCATTGCAGTTTCTGCTCATAAAGCATCGCGACATCTTCATGGCCTTCGAACTTGATGTAGGGCTTGATCTGCTCAGAGGTATACAACTCGCCGTCTGCAAGACGCACTTTGGTCTCCAGCTTGCGAATGCGGATCGGCCGGCCGGCGGTGTCCCGGAGCGGGTACTTGCCGTTGTTGGCGCGGTTGTAAGTGCCCAGCTGATTACCGAGAAACGAATAGCGCGTTTCACTGCGCATCAGATTCAGCTCTTGCGCCGTGTAAGGCTTGATCGGCATGGACTCGGAGGCCAGATAAAACTGCTCCGACGCACCGTCGTCATTGCGCGGCAACTCCTCCAGCGCCAACTCGAACTCATCGTCACTTCTGCGCGGAGAACGACGGCTCTTGCGCGGCATGACAGCCTGCGGCGTGGAAGCGGAGAAGTCCTGCAATGGAAACCAGTGATTGCTCGCAGGATCAAATGCAAGCGCCGGCCCTGACGGTTGCAGTTCGCTCGCCAGACGGGCCCTGTGCAGACCGGTTTGCGCATCGACGGCAAGCAATACCGTGCCGCCATCCTGAATATCGGCGTATTGCCGGCCCTTGAAAGTGCGAAAGCCCTCGGCATCGGCGGCGGGTAACGCGCTCGACGCGGGGATCAGGTATTGCTGCAGCCCTGGGGCATCGGTAGTACTGGCACCGGTGGAAACGGACGTCGACTCATGCACATGCACTCTCGACGTTGCCGCAGCCACCGAAGACTCAGGCGCGCCACCCGCCGTTTCAGGCGTAGGACCGGGCGTTTTGCGCAGAAAGGGGTCTGGGGCGAGATGCGCTGTCCCGGTTCCTGAAGAATCCGCATCAGCGGATGTACGCGGGCTCGCGGGCACATCGACGCGGCCCGTTGCCGGCGTTGGCGGTTTGGGTTTGACTGGCATTTTTACGTTCCTTGTGAGCGTTACGCTGCGCCCGCCGGCATGGCTGGCGCTGCGGTGACCGGCATCCATTGCCGATCCTTGCTCGAAACTATCAGAGAGATTCGCCGGTTAAAACCGGGGAAACACCTGCAAAAACATTAACCTTGCGCAAGCGGCTTCGCTTCATGAGCAAGGTCGATCCGGCCAGGCAAAACCGGCGGAAAACTACTCGACCACCAGGCGCCCCAGACGCTGGCGCAACATGCGGTTTTCAGCGCGCAATTCATGCACCTCTTCCAGCAGGTCCAGCGCCAGGGCGACGCCTTCCCACTCAAGCTCCAGATCGCGCCGCAGCTTGGCGGCGCGTTTGGCCAGAGCCAATTCGTAATCGGTGAAGCGCCATTCCCGGGGCTGCGCGCCCTGAGGTTCGAGGATGCCGTGCTCGACGATTTCGATCACGTAGACGTCCGACAAATCGGCCGCCTCACAGAATTCTGCCAGGTCCAGTTGAACGATCAGGGGGCTGCTCATGATGGGCTACTCCGTCGTCGAATTCAGAAGTTCTCTCGCGGATTGAAGGCGGCTTTCTTCGCCAGTTCCTGCCACAGCGCCTTGACCTCGTCGTCGGCCGCTTTCGGCATCACCGCTTTGAGTTGCACAAACAGATAACCGCGCTCGCCGGCCTTGTTTTTCAAGCCATGACCTTTGGCGCGCATGCGCTGGCCGTTCTGACTGCCGGCCGGCACCTTGAGATTGATCTTGCCGGTCAGCGTCGGCACCGCCACTTCCGCTCCCAGCGCCAGCTCCCACGGAGCCAGCGGCAAAGTGATGATGAGGTTTTCGCCTTCGACATCGAATTTCGGGTGCGGCGCAAAACGAATGGTCAGGTACAGGTCACCATTCGCCCCGCCACCGACGCCCGGTGCGCCCTGGCCTTTGAGGCGGATGCGCTCGCCGTCGGTCACGCCCGCCGGGATCTTCACGTTCAGGCTCTTGCTGGTATTGCTGACGTGCTGGCCGTTGGCGTTGTATTGCGGCACCTGGAAGGTGACTTTCTTCGACTCGTTCGACAGCGTCTCCTCGAGGAAGATCGGCAGTTCCATTTCCACGTCTTGCCCTCGGCGCCCAGCACTGCGTTGTTGCCGACCTTCACCGCCACCGAAACCGGGGCCGCGATTGCCGAAGATCGAACTGAAGAAGTCCGAAAAGTCACCGGTGTCGCCACCGCCGCCGCCAAAGCCGCCACGGCTCTGCCAGCCCGGTGGCCCCTGGAACGGTTGACCGTGCTGGCCGTAGCGGCGCAGTTCGTCGTATTCGGCGCGTTTGTCGGCGCTTTTCAGCGCTTCATAGGCTTCCGAGGCATCTTTGAATTTGGCCTCGGCGTCCTTTTCCTTGCTGACATCGGGGTGGTATTTACGCGCCAGCTTGCGATAGGCAGCCTTGATTGCCTTGTCGTCTGCTGTCGGCTCCACGCCGAGTATCTTGTAATAGTCTTTGAAGTCCATTGAAGGAATCACCATCCGTTATCGATTTCGCGCCGATGCCAGCATGCGCCGATTCGCGCGTGCCAGGTTGACCGATCTCAAGGTTGTGACCGGGTGGCGCAGCAGAAGTTTATCGGCAGTGGACGGCGGTTCTTGCGACCGCCGGTGGTTCTGCCGGCCCATGCCAGCAAGTTTGGGGCAAAGCTGCGATTTTCAACCAGTTTAGTCGTGAAATAGCAGATGACCGGCCTTCGAATCTGGCGCGCACTGACATACACTGCGCGGCCGTTTTTTTGACCGGAACCGAAAGACATGAAAGACGCCTCTCCAGCCCGTGCCTGCGGCATCGACTTCGGCACGTCCAACTCCACCGTCGGCTGGCTGCGCCCCGGCATGGAAACAATGATCGCGCTGGAAGACGACAAGATCACCCTGCCGTCGGTGGTCTTCTTCAACATCGAGGAACGCCGCCCGGTGTACGGTCGTCTGGCGCTGCACGAGTACCTGGAAGGCTACGAAGGCCGGCTGATGCGCTCGCTGAAAAGCCTGCTCGGTTCCAAGCTGATCAAGCACGACACCAGCGTGCTCGGTACGGCGATGCCGTTCAAGGACTTGCTCGGCCTGTTTATCGGCCAATTGAAGAGCCGTGCGGAAACCGCCGCCGGTCGGGAATTCGAGCAAGTGGTGCTCGGTCGTCCGGTGTTCTTCGTCGATGACGATCCGCTGGCTGACCAGGAAGCCGAAGACACCCTGGTCGACGTAGCCAAGAAGATCGGTTTCAAGGAAGTCTCCTTTCAATACGAACCGATTGCGGCGGCCTTCGACTACGAGTCGACCATCGAGAAAGAAGAGCTGGTACTGATCGTCGACATCGGCGGTGGTACCTCCGACTTCTCGCTGGTGCGTCTGTCGCCTGAGCGCCGCGGCTTCGACAACCGTCACGATGACATCCTCGCCACCGGCGGCGTGCACATCGGCGGGACCGACTTCGACAAACAATTGAGCCTGCAAGGCCTGATGCCGCTGTTCGGCTATGGCAGCCGCATGAAAAGCGGCGCCTACATGCCGACCAGCCACCACATGAACCTGGCGACCTGGCACACCATCAACTCGGTGTACTCGCAGAAATCCAGCCTGGCGCTGGGCAGCATGCGCTACGACATCGAAGACACCGGCGGCATCGATCGCCTGTTCAAGTTGATCGAACAGCGCGCCGGCCACTGGTTGGCGATGGAGGTCGAAGACACCAAGATCCAGCTGACCCACACCGACAGCCGCCATGTGCCGCTGGACCGGATCGAGGCCGGGCTGAGCGTGGAACTTACCCGTGCGCTGTTTGAATCGGCGATTGATGCGTTGCTGGAGCGGGTACGCGGCAGTGTTACCCAACTGCTGAACGATGCCGGTGTGGCGGTGGATCAGGTTGACACGGTGTTCTTCACCGGTGGGTCGAGCGGGATTCCGGCGCTGCGCAACAGCGTCTCGGCGATGCTGCCGAATGCTCGGCATGTTGAAGGCAACATATTCGGCAGCATTGGTAGCGGCTTGGCGATTGAAGCCATGAAACGCTATGGCGTTTAACGGCAGCTGCAAGCTTTAAGCTGCAAGCGGTAAGTAAGAGCAAAAGCAAGAGCCACTGCGCTCTCGCTTCTGCTTTTACTTGTAGCTTGAAGCTTGCAACTCGAAGCTGCTGTTAAACCATCCCGCCCAGCTTCAACTCACTCTTCAGATACGCGTAATAAATCGGCCCCGCCACCACCCCCGGCAGGCCAAACGCGGCCTCGAACACCAGCATCGCCAGCAGCAACTCCCACGACTTGGCACTAATCTGACCGCCGACAATGCGTGCGTTGAGGAAGTACTCGAGCTTGTGGATAAAAATCAGATAACCCAGCGCCGCCAATGCCACCCAGATCGACAGCGACAGACCGACGATGGTGATCAGCGTGTTCGACATCAGATTGCCGATCACCGGCAACAGGCCGAGCAGGAAGGTCAGCACGATCAGGGTTTTGGTCAGCGGCAGTTTGATGCCGAACATCGGCAGGATCACCGCGAGGAAGATCCCGGTGAAGAAAGTGTTGAGCAGGGAAATCTTGATCTGCGCGAAGACGATGTTGCGGAACGCCTGCACCAACAGGTGCAAACGGTCGAACAGCGCGGCGGCCAATGGTTTGCGTTTGGTCACGTCGGGGATGCGCTGCAAGGCGATGATCGCGCCGAGGACCATGCCGATCAGCAACGTCACGAACATGTGCGCGGCGTCCTTGCCGACCAGTTGCAGGTCCGACAGGTGCTTGCTCATCCACTCGCCGATCGCCACGCGAAATTCCGCAGCACTGGCCGGCAGGTAGGCGTCGATGAACGGTGGCAATTGCCCACGCGCGCGGTCGACCACGCCCATGAATTTGTCGAGTGACGCGCCGGGGTTTTCTGCTTCGTGCAGGAGAAAACTGATCGCGCCGGCGAAGATCAGCGCCAGCACACTCACCACCAAGGTGCCGAGCAAAGCCACCGCCAGCCAACGTGCGCGGCGGCCTTCGATCAGCCGTTGCAGTTGCGGGGTGAGCATGTTCACCAGCTCATAGACCAACAAACCGGCCAACAGACTGGGCAACAAGCGCAGCGGCAGCACCAGCAGCAAACCGCCGAAAATGATGATGCAACTGACCCAGAACACTACATGACGCTCAGAAAACGTTGGCATACAGCCTCAAAACGAACGGCGTAAAAGGATTGGCAGTCTGCCAGCGTTCCCGGGGGAGCACTAGGTATATGCGGTGTTTCGGGTTTTGCTGCACGGCTTGAGATCCAGCCCTCACCCTAGCCCTCTCCCGGAGGGAGAGGGGACCGATCAAGGAATGGCGAAGAAATCCGGTGACCTGCCAGTGCTGTATTGAATTCAGAATCGGCCGGATAGTTCAGGTCGATGGATATCTGAAAACACCGCGGTCAGTCCCCTCCCCCTCTGGGAGAGGGTTAGGGTGAGGGCAAATCTCAAGCGAACGCCTAAACCAGTCACCCCACAGAACCAGGTTATTTTTTCTTCAGGCAATCACTCATGAACGTCTTGCGCGCATCACCGGTCAGGGCTTTGGTGGCGGCATCGGCGTTGCAGGTCTTCATTTTCTGCTGCTGCGGGGTCAGGGCCTTGGCATCGTTGGCCGCTGGCGCTGCCTTGAGGCAGGTGCTCATGAAGGTTTTGCGCTCATCGCCTTTCAGACTCTTGGCGGTCGCATCGGCATTGCAGGTGGTCATCTTGTTCTGTTGCGCCGTGGCGGCGAAACCCTGGGAACACAGGAGCAAACCAATCATCAACAACGGCACACGCAACATCTTCATGGAGTTTTCTCCTTGGCGCCGCACCGAGGGGGGCGGCCTCTGCTGGAGTGTAGCCAAATCCTGTTACACCTTCCTCCCTTCCAGATGGCTGCGGCGATACTGCTCCGGCGTACACCCCGCCTGCCGGGCGAACATGGCGATGAATGCCGAGCCGCTGCTGTAACCGAGATCGAAAGCGATTTCCTGCACACTGCGTGAAGTCTCCAATGCCTCGATGGCAGCGAGGTAACGCAGGCGCTGACGCCACTCGCCGAAACTCATCCCCAGTTCACGCACAAATTGCCGCGCCAGCGTGCGCTCACTGACATGCACCTGCAGCGCCCAATGTCCCAACGGCTGATTGTTGCCCGGTTCCGCCTGCAAGGTTTCGAGGATTGCCAGCAACCCCGGACTGCTCGCGTACGGCAGATAACACTCATGCACCGGTGCCTGCTGCAATTGATCGACCAGCACCTGCGCCAGACGCTGATCGGCATCCCGTTCGGGAATCTTCACGTCGCGGGCGGCGAAGTCCTTGAGAATCGCCTTGAGGATGTCGCTGATCGCCAGGGTGCAGGCGCGTTTCGGCAGTTCGGCGCAGACCTTGGGATCAAGACACACCGCGCGATAGTTGACCGGCTGATGACTGTAAAAGCTGTGCTCGACCTGCGGTGGCACCCACACCGCGTACTGCGGCGGCGACATGAAACGGCTGCCGTCGACGTCCATATGCAGCACGCCATGAGCGGCGTACTCCAGCGTGCCCCACGGATGCCGATGCGGCGCAGCGTATTCATGGGCGTTGAAGTCGGCGTAGCGGAAGTACACCGCCGATGGCAGTTCGCTGAAATCCAGCAGATCGATGTGTTTGCTGTTCATGCTGTCCGGTTGCAGAGGCAGGTTGTCCGGTTCGCAGTATAGGCTTGGATCCAGACAAGGGATAATTGCCCTTCATCAACGTACTGGTTTCGACTCATGCAATACGCGTTTCCGCTGCTGGCGATTTTTATCTGGGCCGGCAATACCGTGATCAACAAACTGGCGGTCGGGGCAATTTTTCCCGCCGAGATCGGTTTCTATCGCTGGCTGCTCGCCGGTTTGCTGTTCACCCCATTCATGCTCAAAGCGGTGATCGCGCACTGGCCGCAGATCCGCCCGAACCTGGGCAAGATTTTCATTCTCGGCGTACTCGGCATGGCGGTGTATCAGAGCCTCGCCTATTTCGCTGCGACGCTGACCACGGCGACCAACATGGGCATCATCCTGTCGCTGATGCCGTTGATGTCGCTGACCATGGCGATCATCAGCCTTGGCCAGCGCCTGACCGCCGGCGCGTTGGTCGGTGCCGTGTTGTCGTTTGCCGGTGTGCTGGTGGTGGTGTCGTCCGGCAGCCTCGGCGCGTTGCTGCAGCACGGCGTGAACATGGGTGATGCGATGATGTTGATCGCCACACTGGCCTATGCGATCTACAGCACCTTGCTGAAAAAATGGCAGCTGCGCCTGCCGCCGCTGGTGTTGTTGTATTTGCAGGTGCTGGTGGCGATTGTCGTGTTGTTTCCGTTGTATGCCGCTTCGCCGAAGACCGGTTTGACTCTGCAGAACATTCCGCTGGTGCTGTATGCGTGCCTGTTGGCATCGATGCTCGCGCCGCTGGCGTGGATGCAGGCAGTGCAGCGTCTGGGGCCGAGCCGCACGACGTTGTTCTTTAACTTGCTGCCGTTGATTACCGCGCTGATCGCGGCGGTGGTGTTGAAGGAGCAGTTGGCGATGTATCACCTGGTGGGTGGGTTGTTGACGTTGGCCGGGGTGATTCTTTCCGAGCGTTGGACAACCGTGTTAGGCCGCCGGATCAGCGTTGCCTGATAGAAAAGATCGCAGCCTGCGGCAGCTCCTACATGAGTTCGGGGCGTTCACAAAATTTGTGTTCGACACCGAACCTGTAGGAGCTGCCGAAGGCTGCGATCTTTTGATCCTAAACGCCTGCAGCCTCAAGCCGCGCCGCATGCTCGACAAACAGCCGCACCGGATCCGCTCCTTTACCGACCAGCCCCAGCGACTGATTGACGATGTCGAAGTGATCCAGCGGATAGTCATCGCCAATCACCGTGCCCAGATGCGAGCTATACCGCCCGACCATCCCATCGCACTGCCCCGGCTCACGGACAAAGGTTTTCGCAAACAAGCGACAGCTGCGATTGGTACCGTCAAACAGATTACCGCCACGATCGGTCTTGCCCGGCTGCAACGTCCCCGACCACGAGTAATAACGCACGCCGTTAACCTCTTCCGGCCCATGCCCGCCCCACGTTTCAGGCAGGCCCTGCGGATAACGTTGATTGAACAGCGCCACGCCCTCAGTGGTCAGCGATTGGTGCGAGGCGTGGATATCCACCGGCAATTTCGGCCCGCGATAACCGGTTTCCAGTAGCGCCATCAGCCAGCCGACAAACCGTAGCAACGCCTCAAGCAGTCGGCCCTTGGCGCTGTCGGCCGGATAATTTTTTTCCAGATAATCCGCCAGTTCCGAACCATGATTCGGCCCGGCCACCGATGTCACCGAGGCCACCAGATCCGGCCGTTTCGCCGCGGCATACCGTGCCGTCAGCGAGCCCTGACTGTGGCCGAACAGGTTGACCTTTTGCGCCCCTGTCTCACGCAAGATCTCATCGATCCGCGCGAGCAACTGCTCGCCACGCACCTCAGTCGAATGCAGCGGCGACACCTGCACCGCAATCACCGTCGCACCACCACGGCGCAATGCCTTGATGATGCCGTACCAGTACGGATAGAGCACCAGCCGGATAAACCCGAGCATTCCGGGCACCAGCACCAATGGATAACGCGTCGACATGGGCAAACATCCTTGTGGTCGGTGAGTGGATGCAAGGCGTGCAAAACGCCCGCCAAGCATCCTCCCTGATGATGACAACTCAACCACCAGCCTACTTCAGGCCCACCACTCCCGCCACAATAAGCCCGACTGACAGCAGTTTGACCAGGGTCAGGCTCTCGCCGAGCAACGCAAACCCGAGGAACACCGTGCCCAGTGAGCCAATCGCCGTCCAGATCGGATAGGCGATGCTGACCGGCAACTCGCGCATCGCCAACGTGAGGAAGTAGATCCCGCCAACCGCCGCAACCACCGTAATCAACGAAGGCCAGAGCCGGGTGAAGCCTTCGGCGTACTTCATGCCCATAGCGAAGGTCACTTCAAACCCGGCGGCGATCAGCAGGAACAGCCAGGCCACCTAGAACTCCCGGGCAAGGTTGAGCAAACGCTGCTCCGCCTCGGCCACCGATACCGCGAAGGTGCGCTCGGCGGACTCTTCGCCCTCGGCCGCAACCACGCTGACGTCGTTGATGCCGACGAACCCCAGCGCCGTGCGCAGCCATGGATCGGCGTGATTCAAGGCCTCCAGCTCACCACCCGGACCAAAACCGAAACCGCCGCGACTGGTGACGATCAAGGCTTTCTTGCCCTGCAACAAAGGCGTGTACTGGGCGACACCGTTGTCCAGCGTGTGATCGAAGGTCAGACCCAGGCGCACGATCTGATCTACCCAGGCCTTGAGGCCGCTGGGTACGCTGAAGTTGTACATCGGCGTGGAAATCAGCAGCAGGTCGTGGTCGAACAACTCGCCGACCAGTTGATCGCTCAGGGCCAGATCGGCCTGCATCGACAGTGGCCGTGCATCAGGCTCGGGATAAAACGCGGCAGCGACAAAGGCTGCGTTTACCGCCGGAATCATGGCCCGCCCGACCTCGCGGCGGGTCACTTGCGCCTGTGGATGACGCACCTGCCAGGCACTGAGAAAGCTTTCCGCCAGCCGCCGCGAGTGCGAACGGTCGCCACGGGGGCTGGCATGGACCGCAAGAATTTTGCTCATCTGAAACTCCTTGAGACTAGACTTTGGTTGCTGTGTCGTCGCAGATTGCAGGCGACACGCCTAAGCCTCAAATGAGCAAAAGTCAGTCTGGATGAATTGATTTCATCCATGGAGATATCAATGTTTGCCTCGCTGCCACTCACCGCCCTGCGCGCCTTTGAATCGGCATCACGGTTGCTGAGTTTCAAGGCTGCCGCCGAAGAACTGTCGGTCACGCCGACAGCGATTTCGCACCAGATTCGTTCGCTGGAAGACTGGCTCGGCGTCGCGCTGTTCGAGCGCCTGCCGCGTCAGGTGCGTCTGACCGAGGGCGGCGAGCGCCTGTTTCGCAGCTTGCATGGCGCGCTGCTGGAGGTGGCGCAAAGCGTCGATACCCTGCGCCCGCAGCGCAACGCCAGCACACTGACGCTCTCGACGACCGCGGCATTTGCGGCGCTGTGGCTGGTGCCGCGCCTCGGGCGGTTTTATGCGCAGCATCCGAACATCAACGTGCGCCTCGATACCCATTGCGAGGTCATCGATCTGCATCAGGACGCCAGTGTCGATCTGGTTCTGCGTTATAGCCTCGACGAATACCCGAACCTCTATGGTCTGTGCCTGTTCGATGAATCATTCGGCGTATACGGCTCGCCCGAGCAAGTAGCGCTGGCCGCGCGGCGCACACCGACGTTGATCAGCGTGCGCTGGCACAACTCCAAGCTTTACGCCCATGGCTGGGAAGCGTGGTGCACGAAGGCTGGCGAAAACTGGTTGAACCAGCAGCCAGCCATCCGCGAATACGATGAAGAGCACTACGCCCTGCAAGCGGCGATTGCCGGGCAAGGGCTGGTACTGGCGAGCAATATTCTGGTGTCGGAGAGCGTTGCCAGTGGCTTGCTGGTGCCGTTCATGGGTCAGGTTCAAGTTGATGGCGCCGGGTACAGCGCGTTGTGTGTACCGGGGCGCGAGCGGCATCCGCCGGTGCGGGCGTTTTTTGCCTGGTTGCGCGAGGAAGCAGTTTTGTCCGGGCTGGCGCCAAGATCGCAGCCTTTGGCAGCTCCTACAGGGGTTGCGTAAACCGATAAAACTTTTTGCAACGCTCATGACTCACAGCTTAGGTACCGACCGCGTCCGCAGAACGTGGCGACAATCGGATTAGCCTCCAGGAGATCGAAATGAGCGACGACCTGCATCTGTCAGATGTTCAAACCCTGCGCGACCGTGCGCGCCAACATGTCGAGAACGGCGCCGTCACCGAGGGCTACAGCGCCGACCGTGAAGAGGTGCTGCGCTTGCTCAATGAATCGCTGGCCACTGAACTGGTCTGCGTGTTGCGCTACAAACGACACTACTTCATGGCCAATGGCGTGAAAGCTCATGTGGCCGCCGAAGAGTTTCTCGAACATGCGAATCAGGAAGCCGAGCACGCCGACCGTCTGGCCGAGCGCATCGTGCAGTTGGGCGGCGAGCCGGAGTTCAACCCCGACATGCTGTCGAAAATGTCCCACGCGCAATACGTGGCCGGGGAAACCCTGAAAGAAATGGTTTACGAGGACCTGGTGGCCGAGCGCATCGCCATCGACAGCTACCGCGAAATCATCCAGTACATCGGCGAGAAAGACCCGACAACCCGACGGATCTTCGAAGATATTCTGGCGCAGGAAGAAGAGCATGCCGATGACATGGCTGACATCCTGAAAGACCTGTAACCCCTATCGCGAGCAGGCTCACTCCTACATTTGGAATGCGTTCCCATGTAGGAGTGAGCCTGCTCGCGATGGCGTCTTTATTAACGCTGAAGATTACTTGGTAGGTTTGACGGTAACCGGCGCCTTGCCAGCCTTCATCTGCTCCAGCAACGGCGCACACTGGTTCGGCTCACCGCCACTCGGCGCCACCAGCGCCAAGAGCCCCGCCGCCGGCGCTGCAATCACACCTAGAGCAACCATCCCCGCCCCGCGCAGCAGCAGCGGCACAGCCTTCACGCCGGCATCCGGTTTGATGAACTTGCCCCGCACATATAGCGGCGAACGCAGAGAAATCAACCGCCAGCCCTTGGATTCCGGCGTCACCGTCAGATCCAACTGCTCGGTGGCCATGTTCGCGGTGCCGTCGATGTAGATGATCGCGTTCTCGGTATCGAAGACAAACAACTGCGTTGTAGCCAGACCGCTCTTGATGTCGAAGTCCGCGGCCGCGCAGTTGATCTTCACTTCCTTGTCGCCGAAGATCTTGCCGACCACATAGTTACCGACGTTGAGCCCGGCCAGTTCCATCAGCTCACGACTGATCGCGCCGTCGTTGATCAGCATCTTCAATTTGCCGTTGGCGCCGCCCAGCAACTTGGCCACCGAGTTGCCGCGCCCCGTGATATCAGCGTCGCCATTGAGCTCACCGAAACTGGTCTTCATCGGTTCAAAGGTCGGGAACAATTCCTTGAGCTTGAAGCGGCGCGCCGTCAGTTTCGCCCGGCCTTCCAACGGCTCGGTGCGACCATTGAGGCGGATTTGCGCATCAAGATTGCCGCCTGCTACACCAAAGCGCAGCGGCTCCAGGCTCAGCTCGCCGTCGTTGAGTTTCAGGTGGGTATAAAGATCGTTGAACGGCAGTTTCTCGCTGTGGACGATGCGCTTGCCGGTGAACTCGACGTCAGCGTCCATCGCGCGCCAGCGATCAGTCTTGAACTCTTCGACCGGCAGCACTTTATCCGCCGGTTGTTTGCTCTCGCCGCCGCGAGCCTTTTGCTTGTCATTGGAGTCGGCGCCGATCAGTGGCGCGAGGTCGGCGAACAGCAGTTGATTGGAGAGCAACGCGCCGCTGAGCTTTGGCCGTGGCTGGCTGGCGACGTAGGTCAGGTCGCCATGAATGTCACTGCTGCCGATCTTGCCGTTGAACTGCTCATAAGTGAATTTCGCCCCGGCCTCATCGTGCAGCTTGGCAATCAAATGGCCGTCGGTGGCGTACGGCGGTGTGTCCGGCAGGGTCACGCCGGTCAGCGGATAAAGATTGCCGAGGCTGGCGCCGGCCAGTTTCAGCCGCAGATCGAGGGCGCCGAGATTCAGCGGATCAGTCAGCGTGCCGGCCAGTTCGATGCTGGTGTCGCCGATCTTCGCCTGGGCCTGCAACGGGAACGGCTTGCTCGCGTCCTGCAAGGCGAGCAACCCGCCGATCTTGCCTTGGCCTGTGAGGTTCTGGCCGTGGTATTGGCCTTTGACCTTCAAGGCAAACGCATAATCCTGCGGTGAGCCGCCCTTGTCCTGTGCGGTTTTCGCCGCTTTGGCACCGACGATATCGCTATAGGGAATCGGCTTGCCCAGCGGATCGATCAGCACATCGAGATTGGTCTTAAGGGTCTGGTCGTCAAGGGTAACGTGGCCCTTGTCGAAACCGATGGCGCCGATGTCGACCACCCAATTCGACGGCTCAGCGTTCGGATCCTTCGGATCGAACTTGAACGTCCAGTTAGCGCGGCCGTCGGCCAGACGCTGCAACTCGGCGTTCGGTTCGGTCAGGTCAATGCGCGGAATCACCACGCGTTGCGCCAGCAATGCCAGCGGCGAGATACGCAGCTCAACGCGTTTGAGCGTGACCATCTGCGGCTTCTTCGACCAGTCCGGGTTACCCAGGCTCAAATCCTCGGCAACCACGTGCGGCCATGGCACCCAGGCGCGCCAGCCGCCCTCGTCCGGCTCGCGCTGCCAGATCACCGCGAGGTTGCCATTGATGGCAAACGGTCGGTGCAGTTCTTCCGAGACTTTGGCGTTGAGCGGCGGTTTGATCCGGTTCCAGTCGAAGAACACGATGATCAACACCAGCACGGCCAGTAGCAGCACGAGGATGGCGAAAGTCCAGCTGAAGATTTTTCCAGTGCGCGTCATGCACAAAGCTCCTGATCACGACCGCACGCAAAGACTGCGGCGCACGGCTGAAACGGCGGGCCAAAGCGGCCCTCATGAAATCTACGACTGGCAAACCAGCCGCAGGTTTAATCGAAAGGTCGATTAAGGCGCAAAAAGTCGCGCGAATTCTGACCGATCAGTCGAACAGTGTTACCGCGTCCCGCACTTTTGCGAGGCGCGAGTGAGTCGGAAATACCCACCCCGGTGCAAAACCGTCGCCCGCAAAGCCGCGATCTAGAGCCTTCCGGCAGAACAATCAATTCTGTTGATTATTACCATTGCGTTTATGAACTTTTATATCGACTTATCGAGAGTAGCATTGCCCTCGTACCCACTTTATCGCCCTCCCAAGGAGCAACCCATCATGAAACGCCAATTACTGCTCAGCCTTACCCTGTCGATGCTAGCCAGCACTGCTTTCGCCCTGCCCGCTGCCGACCAAGCTACTCCGCAAGTGAAATCCAGCCACTCAGTGTTCAGCCAAACCGTAGCCGCTGATGGTGGTGACCGCACTCCACAAGGTCAGACCCTGGCTGAAGGCGGCCGTGATCGTCTGGAAGAGAAAGGTCTGGTTCAGGACGGCTACGACAAGACTCCACAAGGTCAGACTCTGGCTTCCGACGGTAGCGATCGCACTCCACAAGGCCAGACCTTGGCATCTGACGGCACCGAACGCACTCCACAAGGCCAGACCCTGGCGTCCGATGGTAGCGACCGTACCCCACAAGGCCAAACCCTGGCTTCTGATGGCAGCGACCGCACTCCACAAGGTCAAACCCTTGCCGAAGGTGGTGGTGACCGTGTGATCGAACGCAACAGCAAATTGAGCTAAGCCCATGGCGGCCTCGAAAAAAAGCCCAATCCCCGGATTGGGCTTTTGACTTTTCCGGACCGATAAAATCCTTCGCTGCATGCCCTCCCGTTCGACGCCGACAAAGCCGATTTGCTAGAGTGCGGCGCTTGTCCTGCCAAAGAACACACTCTGCGATGCTGCCCCGCGCCGAACAGAAACAACAGACCCGCAACGCCTTGATGGACGCTGCCCGCCACCTCATGGAAAGCGGCCGAGGATTCGGCAGCCTGAGCCTGCGCGAAGTGACGAAAACTGCCGGGATCGTGCCCACCGGTTTCTACCGGCATTTCGCCGATATGGACGAACTGGGCCTGGTGCTGGTCAGCGAAGTCGGCCAGACCTTCCGCGAAACCATCCGCTTGGTACGGCACAACGAATTCGTCATGGGCGGCATTATTGATGCCTCGGTGCGGATCTTCCTCGACGTGGTCAGCGCCAATCGCTCGCAATTCCTGTTTCTCGCCCGTGAGCAATATGGCGGCTCGCTGCCGGTGCGTCAGGCGATCGGCCGGTTGCGCGAGAACATCAGTTCCGACCTGGCGGCTGACCTGACGATGATGCCCAAGCTTCAGCATCTGGACGCCGAGGGCCTGAGCGTAATGGCAGATCTGATCGTCAAATCGGTGTTTGCCACCCTCCCCGACATCATCGACCCGCCCGCCGAAGCCCTGCCGGAGCATCTCACGCCACAGGCGAAGATCACCCAGCAACTGCGCTTTATCTTTATTGGCCTCAAGCACTGGCAGGGCCTAGGCAGTACCGAGTAACAACCTCTTCCTTACTGATACATCCGGTCCCCTGTAGGAGTGAGCCTGCTCGCGATAGCGGTTTATCAGCTACATATTTGCTGACTGACACACCGCTATCGCGAGCAGGCTCACTCCTACAAAGGTGCGCCGTCACGGCCTCCATTTGGTGCATAAAAAAATCTTCACGCACCAAAACCTTCCATATTCCCGCAACATCTTGAAACATCCACTACGCTCCGACAGGGATTTCCTACATCTCGTCCGATTGGCAAGGCCCTTGCTCTAGCCAGAGCATTGTCCATAGCTGGAAGCTTTCCGATGCTGGTGATTCACCGCAGAATCGACCCTCAACCCGTCTGGGCCGCCGAGTTGCACCTGACCTTCGAAGCGCGGAGCAAAAGCCGTTTGCGCTGTTTCAGTGCCGAGAGCGAAGACGTCGGGCTGTTTTTGGAGCGCGGTCAGCCGCCGCTGTATGACGGTGAATGCCTGCAGGCCGAAGACGGCCGCATCGTCCGCGTCTGCGCGCGCCCCGAGCAATTGCTGCACGTCACCTGCGCCAACGCCTTTGAACTGACCCGCGCCGCTTATCACCTGGGTAATCGTCACGTCGCCTTGCAAGTCGGCGATGGCTGGCTGCGTCTGCTCGACGATTACGTCCTCAAAGCGATGCTCGAACAGCTTGGCGCACAGGTGGAAGCCATTGAAGCGCCGTTCCAGCCGGAACACGGCGCCTACGGCGGCGGCCATCACCATTCACGCCACGGCGACGAAGACTTCAACTACGCGCCAAAACTCCATCAGTTCGGCGTCCGCCTGTGAATCCGGCCTGGGCGCTGCTGCGCCTGGCCAGTCCGCAATTGCCGATTGGTGGCTACAGCTATTCGCAAGGCCTGGAAATGGCGGTAGATAACGGCCGGGTGAAAAAACCGGACGACGCCCGCCGCTGGATCAGCGATCAGTTGCTGCTGAATCTGTCGCGCTTTGAAGCGCCGCTGTTGCTTGCACATTGCCAAGCGGCGGCGGATGAAAACTGGAGCGAGTTGCTGAGCCTCTGCGAAAGCCACCGCGCCAGCCGCGAGACTCGCGAGTTGCATCTGGAAAGTCGGCAGATGGGCTATTCGTTGCAGCAACTGCTCAACGGTTTGCCGGAACTCGACGCCTGTGCTCGTGACTTTCTCGATCAATGCACCGAACCGCATCTGGCCTTGTGCTGGGCGCTGGCCGCACGCGCGTGGGGCATCAGCCCGCAGGACGCGCTCGCCGCGTGGCTGTGGAGCTGGCTGGAAAACCAGCTCGCCGTGCTGATGAAAACCCTGCCGCTCGGCCAGCAAGCCGCCCAGCGCCTGACCAGCGAATTGCTGCCGTTACTGCAACAGGCGCAGCAGGACGCGAGCCGAATCAATCCCGAACACATCGGCAGCGCCGCGTTCGGCCTGTCCCTGGCGTGCATGGCCCACGAGCGCCAGTACAGCCGCCTCTTTCGCTCCTAGGAGAAACATTCATGAACACACAACCTCTGCGCGTCGGCATCGGCGGCCCGGTCGGTTCCGGCAAAACCGCATTGACCCTGGCCCTGTGTCTGGCCCTGCGCGAGCGCTACAACCTCGCCGTGGTCACCAACGATATCTACACCCGCGAGGACGCCGATTTCCTGGTGCGCAACGAAGCCCTCGCCCCCGAGCGGATCATCGGCGTGGAAACCGGTGGCTGCCCGCACACGGCGATCCGTGAAGACGCCTCGATCAACCTCGAAGCAGTGGATCAACTGAACCGGCGCTTTCCGGGACTGGACCTGATTCTGGTGGAGTCCGGCGGCGACAACCTATCGGCGACTTTCAGCCCGGAACTGTCCGACCTGACCATTTATGTGATCGACGTCTCGGCCGGCGACAAGCTGCCGCGCAAGGGCGGCCCGGGGATCTGCAAATCCGACCTGCTGGTGATCAACAAGATCGACCTCGCGCCGCTGGTGGGCGCCTCGCTGGAGATGATGGACAGCGACACCAAACGCATGCGCAACGGCAAGCCGTTCGTGTTCAGCAACCAGAAAACCGGTCAGGGCCTTGAACAAATCATCGCCTTCATCGAACGCCAGGGCCTGCTGACCGCAGCCTGATTCACTGATCAACAAGGAAGCTTATTCATGACACTCAAACGTATTCTTGGCGCTGTGGCGCTGCTGCTGACTCCGGCATTGGCCTTCGCTCATCCGGGGCATGGCGACAGCGGTTTGATTGCTGGCATCAGCCACCCGATCGGTGGCCTCGACCATTTGCTGGCAATGGTGGCTGTTGGCTTGTGGGCCGCGCAGCAGCAAGGCGCGGCGCGTTGGGCGCTGCCTTGCACGTTTGTCGGCACCATGTTGATTGGCGGCATGCTCGGTTTTGAAGGGCTGGAATTGCCGGCGCTGGAAAGCGGGATTGCCGCGTCTGTGCTGGCGTTGGGTCTGGCGGTGGCGCTGGCGGTGCGTCCGCCGTTGGCGATGGCGGTGGTGGCGACGGCGGCGTTTGCGTTGTTCCACGGTGTGGCGCATGGCTTGGAGCTACCGGACATGAGCAGTCCTTGGGCGTATGCAGCTGGTTTCGTGGCTGCGACAGCAGCGCTGCATGCGGCGGGTTATGCCGTGGTGCGTTTCCTGCCTCAGGCGGCGGCACCGTTGGTGCGGTTGGCCGGAGCAGCTTCGGCAGTGACCGGTGCCTGGTTGCTGGCCGGCTGATTTCTATCGCCTGAACTGCCACTTTCGCGAGCAGGCTCGCTCCCACAGGTTTTGTGTACGCTGCAAATCCACTGTGGGAGCGAGCCTGCTCGCGAAGGCGGTCTGACAGACACCACATCGCTCAGGCCGGTCTCTCTGCTACCATGTCGCGCAATCGCCCCAGCCGTGACGACGTCCGCCCATGCCCCACGCTTCCCGCTCCACCGCCCTGCCCGAATTGACCGCCCTGTTTGATGATGTGCAACAGCACTTCGTCGACGTGATCGTGCCGCTCTGGCAAGGCCCGGGCTGGAACGCCGACATGGCGCTGCCCTTTGAGGCGCTGGACGCCACGCATCAGCCGCTGCCACCGCAGCGCTATCGGGCGATGGCCTGTGCGCGGCAGCTGTATCTGTTTTCCAGTCTGATCGGGGTTGTGGATAACGCTGAAGTCCGCGCCGCGGCGCTTTTCCGCTCGCTGCAACGGTACTTTCATGATGCCGAGCATGGCGGCTGGTTCTACAGCATCGATGCACAAGGCAAGCCGCTGGATCAGCGCAAGGACCTCTACACCCACGCCTTTATCCTGTTTGCCTGCGCGCATTACTGGGCAAAGTCCGGCGATTCGCTGGTCGAGTCGACGCTGAATGCGGCGCTGGAAATCATTGGCCGGCGCTTTGCCACCGGCGATGGTTTGTACGAAGCGTGCCTGGAGCGCGACTGGATCACCCTGCAAACCGGTCCGCTGCAAAACCCGTTGATGCATCTGGCCGAAGCGTTCCTCGCCACCCTGGCGGTTCGCGAAGATGCCCAGACGCAGCAGGCATTGCTGGAGTTATGCACAGCCATGCACAAGCAGTTCGTCGACCCGCAAGATGGCGTGTTGATGGAAAAGCCGCTCGGCGCTGTGGATAACTGGTATGAGCCGGGGCATCAGTTCGAATGGTATTTCCTGCTGGAATCGTCAGCGTTGCTGCGCGGTTCGAAACTGCATGCGGCGCTGGATCGGGCGTTTGCCTTCACCGAGCAATACGGTGTGGTGCAGTCATCCGGCGCGGTGCGGGCGATGCTCGATCTGGAAACGAATGGACGCCCGCGCGACTCGACTCAGCGGATCTGGGCGCAGGCGGAATATCTGCGCGCGCTGACCTTGCGTCAGGGCAGTGAAGCGGTGGTACTGCGCCAGTTGCAGGCGTTGCAGCAGCGGTTTCTGCATGCGGGTGGCTGGCATGAGTGCCGGGATGAATTGGGCGAGGTGAGTCGCAAGGACATGCCTTCTACTACGCCGTATCACTTGGCGACTTGTTACCACGGTCTGGCTGAATATCTTCGCTGATGGATAAATAGCTATCGCGAGCAGGCTCACTCCTACAGGGGGAACGCATTCCAAATGTAGGAGTGAGCCTGCTCCGGGCGGCGATCCGACGATTAGCCGTTACGCGGTCGCTAGGCGATCCACTTCTTGTCCCCGGTAAAGCTGATCGTCAACCAGCGCGCCGCATCCGGCTTGCCCAGCTTCGCCGAAATCTTTTCGCGTAACGCATCCAGCTGCCCGACATTGCTCAGCGCATAATCCGCCGGCAACACCACATGAATCTCGATAAACCGTGCCCGCCCGTGCTTCTGCACGTACGACACATAATCATCGAAACCATGCTCGGTTTTTGCCGCGTCCATTACCTGTCGCACCTGATCATCCAGCGTGTCCGGGGCGATCCCCAAGACATCGCGCAGCGCCGGGCCAAGGATTTTGAACGCCGGTGGCAACATGGTCAGGGCCAGCACGATCAGAATCAGCGGGTCGACATACACCGCCCACTCTCCATAACCCTGGGACTTGAGCAGCAGCGCCGCGAGAAAACTGATCAACAGGCCCACGGACAGCATCGCGTCCACCAGCCAACTGATGTTGTCGAACTGGATCAGGCTGGATTTGAGCTTGCGATTACGCTGCCGTACGTAGAAGAAGTAGGCGAATTCGACCACGGTAAACACCGCCGCATAAATGATCACCAGCCCCAACTCGATGTCGCGGCCACCGTTGATGATGCCGAACACGCCGTTAAGAAACGCGTAGATCGCGATCAACATCAGGAAGCTGCCTTCGATCAGCAGCACCATCGGCTCCAGGTGCCAGAAACCGAACTGGAAACGGTGATTGCTTTGCTTGGCGATCAGCTTGGCAGTAATCAGCATCAGGACTTTGATGAACGTTGCGATCAGCGAGAAAAAACCATCGAACAGGATGGATTGCGAACCTGAAACAAAACCGGTGACGATCCCGGCAATCGCCACCGCCAACATCAGAATGGTCGATTGTTTGAGCAGTGCCTGCTCACCTCGGTTACTCACTTTGACTCCTCGAAAAACCTTGAAAACCGCGGGGTGCGGTCGGGTTGTTACGAGGGGAGTTTACCTTATCGCCGTGTTTTGGCCGATTTGCCGCCTTCGCGAGCAGGCTCGCTCCCACTTTGAAATGCATTCCAATGTGGGAGCGAGCCTGCTCGCGAAGGGCTTCAGCGCGGTCTTAAGCCTTGTTCCGCTCGATGGCAAAACCAGCCCAGGTCTGGCTCACCGGCATCAATTCCAGACTGTTGATATTGATATGCGCCGGCGCATTCATCACCCAGAAAATCGTCTCGGCGATGTCCTGTGGCTGGATCGGCTCGGCACCGGCATAAGTCGCGTTGTAACGCTCCTGATCACCCGCGAAACGCACCAGCGAAAACTCGCTCTCGCACAGCCCCGGCTCAATGTTGCTGACCCGCACGCCGGTGCCCTGCAAGTCGCAACGCAGGTTCAGCGAGAACTGTTTAACGAACGCCTTGGTCGCGCCATACACGTGGCTGCCCGGGTACGGATAATTGCCGGCAATGGAGCCAAGGTTGACGATGCCAGCGCCACGACCATGGGCGATCAGGCGCGGCAGCAGCAGGCGGGTTGCGTACATCAGGCCTTTGACGTTGGTGTCGACCATGGTGTCCCAATCGTCCAGATCGCACTTCGGTGCCGGGTCCACGCCCAATGCCAGACCGGCGTTGTTGATCAGGCCGCGCAGCTTGGCGAACGATGGCGGCAGATTGGCAATCGCCTCTTCCATCGCTTTGCGATCACGCACATCGAGCACCAGGCCATGCACTTCTGTCTGCTTCGACAATTCAGCACACAACGCATTGAGGCGTTCTTCACGACGACCGGTCAGCACCAGTTTCCAGCCTGCCTCGGCAAAACGGCGGGCACAGGCTTCACCAAATCCGGAAGTTGCGCCGGTGATAAACAGGGTGTTGGACATCGTGTTCTCCTTGCTTCGGCCGCCGGGGCAGCCCTTGGAATAGAAAATCAGCAGGCAGCATGCCCGCCCGCGCATTCACGGGCAACACCCACAAGCTGTACAAAAAACGACCAACCGCACCAACACCATAGCCACCGTGGCCTGTAGCCATGTGCACGCATGTTATCCACAGTCCCTTCCACAGTTTCCGGGGGCAAGTGCAAACGCGCAAAGCCGCGCCACACAAGGCTTTGCGGGGGAAATAGAAAGTTTTTTGCTTGACCCTGAAGTGGCGGATGTGCGGGAGATGGCATTTTGCACGACTGGTCAGTCAGCACAGTGATTGCGCGAGGCCAGTAATTACGGCCCTCAGCGCAGTCTTTCCAGAGTTTAATCACAGACTTATCCACAGGCTTGTTAACCGGTAATCGCTGCTACTGGCGCCTCTATAAAAAGGTTGACAACGAAGACTTAAACCCCCGCAAAAACGACTGATCAAAAAACAACCACACGCTTGCAGACCACGGTTTACGTGGCGCGCAGCCAGATACACCCACGTTATTCACAGCCAGCTCCACAGTAACCGGGGACAAGTCAAAACTGTGGAAAAACAGCCATTTGCAGCGTCTATATGTCGCGCTTTGGTAGCTTGGGGAATTTGTTTTCCACAATTCTGAAATCCGGCGCAGATCAACTGTAGGAGTGAGCCTGCTCGCGATAGCGGTATATCAGTCACCGGTGATGGCGAATGGGAAACCGCGATCGCGAGCAGGCTCACTCCTACAGGGGTTTGCGGTGAATTTAGGATATAAAAAAGCCCCGGAACTCGCGTCGCCGGGGCTGTGCATAACGTCGAGGAATCAGTGCCCGCCCAGATAGGCGTTACGCACCTCCTCATTCACCAGCAACTCTTTACCCGTGCCCGTCAGGCGAATCTCGCCGTTGACCATCACATACGCCCGGTCAGACAGCTTCAGCGCATGGTTGGCGTTCTGCTCGACCAGGAAAATGGTCATGCCGGTTTTCGCCAATTCCCGCAGGGTCGCGAAAATCTGCTTCACCACAATCGGCGCCAACCCCAGGCTCGGCTCATCGAGCAGCAACAACTTTGGTCGGCTCATCAACGCCCGGGCAATGGCGAGCATTTGCTGTTCACCACCAGACATGGTCATCGCCCGTTGGTTACGTCGCTCTTCCAGCCGTGGAAACAGCGTAAACATACGCTGCATGTCCTCTTTGGCGTACTTGTCGCCAATCGGGATCGTGCCCATCAGCAGGTTTTCCTCGACGGTCATGTCGGGGAATACCCGCCGCCCTTCCGGCGACTGCGCAATGCCGTTGGAGGCGATGTAGTGCGAAGACTTGTGGGTAATGTCGACGCCTTGATAGAGAATCTGCCCGCTCGCCGCCCGTGGCTGACCGAAGATCGACATCAGCAACGTTGATTTACCGGCACCGTTGGAGCCGATCAGGCTGACGGTTTCCCCTTCGTTGATCTGCAGTGAAACACCTTTGAGCGCCTGGATCGGGCCATAAAAGACATCGAGATCTTTGAGTTCGAGGATCGGTTGCGTCATACCAGCTCCTCTTCGTCGGCGCCCAGGTAGGCGGCAATCACTTTCGGGTCGTTGCGAATGGCTTCAGGCCCGCCTTCGGCGATGACAATGCCGTGGTCCAGCACCACGATGTGGTCGGAAATACTCATAACCATGCCCATGTCGTGTTCGATCAGCACCACGGTCAGATCGTGCTCGTCGCGCAGCAGCCGGATCATCGCGCTGAGCGCTTCGGTTTCCTGAGGGTTGAGGCCGGCGGCCGGTTCGTCGAGGCAGATGATCTGCGGCCGCGTGCACATGGCCCGGGCGATCTCCAGACGGCGTTGCTGGCCGTACGAGAGCTCACCGGCGAGACGGTTGGCGCAGTCGACCAGATCGACCACCTCCAGCCAGTAGAACGCCACGTCCAGCGCGTCGCTCTCCGCCTTGCGGTAGCCCTTGGTGTTGAGAATACCGGCGAGCATGTTGCGGTTGACCCACATGTGCTGGGCCACCAACAGGT
The DNA here is from genome assembly GCF_045037865.1 of Pseudomonas sp. M20. Classification (NCBI taxonomy): domain Bacteria; kingdom Pseudomonadati; phylum Pseudomonadota; class Gammaproteobacteria; order Pseudomonadales; family Pseudomonadaceae; genus Pseudomonas; species Pseudomonas sp. M20. The sequence goes on from NZ_CP173611.1 coordinate 5,068,612, forward strand.
TTTCCAGCACCGACATTTCCTTGAACAGGCGAATGTTCTGGAATGTCCGCGCCAGGCCAGCACGGTTTACCAGGTGCGTGCCGCCGAACATCTTGTAGTACATGCGGCTGAGGAAAGATTTCGGTGAGACAAAATCCGTCGGCTTGAACGACTCGCCCAGCAACTGGATGACGTTGGTCTGCTGGCCGCGTACGTTGAGTTCGATCTTGCCGCCGGAAGCCTTGTAGAACCCGGTCAGGCAGTTGAACACCGTGGTCTTGCCGGCGCCGTTGGGGCCGATCAAGGCGAAGATCGAGTTGCGTTTGACCTTCAGGCTGACATCACTCAAGGCCTTGATGCCACCGAAATGCATCATCAGTTTTTCAACAGAGAGTACGACTTCACTCATGGCGCAGTCCTCTCATAGTGAATGGCACCTTTGCGTGGAGTGACCCCGGTACGGCTGATGCGAATCAGCCCGCGTGGTCGCCAGATCATCATCAACACCATCAGGATGCCGAACAGCAGCACGCGATATTCGGCGAAGCCGCGCAGCAATTCCGGGGCGACGGTCAACACAAACGCGGCGATTACCACACCGATGGTCGAGCCCATGCCGCCGAGGACGACGATGGCGAGGATCAGCGCCGATTCGAAGAAGGTGAACGAGGTCGGGTTGACGAAGCCTTGGTAGGTGGCGAAGAACACCCCGGCCAGACCTGCGGTCGACGCACCGATGGTGAACGCCGAGAGCTTGACCAGCACGTGGTTGAGGCCCATCGAGCGGCAGGCGATTTCATCTTCACGCAGAGCTTCCCAAGCGCGGCCGACCGGCATCTTCACCAGACGATGCTTGATGTACAGCACGGCCAGCACCACGAGGAAAAGTACCGCGTAGATGAAGTAGTACTTCACGTCCGGGTTGTAGGCGATGCCGAAAAACTCGTGAAACGGCACCCCGCCATCCTTCGCCCGTTTGCCGAACTCCAGACCGAAGAACGTCGGCAGTGGCGCCGGCATGCCGTTCGGGCCGCCGGTCAGCGACAACCAGTTGTTGAGGACCAGGCGAATGATTTCACCAAAGCCCAGAGTCACGATTGCCAGATAGTCGCCGTGCAGACGCAACACCGGGAAGCCGAGGATGCAGCCGGCCAGCCCAGCGGTGATCGCCGCCAGCGGCAACACCGTCCAGAAACCCAGACCGAGATACTGATAACCGAGCGCCAGACCGTAGGCACCGATGGCGTAGAACGCCACATAACCAAGGTCGAGCAGACCGGCCAGACCGACCACAATGTTCAGCCCCAGCCCCAGCAGCACATAGATCAACCCGAGGATGACCACGCCCAGCAGATAGGAGTTGGAGACAAACGGCACGATGACGGCCAGCACAATCAGCAGCGGGATGATCCAGCGCAGCGAGGATTTGTGATCGGCAGGCAGCACGTGCACACCAGAGCCGGTGCTCTCGAATCCGTCGAGAATTTTCAGGCCCTTGGGCGTTTGCAGGAACAGGCTGAGGGCAAAGCGGCCAATCATGACAATGCCGATGATCCAGGCCACACGGGTCGGCTCGAGGTTGAAGCTGTAACCCTCGAGCACCACGCCGACAATCGGGCCGAAAACGATCAGGGCAATCAGGCCGGCAAGAATCGCCTCAACCAGGCTTTTTTTGATATCGATGGATTTTTGAGTGGTTGAAGACATCGCTTACACCTTCGACACAAGAGGACGGCCCAACAGGCCCTGCGGCCGGAAGACCAGAACAAGTACGAGCAGCGAGAAGCTGAACACGTCTTTGTAGTCGGAGTTGACCAGACCGGAGAACAGCGACTCGGAAATGCCGAGGATGATCCCGCCGAGCATTGCTCCGGGCAGTGAACCGATCCCGCCTAGCACCGCCGCGGTGAACGCCTTGATGCCGATAATGAAGCCGGCATAGAAGTCGAAAGTGCCGTAGTTCATGGTGATCAGCACGCCGGCCAGCGCCGCCATGGCTGCACCGATGATGAACACATAGGAAATGACCCGATCGGTATTGATGCCGAGGATCGAAGCCATCTTGCGGTCTTGCTGGGTCGCACGGCACATGCGTCCGAGCTTGGTGTACTTGATGATGTAGGTCAGCAGGCCCATGCCGACGAATGCGGCCACCAGAATGAAGACTTTGGTGTAGGTCAGTTGCACGAAGCCCGTGCCGATGTCGACGCGCCACGCACCGCTCAGCAGGGTTGGCACGCCCTGTTGTTTGGCGCCTTGTGCGATCTGTGCGTAGTTTTGCAGGATCAGGGAAATACCGATGGCGCTGATCAGCGGTGCCAGTCGGGTGGAGTTGCGCAGGGGTTTGTAGGCGACTCGTTCAATGACCCAGCCATACACCGCCGTGACGACGATGGTGAAGATCAGTGTGCCGAGCATCAGCAGCGGGAAAGATTCGATACCGAAGTAAGCCAGCAGAGCCAGACTGATTGCCGCCAGATAAGCAGAAATCATGTAAACCTCGCCGTGGGCGAAGTTGATCATGCCGATGATGCCGTAGACCATTGTGTAGCCGATGGCGATCAGGCCATAGACCGACCCGAGGGTCAGGCCGTTGACCAGTTGCTGCAGGAAAATACCATCCATAACGCAATCTCACGCAGTGAGAACCTGCACACCGGTGGTGTGCGGCTCTTCTAGGAAAAATACAGATTTACGTCGGAGCAATGTCAGAGCGCGATTTACCAGTTACCACCGCTCCTGTAGGAGTGAGCCTGCTCGCGATAGCGGTTTAACATTCAACACATGTGTTGCCTGTAACTCCGTCATCGCGAGCAGGCTCACTCCTACAAAGGGATCGTGGGTTAACTGATCGCGTCAGCCCTTACTTCTGTTTTTCCAGCTGGTGATATTTGCCGTCCTTGTCCCACTGGTAAACCACGTAGTCGGAGACTTTCAGGTCGCCCTTGGAATCCCAGGTTTTTTCGCCCATCACGGTTTTCACCGGATTTTTCTTCAGCCAGGCCGCAGCCTCTTCGCCCTTGTTGGACTTCGCGCCATTGAACGCGGCAGCCAAGGTCTGCACCGAAGCGTAGGCGTACAGGGTGTAGCCCTCAGGCTCGGTACCGGCCTTGCGGAATGCGTCCACTACGGTCTTGCTCTCAGGCAACAGACGCGGGTCGGCGCCGAAGGTCATCAGCACGCCATCGGTGAATTGCGGGCCACCGGCGGTGGTCACCAGTTCGTCAGTCACGATGCCGTCATCGGACATGAACTTGACGTCTTTCAGGCCTTGTTCACGCAGTTGGCGAACCAGCGGGCCGGCCTCCGGGTGCAGACCGCCGAAGTAGACGACGTCGGCGCCGGCGCCACGGATCTTGGTGACGATGGTGCTAAAGTCTTTTTCGCCACGGGTCAGGCCTTCGTACAACACAGGCGTCACGCCGCGCTTGACCAGTTGCGCCTTGGTGGCATCCGCCAGGCCTTGGCCGTAGGTGTCCTTGTCGTGCAGCACGACGACTTTCTTGCCCTTGAGCACGTCGACGATGTAGTCACCAGCCACAATGCCTTGCTGGTCGTCACGCCCGCACATACGGAACATGGCGCTGAGACCGCGCTCGGTGACTTGCGGGTTGGTCGAACCCGGGGTGATCGCGATGATCCCGGCTTCGTCGTAGATTTCCGACGCTGGAATGGTCGAAGAGGAGCAGAAGTGACCGACCACGCCGGCGACTTTCTGGTTGGTGAGGTCCTTGGCGACCGTCACGGCCTGTTTCGGCTCGCAGGCGTCATCGCCCTTGACCAGTACGATTTTTTCCCCGTTGACACCGCCAGCCGCGTTCACCGCGTCAGCCGCTGCCTGTGCACCCTTCATGTACTGCTCGCCAAATGCCGCGTTTGCGCCAGTCATTGGACCCGCTACACCGATTTTCACATCAGCTTGAGCAAACGCAGAAACACCCAACGCAGTAGCCACTGCGAGGGCCAGAAAGCCTTTCTTGTAAAACGTCTGGGACATGAGGTGGTGCTCCAAGGTTTTTTTTAGTTGGCACTGCGACTTCACTTCACTGAATGCTCAGAGCAAGGGCCGTGCCATCGGTTTTTTATTCTTCAAAAAGTCGCTGCTTTCTTGTTATTTCGACTGTTTCGTTCCCATTTTCATTGGGCGTGCAACCGTCTAAACCGCGGAAGGTGAAACCATTTATTTTTTCAGGCGCAACCCGCACGCGCCATCATTGCAACCGCGGTGCCAAACGACGTGCAACCAGCCTGTAACAGCCCGCGTCACCGAACTGCACACTGCTGGTGCGGGACTGCTACAACCCGCACCATTACAGGCTAGTCGCTGCATCGAAAAGCGCCGCTTCCGGCAACATATTTCAACACTCAAATGACGATGCGCAGGCACTGGCCCGCGTGATACAGCGAGAACCCGGCCTCATACAAACAACTGCGCAAGCCCACACCCGCCAAGGGCTGCATCGGTGCAAAGGGAATCGGCAAAGCTTGAGGGTCGCCGTGACACAAGTAATCGGCGAAGGCTTTGCCGACCACGGTGCCAGTCGTGACGCCCCGGCCGTTATAACCGGTGACGGCCACCAGTCCCGGCGCCGGTTCGAACAGGCGCATGAGGTGATCGGGGGTGAATGCGATGCGCCCGGTCCAGGTGCACTCCCATTCGACCGGCTTCAGATTGGGGAAGTAATGCTGCTGCACGCGATCGGCCCAGGCCTTGAGAAACCACGTCGGTTTCTGATTGCCGTTGCCCAGGCTACCCAGCAATAACCGCCCTTCTTTGTCGCGGCGGATGCTGCTCAGGACCTGACGCGTATCCCACGAGCCCTGCCCGCCCGGGAGGATTTCCTGCGCGGCGTCTTCGGTGAGCCGCACCGAGGCGACCTGATAGTAATAACCGGGAAAGAAGTTGCGCTTGAGTTCGGTCCAGTCACCTTCGGTGTAGGCGTTGGAGGCGATGACCACTTGCTCGGCCAGCACCGAACCGTGCTCGGTCTGCACCGACCAGTTCGAGCCCTGCCGCTCGAGGCGAGTGACCGGCGAATGATCGAACATTTGCCCACCGAGATCTTTCACCGCGTTGGCCAGCCCGGTGACGTAAGCCATCGGATTGAGCGTGCCAGCGCGACCGTCGAGCAACGCAGCGGCGATTTTTTGCGTGCCGGTGGCCTGTTCGCAGGCCTTGCCGGTGAGCAATTCTACCGGCGCACCTCGGCGTTTCCATTGCTGTTCACGACTGCGCAGATCCGCCTCACCCTTGGCGTTGTGCGCCATGTGCAACGTGCCTTCGCGGCGCAACTGGCAATCGATGTTGTATTTATCCACAAGGCTGAACACCAGCGCCGGCGCGGCCCCGAGCATACGATTGAGCTGACTGCCCACCGCTTCGCCGAAACCGGCTTCGATCTCGTCCGGCGGGATCCACATGCCGGCGTTGACCAGCCCGACGTTGCGGCCGGAACCGCCATGACCGGCGCGATGAGCTTCCAGCACGCAGACGCTTTTGCCTTTTTCCAACAGATGCAGCGCCGCCGACAATCCGGTGAACCCGGCGCCGATCACGCAGACATCGACTTTGACTTCGCCTTTGAGCGCGGTGTTATCCGGCCTTTGCGGCGTGAGCTTTTCCCACAGACACTCTTCGCGTAACGGCATTGCCAAGCTCCTGTCGGAGCAGCTGCAAGCTTTAAGCTACAAGCAGCAAGCCGATCTGCTTGTAGCTTGGGGCTTGAGGCTCGCTGCTGCTTAATCGAATGTGATGCCCTGCGCCAGCGGCAACTCCAGCGAATAATTCACGGTGTTGGTCTGACGGCGCATGTATGCGCGCCATGCATCCGAGCCGGACTCACGCCCGCCACCGGTTTCTTTCTCGCCACCAAACGCGCCGCCAATTTCCGCACCGCTCGGGCCGATGTTGACATTGGCGATGCCGCAGTCGCTGCCAACCGCCGACATGAACTGCTCGGCCTCGCGCACATCGGTGGTGAAGATGCACGACGACAAACCTTGTGGCACCGCGTTGTTCAAGCGCAGCGCTTCCTGGAAATCGCTGTAACCGACCACATACAGAATCGGTGCGAAGGTTTCGCTGCAGACCACATCACTTTGCTCCGGCATTTCAACGATGGCCGGCGAAACGTAATAGGCATTGGGGAATTGGTCTTCGAGCTGACGCTTGCCACCGAACACCCGACCACCCTCGCTCATCGCCTGCTCCAGCGCGTCCTGCATATTTTCGAAGCTGTGCTTGTCGATCAGCGGACCGACTAGATTGCCTTCCAGCGGATTGCCGATGCGCACTTTCGAGTAGGCGGCCTTGAGACGGGTGACGATTTCTTCCTTCACCGACTCATGGGCAATCAGTCGACGCAGGGTGGTGCAACGCTGCCCGGCAGTACCGACGGCGCTGAACAGAATCGCACGTACCGCCATGTCCAGATCGGCGCTTGGGCCGAGGATCATCGCGTTGTTACCGCCCAGCTCGAGGATGCTGCGGGCAAAACGTGCGGCGACTTTCGGCGCCACTTCGCGGCCCATGCGTGTGCTGCCGGTGGCGCTGATCAGGGCAACACGCGGGTCATCGACCAGCGCTTCGCCGGCGTCGCGGCCACCAATAATCACTTGGCAAAGGTTCGCCGGGGCATCGGTGAAGTTCTTCACCACGCGGTCGAATAGTGCCTGACAGGCCAGTGCGGTCAGCGGGGTTTTCTCCGACGGTTTCCACACCACCGGGTTGCCGCAGACCAGCGCCAGCGTGGTATTCCACGCCCACACCGCGACCGGGAAGTTGAACGCGCTGATCACCCCGACCACGCCCAGCGGATGCCAGGTTTCACGCATGTGGTGGCCTGGGCGCTCGGAGGCGATGGTCAAACCGTACAACTGACGGGACAGGCCGACGGCGAAATCGCAGATGTCGATCATCTCCTGCACTTCACCCAGACCTTCCTGAGTAATCTTGCCCGCCTCCCAGGAAACCAGTTCGCCGAGGTCGGTTTTGTATTCGCGCAACACCTCACCAAACTGACGCACCAGCTCACCGCGACGCGGGGCCGGCACCTTGCGCCATTGCTCGAACGCATGATCTGCGCGACTGATGTGCTGCTCGACTTCGGCCGGGCCTTCCCAGTTGACCGCAGCGATACGGCTGCCGTCGATCGGCGAATGCACCGGCACTTTGCCGTTCTGATAAAGGGCCGGGTTCACACCTAGACGATCAAGCAATGCGGCAACCATGGGTCACTCCTCAAGCAAAAAACTGAATGTGTGCGGACGCTTTTTCGCGACCGGGCAGGCCTTTAGTTGTAGCGTCACAATGGCGAGTCAACAAACGACCTTTACGCGAGATATCATTCCGTTTATTCATGCTGGGCATAGAAAGACAAGAAAAGGATCAGCCATGCTGAACAAACGCCACTTGCCGTCGATCACCGCCCTGCAGTGTTTCGAGGCCGTGACCCGGCACTTGAGTTTCACCCGCGCCGCCGAGGAACTGAACCTGACCCAGAGTGCGGTGAGCAAACAGGTCGCACAGCTTGAAGAGCTGCTGCAGCACCTGTTGTTCCGCCGCGTGCGTCGGCGTTTGCAGATGACCCCGGCCGGGGATTTGTACTTGGTTGAAGTACGAAAAATCCTCACCCAAGTGGAAATGTCGACGCATTACCTGCGCTCCTACGGCGGCGAAACAGAAGTCCTGCGCGTGTCTACGCCATCGACATTCGGCGCACGCTGGCTGGTGCCGCGCCTGAAAGGCTGGCGTCTGCGCCATCCGTCGATTCACCTGGATCTGTGCAATGAACAGGAAGCAGATGATCTGCTGCAAGGGCGCAGCGACCTGGCGTTCTATTTCGGTCAGGGCTCACGGCCAGGGACTGAATGCCTGAAACTGTTCGGCGAAGAACTTGTGCCGGTCTGCGCGCCGGGCAGCCTGCCGGACACACCATTTACTGACCCGACACAACTCACCGATCTGGTCCTGCTGCAAAATGCCTCGCGCCCGCAAGCCTGGCACGACTGGTTCGACAGTCAGGGTTACCAGACCGAACACAGCTACCATGGGCCGCGCTTCGAAACCTTTTATATGTGCATTCGCGCCGCGCAGGTTGGCTGTGGTGTGGCGTTGTTACCGCGTTTTCTAGTGGAAGAGGAATTGGCTGACGGCAAACTGGTCATTCCGTTTGAGCATGCCATGCCCAGCACTGATGCCTATTACCTGGCGTACCCGGAGCATGCGGCGGAAGTGCCCAAGGTGCGGGATTTTGTGAAGTGGATGCTCGAACAGATCGACAGCCCGGAAATTTGACTCGATTGAAAAATGTGGGAGCGAGCCTGCTCGCGAAGAGACCGGCATATTCAGTATCAATGTTGACCGAAATGACGCCTTCGCGAGCAGGCTCGCTCCCACCAGGGTTCTGCGGTGATTTAAAAAACTGCTGGCAATCTTCGTCCCTGATATGCGCCACTAGCGCCATTGATTGAGTCCGCGCACAGGCGCGGCGCACCTGGAGACCCCGTTATGAGCGAGAGCGTGTTTGCCGATCGCATCGTGCAGAACCTGCTCGACACCGACTTCTACAAATTGACGATGATGCAGGCGGTGCTGCACAACTACCCCAACGTCGAAGTCGAATGGGAGTTTCGTTGCCGTAACAGCGAGGATCTGCGCCCGTATCTGGCCGAGATCCGTTATCAGATCGAGCGTCTGGCCGAGCTGAGCCTGAGCGCCGACCAACTGAGTTTCCTTGAGCGGATCAGCTTCCTCAAACCGGACTTCCTGCGTTTCCTCGGACTGTTCCGCTTCAACCTGCGCTATGTGCACACTGGTATCGAAAACGGCGAGTTGTTCATCCGTCTGCGCGGGCCGTGGCTGCATGTGATTCTCTATGAAGTGCCATTGCTGGCGATCGTCAGCGAAGTGCGTAACCGCTATCGCTACCGTGAAACCGCACTGGAACAGGCGCGCGAGCAGCTCTATCGCAAGTTCGACTGGCTGACCGCCAACGCTTCGGCCGATGAGTTGTCGCAACTGCAAGTCGCCGATTTCGGCACCCGTCGACGCTTTTCGTACGGCGTGCAAGCTGAAGTGGTGAACGTGCTCAAACACGATTTCCCCGGACGTTTTGTCGGCACCAGCAACGTGCACCTGTCCCGCGAACTGGACATGAAACCGCTGGGCACCATGGCCCACGAATGGATCATGGCCCACCAGCAACTCGGTCCACGGCTGATCGACAGCCAGATCGCCGCACTCGATTGCTGGGTTCGCGAGTACCGTGGTCTGCTGGGCATCGCGCTCACCGATTGCATCACCACCGATGCGTTCCTCGGCGATTTCGACCTGTTTTTCGCCAAGCTTTTCGACGGTCTGCGCCACGACTCCGGTGATCCTGTGGTGTGGGGCGAAAAATGCATTGCGCACTATCACAGGCTCGGCATCGACCCGATGAGCAAGACCCTGGTGTTCTCCGACAGCCTGACCCTGCCCAAGTCGCTGGAGATCTTCCGCGCGCTGCACGGTCGGATCAACGTCAGCTTCGGCATCGGCACCAACCTCACCTGTGACATTCCGGGTGTCGAACCGATGAGCATCGTGCTTAAAATGACTGCCTGCAACGGCCAACCGGTGGCGAAGATCTCCGACGAGCCAGGCAAGTCCCACTGCAAAGACCCCAATTTTGTTGCCTATTTGCGACACGTTTTCCAGGTTCCTGCCGATTCCAGTCTATCTAGCAAGGAGTGAATTCATGCAAGCCGTACAGCGTGAGATTGCTGAGCAGCTCAAGGTGCAACCGCCGTTCGCCGACTACCAGGCTCTGCAGACCGAAGTCGCCCGGCGCATTACCTTTATTCAGGATTGCCTGGTCAATTCCGGGCTCAAGACGCTGGTGCTGGGCATCAGCGGCGGCGTCGACTCGCTGACCGCCGGCCTGCTGGCCCAGCGCGCGATGCGTGAGCTGCGCGACCAGACCGGCGACAATAGCTACAAATTCATCGCCGTGCGCCTGCCGTACGAAACCCAGTTCGATGAACACGATGCCCAGGCCTCGGTGGACTTCATTGCTCCAGACGAGCGCCACACGGTCAACATTGGCCCGGCAGTGAAGTCGCTGGCCAGTGAAGTGGCAGCGTTTGAAGGCAAGCATGCGGTGTCGGTGGACTTTGTGCTCGGCAATACCAAGGCACGCATGCGCATGGTCGCCCAATACACCATCGCCGGCGCGGCGCATGGTCTGGTGATCGGCACCGATCATGCGGCGGAAGCGGTGATGGGTTTCTTCACCAAGTTCGGTGACGGCGCCTGCGATCTGGCGCCGCTCAGCGGTCTGGTGAAAAACCAGGTTCGCGCGATTGCGCGCAGCTTTGGTGCGCCGGAGTCACTGGTCGAGAAGGTGCCAACGGCGGACCTTGAGGATTTGTCGCCGGGCAAACCCGACGAAGCGTCCCATGGTGTGACGTACGCCGAGATTGACGCGTTCCTGCACGGCGAGCCGGTGCGTCAGGAAGCGTTCGACATCATCGTTGCGACTTACAACAAGACCCATCACAAACGTGTGATGCCGTTTGCGCCGTAAGCGCTGATGGAATGAAAAAGCCCGCTGAGGAGTGATCCTCAGCGGGCTTTTCTTTGGCCATTGCTTTCATTGATGCGGATGGCCCCTTCGCGAGCAGGCTCGCTCCCACATGGTTCGCTGTCGGACCCAGCATTTGTGCACAACTAAAACCTGTGGGAGCGAGCCTGCTCGCGAAGAACGATGACGCGGTTGAACGGCTTACTTAACAGTAATCGTGCCTTTCATCATCGAGATGTGCCCAGGGAACGAGCAGAAGAAGCCGTAGCCACCGTCAGCAATCTTCGCTACGTCAAAGGTCAGCGAGTCGGTTTCCTTGGCGCCGATGATCTTGGTGTGAGCGATGATGCGCGCGTCACCTTCAGGCAGGTAGTTCTTGTCGATACCGGCGGCCAGGCCAGCGGAAGCGATTGGCTGCATGTCAGCTTCTTTGCTGATCACCAGGTTATGGCCCATGACGTTCTTCGGCAGGTTGCCCGAGTGGGTCAGTTCGACGGTGAAAGTCTTGCAGCTCTTGTCGATCACGATTTCCTTGGTGTTGAAGGACATCTGATCGGTGGAGTCAACGGTGGTTTTGCACTCAGCAGCCATCAATTGGCTGCTGGCCAACGCCAGCAGGGATACCGCAACAACTTTGGAAAACATGGTGAATCTCCAAGGCAGGGTTAACAAAAACACGAATGGTGGAAAGACTGCCTGAAATCTTCGCAAGTTCCTATGACTTGAGTCAAAAATTGTATACAACTTTCAGGCTATGACACTCATCGACACAATCTAACGGCCAGATTCCCCGACCGGCCCTATGATCGGCGCATCTACTGAGACGGAGTGCCTGTCATGTTCTTTAACGGTCTGTTGTGCAGTTTGCTCGCCGCCTACGCCTGTGGCGCCAGCGGCACCTTTGAATCGCCTGAACGCGAAGTTTAGGCCTTGGATCACGGCGTGCCAGCCATTACCCTGTGACGGATTGACCCAGGAGGAAGGCATGTCTCTGAAATCCGTATGTGTATTTTGCGGTGCCAATGCGGGCACTGATCCGGCTTACACCGAAGCCGCCATTGCCCTTGGCCGGGCCTTGGCCGAACGTAAACTGACCCTGGTCTACGGCGGTGGCGCCGTGGGTTTGATGGGCATCGTTGCCGATGCGGCACTGGCTGCCGGCGGCGAAGTGATCGGCATCATCCCGCAAAGCCTGATGGACAAGGAAATCGGCCACAAAAGCCTGACACGCCTGGAAGTGGTCGATGGCATGCACGCGCGCAAGGCGCGCATGGCTGAACTGAGCGATGCGTTTATCGCCCTGCCCGGCGGCCTCGGTACACTGGAAGAATTGTTCGAAGTATGGACCTGGGGCCAGCTTGGCTACCACGGCAAACCTTTGGGCCTGCTGGAAGTAAACGGTTTCTACAGCAAACTCACTGCTTTTCTTGACCATATCGTCGGCGAAGGCTTCGTTCGCGCGCCACACCGTGACATGCTGCAAGTGAGCGAATCGCCGCAAGCACTGCTCGATGCCCTGGATAACTGGAAGCCGACCGTCACGCCCAAATGGGTCGAGCAAAAACCCGGCTAACCACCGGGCACCGATACAGGGCAGAATACGCGCCGCTCAACCTCACCTTCGACCAAGAGGAACGCCCATGGCCAAACCCAATTACTCCTTCGCCAAACGTCAACGAGACCTGGCAAAGGAACAGAAGAAAGAGGAAAAGCTTCAGCGCAAGAAACAAACCGCTGAAGAAGCAGCACTGAACCCTGAGGGTGAAGTGGCACCGGAAGATGATGTTGATGCAACTGAAACACCGAAAGATCAGGCGCCCGACGCCTGAACCCCACCGGGTTTGATGATCGAATCAGACCCTGCGGATTTGTGACGGGGCTGGCGGTTTCACTGCCGGCCCTCACAGCCTTCCATTCCCCAATACACCCGAATTCCCTGTGGGAGCGAGCCTGCTCGCGAAAGCGGTGTACCAGCTACCTATAAGTTGACTGACCTGACGCCTTCGCGAGCAGGCTCGCTCCCACATTTTTTGATCGTCGTTAATCCAGCGGCATCACGGTGACGCGCACTTCCGGGTCATGATTGCCGCCGCCGAGAATCACCCCGCGCAACGGTGACACATCGGAAAAATCCCGCCCCCACGCCAGCGTGATGTGCTCCAGCGCCGGCTGCACATTGTTGGTCGGATCGAAATCCACCCAGCCCAGCACCGGACAAAACACCGACACCCAGGCATGCGACGCATCGGCGCCGATCAAGCGTGGCTGCCCCGGCGGCGGCTGCGTCAGCAAATAACCACTGATGTAGCGCGCTGCCAAGCCTCGCGAGCGCACGCATGCCAGCATCAAGTGAGCGAAGTCCTGACAAACCCCGCGTCGTCGCTCCAGCACCTCCACCAGCGGTGTCGCCACCTGGGTCGCCTCAGCATCGAAGGTGAATTCGCTGAAGATCTTCTGCATCAAGTCCTGCACGCCCAGCAGCAACGGCCTGCCCGGCGGAAAACAACTTTGCGAGAATTCGACGAAACTGCGTTTCAGATGCACGTACGGTGACTGGAACCGGTAGCGACAGGCTTCGAGCAACTCAGCGGACAACGGCTGACTGCTGTAACTCAGCGCATCGCGGGTCAGCTCCCACGCGGGCGACTGATTGAAGTCCAGCGCCGGCCGCGCCAGCACTTCAACGGTGAGTTGTGCATTGACCTGCAATTCGTCATGCGGCCGCTCAAAGGCCAATCGGGTCAACGGATTACCAAACACATCCAGCTCATCGCGCCGTGCGGTCGGGTCCGGACTGATCAGCAATTGCTGTGCGGTACAACGCTGCCAATCGCACTTTCGCGGCCACAAGTGCGCCAATTGCTGTGCCAGAGAAACCGGGCTGTCGTAGTGGTAACAGGTGTCGTGGAAAATCTGGTATCGAGCATTCATCAGACAGACACCGTGCGTTGGCTGACGTCATCGACATGGGCGAAATGGCGCAGGGCCAGACGATCCGAGACCTGACCGCTGGCATCGGCAATCTCTTGCAGCAGATCCGCCAGACCATTGAGCGCCGCTCGTACGCTGGCCTCCCCGAACAATGGATTCTCCAGGCATCCCAGATCAAAACGCGCAAGACGCTCGACCAACTGTGGCAATCCCGCTTCCCGTGGGACACCGAAATCATCATTCAAGCGCTTTAACGTGCGGGTCACCAGCTTCAACTGAAACAACACCGCGTGCGGGTTCTGCTCGTCCAGCAGCAACAGGTCGAGCACCGGAATCAATTGCGCCACGGCCAGATAACGTGAGCGATAGGTGATGCTGCTGTTGCCCAACTCCAGCAACCACTCCAGGCCCGCCTGATCGAATGCGCCGGCACCACGCAGAAATGCCGCCAGACTGCTGCTGAGAAATTGCAGTCGCTCGATGCGCCGGCCAATCATCAGAAACCGCCAGCCTTCGTCGCGGGTCATGTCGTCGAGGGCAAACCCGGACAGCGCCGCCAGCGACATCACCAGCCGGTTGAGGAAATCCAGCAGCTCGCCGAAGTCGGGTTCGTCGGTGTCCAGGTCCATCGCTTCGCGCTGCAACTCCACCAGCGCCTGCCAGTTCTCGCGCGAAAGCTTGCCACGCACCTGCGAGGCTGCCCACTGCAAACGCTGCAGGTTGGAGCGCAGACTGAACGACCAGTCCTCACCCAGCAGCGCTGCCAACAGGCGCTCAGGGAGTTCACCTTCGTCCGGCAGCAACGTCAGCCGCTCACCGAGGTCGACCGCCGCCTGTAGCGCTTGCGGGTCATCGCCATCGACATACCGCGCGAGCATGATCCGCAGCAGCCGCGCACTGTCGTCGCAGCGTTCGCAGTAACGGCCGAACCAGAACAGGTTCTCCACCACTCGCGAGGGTAGATACGGATCGCGCCGCACCAGATCGTGCACGCCGACATTACGCTGGCTCTTCCATTGCTCGCCGCTGGGTGGACGATCGCCAAGTACCCAAGTGTCCTTGCTCGCCCCGCCGCGCTGCATCGATACCACTTCGGCATCCGCCTCGGCGGCCACCCGGGTCAAACCACCGGGAAGCACGCGATAACCCTCACCACTGGCCACGGCGTACATACGCATGCCGATCGCCCGTGGTTGCAGTTGTCCATTTTCCGCCTGCCAGATCGGCGCGTGGGACAATTGAGCCAACTCTTGCGCCACATAGGCATACGGGCGCGCCTGCATGCGCTCGGCAAGCGCCTGGCGCTGTTTTTCACTCAGATCACGGCCGAACACAGGCGCGAAGCTTTGCGAGGGGAACGCCGGTTTGATCAGCAGTTCGGGCAGTTTTTCCAGGGCTTGCGCCAATACCGGCGCCTCACCGCACCACCACGTTGCGATCGACGGCAGGATCATATCTTCGCCAAACAGGTATTGATTGATCTTGGGCAGAAACCCAAGCAATCCCGGCGACTCCAGCACGCCACTGCCCAATGCATTGGCCACCAGCACGCGGCCCTGACGCACCGCTTCGAGCAGACCGGGAACACCGAGCGCCGAGTCCGTGCGCAGCTCCAGCGGATCGCAGAAATCATCATCGAGCCGGCGCATGATCGCGTGCACCCGACGCAGACCACTGAGGGTTTTCAGGTAGACCGTGGCATCGCGCACCGTCAGGTCACCGCCCTCGACCAGCGGGTAACCCAACTGGCGAGCCAGATACAAATGTTCGAAATAACTTTCGTTGAAGCGCCCCGGTGTGAGCAGCACCACCAGCGGCGTGTCATCGTCACTCGGCGCCTGTCGTGCGAGGGTTTCCTGCAATGCGCGGAAGAAACCCGCCAGATGCTGCACCTTGAGATCACGGTACAACTCGGGAAAGGCACGGGACACGATGGTGCGGTTTTCCAGGGCATAGCCGGCGCCCGACGGCGCTTGTGTGCGATCCGCCGTGACCCACCAGCGCCCGTCCGGCGTGCGTGCCAGATCCACGGCGTACAGGTGCAGAAATATCTCTTCCGGCGGCGCGATATGCTGACACGGCCAGAGAAAATTGTTGTGACCGAAGACCAGCTCTGCCGGCAACAAACCTTCGCTGATCAGCCGTTGCGGGCCGTACAAGTCCGCCAGCACAGCATTGAGCAGGCGCGCACGCTGAGCGATGCCTGCCGACAATTGCTGCCACTCATCTGCAGCAATCACATGCGGCAGCAGATCCAGCTCCCAAGGCCGATCCGCGCCTTTGGGATCGGCATAGACGTTATACGTGACACCGTTTTCCTGAATCTGCCGCGCCAGCAATGCCTGACGCTGTACCAGTTGCGCCGGGGTGCTGCGCTGCAACTGGTCGAACAGCCGCCGCCAGTGCGGGCGCACCGCGCCACTGCCGTCGAGCAGTTCGTGATAAGTGCCCGCTGTGAGCGGGTAGCGGTCTAGCAGGTCAGGCATGGAAAGCTCGGCAGACAGCAAGGAACGGTCAGACTAACGCAGGCAGATGACGCGCGGATAGACGAAAAATCCGCGTGTCGCGTAGGCCTTAGAAACGTCGTAAATCGATTGTCATCGGTAGCTCGTCACTGATTTCTACATTCGGTATAGGAAGTTTCCCCGGCGTGTGTCCGACGCGAAAGAACCGCGCCATACGCCGGCTTTCGGCTTCGTTGGCGTTGACTGGCAATGTCTCGTAATTGCGCCCGCCCGGATGGGCAACATGGTACTGACAACCGCCCAGTGACCGGCCCATCCAGGTGTCGAGCAGGTCGAACACCAGCGGCGCGTGCACCGGGATGGTCGGTTGCAAGCAGTTAGCCGGTTGCCACGCGCGATAACGCACCCCAGCGACGAACTCTCCTACGCGTCCGGTCGGATGCAATGGCACGGCGATGCCATTACAGGTCAGCAGATAACGCTGCGGCGGCAAGCCTTTGAGCTTGACCTGCAGGCGCTCCAGCGATGAGTCGACGTAACGCACCGTGCCACCTGTCGCGCCCTCCTCGCCCAGGACATGCCATGGCTCCAGCGCCTGACGCAATTCGAGCTCGATACCGTTAACGGCGTAATCGCCAACCTTGGGAAAACGAAATTCCAGATGCGCGGCGAACCATTCCGCGCGCAGTGGATAACCGGCGTTGTTGAGTTCAACGATGACGTCGGCGAAGTCCTGTTCGATAAAGTGCGGCAGCAGGAAACGGTCGTGCAGTTCAGTGCCCCAACGCGCAAGTTTCGCCGGCGCATAAGGCTCACGCCAGA
Source organism: Pseudomonas sp. M20 (assembly GCF_045037865.1). Classification (NCBI taxonomy): domain Bacteria; kingdom Pseudomonadati; phylum Pseudomonadota; class Gammaproteobacteria; order Pseudomonadales; family Pseudomonadaceae; genus Pseudomonas; species Pseudomonas sp. M20. The sequence goes on from NZ_CP173611.1 coordinate 5,085,371, forward strand.
AACGTGCGACCAGTGCTCGCAGTAACAACTGCTGAGCCAGGCTCATGCACGCATGGGGCGGCATTTCAAAGGCGCGCAACTCCAGCAAGCCGAGACGCCCGGTGGCGCCGTCCGGCGAATACAGTTTGTCGATGCAGAACTCGGCACGGTGAGTGTTGCCGGTGACGTCGATCAGCAAATTGCGCAGCAGTCGATCAACCAGCCACGGTGCACATTCCTCGCCCGGCTCGGGCATCTGCGCGAAAGCGATTTCCAGTTCGTACAGCGCGTCATTGCGCGCCTCGTCAACCCGTGGCGCTTGGGACGTCGGGCCAATGAACAAACCGGAAAACAGGTAGGACAGCGAAGGATGGTTGTGCCAGTAACTGATCAGGCTGCGCAACAGATCCGGGCGACGCAGGAACGGCGAATCTGCTGGCGTCGCGCCCCCGAGCACAAAGTGATTGCCGCCGCCGGTACCGGTGTGACGGCCATCGATCATGAATTTCTCGGTGGTCAGGCGGGTCTGGCGCGCCTCTTCATACAGAAACTCGGTGCGCTCGACCAATTCGTCCCACGTGGCCGAGGGTTGCACGTTGACTTCGATCACGCCCGGATCAGGGGTGATACGGAAGTTGCTCAGGCGCGGATCGCTCGGCGGCTCATAGCCTTCCAGCAGCACCGGGCAATGCAGTTCTTCGGCGGTGGCTTCGATCGCCGCGACCAGTTCCAGATAATCCTCGAGCCGCTCCAGCGGCGGCATGAACAGGTACAAACGCCCCTCGCGGGCCTCGGCGCAAAACGCGGTGCGGGTCAGCCAGTCGGCGGATTCGTCGATTTTCGGCACGCGTTCGTCTGTCGTGGCAGGTTCGCCATGACTGTTGAGCTGCGCGGTTTCCGGCAACTCAGGGAAGTCTTGATTCGGATCCTGAGGATGAATGAACGGATACTCGGCGGCCTTCACCCACGGCTGCGACCCCAACGGCAGGCGATAGCCCAACGGCGAATCCCCCGGCACCAGTCGGCAATGCTCGTCACGCAGGTACCAGCGCCCGCTCTGCCATTGATCACCCTTGGCGGTGCGCGCCAGCGGCAGCACCTGGCCGATCACCTTGTTCAGGCCCTGACTGAAGACTTTGCGCAGGCGTGCGCGCTCCAGCGGCTCCTCCAGACGCGAATCTTCGGCGCTGACGTTGCTGGGTAATGTGCCCTCGCGCCAGAGGTAATAGAAGTTGTCTTCGTAGGCCGGGAACACAAAACGTGTAGGCAATTTCAGGCGTTCGGCGACACTGGCGAGGAAGCGCCCCGCCAATTCGCCATTGGCGCCGTAATCCTGTTGCTCGTCGGCGATCAAAGCGTCGTTGTGCCAGATCGGCACGCCGTCGCGGCGCCAGTAGCAATTGAGCGACCAGCGCGGCAATTGCTCGCCGGGATACCACTTGCCCTGACCGAAATGCACCAGGCCTTTCGGTGCGTAGTGTTTGCGCATGCGCTGGAACAGTTCGGCGGAAAGCCTACGTTTATCCGCACCCAACGCGGCGGTGTTCCACTCGGCACCATCCGGATCATCGATTGAGACGAAGGTCGGCTCGCCGCCCATGGTCAGGCGTACGTCATCCGCCAGCAGGTCGGCATCGATCTGTCGGCCCAGCGCCTGAATCGCCAGCCATTGCTCATCGCTGTAAGGCTTGGTGACGCGCGGCGCCTCCCAGATCCGCTCCACCGACATTTCGTGGCTGAACACACATTCGCAAGGTTCGACCAAGCCACTGATCGGTGCCGCCGAGGACGGATCTGGACTACACGCCAACGGGATATGCCCTTCACCGGCAAACAGCCCGGAAGTCGCATCCAGGCCGATCCAGCCCGCGCCCGGCAAATACACCTCGCACCAGGCGTGCAGGTCAGTGAAATCGACGTCAGTGCCGGATGGGCCGTCGAGGCTTTTCACATCGGCGGTCAGTTGAATCAGATACCCGGAGACAAACCGCGCGGCCAATCCAAGGTTGCGCAGTAGTTGCACCAGCAGCCACGCCGAATCCCGGCAGGAGCCGGAGGCATGTTCGAGGGTGTGCTCCGGGGTTTGCACGCCCGGCTCCATGCGGATCAGGTAACCGATGTCTTCGCTCAGGCGCTGGTTGAGCGCCACCAGAAAATCCACCGCTGGCAGCGGTGTGCGGTCGATGGCGTCCAGATAGGCTTTGAATTTGGGGGTCAGCGGCAGGGTTTCGAGGTACGGCGCCAATTCCTTACGCTCATCGGCGGCGTAGGCGAAGGGGATTTTCTCGGCGTAGGGCTCGAGGAAGAAGTCGAACGGATTGAACACCGCCATCTCGGCGAGCAGATCGACTTCGATGCGCAACTCATTGGTTTTCTCGGGGAACACCAGCCGCGCGAGGTAATTGCCCTGCGGATCCTGCTGCCAGTTGATGAAATGCTGCTCGGGCGAGACTTTCAGCGCATACGACAGAATCCGCGTGCGGCTGTGGGCGGCCGGGCGCAGGCGAACGATCTGCGGGCCGAGTTCGACAGCGCGGTCGTAGCGGTAATGCGTGACGTGATGCAATGCGACATGAATCGACACGGCGTGCCTCCTGCGAGCCTAAGCGTATTCGAAAGCGCGCAAGACTTATGCCATGCAGAGGCTTGGGCGCTTTCCCGGAATGCTTAAGGCAGTACAGCACCAAAATCGGGCGATGCGGGGAAATGGTTTGGGCTGATTGCACGTAAATGTTGCGAAGAGCGCCCTCACCCTAGCCCTCTCCCGGAGGGAGAGGGGACTGACCGCGTTGGATGTTGGAGATACACCGACTTGAAAGTATTGAGTCGAATCCATTTTTTGAAAAGTAGTGAGATCTGCTGCGAAGAGCCCCTCACCCTAGCCCTCTCCCGGGGGGAGAGGGGACCGACCGCGTTGGATGTTGGAGATACACCGACTTGAAAGTCTCGAGTCGAACTCAAGTTTTGAAAAGCATGGAGATCTGCTCCCTTCCCCCTCGCCCCCATTGGGGGAGAGGGCTGGGGTGAGGGGGGATGGATCTTGCAGACGACAAAAACCCATCCCCAGAAATGCAAAACGCCAACCCGAAGGTTGGCGTTCTGTTCAGCTCAAGCGATGTTTAGCGCGGCACGACCGGCTTGCGTGTCGGCTTCGGCCCTTTGCCTTTCGCGGCGTCCTTGCGCTCCTTGGCCGCCTGCTGGTTGCGGGCAAACGCCGCCGCCTTGGCCTGCTCACGCTTGTCCCAAGGATTACCACCATCACTGGCACGCGGCGGCAGACCGGTGTGCTGGGTGAGGATCTTGGTGGTCTTCTCTTTGCCTTCCTTCGCGACTTTATGGCTGCCGGCTGGCGTCGAGTTCTTGCGACGGGCGCTCTGGTAGCTGTCGGTAGCCGGCTGGTGCGTCGGGATCAGTTGATCCTTGCCCGAACCGATCAGGTCGCCACGGCCCATGCGGATCAGCGCTTCACGCAGCATTGGCCAGCCTTTCGGGTCGTGATACCGCAAGAATGCCTTGTGCAGACGACGCTGCTCTTCGCTCTTGACGATGGTCACGCCGTCGCTTTTGTAGGTGACTTTGCGCAGCGGGTTCTTGCCCGAGTGGTACATCGCGGTGGCGGTGGCCATCGGCGACGGGTAGAACGCTTGCACCTGGTCAGCGCGGAAGCCATTGCCCTTGAGCCACAGAGCGAGGTTCATCATGTCTTCGTCGGTGGTGCCCGGGTGGGCGGCGATGAAGTACGGAATCAGGTACTGCTCCTTGCCCGCTTCCTTGGTGTACTTCTCGAACATGCGCTTGAACTTGTCATAGCTGCCAATGCCCGGTTTCATCATCTGGTTGAGCGGACCTTCCTCGGTGTGTTCCGGGGCGATCTTCAGGTAACCACCAACGTGGTGAGTGACCAGCTCTTTGACGTACTCCGGCGATTCAACCGCGAGGTCGTAACGCAGGCCAGAGGCAATCAGAATCTTCTTCACACCCGGCAAGGCACGGGCGCTGCGGTACAGCTGAATCAGCGACGAGTGGTCGGTGTTCAGGTTCGGGCAGATGCCTGGGAACACGCAGGACGGCTTGCGGCACGCGGATTCGATTTCCGGCGTTTTGCAGGCAATGCGGTACATGTTCGCGGTCGGGCCGCCGAGGTCGGAAATGACGCCGGTGAAACCCGGGACCTTGTCGCGGATCTCTTCGATTTCGCGAATGATCGACTCTTCGGAACGGTTCTGGATGATCCGGCCTTCGTGCTCGGTGATCGAGCAGAAGGTGCAGCCACCGAAGCAGCCACGCATGATGTTCACCGAGAAACGGATCATGTCGTAGGCCGGGATCTTCTCCTTGCCATACGCAGGGTGCGGAACACGTGCGTAAGGCATGCCGAACACGTAGTCCATTTCTTCAGTGGTCATCGGAATCGGCGGCGGGTTGAACCAGACATCGACTTCGCCATGCTTCTGCACCAGTGCGCGGGCGTTGCCCGGGTTGGTCTCGAGGTGCAGCACGCGGTTGGCGTGGGCATACAGAACGGCGTCGCCACGGACCTTTTCAACCGATGGCAGGCGAATTACGGTCTTGTCACGGGTCATGCGCGGGCTGGCCAGGATCTGTACGACCTTGGCTTCCTGCGGATCTTCGACCGGACCCTTTTCCTGTTCGATGGCGCAGGCCTGGGTGTCCTGAGTGTTCACGTACGGGTTGATGATCTTGTCGACCTTGCCCGGACGGTCGATACGCGTCGAGTCGACTTCGTACCAGTCTTTCGGCGTATCACGACGAATGAACGCGGTGCCGCGCACGTCGGTGATGTCTTCGATCTTGTGCCCGTAGGACAGACGCTGGGCAACTTCGACGATCGCGCGCTCGGCGTTGCCGTACAGCAGAATGTCGGCGCTGGCGTCGATCAGGATCGAGTTACGCACGCGATCCTGCCAGTAGTCGTAGTGAGCGATGCGACGCAGCGAGGCTTCGATGCCGCCAAGGACGATCGGCACATGCTTGTACGCTTCTTTGCAGCGCTGGCTGTAAACCAGGCTCGCGCGATCCGGACGCTTGCCGGCCATGCCGCCTGGCGTATAGGCGTCGTCGGAACGGATTTTCTTGTCCGCGGTGTAGCGGTTGATCATCGAGTCCATGTTGCCCGCCGCAACCCCGAAGAACAGATTCGGCTCGCCGAGCTTCATGAAGTCGTCTTTGGACTGCCAGTTCGGCTGCGCAATGATCCCGACGCGGAAGCCTTGCGACTCCAGCAGCCGGCCAATGATCGCCATGCCGAACGACGGGTGATCGACGTAGGCATCTCCGGTAACAATGATGATGTCACAGGAATCCCAGCCAAGCTGATCCATCTCCTCCCTGCTCATCGGCAGGAATGGCGCTGGCCCGAAACATTCGGCCCAATATTTTGGATAGTCAAATAACGGCTTGGCTGCTTGCATGTCGACGACCGGTGTTGAAGTGAAAAATCGCGGGCGCGGAATATAGCACAAATTTTGACCAATTCCGACGGCAATGGTCGGTTTCTCTTACAGCCAGTGTTGCGCATGCCCGTCGACCCGTCACAGGCAGAAAAACATCGATTCAACCCAACATTCATCAGCCCGGCACCTGCGCCAGCTGATGTGACAACCCTTCAAGGATGAAGAAATGTCACCGAAATCGCCCATCAGAGGCACCACCACCGTTGATGTTCATCCACGCCCCGGCAGTCCGAGGGGCGGCCACGTGCCGCACCCGACGATTCCTCTGTCGGCAGGCACGCTACGGATGCCGGAAACCCTCACGACAGGCGCCGATCTGCAGGCGATCAGGTCGGCACCGTCGATCAGGGTCAGCCCATCGCCACCGGATCCGCCCATCCGCCCCCCAGCCCGGGAACCCTCGCTGGAACATTACCTGATCAATGCGCCCGCCTCCCTGCCGGCGCCCGATGGGCACGGCGTCAGAACCTTCAAGGGCCGTCGTTACGTGGATGTGCCGGATGGCGGCATTGTGCAGGTCGTCACTGATGCGCCATCCGGTCTCTACCGGGCACGGCTGGCGAGCGAGCTGACGCCTGCCGGGCCGCTGCTGATACGCGATCGCGAAAGCGGGCTGTGGCATCCGCTGGAGGACGGCAAAAGCATCACTTTCCCCTTGTCCGACACACGCCTGCAGGATTTCGCGACCGATCTGGACTTTACCGGCGTCCAGGTCGGCCGGGACCGTCTGTATCGCTACGGCGGCAAACTCTACGCAGTGATCGCCGAACAGAGTTACCAGGCGCTGCATGACCTTGACGCCTCCTCGCCAGCATTGCCGGTCATGCGCATCGTTCGCCCTGAAGATCCCGTGGCTAGCGACCCTGCCAATGTTTACATCGGTACGCGTGCGGGAAGATCGGAGCCGATTGTCTTTGATGAGCAGCGCGGCTGGGTGGGGACGCTGGTGGGCGGCACGGCAGGCATGCGCCGACGAGCGAATCCGGCAGATGCCTTGCGCGCGGCTGACCTGACGTTCGAGTTACAGACGCTGGAACTGCAATTCAACCAGGCCATGACCACGGGCGAACAGCTGCACTACCGCTGGCAGGCGTTGAAGGGCAGCGAAGCCGAGCGCGCCCATTTGCAGCGCCTCGAAGAACATCATCGGTGGGAACTGTCGATACTGGAAAAAACCCTCGACCTGCACACCGATGAAAAGGAGCGCATCGTCTCGATCATGGGACGTGTCGCCTACCGGGAAAAGATCATCGTGCTGCACAAGGGCCGCATGCTGACCTACAACCAGCTGATGATCGCCAGCGATTCGCGAAAGTTGCTGGACGGGCCGATTTTCGGCGGCCCGGTTGCTGACCATGCGGCCGTGGCAGCCCATTTGTCGAACAAACTGGAGATCCTCAAGAAGCGTCAGGATATCGCCGATGAACTGTTGAACAAGTGGCGCCTGTCACCCGACGATTTGAAAGGCACGGTCTATGATCCGATCGATCTGCACGAAAACGTTGCCTTCTGGATCTACGCCAAAAGCCGCCTGTTCGTCGATGAGGATGCGCCTGTCGACATCAGCAATGCCAATGCCAGATACCTTGCGTTCTGTTTCGGTGAGGTGACCTTTGCTTTTCGTGCGCTCAAGGAAATTCCTCAGCATGCGCGTATTTCCGTGCTCAGTGACTTGCTGGATCAGACGTCAGCCATCAAAGCCTCGTACGAACATCTGCCGCTGCCCCCCGGCCCGCAACATGCCAGCTCACGCAGTGAAATCATCGAAGCCATAGAACATTTCGAGCACACGCTGGAACAGCATCTGGGTCGCTACCATCAGGAGCAGGACACAACCCCTGCGCTGCCACCCCACGAACAACCGATCGATTTCGATTTCATCCCGGCACAGGGCCAGAGCCCGCAAGCAGCGGCACCGAGGAAGATGTTCCGCAGCAAGCACCATGGGGTCTACAAGATCCGGGTCGGACGGCCACGTCGCACGGCGGCGGGTGAAGACTTGATCGATGTGATGAATCCGCATGACCCGACAGAGGTCCTGCAAACCTACGAACGCCGGGAAGGCGAATGGCGTCGGCAGATGGCCAGGCAAGAAAGAAACCTGTCGACGCTGACTGCTCAGGCGCGGCAGCACCTGGAACAATCCGAAGCGCATTTGCATACCGCGTGGCGCGATGAGAAAGCCAAACGCAATGCCAGCGGTATCGTCGAATTTCTGACTGGCCGGGCCGACGAACTGGATGATCTCGCCCGGCAAATCGGACAAGCGCCCAATCCCGCCGCCAGTGACATTTCCGCGCTGGTACAACGCCTGCACCACGACAGTCAGCGCCTGCTCCAGGAAGGTGAAAACATTCGTGTGCGGCTCTACAAAGACCCCGACTACCTGAGCAACGACCGCGTGGCGTATCTGATCCGCCACGGGCATTTGAGCGCCACTCGCACGCAGAGCCGGATACCGCTGGGCAAGGGCAACAAAAAGGAATTTCTCGACGTCTACACGCTGAACGACAGTCAGGCCGGTACGGTGCTGTGGTACGCGCACTTCCACTACACACAGAAGGACAGTCCTTTAGCGGACTTTCAGGTAAAGCGCGGCCACCTCAAGACTCGCCAGCAAAACCGGCTCGGTACGTCGTCTCAACGCAGGGACGAGCAGGCCGGCCGGGCGCACGTGAAGATCTGGCGTGAAGATATCGACAGCAGGACCGCACAGAGAATCTTCGAACTGGCCTCCTGAAACAGGAACGCCCCATACCGTGCGTGACTGAACAAGCAAACTTGTCCGAAGGCAGGAAGCCCAACGACATCTGTCCCTGAGCCAATGCCTGGGGACAACCACTCAAGGATGATAACCATGGCTACTAAAACGCCCGTCAGAGGCACCGTTTCGGTCGACGTCCATACGCGTCCGAATCAAACACCGGAGACCCGGACGCCGCACCTCGACAGCACGATCAGCGTCGGCACAAGCCGGGACGGACAGCCAGCGCGATCGGGCAACGTCGCCCCGGATAACGACCTCGACGCTATCAGCCCGGCCCCGGCCATCAAGATTCAACCGGCAACGCCTCACGCTGAAAACCAGATATCCGTGCAGCAGCCGATCGAACATTACCGAATGGCTGCGTCGGCCACGTTGCCTGCTATCGACGCCAGCGGATTCAGAACGTACAAGGGTCGCCGCTATGTCGATATGGCCGATGGTGGCATTGTGCTCGTCACAGTGGACGCTGACACGGGCCGGTATCGGGCCAGACTGGCCAGCGAGCGATTGCCTTCCGGCCCGGTGCTGCTGCGCGACGCCGACAGCGGACTTTGGCGTGTCGCCGAGGATCACCACGTTATCAGCGTGCCGCTGACCGATCCCGACCTGCGAACCTTTCGCTCGGATCTGGATTTCAGCACCAGCGAACCCGACAGCGACGGCGTGTTTCGACATGATGGCAAACGCTACGCGCTGATCGACGGCCATGCGTATCAGGTCATGCTCGATACGGATGCCTCCACGCCTGTGCAGAAGGTATGGCGCATCGTCAACGCCAAAGACTCCGTGGCGACAGACAGCGAAAATATCTATCACGCCAGCCGTAGCGGCGAATCGCACGCCATCACGCGCGACGGGCAAGACACCTGGGCGTTTGCCGCCTCAGGTTTACGGGGCGGCATGCGCCGTGGGGAAAGGCCTGGAGCCGGGACACAAGCAAGCCTGGCGACCCTGCTGCACGACTATGCACCCTTCGCAGCGGTCCACAAGGAACTCGTCGAATCGTCTGAGCGGTACAACAGCCTTTACCGCGAGGCGCGTGCTTTGCCCACGGACAGTTCAGCACAGACCGCAGCCCTGATCGCCGTTGAGGTCCATCTGCTCAAGCACATCAAGAAGCAGGCGGACTTTATCCAGTCACTCGTCGACAACAAGGATTGGCTGGTGCGGTTAAAAGCCCGCGGGGAATTCAAAAAGGAGCTGCACACCTTCCGGATGGATCGAGTGAGTTACCTGAATCGGCTCATGACGGTCATGGACTTGAAGCTCGCACCGACCTTCGCAACGCTGAACAGCGACAACTGCAAAAAAATGATCGCTAACCTGAACAAAAAACTGAAGATTCTCGAAGACCGGGAAGTGCTGATGGGGCAGATCAGAAAAGCCTCCCCGGGGGCGGAACCCGATCTCGTCGAACTGAGTCAGGAAGTGCCCACGGCCGAGCGTGTCACCTTCAACAAGTTGAGTTTGTACGTCCACTTGTTCGCAGGCACACCTGATCACACGCCAAACGCGACCATGCACTCGCTGCCCTCCATCAATCTGTTCAACGGCGATCTGCACAACATTCCCGAAGGCTCGCAGCCATTGGCGTTGATGCTGACGCTTGATCAAATCAGACGCGACAAAAGCCGTTTTGAAGCATGGCTGTCGACGGACAGCGTCAAGGCCGAGTACGCCAGGGAAATCCTCGCGCTGACTGACACCGTCGAGAACAGAATCGAGACACGACTGAACGAACTCCTGGCTACGTTTGACCGCAATACCGAACTGCCCAGCCGGGATCAGGACATCGACTTCGACTTCCTTCCAGTACAACCGGGCAATAGCGGAACCACACGCCCGGCAACGCCCAGAAAGGTGTTCAGCACGCGCCGGCACGGTACTTCAAGAATCCTCGTCGGCGAGACGGAAACCGCCGCAGACGGCAGTGTCATCATCAAGGTTTCCAACCCGCTCCAGCCGGATGGCCCGACTGAACGATACGAGAAAAGGCAGGGTGAATGGCTGCCCGTTCGTCCACCCATCGTCAGCACTCCGCGACCGGAACTGATAGCCGAGGCCAACCGCTTATTGGCTGATGTTGAAAAGCACATTGCCGCAGCACGGGCCAAAGAAACCGCGAAAGACAATCCGACGGAAATCATTGAAGACCTGGAAAAAGCCATCGAACCGCTCAACGAGCAGGCACGCCGCCTGCAAAACCACGAAAACGCGGCCGAGGATAGCGAGATCCAGAGCTTGGCCGAACGCTTGCAAACGGCCGCAGACACATTGTCCGCACATGGCCAAAGCGTGCTGGTGCGGATGTACAAGAACAAGGACGTGCTGGACATTCTGCGCCTGAATTATCTGATCGATCACGCTGAGCTGAACGCCGTCAAAACCGTTGATCGCAAACAGCAGGGCAAAGGCCGGGACAAGTCGTTTCTCGACGTCTACTCGATCCGCGATCGCGTCGACAATGCGCCGTTATGGGAAGCGCACTTTCACTACGACAAAGACAACAGCGAGCCGCTGAATTTCACCATCAGGGGCAGCCATCTGAAAACCCTCGAACAGAGCAAGCGCGGCATCGAGTCCCAGCGCCGCGACGAACAGGCCGGTCTGCCCCACGTTGCCATCTGGCGGCAGACTTTCGATGGCAAGACCGCACGCAAGATTTTTGCTCTGGCGAGCGAGGCGACAGCGGCGGTCCGCTGACACAGTCAATCAGGCAATGACGCCGAATACGCCAGCAACTCCGCTCTGCAAGAGTTGCTGGCCACTACAAGGAAAGCAGGAAATGCCAATCAAGTTGCCAGCCAAAGGCACTACCTCCAGCAGCACACTCGTTCGCCCCCTGCCCTCGCCAGACGTGAGCACTGTACGCGCCGATACGACCGTGCGCCCGGGCTTTGAAACCTTCAGCGAGATCGGTCCACCGACTCGGCCCTTCCGGCCGACGGACGACGCTGACCTCGATGCGATTACGCCGGTGCCAACGGTCACGGTTCATCCTTCCCCCACGCAGGCCGAAATCCCACATCCCGTCGACCCACCACTGGAGCATTACCGAGTCATGACCGCTGCTGGCTTGCCAGCGGCGAATGCCGAGGGTTTCAGAATGTACAAAGGACGCCAGTACGTCGAGGTGGCTGACGCAGGCATCATACAAATCGGCAGAGATCCGGACACGGGCCTGTTCCGGGCCAGACTGGCAAGCGAGTCCAGACCTTCAGGCCCTGTCTTGCTGCGCGATGGCGATAGCGGGCGCTGGCGGTTGGCCGATGACGGCGAAGTGACTACTGCCCCTCTTACCGATTCTGGCCTGCAAGCGTTTCGCACGGATCTGGACTTCAGCACCAGCGAGCCTGACAGCGACGGCGTGTTTCGACACGACGGCAAACGCTTTGCACTCATCCACGATCATGCTTATCAGGTCATGCTTGATAAGGATGCCTCTACGTCTGGGCAGAAGGTATGGCGCATCGTCAACGCCAAAGACCCTGTGGCTAGTGACAGCGAAAACATCTATCACGCCAGCCGCAGTGGAGAATCTCGGGCCATCGCACTCAGCGTCCGCAATACCTGGGTTGCTGTTTCCACCGGGTTGCTGGGAGGCATGCGCCGCCATGAGGCCATCCCGATTCTGCTGCAACGATATGAGCCCTTCCTCGCAAGGATAAACGAGCTTAACGAATCAGCTGCGCGGTATGACGTGCTCGCGGGTCAGGCTAATGCCCTGGCGAACGGCAGTGCAGGGCGGACGGCGGCGTTGATTGCCGTTGAAGTTCACCTGCTCAGGCACATCAAAAAACAGGCTGACAATTTGCAGGCAATACTCGACCACAAATCCTGGTTGATGCACCTCAAAGCCAACGGGGTTTACGCCGAAGAGCTGCACGCCCTTCGCCTCGATCAGGTGAAATACCTGAACCTGTTGATGAAAGCCATGAACCTGAGGGGCGAGTCTGTATTCACCACGCTGACTGCCGACAACTGTATAAAAGTCATCAGTCTTATGAACAAAAAGCTGAAGCTTCTCGAAGACCGGGAGGTGGTGATGGGGCAGATCCTGAAAGCAGACCGAGGCGCGGCCCCCATACTTGCCAAGCTCCGTAATAAAGTGGCCACGGCCGAGCGCATCAACTTCAACAAGTTGAACCTGTACGTCCACTTGTTCGCAGGCACGCCTGACTACTCTCCAGAAGTGACCATGCGCTCGCTTTACTCCATCGACCTCATCACCGGCGATCTGCAGAACATTCCCGAAGCGGCGCAGCCATTGTCGCTGATGCTGACCCTCGATCAAATCAGAGGCGACAGGGGCCTTTTTGAAGCAGAGGTATCGGCAGGCAGCGTCACAGCCGAGTACGCCAGGGAGATCCTCGCGCTGACCGATCAGTTCGAGACCGGCATCGAAACCCGTTTGAAAGACATCTTTGCCTCGTTCAACCGCAATACCGAACTGCCCAGCCTGGATCAGAACATCGACTTCGACTTCATTCCGCCCCAGCCTAGCGATAGCGTGTCAGCCCGACCGCCGTCGATGAGGAAAGTGTTCCGCACCCGACGGCACGGCACTTCCAGAGTGATGGTTGGCGACACGGAAACTGCTGCAGACGGCAGCGTAATCGTCAAGGTTTCCAACCCGTTCCAGCCCAATGGCCCGGTCGAACGATACGAGAAAAGGCAGGGTGAATGGCTGCCCGTTCGTCCACCCATCGTCAGCACTCCGCGACCGGAACTGATAGCCGAGGCCAACCGCTTATTGGCTGATGTTGAAAAGCACATTGCCGCAGCACGGGCCAAAGAAACCGCGAAAGACAATCCGACGGAAATCATTGAAGACCTGGAAAAAGCCATCGAACCGCTCAACGAGCAGGCACGCCGCCTGCAAAACCACGAAAACGCGGCCGAGGATAGCGAGATCCAGAGCTTGGCCGAACGCTTGCAAACGGCCGCAGACACATTGTCCGCACATGGCCAAAGCGTGCTGGTGCGGATGTACAAGAACAAGGACGTGCTGGACATTCTGCGCCTGAATTATCTGATCGATCACGCTGAGCTGAACGCCGTCAAAACCGTTGATCGCAAACAGCAGGGCAAAGGCCGGGACAAGTCGTTTCTCGACGTCTACTCGATCCGCGATCGCGTCGACAATGCGCCGTTATGGGAAGCGCACTTTCACTACGACAAAGAAAACAGCGAGCCGCTGAATTTCACCATCAGGGGCAGCCATCTGAAAACCCTCGAACAGAGCAAGCGCGGCATCGAGTCCCAGCGCCGCGACGAACAGGCCGGTCTGCCCCACGTTGCCATCTGGCGCCAGACTTTCGATGGCAAGACCGCACGCAAGATTTTTGCTCTGGCGAGCGAGGCGACAGCGGCGGTCCGCTGACACAGTCAATCAGGCAATGACGCCGAACACGCCAGCAGCTCCGCTCTGCAAGAGTTGCTGGCCACTACAAGGAAAGCAGGAAATGCCAATAAAGTCACCGCCCAAAAGCACCGCCTCGGGCAACACCTCTATTCGACCGGCACCGGACGTGACCACGCCGCGCGTCGATACAACACCGCGTCCGGGCTTTGACAGTTTCAACACGAATGGACTGCCGGCGCGCCCTCTCACACCAACAGGCGACGCTGACCTCAATGCAATCAGCCCGGCGCCCACGGTCACGGTCCACCCTTCCCCGTCACCAGCCCAAACGGTGCGACCTGTCGATCTGCCGCTGGAGCAATACCGGATCATGGCACCTGTTGGCTTGCCGGCGGCCAATGCCGAAGGTTTCAGGATCTACAGAGGGCGCCCCTATGTCGACGTGGTCGACGTCGGGATCGTGCAGGTCGCCAAGGATGCCGACAGCGGTCTGTTCCGCGCCAGGCTGTCCAGCGAATCGAAGCCTTCCGGCCCCGCTCTGCTGCGCGATCCAGACAGTGGGCGGTGGCATAGGCTGGACGAATTCGAACCGATCACCTTTCCCCTGAGCGATAGCCGTCTGGCACCGTTTCGCACACCGCTCGCTTTCAACCACATAGACCCCGACAGCGACGGACTTCATCGCTTCGACGGCAAACTGTATGCATCGATCGACAACCATGCCTATCAGGTGCTGCACGACCCGGACGCCTCGACGCCATTGGCCACCGTGATGCGCATCGTACGCAGTGACGACCCCATCGCCAGCGACAGCGCCAATGTGTATGTCGCCACTCGCCCCCCGGCGTTTCGCCAACCCACGCGCAACAGATCGCCCAAAGTCTGAAGCGCTGCTGGCGTCATCAGAGCGGCAGCATTCTCTGGCTCGAAGCCGGGAACGGCCCACTGCCGGCGCTGAAAGCGGATTTCAGCCACGTTCGGCATCTGACCCTGCAATCGGTGGCCTGGTCAGACTCCGCCAGTACATTGCTCGGCAACTTCTCCGGTCTGGAAGGTCTGCATATCAGCGGATCAACCCTAAGTACCCTGCCGACAGCCATTGCACAGATGCCCGGATTGCACAGCCTGGACCTGAGCACGAACCGTATCGCCCCTCGATGAACGAGCAGCCGCCGGCCTGAGCTCGCTGGACAATCTCAAGCACCTAGACCTGTCAGGCAACCCGTTGGGTAAAACACCTGATTTCTCCGGAATGCCGAACCTCAAGACCCTGAACCTGAGCAACGCAGAGCTGGATCAGTGGCCAGCCGGTCTGCTCAACCAGACCCGGCTGACGCATCTGGACTTGCGCAACAACCGCCTGAACGCGGTCCCAGAGGCAAACCTCAATCCGCCAGCCGAGCAGTTCGAAGCGCTCGCCCGTATCAACAGCGTCACCCTGCTTGAAGGCAATCCGTTCCCGACCGGCTACTGGACAAAACTGGAAGACTTTTGGCAACGGGTGACAACCGAACAACCGGAACTGGGCAACAACGCCGTGGCTGATGCGTTCAGACTTCCCAGCGACATGCCTGAAACTGTCAGCGTGCAGCGGGTCTACCCCAATAAAACCCAAAGCAGTTGCGCGCGTTTCTCCTGGCTCTGGATGAAGACGGCAAAGCGCAACTGGCACGCCGTGTCGCAGCACTGGACTTACTGGAATCCCAGCTCGACACCTACGTCAACCGCAGCCAGACCGACTCGTTCGGCGCTGATACCCCGGCCAAAATACAGGCGCGCCATATCGCGGATATCATCAAGGCCTGTTGGCTGGATTCGACGCACACGCTGAGGCTGCCGGAGATCAAAGCGCCACTGCCCCCGCTCAGCGCCGACTTCAGTCATGTCAAATCGCTGTTAATCAATGCCGCTACCTGGTCGGGCGACGCCGATACTTTCCTGTCCGGCTTCCCGAATCTGGAACGGCTGGTGATCAATCACTGCAGGCTGGAAAGTTTGCCCGGCCCCATCGTTGCCATGCATGACCTGGTCAACCTGGACCTGTCGGGTAATCGTCTGCAAATGACAGAGGACAGAGCGGCAATACTCAGTGCCATGAATCAGCTTGAGGCGATCAATCTGGGCGACAATCCGGCCCTTGGTTCGATGCCTGATTTCAGCGGCATGTCCAGGCTGAGGCAGGTGCAGCTCAATAACACAGGCATCGATCAATGGCCGAGCGGATTGCAGGACAAGCCCGATCTGATCATTGTGGATCTAAGCAACAATCGCTTGAAGGAAGTACCGCCGACCTTTCTAGATCCACCGCCGAAGCAACTGCTGGCGATCGCCCGGATCAACGCCGTGACCCAACTCGATGGCAACCGCTTTGCGGCCGGTTACGGGAAGAAGTTCGATGACTTTTGGCGGCGCGTCAGCGCAGTCGCTCCCGAGCTGCTGACTCACACCAACTTCGATAGCGACAACTCCGTTGCCCGGCGTTACCAACGGCTGTTTCCAGGCAAGAACATGAAGCAGTGCAGGGAATACCTGTGGAGCCTCGACGCGGACACCGTCGTTATCAAGGTGCGCAGTCTCGAACGAGAATTCAAAGTACTGAAACGCCAGCTCGACGATTGGGTTTTTTCCGGCGGGGGCAATCGGGGCGGCTACATTCGCGCGGATCAACTGGCACTCAATGCGCAGATCCGGACTGATCGGGTCACGGCCAGCAACAGAATCATCAGTTGCTGGCGCCGAGAGGGGCCGCAAGCTCACGCCCATGACGGTACTCCCATCGGCCTGGAGCTCGATCTCAGCAATCTGCGGCTGCCAAGCCTGCCGGACATAGACGCTGACTTCACTCACGTCGGCTCACTCAAACTGGTCAATATGCACCTGAGCACGTCTCCGGAAGGTTTTTTGACGCGTTTCCGCCATATACGCTGGTTGCAACTGTCGCGCAATCAACTGCGCGAACTGCCACCGGCCATTGGCGAAATGAATGGGCTGACGTTGTTGTCCCTGGATAGCAATAATATCACCCTGACCACCGACACTGCCCGCGTTCTCGCGAGCCGCACTACCTTGCGTGGACTGGAGCTGCAGGGAAACCGGCAACTGGGCATCGCCCCGGACATGAGCCAGATCGTCGACATGCGGACTGTCAGTCTGGCCCACACAGGGATCGACACCTTTCCCACTGGCCTCATCCATCAGCCGCTGCTGGATACCATCGCGCTGAACGGCAACCGCATCACGGAAATTCCCGACGCCATTATCGCGCCGCCGAATGATCAATTGGCCAACACGGTGCGCATCAACAACATCACCGACATTTCGAACAATCCACTGTCGGACGCGACGTACACCCGTCTGCTCCAGTACAACAATCGCCTGACAGCCGCCGGAACACCGCTGACAGGCGCAAGGAACATCTCCAGTACAGCCATAGTACGTCCTACGCCCTTGCGCTGGATCAGGAATGATCCGATGAAGCGCTGGACAGCAGGACTCTCCGACGATCAAGTGGCTAACCGCAGGCGTCAATGGCAAACCTTGCGCGACCAGCCGCGTTCCGGCGGTTTGTTCGACACGCTTGAACTCCTGCTGGACAGTGCCACCGGTCACCACGAACTGCAGGGACGAGTCTGGAAGCTGATCGACAGCATCACCGAAAACACGCCGCAGTCCGAACGCTTGCGCAACGAAGTGTTCGATCGCGCGGGCGAAGCGACCTGCTGTGTTCGGGCGGCGTTTACCTTTACCAACCTCGAAGTCATATCAATGACGCACAACGCTGTGGCCCGAGCCAGCGACAAGACTCAGGGGCCAGAACTGTTCAAGCTGTCCAGGGCGTTGTTCCGCTTGCACGAAGTCGACAAAGTCGCCTCGGCAGACATCGCGCAACGCGAAGCCGCAATTGTCGCTGCCAGAACGCCCGATGAGGCCGCGATCCTGCCCCCACCTCATGTAGGAGAAGAAGTCGAAATCAGGTTGTACTATCGCCACGGCCTGAAAGACCGCCTGCAGCTGCCTGGGCAACCGGAAAAAATGGGCTTCTCACGCCTGGTCAAAGTCTCCGACACGCAGCTGGAAAACGCTTACCAGACGGTCATTGCGCGGGATAACTCGGCTGAGGAGTTTCAGGCATTGGTGTCGAGGGAGTTCTGGCAAAAATACCTGACCAGTAAATATCAGGAAACCTTCGAAACCCAGCGTCAGCCGTTTCAGGACCGGCAAGCAGCCTTGGGTGAGTCATTCGAGGCAAACGAAATGTCGTTCGCCGATTACGACGCGCAATCGAAAACGATGCAGGCCGAGTGGATCATCGAGGAAGCGGCCCTGATCGACAAACTGAGCCGCGAGGAACTGGCGCAGTACAAGGCCAGCGGCACTGATGAGGAAGCCGCCGGCACAAGTGCCAGCTGAATGAGGCGAGTGCTGGCCGAGGATTTTCGGCCAGCCTTTATTCGTCGTCGTCGAAGTTGTAGCTGCCCGGCGCGAGGTTTTCGAAGCGGGTGTATTTGCCGATGAACGCCAGGCGGATAAAACCGATCGGGCCGTTACGCTGCTTGCCGATGATGATTTCGGCGATGCCCTTGTGTTCGGTTTCCGGGTGATACACCTCGTCGCGGTAGACGAACATGATCACGTCGGCGTCCTGCTCGATCGCTCCGGATTCCCGGAGGTCGGAGTTGATTGGACGTTTGTTCGGCCGTTGCTCGAGGGAACGGTTGAGCTGGGACAGCGCCACCACCGGGCAGTTGAATTCCTTGGCCAAGGCTTTCAAGGAACGCGAGATTTCAGAAATCTCGTTAGTTCGGTTGTCGCCGCCGGAACCTGGAATCTGCATCAACTGCAGGTAGTCGATCATGATCAGGCCGATCTCACCGTGTTCACGCGCCAGACGCCGGGTACGCGCACGCATTTCCGAAGGGCTGATACCGGCGGTGTCGTCGATGAACAGCTTGCGGTCATTGAGCAGGTTGACCGCCGAGGTCAGGCGCGGCCAGTCATCGTCTTCCAGTTGGCCGGAACGCACCTTGGTCTGGTCGATCCGGCCTAACGAGGAGAGCATACGCATGACCAGCGATTCACCTGGCATCTCGAGGGAATACACCAGAACGGCCTTGTCGCTGCGCAGTACGGCGTTCTCCACCAGGTTCATCGCGAAGGTGGTCTTACCCATCGACGGACGACCGGCGACGATGATCAAGTCAGCCGGTTGCAGGCCGCTGGTTTTCTCGTCGAGGTCGGTGTAACCGGTAGACAGGCCGGTGATGGCGTTGTCGGTGTTGAACAAGGTGTCGATGCGGTCGATGGCCTTGGTCAGCAAGTCATTCACACCAACAGGTCCACCGGTTTTCGGCCGGGCCTCGGCAATCGCGAAGATCTGCCGCTCGGCTTCATCGAGGATCTCCTCGGCGGTGCGCCCTTCCGGGTTGAAAGCGCTGTCGGCGATCTCGGTGCTGATGCCGATCAGTTGGCGCAACGTCGCACGCTGGCGGACGATCTGCGCATAGGCCTTGATGTTGGCGACGGATGGCGTGTTTTTCGCCAGCTCGCCGAGGTAACCGAGGCCGCCGACTTGCGAGGTCTGACCTTCCTTGTCCAATTGCTCGGCAAGGGTCACGACGTCGATCGGCGAGTTCTGATCGGCCAGCTTGGCGATCGCACGGAAGATCAGGCGGTGGTCATGTCGATAGAAATCGCCGTCGGAGACTTGATCGAGCACGCGTTCCCAGGCGTTGTTGTCCAGCATCAGACCACCGAGTACAGCCTGTTCGGCCTCGATGGAATGCGGTGGCACCTTCAGGGCAGCGGTTTGCAGATCGTATTGCTCGGGAGCGGAGATATCGTTCATGGCCACTTGTGTTGTTTGGAAAAACAGGGAATTCAGAAAGACAAAGGGCACGACCTGTAAACAGGATCGTGCCCGATGTTAACCGTCTGACGGACAAGCCGCCAGCCGATCAGTGTTGCTTAAGCTGCTACCACGACAACGCGTACGGTGGCTTCAACTTCGGCGTGCAAGTGCACAGCCACGTCGAATTCACCCACGTTGCGGATGGTGCCGTTCGGCAGACGAACTTCGCTTTTCGCAACTTCAACGCCGGAGGCGGTCAGTGCGTCAGCGATGTCGTGAGTACCGATCGAACCGAACAGCTTGCCTTCGTCGCCAGCGGTGGCAGTGATGGTCACTTCCAGCTCGGCCAGTTGGGCAGCACGGCTTTCAGCCGATGCTTTACGGTCTGCAGCAGCTTTTTCCAGCTCAGCACGACGCTCTTCGAACGCAGCGATGTTCGCTGGGGTTGCGGCGGTAGCTTTGCCGTAAGGCAGCAGGTAGTTACGACCGTAACCGGCCTTAACGTTTACTTTGTCACCCAGGTTGCCCAGGTTGGTGACTTTTTCCAGAAGGATCAGTTGCATGTGAAAATCCTCTAACTTTTAACCTTCACCGTTCGCGCTGTCGGTGTCTTTCGACACGTGACGACCGCGAAAATCAATCAGGCTGTCGACAATGGCCAGGACCACGAGCAACGGATAGATCAGCTGCATGAACAACAGCAGCGTGACGTACAACCCCACCAGCCAGAAACCGGCCAGTCGCTTTTGCCCGACCAGCCCGTGAATCAGGGCAAGTCCGGCGAACACCAGCGGTACACTGCACAACGGCGTCAACATGGCCATCTGTGCACCGAGATTCGGGCCCAGAAGCATCAACGCCAGCAGCAACATCGCCGGCCCCAGCGGGATCCGGATGGCGCGAAACTCGCGACCAAAACCACCCGGGTTGTACAACAACGCCTGCCAATGCCGCCCGACAATCAGGCTCAGCACGCTGACGATCTGCAACAGCGCCGCAATCAGTCCGGTCAGGACTGGTGCGATCAGGGACGCGAAACGCGCTTGCTCATCAACCGACAATTGCTTGTAGGTCTCACCGAGAAGCGCCGGCATGACCTTTATCAAGGCCTGCGCGAGCATCTCGATCTGGGCCGCAAACGCTACCCCGAGCACCACCGAAAACACCACTCCAATCACTACGCTGACCAGCAGCGTGCGAACCCAGGACTCACTTGCGCGCAAAACCAACGCAAGTCCCGAAGACCCCAGCAGCACCAGAAGTGCCCGTGGGTCATCGGCGTACAGCCACCAGATCAACGCTGGCAGCAGCCCCAGAGACAGAACACCCAAGGCGTCCGTCAGTCCGCGCCGCAGCAGCACAAGGCTCCCCGCGGCAGCACCCAACCAATACAACAACGGCAATGTTGCACATCCGGCCACCACGAGAGTGGCCTGCATACGGCCTCGCATGATGAACTCAGCTAAGGCACGCATGCATTCAATCCTTTGCTACTTGTCGACTGCCCGGTCTCAGCGGCCGTGGCTGTCGGTGTAGGCCAGCAGGGCCAGGAAGCGGGCGCGCTTGATAGCGGTGGCCAGCTGACGCTGATAACGAGCTTTAGTACCGGTGATGCGGCTTGGAACGATTTTGCCGGTCTCGGATACGTAGGCTTTCAGAGTGTTGAGATCTTTGTAATCGATCTCTTTCACGTCTTCAGCGGTGAAACGGCAGAATTTACGACGACGGAAGAAACGTGCCATTTGATAGGCTCCTTAATAAGGTCCGTGGATTACTCGTCAGCGTTATCGCTGTCGTTCTCTTCGCCTTCAGCGCTTTCAGCGCCTTCGTGCTCAGGACGATCGCGACGCTCACGGCGCTCACTGCGGTTTTCTTCAGCCTTGAGCATCTCGGACTGGCCGGTAACGGCTTCGTCGCGACGGATGACCAGGTTACGGATCACTGCATCGTTGTAGCGGAAGTTGTCTTCCAGCTCGGCCAGGGCCTTGCCAGTGCACTCAACGTTCAGCATCACGTAGTGAGCCTTGTGAACATTGTTGATTGCGTAGGCCAGTTGACGACGGCCCCAATCTTCCAGACGGTGGATTTTGCCGCCGTCTTCTTCGATCAGCTTGGTGTAACGCTCAACCATGCCGCCGACTTGCTCGCTTTGATCCGGGTGGACCAAAAAGATGATTTCGTAATGACGCATGAATGCTCCTTACGGGTTGTAGCCTGCCGCTCAAAAACGGTCAGACAAGGAGTGAATGACACTTATGGACTTGCTGGCGCGGGGCACATGCGTGCCTGCCGTCACAGCAAGGGGCGCAATTGTAGAGAAGGGGCAGAAGAGGTGCAAGGTAATTGGTGATTATTTGAACAGCAGCTGTAAGCATCGAGCCTCAAGCTGCAAGCGGGTCCGCTTTTAGCTTGAGGCTTGCAGCTATGAGCTTATGGCTTGCGCGAAGCGCTCGCCTTGGCTTTGGCACCGCGCTGACGCTGCGCTTCGAACAGGCACACGCCAGTTGCCACGGACACGTTGAGACTGCTGACGCTACCGGCCATCGGCAGTTTCACCAGATAGTCGCAGTGTTCACGGGTCAGGCGACGCATGCCTTTGCCTTCGGCGCCCATGATCAGAATGGTCGGGCCAGTCAGATCCTGGTCGTAAATGCTGACTTCAGCTTCGCCTGCCGTGCCGACAATCCACAGACCGC
This sequence comes from Pseudomonas sp. M20, assembly GCF_045037865.1. Classification (NCBI taxonomy): domain Bacteria; kingdom Pseudomonadati; phylum Pseudomonadota; class Gammaproteobacteria; order Pseudomonadales; family Pseudomonadaceae; genus Pseudomonas; species Pseudomonas sp. M20. Next base: position 5,107,500 of record NZ_CP173611.1, read on the forward strand.
GCTGCTGAAGTTTTTCCAGCGTACGAGCGAGGTTGGTTACCGCCACCAGCGGAATCACTTCCGCCGCGCCGCAAGCGACTTTACGCACGACCGGGGTCAAGGTTGCCGACTTGTCTTTCGGCACGATCACCGCCAGCGCACCGGCCGCATCGGCCGAACGCAGGCAGGCGCCGAGGTTGTGTGGATCGGTCACGCCGTCAAGCACCAGCAGCAACGGTGCGCCGTCAGTGCGATCGAGCAGCTCGTCGAGCATCGCTTCGCCCCACACCTGGCTCGGGCTGACTTCCGCGACCACGCCTTGGTGGACACCTTCAACCCAGGCGTCCATTTCGCGGCGCTCGGCCTGACCGACCTGGACACGATTTTCGTTGGCCAGCTCAACCAGCGTCTGCACGCGCGGATCGTTGCGGCTTTCCGCCAACCAGATCTGCTTGACGCGTTTCGGGTGGTGACGCAGCAACGCTTCTACCGCGTGAACGCCGTAGATTTTTTCCAACTGACTCATGACTTCGCCTTCGGTTTACGTGCCCCGCCACTTTTGGCTGGAGCAGAACCCGCTTTTGGCGGGCCTTTACGATGTTTGCTCGGTTTGGCTGGCTTGCCGCCGGAGGCCTTTTCAGGCGCCGACCGCCCGGTCTTTCCCCCGGACGCCGCTTTACCACCGTTTTTGGCATCGGAAAGCAGAGCTTTCTTCATTTCACGGCTTTTGCGCAGCTCGGCGTTCTTCGCCACGGCGTCGCTTGGGCGATAGGCTTCAGCAGCCTTTTCTTTGGCCGGACGACGACCAGCGGTTTTCGCTGGAGCCGCCTCGGCTTTTTCCTTCGCAGCGGGTGCGGCAGTTTCAACACCACGCTTTTTGCGACCGATCGGCGCGCTGATGGTTTTTTCAGCCATCTCGAAGTCGATCTTGCGCTCGTCGAGGTCAACGCGCATGACGCGCACTTCAACGGTATCGCCCAAGCGGAAGCTGCGACCGGTGCGCTCGCCCGCCAGGCGGTGATGCACAGGATCGAAGTGGTAGTAATCGCCCGGCAGCGCGGTGACGTGCACCAGGCCTTCGACGTAGATATCGGTCAGCTCGACGAACAGGCCAAAACCGGTTACCGCGGTGATCACGCCCGGGAACGATTCGCCCACGCGATCTTTCATGAACTCGCACTTGAGCCAGTTCACCACGTCGCGGGTCGCTTCATCGGCACGGCGCTCGCTCATCGAGCACTGCTCGCCGAGTTGCTCCAGTGCCGCTTCGTCGTACGGATAGATACGCGCCTTCGGAATGGTCATCGCACCGGCACGACGAACGTGCGGGGTGTCCTGTTTCGAATGGATCACGCTGCGGATCGCACGGTGCGTCAGCAGGTCCGGGTAACGACGGATCGGCGAGGTGAAGTGGGTATAGGCTTCGTAATTCAGGCCGAAGTGGCCCTGATTGTCAGCGCTGTACACCGCCTGACTGAGCGAGCGCAGCATCACGGTCTGGATCAGGTGGAAATCCGGGCGATCCTTGATGCTCGCGAGCAAGGCCTGATAGTCCTTCGGCGACGGGCCGTCCTTGCCTTTATGCAGGGACAGACCGAGCTCCCCGAGGAAGGCACGGAGTTTTTCCAGACGCTCCGGTGGCGGACCGTCGTGGACACGGTACAGCGCAGGAATTTCGTGCTTTTTGAGGAATTCGGCGGTGGCCACGTTGGCTGCCAGCATGCATTCTTCGATCAGCTTGTGCGCGTCGTTGCGGGTGGTCGGACGGATTTCGGCAATCTTGCGCTCGGTACCGAAGATGATCCGGGTTTCCTGCGTTTCGAAATCGATCGCGCCACGCACGTGACGAGCGGCCAGCAGCACCTTGTACAGCGCATAAAGCTGCTTGAGGTGCGGCAGAACGTCGTTGTACTCACCGCGAAGCTGACGCGCCTCGGTGATTTTCGGTGTTTCCAGCATCGCGCTGACTTTGTTGTAAGTCAGACGAGCGTGGGAATGGATCACCGCTTCATAGAAGCAGTAGTCGGTCATTTCGCCGGACTTGGAGATGGTCATCTCGCAAACCATGGCCAGACGATCGACGTGCGGGTTCAGCGAGCACAGGCCGTTGGACAGCTGCTCAGGCAGCATCGGCACCACGCGCTCGGGGAAGTACACCGAGTTGCCGCGCACTTGCGCTTCGTTGTCCAGCGCCGAGCCGATCTTCACGTAGCTGGAAACGTCGGCAATCGCCACGTACAACTTCCAGCCACCGGAGAACAGGCGCAGTTTGCCCGGTTTGGCTTCGCAATAAACAGCATCGTCGAAGTCGCGGGCATCTTCGCCATCGATGGTGACGAACGGCAGATGGCGCAGGTCGACGCGCTTCTCTTTGTCTTTTTCTTCGACTTCCGGCTTGAGCTTGGCGGCTTCTTTCAGAACGGCTTCAGGCCAGACGTGCGGAATATCGTAAGTGCGCAGGGCCACATCGATTTCCATACCCGGCGCCATGTAGTTGCCGACCACTTCGACCACATCGCCTTGCGGCTGGAAGCGCGGCGTCGGCCAGTGGGTGATTTTCACCTCGACGAACTGACCAATCTGCGCGTTGGCGTTGCGGCCCGGCGTCACCAGCACTTCTTGCTGAATCTTCGGGTTGTCCGCGACGACGAAGCCGATCCCACCTTCTTCAAAGTAGCGGCCGACGATGGTTTCGTGAGCACGCGAGACCACTTCAACGATCACGCCTTCGCGGCGACCGCGACGGTCGAGACCGGAAACACGGGCCAGCGCACGGTCACCGTCGAATACCAGACGCATTTGCGCCGGGCTCATGAACAGGTCGTCGCTGCCGTCGTCCGGCACGAGGAAACCGAAGCCGTCACGGTGACCACTGATGCGGCCGAGGATCAGATCAAGTTTATCCACCGGCGCATACGTGCCACGACGGGTGTAGATCAGTTGAGCGTCGCGCTCCATGGCGCGCAGGCGACGGCGCAGGGCTTCGATCTGGTCTTCTGTGGTCAGACCAAACTCTTCGACCAGTTGCTCGCGGGCAGCAGGCGAACCCCGATCAGCGAGGTGCGCCAGGATCAGTTCGCGGCTAGGAATAGGGTTTTCGTATTTTTCCGCTTCACGAGCGGCCTCGGGATCGAGGGACTGCCAATCGGCCATTAGAGAGTTTTCACCTTGTCTATATGCGGGTTAGTTTGGCATAGGCGCCATGAAACGGGAAATTTCCGACTCTATAAGGCCCAACAGAGGCCCTGTAGCGACGCTGGAAAGCCGTTTCGACCACCACCGGTAAAAAAAATCATATTTTTTGCTGACAGGGGTTTACAGTTAAAAAGACGCTCCGTATAGTGCGCGCCATCGACGACGTACAAGCGTTGACGATACTGCCCAGATGGTGAAATTGGTAGACACGCCAGCTTCAGGTGCTGGTGACCTTACGGTCGTGGAAGTTCGAGTCTTCTTCTGGGCACCAATTTCGAGTTTGAGACTAGATCAGTTTCAAGACTCACACAAAACCCGCGAAAGCGGGTTTTTTGCATTCTAAGCCCGGGTTTTCTTAAAACTGATTTATTAAAATTAAATCAGGGGTTTACAGATCAAAAGGCGCTCCGTATAGTGCGCCACATCAACAGCGGCAACGCTTGCGATGATTGCCCAGATGGTGAAATTGGTAGACACGCCAGCTTCAGGTGCTGGTGACCTTACGGTCGTGGAAGTTCGAGTCTTCTTCTGGGCACCAATTCAAATTCAAGGTTACGGCCTTGAATGTCACAGAAACCCGCGAAAGCGGGTTTTTGCGTTTCTGGCTTCCTGAATCCCCCCGTAGGAGCTGCCGAAGGCTGCGATCTTTTGATCTTGTTTTTCAAAGAGCAAAATCAAAAGATCGCAGCCTTCGGCAGCTCCTACAGGAACGCAGAGCCTCTCGCAAGGCGCACTTGAGAAACAATATCGTTTATCATTGTTGCAAGTTTTTGCAATGCGACAGTGAGGAACCCTGCGAATGACGTTTCGAAATACCCTGCGCCGAGGCCTGACCTTCACCCTTCTCGGCCTGGCGCTCGCCACTCCCCTCACCCAGGCTGCCGATGCGGTTTCCCTGACGCTTTATAACGGCCAGCACAAGGAAGTCGGCGACGCGATCGCCAAAGCCTTCGAAGCCAAGACCGGCATTCACGTCAATGTGCGCAAAGGCAGCAGCAATCAGCTCGCCAGCCAGATCATCGAAGAAGGCGACCGCTCCCCCGCCGATGTGATCTACACCGAAGAATCGCCACCGCTGAACAATCTTGGCGAACTGGGCTTGCTGGCCAAGACCGACGACGCCACTTTGGCTGTGCTTCCGGAAAAATATGTCGCCGGTAACGGCACCTGGATCGGCGTCACTGCCCGCGTTCGCGTGGTCGCCTACAACCCGAAACTGGTCGATGAAAAAGACCTGCCGAAATCGGTGATGGAGTTCTCCGATCCGCAATGGCAAGGCAAAGTCGGTTTCGTACCAACCAGCGGTGCCTTCCAGGAACAAGCCGTCGCCATTATCAAGATGCACGGTCGCGATGCCGCCGAAGAATGGCTGACCGGCCTGCGCGCGTTCGGCAAGACCTACAGCAACAACATGGTTGCCCTCAAAGCCGTGGAAAACGGCGAGGTCGCCACGGTGCTGGTGAACAATTACTACTGGTTCGCCCTGCAACGCGAGAAAGGCAAACTGGATTCGAAACTGCATTACTTCACCGGCGGCGACGTCGGCGGCTTGATCACCGTATCCAGCGCAGCCGTGTTGAAATCCAGCAAGCATCCAAAAGAAGCCCAGCAATTTCTTGCCTACATGGCCAGCGAAGAAGGTCAGCGCGTGATCACTCAGACCACCGCGGAATACCCGCTGCACAAAGGCATGGAATCGGATCGCGGGCTCAAGCCGTTCAGTGAGCTGGAAGCGCCGAACGTCACGCCAGCCGATCTGGGCAATGCCGAAGAAGCACTGGAACTGGAACGCGAAGTTGGCTTGAACTGATGACCGCATCGTTATCCGCCCCCGCCGCGCGCGGGGGTTACGTACCAAAGCGCAAGCGGCCATCGATCTGGCTGGTGCTGCCGGTATTGCTTTTGGTGGTGATGAGCCTGTTGCCGCTGGCCTACGTCGGACTGAAAGCCTGGCAGGCCGGTTGGGCCGAAGCGCTGCACTTGTTGTGGCGTCCGTATGTGTTCGGCCTGCTGCGCAACACCTTGGCATTGATGGTTGGCGTAACCCTCACCTGCGGCGTCATTGGTCTGTCGCTGGCTTGGCTGCTGGAGCGCAGTAACTTGCCGGGGCGACGCTTGTGGGGCGTGATTCTGTGCTTGCCGTTCGCGGTACCAGCATTTGTCAGCAGTTTCACCTGGGTCTCTTTGAGCGCGCAGTTCGAAGGGCTTGGCGGGGCGATTCTGGTGATGAGCCTGTCGAAGTACCCGCTGATCTTCCTGCCGGTGGCGGCGACGCTGCGCAATCTCGATCCCTCCCTTGAAGAATCGGCCCGCACCCTCGGGCAAAATCGCTGGGGCGTGTTTTTCCGAGTCACCCTGCCGCTGCTCTGGCCTTCGCTACTGGCAGGCTCCTTGCTGATCGCCCTGCACATGCTGGTCGAGTTCGGTGCACTGTCGATCATCGGCCTGCAAACCTTCACCACGGCGATCTATCAGCAGTTCGAACTGGAGTTCAGCAACGCCAACGCGGCGATGCTCTCCGCCGTGCTGCTGGCGCTGTGTCTGGTGCTGTTGTGGCTGGAATTACGGGTGCGCGGCAAGGGCCGACATGTACGCACCGGGCAAGGCGCGGCGCGTCAGGCTGAGCAGGTTCGGCTGGGGCCATGGGCAGCAGTCGGTCAGTTGTATTGCCTGATGCTGGCGATTGTCGGCAGCGGGATTCCACTGGGCATGCTGGCGTATTGGCTGGCGGTCGGTTCGTCGGCGGCTTTTCCGGTGGCCGCGATTACTGAAGCCCTGCTCTCGTCTTTGGCGCTTTCTCTCGGCGGTGCAGCATTGTGTCTGGTACTGGCGGTGCCGGTCGGGTTGTTGGTGGTGCGTTACAAAGGCCAACTGGCGATCTGGGCCGAACGCCTGCCTTATCTGCTGCACGCGCTGCCAGGATTGGTGATTGCGTTGACGCTGGTGTATTTCGCCCTGCATTACGTGCCGGCGCTGTACCAGACTTCGGGACTGCTGCTGATTGCCTATGCGCTACTGTTCCTGCCGCTGGCACAGGCGCCGATCCGCACAGCCCTGAACAAGGCTGCACCGCAGCTGGAAGAGGCTGCACGCACGCTGGGCGCTTCGTCGTTCACGGCGTTTTGCCGGGTGACGTTGCCGATCATCTTCCCGGCATTGGGTGCGGCTTTTGCGCTGGTGTTTCTGGATGCGATGAAAGAGCTGACGGCGACGTTGCTGTTGAGTCCGACCGGGCTTAACACGTTGGCGACCGAGGTATGGGCGCATACCGCGAATGTCGAGTTTGCGGCGGCGGCGCCTTATGCGGCGTTGTTGATTCTGGTGTCCGGGTTGCCGGTCTATCTGCTGACGACGCGGATGTATCTGAGCCGCTAAAAGATCGCAGCCTGCGGCAGCTCCTACATGGGATTTCGCGTTTCAATGTAGGAGCTGCCGCAGGCTGCGATCTTTTGATCTTAAGCCCTGAACTGTCCCAGGCTTGCCTTCAGTTGCGCCGCCAGACCATCCAGCACCTTGCCACTCGCCGTGGTCTCCACCACCGCCTGCGCCGCTTTCTCGGCCTGCGCATGAATCGTCTCGACGCGCCCGCGCACTGCCTGCGCACCTTGCGCTTGATGGGCCGCAGCCTGCGTTGCCAGGCCAATCGCCGCATGCACCTGCTCGACCGACGCCTGCACCGACTGCTGCAATCGCGCACTGTCGCGCAACACCAGCAAACCTTCGCTGGCCTGGCGCCCGGCCTGACCGATCGCCTCGACCGCCTCACGTGCGCCCTGCTGTAGAGCGACGATGTGCGCCTGAATGTCGCCGGTAGAGCTTTGTGTCTTGCTCGCCAGCGCACGTACTTCGTCGGCCACCACCGCAAAACCACGCCCGGTCTCGCCCGCGCGCGCTGCTTCAATGGCAGCGTTGAGCGCCAGCAGGTTGGTCTGCTCGGCAATTCCGTGAATCACCGTCAACACCACTTCAATCTGCTCGCTCTGCTGCGCCAGTCGCTCGATCACTTTCGCCCCGGTATCGACCTGCCCCGCCAGCGCCTCGATCAGACTGCCGACCTTGGCGGACGTACGAGTGTTTTCGTCAGTCGCCTGGCGAATATCCACAACCTGCTTCAACGCGGCCTGCATGGCATGGCTTTCCGACTGCGCCTCATCAGCCATTTGCGACAGTGCGCGCAGACTCTCCGCCACTTCATCACGCTGCATGCCCGCCGCCGCATCCGCACCGGCATTGCGCAGGGTCATCGCGCCAATCTCGACGCCGGTGCGCTGCGCAACATCGCCCGCCTCGCGCACGATCGGCTGTAACTTATCCACAAAGCGATTGACCGCCGAAGCCATGTCGCCGATTTCGTCCTTGCTGTTGATCTGTACTCGCTTGGTCAGGTCGCCCTCGCCCGCCGCCAGGTCATCCATGGCTGCGTTGAGCATCTTCAGGCGATTGACCACACGATGGCCCAACACTACCGCCAGCAACAGCAGCACACCACAACCGACCAGCGCCAGACCCAGGCCAATGCGCCAGCGCAAGGTTGCCGCTGCTTCCTGAACGGTATTGGCAGTATTGGATTTCATCTCGGTCGCAGTGGACTGCGCCGACTGCAGGCGCGACTGCATGGCTTTGGCACTGTCTGCGGCAGCGCCCTTGAGACTGTCGCCGACCAACTGATCACTGCTGGCGATCAACGCCGAGAAGCGCTTGTCCAGCGCCGCCAGATCGGTTTCCATCGAGGCCGTGGACACCCCCATCAGCACCTTGCCGATTTCCACGCCGTTGGGATTGATCGAGGCTTCAAGGTAGTAAACCGACGGATCGTTCTTGGCCGCATCCAGCACTTTATCCAGCGCGCGTTCGCCTTGGCCTTTTTCCAGCAAGGCCTTGTTGATCGGGTTTTCGCGATTGAGATAGCGGGTCAGGTGCTGGCCGGTGGCGTCGTCGTAGACGACGAACAACACATTGGGATTGCGCTGGGCCCGGCGGGCGAACTCGGACAGGGTCGGCACGTCGCTGTCCCACATGGCACGCGGCGCCACCGAGGCGAGCAACTGCGCCATGTCATTGGCCGAATCCTTCAGATCTTTTTCCAGCGTCGCACGCAACTGCGCCTGCTCGTCTTTCAGTCGCAAAGACAGGCCAGCGGTCAGCCGCTGACGGGTACTGGCGGATAAGGCATCAAGACTCGACGTGACTTCACGCCCGGCCTGCTCCAGCTCGCCGGAGAGTTTCTGGCTGTCGGCGCCGAGGCGCACCGCCAAATCTGCTTCCAGCGCCGTGACGGTGCTCCGCGTCAGGGCAACCGCCACCAGCACCTGCACCAAAAGGGCGATACCAAGGGTAACGAACACGGGGCGCAACAAACGGCTTTGTAACAGTGAGAGAACGGCCGACACTGTGAATACCTCTACTTCTGACGCCATTAATTTGATGGCACTCTTGTAGACAGATTCACAGCAAAGGTCATGCCGTCCAACAGGCATAAACGACAAAGGCCCCGATGAAGGGGCCTTTGTTTTTTTACATCAACGACTTATCAAGCAAACGGATGACGCAGAACGATGGTTTCGTTACGGTCCGGGCCCGTCGAAATAATGTCGATCGGCGCGCCGATCAACTCTTCAACGCGCTTGATGTAGGCACGAGCGTTAGCCGGCAGCTCTTCCAGGGTTTTGGCACCCACGGTCGATTCGGTCCAGCCCGGCACTTCTTCGTACACAGGCTGCAGGCCTACGTAGCTGTCAGCATCGGTCGGAGCAACAGCGTTGCCTTCGGCATCTTTGTAGCCGACGCAGATGTTGATGGTTTCCAGACCGTCGAGCACGTCCAGCTTGGTCAGGCAGATTCCCGAGATGCTGTTCACATCGATAGCGCGACGCAGGATAACGGCATCGAACCAGCCGCAACGACGGGCACGGCCGGTGGTCGCGCCGAACTCGTGACCTTGCTTGGCCAGGTGTGCACCGACATCGTCGAACAGCTCAGTCGGGAATGGACCCGAACCAACGCGAGTGGTGTAAGCCTTGGTGATGCCCAGGATGTAATCCAGGAACATCGGGCCAACGCCGGAACCGGTCGCCACGCCACCGGCGGTGGTGTTGGAGCTGGTCACGTACGGGTAGGTACCGTGGTCGATGTCGAGCAACGAACCCTGAGCGCCTTCGAACATGATGTCTTTGCCTGCGCGACGCAGGTCGTGCAGCTCAGCGGTGACGTCGAGCATCAGCGGCTTGAGCAGCTCAGCGTACTCCTTGCACTCGGCCAGGGTTTTCTCGAACTCGATGGCAGGCTCTTTGTAGTAACCGACCAGCATGAAGTTGTGGTAATCCACCAGTTCACGCAGCTTGTCTTCGAAGCGCGGCATGTTCAGCAGGTCGCCAACACGCAGGCCACGACGAGCAACCTTGTCTTCGTACGCCGGGCCGATGCCGCGACCGGTGGTACCGATCTTCAGCTCGCCACGAGCCTTTTCACGGGCCTGGTCCAGCGCCACGTGGAAGGACAGGATCAGCGGGCAGGACGGGCTGATACGCAGGCGCTCACGCACCGGTACGCCTTTCTCTTCCAGCTTGGTGATCTCGCGCAGCAGGGCGTCAGGTGCAACCACCACGCCGTTGCCGATCAGGCACTGCACGCCTTCGCGCAGCACGCCCGACGGGATCAGGTGCAGGACGGTTTTTTCGCCGTCGATCACCAGTGTGTGGCCAGCGTTGTGGCCACCTTGGTAGCGCACTACGGCGGCAGCATGTTCGGTCAGCAGATCAACGATCTTGCCTTTGCCCTCATCACCCCATTGGGTGCCCAGGACTACGACATTCTTACCCATAACACTTGTCCTCATTCGCGCAAACTTGGTGCCGGCGATGGCCGGCAGGAAAACTCAAGAAGCCAATGGCGATACTTGCCAAAGCCCGTTCTGCTGAATCAATTGCCGGTCGCAGTCCGCATCACGGGCGGCGGCCAAAGGTTGTCCAGGCAACGCCTGAACGACACGCTGACCCTCACTGCGCAACTGGCAAACCTGCTGCCAGAGTGCCGCATCCGTACTGTCAGGCATCCAGATACCGCCAGACGGTAGCTCGATCTCAGCACGCCCCAGGGTCACCAGGGTTTTCAAATCGGTGGAAAAACCAGTCGCCGGACGCGCGCGACCAAAATCCGCGCCGATGTCGTCGTAGCGACCGCCCTGAGCGATGGACTGGCCAACGCCCGGCACGAACACTGCGAACACCACACCGGTGTGATAGTGGTAGCCGCGCAGCTCACCCAGGTCGAAGTACAGCGGCAGCTCCGGGAAGCGTGCCGACAGCCGCTCGGCGATCGCCAGCAAGTCTTCCAGTGCCGCCAAAACCGGCGCCGGCGCATTGGCCAGTCGTTCGCGGGCAGCGCTCAACACCTCACGACCGCCACACAGGTCAACCAGCGCCCGCAGCATGCCGGACAGGTCGGCCGGCAAGCCTTCGGTCAAGGTAATGACCTCGTCGATGGCCTTGCGTTGCAACGCATCGAACAGCTGTTGCTCTACTTCACCGGACAGACCGGCGGCACGCGCCAGACCACGGTAGATGCCGACATGACCGAGATCCATGTGCACATCCGGCACGTCGGCCAGTTGCAGCATGGCCAGCATCAAGCTGATCACTTCAACGTCGCTGCTCGGGCTGGCGTCGCCGTACAACTCGGCGCCCAACTGGATCGGGCTGCGCGAGGACGACAGTGCACGCGGCTGCGCATGCAGCACGCTGCCGGCGTAGCACAGACGGCTCGGGCCTTCGCGACGCAGGGTGTGCGCATCGATACGCGCCACTTGCGGCGTGATGTCGGCACGGAAACCCATCTGCCGGCCCGATTGCGGGTCGATGACCTTGAAGGTACGCAGATCCAGGTCCTGGCCCGCGCCGGTCAGCAGGGATTCCAGGTACTCGATATGGGGAGTCACGACAAACTCGTAACCCCAGCTCTGGAACAGATCCAACACCTGACGACGCGCAACTTCAATGCGCGCCGCTTCCGGTGGCAGTACTTCTTCGATGCCATCTGGCAGCAGCCAGCGGTCTACCGTTGCCATTACGCCATTCCCCTTTGATCCGGGCGGCCAGCCTGCGGGCGAGCCTTGAGTGAAGCAGAAAATGACTGAACCGTTCAAAACGCACGCGCATGAACGACGCGGCGAAAGGCCTGTTAGCGGCTTCGCCCATCACTTTCCTCGAAATACTCTCGGGCCATTCAACCCGATGCCTGCAACAAAACACAGCAATCAAACGTGCAGACGCAAAAAAGCCGGGAATTTCCCGGCTGCCGCATCATACACACGTTTTCCCAAAGGATCACCCCGCCCGAGGTTTTAGCCGCCGGGCGGAATGATTCAGGTCAACGGCGTATCAAGGCTTGGCCTTTTCCAGGTAGTGGAAAAAGTCGCTGCTTGGGTCGAGGACCAATACGTCGGATTTGTTCGCGAAGCTTTCACGGTAGGCGCGCAGGCTACGGTAGAAACTGTAGAACTCCTGATCCTGACCATAGGCCTTGGAATAAATCGCAGCGGCCTGGGCATCACCGTCACCGCGAACCTCTTCGGATTCACGATAGGCTTCTGCCAGCAACACGCGGCGCTGACGATCGGCGTCGGCACGGATGCCTTCAGCCAGCTCGTTACCCTTGGCGCGGTGCTCGCGAGCTTCACGCTCACGCTCGGTGCTCATACGTTCGAACACGCTGCGGTTTACTTCTTTAGGCAGATCGATGGTCTTGACCCGGACATCGACCACTTCGATACCCAGCTCTTTTTCCGCCATCTTGTTCAGCGAAGCAGTGATGTCAGCCATCAGTGCGTCACGCTCACCCGACACCACTTCGTGCAGGGTGCGCTTACCGAACTGGTCACGCAGACCGGATTCCAGACGACGGGACAGACGCTCGTCGGCGATTTGCTTGAGGCCGGAAGTTGCGGTGTAGAAGCGCTCGGCATCTTTCACGCGCCACTTGGCATAAGCGTCGACCATCACGGCTTTCTTTTCCAGGGTCAGGAAACGCTGTGTCGGTGCATCCAGCGTCATCAGACGTGCGTCGAATTTACGCACCTGGTTAACGTAAGGCACTTTCACATGCAGACCCGGCTGAACATCGGCCTGAACCACACGACCGAATTGCAGCAGCACCGCACGCTCGGTCTGAGCGACGATGTAGAAGCAGTTCCAGCCCACCAGCACGACAACGACGCCAACAATAAGGGCGATCAGCGATTTATTGCTCATCAGCGGGTCTCCCTTGTGCGCGACTGCGGCAGGTCAGTGACATGCGGCGTGACGTCCGTGTTGTTGCTGGCGGCAGCCGAACCGGTGACCGGTGCATTGCTGCCCGAACTGTTCTGAATCATTTTGTCCAACGGCAGGTAAAGCAGGTTGCTCTGGCCGTTCTTGTTGCCGGTCACGAGTACCTTGCTGGTGTTGCTGAAGACTTCCTGCATGGTGTCCAGGTACAGACGCTGGCGGGTGACTTCAGGTGCCTTGCGATACTCGGCGACCAGTTTGGTAAAGCGATCAGCTTCACCCTTGGCACGCGAGACCGTCTCGTCACGGTAACCGTTGGCATCCTCAAGGATACGCTGGGCCTGACCACGGGCTTCCGGCACGACGCCGTTGGCGTAGGTTTCAGCCTGGTTGCGCGAACGCTGCTCGTCTTCACGGGCGCGGATCACATCGTCAAAGGCTTCCTGCACTTCACGCGGTGCCGCTGCGCTCTGTACGTTGACCTGAGTGACGGTGATACCGGTGCGATAGGTATCGAGGAAACGTTGCAGACGCTCCTTGATTTCGCTGGCCATCAATTCACGACCTTCGGTCAGCACCTGGTCCATGGCGGTGGAACCCACCACGTGGCGCAGGGCGCTGTCGGTCGCATGTTGCAGGCTGATTTCCGGCTGATCGACGTTCAGCACGAAGTCCTGCAGGTTGCTGATCTTGTACTGCACGGTCAGCGGCACTTCGACGATGTTCTCGTCTTCGGTCAGCATCTGGCCCTGCTTGGTGTAGGCACGCTCACGCGTGACGTTTTCCATGTACTTTTTATCGATCGGCGGGAAGTAGATGTTCAGGCCCGGGCCGACAGTCTCGTAGTACTTGCCGAAGCGCAGCACCACGGCTTGCTCCTGCTCGTCCACTACGTAAACCGCGCTGTACAGCCAGACAGCCGCCAGCACAACGAGGCCGATCCCGAGCAGACCGCCGAAGCCGCCTCTGCTCTTGCCCGAACCACCGCCGTCATCACCACGTTTCTTACCACCACCGAACAACCCGTTCAGGCTTTCCTGCAGCTTTCGGAAGGCCTCGTCGAGATCCGGTGGCCCCTTGCGGTCGCCGTTATTGCGGCGTTTGCCACCCCAAGGATCCTGATTATTCGAGTTGCCACCCGGCTCATTCCAAGCCATAGCGCTCTCCATCTGATAAAGCAAAGACGCACCCACGGCGCGCCGACCAATGCTACAGAATGCCTGCCGTTGCGGCACAACCGCTTTGTCAGGCTTTTATTGCAAAGTGTGTTGCTCGATGAATTCCATCGGCTGCAATCCTTCGCGGCTTACCAGTCGATTCAACTCGACACGGGGCAAACGAACGGCCAGCAAACTGATGCCTTCTTCGTCGTGCTCTTCTTTCTGCACCGCACCGAGTTCGAAAAACTGCGCACGCAGTCGCGCGAATCGTTGCGGCAAGCGCAAGGTACCGATAAACAAATCACTGCCAAGCAATTCGGCGATGGCTTGTTCAAGCAATTCCAGACCACTGCCATCACGCGCCGACAGCCAGACCCGCTGGGGCTTGCCGTTTTCGTCGCGCTGGATTTGTGGCTCAACACCTTCAAGCAAATCGAGTTTGTTATAGACCTCGAGGATCGGCAAGTCCTGGGCACCAATCTCGCCCAGCACCACCATCACCTGCTCGATCTGCAACATGCGATCCGGTTCGGCCGCATCGATCACGTGCAACAGCAGATCGGAATTGCTCGACTCTTCGAGGGTAGACCGAAATGCTTCGACCAGCTTGTGCGGCAAGTGACGAATGAAGCCCACCGTGTCCGCTAGAACGATCGGCCCCAGGTCGTCAATGTCGAGACGGCGCAGGGTCGGGTCCAGCGTGGCGAACAATTGGTCGGCCGCGTAGACATCGGATTTCGTCACGTTGTTGAAGAGCGTGGATTTGCCGGCGTTGGTATATCCCACCAGAGACACGGTAGGGATATCCGCACGGGAGCGGCCGCGTCGCGATTGCTCGCGCTGGCTGCGCACCTTCTCGAGCCGGCCCTTGATCTGGCGTAGGCGAACCCGCAGCAAACGGCGGTCGGTTTCCAGTTGGGTTTCACCTGGACCGCGCATGCCGATACCGCCACCCTGACGTTCAAGGTGAGTCCAGCCGCGAACCAACCGCGTGCTCATGTGGTCAAGCTGGGCCAGTTCAACCTGGAGCTTGCCTTCATGGGTGCGGGCGCGCTGGGCAAAAATATCGAGAATCAGACCGGTACGGTCGATCACGCGACACTCGAAAACACGTTCGAGGTTACGTTCCTGACTGGGCGTGAGGATGTGATTGAAAATCACCAGATCGGCTTCTTCAGCCTTGACCAGGTCGCGCAGTTCCTCGACCTTGCCGCTGCCGATCAGAAATTTGGCGGTTGGCCGATGACGCGGCACGTTAAAAAACGCAACGGTCTCGGCGCCGGCCGAATTAGCCAATTCCTGAAACTCCTGCGGATCTTCGCGCGCCTCAGGGTCCTGTCCATCCAAGTGAACGAGGATCACTCGCTCACCACCACCGTGGCGCTCAAAGAACAAAGGAGACTCCTATCAGGCGTTACCTGGCTCAGCGTCACCTGCTTCGGATTCGGTTGCGCTAGGCAGACGAATTGGACGAACCGGCACTACTGTCGAGATAGCGTGTTTGTAAACCATTTGGCTCACGGTGTTTTTCAGCAGGATCACGAACTGGTCGAACGACTCGATCGTGCCTTGCAGTTTGATACCGTTGACCAGATAGATGGAAACCCCAACTTTCTCTTTACGTAAAGTATTCAAGTAAGGGTCTTGTAGCGAATGCCCTTTTGACATGTGCCGCACTCCTTTAAGGATTCAATAATAAAAAATAGGTAATTCAGATGGCTTTGGCCGCCACACCCCCAAGGATAGACGGCAATTGCAAGGACTCAGCTCAATATGGAGATGGTCCCAAGGTATTTCAAGGCGCGTGGCAGATTGTCGCAATCAAGACTGTCCAGCCAGTGTAGATCTTCCCAGCTGCGCAGCCAGGTGAACTGGCGTTTGGCCAATTGGCGCGTGGCGATGATGCCGCGCTCCTGCATGTCGGCCAACGTCAGCTTGCCATCCAGGTAATCCCAGACTTGGCGGTAGCCTACCGCACGTATAGACGGCAACCCTGAATGCAGGTCACTTCTTTTACGCAGGGCTACGACCTCGTCGATGAATCCCTGTTCCAACATAATTGTGAATCTTTGTTTAATGCGCTCGTGCAGTACCTGGCGGTTTGCCGGGGCAATGGCCAAGTTCGCGACAGTATAGGGCAATTGTTGCAGTCCCGAAGCGGCTGCTTCAGTACTTTGCGCAGATTGTTGCTGGCGCAGCGCAGTCATGCTCTGACCGCTGACTCGGTAAACTTCCAGCGCGCGACTCAGGCGCTGCGGATCGTTCGGGTGAATCCGCGCCGCGGACACCGGATCGATGACCGCCAATTGGTCGTGCAGGGCTTGCCAGCCAAGGCGTGCAGCCTCTTCTTCGATCTGCGCGCGAACCTCGGCATCGGCCGCTGGCATATCCGCCAGACCTTCGACCAAAGCCTTGTAATAGAGCATCGTACCGCCCACCAACAGCGGAATTTTTCCGCGCGAGGTGATCTCGGCCATGGCTTGCAGGGCGTCACGACGAAAATCCGCAGCCGAATAGGCTTCAGCCGGATCAAGGATATCGATCAAACGGTGCGGATATTCGGCCAGCAGTTCTCTCGAAGGCTTGGCGGTGCCGATGTCCATGCCGCGATAGACCAGCGCCGAATCGACACTGATCAACTCGCACGGCAGCACCTTGGTCAGCTCGATGGCCAGATCGGTCTTGCCCGCAGCGGTCGGGCCCATCAGGAAAATCGCTGGAGGTAGCTGGCTCATCAACGACCGCGCAGGAACAGTTTGTCCAGATCGTCCAGGCCCAATTGGGTCCAGGTCGGTCGGCCATGGTTGCATTGACCGCTGCGCTCGGTGTTTTCCATGTCACGCAGCAGGCCGTTCATTTCCGGCAGGGCCAGGCGCCGGTTGGCGCGAATCGCGCCGTGACAGGCCATGGTGCCGAGCAATTCGTTGAGGTGCGCCTGAATCCTGTCGCTGGTGCCGTACTCCATCAGATCCGACAGCACGTCACCGACCAGACGGTTGGCTTCGGCCTGCTTCAACAAAGCCGGGATCTGGCGGATCGCCAGGGTTTCCGGGCCCAGACGCTGCAATTCAAAGCCCAGTCGCTGGAACCATGCGGCGTGCTCTTCAGCACAATCGGCCTCGCGCTGACTGACCGCCAGCGATTCCGGCACCAGCAATGGCTGGCCACTGAGGCCTTCGCTGGCCATGGCGATTTTCAGACGCTCATACATGATCCGTTCATGGGCGGCATGCATATCCACCAACACCAGACCTTGAGCGTTCTCGGACAGAATGTAGATGCCCTTGAGCTGCGCCAGTGCGTAACCGAGCGGCGGAATATCTTCCTGACCAGCCGGCAGTGCGTTGGCATTGGCCTCAGGCAGCGGCGCGAAAAACTCGCGGTATGCGGCCTGCGCCTCGGCAGCCGGCGGCACCGCCGATTGCGGGCGCGGCGTGTATTGATACTGGTAAGCGCCGCCAGCACCGGCACCGGACGAGGTATTGAACGCCGGTTGCGCCTGCGGCTGCTCCAGCAGCGCATTGGCCGCCAGACGCATTTCGCCCTGTGGGCCGAACTCACCGGCATCGAGGCCGCTTGGGCGGACGATCGCAGTGGTGACAGAACCGGCAAGCTGATCTTCCGGACGCACATCGCCCAACGCGCGGTGCAAGGTGCCATAAAGGAAGTCATGCACCATCCGACCGTCTCGGAAGCGCACTTCGTGTTTGGTCGGGTGAACGTTGACGTCGACGGCTGCCGGATCGACCTCGAAGAACAGCGCAAAGGTCGGATGGCGGCCGTTGAACAACACATCGCGATAAGCCTGACGCACCGCATGGGCCACCAGTTTGTCGCGCACCGCCCGG
Source organism: Pseudomonas sp. M20 (assembly GCF_045037865.1). NCBI lineage: Bacteria > Pseudomonadati > Pseudomonadota > Gammaproteobacteria > Pseudomonadales > Pseudomonadaceae > Pseudomonas > Pseudomonas sp. M20. The sequence continues at coordinate 5,124,942 of NZ_CP173611.1, forward strand.
CCATTCACAAAGAAATACTGCAAATCCGCCTGACTACGGTTGAAGGTCGGCAAACCGACCCAGCCCCAAAGATGCAAGCCATTGCGTTCGATCTCGATCGGCAGCGCCTGCTCAAGGAAGCCCGAGCCGCAGATTGCCGCCACACGCCGGGCACGGGCCGCGTCATCGTGGGCCTCATGCAGACTGAGAATGGTCTTGCCGTTGTGGCGCAGATGAAACGCGACGTCGAAACGCGCCAGCGCCAGACGCTTGATCACTTCTTGCAGATGATCGAATTCGGTTTTTTCGGTCTTGAGGAATTTGCGCCGCGCCGGGGTGTTGAAGAACAGATCGCGGACTTCCACCGAAGTGCCGACCGGATGCGCCGCCGGCTGAACACGAGGCGCCATGTCGCGACCTTCGGTTTCGACTTGCCAGGCTTGATCGGCACCACGGGTGCGCGAGGTCAGGGTCAGACGCGCCACGGAGCTGATCGAGGCCAGCGCCTCACCACGGAAACCCAGGCTCATTACCTGTTCAAGGTCTTCGAGGTTGCGGATCTTGCTGGTGGCGTGACGGGCCAGCGCCAACGGCAAGTCATCGGCGGAAATCCCGCTGCCGTCATCACGTACGCGCAGCAGCTTGACCCCGCCCTGCTCGACGTCGACATCAATACGTTTGGCACCGGAGTCGAGGCTGTTTTCCAGCAGTTCCTTGATCACCGAAGCCGGGCGTTCAACCACTTCACCGGCGGCAATCTGGTTCGCCAGCCGTGGGCTGAGCAGTTCGATGCGGGCAGCCGCGTTCAGCACTTCGTTCATTCTTTGGACGCCAGTTCGGTGCCTGGAATGGTCAAGTGCTGACCGACTTTCAGCTCATCGCTTTTCAGGTTGTTGGCGGCACGCAGCGTGGCCGGCGACACCTGATAACGCACGCCGATCATCGCCAGCGTCTCACCCGGGCCGACGCGGTGATCGCGCGGGCCTTGGGCGATCTTGCCGGAATCACGCAGCCAGGCGATGTACGTGCCCGGCGGCGGGTTCTGCTGGAAGAACTGACGCACGCCGCTGCTGATCGAACGCGCCAGCGCTTGCTGGTGGCTCGACGCCGAGAGTTTGTTCGCTTCGTTGGCGTTGGAGATGAAGCCGGTTTCGACCAGGATCGACGGGATGTCCGGCGACTTCAGCACCATGAACCCGGCCTGCTCCACACGCTGTTTGTGCAGTGGCGTGACACGGCCGATGTTGGTCAGGACTTTCTGCCCGACGTTGAGGCTGGAGGTCAGCGAGGCGGTCATCGACAGGTCGAGCAACACGCCCGCGAGCATGCGGTCCTTGTCGTCGAGGCTGACGTTGCCGGCACCACCGATCAAGTCGGAACGGTTTTCGCTGTCGGCCAGCCAACGCGCTGTCTCGGAAGTTGCACCGCGATCAGACAGGGCAAACACCGAGGCGCCGAAGGCGGCCGCAGACGGCGCAGCGTCGGCGTGAATCGAGACGAACAGGTCGGCGCCCTTCTTGCGGGCGATTTCGGTACGGCCGCGCAGCGGGATGAAGTAGTCGCCGGTACGGGTCAATTCGGCGCGGAAGCCTTTCATGCCGTTGACCTGACGCTGCAACTCGCGGGCGATCTGCAATACCACGTCTTTCTCACGCTGACCGCGCGAGCCGGACGCACCCGGGTCTTCGCCGCCGTGGCCGGCATCGATCACGACAATAATGTCGCGTTTGCCGGCTGGGGCTGGTGGCAACTTGATTGCCGGCTCGGTCGGGGTTACCGGGACCGCTGGCACTGTCGCCACCTGCGGCGTTGGCGCAGGCGGCGGGGCGGCGTCGGCCGGGTTATCGAACAGGTCTACCACCAGACGGTTGCCGTACTGCGCGTTCGGCGCCAGCGAGAAGCTTTTCGGGGTGACGGCTTTCTTCAGGTCGATGACCACGCGCAAATCGGTCGGCGTACGCTGGGCCGAACGCATTGCGGTGATCGGCGTGTTCGCAGTCTGCACATTCAGTGGCGCACCGAGGGTGGCGCCGTTGATGTCGATGACCAGTCGATCCGGAGCGGTCAGGGTAAACACGCTGTGCTGCACCGGACCGCTGAGGTCGAAGACCAGTCGCGTGTTGTCCGGCGCCCGCCACAGGCGCACGCTGTTGACCTTCGAATCGGCCACAGCGTTGACGGTTACTGCCATCAACAACAGTCCAGCGGCAGCCACCAACGCGCGAAAGCGCATACCTAACCCCATCATTTAATTGGATTCCAATGCCAAAGCGGCACACCAGGCCTCGCCACGCGAGCCCTGGGATAAAATTTTCAGCGAACGCCCGCTGTCTTGCGGGCTAATGGTAATGGTCAGGTCAGGCTTTGGCAAAAAGCCTGCACCTTTATCGGGCCACTCGATCAGGCAAAGGGCGTCGTCTTCGAAGTAGTCGCGGATGCCGAGAAACTCCAGTTCTTCCGGATCGACCAGGCGATACAGGTCGAAGTGGAAGGCGCGGATGTCACCGATTTCGTAGGGTTCGACCAAGGTGAAGGTCGGACTTTTTACCGAGCCAACGTGGCCCAAGCCACGAATGATGCCCCGCGATAGCGTGGTTTTGCCCATGCCCAGGTTGCCTTCGAGAAAAATCAGCCCGTGGCCTTGAGTCACGCGGGCAATCCGTGCGCCAAAGTCGCTCATGGCCTGTTCATCGGCCAGGTACAGGGTTACTTCAGACACGGTGCTTGCTCCTCCAACAACTGACGAATGGCTGGAATCAGATCACTGGCCGCCAGCCCACGGCCGAATTTTCCTTGTTGCCTACCGGCATTGGCGTGCAGCCAGACGGCCAGGCAGGCAGCATCGAAGCCGTCCATGCCTTGTGCCAGCAGCGCACCGGTCAAACCGGCCAGCACGTCGCCGAGTCCGGCGGTGGCCATGGCCGGATGACCTTGGTGACACAACGCCAGACGGCCATCGGGGTGAGCGATCAGGCTGCCGGCGCCTTTCAACACCACAACCGCTGTATATTTTTTGCTCAATGCCAGCGCCGCCGCCGGACGATCCGCTTGCACTTCGGCGGTGCTGATTCCCAGCAAGCGCGCGGCTTCGCCCGGATGCGGGGTGATCACGCAATCCTTGGGCAACTCAACGAAACCGCTCGCCAGCAGGTTCAATGCGTCGGCGTCCCATACTTGCGGCAGTGCTGCGTTGGCGGCCGCCGACAACAGTGCGCGGCCCCAACTGGCCTGCCCAAGTCCCGGGCCGACCACCAGCACAGAAACTTTCTCCAGCAAACCCATCAACTGATTGGCAGAAGACGCGCCGAGCGCCATGGCTTCCGGCACTCGACTCAGTGCTGCGGGGATGTGTTCAGGACGGGTCGCCAGCGACACCATGCCCGCGCCACTGCGCAGGGCCGTTTCGGTGCTGAGCAGAATCGCCCCGCCAAAACCGTGATCGCCGCCGATCAACAGCACATGGCCGAAACGGCCCTTGTGCGAAGTCGGGGCACGCGCCGCCAACCTCGGAAGATTAGCCGTGTTGAGCCTTCGGGCGATAAATGGAATGTCACGATAGATGTCGGCGCGGGCCTGCAAATCGTTAAATACCAATTGGCCGACATGATCCGCTGCGTCGCCGGTGAACAGACCGATTTTCAGCCCGATAAAGGTCACCGTAAGATCAGCCTGCACAGCGGCGCCCAGAACATGCCCGGTGTCGGCGCTCAGACCAGAAGGAATATCGACGGCGGTCACCGGCAAACCGCTGGCGTTGATTGCCTTGATCGCCGAGAGATAAGGCTCGCGCACGTCCCCGCTCAGACCCGTGCCGAGCAATGCATCGAGAATGACGCCGCGTAATTCGCTTTCAGCCTGCCAGGCCTGCACCGCAACACCTTCCGCCAACGCTTCGGCATGGGCCTGCGCGGCATCGCCCTGCAAACGCTGCGGATCGCCGACCGCCAACACCCGCACCTGCCAGCCGGCTCGCTGCGCCAAGGCCGCGACCAGATAACCGTCACCGGCATTGTTGCCATGCCCGGCCAGCACCGTCAGTTCAGTCGCCGACGGCCATTGCCGCACCAGTGCTCGCCACGTCGAATGGGCCGCGCGCTGCATCAATTCGAAGCCCGGCGTACCGGCGGCAATCAGCCGTGCATCGAGTTCGCGCACCTGTGCGGCGCCATACAGCGCGTCGGGTAATTGATCTTTCGTGTGCGGCATGCGTCTTCGGGCTCCGATGTCTGGCAGAATTATACGCACCTCAGCTCCGGTTTCTCTCGCCTCATGTCCGCCATCACCACAGACCTGCCCGCCCTCGCCCAATCGATCAAGGATTGGGGTCGCGAGCTGGGCTTTCAGCAAGTCGGCATCAGCGGCCTGGATCTGGCCGAGCATGAGCAGCATCTCGCGCGCTGGCTCGAGGCCGGCTACCACGGCGAAATGGACTACATGGGCGCCCATGGCAGCAAACGCTCGCACCCGGAAGAGCTGGTGCCGGGCACGTTGCGCGTGGTCTCGCTGCGCATGGACTACCTGCCGGGCGATACGCAAATGGCGCAAATGCTGGCGCAACCGGAAAAAGCTTACGTGTCGCGTTATGCCTTGGGCCGCGATTACCACAAATTGATCCGTAAACGTGTGCAGCAATTGGCCGACAAGATTCAATCGGAGATTGGCCCGTTCGGTTTCCGCGCGTTTGTCGACAGCGCGCCCGTGCTGGAAAAAGCCATTGCCGAACAGGCCGGGCTGGGCTGGATCGGCAAAAACACCCTGGTGCTGAATCGCAAGGCCGGCAGCTATTTTTTCTTGAGCGAACTGTTCGTCGATCTACCGTTGCCGGTGGATGAGCCGCACAGCAACGAACACTGCGGCCGCTGTACTGCGTGCCTCGATATCTGCCCGACCAACGCATTCGTCGGCCCTTACGTGCTGGACGCGCGCCGCTGCATTTCCTACCTGACCATCGAACTGAAAAACGCGATCCCCGAAGATTTGCGACCGCTGATCGGCAACCGTGTGTTCGGTTGCGATGACTGCCAGATCGTCTGCCCGTGGAACCGGTTCGCCAAGCACTCCGGGGAAAGCGACTTCAAGCCACGGCACAATCTGGACAACGCTGAACTGGCTGAACTGTTCATGTGGGACGAAGACAAATTTCTCAGCAGTACCGAAGGCTCACCGCTGCGTCGGGCCGGGTATGAACGCTGGCTGCGCAATCTGGCCGTGGGACTGGGCAACGCCCCCTCGAGCATTCCGGTTCTGGAAGCATTGAAGGCGCGCCGTGAATACCCGTCAGCGCTGGTACAAGAGCACGTCGAATGGGCGCTGAAGCAACACGCCAAACGTCAAGGCGCGTCGTTGTAAACGAACTTGGGCATTTCCCAATGAAAGCGAATCGCCAACAAACGCAATAGAAAGCCGCCAAACAGCGTAATCAAAATCGCCTGCTCGCTCGGCACGTTCAGATACAGGCAAAGCATGTAACACCACGCCGCCGCAAACGAGACGCTGGCGTATAGCTCTCGGCGGAAAATCAGCGGTATGTCATTGCAGAAGATATCGCGCAGGATGCCGCCGAAGACGCCAGTGATCACACCGCTGACCGACGCGACCAGCATGCCGTGGCCCATTTCCAGCGCGGTCATGCAGCCAATCAGGGTGAACGCCACCAGGCCGACGGCGTCGAGCACCAGGAACAGCGAACGCAGATGGCGCATCCAGCGCGCGGTGAACACGGTGAACATTGCAGCGACCGAGGTCAGCACCAGGTATTCCGGGTGTTTTACCCAGGTCAGAGGATAATGCCCGAGCAGTACATCGCGCACCGAGCCACCGCCCAAGGCTGTCACGCAGGCGATCAGCACCACGCCAAACCAGTCCATGCCGCGCCGCCCGGCAGAGAGGGCGCCAGTCATGGCTTCAGCAGTAATGGCGATCAGATAGAGCATCAGCAACATGGTGGCGATCCAGGCAGGAAGGCGCGCAGTCTAGCCATTTCAGTGCGGCACCAAAAGGGGGCAATCGCAATGCCCGCCCCCATCGCCAGGCATTAGAACTTGATGAAATGCTTGCGGTAGTGCTGCAACTCGGCGATCGATTCGCGGATGTCGTCCAGCGCCAGGTGCGTGCTGCCTTTCTTGAAGCTGTCGCGCACGTCCGGCGCCCAGCGCGCGGCCAGTTCCTTGAGCGTGGAAACGTCGAGGTTGCGGTAGTGGAAGTAGCTTTCCAGCGACTTCATATGCGTATAAAGGAAGCGGCGATCCTGGCAGATGCTGTTGCCACAGATCGGCGATTTGCCCTTCGGCACCCATTTTTCCAGGAAGGCGATGGTTTCGGCTTCTGCCTCGGCCATGCTGATGCGGCTGTCGCGCACGCGCTGGGTCAGGCCGGAGTTGCCGTGGGTACGAGTGTTCCACTCGTCCATGCGGGCCAGCACTTCGTCACTGTGGTGGATGGCGATCACCGGCCCTTCGGCCAACGTGTTCAGATCGCTATCGGTGACGATAGTGGCCATCTCGATGATGACGTCGTTTTCCGGATCCAGACCGGTCATTTCCAGGTCGATCCAGATCAGGTTCTGCGGGTTTGGCATATTTCGGCTCCTAGGCAATGCTGCGCAGTTTAGCCTAGGCCGGTGGCCGGGCGTGCTAAACTCGCGGCCGTTTTACCTAATCGCTGCATTCTTCAGACGGAACACCCATGGCCAAACGCCAACTCAATCGTCGTCAAAACTGGCGCATCGAAAAGATTCAGGGCGAACGCGCCGCACGCGCCGCCAAACGCGAGTCCTCGGCGGTCGAAGCCCTTGAGGGCGGCGATCTGGGCCCGGAGCAAACAGGTCTGGTGATCGCCCACTTCGGTGTGCAGGTCGAGGTCGAAGCTGTTGACGGCGATCAGGCCGGCCAGGTCTTCCGCTGCCACTTGCGCGCCAACCTGCCCGCACTGGTGACCGGTGATACCGTCGTCTGGCGTGCCGGCAATCAGGGCATTGGTGTGATCGTCGCGCAACTGCCGCGCACCACCGAACTGTGCCGCCCGGACAGCCGTGGTCAGCTCAAACCGGTAGCCGCCAACGTCGACATGATCGTCATCGTCTTCGCGCCGCTGCCCGAGCCTCACGCCAACCTGATCGACCGTTATCTGGTTGCTGCCGAACACGCCGGCATCCGTCCATTGCTGCTGCTGAACAAGTTCGACCTGATCGACGAGCAGAACGCCCCGGCGCTCAATGCGCTGCTGGCGGTGTATCGCACGCTGGGTTATCCGGTGCTGGAAGTCTCGGCGCACCACGGCAACGGCATGGAACAACTGCAACAGCAACTCGACGGGCGCATCAGCGTGTTCGTCGGCCAGTCCGGTGTCGGCAAGTCGTCATTGGTCAACAGCTTGCTGCCTGAGGTTGAAACCCGTGTCGGGCCGCTGTCCGAACTGTCCGGCCAGGGCACGCACACGACAACCACCGCACGGCTGTTTCACTTCCCTGGCGGCGGTGAACTGATCGATTCCCCGGGTATCCGTGAGTTCGGCCTCGGCCACGTCAGCCGCGCCGATGTCGAAGCAGGCTTCATCGAGTTCGATGATCTGCTCGGCACCTGCCGCTTCCGCGATTGCAAACATGACCGCGAACCGGGTTGTGCGCTGCTCAAGGCACTCGAAGACGGACGCATCCAGCAGCAGCGGATGAACAGCTACCGCTCGATCATCGCCAGCCTGCCGGAAAACGGCTATTAAGTAGCCGGACACAAAAAAGCCGCGATCATCTCGCGGCTTTTTTTTGCCTCAAACGCTGGCGGGCGGTTTTGGCACGACCATTTTCGGCTCAGGTTTCTGAAACGCATACAGATGCTGACGCACAATCCCGCCCGGCAACTCCTTGCCGAACACGCCGTAACGTACCGGCCATTCTTTGGGCGGCAACTTGAAGGTGCCGAACAGCATGTCCACCAGCGGCGTGTGGATGGCGTAGTTCTTGTAGATGTAATCCTTGTGCCGAGCATGGTGCCAATGGTGATAGCGCGGCAGCACGATCAGGTAATTCAGCCAGCCGCCGTTGATCCGCACGTTGGCGTGGGCGAGTACTGCCTGAACACCGACCAGAATCACATAGGCATTCAATGCTTGCGGCGCGAAGCCCAGCAGCATCAACGGCACCAGCACACCGGTTCGGGTCAGCAGGATTTCGATGAAGTGCACACGCGAACCGGCGAGCCAGTCCATGTGCGTACTGGAGTGATGCACCGCGTGGATACGCCACAGCCATGGCACCACATGGTAGAGCCGGTGCAGCCAATATTGACCTAGATCGGCAACCAGGATCGCCAGCAGAAACTGCACAACTAGCGGCAGGCTTTGCACGCTGGTCTGCAAGCTTGGCGACATCGCCCAACCGGCGATGTAACTCGAGGAGGCGGTGATGAAGATCAGGATGAATTGCACCAGCATGTGGCTGACGAAAAAGTAGGTCAGGTCGGTGCGCCAGTGCGGGCGCAGGATGTTTTGCTCGGGATCCTTGGAATAAAGCTTCTCCAGAGGAATGAACACGATCGCCGACACCAGCAGCGCCAGCACAAACCAGTCCAGGCCCAGCGAGTACGGGGTCTGTCCGATCGAACTGACCTGAACATTGGTGCCACCGAGGAATACCGCCAGGCCCGATGCGACCAGACCGGTGATTCCTAGGCGTTTACGCTTGTTAAGGAGGATATTCAGGGTGCCGAGGCTGAATGACAGCACCAGACCAAGCAACAGCGTGGTGCGCGCAAACTGCTCGTCATAGACCTTGCGCAGTTCGGCCGTGGTCAGCCATTCCGGGAAGAGAAAACAAAACACCGCCAACAGGCTCAACAGCCCGAGGGTGGCTGATATATAGCCACTGACCCGCCCCTCGCCAAATTTGAAGGGTGCGTTGCCATGCCGTTGAAAATAGGCTTTGAGTCTTTCCATTTACTGATCTTCCGTGATTGCGAAAACTGCGACTGGTCATTGCGACGCAGGCAGATACAAAAAAGCCACGGTAACCGTGGCTTTTTGTCGGTCACTGTTTCGGCGTGGGGGCCGGCACAGTGGCTGGAGGGGCAGCAGGCGCGGGCGCCGCACTCCCCGGCTCAGGCGGTTTCGGCGCAGCGTCGTCGAACAGGTTCAAGCGTTCGCGCAGCTCGTGTGCAGGCACCGGTTGCTGATCCGCCGGCAGTGCATTCGGGTCAACCGGTGTTGCCGGAGCGGCGCCGTTCTGACCTTGATCTGCAGGTTTCGCTGGATCGGCACCTTGCGCACCTTCGATGGCCGCCTGGGCTTTCTTGGTCAGTACGACAATATCGATGCGGCGGTTGACCGGGTTGAACGGGTTTTCCTTGTCGAACAGCGCCGACGAGGCATAACCGACGACCCGCGCCACTTGCGCATCCGGATAGCTGCCGGCGATCAAGGCACGACGAGCGGCGTTGGCACGGTTGGCCGACAATTCCCAGTTACCGAAATCACCGGTGCCGGTGTACGGCTTGGCGTCGGTGTGGCCGCTGATGCTGATCTTGTTCGGCACCGCTTTGATGGTGTCGGCCATGGCCAGCAGGATGTCTTCGAAGTACGGCTTCAGGCGAGCAGAACCGGAGTCGAACATCGGCCGGTTCTCGGCGTCCATGATCTGGATGCGCAAGCCGTTCGGCGTGATCTCGAAGAGGATCTGGTCCTTGAACTTCTGCAGTTGCGGGTTCTCGTCGACCTTGTTCTGCAGTTCTTGCAGGAGCAGCTCCAGACGTTCCTTCTCGACCTGCTCGGCCATGCCTTCAACCTGTTCGGTGTCGACCGTGACCTTGTCGGGTTGCGGCTGCGATTTCACTTCCGGGTTAAGGGTGTTTTCCGGCGCCAGGGTCGGCGTGCCGCCCAGATCGATGATGTACGGCGTACCGCTTTCGGAGAAGCCGACCGGGTCTTTGAAGTAACCGGCGATGGCGATCTTCTGCTCCGGCGTTGCCGTGGACAACAGCCACAACACCAGGAAGAACGCCATCATCGCCGTGGCGAAGTCGGCGAAAGCGATTTTCCACGCCCCGCCGTGATGCCCGCCGGCTATGCGCTTGACGCGCTTGATGATAATCGGCTGATTATTTTCCATTTCTTAGCGACCGCGAACGGCTTGTTCCAGCTCGGCAAAGCTTGGACGGTGGGCCGGGTACAGCACCTTGCGACCGAACTCGACCGCCAGCGACGGCGGCATGCCGGAAGCAGAAGCCACCAGCGAGGCCTTGATGGCTTCGTAGACGTTCAGCTCTTCCTTGGCATCGTGGGCCAGCGAGTGCGCCAGCGGGCCGAAAAAACCGTACGCCGCGAGAATACCGAAGAAGGTACCGACCAGTGCCGCACCGACGTGCAGACCGATCGACTTCTGATCGCCCTCACCCAGCGAGGCCATGGTCACCACGATACCGAGTACCGCCGCGACGATACCGAAACCGGGCATGGCATCGGCGATGCCGTTCACCGCATGAGATGGATGCTCAAGGTCTTCTTTGAGGCTGTACAGTTCCATGTCGAACAAGCCTTCCAGCTCGTGCGGCGCCATGTTGCCGGACGACATGATGCGCAGGTAATCGCAGATGAACGCGGTCATGCGTTCGTCTTTGAGCACTGCCGGGTACTTGGCGAAGATCGGGCTCGCGGCGGCATCTTCGATGTCGCCTTCGATGGCCATCATGCCTTCGCGGCGGCTCTTGTTGAGGATCTCGTAGATCAGCCCGAGCACTTCCAGATAGAACGTGTGGCTGAAGCGTGAACTGAACATGCTCAGGGATTTCTTGAGCACGTGCATCGTCATGTAGCCGGGGTTGGCCTGCAGGAATGCACCGAGTGCAGCACCACCGATGATCATCACCTCGAAAGGCTGGATCAGGGCGGCAATCTTGCCGTGGGAGAGCACGTATCCGCCGAGCACGCTCGCGAATACGACGATGATGCCGATAATTTTAGCCATAGGTAGAAAGTACTTATTTAAGTCGGGTTCAAGGTCATATTCGGAAGTTAAAAAATCTCTTCTTCTACTTATCGGCAAAACTGCGCCAGACTATAGCCAGTTCAGGCGAAAAGCCAATTTAGCCCATGCCGGGCGCGTCTACAGTCAGTGAAGATCCCGTCCAGACATGGCTAATGAAACGAACGTCCCACACGCAAAACCGACCACCATTGACGGCTGGGTAAAGTTGCTCGACAGCGTCCGGCTGCCCGTACCGCAAGACGCTCACGACAAGGTCTGCCGAGCGATCCGTGACAATCGCAGTTCGTTGCGCGACATCGCCGACCTGATGCAGGACAGCCCGGCGCTGGCCTTGAGCATCATCCGTGAGGCGAATCGTCACACCCACGGGACCATGGCCACCCCAGCGGAAAACCTTGAGGTGGCGATCAATCGCCTTGGCCTCGCCCGCACCGAAGAATTGCTGGCGCGCCTGCCCGCCGAACCGCTGATGCAAATCCCCAAGGCGCTGCGCCAATTGCAGATGATCAGCCAGCACGCGACGCAACAGGCCAACGGTTTTTTCGCCAGTCGCCTGGCGCGGCTGTGGCAGGACATTCACTGGGGCAGCCTGCTGTTTCTGTCGCCGCTGTGGCCGATGGCGCTGACGTATCCGCAATTGCTCGAAGAGTGGGAACTGCGGGTTATTCACAAGGGCGAATCGGCCCGCGTAGTCGAAAAACAATTGTTTGGTGTACGCCTGCTGAAAATCGCAGAAGCGTTGGTGCAGGCCTGGCACCTGCCGATCTGGGTGCAGCAGGGTTATAAACTGCTGCTCAGTGAACAACGCGAGCTGGTGAAGGTGCTGCGCATTGCCCGCGACAGCGAACATCCGCTGCGCCAGCAAAATCGCCTTGACGATGACCCGACGTTGCGCCGCTGGCTCAACCAGCCAGCCAACACCGTGCTGCTTGCCAATGGTCTGGCGCTGTCGGCGCAACAAGCCTGGGACAGTCCGCACAGCGAACGCTGGCAGTACCTGACCAGCCTTTATCTGCAAATCTCGATGGACGAGGTGCAGCAGCAACTGCACCAGCAGGCTGCCAACAGTGCACGCCAGCATGCAATGCCCGATCTGTGGCACCCGGCGGTTTCGCTACTGTGGCCATGGGGCACGCACCGTTTGCCGGCAGGCATGTTGCCGGCTGCTGCGCCGAGCGCTGAAGACCTTGGCCAATGGCGCCGCCAATGCGCCGAACTGCTCGCCGAACCGAGCCGCTTCACCAATGCGATGAGCCTGACCGTCGCCGCTCGCGATGCGCTGGTCGCCAGCGGCATGCGCCGGGTGATGATCCTGATGGCCGATCGCACGCAGTCGAATCTGCGCGTGAATCAAACCGCCGGGCTACCGAAAGAAGCAGCGGCGCTGAATTTTGTCGTCAGCCAGAGCAGCGTGCTGCAACGGCTGCTGGCGCAACAGGCACAGGTGCGGATTACCCCGGACAACAACGCGCAGTTCTCCGCGCTGCTGCCGCCGGGCCTGCGCACACTGTTTCGCGGCGAGCATCTGTTCCTGCGCTCACTGGTGAATAACGGCCGGGTAATCATGATTGTGGTCGCCGATCAGGGCGGCGGGCCGTTTGCCGACATCACCGTGCAAGCTTTTGGCAAAACCGCGCAGTGCATCGAAAAAGCCCTGCACAGCTTTAGCAGCCGTGGCCGATGAGGCTGCGCTACAATTCCCCCCTTTGTGCCCTGGAGACCTCACATGTCTGACTTCTCTGGCTTGCCGCTCGTCATCGAGCCGAGCGACCTGCTCCCGCGCCTCGATTCCCCTGAACTGATTCTGGTGGATCTGACCAGCGCTGCCCGTTACACCGAAGGTCATCTGCCCGGCGCACGCTTTGTCGATCCGAAACGCACCCAGCTCGGTCAACCGCCGGCGCCGGGCCTGCTGCCGGCGAAAGCTGATCTGGAGGCGTTGTTCGGTGAACTGGGCCATCGCAAAGACGCGGTCTACGTGGTCTATGACGACGAAGGCGGCGGCTGGGCCGGGCGCTTCATCTGGCTGCTCGACGTCATCGGTCACGACAAGTACCACTATATAGACGGTGGTCTGCCGGCGTGGCTGGCGGATGGTATGCCGATGTCGATCCAGGTTCCGCCGATTGTCGGTGGGCCGCTGGCATTGACCCTGGACGAAGCACCGACTGCCACGCGCGAATACCTGCAAAGCCGTCTCGGCGCTGCCGATCTGGCGATCTGGGATGCGCGCGGGCCGCTGGAGTATTCCGGCGAGAAAGTGCTGGCCGCCAAGGCCGGGCACATTCCCGGCGCGGTCAATTTCGAATGGACTGCCGGCATGGACAAGGCGCGTCAGCTGCGCATCCGTACGGACATGCCGCAGATTCTCGAAGACCTCGGGATCACCAAGGACAAAGAAATCATTACCCACTGCCAGACCCACCACCGGTCGGGCTTCACTTATCTGGTGGCCAAGTCCCTCGGTTATCCGCGGGTCAAGGGCTACGCCGGTTCCTGGGGCGAATGGGGCAACCACCCTGACACGCCAGTCGAGATTTAAGGTTTTTTAAGGACAACCAATGAAAGAGCGTCTGTTTATCCTCAGCCAGTACCTGCTGCCTCATCACCTGCTGTCCCGCCTGGCTGGCTGCATTGCCGAGTGCCGCGTGCGCTGGTTCAAGAATGCCTTTACCCAATGGTTCGCCAAGCGTTATCAGGTGGACATGTCGCAAGCGCTGGTCGAAGACCTGACCGCTTACGAGCACTTCAACGCCTTCTTCACCCGCGCCCTGAAAGACGGCGCGCGTCCACTGGACGAAACTCCGGGTGCGATCCTCAGCCCGGCCGACGGTGCGGTCAGCCAGCTCGGCCCGATCGAGCACGGTCGCGTGTTCCAGGCCAAGGGCCACAGCTTCAGCGTGCTGGAACTGCTCGGCGGAGATGCGGCCAACGCAGCGCCGTTCATGGGCGGCGACTTCGCCACCATCTACCTGTCGCCGAAAGACTACCACCGCGTGCACATGCCGCTGGCCGGCACCCTGCGCGAAATGGTCTACATCCCGGGCCGGATCTTCTCGGTGAATCAGACCACCGCTGAAAACGTACCGGAACTGTTCGCTCGCAACGAGCGCGTGGCGTGCATCTTCGACACCGAGCGCGGCCCGATGGCTGTAGTGCTGGTCGGCGCGATGATCGTCGCTTCGATCGAAACCGTATGGGCCGGTCTGGTCACGCCGCCGAAGCGTGAACTGAAAACCTTCCGCTACGACGAAGCCGCCCGTGCCCCGATCCATCTGGAAAAAGGTGCCGAACTGGGCCGCTTCAAACTGGGTTCGACCGCGATCGTGCTGTTCGGGCCGGATCAGGTCAAATGGGCTGAAGAACTGGTCGCCGGTTCGCCAGTGCAGATGGGCCAAGGCCTGGCGCTGCCAAACGCCTGATCCCTGAACTGACGGTCGCCCCCTTGTAGGAGCTGCCGAAGGCTGCGATCCTTTGATCCTGGTTTCTAAAATCAACATCAAAAGATCGCAGCCTCGGCAGCTCCTACAGGTTCAAGGCCGGTTCGTCCATTTGCTGCTATGGTTTTTGGCATGAGCCAGACCATCTCCGCCCCACCGCTGAGCGCCCCGATCCCGACGCAAACGCGCCTGTCGTTTTGCGAAGCCACCCCGCGCGACCTCAAGCGCTGGATCGCCGGCCTGCCCAAAGCCAACATCGGCGAAACCGCCCGCCTGCTGTATCAAGGCCTGGGCGAACTCAACCAGTTGCTCACGCCCAGCGACAACCGCCTCAACCTGCTGGAGCTGCTGCGCCCCGAGGTTTATTTCGTCTGCCAGCATCTGGAGCGGCACTTCCTGCATCAGGCGATCATGCTCGACGAGCGTTCGCGCAAGATCAGCAATCTGTGCCAGGCACTGCAAAGCCATCTGGCCATCGGCTACAAGCAAATCGTGCTGCGAATTGCGCCGAAGTACAGCAAGGATCGTGCGGCGTTGGTCAGCACCGCCCTGCAACGGGCGGCCCATGCACTCAAAGGCCAGGTGCTGCGGGCCACCCAGCTGTATAGCTCGCCGCCGGAGCACGTGTGGTTCGAACTGCATCAGTTGTATCGCATCACCTGCGAACTGCAACTGCAACAGCGCCGGGTCCACGACGATCTCGCCAGCCTTACCACCGAACTCACGCTGGAACAGACTTACATCGCTGCCCTGCTCCTGGGCAGTGCCCGCTGCAATCAATTGCGGCAGAACCAGATCGCCCGATTGGCCGAAGTGCTCGAACCGTGGAGCGCCCTGCTCAAATTACATCCCGGTCGCTCAAGCGAAGGCCTGTTTGCGATCAGCCCGGCAATCGATGCCGGCCCGCGCTATCGCAACATGTTTCGCAGCGAAGAACAGGCCGGATTGCTCGGCTTCGATCCGCAGCCGCTGGTGAACGCCATCGAAGCGCATTTGCAGCATCAACCCACATCGACGCCGCTGCCCGTTCCGCCCGGGCTGAGCTTCGACACCCTGCAACACCTGCACGCCACCTGGGGACAAGCCGCCGAGCGCAGCTTTCAGCGCACCGTCGGCCAGGGCCATCTGACCGTGTGCGTGGGCATGAGCGCCCTGCACTTTTATCTGGGTGGCGAGCGCAGTTTCAGCGAGCTGCTCAAGCACCCCGGAACGCGCTCGGCGAATTTCAGCAGTGCCGTCGCCAAAGGTGAAAGGGACAGTTGGAGCCAAGCCTTCGACGCTGCACCGCAGAGCAAAACTGATGAATTTTTGCCTTACGAGGAAATCCAGTACGACCATTTGCTCGAGGATGAAAGCGGCACCGACAGTACGCCGCACTACCCGACCCACGCTCTGCCAGTAATCAATCACAGCCCCGGCGGATATTGCCTGGCGTGGCCGAATGAAGTGCCCGCCGAGCTGCAGGCCGGGGAAATGCTCGGCATTCAGGACAGTGTTAGTCTGGGCTGGAGCATCGCGGTCATTCGCTGGATCCGCCAGGTGCGCGGCGGCGGCACGCAAATGGGCATTGAGCTGGTGGCGCCACATGCCCAGCCTTGCGGCCTGCAACTGGTGCGCTCACGGGACGATCACAGTCAGTATTTGCGCGGATTATTGCTACCGGAAATCAGTGCGATCGACTTGCCGGCGACCTTGCTGGCACCGCGTTTGCCGTTTCAGGAAGGCAGTAAAGTGCTGATCAACACCCAGGGCGAAGAACACCGCGCCGGGCTGGATCGCCGGGTGGCGAGCACGCACAGCTTCAATCAGTTTGCCTATCGCTCGCTGGAGGCTGCGAAAAATGGCGGGAGTGAGGAGGATTTTGATTCGTTGTGGAAGTCGCTTTAAAGCAAAAGATCGCAGCCTTCGGCAGCTCCTACAGGAAAATGCATATTCCTCTGTAGGAGCTGCCGAAGGCTGCGATCTTTTGATCTTTAATTACAACTGCCCGTCGCGATCACGGAAGCCCAGCAGATACAGCACGCCATCCAGCCCCAACGTCGAAATCGCCTGCTTCGCCGACTGTTTGACCAGTGGTTTGGCGCGGAACGCCACACCCAACCCGGCAATTGCCAGCATCGGCAGGTCATTCGCGCCGTCGCCGACCGCGATGGTCTGCTCCAGACGCAAACCTTCCTTGTGCGCCAGCTCTTTCAGCAAATCAGCCTTGCGCTGGGCATCGACGATCGGCTCGATCGCCACGCCAGTACACTTGCCGTCGACCACTTCCAGCTCGTTGGCGAACACGTAGTCGATGCCGAGTTTGGCCTGCAATTGCTTGGCAAAGTAGGTGAAGCCGCCGGAGAGGATCGCGGTCTTGTAGCCCAGACGCTTGAGTTCGGCGAACAGCGTTTCGGCGCCCTCGGTCAGACGCAGCGAGGCACCGATCGAATCCAGCACGCTGACATCCAGACCTTTAAGCAGGGCCAGACGTTCTTTGAAGCTGGCGCGGAAATCCAGTTCGCCGGCCATGGCCCGCTCAGTGATTTCGGAGACTTGCTCGCCAACCCCGGCAGCCTTGGCCAGTTCATCGATAACCTCGGCCTCGATCAGCGTCGAATCCATGTCGAACACCGCCAGACGACGGTTGCGACGGAACAGCGAATCTTCCTGAAAGGCGATGTCCACATTCAGCTCTTGGGCAACGCTGAGGAATTCGGCGCGCAAGGCCTGCGGATCAGCCGCTTCGCCACGTACGGAGAACTCGATGCAGCCCTTGCCTTTGTCGGCTGGCGTGTCCAGCGGCATGCGACCCGACAGACGGTCGATGTGATCGATGTTCAAGCCGTATTTGGCAGTAATCGAACTGACCGCCTGCAATTGGCCGGCGGTCACTTTGCGGGTCAGCAGGGTGACGATGTGACGCTTCTTGCCCTGATTGCCCACCCATTGCTGGTAATCCTCTTCGGACACCGGCGTGAAACGCACCTGCTGGTCGAGCTCGTAGCCCTTGAACAGGATGTCCTTGAGCACGGATTTACCCTGCTCGGAATCGGGAATTTCAACCAGGATGCCGAACGACAGGGTGTCGTGGATCACCGCCTGACCGATGTCGAGAATGTTCACACCACCTTGTGCCAGAACACCGGTAATGGCTGCCGTCAGACCCGGACGGTCGACTCCCGTGATGTTAATCAGGACGATTTCGCGCAACGCGCACCCCCGCAACTGGAAAAAAACCGCATTCTACCCACTTTCAGTGACCATCGGGCACCGCGAGCGCTTTGCCGGTCTAGGGCCTGTCGCTATACTGCGCGTCAACTTCACGGACAAAAGAGCCGAGCTCAGTGAACCGGCCCACGCCAGTTAAAACCGATAACTTCTTCCTGCTGATCTTCCGTGCACTGCGCCACCGCCGTGTACCGATTGCATTGCGCATTGCCAGCCATAACGTGATCCTGGTCGCTCTGGCCCTGGTGATCTATGCCGGCGTGATGGGTTTGCAATTCAAGCAGGCCATGCACCAGCAGGCCGATGCGCTGGGCGAAAGCCTGACCACGCAGACCGCGACCTCGGCCACCGAGCTGTTGGTGTCCAACGACATCCTCAGCCTCAACGTGCTGCTCAACAACCTGACCAAGAACAAACTGGTGGCCCACGCGGCGATCTACAGCGTGGATAACCGCATCCTCGCCGAGTCCGGTCAGCGGCCCAAGCACAGCCTGCTGGGCGAAGCCGAAGGCATGTACGAGAGCAAGATCACCTTCCAGGACGTGACTGCAGGGCAACTGCGCATCAGCCTGGACATGGATCAGTTCCAGCAGCCAATGACCATCAGCCTGCAAAGCATGGGCATTCTCAGTGGGATTCTTTTGGCGCTGTCGCTGGCCTTGAGCCTGCGCATGGGTCGCTACCTGTCGACGCCGTTGCTGCAATTGCGCGTCTGGTTGCGCCGTATCGACGAGCACACGCCGGGCATCGATCGTCAGGATGAAATCGGCGATCTGGCGCGTCAGCTGCACGCCAACTACGCGCCGGAGCCTGCACCTGAACCGGAGCCTGAGTTCGAGGACGAAGAGGACGAGCCGGAATTCGAAGTGCGCAACTTGCGTGATCCGAGTTTCGACGAAACCCGTCCGATGGCCGCGCAGAAGCCTGCACCGCGACATCTGGTCAGCACCGTCGAAGACGATGATGACGATGACGCATTCGCCGACCTGCGCGACGAGTCGCTCAATGTCGCGCCGCAACCCGTCGTTCGCCAGCCGTCGCCAAGCGTGCCGCAGCACACCGCCGTGCTGGCCGTGCAACTGGGCTCGCAGGAGCAACTGCGCCGCTTGCCGCGGGCTCGTCTGGAAGAGTTGCAGGAGCGTTATCGCGACTGCCTCGATCAGGCCGCTTCGTTGTATCAGGGCGAAATCGAAACCCTGAACGACGGCAGCACGCTGATGCTGTTCCACACCGAAGACAGCGGCGACGATTACCTGACCAACGCGATCTGCTGCGGTGAACTGCTGCGGGCATTGGGTCATCAGTTGCAGATTGAAGTCGCGGACAGTGGCATTACCTTGCAATTGCAGTTGGGCCTGACTTTGGGTGATGAGCTGTTTGGTCTGAGCCAGATTGATCTGTTGCTGACCGATTCGGCGCAGGATGCATTGGCTCTGTCGCAGCACAGCCGCAACCTGCTGCTGGTTGAACGCAAGATCAGTGACGATGCGTTGATCCGACAGCGCGCGCGGATCCGGCCGATCGCCAGCCCTGAGGGTGCTTGCTGTGTGGAGCGGTTGATGGAGCCTTATCCGTCGATGCTCGAGCGGCAGCTGGCGCGGATGCATGAGCGTCGGGCGTAAGCCTTAGACCTTAGGCCAGAAACACAGAAGCCCGCCGACGAGTGATTGTCTGCGGGCTTTTTTGTGGCTGGCTTTTGATCTTTCACGCAGAACCCCAGACACAACAAAGCCCGCACAAGGCGGGCTCTGTTCTGACTCGGTTCAGGCTTAGAAGCGGAACACTTCCATATCCGTACGAATTGGCGAAGCCATCGGTATCTTCGGCTGCTTCTCGGCTTCCGCCGCCGGTGCTGCCGGTTTCGGTGCCGACTTACGCGGCGCCTCAGCCACCGGAGGCTGGTTGGCCAATGGCTTGAGCGCTACCGACAATTGCTCGGCCAGACGCTGCAGCAAAATGCCCTGGGCCTGAACCTGCGAAGCGGTACTGCCGGCATGCAGCTCTTGCAGATGCACGATGCGGTTATCGCGCACTTGACCACGGCGGTCGATCAGACGCCATTGCGCATCGAGGATCGCCGGTTGTTTCTGACCGGAGTCCAGACGCGTAATGGTTAGCAGCACCTGCACATCCGGAGTAAATCCGGTTGTGGCCGGTGCCAGCACCACACGCTGGCTGTCCAGATGGCCCGCGACCTGGCGCATCAACAACTGATCGATATCCGACGAAAGGCTACCCGCCCAACGACCGTCGGTCGCCGCTTGCAGGCTGCCATCGGGTTGACGTTGCAGCAATGTCTCACGTTGCAGGTAATCGGCTACGACTACCGGGCCTAACAAAACCGCCATGCCTGCGCTTTGCGCAGGCTGAACCGGACTTCCGCTGTCCAGTTGATACAGCGACACCGGCTGGTGAACGCTGCAACCCGCCAGGCCCAAAACGCCGGCGAGCAGGAAAATAAGGGGGCGCAGAGCTGTCATCATCCCGTCCAGGTGGCCGCCACAAGGCTGACCACAGTGAAAATACTCAATAAATATGAAGAACGCTCGGCCACGCCGGCGCTTGGAAAGGCCATATCATCCGTGAATATGCGTTCCGACTCCAGCGCCAAAGCGTCGATCTACGCGTTAAATCGTAGATCCAACGCTCTAGGGCGCCTAATTGAGGTTTTCGACGAGCAGTGCATCCACTCTCTGGAAGCCCCTTGGAAGCTTATTACCACGACGTCCTCGCTCACCTTTGTAGTGTTCGAGGTCATCGGCCTTCAGCGACAGGGTCCGTTTTCCGGCCTGCAGCACCAAGGTGGCGCCTTCCGGAAGCACGGCGATGTCCGTGACATATTCTTCGCGACTGGCCACACGCTCACCGGAAATACCGATGATCTTGTTGCCTTTGCCCTTCCCTAATTGTGGCAGATCGCTGATTTTGAAGATCAGCAGGCGACCTTCGGTCGTGACCGAGGCCAGCCAGTTGTGCTCACGATCGGCCACCGGACGCGGCGCGATCACTTTGGCGTTGTTTGGCAGGCTCAACAGGGCTTTACCGGCCTTGTTCTTGGCTTGCAGGTCTTCGCCTTTGACCACGAAACCGTAGCCGGCGTCGGAAGCGATCACGTACAGCGCGTCGTCTTCCGGCATCAGCACACATTCGAACGAGGCACCCGGCGGCGGCGTCAGACGACCGGTCAACGGTTCGCCTTGGCCACGCGCCGACGGCAGCGTATGCGCGGCGACCGAATAGCTGCGGCCGGTGGAGTCGATTACCACGGCAGACTGGTTGGAACGCCCCGCCGCCGAGGTCTTGAAGCCGTCGCCAGCCTTGTACGACAGGCCGGTGGCGTCGATGTCGTGACCTTTGGCGGAACGGATCCAGCCTTTTTCCGACAGCACGACGGTAACTTTCTCGTTCGGCAGCAGATCGTGTTCGGTCAACGCTTTGGCTTCGGTGCGCTCGACGATTGGCGAACGGCGGTCGTCGCCATAGGTTTCGGCGTCTTTGATCAGCTCGGTACGCACCAGCTTCTTCAACTTGGCTTCGCTGCCCAGCAGGGCTTGCAGCTTGGCTTGTTCCTTGAGCAGTTCGTCCTGCTCGTCGCGCAGCTTCATCTCTTCCAGGCGCGCCAACTGACGCAGACGGGTATCGAGGATGTAGTCGGCCTGAATCTCGCTGAGGGCAAAACGCTCGATCAGCTTGGCTTTCGGGTGTTCCTCGGTACGGATGATGTGGATCACTTCATCCAGGTTGAGGTAGGCAATCAACAAACCGTCCAACAGGTGCAGACGTCGCTCGACCTTGTCGAGGCGGAATTGCAGCCGGCGACGCACGGTCAGCACGCGGAATTCCAGCCATTCGACCAGCAGCGCGCGCAGGTTTTTCAACTGCGGTTTGCCGTCCAGACCGATGATGTTGACGTTGACCCGATAGGTCGACTCCAGCTCGGTGCTGGCGAACAGGTGCTGCATCAGCGCTTCGTGATCGACGCGGCTGTTGACCGGAATGATCACGATGCGGCACGGGTTTTCGTGGTCGGATTCATCGCGCAGGTCAGCGATCTGCGGGGCTTTCGACGGTTTCGCCTGCATCAGCGCGGCGATCTGCTCCAGCACCTTGGCACCGGAGACCTGATGCGGCAACGCGGTGACGATGATGTCGCCGTCTTCGACGTGGTACACGGCGCGCATGCGCACCGAACCCTTGCCGGTTTCGTACATCTTCAGCAGGTCGGCGCGCGGCGTGATGATTTCCGCTTCGGTCGGATAGTCCGGGCCTTGAATGTGTTCGCAGAGCTGTTCGACCGTGGCTTTCGGCTCATCGAGCAGACGCACGCAAGCGGTGGCGACTTCACGCAGGTTGTGCGGCGGCACGTCGGTGGCCATGCCCACGGCAATACCAGTGGTGCCGTTGAGCAGGATGTTCGGCAGACGCGCCGGCAGCACCAGCGGCTCTTGCAGGGTGCCGTCGAAGTTCGGACCCCAGTCGGCAGTGCCCTGGCCCAGTTCGCTGAGCAGTACTTCGGAATACCGCGACAAGCGTGCTTCGGTGTAACGCATGGCGGCGAAGGACTTCGGATCGTCCGGCGCACCCCAGTTACCCTGGCCGTCGACCAGCGTGTAGCGATAGCTGAACGGCTGGGCCATCAGCACCATCGCTTCGTAGCACGCCGAGTCGCCGTGCGGGTGGAATTTACCGAGCACGTCACCGACGGTACGCGCCGACTTCTTGTGCTTGGAATCGGCGTCCAGACCCAACTCGCTCATCGCATAAATGATGCGACGCTGTACCGGTTTCAGGCCGTCGCCGATATGCGGCAAGGCACGGTCCATGATCACGTACATGGAGTAGTTGAGGTAGGCACTTTCGGTGAAGTCGGCCAGCGAGCGGCGTTCTACACCGTCCAGGCTGAGATCAAGGGGGTTGCTCATGCAGGCCTCATCGGTTTGTTGTCTGGCGCAGCAGCATGGTGCCACCGCGCTGAGTAAATTCAAGTTTGTTCAGGGCGCTCATGCCGAGCAGTACCTGATCGCCATGCAGCCCCGGCGCCACCAGTGCGCGAACATCCCGCAGCACGATGTCGCCCAGTTGCAGGCGGTCGATTTTGGTTCGATAGCCCTGGCTCAAGCCATTGGCCGTGCTCAGGGTCACACCGAAACCTTCTTCCAGTTTCAAACGCTTGGCCAGATCCGCCGGGATCGCCACGTCGGTTGCGCCGGTGTCGAGCATGAACTCCACCGGCTCACCGTTGATCTGACCACTGGCGACAAAATGCCCTTGGGCGTTGCCGGCCAGTTTCACCTCGATAAAACCTTCGCCCTGCTCCGACGTAACCACCACGTTCGGATTCTGCTGACGCTGCTCCCACTGGCCGAAAAACCGTGTGGCCAGAAACAGAGCCGCGCACCACGCCAGAATCATCAGCACCCGACCGGCGCGCTTGCCCGGCGGTTGCTGGCTCATGGCTTGGCGCTCCAGCCACCGTCAGGTGCGGCGAAGCGCCAGACGATCGGGCGAACCTCACCGTCGGCGCGCGGGCCGAAATTATTGTCGACGCCGACCCATGCACCATCAGCGTCAACGATCAGCGCCTCTTCCAACCCGAAGTTCTGCGAATAACGGCGGTTGGCCTGCAACAGTTCAGCGGCGTACGACCAGCAACGCTCGACCTTGGCGGTCTGCGCATCGCGCCGACAAATCTGGAAGGCGTTGCGCTCAAGGGTAAACAATTTGCCGTTAAACAACGAAAGGTCGGAAAAGTCTCGGTCGACCGCTCTGGCCTTCGGGAACTGCGGCGGCTGCATTTCCTTGCCGCCCTCGCTGAGCAGCACGCAACGACCGTCGCAATCCCACACCGTCTGCTGGCGCTTGATCAGCAGCAAGCCACGGCTTTGCCGCTCGGCGGCAAGCCACATCTGATCGCCCGCCGGGCTGATCGCCAGGCCTTCGAAGATCGCATTGAAATGCAGGAGCATGCCGCTGGCCCGCGCTTCGCGAACCATCATCGGCGAGATCTTCAGCCAGTTGACCGGGCCGCTGACGGGCACCTGCAAGACCGCCGCATGACCTTCGCTGACAATGTAGCGATTGCCGGCGCTGTCGCAGCTGATGCCCTCGAAATCCAGATCGCCACCGCGCACGAACGACGCGGCCCAATTGCGCGAGCGCAACCCCCACGGCAAACCGGTGTCCGGCACCAGCGGCACGTCGATGTGCAAGGCTTCGGCCTGCCAGACCTTATCGGCGGTATTGAGCCGATAGATCTGATCGTCATCGCGGTCCGACACCGTCCACAACTCGCCGCCACACATGGCCAGCCCCGACAGGTTGCCGCCGCGCATGCCGTCGACCGGGTGCTCGGAGAGCACGCGCAATTCCTGCAACGGCTCGGCCGACACGCTCATCGCACTCAGCAGCAACGCACCCGCCAAGGCCCAGCCAAACCGCATCAGGCCAGCACCTCGGCGAGGTTGCCTTTGGATTCGAGCCAGGTCTTGCGGTCACCGGCGCGTTTCTTCGCCAGCAGCATGTCCATCATTTCCGAGGTTTCGGCGAAGTCTTCACCCAGCGTCAGTTGCACCAGACGCCGAGTGTTCGGGTCCATGGTGGTTTCACGCAACTGCGGCGGGTTCATTTCACCCAGACCTTTGAATCGGGTGACCTGTGGTTTGCCGCGTTTCTTCTCGGCAACCAAGCGGTCGAGGATACCGTCGCGCTCGGCTTCGTCGAGGGCGTAGTAGATCTCTTTGCCCAGGTCGATGCGGTACAGCGGCGGCATCGCCACATAGACGTGACCGGCATCCACCAGCGGGCGGAAATGCTGGACGAACAAAGCGCAGAGCAGCGTGGCAATGTGCAGACCGTCGGAGTCGGCGTCGGCGAGGATGCAGATCTTGCCGTAGCGCAACTGGCTCATGTCCGCCGCGCCCGGATCGACACCGATGGCCACAGCGATGTTGTGCACTTCCTGGCTGGCCAGCACTTCGCTGCCGTCGACTTCCCAGGTGTTGAGGATCTTGCCGCGCAACGGCAGGATCGCCTGGAATTCCTTGTCCCGCGCTTGCTTGGCGGAACCACCGGCGGAATCACCTTCGACCAGGAACAGCTCGGAACGCATCGGGTCCTGCCCGGCGCAGTCGGCCAGTTTGCCCGGCAACGCAGGGCCCTGAGTGACGCGTTTGCGCTCGACTTTCTTGCTGGCCTTGAGACGACGACCGGCGTTGTTGATCGCCAGTTCGGCCAGGGCCAGACCGGTTTCCGGGTTGGCGTTGAGCCACAGGCTGAACGCATCCTTGACCACGCCGGAGACAAATGCCGCCGCTTCACGGGACGACAAACGTTCTTTGGTCTGGCCGGAGAATTGCGGCTCCTGCATTTTCATCGACAGGACGAACGCGATGCGCTCCCAGACGTCTTCCGGCGCCAGCTTCACGCCGCGCGGCAACAGGCTGCGGAATTCGCAGAACTCGCGCATGGCATCGAGCAGGCCCTGACGCAAACCGTTGACGTGGGTACCGCCCTGCGCGGTCGGGATCAGGTTGACGTAGCTTTCCTGCACCGCGTCGCCACCTTCCGGCAACCACAGCAGCGCCCAGTCGACCGCTTCTTTGTTACCGGCGAAAGCGCCGCAGAACGGCTCGTTCGGCAGGCGTTCGAATTCGCTGACGGCGTCGACCAGATAGGAGCGCAGGCCGTCTTCGTAATGCCACTCGACTTTCTCGCCGGTGCCTTTGTCTTCAAAGCTGACCAGCAGCCCCGGGCACAAAACGGCCTTGGCCTTGAGCACGTGCTTGAGGCGGCTGATGGAGAATTTTGGTGAATCGAAGTATTTCGGATCCGGCGCGAAGTACACGCTGGTGCCGGTGTTGCGCTTGCCGACGGTGCCAACGATTTCCAGTTCCGAGGCTTTGAAGCCGTCGTTGAAGGTCATCTGGTATTCGTTGCCGTCACGCTTTACGCGCACTCGGACTTCGGTCGACAAGGCGTTGACCACGGAAATACCCACGCCGTGCAGACCGCCGGAGAACTGGTAGTTCTTGTTGGAAAACTTGCCACCGGCATGCAGCTTGGTGAGGATCAGCTCGACGCCCGACACGCCCTCTTCCGGGTGAATGTCGACCGGCATGCCACGGCCGTCGTCGCTGACTTCCAGCGAGTGGTCGGCGTGCAGGATGACCTGTACCGATTTGGCGTGGCCGGCCAGGGCTTCGTCGACACTGTTGTCGATGACTTCCTGGGCGAGGTGGTTCGGCCGACTGGTGTCGGTGTACATACCGGGGCGTTTGCGCACCGGGTCGAGGCCCGAGAGGACTTCGATGGCGTCGGCGTTATAAGAGCTAGCGCTGGGAGTGGCCATAGGGTCTCGTCGTCAGTCATTCATGAAATAGGGGCAAGACTTCACAATGCGGTGAAATCGATTGCCTGATACACATCGGCGCCAATGCCGGCAAAACTCAGCAACGCCGGCAATTGCCCGGCAAAACCCTGGAAACTGTGATCGCCGCCGGCCTGAATGCGCAAGGCACAGGCCCGGTAATACTGCTGGGCGAGGCGATAATCCAGTGTTTCATCGCCGGTCTGCAACCAGACCTGATAGCGCTGGGTATCCTGAGGCGCCGGCACTTCCAGTTCGGCCAGGGCCGTGACGTGGTCGTGGGTCAATTCCCAGGATTCATCGGTATACAGGTTTTTCTGCGTGCCCAGATAGCCGTCGAACATCCGGTGCGGGCTGACCGCCGGGTTGACCAGCAAGGCTTTCAGGCCATGGCGCTCGGCCAGGTGAGTCGCATAGTAGCCGCCGAGTGAGCTTCCCACCAGCAGCGGGCTGCCCAGCTCGGCGATTGCCTGCTCCAACTGACCGATGGCTTCGCGCGGATGGTGATGCAGTGCCGGGACACGCAGCTTGTCGCTCAAACCCAGTTGCTCCATCACCGTCACCAGCTGACAGGCCTTTTTCGAGGCTGGGGCGCTGTTGAAACCGTGGATATAGAGGATCGAACCGGACATTTGAGCTCCCTGGGTGTCGGTTTGGGTTTGCGGAGTTTACAGGGAGAGAAGAGCGGATTGGGGGTGGTTTCGAGAAATTGGTCATTCAGCAGGAGCTGCCCTCACCCTAGCCCTCTCCCAAAGGGAGAGGGGACTGATTGGGGGATATTCAAATGCTACACCGACTTGAGCGAGCTTCAGCGAATCCATAATCGACACATTCTTTCAGGTCGATGGATGACGCCAGACACCTCGGTCGGCCCCCTCTCCCTCCGGGAGAGGGCTGGGCGGGCGGCGTTCCGATGAGGGTTTTGATTTGTCGCTCAATAGCCGTTGGAGCCGTAATCAACGGTAAAAGCAAAACCGGTGACGCGCTCCACGCCGGTTTCCAACCGCCCATCCGGCAACAACCGCAACCACCGATACCCAGGCGCCTGCTCCCCCACCTTGAAATCCTCACTCCCCGGCTCAAACTGAATGCACGTCGAAGGCGAAGCCATCAAGCGCACGCC
Organism: Pseudomonas sp. M20; assembly: GCF_045037865.1. Lineage (NCBI taxonomy): Bacteria > Pseudomonadati > Pseudomonadota > Gammaproteobacteria > Pseudomonadales > Pseudomonadaceae > Pseudomonas > Pseudomonas sp. M20. Next base: position 5,152,031 of record NZ_CP173611.1, read on the forward strand.
ATTGCGCTGGCGATCGATCTCCTGATGCACATGCCCCCACAACACTGCCCGGGCCTGTGGAAAACGATCCAGCACGTCGAAAAACGCTTCAGGATTGCGCAAGCCAATCGGCTCCATCCACGCGCAACCGATCGACACCGGATGATGGTGAAAACACACCAGATGATGGCGCTCCGGCGCTTCGCTCAACGAGCGGGCCAGCAGTTGCAGTTGATCGTCCTGCAGAAACCCCGGCACCGAGCCCGGCACCGCTGAATCCAGCATCGTCACCCGCCAGTTGCCGATATCCACAATCGGTTCCAGCAACGCGCTTTGAACGGCGGCGACCGCCATGATCTGTGGTTCGTCGTGATTACCAGGAATCCAGCGCGCCGGCGCAGCGATCTGCGCGCTCATCTGGCGAAATTGCTGATACGACTCCAGCGTGCCGTCCTGGGAGATATCGCCGGTGGCCAGAATCAGATCGATCTGCGGCTGCTGCCCCAGCACCAACTCAATGACCTTTTGCAGGCTGTCGCGGGTGTTCATGCCCAGCAGCGTGCCATCCGTTTCAGCGAACAGATGGCTGTCGGACAACTGCACCAGCAGCGCCGTATCGGCGGTGGTCAACGTGGATACGCTCGGCAAGGCGTTCTCCCAAGGCAAAAGCACGGAATCGATCAAGTGCGGCAATTATGCTGGGGGATCAGTAAAAGAGGAAACCGCCGAACCGGACGCAGTTCACAACTAACGAACGACTTCGTACTCGTGCCCCAGCGCCAGGCAATGACTCAACCATTCCCCCAGGAACAGATTGAGCTGGGCCTTTTCATCAGGTTGATGCATGGCCGCGTTCGGGTAAGGGTAGATGCCACGAAAGCGTCGTGCATGTTCGGCGCTGACCACTTCGGCCATGCGCGCGTCGTGATAGACCTGCACTTCCAGTTGCGGGACCGGTAGCCATGGCAGGCTGTGTTCCTGGCGCACTTGCAAGGTGGTGGTGTACGGGCAGGTTTGCAGCACTTCGAGGGCCAGCACGCCGAGCATCTGCTCGCCCTGGGTCACGGCGATGCGCCGCGCCTCAGGCTCGTTGCGCATGTCCGGCACCAGTCGCATCAGGCGCGCATAGTTGGCCTCGCAGGCGGCTTGCAGCCCCACGAGGTCGACTCGATAACGATCGCGCAACTTGTTTACGACCATAACCCCCTCACTTCGGCGCGGTTCAGCGCCAGCCACTGCAAAGCGATGATGCTCGCCGCGTTGGCAATGCGACCGTCACGGACGGCCTGCAAGGCATCTTCAAAGGCCCAGACCGTGACGCGGATATCTTCTGCCTCTTCTTCCAGGCCATGCAGGCCGCCAACGCCGTCAGTGCTGCAACGCCCCAGATACAAATGCACGAACTCGTTGCTGCCGCCCGGCGACGGGAAATATTTGGTCATCGGCCACAAGGCCTTGATGTCCAGCCCAGCTTCCTCCTGCGCCTCGCGGTGAGCAACTTCTTCCGGTTGTTCATCCTTGTCGATCAGACCAGCGACCAGCTCGACCAGCCACGGATTGTCGGTCTTGCCCATGGCACCGACGCGGAACTGCTCGATCAACACTACTTCGTCGCGCTGCGGATCGTAGGGCAGCATGCACACCGCGTCGTGGCGCACAAACACTTCACGGTTGATCTCGCGGCTCATGCCACCGGCGAACAATTCATGGCGCAGGTGCAAACGGTCGAGTTTGTAAAAACCCTCGTAGCAGCGTTCGCGTCGCACGACGTCGACGGTGGTCGGAATGGCGTTGGCAAAATCAGTCATGAGCATCCTCTTTACTGCAGATCCATTACGAGTTGCCGCTTGTTACTGGCAACCTCGACTTCGCGCCATCCTAACGCGCCCGCACCGTTTGATGCAGCCCCTTTACCGTCAGCGGGATGGACGGTGGAGGCGAAACCCACTCTAATTAGCTTAGTGGCGAACTGACTGCTTCTGCGAGAGTCGAAGCGGATATCTTTTTGCCTTCCCCTGCTTTCGAAAGGACGCCCATGTCGCTTTTCAAAATTGCCTCCGTGGCCGCCATCGCCCTGACCCTCGGCGCGTGCGCAAGCCTGTTCCAGCCCAACTACCGCACGCCGCTGGAGACCACCCGCGATGCGTCGGAACAACTGAAACCGGGCTGTTCCAACCCGGATTGCCCGCTGGTGAACATCGACACCCTGCGCTTCCCGGCCGAACCTGCGCTGGACGGCATCATCGAAAAACGCCTGCTGCAAATGACCCGCACCGAGAAAAACGCACCGGTAGCGCCAACCCTGGCGGCCTACCGCGAGCAGTTTCTGGCCAGTGCCGGCCCACGCAACAGCAGCTACCTGCAAGCGAAAGTACGCGAGCAGCATGACGGCTTGGTGATCATCGAGGTGTCGAGCTACCTCGACACCGGCGGCGCCCATGGCACACCGGGTCGCGGTTTCATCAACTATTCGCGCCAGCAGCACAAAGTACTGAACCTGTCCGACATGCTTGTGCCGGGTCAGGAAGAGGCGTTCTGGAAGGCAGCGCAGATCGCGCACAACAGTTGGTTGATCAGCACCAAGCTCGATCAGGAAGCGGACTTTGTGAAGAGCTGGCCGTTCGTGAAAACCCCGAACGTGGCGCTGACCTATGGCGGCGTGATCCTCAAGTACGACGTGAGCACCATTGCGCCTTACGCGCTGGGCCACGTCGAACTGAAGATTCCTTACCCGCGCCTGAACGGCATTCTCAAGCCTGAGCTGTTTCCCGGCCGTAACTGAAGGCCCGACCGAGCACTAGCTGCAACAGCCCTGCCAGCACCAGCGCCGGCAGGGTTGCGCCGACATCCGGATACAGATTCGCCAGCAAATGGTAGGTGCTCACGCCCCCCAGCCACGCCAACAACGCCGGCCAGCGCAATGCAGCCGATGCGACCTGAGCACTGCGCTTGCGCAGGATGAAGTGATCCACCAGCACCACGCCGAACAGCGGCGCAAACACTGAACCGATCAACAGCAGGAAGTTCTGGTACTGCGCCAACGGCGCCAGCAGTGCGATCAGCGTGCAGATCACGCCGATGGCCAAGGCCAGATGCTCGACTTTCAGGCGCAACAGAATCCCGCTCGAAACCGCCGCCGAGTGAATATCGGCGAAGGCGTTTTCCGACTCATCGAGCAGAATCAGCAGCAACGGAATGCCCAGCCCGGCACCGGCCAGTGCCAGCAGCAGCGCGTTGACTTCACCGCTCGGCGCGAAGGCCAATGTGTAGGCAACGCCGAGGCTCATCAGCCAGAAATTGCCGATGAAGAAACCAACAGCCGTCCCACCGAAGACATTCTTCGCACGTTTGCCGAAACGCGAGTAGTCGGCGATCAGCGGCAGCCACGACAGCGGCATCGCAATGGCAATGTCGAAGCCCACGGCAAATGGCATCGAACCGTCACCGGCACGCGACCAGAGATCGGCCAGATCGGCTTTGGCGAACAGGTTCCAGGTCAGCCAGAGGCACGCCGCCAGCAGCAGCCAGATGCCCCACTTGCGCAGGATCTGCCGGACGAAAGTCAGCGGTCCGCTAACGGCGAGCAACGTCGCCAACGCACCGAAAAACAGTGTCCACAACATCGGGTTCGACCACAGCGAACCTTCGCTGAACGCGCGGGTGCCGAGCAGGCTGGCGGCGTCGCGCATGACGATGATTTCGAACGAGCCCCAACCGATCAGTTGCAGCAGATTAAGCAGCGCCGGCAGGCTCGCGCCTTTGCTGCCGAGGCTCAGTTTGAGGGCGGCCATCGACGACAGGCCGGTATCGCTGCCGATCACGCCGACGGCGGCCAGCAACAGTACGCCGACCAGCGTGCCAAGCAAAATCGCCAGCAGCGAACCGGACAGGCCGAGGCCAGGCGCGAGCAATGCACCGGTCTGCAAAACCATCAGGCCGATGCCGAGGGAGAACCACAGGGAAAACAGATCACGACCGCCGAACACACGCTTGTCAGCGGGTACGGCGAGGTCGGGAGAATAGGTGCTGGGTTGAATGCTCAAGGGTGTTATCTCAAAAAGGAGCAGAGAAAAAGCTGCAAGCTGCGAGCTACAAGTTAGAAGCAGTGCGCGGACTGCTTGTGATCGTTCCCACGCTCTGCGTGGGAATGCCTCTAGGGACGCTCCGCGTCCAGTGACGCGGAGCGTCACGGGCTGCATTCCCACGCGGAGCGTGGGAACGATCAGTACGGGGTCAAACTTTCTTGTACAGCTGACTGCCTTCCTTTTTGAACCGCTCGGCCTGTTCCGCCAGGCCTTTGGCGACGTCCACGTCGACCGCGTCGATCCGCTGGTTGGCCGCGTATTCGCGGACTTCCTGAGTGATCTTCATCGAGCAGAATTTCGGCCCGCACATCGAACAGAAGTGCGCGACCTTGGCCGAGTCCTTCGGCAGGGTTTCATCGTGATACGAACGCGCGGTGTCCGGATCCAGACCGAGGTTGAACTGGTCTTCCCAACGGAATTCGAAACGCGCCTTGCTCAAGGCGTTGTCGCGAATCTGTGCGCCCGGATGCCCTTTGGCCAAGTCCGCTGCGTGCGCGGCGATCTTGTAAGTGATGATCCCGGTCTTCACGTCATCCTTGTTCGGCAGACCCAAGTGTTCCTTCGGCGTCACGTAGCAGAGCATCGCGCAACCGAACCAGCCGATCATCGCCGCACCGATACCCGAGGTGATGTGGTCGTAGCCCGGCGCAATGTCGGTGGTCAGCGGGCCGAGGGTGTAGAACGGCGCCTCATCGCAGCACTCCAGCTGCTTGTCCATGTTCTCTTTGATCAACTGCATCGGCACGTGGCCCGGGCCTTCGATCATGGTTTGCACGTCGTGCTTCCAGGCGATCTTGGTCAGTTCGCCGAGGGTTTCCAGTTCGCCGAACTGGGCAGCGTCGTTGGCGTCGGCAATCGAACCCGGACGCAAGCCATCGCCCAGCGAGAAGCTGACGTCATAGGCTTTCATGATTTCGCAGATTTCTTCGAAATGCGTGTATGCGAAGTTTTCCTTGTGATGCGCCAGGCACCACTTGGCCATGATCGAACCGCCACGGGACACGATACCGGTCACGCGTTTGGCGGTCAGCGGCACGTAACGCAGCAGCACACCGGCGTGAATGGTGAAATAGTCGACGCCCTGCTCGGCCTGCTCGATCAGCGTGTCGCGGAACAGCTCCCAGGTCAGGTCTTCGGCCGCGCCGCCGACTTTTTCCAGCGCCTGATAGATCGGCACCGTGCCGATCGGCACCGGCGAGTTGCGGATGATCCACTCGCGCGTTTCGTGAATGTGCTTGCCGGTGGACAAGTCCATGATGTTGTCCGCGCCCCAGCGAATACCCCAGGTCAGTTTCGCCACTTCTTCTTCGATGGACGAACCCAAAGCACTGTTGCCGATGTTGCCGTTGATCTTCACCAGGAAGTTACGGCCGATGATCATCGGTTCCAGTTCGGTGTGGTTGATGTTGGCCGGAATGATTGCGCGGCCACGGGCGATCTCGTCACGCACGAATTCCGGGGTGATGATTTTCGGCACGCTGGCGCCGAAGCTGTGGCCCGGGTGTTGCTGATCCAGCAGGCCAGCGGCGCGGGCCACTTCAAGTTTCATGTTTTCGCGGATGGCAACGAATTCCATCTCGGGCGTGATGATGCCCTGACGCGCGTAGTGCATCTGCGTGACATTGCCACCGGCCTTGGCGCGGCGCGGATTGTTGACGTGGGCAAAGCGCAGCTTGGTCAGTTCCGGATCGGCAAGGCGTTCGCGGCCGAAGTTGGAACTCAGGCCCGCCAGGCGCTCAGTGTCGCCACGGTCGTCGATCCACGCCGAACGCACATCGGCGAGGCCTTTGCGCACGTCGATCACCACGTTCGGATCGGTGTACGGGCCCGAGGTGTCGTAGACGGTCACCGGCGCGTTGATTTCGCCGCCGAAATCGGTCGGCGTCACGTCGAGGGTGATTTCGCGCATCGGCACGAGGATGTCCGGGCGCGAGCCCTGAACGTAGACTTTTTGCGAACGGGTGAACGGCTTGACCGATTGCTCATCGACCTTGGCCGAGTCACTCAGGTTGATCGCGTTTTTTGATTTTGTAGTCATCACGGGCTCTCCAGACAGCATCCAGGCAGTGGATTGTCGGAGCAGAACCTGAAAGGCACGGACGCACCAGGACCGGTGCTGTGCATCGTCGTCGAGCGTTCGATTGTCGAACAATTTCCCGGACGAAGCACAAGAGGACTCGCCGGGTGACGAGAAATCTTGTTCCCTACGCAGGCGCTAACCTGATCAGGTTCAACGGGATCCGAAATTATTCGATCTCAGCCTCATAGCAAGGCACCCCGACAAGAACCCGGCCAGTCTAGACACAACCGGCAAAGAACGCCAACACCGCAGCAAACACCATGATGAATGGCATAAATACAGGGGCTTGGCCGATTGTTGTGAGGCAAATGCACAACTACACTCGCTTTGCCCCGCCACGCCTTGACGCTGCGGGGCCTGCGCCTTAACGTTGGCGCCCGGATTACTTCCATAATATTAATGCTAGGGATCGCCTCATGCTGCGCAAACTCTCACTGGCTGTTGCCGTGTCTTGTGCGTCCAACGCAATGGCCTGGGCAGCAGAAGCGCCCTTGTCGACCAAAACCGATCTGGTCAGCGTCTACCAGGAAGCTGTCGACAACAACGCCGATCTGGCCGCCGCCCGCGCTCAGTACGGCGCACAGAAAGAAGTGGTGCCGCAGGCCCGCGCCGGGCTGCTGCCGAATTTGTCCGGCGGTGCCGAAGTGGCCAATGTGCGTACATCGATCGATCAGCCTTCGGCCACGGCCAATCGCAGCGCTCACTCGTATCAGGCAACCCTCGCCCAACCATTGTTCCGCGCCGATCGCTGGTTCCAGTACCAGGCCGCGAAAGACGTCAACGAGCAAGCCGCGCTGCAACTGTCGGCGACCGAACAGAACCTGATCCTGCAATCGGCCGAAAGCTATTTCAACGTGCTGCGCAGTCAGGACAACCTCGCCTCGACCAAGGCGGAAGAAGCGGCGTTCAAGCGCCAGCTCGACCAGTCCAACGAACGTTTCGATGTCGGCCTTTCGGACAAGACCGACGTGCTGCAATCGCAAGCCAGTTACGACACCGCCCGGGCTAACCGTATCGTTGCGCAGCGTCAGGTCGATGATGCGTTCGAAGCGCTGATCACCCTGACCAACCGTCAGTACAATTCGATTCAGGGCATCGTCCACACGTTGCCGATCCTGCCGCCGGCGCCGAACGATGCGAAATCCTGGGTCGACACGGCGGCGCGGCAGAACCTCAATCTGCTCGCCAGCAACTACGCGGTCAGCTCTGCCGAGCAAACGCTCAAGCAACGCAAGGCCGGCCACTTGCCGACCCTCGACGCGGTAGCGAAATACGAGAAAGGCGACAACGACGCCCTCGGTTTCGCCAACCCGAACTCGTTCGGTGCGCCCTACGGTGGCAACGTCGAACAGAGCACGGTCGGCCTGCAACTGAATATCCCGATCTACAGCGGCGGACTGACCAGCTCGCAAGTGCGCCAGTCGTATGAGCAACTGAATCAGAGCGAACAACAGCGCGAATCGCTGCGTCGGCAAATCGTCGAGAACACCCGCAACCTGCACCGCGCAGTGAACACCGATGTCGAGCAAGTGCAGGCGCGCCGCCAGTCGATCATCTCCAACCAGAGCGCTGTGGAAGCCACGGAAATCGGTTATCAGGTCGGCACGCGCAACATCGTTGACGTGCTCGATGCGCAGCGTCAGCTGTACACCTCGGTGCGCAACTACAACAACACCCGCTACGACTACATCCTCGACAACCTGCGCTTGAAGCAGGCGGCGGGGACGTTGAACCCGGGGGATCTGGAAGATCTGCGGCGGTATTTGAAGGCTGACTACAACCCGGACAAGGACTTCCTGCCACCGGATCTGGCCAAGGCGGCCGAGGCGCAGCTCAAGGCCCGGCCTTAAGCCTTAAAAACAAAAGATCGCAGCCTTCGGCAGCTCCTACATCGGAATACGTTTCCCTGTAGGAGCTGCGGCACGCTGCGATCTTTTTGCTTTACTTGATCAATCTGCCCAAACCATCGAGCAAACGCTGCAACGCGCCCTGATTGCGGCGCATCACCGCCAGCCCGGCCTCCGCCATGCGCTGCGCATCACGCGGCAGTTCAAACAGGCGCTGTACTTCCACCGCCAGCCCTTCGGCATCATCGACTTCGGCCAACGCTCCGGCTTCGCGCAATTGCGCCGCGATGTCGAGGAAGTTGAACAGGTGCGGGCCGCTGATCACCGGTTTGGCCAGTGCTGCCGGCTCCAGCAGGTTGTGCCCGCCGTTAGGCACCAGACTGCCGCCAACAAACGCGCTGTCTGCCAGTGCATAAAGAAACAGCAATTCACCCATGGTGTCGCCGAGCAGCACCGACGTCTGCGCATCGACATTGGCGGCAGTCGAACGCCGCACCGTGGCAAAGCCTTCGCGCTGGCACAACTCGAACACTGAGTTGAAGCGTTCCGGATGCCGCGGCACCAGGATCAGCAGCGCATCCGGGTGATTGGCCAACAAGCGGCGGTGGGCATCGAGCACCACTTCGTCCTCGCCTTCGTGGGTGCTGGCGGCGATCCACACTGGGCGCTCCAGCGCCTGCCACTGCCCGCGCAGTTCGACGGCGCGTTGCAACAGTTGCGGGTCGATGGTCAGGTCGAACTTGATCGAACCGGTGACTTCGACTGTCTCCGCACGCGCGCCCAGATCACGGAAGCGCTGGGCTTCGGTTTCGGTCTGTACAGCGAACAGACTCATTTCGGCGAGCATCGGCTCGGTCAGTTTGCTGAAGCGGCCATAGCCGCGTGCCGAACGCTCGGACAAACGTCCATTGGCCAGCGCCACCGGAATCCCGCGCTTGGCGCACTGGTGAATGTGATTGGGCCACAGTTCGGTTTCCATGATCACCGCAAGCTTGGGCTGAGCGCGATCAAGAAAGCGCGCCGCCGCACACGGCAAATCGTAGGGCAGATAGCAATGCTGGATGCGCGGCTCGTTGGCGAACAGCGCCTGAATCCGCTCCGATCCGGTCGGGGTCATGCAGGTCACGGTGATCGGAAGCGTCGGATAACGTTGCAGCAAGGCGCGGATCATCGGTGCCGCAGCAATGCTTTCGCCCACCGACACCGCGTGCACCCAGATGCCGCCGGGTTGCAGTTTCGGCATGCCGTAGGAGAAGCGTTCGCCGATCCGCTTGGCATACGCCGGCGCCTTGCGTGCGCGCAGCCACAGCCGAATCGCCACCAATGGCAGCCCCAGGTAAAACAGCGCGGTGTAGAGAGTTCTATTCATGGCGGCGGAGTTTATCGACTTTTGTCGCCGATCGCGCGCAAGTGCACGGCAAAACGTTCGGCCAGCCATCGCGCGGCCGGGCCGAGGGGTTCGTCGCGGCGCCAGACCAGTTCCACCACCAGCGCCGGTGGCGTCCATTCGCTGTCGAGTTCGACCATCAAGCCCTGATACGCCGAGTACTGCACCACATGGCGCGGCAACCAGGCCCAGCCGAGATCGCGCACCAGCCATTCGGACATGACGTAGAAACTGTCGGCGCGCCACACCTGTGGGCTGGCCGGCTCGTTGCCGGGATAAACGCTGGTTTGCGTCGACATCAGCAATTGCCGGTGCTGCGCCAGTTGCTGGCAGGTCACGTAGGACTGTGCCGCCAACGGATGATTGATCCCGCAGACCGTGACCATCTCCACGCTGCCGAGCACGCGGCGCTCCAGCGCTTCGGGGATTTCATCGTGATAGAACAACAGGCCAAGATCGGCGCGGCGCTCGACCAGTTTGCGTGCAACCTCACCTTGAGCGGCGCTGGTCAGTTGCACTTCCAGGCTGGGGAACTGCTCGGCCAGTTCACCGAAACTTTCCACCAGCGCCTGATAGGGCATCGCCTCGTCTTGCGCCACGCGCAACTGTGCTTCCTGTCCCCGCATCATTGCCATCGCCCGGCCATTAAGGCGTTCACATTGACGCAGAACTTCCCGCGCTTCTTCGAGCAAAGCTTCGCCCGCTTCGGTGAGCGTTGGCTGACGGCCACTGCTACGCTCGAACAGGCTGACGCCCAAGTCATCTTCGAGCATGGCAATCGCACTGCTGATCGCCGACTGCGCTTTGCGCTGCTGGCGCGCCACGGCGGAAAACGAGCGGTGCTCGGCGACGTCGACAAACACCCGAAGTTGATCCAGATTCCACTGCATGCTGACTCACCAACCCATCTCTGTAACAGATAGGTAATGACTTTACCCCATCTGGCGAATCACTAGAATGCCGCCTCAGCAAGCAACGTTTCACATTGAGGATTTGAACATGAACGCCTACGCCTACCTGGCCATTGCCATCTGCGCCGAAGTGATCGCCACCGTTTCGATGAAAGCGGTCAAAGGCTTGAGTACGCCGCTGCCATTGGTGCTGGTCATCGTCGGCTACGCGATTGCGTTCTGGATGCTGACGCTGGTGGTGCGTACCGTACCGGTCGGCGTGGCCTACGCGGTCTGGGCGGGCATGGGCATTGTCATGGTCAGCGTAGCGGCGCTGTTCATCTACGGGCAGAAACTGGATATCCCGGCGATGCTGGGGATGGCGTTGATCGTGCTCGGCGTCGTCGTGATCCAGCTGTTCTCCAAGACCGCCGGCCACTAAATCCAACCACATCCCCTGTAGGAGTGAGCCTGCTCGCGATAGCTATGTATCAGACAACATAACTGTTGAATGAAAGACCGTTATCGCGAGCAGGCTCACTCCTACAGGTTTTGTATTCCACGTGTTGATCATCGACAAATCCGCCCCTTTCCCGAGTCTGTATACTGCGCCCTCGTCTTGAACACTGAGGTCGCTGCATGCCATCCGTTATTTCCACCGACGTTCTGATTGTCGGCGCTGGTGTCGCCGGCCTCTGGTTGAACGCGCGTCTGCGCCGCCAGGGTTTTTCGACCGTACTGGTGGAAAGTGCCAGTCTCGGCGGCGGGCAGAGCGTGAAGTCCCAGGGCATCATCCACGGCGGCGCCAAGTACGCGCTGCACGGTGCCCTGACCGGCGCTTCGGAAGCCATCGCCGACATGCCGCGGCGCTGGCGTGAAGCGCTGGCCGGCAATGGCGAACTGGATCTTTCCGGTGTGCGCCTGCTGTCCGAAGCTCACTATTTGTGGTCGCCGGGCACTCTGGCCGGCAACCTCACCAGTTTCTTCGCCAGCAAAGCCGTGCGCGGCCGCGTCGATCAGGTCAAGGGCGAGCAACTGCCGCCGGCCCTGCAAGACAAACGCTTCAAGGGCAAAGTCTATCGCCTCGCCGAACTGGTGGTCGACGTGCCGAGCCTGATTCAGCGTCTGGCCGATCTGGCCGGCGATGGCCTGCTCGCCGGGCAAACCATCGAGCCACTGCTGGAAGCGGGTGTACTGGTCGGCTTGAGAGTCGACGGTCGCGAGATTCACGCACAGCGTATTGTCCTCAGCGCCGGCGCTGGTACGGCCCAACTGCTCGAAGACCTTGGCCTGACTCAGCCGGCCATGCAACGCCGCCCGCTGCACATGATCATCGCCAAAGGGCCGGGGCTGAAACCGCTATACGCCCACTGCCTGGGTGGCGGCACCAAACCGCGCATCACCGTGACCACGCACCCGGCCGCTGACGGCCAGTGGGTCTGGTACATGGGCGGCGACATCGCCGAAAGCGAAGGCGTGCACCGCGAGCCAGCCGAGCAGATCGCCACCGCGCAGAAAGAGATTGCGCAGTTGTTACCGTGGATCGACCTCAGCACCACGCAATGGGCGACCTTGCGTGTCGACCGTGCCGAACCGCTGCAAACCGGCCTCACGCGTCCGGACAACGCCTTCCTCGCCGAACAGGGCCGTTTGCTGGTCGGCTGGCCGACCAAACTGGCGCTGGCGCCGGACTTCGCCGATCGCGTGATCGCCTCTCTTGAGCGCGACGGCATCCAGCCGCAAGCCGCCGAACCTTTGCCGGCGCTGCCAAAACCACCCATGGGCGTTCCCGCCTGGGAGCAATTGCTGCCATGACTATCGCCACCCTGCACAACCTTCATCGCCCTTTGGGCAGCACCGGCCTGACGGTTTCGCCACTGGGCCTGGGCACGGTCAAACTCGGCCGTGACCAAGGGGTGAAATACCCCAACGGCTTTCAGATTCCCGGCGACGACGAAGCGCGCATGCTGCTGCGTCAGGCTCGCGATCTGGGCATCAATCTGATCGACACCGCTCCGGCTTATGGACGCAGCGAAGAACGCCTTGGCCCATTGCTACGCGGCCAGCGGCAAGACTGGGTAATCGTCAGCAAGGTCGGCGAGGAGTTTGCCGATGGCCTGTCGCGCCACGATTTCAGTGCAGCACACACACGGATGTCGGTGGAACGCAGTCTGCAACGTCTTGAAACCGATTTTATCGACCTGGTGCTGGTGCACTCCGACGGCAACGACATGGCCATCCTCGAGCATGAAGATGTTTACGCGACACTCGCAGCGCTCAAGGCCGAAGGCAAGATTCGCGGCTTCGGCTTCTCCGGCAAAACCGTCGAAGGTGGCTTGAAAGCACTGGAGCAAGGCGACTGCGCGATGGTCACCTACAATCTGAACGAACAAAACGAGAAAGCTGTCATTGACTATGCTGCTGCCCACGGCAAAGCCATTCTGGTGAAAAAAGCCTTGGCCAGCGGTCATGTTTGCCTGAGCCCGGGCGTCGATCCGGTGCGCGCCAGCTTCGAATTGCTGTTCGCGCAACCTGGCGTAGCCAGTGCTATTGTCGGCACGATCAATCCGCTGCACCTCGCCCACAACGTTGCGACCGTTGCCCAGGTCCTACGTGGTCACTGACGCCGCTTCGCGGCCTTAAGCAGGAGCCGATATGCCGCGCACGCTCATCAGAAAGAACCCGAGCAACTTCAAGACCCTGCCGCTGTTCGTCGAAGCTACCCCCGAAGGCCTGACCTATCAGAGCGTCGGCATGCCGCTGAACTTTGCGCAGACCTTGCAGCGACGCAAACCGGTGAGCGTGGCCGACACTGAGCGTTTCTCGCTGGAGTTGGCCAATCTCGGCGTTTCGGTACGTCTGACCCTGCATTGGCAGAATCGCGATTATTGGGTGCTGGTGCGCCAGCGCCGACAGGACCGTGGCGACGTCGTGCTCAAATTGATTTCCGGTTACGTGCCGGCGCATGAGCTGAATATTCCGCTGCACACGGCGATTCAGGAAATTGCCGAAGAGTGCTTGCTCGAGACACCGGAAGGCTGGCTCGGCGGGCGTTTCAACGACACCTGGCTGCCAGCACCCTACTCTGCGGCCCTGCATTATCGCGAAGCCCTGCCGTTTCGCCTGACGCCATTGTCCGGCTCCGCGCGCCCCATACGCAGCGCCAATCTGCAATTGCTCGAACGGCCCCGGGCCTATGTGCACCTTCCAACCGCCTCGCTGCAATTGATTTACGACTTGCGCCTGGATGTGCCCAAGGAAGCCAAGTCCCTGAGCCTGTTCCACGTCGACGAGCGTCTGGAGGGTGATCAACTAGTGGCCCGACTCGACCGCAAGCGCCCCGACCTGTACTTGATGCCACTCAAGGACGGCGCACCACTGGCCGAGTTGTACACGCTCAAGCGCGACAAACTCGTTGCCGCCAGCACCCGAGGTCTATATTTGGCCGAAAGCTTTGCGACACAAACCGGCTGGGTCGTGCGCGAGGAGCGGATTCGCTGGAAGGACTGGCTGGTGCAACAGGGCCTGCAACCGGCAAAAGCCCCGCGTCAGGGGCTCAAGCAGTTGAGTATCAAGGCGCTGCGATTAGTCGGGCTAGGCAAAAAAACCGCCAAATAGCGGTTTAGCGGCGGCGATCCCACCACGTGCGCAACCCGGCGAAGAAATGGAAGTAGCGGTTTTCGCGCTTGCCCATGCCGCGCTTGGGCGAGAACGATTCATCGGCAAATACACCGGTAATGCGCACCCGTGATGCCTGGGTCGGCAGCGTGCAGATTTTGGCATCCACCTGCTGCAGTGCATATTTGAGCAAGCGTTCTGAATGCAGCTTGCGACCTGTCACCTTGCAGAATTCGACAATGCGCTCGATGCGCTTGCCGTACGCGACATAGGTATCGCGCCCACACACGGCAAAACGGTCGTTCAAACCGCCCCACCACTGCCAGTCCGGAATATAAGCGTTGTGCTTGCGAGCCTCAGGGTGAGCGAAGACATAGGCAGGCAATGCGCTGTGAAAGAAATTGTCCGGGCGCACGAACACGACGAAATCCGGATTGAACGGCTCGATCATGCTGGTCACGGTGTGCAGTGAGTTGAGCTGATAGATCAGGTTGCGCAATGACGCATAGTCATCGGCCCAAGTGTCGCCCTGTGCCTTGACCTGCTCGAAGTCCCAGCGATCCAGCACGCCTTCGGTCGAGGTGAGCGTGCCGATCATCGACTCGAAGGGCTGATAATTGTCAGCCTTCAATTCGCCTTTTTCGCCGGAACGCGTGTTCTGCACCTCATCGATCTTGTACAGATGGTAGAAGCATTTTACGTCGCTGCCCGCAGGCAGCTGCGCCAGCACGTTCTGTTCGATGGAAGGGAAACAGATCGGCGAATTTCTCGGGATCCCGAAAAAAGCCACGGCAATTTTCAACACTCGACAGCACCTTTTGAAAGTAGGTCGGGCCTGCTGGCAACCGGATAGACGATATCGCTTACTTCTGCCGAAACAGCTTCTGCCACCAGCGAAGGGGTTGCAGAGGCACCACAATGATGTCCGACTTCTGCAGCCAGTCACGCTCATAGTCCCAGGCATGGCCGCCCCAGAGTTTTCCGGCTTCGTTGGAAAACCCCAGGGTCATGAGCTGATAGTTATAACCGGCATGAGCGCGCAACCAGTCGAACAACACCAGCGTGTTGAAACCGGTAGAAGGCCCAACGTAGCGCTTGCCACCCGGGCGATCGACCGGGTAGTTCCACAGCGGCGGCAATGGAATGCGATCCCAATACATGGCCACACGTGGCAGTGGACACATCGGCGCGGCGCAGCCCACCAGCATGCTGAAACAGCGCTCACTCGCCTGTTCAAACATCCGCTGTACCGGGGGCGCGTAAGGCAGACCAAAAAAATACGCGTCCGGCGCGTTGTAGCCATGTACGAAGACATTGACGCTGTGCTCGTTGAGCAGCCCCGCCTTGATGCAGGTATTGAAGCTGACGACGACGTCATCAACGCCAATGTTCAGTGCCTGAAAATCTGCCGCCGTGATAGCCGGATTGTTGGCAATCAACACGACCCGGGGCGTACGGCCCAGACAGTCGAGAAGCTCAGCAGGCAAAGCCTCCAGAACGGATTGATCACCACCGGGCAGCGCATCCAGCGCCATGTAATCGTCCTTCATTCAGACCGGCACCTTCATTCCGTAACGCAGCTTCACCCAGAACCGTGTAAACGCTGAAGGCGGCTGCCATGGGCGCATCTCACGCTGGATTTCCGTGGCCAGCGCCTGACCGACACGGGCAAAGGAATAACGACTTTGCGCAAACTCCTGGCCGTTGCGGGCAATACGCTCTGCCAGTTCCGGATCGCTTTGCAGCAGTTTGATCTTCTCCACCGCCTCTTCTTCGCTGCGGTAGAACACGGTGTTGTGCATGTCTTCAAAGCCGAGCAAGCGGTCTTCTTCGCCCTGGCTCCAGGCCAGCAGCACACAGCCGCAAGCCATGGCTTCGTAGTTCTTGATCATGAACTCGTTCATGCCGATGTCGGCGCTGACGAAAATCCTGATGCGATTGAGTGTCTGCAGGTATTCCTCACCCGACTTGGTGCGGGTCACCAGCATCCCGGTACGTTGCGAAAGCGACTCGAGCATGGCTTTGCGCTCGGCGTACTCGGTGCTTTTCAGGCTGCCAAGAAAGCCGACGGGAATGTCCCGCTCAACACCGGTGTTGTGCAGCATCTGCTCGTCGTAACCTTTGGAGACGAACACCGTGTCGATGCCTTCGGCCAACATCTTGCGCGCGACCACGGCACCGGACACCAACGCCCGACAGCTCGGCAGGCGGCTGTACAGACGGGAATACACGCCACGGTACTTACTCGCCGGCATGTAGTTCTGATAGGCATCGTGCTCAAGGAAAACCAGCCCGGGTATGCATTTGAGCACTTGCAGTTGCGTCGCCAGACGCTTGACCCGGGAGAAAATCACCACGCGATCAAAGGTCTGGTAATCGACCGAGGCCAGAAACGTCCCCAGATGCAACTGCTGCTGTTTGCTCAAACGATAGATGAAACATTCATCACAGTTCTGCTGCACGATGTCGTAGAGCCGGTCGAGAATGACCCGCTGCTCGTCCATCACCAGGAGCATGACTTTCATAGGTTAATTGACCACGCGACGTAGACAGGCAAGCGCATCGGATTCAAAGCTGCCTACATCAACGGAAACGGCAAAATCCCCAAGGCAAAATCCGTTCACACGCAGTACACAACGGTAAAAATTCATCTGATCAACGACTGCGAATCTTCTCGACAATCGCAGTTGTCGAGCTGTTTTCCACAAGCCCCAAGACCTTCACGGTGCCGCCATAAGCGGTAACGATATCAGCGCCGACCACCTGATCGATGCCGTAATCGCCGCCCTTGACCAGCACATCCGGCTTGACCTCGCGCAACAGGTTTTCCGGGGTGCCTTCAGGGAAGCTGATCACCCAGTCCACAGCGCCGAGGCCGGCGAGAACCGCCATGCGTCGATCAACGCTGTTGATCGGACGGCCCGGGCCTTTGAGGCGGCTGACCGAAGCATCATCGTTGACCGCGACAATCAGACGATCGCCCTGTGCTCGCGCCTGCTCCAGGTAGGTGACATGCCCGGCATGCAGGATGTCGAAGCAGCCGTTGGTGAAGACGATCCTTTCGTTGTGCGCGCGGGCATCGGCCACGGCGAGCAGCAACTGCTCAAGACCGAGCACACCACGCTCGGAACCCTCTTCACGCTGAATGGCGCGACGCAGTTCCGGGGCGCTGATGGCCGCCGTACCCAGCTTGCCGACGACGATACCTGCGGCCAGATTGGCCAGCGCAACAGCGTGGGGCAGGTCTTCACCGGCGGCAATCGCTGCGGCCAGGGTCGAAATTACCGTGTCACCGGCACCAGTGACGTCGAACACTTCACGGGCACGGGCTGGCAGGTGCAGTGCCGGCTGGTCGGGACGCAGCAGGGTCATGCCGTGTTCGCCGCGTGTCACCAGCAGCGCGCCGAGTTCGAGGTCGTGCATGAGGCCGGCGCCCTTGCTCACCAGCTCATGCTCATCGACGCAACCGCCGACGATGGCTTCGAATTCGCTGAGGTTCGGGGTAATCAGGCTGGCGCCACGATAGATCGAGAAATCCTTGCCCTTCGGGTCGGCCAGCACCGGGATGTTCTTCGCGCGGGCGGCCTGGATCAACGCCTGATGGTTTTTCAGAGCGCCTTTGCCGTAGTCGGAAAGTACCAGCACCTTGATGCCTTCGAGCAGGTCGTCGACCTGCGAACCGAGGGCCAGGGCGTCGGTGGCGAACGGTTCTTCAAAGTCGATACGCAGCAGTTGCTGGTGCCGGCTCATGACCCGCAGCTTGACGATGGTTGGCTGGTGCGCGATGCGCTGGAACAGGGCACGAACGCCCGCGCCTTTGAGACTGTTGCTCAGGCTGTCGGCAGCTTCGTCGTCGCCGGTCACACCGACCAGCGACGCCGGCGCACCCAGCGCGGCAATGTTCAAGGCAACGTTCGCGGCGCCACCTGGACGGTCTTCGATCTGCTCGACCTTAACGACCGGCACCGGCGCCTCAGGGGAAATCCGTGAGGTTCCGCCATGCCAGTAACGGTCGAGCATGACATCGCCGACTACCAAGACCGGGGCTTGATCGAAACGCGGCATGGACAACTTCATGGAGCAACCCACATACAAAATGAACAGGGGCGCGATATTAACACAGGGTAAAGCGCCGTCCGCCTCAATCTGAAAGGTCGCGCACCCAGAACAACTCGTGACGCCGGACCGCCTTGCGGAAAAACTCGTTACTGCCCGTTTCAGGCCAGCGACGGCCGGCCAGAGCCTGCTGGATCCAGCGGCGCAATTGCCGTTTGAACACTTGCCCGCCCTGCAGATCGTGTTCCATGGCCAGTGCCATGGCTTTGTCCAGTTGCACATCCGCTGACAACAGCGGACTCCACAGCCGGTCAGCCGGCAATGGCTCGATGGCCGGCGGCAGCGCAATACCGGCACCGGCAGGCCCCATCGGCCAGCGATCGTTGTCGTGCAGGTGATTGGCGTACATCAGCAGGGTTGTCGGTTTCCAGTGACTCAGCTCGATAGCCTCAAGCAACGCCCGGGTAGAGGCCACATGATCGCTGTGAGGATCAAGCTCAGGATGCGGTGTGACAATCACGTCTGGACGATAGTGCTCAAGCAGTGCAGTCAGGTCGCCCAGCAGATTTTGCCAGGTGGGCTGCCCATCGACGTCTGCAGGCAAGGTCAACGGGTTGTGCCGGCGCACACTGCGGATGTCGTTTTCCTGCGATTCCCGGGAGCCGAACGCCTGGGTCGGTTTTTCGGCCATCGAGGGCAGTTGCAGGCAGTAATAACCCAGTTGCACGCAACGCTCGGCGGGCACTCCGCCCCACAGCGGAATCGTCAGGCTGTCCCAACTGCGCAAACGCCCCTTTAACCGCGCGGCTGCGGCTTGGTCCAGACCCAGTCGCTGGAAGTTTTCAGCTTCGATCTCGCCTTGGGTCAGCGTGACGATGCTGACGTCTTCGCAGCGGCTGTAAAGACCGAATGCCGCAAGCTCGGCATCATCGGCGTGAGGAGCGATGACCATCACTCGCTGGTGGGCATAGTCAGCGTTGAGCATGACCCACAGCGTGCCCGTGGCACTCGGCGCACAATAGCGGCCGCGCAACGTCAACGAACCTTGCGCCAGCGCAGCGGCCTGCCCGGAAAGATTGAGGAAACGCCGGCCGTTGACCCCGCGCTCGAAGTCCTGGCGATCTGCGCCCACTTCAATATAGGGGTCTAGCCAGCGCCCCAGCCAAGTGGATTTCACTTCAAGCTCGAGCACCAATGTCTCGCCTTGCGCCAGCGGCTCACCCAGGCGCACCAGGCCGCCCTCAAGGCTCACGGCCTGCCGGGCCGTGCGTGACGGAAAGTCGTATTGATAGTCGTCAGAAGGCCGATAGAACAGATGATCGGCGAACCAGGCCTCGTGCGCGACCCAGGCCAGCACCAGCAACACTGGCACCACCCACCACGCAACCAGCCATCCGATCAGCAACAACCCCACCAGGAAGGCAATCAGGAACAGACGCTTGTTGCGCCGATGGGCCTTGAGAAGCTGTTGCTTGCGAGCGCTCATGAATTCAGACCTTGTAGACCGGCACCGTGTGGCACCAGCGATCCTTGTACTCACGGTCGGCACGACCGAATGAATAGCGCAAAGGCTTGTCCAGAGCTTGCGCGTGCGCCCAGGCCTCTTGGGTGTTGACGAAGCTCAGCACACTGCCGGGACTGAACTCGCGGCTCTGCGGGTCAACGCCACCGTTGATGTATTCCAGCGAAACCCATTGCGGGGCCTCGACGCGGTACAGCACCTGAATGGCCACGGGTGCCGAATCGAGCATCGCCACCGAACCGGTCATGAACTCGCGCAGCAAGGTAAATACGTCAACCAGCCCGGCCTTGCCCGGCACCTCGAAGCCCCAGCGACGCTGGAACAAATCACCGTAAGCGGCAGCCTGTTCCTGCGGGGTAAAGTCGGACATCGGCACCAGCGATCCGCCCGCCTCTTCCAGCAGGCGCTGCTCACGACGCTGGTTGTAGCGGAATTTCTTCGAATACTCTTCCGGGAGCCGAGCCAGAGCCAAACCCTCAGGCTGTGGCTTCAATGTGCTGATCTGATCGGCATTGAGCTGGGAGACATAAGCCATACGCTGGCGCACCGGTACGCTGACATCTGGCGCGATCGGCAGAATGATTTCCGCATTGCCCATGTCCAGCAATCCACGCTTGCCCTCGCGCTTGAGCACTTCCTTGGACAAGGCGACATGCCGGCCCCAGCAGGGAACGGCGGCAAGCACTTCACCGCCAATCACCCAGCCCAGGTAGCGCAACTCGATGCCCAGGAATGTCGACAAACGCTCGACGACTTCGGGGTGCGTGGCAAAGCTGCCACCGAAACGCTGCCAGGCCCGGGCGTAGCTGTCGCGGTCGATTTCGCTCCAGCCACGCTCGCGAAAGCTGCGAAACATCGTCAGCATACGTTGGTCGCGTGTGCCGGCTGAGGCTCGTCACCCTCTTCAAACTCTTTGGCATGCAGACGGGCGTAATAGCCGTTCTGCTCGAGCAATTGCGCGTGAGAGCCGCGCTCGACGATACGGCCTTCGTCCATGACCAGAATCAGGTCGGCCTTTTCAATCGTGCTCAAGCGGTGAGCGATCACCAGGGTCGTGCGGTTTTTCACCACATGATCCAGTGCAGCCTGAATATGCCGCTCCGACTCGGTATCGAGAGCAGAAGTGGCCTCGTCGAGAATCAGCAGCGGGGCATCCTTGAGCAGCGCCCGGGCGATGGCGATGCGCTGACGCTGGCCGCCGGACAGCAGCACGCCGTTTTCGCCGACCATGGTTTCATAACCTTGCGGCATCTTGATGATGAACTCGTCGGCATAGGCCTCTGTAGCCGCGCGCTTTACTTCATCGAACGGCGCGCCGGCCAGATCGCCGTAAGCGATGTTGTTGGTCACCGTATCGTTGAACAGGGTCACCTGCTGGGTCACCAGAGCAATCTGCCGACGCAGGCTGCGCAGGGTGAAGTCCTGCACCTGCACGCCATCGAGCAGAATCTGGCCCTGCGCATGATCATGCTGATAAAAGCGCGGAATCAGACTGGCCAAGGTCGATTTGCCACTGCCTGAGCGGCCAACCAGCGCGACCATTTGCCCCGGTTCGACAACAAAACTGATGTCGTTGAGCACCGCTTTGTCGGTGTCGGGGTAGTGGAAGCTGAGATTGCGCACTTCCAGACGACCTTCGAGACGATCCTGCTCGACCGTGCCCCGATCCACCTCCGCCGGCTCATCCAGTTGC
Source organism: Pseudomonas sp. M20 (assembly GCF_045037865.1). NCBI lineage: Bacteria > Pseudomonadati > Pseudomonadota > Gammaproteobacteria > Pseudomonadales > Pseudomonadaceae > Pseudomonas > Pseudomonas sp. M20. Next base: position 5,173,188 of record NZ_CP173611.1, read on the forward strand.
TCGAAAATACTCTCGGCACCGGCCACACCCTTCTGGATGGTCGAGCTGACTTCCGACAACTGACGGATCGGTTTCGGCAGCAGGCCGGCCATGGTGATGTAAGCCACCAGATCGCCCGGCGAAGCATCGCCGCGCAGATACAGCACGAGGAACATGACCACGGCCATGGCGCTGTAAGTCACCAGTTGCAGCATCGGCGTGTAAACCGCGCCGGTCTTGGTCATCGTCAACTGCTTGTCAGTGTTGCTCTGGCTGGCATCGCGAAAGCGATCCTTTTCGTACTGCTCGCCACCGAAGCTGCGCACAACGCGGTAGCCATGAATGGTCTCGGAGGCGACGTGCGTGACGTTGCCCATAGAGACTTGAATCTTCTTGCTTTGCTTGCGGAATTTCTTGCTGGTGCTGTTCACCATCAAACCGATCAACGGCAGGATGGCGACCATCACCAGAGTCAGCTTCCAGTTCATCCACAACAGCGTGCAGAACAGGAAAATCACGGTCATACCTTCACGGATGACGACTTTGATCGCATCCGTTGCTGCACCGGTGACCATCGTCACGTTGAAGGTGATTCGGGAAATCAGATGGCCGGAATTGTTCTTGTCGAAGAAGCGATTGGGCAACTCCAGCAACTTGTTGAACAGCACCACCCGCAGGTCATGCACCAGCCCCAGCGAAACCCGCGCCAGGAAGAAGTTACCCAGGTACGACCCCACGCCCTGCCACAGCGCGATGAAGACAATCATCAATGGCACGGTTTCGAGCAACTGCAGCTTGCCCAGATATGGGTTGCCCGGGAACAGACTGGCTTCAGGATTGGCCAGACCGTCGACAAAGTATTTGAGGATGTAAGCGAGCATCGGTTGAGTCGATGCGAAGATCAGAAACCCGACGATGCTGAGAAGGAAAAGGCCGGCATAAGGCCGCACGTAAGCCAAAAGGCGGAAATAGATCGCCAGCGTGGACTGGGCTTTCGGTTCAGGACTGCTCATGGTGATCCGCGCAATTCAGTGAGGTGCCGATGATATCACACGCGTTTTTGCCCCGATAAACATGACTTCAAGCCAGCCTTCGACCAAGTCGGTTAAGATACCCCGCTAATGATGGGGAGCCCGATATGCAATCGATTGATCACAGCACTTACGAGGCACTGCGCAAAGGTGCACACGTACTGGAGGCCGACGGTTCCGGCGACAAGGTGCTCAGATTGGCCGATGGACGCATGCTCAAGCTGTTCCGCCGCAAGCGGTTGCTCAGTTCGGCGCTGTTCTACCCCTATGCACAACGCTTTGCCGACAACACCCGGGCACTCGAACAGCGTGGCATCCTCTGCCCGAAAGTGATCGCGGTGTACCGCATTCCGAGCATCGAACGCGACGCTGTGTATTACAGCCCGCTGCAAGGCAATACAGTGCGTCAGTTACAAAGCACTGGCGAAGAAGCTGACTCACTGCGATTCCAGCTGGGCGGCTACTTCGCTCTGCTACACGAAAAAGGTGTGTACTTTCGGTCGCTGCACTTCGGCAATGTCGTGCAGACCCCGGACAAGCATTTGGGCCTGATCGATATCGCCGACTTGCGCTGCCAGAAGCGCGCACTCAGTGACAGTAAACGGCTGCGCAACTTCGCTCACTTGCTGCGCTACAAGGAGGACCGCCAATGGTTGCTCGGTCAGGACGCCGGCGAAACTTTTGTCGAAGGCTATCGCCAGGCGTTGCCGAGCCACCGACAAGCGCCGCTGATCTCACGCCTGCGTCCGCTGCTCGGTTAAGCCTTAGCGACCTATAATCACCACGGTGGCACCTTTGCGATTGGCGAAATGCTCGATGATGCGCAGCTTGTGCGCCACCAGCCAATCATTCAACCAAGGCTCGTCACCTTTGGCCTCGATGAGGAAGTACTGATAGTCGCCAGCGTGAGCTGCCGACATCGCTTCCTCAGCGGTCAGTACCGGCATCACGTAGCCGCGACCGGCGTAATAGCTGATCCGCCCATCCTCGAAATACGTCTTCGCACCCGGCTCGACATGCGCGGACAACCAGCGACCGGCCTCGACGTAATGCGTTTTACCCGCACCGGTGGAAATGACGTTCGACAGCATAACCAACAACCCCAGCACCACCAGCCACTTGCCCCAGCGCGGGAAATCGCGAACAAACGCCGCCAGCCCCATCGCCAGCACGGGCACAAACAACAGATTCAGAAAGCTCAGGTAGCGCGCGTTCATGAACTGTTGTTTGATGAAAAACAGCACCAGCACGATCAGATACAACAACGCCGTCCAGGCGAAGGGACGGTACTCGCGCCAGTAAACACCCAGAAATCCCCAGTTACGTCGCAGCACGAAAGGGACGGCGAAAGGCCCCATCAACTTCACGAAGCTGATCGCCATGGTCGCCAGGATGCCAAAGAAAATGATCCGACCGGCTTCATCCTGGGAATACTTGTTGATGAGCGAGTTGGCAAACTGCTCGCACAGCATCTGAAAGGATGCAAACACACCGTGCGGCTCGATCATGTCCAGATACAGCATCACGCGCGCCGACATGAGCACACCGGTAACTGAAACAGCCACCAATCCCAAAACCGGTAGCAGCGAAAACTGAGCGAATTGCATCCGTCGGCTCGACGACCACAGATTAGGCAACTGCCACAGCGCCAAGGCCGGCACCAGGAGCAGGGCTTCCAGTCGAAACAAGGCAGCCGCAACAATGGCGAGATGGATGAGTGCAGCCCGCAGCCAACCGCCACGGGCTTGCCAGCGCAGCGCGAGCCAGAGTGTCAGGGTGCAGAAGAACCAGAAACCGCATTCACGGATGATGTCGTTTCGGAAGGCATTCACCGCCGGCATTGCCAATACCACCAGACACGCCCAACCGGCGAGTTGCGCAGACCGTTGACGTACGCAGTCCACCATCAGCGCGCTGGTGCCGGCAAAAAACAGCGCGCACCAAAGATAGGCGCTCAGCTCGAGCGGCAAATGCAGGACGGTATGCGTACCGGCCAGAAGAAAGGAAAACCATGGCCAGTCGAAAGTGGCCCAGGCCACATTAGGCCCGTGCTCGGTGACCTGTTGCGCGATATCGATATACAGCGCGGCATCACGCCCCACTGTCGCGGTGCCCAGAACCGCAATCAGCGATAACAGCGCACTGCCCAGAAACGCCAGCCAAACCGGGTATTCGTCGATGACTCTGGAGACTCGAGTTGCCACGCTACCGCCCGTACCTTTCACCCAGCCACCTCACCGACATCCGTTACAAGGCCCGCGTAGTCTCCGCGACCCGTTTACCGAAACAGCAACCGCAACGCCTTACGCGTGTAGGACCAGCGCGAAAACGTCCGCCAGTCCGCACGCAAGGCCTGAAAATAGAATGCCTTGGCCAGCTTGTACTCGCCATGGGAATAACAGTCACGAAACAACGACAAGCAGCGCTGCGCAAGAAAGGCCTGGCGTAAATCACTCATTTCGTCGGGCATTCGTCGACTGGAAAAGACTTCGCTGACGACCTGCTCCGTACCGGCGGCAAGGCTTTGCCGCAAATCATGGCGCATGCTGTCGGCATGCTTGTAGATCAACGCCAAAGGCTTGTCCAGAACGGTGCAGGGATAGCGCGCCAGCACCTGGGCAAACACTGGCAAATCCTCGACGTTGCGCAAGTGTTCCGGGTAATTACCCATAACGAACACATCGCGATGCATCGCGCAGGCACCGTTGGAAATCGATACCGTCTTGCTCAACAGGTAACCCTGCAAGCGCTGCCGCGGCGTCACAGGCAACGGCTTGGCCGCCTGCAAGCTGCGTCGCCCGTCGGCGAACACCGACCAATGTGCACCGATCACCATCAGGCTGTGCGGATGACTGGCGATATGCTCAGAAAGCGCAGCCAGTGCGCCGGGAGCCATTTCGTCATCGGAGTCGAGGAATACCAGATACCGCCCGGTCGTCTCCTCAAGCCCACGATTGCGCACCGACGACAAGCCGCCATTGGCTTTGCGCAGCGCACGGAAGCGCCCGCCATGCTTGAGCAGGAGGTTTTCGACTACCTCGGGGGTATCGTCCGTTGACCCGTCGTCGATGACCAGCAGATCCGCGGTCGCCTCATCCAACTGCGCCAACACCGATTCCACTGCACGTGGAAGCGTTCGCGCATAGTTGTAAACCGGAATGACGACGCTGATCAGTGTTTCAGTCAAGTTCGTATCCTTTTACACCCTCTTTTACGACCAGAATATCTTCCATGATCAGGTATTCCAGATCAGAGCCGAAAAACATGTTCAGTGCGTCAGTCGGCGAGCAGATCATCGGTTCGCCACGACGGTTGAGCGAGGTGTTCAGCGATACGCCGTTGCCGGTCAGGTTTTCCAGCGCCTTCATCATGTCGTAGTAGCGTGGGTTGTATTCACGCTTGAGCACCTGGGCACGGGAGGTGCCATCTTCGTGGACAACTTCCGGTACGCGGGTCTTCCACTCTTCCGCCACTTCGAACGTGAAGGTCATGAACGGTGCCGGGTGATCGATCTTGATCATCTGTGGCGCAACGGTGTCGAGCATCGACGGGCAGAAAGGCCTCCAGCGCTCGCGGAACTTGATCTGGTGGTTGATGCGGTCAGCCACACCAGCCACGCTCGGGCAACCGATGATCGAGCGGCCGCCGAGTGCGCGTGGACCGAACTCCATACGTCCCTGGAACCAGGCCACCGGGTTGCCATCGACCATGATCTTGGCGATCTGCTCAGGCATGTTGTCGAGCTTGCGCCAGGTCGGCTTGTTCTCGTGACGCGCGCAGGCGGCAATCACGTCTTCGTTGCTGTACGACGGGCCGAGATAGACGTGCTCCATCTTCTCGACCGGTACGCCACGAGCGTGCGACACGTAGGCAGCGGCGCCGACTGCAGTGCCGGCATCGCCGGACGCCGGCTGAACGAACAGCTCTTTGATGTCGTCGCGAGCGATGATTTTCTGGTTCAGTTTGACGTTCAACGCACAGCCACCGGCGAATGCCAGCTTGCCGGTTTCCTTGAGCACATCGCCCAGGTAGTGGTCGATCATCTGCAACGCCAGTTTCTCGAACAGCGCTTGCATGCTCGCGGCGTAGTGGATGTATGGCTCGTCAGCGATGTCGCCTTCGCGTTTCGGACCCAGCCACTCGATCAGCTTCGGCGAGAAGTAGAAACCTTTGCCCTTCTCTTTGTAGCGACGCAGGCCGATCACGTTGGCGTAGTCGGTGTTGATCACCAACTCGCCGTTCTCGAACGAGGCCAGACGCGAGAAGTCGTATTTGCTGGCGTCGCCGTACGGCGCCATGCCCATGACCTTGAACTCACCATCAAGCATCTCGAAACCGAGGAACTCGGTGATCGCGCCATACAGGCCGCCGAGGGAGTCAGGATCGAAGAATTCCTTGATCTTGTGGATCTTGCCGTTTTCGCCATAGCCGAAAAAGGTTGTGGCGTACTCGCCCTTGCCGTCAATACCGAGGATCGCGGTTTTTTCTTTGAAACCCGAGCAGTGGTAGGCGCTGGAGGCGTGAGCCAGGTGGTGCTCGACCGGCTCGATCTTGATTTTTTTCGGATCGAAACCCAGTTGTTCCAGGCACCAGACAATCTTGTTGCGATAGCGCTTGTAACGGCGATTGCCCATCAGGATCGCATCAAGCGCGCGGTCCGGCGCATACCAATAACGCTTGGCGTAGTGCCAGCGCGCCTTGCCGAACAGGCTGATCGGGGCAAATGGAATCGCGACCACGTCAACATCGGACGGCTTGATGCCGGCCTGTTCCAGACAGAACTTCGCCGATTCGTAGGGCATGCGGTTCTTTGCATGTTTATCGCGTACGAAGCGCTCTTCTTCAGCCGCCGCCACCAGCTTGCCGTCGATGTACAAGGCCGCTGAAGGATCATGGCTAAGGGCGCCGGACAGGCCAAGAATCGTCAATGCCACAGGGGTCTAGCCTCTTTAGTCTGCGTGCAGGCGCGATGCGCCTTGAAAATTGATGTGCCCTCGCACAGGGCGAGTGACAGCTAAAGGGCGGGATTATAGCGTAAACGAGAGGGGAATTACCCTGCGCGATTGCCCCAGGGTGAATGGATTGGAGAAACCTTGCCCTGTGCCTCAATAACCGCCCTTGCGCCAGTAAATACCGAGGTTGCCGTCGGTGACCTGACGAAAAACCGTATAAGGCAACGCTACCGTATCGAATACACCGGACAATGGCAGATCCAGCAGCACGAACGGCACCAGAAATCCGCTGGGATCAGGGGGCGCGTTAAGCACGCAGAAATCGAATGCCAGCCCGCTGTAAATCCGCGGAATCGATTGGCAGTAGGTGTTTTGTTTGCGCATGTCCCGGGCGACGTCGGCATCGTCCTGCAATACGGTCATGACGCTGCCACAGCCGGCCAGAACCCATGAAAATGCACTCACTGTTACAGCCTGTCTGATCATTAAAATTCGCCCTCCAAGGTCGTTGGGCAAATTAGCATCGGGGCTGAACGGGGCACAGTTCATGGCTTCTGGAGAGGCTGTAGGACAAGTCGCTGAATCTTGTCCTCCACTGCTGTAGTGGTTTGACTCAGGCCGCGCTGGAAATGTCCTTGGGCAAACGATGATCAATAATCTGATACAGCGCGCTGCTTTCAGGCCAGTTACGCATGAATCGCGCACGGTCACGGGCATAGGCCGGCGCGAAACTGCCGATAGTTCCATGCTGACACATCGAATCCAGATCGATCAGTGCCCAGCGATCCTGCTGCCAGAACAGGTTGTGCCCCTTGAAGTCGCCATGGCTGATGCGCTCGTCAATCAATCGCGCGAACAACAGGTCCAGCGCCTGCAATTCTGCCTCCGGTGCTTCGCCACTTTCAACATAGGGCGCAAAGCGCTCGATGATATCCGGCCCCGGCAGGAACTCGGTCACCAGATACGCACGGCTGCGCAGCCAAAAAAAGCGCTTCTCCAGCACCGCCAGCGGCTTGGGCGTAGCGATGCCGAGGAACGCCAGGCGATTGCCTTCACGCCACGAATGCCAGGCGCGACTCGGACGCCAGAAACGCTTGAGCCAATGCGCAAAGCCCTTGATGTTGTAGCGTTTGATCACCAGAGTGCGCACACCGGCCTGAACCTTGCCGACGCTCGCCGCACCACCGGTCTTGTACATATGGCCCTGATCAAGCAGCGCATCCGCCTGCGCAAGCACCGGCAGCATGGCCGGCTCTTCTTCACGACGAATTGCGCGCAGACCGAACGCTCCACGCTGCACACTGAACAGCGTGCACTCGCGACCGACCTTGAGCAGAAAGTCTTTCAGACGCCACCGGCGTACTTTGTCGATCTGTTTCTGCAAGGCTTCCAGCGGGAGCGCGTGCTCGCTGTTGCTCAACAGGTAATACACCAGCAATTCTTCAGTGAACGGCTCAAGCGCCTTGGGTAACTGGGCGAAAAATACCCCGAGATTTTCCAGGACTTTTTGTCGCGACAACGGCTGACCAGCGGTCTCTGCGCATACTCCGGCGCCGTCAATCAAGTACAACTGGCCGCCGTGACGCAGCAGATTATCCAGGTGCAGATCCTCCTGCCAGAGGCCTTTGCCGTGCAATTGGCCAATGGCGCCGAGCGCCTCGGCCAATACCGCCGACTGTTCATCTGCGAGCAACGGCAGCGACTCGACCTTTGCCCAGGCATCGCCAAGGCTTTCGGCGCCTTCAAGGAAATCGAACAGCAGCCAGCCACCTTCGTCACTGTTCAAACCGTCGGCTAGCAACAACGGTGTCGTCATGCCTTGCGCGGCCAACAAGCGCACGCCTTCCAGCTCACGCTGAAAATGCCGGGCAGCCTTGCCGCCGACCAGCAATTTGGCCAGTACCGGACGGCCACGCCAGACACCGGCGCCGACGTAGCGTTGCCCTGGCAGAACCCGCAGCAAACTAAGCAATTGCAGATCCGCATTTCCGGCGGCATCGGCCAGGGTCACGGTCAGCGGCAGTTGCGGGGTTCGCCCGACACCGGCCAGCTCGGACAATTGCATCAGCGCGTCTCCTTGTGACTGCGGCGCGCGGTCAGCCGGGCCAGCCAGCTGTCGAGCAGCGAGCTATCGGTGGGCTGATCGAGATAAGCCGCGAGCAATTCACGCAGTTGCGCCTCGTTCCATTCCGGCGCGCGGCGTTGCAGCGGCTCCAGATCCTTGATCCGGTCACGCATGCCGAACAATAAAGGACGGGTTTTTTCCAGGTCGATCAATTGCGCCTGATACCCGTCACCGCTGGCTCGCAGAAAAATATGTTTGGGATAGAAGCAGCCGTGCACCTGACGCACACCGTGCAGATGCCGAGCCAGCAATCCGCAAGCCTTGAGGATGGCCGACTGTTGCGCGGCACTGAGCTGCGCCCAACGCTGCAACAGCGATTCCAGATCGCTCCAGCCGTCCAGAGCGCGGGTCAGCAGGATCGCGCGAACTTCGCCATTGACCTTGCGTTCACCGAAGAACGCCGCCTGCAGCGCGGGTATGCCGAGCTTGCGATAGCGACTGATATTGCGAAACTCACGGGCAAAACTGGGTTCACCGAAAGGCGCGTGCAAAGTGCGCGTCAGGTAATTGCTCTGGCGCTTGAGGTAATAGCCCTGCCCTTCCAGGTCCAGACGGAAGACGCTACTCCAGCCACCACGGGCGGTATTGGGTTCATCCACAGCTTCAAGCTGCTTGGCCCACAATGCGTCGAAACTGCCGAGACCATGGCGCTCAAGCAGCGCGCGGTCTTCAGCGGCGAGAAAATCAGTCATTCGCGTCCCTCGAAAAATCTCACCACGTGCCGAATCCGTTTCTTGTCGGCGCTATCAAGCCGATCGCACTGGCGGTATTGCTTATAGAAGCGCAGGCGTTGGGTATTGGACAGGTGGTATTTGGCGAGTTTATCGAGACAGGCCAGATCCTTGGTGATCCGATACTTGAGCCAGAAGCCGCGCCAGAACTCGCCGTTAGGGCAATCGATCAGAAATATACGCGCCTGGTCATCGATCAACAGGTTGCGCCATTTCAGATCGTTATGGGTAAATCGGTGATCATGCATCGTCCGGGTATAACCGGCCAGTTGCCGACTGACAGCGTCGACCCAGACGCGATCCTTGAGCTTCGGATCCTTGCGCTCGGCGAGCGCCGAGAGGTCTTCGGTGTGCGGCAGTTCGCGGGTGATCATCGCGCCACGGTCATACGCCGCGCCACGTCGTTCCAGCCCCCAAGCGATCACTTCAGCGGTAGGAATGCCCCACTTGGCGAAGCGCTTGAGGTTCTGCCATTCCATCTTTACCCGCGGCTTGCCGAGGTAGCGGCGTAGACCTTTACCGGCGCCGACATAGCGTTTGACGTAATAGTTGACGCCGTTGCGCTGCACGCGAATCACTTCCGACAGCGGGTCACGGGTCAGGCGTTCGCCCTGCAACGCAAATACCGCTTCGAGGCTGCCGAAGTCTTCGGCGAGCTCGCCGTATTGCGGCTCGAGAGTCCAACCCGCCATCAGAGCGCATCCCCGTAACGCTGCTTGCGTGCGTAGAGTTTATTGGCTTTGCCTTCCAGCCAGTTCAGCAGCGGCGCTTCTTGCGCCAGGATCTGGCGCAGCGGCTGCTGGAAATAGCCCTTGAGAAAGCGCAGCTTGTCGCGGCGGGTCAGGCCGATGTCCAGCGCGGAAAAGTACAGTGCGGCCAGATCCTTGTTGCGCCAGCGCTGAGTAATCTTCGCGCGAGTCTGGGCGCGGTGCAGGTCGATCACCGAGAGTTTGAAGTCTTGCGGTGTCACCGGTTTATCGGTGTGCAACAGGAAATGGCAGATGTAGCAGTCGCGATGGTTGACGCCGGCGCGATGCATCATGCCAGTCATGCGCGCGACTTCGGCAATCAGCGCGCGCTTGAGTTTCGGCTCGGGCGGCTGCTTGCCCCAGTCGATGCTGAAGTCTTCGAGGCTGATGGTCGGCGCCAGCTCTTCGGTGACGATGAACGAGTGCTGATCCGCCGGATTGCTGCCCTTCTCGCCGTAAGCGACGGCGGTCATGGTCGGCACGCCGACTTCCTGCAGACGCTGAATGGCTGTCCACTCCTGACCTGCGCCGAGTACCGGCAGCTTGGCGGTCAGCAGGTTCTTGAAGATCTCGCCCCAACCAATGCCACGGTGGATCTTCACGAAGAATCCGTTACCGTCGACTTCCGTGCGCAGTGTCCGGCGTGCTTCCAGCTCGCGGTATACCTCGCCCTGCAAGCCTTCGACTTCGGCGAACGGATCGCGTCCGGCCCAAAGGCTTTTGAACGGTTCAGCCAGCATCAACTTCATTAAGCGTGCTCCGCCAGAATCACATCGGCCGCGTGCTGCGGCATGCTGTAGAGGTCGGCCGTGTCGGCGAAGGCCAGACCATTGCGGCTCCAGGCCGCCCGTGCAGCGTCGTCATTCAACATGTCGGTCAGGTATTGCGTCAGCTGTGCCTGATCGAATGGATCGTCCAGCACTCGCCCGGCGTCTGCCTCGGCAATGTAATGGGCGTAACCGCAGACCGCGCTGACCAGCACCGGCAAACCGGCGACCAGCGCTTCCAGCAACACCGTACCGGTGTTCTCGTTGTACGCCGGGTGGATCAACAGGTCGGCGCCGAGCAGGAAACGCGGGATATCGCTGCGCCCCTTGAGGAACGTCACATTGTCGCCCAGACCCAAAGTCGCGCTCTGCATCTGGAACAATTTGGGGTCATCCTGGCCGATTACAAACAGCCGGGTACGCGTCTTCAGCTCAGCGGGCAATGCCGCCAGCGCTTTCAGGCTGCGATCAACGCCCTTGGTCTTGAACCCGGAGCCGATCTGCACCAGCAGCAGCTCGTCGTCCTTCAGATTGAATTCAGCACGGAAACCGGCGCGAATCTCATCGGCATCCGCCGGGCGGCGACGATCCTGGGCGATGCCTGGCGGCAGCAGATGGAAACGCTCAAGCGGCGTGTCGTAATGTTTGATGAACAGCGGCTGCTGCACTTCGGAAATCATCAGCACTTCGGTCTTCGCATCCTTGGCGAACACTGCGCGCTCGTACTCGGCAAAGTGGCGATAACGGCCCCAGCGGCGGTACAGCGAATTGCGCAAGTTCTGCGCCTTGTCTTCGAAGCAGCCATCGGCGGCGTAGTAGACGTCCAGCCCCGGCATCTTGTTGAACCCGATCAGGCGATCGACCGGGCGCTTGGCCAGGTCCGCTGCCATCCACGCGCTGAGTTTTTCGTTGCGACGGTGGTTGAAGAACGCCTTGACCGGCGCCACCAGTACTTCGAAGCCGGGCGGCACGTCGCCTTCCCAGATCAGCGTATAAACGCGAATCTGATGACCGCGCTTCTGGCATTCGAGGGCGATGCGCATGAAGTCGCGCTGCAAGCCACCGAACGGGAAATATTTGTACAGGACGAATGCCAATTGCATCAGCGCAGCTCCTCAGCCATTAACAACGTGCTCAGTCGGCTGGCGACACGCTCGGGGTTCAGACGCGTGAAGCACAGAGGCTGTTCACGCTTCAGGTCAAACTGACGGGCATCTTGCGCGGTCGGTTGATAGGTACATTTCTTTTGCAGGCACGGCGCGCACGGGAAGTCGCTGGCCAGGTGAATCTGCAGTTTGCCGTAGGCGCCGGTCAGGCCCGGGTTGGTCGGGCCGAACAGCGAGATGGTCGGCACGTCCAGTGCAGCGGCCAAATGGCCGAGACCGGTGTCCACCGCGACGCACGCTTGCGCACCGGCAAGGACTTTGCCGACGCCGGCCAGATTCAGCTTCGGCAGCACTTCGGCGTGCTTGAAACCGGCAGCGATGCGTTCGGCACGAGCCTTTTCCTGCGGGTTGCCCCACGGCAACTTGACGCCGACGCCGAGGTAACCGACGCGTTCGGTCAGTTCGCGCCAGTAGCTTTCCGGCCAGTGTTTGGTGTCCCACGTGGTGCCGTGCAGGAACACCACAAAAGCATTTTTGCGCGGTAACTCGACCAGACGTTCGACGTTGAGGCCGTAGTCGCCCAAACCTTTGGGCAAGTCGTAACCGAGGGCGATGGCGAACAACTGCCGCACACGCTCGACAGCGTGCTGACCACGGGCCACGGCCAACTTGCGATCGTAGAACCGCGACGCCATCGGTTCGCGGGCCGAACCTTTATCGAGGCCCGCCACCGGCGCTTTGACGTAACGGGTCAGCCAGGCACTTTTCAGCAGGCCTTGGGCGTCGATCACCAAATCGTATTTATTCGCGCGCACGCTTTGCTTGAAGCGTTTCCACTCACCGCTGGTGATGGTCTTCCAGATGTTCTTGCGCCAGCGGCGGATCGCCACCGGAATCACTTTGCCAACGGCCGGGTGCCAGGTCGGAATCTCGGCGAAGCCTTCCTCGACGACCCAGTCGAATTTGATCCCGGGGATGGCCCGGGCGGCGTCGGTCAGCGCCGGCAACGCATGAATCACGTCGCCCAGCGATGAAGTCTTGATCAGCAGTACCCGCAACTTAATGAACCTCGACCACAGAGCCCTGCAACTTCTGCAAGGCATCGTTGACCGCGTCCGGCATCAGCTGGCGCAGGCAGTTGTAATGGCCGAAGCGGCAGGTACGGTCGAAGCACGGGCTGCAATCGAGGCCCAGACGCACCACTTCGACGTGTTCGGCCAACGGCGGGGTGAAGCCCGGCGAGGTCGAGCCGTAGACTGCCACCAATGGGCGGTTCAGCGCAGCGGCGACGTGCATCAGACCGGAATCGTTGGAGACCACCGAGTCGGCACAGGACATCAGGTCGATGGCTTCAGCCAGCGACGTGCCGCCGCTGAGGTTGACCGATTCTTCTCGCAGGCCCGGGATCAGCCGTGCGCGAATGTCTTCACCGACCGAGTGATCGTTTTTCGAACCGAACAACCACACCTGCCAGCCTTCGCGGATACGTGCTTCGGCGACTTTCGCGTAGTGCTCGGACGGCCAGCGCTTCGATTCGCCGAACTCGGCGCCGGGGCACAAGGCCAACACTGGGCGGTCGAGCGTCAGGCCAAACTTGGCCAGTGCGGCGTCGCGGGTCACCGGGTCGATTTGCAGACTCGGACGTGGATAGGGTTTCGGCAGCTCGGCACTCGCTTCATAGGCCAACGCCATGAAACGCTCGATCATCAGTGGATAGCGTTGTTTATCGAGGGCGCGCACATCATTGAGCAAGCCGTAGCGGAACTCACCACGCCAGCCGGTGCGCTTCGGGATGCCGGCGAAAAACGGCACCAGCGCCGACTTCAATGAGTTGGGCAGTAGGATCGCCTGGTCGTACTGGCCGCGCAGGGACTTACCGATGCGCCGACGCGTTGCCAATTCCAGCGCGCCGTGACCGAGCGGAAAGCTCAAGGCCTTGCGCACTTCAGGCATGCGTTCAAGGATCGGCCGGCTCCACTCGGGGGCCAGCACGTCGATTTCGCATTGCGGGTGGCGCTGCTTGAGACACTGAAACAGTGTCTGCGCCATCACCATGTCACCGACCCAACTGGGCCCAACGATCAGAATATTCATGTGGTTTCCATAAACGAACCGGGGAGGCATTTACGCCTCCCCGCCTCGATAATCACTGTGGGAGCGGCATTGCTGGCGATGGGTCATTACCTTCAACATGACTGTCGACTGTCACTCCGCTATCGCGAGCAGGCTCGCTCCCACCTTTTGAATCTCATTGCCTTCATCGGCGCGCTATCAGCTTAGCCCCATCTCTTTCCATATCCGCAAAACCTGTCGCCGCTCTTCAACAAACTGGTCTCCTGCAATCACCCCGGCGTCCTTCTGCAAGGCCTGCCGGTGGGCGGCGGAGCGGTAGGCTTTATAGGCCTCGCGCAGCAGGCTGGCATCTTCGGCAGGCATCAGCCCTTCGTGCTCCAGCTCTTCCAGAATGCGGATGTTATCGGTCCAGCGCAGCAGTGGCGGGTGGCTTTGCGACCACGCCAGAGCCGCGTATTGCACCATAAATTCAATATCGACGATACCACCGGCGTCCTGCTTGAGGTCGAACGGCGCAGTGGCATCGAAGGCATTTGCTGCCGTACCAGCTGCGGTGCTCTTGGTGCCGAGGTTATCGCGCATCTTCGCGCGCATCTCGCTGACTTCCTGTTGCAACTTCGCCAGATCACGTGCCTTGCCCAGCACCTGGGCGCGAACCTTCTCGAACGCGTGACCGACATCCTGACTGCCGACCAGCACTCGCGCACGCACCAAGGCCTGATGTTCCCACGTCCAGGCTTCATTTTCCTGATAGCGGGCAAACGCACCCAGCGAGCTGACCAACAGCCCCGAGGCCCCGGATGGCCGCAGACGCATGTCCACTTCATAGAGCTGACCGGAGTTGGTCTGCGCCGTTAGCAGGTGAATGATCCGTTGTCCGAGCCGCGTGAAGAACTGCGCGCCATCGATCGACTTCGGTCCGTCGGTTTCAGCCTGCGGATCGCCGTCATGGATAAACACCAGATCCAGATCCGAACCATGCCCCAGTTCCAGGCCGCCGACTTTGCCATAACCGACAATGATGAAACCGGGATCGCACAAGGTGCCGTCGGTACGCAGTGGCGTGCCGTACTTGGCCACAGTCTGGCGCCAGGCCAGGGCCAGCACTTGCTCGAGAATCGCCTCGGCCAGCCAGGTCAGGTAATCGCTGACTTTCATCAGCGGCAGGCTGCCGGCAATTTCCGAGGCGGCGACGCGCAAGCGGTGCGCCAGTTTGAAATGGCGCAAGGCTTCCATTTGTTGTTCGAGGTCATCTTCGGGAATCCGCGTCAGCCGCTCGCGCAATTCAGCCGCCAGTTCCGGCGCCAAGGGCGGTTTGAACAAACGCCCTTCGTTAAGCAATTCATCCATCAGCAGCGGGAAGCGCGTGATCTGCTCTGCGATCCACGGGCTCGCCGCGCACAGCGTCAGCAAGCGTCGCAGCGCACCGGGGTTTTCCGTCAGCAAGACCAGATAAGCCGAACGCCGAGCGACCGCTTCGACCAGCGGCAACACCCGCTCAAGCACCAGATCCGGATTGGCATGCTCGACGGCCTGCGCCAACAGGCGCGGAATAAACGCATCAAGACGCTCACGCCCCAGCCGCTGCATCGCGCGCAACTGCGGACTGCTGCGCAATCCGGCCAGCGCCTTCAGAGCTTTGCTGGCATCGGCAAAACCGCCCTCCTCCAACTGCCGGCACGCCGCCTCTTCGTCCTGCGCCTCTTCCCACAGCGGCAGCCATTCACCGCCGACCATCACTTCGCTCTCGGTGCCTTCTTCCTCGTCGGGATCGGCAATCACCTGGGCGAAGTGCCAGGCGACGCGGCCACGCCAGAACATCAGTTTTTCGTGGAAGGCGTCCCAGTCGGCGAAACCGAGCATGAAGGCAATGCGCGCCTGATCCTGTGCGCCATCCGGCAGCATCTGGGTCTGGCGGTCGGCAATCGCCTGAATCGCGTGTTCGGTGTAGCGCAGAAACTCGTAGCCCTCGCGCAACTCGCTGATCACTGCCGGCGGCAGATAGCCCTGCCCCTCCAGCGTGCTCAATACCTTTAATAGAGGACGCTGCTGCAGGCTCAAGTCGCGGCCACCGTGGATCAGCTGAAAGGCCTGAGCAATAAACTCGACCTCACGAATCCCGCCGGAGCCCAGCTTGATGTTGTCGGCCATGCCCTTGCGCCGCACTTCCTGCTGGATCAGCTGCTTCATGGTGCGCAGCGCTTCGATTGCCGAGAAGTCCAGATAACGCCGATAAACGAACGGCCGCAGCATGTCGAGCAACTGCGCGCCCGCGACCTGATCGCCAGCGACCACCCGCGCCTTGATCATCGCGTAGCGTTCCCAGTCACGGCCCTGATCCTGGTAATACTGCTCCAACGCGTTGAAGCTCAGCACCAGTGCGCCGGACGAACCGTACGGACGCAGGCGCATGTCGACGCGAAATACAAAGCCGTCAACGGTCATCGGATCCAGCGCCTTGATCAGGCGCTGGCCGAGGCGAATGAAAAATTCCTGATTATCCAGCGAGCGCTTCACGCCCACCGTTTCACCGCCCTCGGGGTAGGCGAAGATCAGATCGATATCCGAAGACAGGTTCAACTCGACGGCGCCGAGCTTGCCCATGCCGAGGATGACCATTTGCTGCGGCTCACCGCTGCGGCGGCCGGTCGGCGTACCGAACTGTTCGCAATGGCGGCTGTACAACCATTGATAAGCCTGGTCGATGCTGGCGTCCGCCATGTCCGAGAGATCGCGGCAGGTTTGCACCAGATCTGCCTGACGGGTGAGATCGCGCCAGATGATCCGCACTTGATGGCGAGCGCGCTGACGACGCAGGGCGCGACCGAGTTCATCTTCAGTCTGGGCAGCGTTCACCGCGGCGGCAATCTGCGCACACAATTCACCCGGCGCGAAAGCCCGGTCGAGTTCGCCAGACTGCACCAGCGCAAGCAACATCAAAGGGTCACGAACGCTCTGTTCAATGACGAATTCGCTGGCAGCGGTGACGCGGGCGAACTGCGCCCAGCGCTCTGGCGTCCAGCTCGCGAAGCCGTGATCGTCCTCCAGCGTGGCGACGGCCGTACGGAACGACTGCTCGGATCGAGTGACCAACGGCAGGAGAATGGCGGGCAGTTCGGCAAGCACGGGCAGGGTCATGGTCTATCCTTGATCGGCGTGTAAATGGCCGCTTGTAGTGATTGGTGAAAACCCGCTACCCGGAGGACTGTCGAACAAAAGTTAGAAATAGCTGAAATTTCTTTCTCTTTGGCAGCGAACATCAAAGTTTCACCTTTTTCGGATGGCAAAAGACCAACCTTAACGATTATTCTCACAACGCAGCCGGAGGCCACAAGCCATTCTTCTGTAGTTTTACTACTCGTCTATACATTCGAAAGGCTGAAATGCCGGAAGATTTGTAGTAAAACTACACGCCGCCGGAACAACCTATCGGCAATCCAAGAATTTTAAATCGTCTGCCCACAAGGCCAGTCGCAAACTCAGGCAACCGATTCTGGAAGCCTTTCCGCCCTGGAGCAAGCCATGCAAGACCTCGATCCCGTCGAAACCCAGGAATGGCTGGACGCCCTGGAATCGGTTCTCGACAAAGAAGGCGAAGACCGTGCTCACTATCTGATGACCCGTATGGGCGAACTCGCGACCCGCAGTGGCTCGCAGCTCCCTTACGCCATCACCACGCCTTACCGCAACACCATCCCGGTAACCCACGAAGCACGCATGCCTGGCGACCTGTTCATGGAACGCCGCATTCGCTCGCTGGTGCGCTGGAACGCGATGGCCATGGTAATGCGTACGAACCTGAAAGATTCTGACCTGGGTGGTCACATCTCCAGCTTCGCTTCCAGTGCGACCCTGTATGACATCGGCTTCAACTACTTCTTCCAGGCCCCGACCGACGAACACGGCGGCGACCTGATCTACTTCCAGGGCCACACCTCGCCAGGCGTTTACGCCCGTGCGTTCATGGAAGGCCGCATCACCGAAGACCAGATGAACAACTTCCGCCAGGAAGTCGACGGTCAGGGCCTGTCGTCCTATCCGCACCCTTGGCTGATGCCTGACTTCTGGCAGTTCCCGACCGTATCGATGGGTCTGGGTCCGATTCAAGCGATCTACCAGGCACGTTTCATGAAGTACCTGGAACACCGCGGCTTCATCCAGCCGGGCAAACAGAAAGTCTGGTGCTTCCTGGGCGACGGCGAGTGCGACGAGCCGGAATCCCTGGGCGCAATCTCCCTGGCCGGCCGCGAGAAGCTGGACAACCTGATCTTCGTCATCAACTGCAACCTGCAGCGCCTCGACGGCCCGGTTCGCGGCAACGGCAAGATCATCCAGGAACTCGAAGGCGTGTTCCGCGGTGCTCAGTGGAACGTGACCAAAGTCATCTGGGGCCGTTTCTGGGACCCACTGCTGGCCAAAGACGTCGACGGTATCCTGCAACGTCGCATGGACGAAGTCATCGACGGCGAGTACCAGAACTACAAAGCCAAAGACGGCGCGTTCGTCCGTGAACACTTCTTCAACACGCCAGAACTCAAGGCGATGGTTGCTGATCTGTCCGACGACGAGATCTGGAAACTCAACCGTGGCGGCCACGACCCGTACAAGGTCTATGCGGCTTACCACGAAGCGGTCAACCACAAAGAACAACCAACCGTCATCCTCGCCAAGACCATCAAGGGTTATGGCACCGGTGCCGGCGAAGCGAAAAACACTGCGCACAACACCAAGAAAGTCGACGTCGACAGCCTGAAGTTGTTCCGCGATCGTTTCGACATCCCGGTCAAGGACGAAGAGCTGGAGAACCTGCCGTTCTTCAAGCCAGAGCCAAACAGCGCCGAAGCCCGCTACCTCAGCGAGCGTCGCACTGCACTGGGCGGTTTCGTGCCTCAGCGCCGCGCACAAAGCTTCAGCGTGCCGACGCCGGACCTGGACACCCTCAAGGCCATCCTTGACGGTTCCGGCGACCGTGAAATTTCCACCACCATGGCTTTCGTGCGGATCCTCGCGCAACTGGTCAAGGACAAGGAAATCGGCCCGCGCATCGTTCCGATCATCCCGGACGAAGCCCGTACCTTCGGTATGGAAGGTATGTTCCGTCAGCTCGGTATCTACTCGTCCGTCGGCCAGCTCTACGAGCCAGTCGATAAAGACCAGGTGATGTTCTACAAGGAAGACCAGAAAGGTCAGATCCTTGAAGAAGGCATCAACGAAGCAGGCGCCATGAGCTCGTTCATCGCTGCCGGTACTTCGTACTCCAGCCACAACCAGCCGATGCTGCCGTTCTACATCTTCTACTCGATGTTCGGCTTCCAGCGTATTGGCGACCTGGCCTGGGCTGCCGGCGACAGCCGTACCCGTGGCTTCCTGATCGGCGGCACCGCCGGCCGGACCACCCTGAACGGTGAAGGCCTGCAACACGAAGACGGTCACAGCCACCTGTTGGCTGCAACCATCCCGAACTGCCGCACCTACGATCCAACCTACGGCTACGAGCTGGCGGTGATCATTCAGGACGGCATGAAGAAGATGACCGAAGAGCAACAGGACATCTTCTACTACATCACCGTGATGAACGAGTCGTACCAGCAGCCAGCCATGCCGGCCGGTGCCGAAGAAGGCATCAAGAAAGGCATGTACCTGCTCGAAGAAGACACTCGCGATGCGGCGCACCACGTCCAGCTGATGGGCTCCGGCACCATCCTGCGTGAAGTCCGTGAAGCGGCGAAGATTCTGCGTGAAGAGTTCAACGTCGGCGCTGACGTGTGGAGCGTTACCAGCTTCAACGAACTGCGTCGCGACGGCCTCGCTGTCGAGCGCAGCAACCGTCTGAAGCCGGGCCAAAAGCCTAAGCTGAGCTACGTCGAAGAGTGCCTGAACGGCCGTAAGGGTCCGGTCATCGCCTCTACCGACTACATGAAGCTGTTCGCCGAGCAGATCCGTCAGTGGGTACCGTCCAAGGAATTCAAAGTCCTCGGCACCGACGGTTTCGGCCGCAGCGACAGCCGCAAGAAACTGCGTCATTTCTTCGAAGTTGACCGTCATTTCGTGGTGTTGGCAGCCCTGGAAGCACTGGCTGACCGCGGTGATATCGAACCTAAAGTCGTGGCTGAGGCCATCGTCAAGTTCGGCATCGACCCGGAAAAACGCAACCCACTGGACTGCTGAGGAGACATTTTGTGAGCGAACTCATTCGCGTACCTGACATCGGCAGCGGTGAAGGTGAAGTAATTGAACTGTTTGTGAAGGTCGGCGACCGTATCGAAGCCGACCAGAGCATCCTGACCCTGGAATCGGACAAGGCCAGCATGGAAGTGCCGGCCCCGAAAGCCGGCGTCATCAAGAGCCTGAAAGTAAAGCTGGGCGACCGTCTGAAAGAAGGCGACGAACTGCTTGAGCTGGAAGTCGAGGGCGCCGCTGAAGCGGCCCCTGCTCCGGCTGCTGCGCCAGCTGCAAAAGCGGAGGCCAAACCGGCTGCCGCGCCAGCTGCTGCCGCGCCAACTGCTGCCCCTGCTGCCGCTTCGGTTCAGCAAGTGCACGTGCCGGACATCGGTTCGTCGGGCAAGGCGCAGATCATCGAGATCCAGGTCAAGGTCGGCGACAAAGTCGAGGCTGATCAATCGCTGATCACCCTGGAATCCGACAAGGCGAGCATGGAAATCCCGTCGCCTGCCGCTGGCGTGGTCAAGGCCATCAGCGTCAAGCTCAACGACGAAGTCGGCACTGGCGACCTGATTCTGGATCTGGAAGTGGCGGGTGCTGCGGCCCCTGCGGCTGCCGCTCCGGCTCAGGCTGCTGCTCCGGCCGCTGCCGCTGCCGCTGCGCCTGCTCCGGCAGCCGCGCCAGCAGCTCCGGTTGCCGACAGCGTTCAGGACATCCACGTTCCGGACATCGGTTCGGCTGGCAAAGCCAAGATCATCGAAGTGTTGGTCAAGGCTGGCGACAGCGTTGAAGCCGACCAGTCGCTGATCACCCTGGAATCCGACAAGGCGAGCATGGAAATTCCATCGCCTGCCGCTGGCGTGGTGGAAAGCGTTTCCATCAAGCTGGATGACGAAGTCGGTACCGGCGACCTGATTCTGAAGCTGAAAGTCAAAGGCGCAGCCCCTGCTGCTGCCCCGGCTCCAGCTGCTGCTCCGAGCGCTCCGGCACCTGCCGCTGCTGCTCCGGCTGCCGCTGCACCTGCTGCCGCTCCAGCCGCCGCACCGGCTGCTACGCCAGCGAAACCGGGCGCGAAAGTTCACGCCGGCCCTGCCGTGCGTCAACTGGCCCGCGAGTTCGGCGTCGAGCTCAACGCTGTCGGCGCCAGCGGCCCGCACGGTCGTATCTTGAAAGAAGACGTGCAGGTTTACGTCAAAGCGATGATGCAGAAGGCCAAGGAAGCACCGGCCGCTGCTGCTGGCGCAACCGGTGGCGCGGGCATCCCGCCGATTCCGGTCGTCGACTTCAGCCGTTTCGGCGAAATCGAAGAAGTGCCGATGACTCGCCTGATGCAGATCGGCGCGTCGAGCCTGCACCGCAGCTGGCTGAACATCCCGCACGTGACTCAGTTCGATTCGGCCGATATCACCGAGCTGGAAGCGTTCCGCGTCGCGCAGAAAGCCGTTGCAGAGAAGGCTGGCGTCAAGCTGACCATCCTGCCGCTGCTGCTCAAGTCCTGCGCGCACATGCTCAAGGAACTGCCGGACTTCAACAGTTCGCTGGCACCAAGCGGCAAGGCGATCATCCGCAAGAAATACGTGAACATCGGCTTCGCCGTCGACACCCCGGATGGCCTGCTGGTACCGGTCATCAAGAACGTCGACCAGAAGAGCCTGCTGCAACTGGCAGCCGAAGCCGCTGCGCTGGCCGCCAAGGCCCGCGACAAGAAGCTTACCGCTGACGACATGCAAGGCGCCTGCTTCACCATTTCCAGCCTCGGCCACATTGGCGGCACCGGCTTCACGCCGATCGTCAACGCGCCGGAAGTGGCGATCCTCGGTGTTTCCAAGGCAACCATCCAGCCAGTCTGGGACGGCAAAGCCTTCCAGCCGAAACTGATGCTGCCGCTGTCGCTGTCCTACGATCACCGTGTGATCAACGGCGCCGCTGCCGCACGCTTCACCCAGCGTCTGGGCAGCCTGCTGGCGGACATCCGCACGATCCTGCTGTAACTCGATCGGCCCTCCGGCAACGGAGGGCCGATTGCTGCACCCTTTCGAGCGCCACACGCTCGTACCTCAACCCCGTCAGTTTGGCGGGGCTTTTTTTTGCCTGAAAAAACTCTCTTCTCGTCTTTTTCCCACAAGCCGTGCTGATTTCGGCCACAACCCTGGTCGACTTGGCCCCGATCTTTTTTATTCGATACACAACTAACCTAGGCACAGCAAAAACAACTAAGCAAACTTAAAAAACCTTCCTATTTATTCAAATTCATTCGAATGGATTCGACATGTTAAAACCAACTATCGGCCCGATTGTCGGCCACGTTACAACTCGTCATGCACGCATATTCATGCGTGGCGATCGACAGAACAATGCATTGGTATTTGCCGGAATACGTTACCGCCCATCCGGCACAGAACAATGGTCTACCGGCAACTTCGCGCAGCTGAGTGAGCTGCGTGACATGTCGAAAGTTTTCGCCCTCAATAACTTGAGCGAAGATACCGAATATGAATATCAGGCCGGCTGGTTCAGTCCGATGAATCCGGTGCACACGCCGGACAGCGTCGCCGAACTGCCGCTGCAATGGCCGCGCGAGATCTATCGCCTGCGCACCCGGTCCAGCAAGCCCCTGCAGGCCAGAGCGTATATCATCGGCTCCTGCCGATACCTGCGCATGACCGCCGGCATCGCCTCCCTGCCACAATTGGGCGACCGGATCTTTGCATCCATCAATCAGATCATCGAAGGCATTCAGCCACCGATCAGTGCGGTATTGATGACTGGCGATCAAATTTATGTGGATGACTTGAACTTGATCGCACCGGACCGCGAATACAAAGACATCCTCAGTAAATACCGCGCTGCGTTTTCCCAACCGAATATCAAACGTTTGATGTCCGGCACTTCGACTTACATGATTCTCGATGATCACGAAATCGAAGACAACTGGCCCGCCAATGCGAGCAAGTCCGACGCCGACTTATACCGCAATGCAATGGCGGCTTATGAACTGTATCAGGCCAGTCACAGCCCGGTACATCCGCTGACAACTAACGGTGAAATAGATCACTCATCACTTGAGCATTACTGGTATCAATTCAGCGACGGCGATATCGAATGGTTTGTCACTGACAGTCGCACCCGCCGCAACTTGTCCGCCGATGATCGACGCATCCTCGACGAGGCACAGGAACAGGCGCTGCTCAAATGGCTGAGCAACAGCACGGCGCGGGTCAAGTTCGTGGTCACCAGCGTGATGTTCTATCCGGATCGAAAACTTCACGGCGATGACGCCTGGAAAGCCTTCCCCGAACAACGCTTGCGCTTGCTGGAAACCATCCGCACCCGGCGAATCAAGAATGTCGTGTTCATTTCGGGGGACGTGCATGGCTCACTGACTGCTCGCCTCAGTCACAGCGAAGACCCGGACTTCGAAGTCCACACCGTGGTGTCCTCGCCGCTGTGCAACAGCAAACTGCTGCCATATGCCAAAGCGTCCACGTTCATTCTCGATCAGCCACTGGTGCGTACGGCGGCCGGCGATTATCGACATGAGCTGACCAGCACGGTGGTCAGCGAAGACAATTTCGCTCACATGGTGGTAGAGGGCGGGCAGATTCAGGTCAATTACCACGACCGCGATGGCAAACAGTTGCAGTCGGTCGCCATAAAACTGCGTTAAGCCTTAAAAATCGCAGCCTTCGACAACTCCTACAGAGGGCGCATTCCCCCGTAGACATTGACGAAGGCGGCGATCTTTTGCTCTTTTCAATGACATGCTGGAGAAATGTTCAGCGCAGCCGACATATTCTTATAGCACTTGGCCTTCATCTCTCTTGTCAGTCGGTGCCGCAATGATGCAACCTTGCCGCAGGCAACAGTAAAGAGGGCGCGAGCCCGGCGCGTTCAGCATATTTCCAAGCGAGTTCCCTTCATGAAGAGCCAACCCGATGCCGCCAGCCGTATGGCGGCCGAGGTAGTGACGCAGTTGCCTGTGCCCTCGCGGCTCGGCATGCTGCGTTTCGAGCGCTTGAATGAAGCCAGTTGGGCCATGCTGTTTCTCGATCCCAACTGCGAACGCCAGTTCGGTCAGCCGGCTGTCGAACTTTGCGCGTTGGTCGGCTCACCCTACGCCAGCCTGATGGAACCGGAAGCGCGTTATCAGCTGCACGATGCGATCCAGCAACAGCTGACCGCCAGCCCGCATTATCTGGTGCGATACACCCTGCACACGGCTGCTGGTGCGCTGAACATCCTTGAGCTGGGCGAAGCCTACAAACAACACAATCGACATCTGCTGCGCGGCTACCTGCTGGCGGTCGATCACGTTTTCGATGAAGTACCGCTGCCACCCTCCGTTGACCTCGAAACGCAGAATTCACGCCTGCAAATCGCCCTTGAACTCAATCAACGCGCCCAGCAGGAACAGTTGCAGCACCTGGAACGGGTGCGCGCCCAGCAAGACTTGATTCTGCTACTCGCCCGTCAGCGCTACAGCACGCACAACTCATTGCAGGAAGCCGCCGAACTGATCACCCGCTGCGCCTGTGATATCTATGAAATCGACTGCGCCAGCCTGTGGAACCTCGAAGGCCAGCAACTGGTGCCGATCTCCGCGTACCACCGCGCGACCCAGGAGTACATCCTCCCGGACGTGATCGACATCAGCAGCTTCCCGGATTACATGGACGCCCTGCACGGCAGCCGCGCCATCGATGCACACAACGCGATGCGCGACCCACGCACCCGGGAGATGGCCGAAGCCCTGCGCCCGCGCGATGTCAACGCCATGCTTGATGCGAGCATTCGCGTCGATGGCCAAGTGGTCGGCGTGCTGTGCCTGGAACAGACTGGCGTCACTCGCGCCTGGCAGTCCGACGAAATCGCTTTTGCCGGCGAGCTGGCCGACCAGTTCGCACAAGTTATCAACAACCACAATCGCCGCACCGCCACCAGCGCCCTGCACTTGTTTCAGCGTGCGGTCGAGCAAAGCGCCAACGCCTTTTTGCTGGTCAATTGCGACGGCGTGGTCGAGTACGTCAATCCAAGTTTTACCGCGATCACCCAGTACACCACCGAAGAGGTCCACGGCCAGCGTCTGTCCGAGTTGCCGGCGCTGGAAAACCTCAGTGAACTGTTGTTCGACGCGCCCTCGGCGCTGGCCAAGAGCAACAGTTGGCAGGGCGAATTCAAGAGTCGCCGGAAAAACCTCGAACCGTACTGGGGCCAGTTGTCGATTTCCAAGGTGTATGGCGATAACCGTGAGCTGACTCATTACATTGGTATCTACGAAGACATCACCCAGACCAAGCTCGCGCAGCAGCGCATCGAGCGCCTGGCCTACACCGACAACTTGACCAACCTCGGTAACCGCCCGGCGTTTATCCGCAATCTGGACGAACGCTTCGCCCGCGATAGCGATACCCCGATCAGCCTGCTGCTGGTGGACATCGACAACTTCAAGCGGATCAACGACAGCCTCGGCCATCAGACCGGCGACAAGCTGCTGATCAGTCTGGCCCGGCGGCTGCGCAACAGCCTGAGCCCGAGCGGCAGCCTCGCGCGGTTCGCCAGTAACGAATTTGCCGTGCTGCTCGACGACACCGACCTTGCCACCGGCCAGCAGATCGCCAACCAGTTGCTGGCGACGCTGGATAAACCGATGTTCGTTGACAACCAGTTGATCAGCGTTACCGGCTCGGTCGGCCTTGCGTGCGCGCCACTTCACGGTCGCGACCCGCAAACGCTGATGCGTAACGCCGGTCTGGCGCTGCACAAAGCCAAGGCCAACGGCAAACATCAGGTGCAAGTCTTTACCGAGGCGCTGAACGCCGAGGCCAGTTACAAACTGTTCGTTGAAAACAACCTGCGCCGCGCTCTGACTCAGAACGAGCTGGACGTGTTCTACCAGCCCAAGCTGTGCCTGCGCAGCGGGCGCCTGCTGGGCATGGAAGCGCTGTTGCGCTGGAACCACCCGGAACGCGGCATGATCCGTCCGGACCAGTTCATCAGCGTCGCCGAAGAGACGGGGCTGATCATTCCGATCGGCAAGTGGATCGCCCGCCAGGCCTGCCGCATGAGCAAAGCGCTGACCGCTGCGGGGATGGGCAATCTGCAAGTGGCGATCAACCTGTCGCCGAAACAGTTTTCCGACCCGGATCTGGTTGCCTCCATCGCCAACATCCTCAAGGAAGAAGCGCTGCCGGCCTATCTGCTCGAACTGGAGCTGACCGAAGGCCTGCTGCTGGAAGCCACCGAAGACACGCACTTGCAACTCGACCAGCTCAAACGCCTCGGGCTGACGCTGGCCATGGACGACTTCGGCACCGGTTACTCGTCGCTGAGCTATTTGAAGAAATTCCCGATCGACATCATCAAGATCGATCGCAGCTTCATCCATGAAATCCCCGACAACCAGGACGACATGGAAATCACCTCGGCGGTGATCGCCATGGCGCACAACCTGAAACTCAAGGTCGTGGCCGAAGGCATCGAGACCGCCGAACAACTGGCGTTCCTGCGTCGCCACCGTTGCGACGTCGGCCAGGGTTACCTGTTCGACCGGCCGATCCCGGGCGGCGAACTGATCCAGGCGCTGAAGCGCTACCCGCGCGGCCCGTTGTGCCTATAAACACCGCAAATCCCTTGTAGGAGTGAGCCTGCTCGCGATAGCGGTGTGTCAGCAACAAACCCTCTGACTGACCCACCGCTATCGCGAGCAGGCTCACTCCTACAATGTTGTGCGAGTACCAGCACATTTTGGGTAGTGATTAACCGGGCATCATTGGGCACACTGGCGGTCTGACTTTTTACATCCAACCTGACTGAGAGGAACGATCATGGTTCTGCGCTCGGAAATTCTGGTGAACAAAAACGTGCTCCCGACTAAAGAACAAGCTCTGCCCGGCCGCGAAACCGCGATGACCCTGCCTGAAAAGCACTTCGTTTTCGAAGAAACCCCGCTGCTTGGCCCGTTTTTCCAGGACGTCGATTTTGCAATTTTCGGTCTGGGTTGCTTCTGGGGCGCCGAGCGGCGCTTCTGGCAGCGCGAAGGCGTGGTCAGCACGGTCGTCGGTTATGCCGGCGGTTTCACGCCGAATCCGACCTACGAAGAAGTCTGCTCGGGCCTGACCGGCCACGCTGAAGTGGTGCTGGTGGTGTATGACAAGGCCAAAGTCAGCTACGAAGAGCTGCTGACGATGTTCTGGGAACTGCACAACCCGACACAGGGCATGCGTCAGGGCAACGACATCGGTACGCAGTACCGCTCGGTGATCTACGCGACCTCGCCTGAGCATCTGGATGCGGCGCTGAAAAGCAAGGCGACCTATCAGGCCGAGCTGTCGAAGGCAGGTCTGGGGGAAATCAGCACTGAGATCGAACAGGCGCCGACCGTGTACTTCGCCGAGGCGTATCACCAGCAGTATCTGGCGAAGAATCCAGAGGGTTACTGCGGGATTGGCGGCACCGGCGTGTGCATGCCAGCGAGCCTGGCAGGCAATTAAATCCTGAAAGCAAAAGATCGCAGCCTTCGGCAGCTCCTACAGGAGACCAGTGATCGTCCGCACATTGGTGGACGCCGCCGAACCGTGTAGGAGCTGCCGCAGGCTGCGATCTTTTGATCTTGCCGTTGATCAGCTCTCGGCAATCAACCAATCCATCTGCCACCCGCCCTGAGTCTGCCCAAGCTTCTTCGATAACCACGGCAACAACTCACGCAATTCTTCCTCCAGCCCCCACGGCGGATTGGCAATCGCCATGCCCGAGCCGTTCAGGCTGTTCGGCGTATCCAGCGGGTGCACCAGCAATTCCACGCGCAACAACTTCGGCGCACCGGTGCCAGCCAGATCCTGATAGAAACGGCGCAGCGCACGCTGGTCCTTCACCGGATACCAGATCGCCGCCACGGTTTGACGCATCCGGCCAATCGCCTCTTTCAACGACGCCGCGCAACGCTGCATCTCGTCGAGCTGCTCGAACGGCGGATCAATCAACATCACTGCGCGTTTCTCCTGCACCGGCAGCATCGCTCGTGCAACGTGCCAGCCCTCGCCGAGATGAACTTTGACCCGACGATCACCGGCCATGTTGTCCTTGAGCAGCACGCCGTCTTCCGGGTGCTTCTCGTTGAGCATCACCCGATCCTGCGGGCGGGTCAGGCGCCGCGCCAGCTCCGGCGAACCCGGGTAGTAGCGCAGCTGGCCATCCGGGTTCATCTCGTGCAACACCTTCATGTAGTCGGCGGTCAGCGCCGGCAGATCCGGCTGATCCCACAAGCGCGCGATGCCTTCCAGGTACTCACCGGTACGGTTGGCCTGATCGCCCTGCAAGTCATACAGGCCGATGCCGGCGTGCGTGTCGAGATAGGCAAACGGCTGCTCCTTGCGCGACATCAGGGCGATGAGGCGGGTCAAGGTCAGGTGTTTGAACACATCGGCATGATTGCCGGCATGGAAGGCGTGACGATAATTCATGGCTGCTCCTGCGAAGGGCGCAAAGTTTACCTTTTACCGGGCGGCAAGTCAGGGGTTCGCAGCCGAGCGGACAAAAGCCTGCCCTCACCCTAGCCCTCTCCCGGAGGGAGAGGGGACTGACCGAGTGATCTTGCGAGTTACATCGACCTGAAAGATCAGCGGGATCTCAGGCTTGGCCAAGCGAAGATCAGCGCGGAAGTCGGCGCACATCGCCCAGACAACTCGGTCCGCCCCCTGAAACAACAACTCCATCCAGGCTTGGCCAAGCCAAATTCACCACTGAAGTCGCAGGTCGGCGTACATCACCCAGACAACTCGGTCAGTCCCCTCTCCCTCTGGGAGAGGGTTAGGGTGAGGGGCTTTGCTTTTATGGCGCGGCGCGCAGGCGCCTGCCGATGACATCGAGCACATCGCAGCCGTCACGCAGAGGAATCACGCAGAGCTGGGCGAAATCGCTGAGGATGACGGAGTCGCATTCGACCGAGCCGCGCATGCACATGTTTTCCAGCACCTGGATCACGGCGCGCAGGCGATGGTTGGCGGCGTCCATGAGGATGTCGAGGGGCACGTGGGTGTCGATGAACAGGGTGGGCATGTCGCTGCAATTGCCGGTCAGGGCCATGAAGCGGTTGTCGGGATGGGGAATGATTTTTTCGTAGGGTGGAGCCGTTCGTATTGTCGTCATTTCTATCTTCCATAGAGTGTAAAAGTGAACTGCCGCATTCCTTCCTACGGGATTGGGTGGCAGCCGTGCGCGGGAGTAGGAAACCGACCCATGGAATTCGGCCACGCCGAAGCGTGTCCCGCACACAGCCGCCGCTGACGACATTGCTCACACAAGTTACGTGCCGCAATTCAAACAACAGCGCTGATGCACCACAGGTAGAGGGCTCCTACACCCTGTCACCACTCTCGCAGTGACAACGAAAAGACTATCCCTGCAACCCACCGCCCACCAGTTCATGAAAACCGCCGCAACTCGAAGGAATCGTCCGAGACCTTCGCCCCGAAAACTCACTCTGACTCTGCCAGCAAAAACGCCAGCAACGCCGATTGTGACGAATCTTCCGACATTGAAACCTGAAAAAACCGCCTGATCTTGCAACGCAAAACCGCCTCGGGGAAGGCCTCGAAAAGTGCCGGATATTCCTCGTTCAACCACTGCAACGCGTTGGCCGTTTGAACGTCATTACCCTGCTGCGCCAGCACCGACTCCGGCACCTGCCACCACGGGAATGCCCGCACCGTCACCAGCGCCCTGCCGCCAATTTCCAGCGACTGCCCATTGATCAAACAACGCATGATCAGCGGAAACAGTTGTGCCGCATCCACCTCATCCGCCTGAAGAATCGGCAACAGAAACCGCCCGTCCCAGAAACGAAAAAACACTGTTTTGCCGTCCGGCATCAGCACTTGGGTGAGGCTGCGAAAGTGCGCCACCACCTCTTCAAGACTCGCCGCAGACACCGCCAGCCACCCCCAATCCTGCGACTCGTTGGTTGCAACCCAATGCAGAAACTCACTGTCGGTGGCGACAATTCCCACGTAAGGCATCACCGCATCCCACTCGGCATAGATCGTCTCGGCCCAGATCGGGCTCGCCGTTTCTCGCCAAGCGGCAGGCGGTTTTGCCTCACTGGCATTACTGAAAACCGCAAACAACTGCTCGGAAGTTTTCAACGGTTCACGCGCCAACCATTCGGCAGGCAAAAGAAAATCAGGCTGCACAGAGACCATCCTTGCAACGTTCACACTCTTCGCAGAATGGCGCATCACCCTTGAAGCTCATGATTTGTGCGGCGGTCAGCATGGCAGCCGGCGCGGCGGCGAGTTTCTCCGGCAATCCCGGTACAACCGGCGCTGCACTCATCGCTGCCATCGGCGCCCCACCTACAACAATCGGCACGCTGCTGAAAATGCCGCCCGGACCGATGTTGATCCATTGCCCCCCAGCCTGAATCGTCGCACTCGCGCCACCGTCGATGACCACTTGCTGACCAGCGCTGACGTGGAATTGCCCACTGGCGCTGATCGCCTGATTACTCACGCGAACATGACGGTCGCCGGTCACGCTCAGATGATCGTCCTGCTTCACTTCGGTCTGGCGCTGACCGTGGGTGATGCGCTGTTCATCAGCCTTCAACTCATGCCGCGCGGTGCCGGTGACGACGATGCTGCGCTGGTTATCGACCTGGACTTGTTGATCGTTCAACACATGCTGCGTCCAGTTACGCTGGGCGCGCAGATAGATTTCCTCAGCGCCTTTCTTATCCTCGATGCGCAGTTCGTTGTAGCCGCCACCGCCGGGGCTGCTCTGGCTGCGGAAAATGCTGCGGGTCTTGTCCGCGGGCAGATCCAGCGGGATCGGTGTCGCGGCGTTGGGCAGGCAGCCCACGACCAAAGGTTTGTCGGCGTCGGCATCGATGAAGCCGACCAGCACTTCCATGCCGACTCGCGGGATCAACACGCTGCCGTAACGGTCGTGCGCCCAGTTAGTGGCAACGCGCAGCCAGCAGCTCGAGTGTTCGTTCAATTCACCGTCGCGATCCCAAGCCAACTGCACCTTGACCCGACCGTATTCGTCACAGTGGATTTCGGTGTCTTTCGGCCCGGTCACAACCGCCGGTTGATAGCCGAGCATGCGTGGTTTTTCCGGCCCCAGCGCCGGGCGAAAGAACACGTCCCACGGCGTGGCGAGAAAGGTATTACGGTATCCCTGAAATCCCTCACCATCGCTGGTTACCGACTCCTCCAGCACTTGCGGCTGACGACCATGATGCTCAACGGCAGTCAGCAGCCACAGGTCATTCCAGTCGTGGCGCGGATGCTCGGTCAGTTGCAGGAAATGTCCGCAAACCAGTGTGGATTCGTCGCTGATGCCTTCGGCCTGACGGTAATCGGCGACATGTCGCTCAAGTGCACGCTGGGCGAGGTGCTTGCCGGTTTCACGATCGTTGAATTGGCCAGGGAAGCGATAGTCCTCCAGCACCGGGCGCTGCTCAGCGTCGACACGACTTTGCAACTGCAGTCGCGGCTTGATGAAATTGTAATCACGCCGTGTGACCACGCTGGTGCGGGTTTCCACGCGAACATTGAAACGCTGAATCGCCGGCGCACCAGCGGACATGCCGCTGCCCGGCAGATAAACCGTCGGCTCAGCCAGACGCGGAAACACGGTCTGGTCATCGCCGAACACCAGCAGGTGACCTTCGGGACTGTGCTGAAAGTGGTAATGAATGCCGACCTCGGCACACAGGCGCTGAATAAACGCCAGATCGCTCTCGGCGTACTGCACGCAATATTCGCGCAGCGGGTAATCGCTGCCGAGGCGAAATTCAAAGGCATCACGCAGGATCGAATGATCCTTGAGCACTCGCGCGATAATTTGTGGAACCGTCAGATGCTGGAAGATCCGCTGATTGATCCGCTGCCCGAGGTAGGTCAGACGCGGGACGAGGCTTAAGTGATAGCGCGTCAGACGTTTCCCGGAATCGCCCTGCCCGACCTGATAAATCTGACCATGGATACCGGAACCCTGAGCATCCAGACTCAGAAACGCCTGACAGTGCAGCAGGCTCTCGAGATCCAGATCCGCCCGCTCACTGACCAGTTCCAGCTCGAAACGAAAGGGTTGGCTGATGGCTTCCTTGCCCGTGAACTCAAGGACCTTGAGGTCATGCTGGGCGCCTTCGAGGGTCAACGTGAAACGCGGTTGATTGGCAGGCGCGAACATCCGATGTCTCTCTGCAGTGTGAGGGCGGGCGATTCTGCATGAGGGGCAAGGGGTGATGAATGGGTGACGGGAAAATCAGATTTCCCCTACTTTCATTGCTGAAAGTCCCTGCAAAAAGCGGCGCCTTCAACTACAGACAAATCCTCCAAAACCACCCCTGAACCCTGTGGGAGCGAGCCTGTTCGCGAAGGCGGCATGTCAGTCGACACACTCATTGAGTGATCAATCGCATTCGCGAGCAGGCTCGCTCCCACATTGGATCTCCACAGTATTCGAGAAATCGCAGGCACAAAAAAACGGCCTGCCTCCTGTAGGAAACGGGCCGTTTTCGGGTGAGCCTCAGCTCAGAACAATCACTTGTTCAGATTGAAATCTTTTTCTGCCGCTTCAAAGCGCTGCACCATGCCAGTGGTCGGCGCGCCGAGCTTGCTGACGATGTAGATGGCGATGCTTGCGAAGATGAAGCCCGGGATGATTTCGTAAAGACCCAGCAGTTCGAAATGCTTCCAGACCACCACGGTGATCGCGCCGACCAGAATACCGGCCAGTGCGCCGTCGCGGGTCATACCTTTCCAGATCACCGAGATCAGTACAACCGGACCGAACGCAGCACCAAAGCCGGCCCAAGCGTAGGACACCAGGCCCAGTACGCGGTTTTCCGGGTTGGCGGCCAAGGCGATCGCGATCAGTGCAACCAACAGCACCATGGCGCGGCCGACCCAGACCAGTTCAACCTGGGAGGCGGATTTACGCAGGAAGGTTTTGTAGAAGTCTTCGGTCAGGGCGCTTGAGCACACCAGCAACTGGCAGCTCAGGGTGCTCATCACCGCAGCCAGAATGGCCGACAGCAAAACACCGGCAATCCAAGGGTTGAAGAGGATCTTGGCCAGTTCGATGAACACACGCTCGTGGTTCTCGGTCACGGGACCGGCCACTTCCGGGTGTGCCGAGAAGTAGGCGATGCCGAAGAAGCCCACGGCCACGGTGCCGCCCAGGCACAGGATCATCCAGGTCATGGAAATGCGACGCGCCTTGGCGATCGATTTCACCGAATCCGCGGCCATGAAACGCGCGAGGATGTGCGGCTGACCGAAGTAGCCCAGACCCCAGCCCATCAGCGAGATAATGCCGATAAAAGTGGTGCCTTTAAGCATGTCGAAGTTGCTTGGATCTTGCGCTTCGATGGCCAGGAACGTGGTGTCGACGCCGCCGGTGGCCAGCAGAACAATGATCGGCGTAAGGATCAGCGCAAAAATCATCAGCGTGGCTTGTACGGTGTCGGTCCAGCTCACGGCGAGGAAACCGCCGACGAAGGTGTAGGCAATCGTCGCCGCAGCACCGGCCCACAGCGCAGTCTCGTAGGACATGCCGAAGGTGCTTTCAAACAGACGGGCGCCAGCGACGATGCCGGAAGCGCAGTAAATGGTGAAGAACACCAGAATCACGATTGCCGAAATAATGCGCAGCAAACCGCTTTTGTCTTCGAAACGGCTGGAGAAGTAGTCCGGCAGGGTCAGAGCATCGCCGTTGTGCTCGGTCTGCACGCGCAGACGGCCGGCAACGAACAGCCAGTTCAGGTAGGCACCGACGATCAGGCCGATGGCGATCCAGCTTTCGGACAGACCGGACATGTAGATGGCGCCCGGCAGGCCCATCAACAACCACCCGCTCATGTCGGAAGCACCGGCAGACAGAGCCGTCACGACGCTGCCCAGGCTACGGCCGCCAAGAATATAGTCAGAAAGGTTATTGGTGGAGCGATAGGCCATGAAGCCGATCAGCACCATTGCTGCGATGTAGATCACGAACGTGATCAGTGTTGGATTGCTTACGCTCATTAAGTTACGCCCTGGCTTTGTTTTTATGTAGCAGCGGTGATGAACCGCGCGCAAACAACGACGTTTGGCAGACGATTCGGGATCCCGCGCATTTAGGACTGATGTTTCCCCAGGAAAGCCACCAGCCGATACACCGGGTTATCCCGGTTGCACCTAGGGCGCGAATGCTATGCAACAAAGTAAAAAAGGTGCAACCAGTTTCGCGAGAATTAGTTGCACCTAGTCGGATATTCCGAGAAACACGCGGTTTTTGCTCCCTTTTAGCGCAGTCAGACCGCGTTGCTAGAAGCAAAAGCACCAAGCAAGTGCTGCACTTCAGTACCAGAAAATAATTCCTGACGAAGCGTTTATTTTTCCGACAAAAAAAGGGTTGCACCCGGTTGCACCTCTTTCGGCGCACGGCTAATCTTGCCGCCAGCTGATGCCACGCAACTGTGGCAACCATGAGGATAAAAATATGGCTACCACCACCCTTGGGGTCAAACTCGATGACCCGACCCGCGAGCGCCTGAAGGCCGCCGCGACCTCGATTGATCGCACACCGCACTGGCTGATCAAGCAGGCAATTTTCAATTACCTGGAAAAACTCGAGGGTGGTGCAACCCTGACCGAGCTGAACGGTTTGACCGCCAAGGACGCCGATGAGGCGGGCGAAGTCCACACCGATCACGCGCACCAATGCTTCCTCGAATTCGCCGAAAGCATCCTGCCGCAGTCCGTTTTGCGCGCCTCGATCACCGCTGCTTACCGTCGCCCCGAGCCGGAAGTCGTGCCGATGCTGATCGAGCAGGCTCGCCTGCCGGTCGCCATGGCTGAAGCCACCAACAAGCTCGCCGCTTCCATCGCGGAAAAACTGCGTAACCAGAAAAGTGCCGGCGGTCGTGCAGGCATTGTTCAGGGTCTGCTGCAGGAATTTTCCCTGTCGTCCCAGGAAGGCGTAGCCCTGATGTGCCTCGCCGAAGCGCTGCTGCGTATCCCGGACAAAGGCACTCGCGATGCACTGATCCGCGACAAGATCAGCACCGGCAACTGGCATCCGCACCTGGGCAATAGCCCGTCGCTGTTCGTCAACGCGGCCACTTGGGGTCTGCTGCTGACCGGCAAACTGGTCTCGACCCACAACGAAGCCGGCCTGACGTCGTCGCTGAGCCGCATCATCGGCAAGAGCGGCGAGCCGATGATCCGTAAGGGCGTCGACATGGCCATGCGCCTGATGGGCGAGCAGTTCGTCACCGGCGAAACCATCGCCGAAGCGCTGGCCAACGCGAGCAAGTTCGAAGCCAAGGGCTTCCGTTACTCCTACGACATGCTCGGTGAAGCGGCACTGACCGAACACGACGCGCAGAAGTACTTGGCGTCGTACGAACAAGCCATCCACTCGATCGGCAAAGCCTCGCACGGTCGTGGGATTTATGAAGGCCCGGGCATCTCGATCAAGCTGTCGGCGCTGCACCCGCGTTACAGCCGTGCACAGTACGAGCGTGTGATGGACGAGCTGTACCCGCGCCTGCTGTCGCTGACCCTGCTGGCCAAGCAATACGACATCGGCCTGAACATCGACGCCGAAGAAGCCGACCGTCTCGAACTGTCGCTGGATCTGCTTGAGCGCCTGTGCTTCGAGCCGCAGCTGACCGGCTGGAACGGCATCGGTTTCGTGATCCAGGCTTACCAGAAGCGTTGCCCGTACGTGATCGACTACGTGATCGATCTAGCTCGCCGCAGCCGTCATCGCCTGATGATCCGCCTGGTGAAAGGCGCGTACTGGGACAGCGAAATCAAGCGCGCCCAGGTCGAAGGCCTGGAAGGCTATCCGGTCTACACCCGCAAGGTGTACACCGATGTTTCCTACATCGCTTGCGCACGCAAACTGCTGTCGGTTCCGGAAGTCATCTACCCGCAGTTCGCCACGCACAACGCCCACACCCTGTCGGCGATTTACCACATTGCCGGTCAGAACTATTACCCCGGCCAGTACGAATTCCAGTGCCTGCACGGCATGGGCGAACCGCTTTACGAACAAGTTGTAGGCAAAGTTTCCGAAGGCAAGCTAAACCGTCCGTGCCGCGTGTACGCACCGGTCGGTACCCACGAAACGCTGCTGGCGTACCTCGTACGTCGCTTGCTGGAAAACGGTGCGAACACCTCATTCGTCAACCGCATCGCCGACCAGTCGATTTCGATTCAGGAACTGGTGGCCGATCCGGTGGCGCAGATCGAGCAGATGGCGACCGTGGAAGGTGGATTCGGCCTGCCGCACCCGCGCATTCCGCTGCCGCGTGACCTGTACGGCGCCGAGCGAGCCAACTCCAGCGGCATCGACATGGCCAACGAACATCGTCTGGCTTCGCTGTCCTGCGCTTTGCTGGCCACTGCCCACAACGACTGGAAAGCCGCGCCGATGCTCGGTTGCGCTTCCAGCACTGAAACGCCGGCAGCGGTGCTGAACCCGTCGGATCACCGCGATGTGGTCGGTCATGTTCAGGAAGCTACCGTCGAAGACGTCGACAACGCCATTCAATGCGCGCTGAACGCTGCGCCGATCTGGCAGGCCACCCCGCCCGCCGAACGCGCAGCGATTCTGGAACGTGCCGCTGATTTGATGGAAGGCGAGATCCAGCCGCTGATGGGCCTGCTGGCTCGCGAAGCCGGCAAGACCTACGCCAACGCCATCGCCGAAGTCCGCGAAGCAGTCGATTTCCTGCGTTACTACGCAGTGCAGGCGCGCAACGATTTCAGTAACGACGCCCACCGCCCACTGGGTCCGGTGGTGTGCATCAGCCCGTGGAACTTCCCGCTGGCGATCTTCAGCGGTCAAGTCGCTGCGGCATTGGCTGCCGGTAACCCGGTATTGGCCAAGCCTGCCGAGCAAACTCCGCTGGTGGCGGCTCAAGCCGTGCGTTTGCTGCTTGAAGCCGGGATCCCGGAAGGCGTGCTGCAACTGCTACCGGGTCGCGGTGAAACCGTCGGCGCCGGTCTGGTCGGCGATGAGCGCGTCAAAGGCGTGATGTTCACCGGCTCTACCGAAGTCGCCCGTCTGCTGCAACGCAACATCGCTGGCCGTCTCGACAGCCAGGGCCGTCCGATTCCGCTGATCGCCGAAACCGGTGGCCAGAACGCGATGATCGTCGACTCCTCGGCTCTAACCGAGCAAGTCGTCATCGACGTGGTGTCCTCAGCTTTCGACAGCGCCGGTCAGCGTTGCTCGGCGCTGCGCGTATTGTGCCTGCAGGAAGATTCCGCCGATCGCGTCATCGAAATGCTCAAAGGTGCCATGGCCGAAAGCCGTCTCGGCAACCCGGAGCGTCTGTCCGTGGACATCGGCCCGGTGATCGACGCCGAAGCCAAAGCTGGCATCGACAAGCACATCCAAGGCATGCGCGACAAAGGTCGCAACGTCTACCAAGTGGCGATCGCTGACACCGAAGAAGTCAAACGCGGCACCTTCGTCATGCCGACCCTGATCGAGCTGGAAAGCTTCGACGAGCTGCAACGCGAGATCTTCGGCCCGGTGCTGCACGTGGTGCGCTACAAGCGTAAAGAGATCGATCAACTGATCGCTCAGATCAACGCTTCCGGTTATGGCCTGACGCTGGGCGTGCACACGCGTATCGACGAGACCATCGCCAAGGTGATCGACAACGTCAACGCCGGCAACGTCTACGTTAACCGCAACATCGTTGGTGCCGTGGTTGGCGTGCAGCCATTCGGCGGCGAAGGCCTCTCGGGCACTGGCCCGAAAGCCGGTGGCCCGCTGTATCTGTACCGTTTGCTGGCGACCCGTCCTACTGACGCCATCGAACAATCCTTCGCTCGCGGTGATGCTGCCGTGGCCCCGGATGTTCGTCTGCGCGATGCCATGAGCAAACCACTGAACGCGCTGAAAGCCTGGGCTGAAAGCAACAAATACGCCGACCTGAGCACTCTGTGCGTGCAGTACGCTGCGCAATCGCAGAGCGGCATCACCCGCGTACTGGCCGGCCCGACTGGCGAGAAGAACAGCTATGCGATTCTGCCGCGCGAGCACGTCCTGTGCCTGGCGGAGGTTGAAGGTGATCTGCTGACGCAACTGGCGGCGGTGCTCGCGGTAGGCGGTTCGGCGGTATGGCCAGAGTCCGACATCAGCAAAGCATTGTTCGCACGTCTGCCAAAGGAGATTCAGGCGCGGATCAAGCTGGTTGCTGACTGGAACAAGGATGAGGTGGTGTTCGATGCGGTTCTGCATCACGGCCATTCCGACCAGTTGCGCGGCGTTTGCCAGCAGATTGCCAAGCGTGCCGGCGCGATCGTTGGGGTTCAGGGCTTGTCCCAGGGCGAGACCAACATTGCGCTGGAGCGTCTGGTGATCGAGCGCGCGTTGAGCGTTAACACTGCTGCGGCGGGTGGTAATGCCAGCTTGATGACAATCGGCTAAACCGCTGTAAGTCCAGGCGACGGCAATGGTCGCCTGGAATGCATTTCCCCTGTGGGAGCGAGCCTGCTCGCGAAGACGGAGTGTCAGTCGACATCAATGTTGCCTGACCCACCGCTTTCGCGAGCAGGCTCGCTCCCACAGTTGTTCTCGAGCGCCTGTTAAGTCGGCGCGCGGCTCCAACATCACGCTTATCAATCATCCTGTTCAGCCACTATTCCCCCGCCTTAGACTCGGCCCAACCCCAATTTCAGGTAAGCCGCCATGTCCGAGACGCTGCTCAGTTCCCGCAATCTGGCTTTCGAGCTGTACGAGGTCCTTGATGCCGAGGGCCTGACCCGGCGTGAGCGCTTTGCCGAGCACAACCGCGAGACCTTCGACGCCGCCATCGGCACCGCGCGCAACATCGCCGAGAAGTACTTCGCGCCGCACAACCGCAAGGGCGACGAGAACGAACCGCGCTACGAAGACGGTCAGGCGATTCTGATTCCTGAGGTGAAACCGGCTGTGGATGCCTTCCTCGAGGCTGGATTCCTCAACGCCGCGAGAAGTTTCGACGCCGGCGGCATGCAACTTCCTACATTACTTTCGCAAGCCTGCTTCGCGCATTTCCAGTCGGCCAACGCGGCTTCGACGTCCTACCCGTTCCTGACCATGGGCGCGGCAAATCTGATCGAGAGCTTTGGCACCGACGAGCAGAAACAGCGCTTCCTGCAGCCAATGATCGATGGCCGCTTTTTCGGCACCATGGCCTTGACCGAACCCCATGCCGGTTCGTCCCTGTCGGATATTCGTACGCGCGCCGAGCCGGCGTCCGACGGCACTTATCGCCTCAAGGGCAACAAGATCTTCATCTCCGGCGGCGATCACTCGCTGTCGGAAAACATCGTGCACATGGTCCTGGCCAAGCTGCCCGACGCGCCTGCGGGCGTCAAAGGCATTTCGCTGTTTATCGTGCCGAAGTTTCTGGTCAACGATGACGGCAGCCTCGGCCCACGCAATGACGTGCTGCTGGCGGGGCTGTTCCACAAGATGGGCTGGCGCGGCACCACCTCGACGGCGCTGAATTTCGGCGATAACGGTGAGTGCGTCGGCTATCTGGTAGGCGAGCCGCATCGCGGTCTGAGCTACATGTTCCAGATGATGAACGAAGCGCGGATCGGCGTCGGCATGGGCGCAGTGATGCTCGGTTATGCCGGGTATCTGTATTCGCTGGAATACGCTCGCGAACGTCCGCAAGGCCGGGTAGCGGATAGCAAGGACCCGACCACCGCGCCGGTGGCGATCATTCAGCACGCGGACGTCAGACGCATGCTCTTGACGCAGAAATCCTACGTCGAAGGGGCGTTTGACCTTGGCCTGTATGCAGCGCGGCTTTTCGATGACACCACGACGCTTGAGTCTGAAACCGAGCGTAAACAGGCCCATGAGTTGCTGGATCTGCTAACGCCGATCGTCAAATCCTGGCCATCGGAGTTCTGCCTCAAGGCCAACGAACTGGCGATCCAGATTCTTGGCGGCCACGGTTACACCCGCGAGTACCCGGTCGAGCAGTATTACCGCGACAACCGCTTGAATCCAATTCACGAAGGCACCCACGGCATTCAGTCGCTGGACTTGCTCGGACGCAAACTGGCACAGAATGGTGGCGCGGGGCTCAAGCAACTGATTCGACTGATCGCCAACACCGCTGAACGCGCGACGGCGTATGAATCGCTGACCGCACTGCGTGAACCACTGGAAAAACTGGTGGCACGCCTGCAAACGGTGACCATCGGTTTATTGACTGATCTGGCACAGGGCAAGGTCAACAGCAGCCTGGCTAACTCGGCGTTGTACCTGAAGGTGTTCGGCCACACGATGATTGGCTGGCGTTGGCTGGAACAGGCGATTCGTGCAGAAGAAGGGTTAGCGAAGGGGAATGTGGTGGATGCTGACTTCTATAAAGGCAAGCTGCAGGCGGCGCGGTATTTCCTGACGTGGGAAGTGCCGGGCTGCCACCATGAACTGGCATTGCTGGAGGTGCGGGATGATACGTGCCTGGCAATGCAGGATGCATGGTTCTGATTTCAGCGCCATTACCCAGACAAAACACATTATCACGCGCTCCACACCTATCATGTTTGACAGGTGTGGAAATGAGCCCTGCGCGATAGGCTGTATTCGCCTGACATGTAGTTTGCAGTTTGCCCGGCAAGTTCGGACTTAACGTCCTCTTCTTACCCTACAAAAGAGCGAACGCCATGAACAGCAAAGCGGCCGCAAAAACCATCAAACTTGCCGGACTGGTAACGCGGGACGATTGCGTTCTCGCCTCAATTTCGCAGTTTGGCACGCGAAACGGCACTGAATGGACGCACACGGACTCAGAAGAGTCCATCGTCATCAGCAAGAATCACCAGCATCTCTCTAATGAGAGATCAATTGTCAGCATCACAACGTCACCTGATAAAGCTGTGCCCGGCTTCGAAACGACAGCGGCAGAAATGTTCCAGGTCATTTCGGCAGAAGACCGATATGACACAAATAATCGTGTTGCCTACAAAGAGTTTTCACGCCAGGTCGGCAGTGATTGGCGCTCGGTAGTGTATGGCGGGGCTGATTTGAGCGACCAGTCAGCACCATTGGAGATTGATCCCTACATCATTCTTAACGAAGAACAGTTTATTTTCTCGGCACGATTCAATGACGTGGTGAAAGAACCGAATGCAGCGCGTGTATCAGAAAAGCGTTATATCAAAAAGGGCAAGGACCTCTACCAGGCCATGGTAATTACTTCCGAGTACATCTATGCCACTGTCAGGGATTTCGATAGTTACGATATGTTCAGAACGATCGCGACTGGGGACAAGTATCACGAAGGCTCGCAGGTGTGGACTGTCCAGGAGAAACGAGTGTTTTATTTAACGACAATCGGCAAAATCGATTTTTATGGGCGGGAAATTCTGCTGTTTTGAACACATTGCTCAAGCCAGAGCCGACGCGCTTTTGCAGTGCGTCGGCATAGGACAACCATATGTTTAACTTAAGCGAAACCCACCCATCTGCCGCGCCAGATCATCCGCCAACCTCTGCAACATCTGACAATCCTCACGACAAGCCCTGACCTCCCCCGCCGTCGCCCGCGCCAGATCGGAAATCCCCTGCACATTGCGATTGATCTCTTCCGTCACCGCCGACTGCTCTTCCGTCGCCGTAGCCACTTGATGGTTCATGTCACTGATGCGCTCGACCTGACCGGTAATCGCCGTCAACGAAGCCCCAGTGCGCTGGCTCGACTCAACCCCGGTGCCGGTTGCCGCCTGGCCGGTGCGCATCGACGACACGGCGTTTTCCGCGCCTTGCTTGAGGCTGCCGATCATCTGCTGGATTTCATCGGTGGATGCCTGAGTGCGGCGCGCCAAGGTGCGTACTTCATCGGCAACAACTGCAAAGCCGCGCCCCATGTCCCCGGCGCGCGCCGCTTCGATGGCGGCATTAAGTGCCAGCAGGTTGGTCTGCTCGGACACGCCACGAATCACTGCTAATACAGAGTCGATCGAGGCCACTTGATGTGCCAGCTCACCGACCGCACCCGCCGCTACGCCAATCTCATCCGACATGCTTTCAATATGCTTGATCGAGCCGCCAACCACTTCCCGCGCCTGCATCGCTTCATCCCGCGCGGTTTGCGAAGCGAGTGCCGCGTTACCAGCGTTCTGCGCAATCTCCTGCACGGTCAGGCCCATCTCGTGAACCGCAGTTGCGACCATGTCGGTCATTTCCTGCTGGCGGCCGGAACGCTCAGCGGTGTTCTCCACCACTTTCGCCACTTGCCCCACAGCCGTGCGCAGACGTTCGCTGGTGGTCAGCACTTCGCCGATCATGCCGCGCTGGCTATCGAGGAAACGGTTGAAGCCGCGGGCGAGGTCGCCCAGCTCATCGGCGCGGCTGGAATCTAACCGGCGGGTCAAATCTCCACCGCCGCTACCGATTGCTACGAGCGCGGCTGTTACCTGACGAATCGGCCGCACCAGCCCTTGCGCCAGCCACACCACCAACGCGAGACACACCAGCGCTACCGCCAGACCGATGCCGCCACTCATCCACATCGCCTTGCGGGCCTCGGCATAGATCTGCAACTGCGGCACTTCGGCCACCAAGGTCCAGCCCAGATCACGCAGAGGAAGGCTGAAGGCGAGGAAGTCTTCGCCATCTCTTTGGAAGCTGCTGCTGATCGCCTTTTTCTGGCCCATGACGGACTGCGCCGCATTGGCGCCAATCTGCTCGCTCAAGGTGCGTTTGCCGCTGAACTGCGCTTCGGGATGCACTTGGATCAAACCGTCGGAGCGCACGAGATAGACCTTGCCGCGCTGACCAAAGCTGAAGTTGTGAATCAGCTCCGACAGCTCTTTCATGCTCAAACCAAGCCCGGCTACGCCGACCACTTTACCGGCCTGCTCGACTTTCAGATCGATGAACAGCGCCAATTCTCCGGTGGCGCCGTCGTTGTCGATATTGAGGGTGCGCGGCTGATTGCTGTCGAGGAAGGAATAGAACCACGCGTCGGCCGGTTTGGAACGACTGAGGGTGCGATCCAGGCCTTTTTCGGTGATGTAATGATTGGATTCGGTGCCGATGATCAAAGCGGTAAAGGCTTTATGTTCGGCGCGGATGCCTTCCAGATACTGCGCGAAGCCCGCCGTTTTGCTGCTGTCTTCGCCTGAGGCGAGCCAGTCGCGGACCATCGTATTGCTGGCGATATCTTTGGCCGCCGTCAGCGGTTGCACAAGGATGCGTTCGATATCGTTGCGCGTCGCTTCGATGCTCGATGGCAGCGCTTGCTCGACCAGATAGCTCTGGGCGAGGCGGTTGACCACCAGGGTATAAATGCCAACCACGATCAGGATACTGACCAGCAGGGCGGTGCCCATGCTGAGAATCAGTTGCCATTGAATACTGCGTCGCCACAACTGCATGGAGCACCCCCAAAGAATAAGTGGCCGAAACAATGCAACAGCCGTGCCGATTGTATACAACCCGATCGACAATCTATTCTTTGGTTGTGCGCAACCCGATCAACCCTGATTGATGGTCTTGGCGATAGTGTCGACCGTGGCGCTGACTTGCTCTTGGTAACGGTCGAGTTCTTCTTTGTGCTGCTTCTTCATTTCAATCTGCTGCGAGCACAGATTCATCGCCGCGAGCACCAGCAAGCGGTCACCGATCAATGTCGGGTATTTGCGCTTGGTGTCATCCAGCGCTGCCTTGAGCATCATGGCCGCGTCCAGCAGGGTCTGTTCTTCCCCGGCCGGTGCCTTGATCGAATAGTCCTCCCCGAGAATGGAGACGACTTTTACCCCTGCTGTGTGGTGGTTCATGCGCTGACAGGACCTGCGTTGACGCGATCAACCAGGGCTTGAATGCGGGCTGCGGTGGCGCCGTGCTTTTCTTCCTGCTCCATCAGGTTCAGTTGCAGGCTTTCGTTTTCATCCTTGGCCTGGGCCAGTTCCGTGGACAAGGTCTGGTTGGTCTGCGCAAGGCTCTGGTTC
Source organism: Pseudomonas sp. M20 (assembly GCF_045037865.1). Lineage (NCBI taxonomy): Bacteria > Pseudomonadati > Pseudomonadota > Gammaproteobacteria > Pseudomonadales > Pseudomonadaceae > Pseudomonas > Pseudomonas sp. M20. The sequence continues at coordinate 5,216,832 of NZ_CP173611.1, forward strand.
TGTTGCACCAGGTCGCTGACGAGCTGTTCCAATTGGCTGAGGGATGCTTCCAACATTTTGATCTTCCAAGCGTTTTTCAAAGGGCGCGTACGATAAAGAAAAGTCACCACGGATGCCAGGGTTAAACCGGCGCAAGGCCTTGATTTTCCTGGTGGCGGATCGTTCCTGCGAGTTTTAAAGACTGTGATCTGCCGATCTGGTTCCTGCACTTCGTCGCCCCAGCCCTTCTGCGACAAATACGCACAGTGCCTCAAGACTTTAGTCGTATGACCGATAAGTCATCCATATCGCAGTCTCAGCCCGCATGGAAGCGGCCCTCTCTTGGTATCCGCCCATGTCCCTCCGCAATATGAATATCGCCCCACGGGCGTTTACCGGCTTCGCCCTGATCGGCGGCCTGATGCTGATTCTCGGTGTGTTCGCGCTGAATCAGATGAGCAAAATCCGCGCAGCAGGCGAAGACATCGCCACCGCCAGCGTGCCTTCGATCAAGGCCCTCGACGAATTCACCCAACTGACCCTGCGCCTGCGCGTTTTGTCGTATCGGTTGCTGATCAATCGTGAACCGGACGTTCAACAAAAGACTGTCGAGCTGTTCGCGCTGCGCAACAAGCAGATCGCCGACGCCCAGCGCGCCTACGAACCGTTGATCGACGGCCCGCAAGAACGTGCGGCTTACGATCAATACGTGCAGTTGCTCGCGCAGTACCGCCAGCTTGAAGACCGGATGAAAACCCTGTCGCGCAACAATCAGATCGATGAACTGCGGCAGATGCTCAACTCGGACTTGCTGAGCAACTCGGAAGCGGTGAACACCGCCCTGGCGCGGCTGTTGGAGATCAACACCCAGCAAATCGCCGACACGGATAAAGGCGCAAGCGAGCAGTTTTCGATGTCTTTCAACCTTGTGGTCACGTTGTTGGTGATCGCCACTGGCCTGACGTTCCTCTTCGCCTGGCTGCTGACCGTCAGCATTACCAAGCCGATCTCCAAAGCATTGGAAGCTGCGGAAACCATCGCCGAAGGCAACCTGACCCAGCCGATCCACGTTGACGGTGAAGACGAGGCAGGCCGTCTGCTCGCGGCCATGGCGAAGATGCAATCGAAGCTGCGTGACACCCTGCAGCGTATTTCCGGCTCGGCGACTCAGTTGGCTTCGGCGGCTGAAGAACTGAACAGCGTCACCGACGAAAGCGCCCGTGGCCTGACTCAGCAGAACAACGAAATCGAACAGGCGGCCACCGCCGTCAATGAGATGACCAGCGCTGTGGAAGAAGTCGCACGCAACGCGGTGAGTACTTCGGAAGCCTCGAAAAACGCCACCACCTCCGCCGGCGACGGTCGGGACCTGGTGCAAGAAACCGTGAGCGCCATCGAACGCATGAGCGCCGATGTGCAGAGCACTGCGTCGTTGATCGGTGATCTGGCCAATGAATCCCGTGACATCGGCAAGGTGCTGGATGTGATTCGTGGCCTGGCTGATCAAACCAACCTGCTGGCGCTGAACGCGGCAATTGAAGCAGCGCGTGCCGGTGAGGCCGGTCGTGGTTTTGCGGTAGTGGCCGATGAAGTACGTGCCCTCGCGCACCGCACACAGCAGTCGACCAGCGAAATCGAGCGGATGATCGGCAGCATTCAGAGCGGTACCGAACACGCCGTGGATTCGATGCGCAACAGCACCGAGCGCGCCGAGTCGACCCTGAACATCGCCCGTGGTGCCGGCATGTCGCTGGACACCATCAACACCGCCATCGTCGAGATCAACGAGCGCAATCTGGTGATCGCCAGCGCCGCCGAAGAACAGGCGCAAGTGGCGCGGGAAGTGGATCGCAACCTGGTGAACATCCGCGACCTGTCAGTGCAATCGGCGACTGGGGCGAATCAGACGAGTGCGGCGAGCAATGAACTGTCGCGGTTGGCGCTGGATCTGAACAACATGGTTGGGCGGTTTAGCCTGTAATTCTGTAGATCAAGATCAAGATCAAAAGCGCCCTCACCCCAGCCCTCTCCCAAAGGGAGAGGGGGAAAGGGAGCAGATCGGGGGTCTTTCAGATTTTCAGTTCGGCGCGATATTTCAGGTCGATGTACCTCGCCCAAACACCTCAATCAGTCCCCTCTCCCTCCGGGAGAGGGCTAGGGTGAGGGCAGCAATCGCCCGCCGAACACAAAACCTGATGCCACACTGAAAAACCTTTTTGACAGCATCACATTTCAACAGGTTAGAATCGCTGGCACGCAGACTGCATGGTCAGTTTGTGCCCGTCTTTACGCTTCTGGAGTACTGCCTTTGAATGCGACGACCATCAACAGCCTGTTCTTGATCGGCGCGTTGCTGGTAGGCGCAAGCATTCTTGTCAGTTCGCTTTCTTCCCGTCTCGGCATTCCGATTCTGGTCATTATTCTTGCGGTCGGCATGGCCGCCGGGGTCGATGGCGGCGGGATCATTTTCGATAACTACCCGACGGCCTATCTGGTCGGCAACCTTGCGCTGGCGGTGATCCTCCTCGACGGAGGCCTGCGTACGCGGGTGTCGAGTTTCCGCGTGGCCTTGTGGCCGGCGTTGTCGCTGGCCACGGTCGGGGTGTTGATCACCACCGGGCTGACCGGCATGGCCGCCGCCTGGTTGTTCGACCTCAATCTGATTCAAGGTCTGTTGATCGGCGCCATCGTTGGCTCAACCGACGCCGCGGCGGTGTTCTCGCTGCTCGGCGGCAAAGGCCTGAACGAACGGGTCACCGCCAGTCTGGAAATCGAATCCGGCAGCAACGACCCGATGGCGGTGTTTCTCACTGTCACTCTGATCGACATGCTCGCCAGCGGCCAGACCGGCCTGCACTGGAGCCTGTTGACCCATCTGATCCGCGAGTTCGGCATCGGCGGCGTGATCGGTCTCGGTGGCGGCTGGCTGATGCTGCAACTGGTCAACCGGATCAATCTGGCCGCCGGCCTGTATCCGATTCTGGTGATCGCTGGCGGTCTGGTGGTGTTCGCCCTGACCAACGCCCTGCACGGCAGCGGCTTCCTCGCCGTTTATCTGTGCGGTCTGGTCATCGGCAACCGCCCGGTGCGCAGCCGCCACGGCATTCTGCACATGCTCGACGGCATGGCATGGCTGGCGCAGATCGGCATGTTCCTGGTCTTGGGGCTGCTCGTGACCCCGCACGACTTGCTGCCGATAGCCCTGCCCGCTCTCGGTCTGGCGCTGTGGATGATTCTGTTTGCGCGGCCGCTGTCGGTGATGGTCGGCCTGCTACCGTTCAAGGCCTTCCACGGTCGCGAAAAAGCCTTTATTTCCTGGGTTGGCCTGCGCGGCGCGGTACCGATCATTCTCGCGGTGTTCCCGCTGATGGCCGGGCTGCCGAATGCGCAGCTGTACTTCAACCTCGCGTTCTTTATCGTGCTGGTGTCGCTGCTGGTGCAGGGCACGAGCCTGCCGTGGGTCGCCAAGCTGCTGAAAGTCACGGTACCGCCGGAGCCTGCGCCGATTTCCCGGGCGGCGCTGGAAGTCCACGTCACCAGCGAATGGGAGCTGTTCGTTTACAAGCTCGGTGCGGAGAAATGGTGCATCGGTTCGCCCCTGCGCGAACTGAAAATGCCCGAAGGCACACGTATCGCCGCCTTGTTTCGTGGCCAGCAACTGCTCCATCCGTCGGGTAGTACGGTGTTGGAAGTCGATGATTTACTGTGTGTTATCGGCCATGAACACAACCTCGGCGCGCTCGGAAAACTGTTCAGCCAAGCGCCGCAGCGCGGTCTCGATCTGCGCTTCTTCGGTGATTTCGTGCTTGAAGGAGACGCCCAGCTTAAAGCGGTTGCCGCACTCTATGGCCTGCCGGCCGAGGGTATTGATCCGGACATGACCCTGGGCGCCTTCATCGCCCACAAAGTCGGTGGCGCACCCATCGTCGGCGACCAGGTGGAGTGGAACAACACCCACTGGACGGTTGCGGTCATGGACGGGAACAAGATCGGCAAAGTGGGCGTCAGATTCCCCGAAGGAAGTCGCCCGGGCCCCGGGCTCTTCCTCTAAACTGCGTCCACTCTCACTTGCTTGACCGGTCTCTATGCCTACCCTGCGCTCCTTTTTCGCCGCGGCCCTGCTGGGCCTGAGTCTCACTGTCGGCCCGCTGTACGCCGCCGAACCACCGTCCAGCGACGCCGTGCAGGCCAGTCTCGACAAGCTGGCCGACAGCAAACTGCCAGATGCCGATAAGAAGACCCTGCAGACCGTCCTGCAGAACACGCTCAATCAGCTGAACAACCAGCGTGATTACGAGCAGAAACTGATCGATCTCAAGCAGCAACTGGCGAGCGCGCCCAAGCAGACGATTGAAAGCACCCGCGAACTGACGCGCCTCAAGGCTACGGCCGTGGTGCCGGTGGCACAGCGTTTTCCCAAAGAGTCGATTCAGCAACTGGAGCAAATCCTCACCGATCGCTCGACTCAGCAAAGTGACCTGCAAAAAGCCCTCGCCGACGCCAACAGCCTGATCATCACCGCACAGACGCGCCCCGAGCGTGCTCAGGCAGAGATTTCCGCCAGCCAGACGCGCATCCAGCAGATCAACAACATCCTCAAGTCCGGCAAGGACGCGGGTAAAACCGTCACCGCCGAGCAGCGCGACCAGTTGAACGCCGAACTGGCGGCGCTGAATGCGCTGATTCCGTTGCGCCGTCAGGAGCTGGCCGGCAACAGCCAGTTGCAGGATCTGGGCAACGCTCAGCATGACTTGCTCTCGGAGAAGTCCGACCGCCTCGACCGCGAGATCCAGGAACTGCAAACCCTGATCAACCAGAAGCGTCTGGCGCAGTCGCAGGAAACCGTGACCCAGCAGTCGATCGAAGCGCAGAAGGCCGGTAGCAGCAGTCTGCTGGCCATCGAAAGCACGGCCAACCTCAAACTCTCCGACTACCTGCTGAAAAGCACTGACCGCCTCAACGGAGTCACCCAGCAGAATCTGCAGACCAAACAACAGCTCGACAGCCTGACCCAAAGCGATTCAGCGCTGGACGAGCAGATCAGCGTGCTCAAGGGCAGCCTGCTGCTGTCGAAGATTCTCTACAAACAGAAACAAGCCCTGCCGCGACTCAAGGTCGACCGCGACCTGGCGGATCAGATCGCCGACATTCGCTTGTGGCAATTCGACGTCAGCCAGCAGCGTGAGCAACTGAGCAATCCCGCCGCCTATGTCGACAATTTGCTGGCCACTCAGCCGCCGGAGCAGGTCACCCCGCAATTGCGCAAAAACCTGCTGGAGCTGGCCAACACCCGCGCCGACCTGCTGGAGCGACTGAATCGCGAACTGAGCGCCATGCTCAACGAGTCGATCACCCTGCAACTCAATCAGAAACAACTGCTGAGCACCGCGCAGGGGCTGCGTGCGACGCTCGATGAGCAGATGTTCTGGATTCCGAGCAACAAGCCGCTGGATCTGGAATGGATGCGCGCGGTGCCGGAGCGCCTGAAGCGTCAGGTCGACACCCTGCCATGGGCGTCCAGCCTCAGCGAGCTGACCGACGGTCTGACCCAGCGCCCGTTGCTGTTCCTGCCGCTGGCGCTGCTAATCGGTGCACTGCTGTGGCGGCGCAAAAATCTGTACGCGCGGCTGAACAAGGTTCACCAGGACATCGGCCACTTCAAGCGTGACAGCCAGTGGCACACGCCGCAGGCGATTCTGATCAATATTCTGTTGGCGATGCCGGTCGCGTTGGGCCTGGCCTTGTGTGGTCTGGCGTTGCAGATCGACGCGCGCGGACAGAACGCCAACATGGGCGCGGCTTTGCTGCAGATGGGTCAGGCGTGGCTGGTGTTCTACACCGCTTACCGGATTCTGGCGCCGGGCGGCGTGGCGGAACTGCACTTCCGTTGGGAGAAACCTCAGGTTGAATTCCTGCAAGGCTGGATCCGTCGACTGGGTCTGGTGGTCATGGCGCTGGTGACCATTGTTGCCGTCGCCGAATTGCAACCGGCGGCCCTGGCCGATGATGTGCTCGGCATGCCGGTGGTGCTGACTTGCTACGCCTTGATGGCATGGCTGCTCAGCCGTCTACTGATCAGCAGCCCGGCCCACGAGAACACCTCGTTGTTCCGCAAGGCCGTCGGTGTGATGTTCACCCTGCTGCCGATCGCCTTGTTCGTGGCGGTGTGCTTCGGCTACTACTACACCGCGCTGAAACTCAGCGACCGCTTGATCAACACCCTGTACCTGCTGATGTTCTGGCTGGTGATCGAAGCGACTTTCGTCCGTGGCCTGAGCGTTGCCGCGCGACGCCTGGCCTATCAACGCGCCCTGGCCAAACGTCAGGCCGCAAAAGAGGCTGGCGACGGCGAAGCGGTGATCGAAGAGCCGACGCTGGACATCGAAAAGGTCAACGAGCAGTCCCTGCGCCTGATCCGTCTGGCCCTGCTCGGCGGTTTCATTGCCGCGCTTTACTGGGTCTGGTCGGACCTGATTTCGGTGTTCTCCTACCTCGACAACATCACCCTCTACGAATACACCAGCGGCACCGGCGCCAACATGAGCATGGTGCCGATCAGCATCGGCGACATGCTCGGCGCGCTGATCATCATCGGCATCACCTTCGCCCTCGCGCGCAACTTGCCCGGCCTGCTCGAAGTGTTTGTGCTGTCCAAGCTCAATCTGGCTCAGGGCAGTGCCTACGCGACCACGACGTTGCTGTCGTACGTGATCGCTGGCGTCGGCTTCGTCTCGACCCTGTCGACCCTCGGCGTGAGTTGGGACAAGTTGCAATGGCTGGTGGCGGCGCTGTCGGTCGGCCTCGGTTTCGGCATGCAGGAGATCTTTGCGAACTTCATCTCCGGCATCATGATCCTCTTCGAACGCCCGGTACGGATCGGTGACACCATCACCATCGGCAACCTGTCGGGCACGGTGAGCAAGATCCGCATCCGCGCCACGACCATCACCGATTTCGACCGCAAGGACATCATTGTCCCGAACAAGACGTTCATTACCGGGCAACTGATCAACTGGTCGCTGACCGACACCATCACCCGCGTCACACTGAAGCTCGGCGTCGATTACGGCTCGGATCTGGATCTGGTCAAAGAACTGCTGCTCAAGGCTGCGCGCGAGAACCCGCGCGTGCTCAAGGAACCCGAGCCGCACGTGTACTTCCTCAACTTCGGCGAAAGCACCCTCGACCACGAGTTGCGCATGCACGTGCGCGACCTCGGCGACCGCAACCCGGTGCTCGATGAGGTCAACCGCTTCATCAACCGCGAGTTCAAGAAGCAGCACATCAACATCTCGTTCCGCCAGATGGAGGTTTACCTGAAGAACCTGCACGGTCAGGAATACAAGATGGTGCCGATCGAACCGGAAACGAAAACCATCGTGCCGGTCGCCGACGATCAGAAACCGCTGCAAGAGCCGCCGCCGGCCAAACTCGACTAACCGGCCTATACCCAGCAGAATGCTCGGACATTCTGCTGGAGCCGGCCCTTGAAAGCCCTCGACGAACTGACCTTCGATAATCGCTTCGCCCGCCTGGGCGATGCGTTCTCCGCCCATGTGCTGCCCGAGCCGATCGACCATCCGCGTCTGGTCGTCGCGAGCCCGGCGGCGCTGGCCCTGCTTGATCTCGACCCGGCGACCGCCGAAACCCAAGAGTTTGCTGAACTGTTCGGCGGCCACAAGCTGTGGGCCGATGCCGAACCACGGGCGATGGTCTACTCCGGGCATCAGTTCGGTGGCTACACGCCGCAACTTGGTGACGGTCGGGGCTTGCTGCTCGGCGAGGTCTACAACACTGCCGGCGAGCATTGGGACTTGCACCTCAAGGGCGCCGGGCAGACGCCGTTTTCGCGTATGGGTGATGGCCGTGCGGTGCTGCGTTCGTCGATCCGTGAATTCCTTGCTTCCGAAGCGTTGTACGCGTTGAACATTCCTTCGTCGCGCGCGGCTTGTGTGATCGGCTCCGACACCCCGGTCTGGCGTGAAAAGCAGGAACGCGCAGCGATGGTGCTGCGTCTGGCGCCGAGCCACATCCGCTTCGGCCACTTCGAATACTTCTATTACACCAAGCGTCCCGAGCAGCAAAAGCAGCTGGGCGAACACGTATTGGCGATGCACTTTCCCGAATGTCTGGAACAGCCGGAACCGTATCTGGCGATGTTCCGCGAAATCGTCGAACGCAACGCCGAACTGATTGCCAAGTGGCAGGCCTATGGCTTCTGTCACGGCGTGATGAACACCGACAACATGTCGATCCTTGGCATCACCTTCGACTTCGGCCCGTTTGCCTTCCTCGATGATTTCGACACCAACTTCATCTGCAACCACTCCGATGATCAGGGCCGCTACTCGTTCAGCAATCAGGTGCCGGTTGGCCAGTGGAACCTCAGTGCATTGGCTCAAGCGTTGACGCCGTTCATCAGTGTTGAAGCCCTGCGCGAAACCCTCGGCTTGTATTTGCCATTGTTCCAGGCGCACTACCTCGACCTGATGCGCCGCCGCCTCGGCTTCACTACCGCTGAAGACGAAGACCAGAAGCTGCTGGAAGACCTACTGCAACTGATGCAGAACAGCGGCGTCGACTACACGCTGTTCTTCCGCCGACTCGGTGAAGAGTCGGCCGAACAGGCCGTCGCCCGGTTGCGTGATGACTTCGTCAACATCAAGGGTTTTGATGCCTGGGGTGAACGCTACGTCGCCCGGGTTGCCCGCGATGGCGATGCTGATCAAACGCAGCGCCAAGCGCGGATGCATGCGGTCAATCCGCTATACATCCTGCGCAATTACCTGGCGCAAAAAGCCATCGATGCGGCTGAGCAAGGGGATTACTCAGAAGTACGCCGGCTGCACGCGGTGCTGAGCAAACCGTTTGAAGAGCAGCCGGGGATGGACGGTTATGCCGAGCGGCCGCCGGAGTGGGGCAAGCATTTGGAGATCAGTTGTTCGTCTTGAACCAGCATCAGGTAAACACATCGATTGGCACATTGAAGCGCTCTGCCAACCAACGAATCTGGCGCAAGTTAAGCTTGCGCTTGCCGTTCAAAATCTCCGAAACAACCGACTGAGTACCAACACCCGGCAAGTCGCTCTGAGTCAGGCCGTGCTCACGCATCATGTAACCGAGAACCTCTTCGCCACTTGCCTGGGCCATGGGGTGATGGGTGTGATCCCATTCTTCGATCCAGTCACCGATGATGTCGACCAAGCTCATCAACGGGTGCGACTCATCATCGCCGGTAATTTCCACCAGTTCGTCGACTGCCAATACCAAAGCATCGTAGTCGTCTTCGTTTTTCGGTTTCCGAACCACTGGAGAGACAAATTCCCAGTGCTCGACAACCGTTTTAATCAAAACATTCATACCCTACCCTCCTTCCATTTACCGCGGTCATATTCGCGGTGATCCATCACATGCTTTATGTAGAGGTCTCTGAGAGCGATAACTGACAAAAGCAATCAGTCTCAATTTATTGCCACCGATATCGAAGACATGAAACTCGCCAACCTTGTCGGTCGCAGGAAATATCGATTTCATCGCTGAAAAATCCTTTGGATAAATTCTGCTCGCCAAACGAAACCACTGCGCCAGAGCACTTGCTGCTTGTGGCCATTGCTCCTTGGCCTGTCGAATGGGTTTTTCACTGAACACATGCATGCAACATCCTTATCGCATTCTGCTATGGGGAGTTAATCACAAACCAAAAATATCGCAAGTTGCGATAACACTAGGCAGACCAATGGATTGGCCTGCTGCGTCTTCAGCCTAGGCACAACGCGAGAGCCTGCACGATTGAAAATATGAGCAAACGTCTCCAACTAGGTGTTATCAGCTCAATTCCGGATTTCGCTCATGACCACCCCACTCCTCATCCCCTGCCCCTCCTGCAACGGCCTCAACCGCATCCCTGCCGAGCGCCTCGCGGATCAGCCCAAGTGCGGACGCTGCAAATCCGCCGTGCTGCGGAACAAACCCTTCGAACTCAAGCAAGGCGATTACGCCAGCCAGATCAAGGGGGATTTACCGCTGTTGGTTGATGTCTGGGCGGAATGGTGTGGGCCGTGCAAGTCATTTGCGCCGGTGTTCGAGCAAGCGGCGGCGCAGTTGGCGGGCAAGTGCCGCTTGGCCAAGCTTGATAGTGAAGCGAATCAGCAGTTGTCGGCGCAGTTGGGGATTCGCTCGATTCCGAGTCTGATTCTTTTCAAGAACGGAAAGGAAGTGGCGCGGCAGAGTGGCGCGTTGCCGTTGCCGCAATTGATGGCGTGGCTGCGTAGCCAAGGGATCTGACACACCGCCAAACAATGTAGGAGTGAGCCTGCTCGCGATAGCGTCCTGTCAGCCAACACTTGAGTGACTGAAAGGAAGCTATCGCGAGCAGGCTCACTCCTACAGGGGATCTGCGTAGCTCAGGAGATCAGTGATCTTCGAGCAAATTGTGCAGTTCGACGAACTGCTGGGTCAGCTTGTGTCGCGGGTCGAGGTGGATCAGCGGCATGCTGGCCTGGTGCGATTCGCGCATGCGCACCGAACTGGTCAGATACACCGGCAGAACCGGCAAGCCTTCGGCAATCAACTCATCAAGAATCTGCTGTGGCAGGCTCGCCCGGGCCTGGAACTGGTTGACTACGATGCCTTCGACTTCCAGTCCTTCGTTATGGTCATCTTTCAGCTCTTCGATTTCCGCGATCAGGCCGTACAAGGCCTGACGGGAGAAACTGTCGCAATCGAAGGGAATCAGCACACGATCAGCGGCAATCAGCGCCGAAACCGCATAGAAATTCAGCGCTGGCGGCGTATCGAGGTAGATGCGGTCGTAATCTTCAGACAACTCATCGAGCAACTTACGCAGCTTGTTGATCTTGTGCTTGGCCTCAAGTTTGGGCTGCAAATCGGCCAGCTCGGCCGTCGCGGTGATGATGTGCAGGTTGTCGAACGGCGTTTCGTAAATATCCGCCTGATTCTTCTTCGAGAACGGCCCCGAGGACAGCGTCTGCTTGAAGAAGTCGGCAATGCCCATCGGGATGTCGTTGCCAGTCAGCCCGGTCAGATATTGAGTGGAGTTGGCCTGGGCATCAAGGTCCACCAACAGCGTGCGATAACCCTCGCTGGCGCTGACCGCCGCCAGATTGCAGGCAATGCTGGACTTGCCTACGCCACCTTTCTGATTGAACACCACGCGCCGCATGACCAAACCTCCGTGTATCAAAGAATGACCGAGTGTAGATGCGCTCGACCTCGCTTCGCTACCTTCACGGACACGGACTACAAAGTCAGGTGCAAATATCCGCGGACAGATAGGGCAATCGCCGCCATTGATCGCCGAGATGCCCGACAGACAAGCCGCTCACGATCTGGATAATGGCCAAGTGACAGTTTTCTTGCGAACCACTCGGTACATTTCGTTGCGCAAAATGTAACCAGCATTTGCTACACACCCGTCGCACCGGGATAATGCGCGCCACCCGGCGCCATGCGCCACGTCAAGCCTGCTGCGGCTCTGGCCACTCAACGCGTCAACGAATGCCCGCAGGGGCGGGATGAATGTCCGTGATCAACTTCAACATCGCCCAATGGCGCGCGTGGGCTCCCGGGCTCGACAGCGTGGACGCCTGGCAGGCCTGGAGCCGACAACCGGTGGTACTCCAGAGCAGCGATGCCGCGCCCGATGTGTCGTTTTTGCTGGCCATGCAACGCCGCCGCCTCAGCCGACTGGCACGCATGGCGTTCAGCGTTGGCTGGCCCCTCGCCGACGGACGGGAGGATCTGCCGCTGGTGTTCGTTTCGCGTCACGGCGAAACCCCGCGTACCTACGAGATCCTCACCGATCTGGCCAACGAACAGCCCCTGTCGCCGACGCAGTTCAGCTTGTCGGTGCACAACGCGATTATCGGCCTGTGGTCGATCATGCGCGGCGAGACCAGCGAAATGACCGCCCTCGCCGCTGCCGGCGACGGCCTCGAACACGGCATGCTCGAAGCCGCAGCCCTGCTCAATGAGGGCGCCCCGGCGGTGCTGCTGGTGATCACAGAAGAACAACCGCCCGAAGCGTATTCAGCGTGGATCGACGACGTGCCGTTTCCGTACGCGCTCGGCCTTTTGCTCACCCCCGGTACCGACTGGCGGCTGACCCTGAACAGCACCACAGAAACACGGTCAAAAGCGCACTGGCCCCACGCGCTCACTCTGCTGCGAACCCTGCTTGGCCAGCAACCCCTTTGCCAACATGCCTGGAAAAATCGTGTATGGACCTGGCAACGCAACCCGTGACCGAAAAAAACCGCGACGCCTATTACTGGCGCCTGCTGGCTACCGCCGCAAGCTTCGCCCTGTTCGGGCTGGGGGGACTGTGCCTGCGCGTACTGGTGTTTCCGTTACTCGGATGCCTGCCGGGTGATGCGCTGAAACATCGGCAGCGCGCGCGGCAGACCGTCAGTCGGCTGTTCTGGTTTTTCGTGCGCTTCATGGCCCGTACCGGCGTGTTGACGTATGACATTCAAGGGGCCGAACGTCTTGGCCGTCCCGGGCAGATGATCATCGCCAACCACCCGTCGTTGATCGACGTAGTGTTCCTGATCGGACTGGTGCGCCAAGCCAATTGCGTGGTCAAGAAAACCCTGTGGGAAAACCCCTTCACCCGTGGCCCGCTGCGCAGCACCGAATACATCAGTAACGACGGCAGCATGGACATGCTCGATGCCGCTGCCCAGTCCCTGCAAAACGGCCAGACCCTGATCATCTTTCCGGAAGGCACGCGCACCCAGCCAGGTCAGGCGCCGGCCTTTCATCGCGGGGCGGCAGCGATTGCCCTGCGCGGTGCGAAAATAGTCACGCCGGTGATCATCAAGGTCAACCCGACCACGCTGACCAAAGCCGAACCCTGGTATCGGATCCCCAGCCGCCGCGTGCACTTCAGTTTTCGCGTCGGGGCCGATATAGACCCACAGACTTTCGCCGCGCAAGGGCCAGCCCCGCAAGCCTCGCGCAAGCTCAACGATTATTTGCACACCTACTTTATTAAGGAGCTCGCCGAAGATGAGCGATCTGAATCGTGATATCAAACTACTGATCATCGATGCTCTCGGCCTCGAAGACATCAGTGTCGACGACATCGGCGACGAGCAGACGCTGTTCGGCGAAGGCCTGGGCCTGGATTCCGTCGACGCGCTGGAACTGGGTCTGGCGATCCAGAAAAAATACGGCATCAAGATCGACGCCGACGCCAAAGACACCCGTAACCATTTCACCAACGTGGCCAGCCTTGCGGCATTCGTCACGGCAAAACAGGCAGCTTGAGACCGGACCATGCAAACTCGTGACGATATTTTCAACACCCTGCGCGATGCCTTGGTCGAGCTGTTCGAACTGGATCCGGCCCGTGTGAGCCTGGAGTCCAACCTGTATCAGGATCTGGAAATCGACAGCATCGATGCGGTCGATCTGATCGATCACATCAAGCGCCAGACCGGCAAGAAAATCGCCGCCGAAGAGTTCAAATCGGTGCGCACTGTCGGTGACGTGGTCGAGGCGGTCTACCGCCTGGTTCAACCGGCCGCATGAGCCGACTGATCGGCCTCGGCCTGCTGCTGGCCGGTCTGCTGTACCCCTTTGCGGTGTATTTCGGCATGGAGCACTTTGCTCCATGGCAGTTCGGCCTGCTGCTGGGCAGCCTGTGGCTGGCGCGGGCGCTGACCGGCGAGCGCAAGCCCGGCAGCCTGTGGATGGCCTGTGTGGCGATCGTCTTCTGCCTGTTGCTGGCGCTGTTCGACAGTCCGCTGTTGCTGCGCTGGTACCCGGTGCTGATCAGCGGCTTCATGCTGGTGCTGTTCAGCCTTAGCCTGAAATACGGCCCGCCGATGGTCGAGCGGCTGGCGCGCTTGCGTGAACCAGAGCTGCCGGACATCGCGATCCACTATACGCGCAAGGTCACGGTGGCCTGGAGCGTGTTTTTCTTCTGCAACGGTTTGTGCGCCGCCCTGCTGACACTGTGGGCGCCGCTGAATTGGTGGATGTTGTACACCGGCCTGATCTCCTATGGATTGATCGGCCTGATGTTTGCCATTGAATGGCTGATACGACAACGGGTAAGAGGCCGTACATGAACTGGATAAAGCTTGAGCAGCTGTTGCTCAAGGCTGCGCCGGCGCGGGCTGTCAGCCACGCACCGGCCCTCGATCACGCGCAACTGTGCGAGCAGGCGCTGAGCGTTGCCGCCGGTCTGCAAGCGCAAGGCGTGAAGCGCCTGGCTGTGCACCTGGAAGATGCCGCAGAACTGGCCATCGCTTTGCTGGGCGCATGGCGTGCCGGCGTCAGTGTGCTGCTGCCCTCGGATCTGCAAGCACAAACCCGCCAGCGCTGGTCGGCTGAAGTCGATCAGTGGCTGACGGATCACGCCGATGACGCGCAGCTGAGCGACTTTCATCAGCCGCCGTTGCCCGGCGCCGAGCTGGATCTCGACCAGTGCCGTCTGAGCCTGTGCACGTCCGGCTCCAGCGGCGAGCCCAAGCGCATCGACAAAACCCTGCGCCAACTGGCCAATGAAGTCGAAGCGCTGGAGCAACTGTGGGGCGCCGATCTCGGTGAGGCCTGCATCATCGGCAGCGTCGCCACCCAGCATATTTACGGTTTGCTGTTTCGCGTGCTGTCGCCGCTGTGTGCCGGGCGCCCGTTTGCGCGTAAACAACTGGCGTTTCCCGAAGACTTGCAGCGTGCCAGCCGCGAACATCCGGCCTTCGCCTGGATTGCCAGTCCGGCGCTGCTCAAACGCATGGGCGACAACCTTGACTGGCCGGCCCTGAGCGCCGTGCGCCGGGTGTTTTCCTCCGGCGGCGCGTTGCCCTTTGAAGCCGCGCAGAGTCTGCAACAACGCTTGCAACAATGGCCGACGGAAATCCTCGGTAGCTCGGAAACCGGTGGCATTGCCTGGCGTCAGGGCGAACAACTGTGGCAACCGTTTGCCGGTGTTGAATTGAGCCAAGACAGCGAAGGCGCCCTGCTGATCGCTTCACCTTACCTGCCCGCCGGGCACGTCGAACACACCGCTGACGCTGCGCGCATCGCCGCCGATGGCCGCTTCGAACTGCTCGGGCGGCTGGACCGGATCGTCAAACTGGAAGAAAAACGCATCTCTCTGCCCATGCTCGAACAAGCCTTGGTTGCCCACGAATGGGTCGCCGAAGCGCGCTTGGGCGTGGTCCAGGAAAACCGTGCTTCCCTCGGTGCGTTGCTGGTGCTTAGCGAGGATGGCCTGTTTGCCTTGCGTGAGCACGGCCGTCGCAGCCTGACTGAAACCCTGCGCCAGCATTTGCGCCAACACTGCGAAGCCCTGGCCCTGCCCCGCCGCTGGCGACTGGTGCGGCAATTGCCGTTGAACAGCCAAGGCAAGCTGCCGCAGGCCGACGTTGAAGCGCTGTTGATGGCGCCGCGACCGAAATCGCCGGAAGTGCTGTCGCAGGTCGAGACCGAGGGTGAATGGAGTCTGCAACTGAGCGTGCCGCCGGATCTGGCTTATTTCAGTGGTCACTTTCCCAAAGCTCCAGTATTGCCCGGTGTGGTGCAGGTGGAATGGGCGCTGAACCTTGGGCGGCAGTTGCTGAATCTGACCGGCCCGTTTGCCGGGATGGAAGTGCTGAAGTTCCAGCAACTGGTGCGCCCCGGTGATGAAATCCAGTTGCACCTGCGCTTTGATCCTGAGCGCCGCAAATTGTATTTCGCTTACCGTAATGACACGGCAACCTGCTCCAGTGGGCGGATTCTTTTGGGTGTAGAGCATGATTGACCTTGGTGAGTGCTGCGCACTCAATCGCGAGCAGGCTCACTCCTACAGGGATCGCGGTTTTCCAATGGAGAACTGCTATGCATAACCCTTGCGCGGTGATCCCGGTTTATAACCACGAAACCGCGATCACCACGGTGGTCGACGCCCTGCTCGCGCAAGGCCTGCCGTGCATTCTGGTGGACGACGCCAGCACGCCATCCTGTGCCAGGGTTCTCGACGCACTGGCCGAGCGCGACAACGTGCATCTGGTGCGCCTGACCGCGAATCAGGGCAAGGGCGGTGCGGTGATGACCGGTTTGCGCGAAGCCTCACTATTGGGTTTCAGCCATGCGCTGCAGGTCGATGCCGACGGTCAGCACGACTTGCACGACGTGGCGCGTTTCGTCGAGGAATCCCGTGCCCATCCCGAGGCGATGATCTGCGGTTATCCGCTGTTCGACGAGAGTGTGCCGAAAGGCCGTTTGTACGCGCGCTACCTGACCCACGTGATGGTCTGGATCAACACGCTGTCACTGCAGATCCGCGATTCGATGTGCGGGTTTCGCGTCTATCCGCTGGCCCCGACGCTGGCGGTGATCGATTCGGCGAAAGTCGGCAAGCGCATGGATTTCGATTCGGACATTCTTGTACGCCTGTCGTGGCGCAATCAGCCGATGCGCTGGCTGCAAACCAGCGTGCACTACCCGCTGGACGGTGTGTCGCACTTCCGTCTGTTCCACGACAACGCACTGATTTCCAGCATGCACACACGGCTGTTTCTTGGCATGTTGCTGCGCTTCCCGGTGATCCTCTGGCGGCGGTGGCGAACATGACCAGCGAGACCGACAAGAAGCACTGGGCCGACCGCGAAGAACGCGGCAGTTTCCTGCTGATGAAATTCACCGCGTTCGCCGCCAAGGTCCTTGGTCGACGCCTGCTCAGCCCGTTGCTCTACGGCATCGTCCTGTACTTTTTCCTGTTCGGCCGCACCGCACGGCGCAGTGCCTGGCAATACCAGCAGCGCCTGGCCGCATGGAGCCAGCGCGACGCGTTGCGCCCGACGCATTGGCGAGTGTTCGGCCAGTTCATGGCCTTCGCCGATTCCATGCTCGACAAGCTCGACGTATGGAATGGCAAGCTCCGTATCGAACAGATCGAAATCATCGACCCGGCGCTGCTGCGCAACCAGTTGCGCGGCAGTCGCGGGCAACTGCTGGTCGGCGCTCACCTGGGCAATCTCGAAGTCTGTCGCGCACTGGCGGAGATCGGCGAAAAGGTCACTATGAACGTGCTGGTGCACACCAAACACGCCGAGCAATTCAACCGCCTGCTCGGTGAAGCCGGGGCGACCAATCTGCGCCTGATTCAGGTCAGCGAGCTCGACCCGGTGATCATGCTGCAACTGCACGAACGGCTGGAGCGCGGCGAGTGGCTGGCGATTGCCGGCGACCGCGTGCCGCTGCACGGCGGGCGCAGTGTCACCGTAGACTTTCTCGGCCACCCGGCGCCGTTCCCGCAAGGCCCGTGGCTGCTCGCCGGTTTGCTGAAATGCCCGGTCAATCTGCTGATGTGCCTCAAGCAACCGGACGGCCACTATCGATTGACCCTCGAGCCCTTCGCCGACGCCGTGGTATGGAAGCGCAGTGAGCGCGAGCAGGTCATTCATCAGTGGGCCACCCGCTATGCGCAGCGCCTGAGTCACTATTGCCTCGAAGCGCCGCAACAATGGTTCAACTTTTACCCTTTCTGGAAGACCGATGACGACGCCAACCCATGAGCCGGTAACCTTCGGCGAACGCCCATTGCGCATCGAAGACGTGCTGGCCCTGGCCAATCGTCAGGCGCCCGTGCAGTTGCAGAGCGACGCCGAGTATCGCGAGCGCATCGCCAAGGGCGCGCGGTTCCTTGATTCGCTGCTGGACAAGGAAGGCGTGATCTACGGCGTCACCACCGGTTACGGCGATTCCTGCGTGGTCGCGGTGCCGTTGCATCACGTCGAAGCGTTGCCGCGTCATCTCTACACCTTCCACGGTTGCGGGTTGGGCAAGCTGCTTGATGCGCAAGCCACTCGCGCGGTGCTCGCGGCACGTTTGCAGTCGTTGTGCCACGGCGTTTCCGGGGTACGCGTGGAACTGCTGGAGCGTCTGCACGCGTTTCTCGAATACGACATCCTGCCGCTGATTCCTGAAGAAGGCTCGGTGGGCGCCAGCGGCGATCTGACGCCGTTGTCTTACGTCGCCGCAACACTGTCCGGCGAGCGTGAAGTGATGTTCCGTGGCGAACGCCGTCAGGCGGCCGACGTGCATCGCGAACTGGGCTGGACGCCTTTGGTGCTGCGCCCGAAAGAAGCCTTGGCGCTGATGAACGGCACTGCGGTGATGACCGGCCTCGCCTGCCTGGCTTTCGCCCGCGCCGACTATCTGCTGCAACTGGCCACGCGCATCACCGCGCTCAATGTGGTCGCGCTGCAAGGCAACCCGGAGCACTTCGACGAACGCCTGTTCGCCGCCAAACCGCATCCGGGGCAAATGCAGGTCGCCGCGTGGCTGCGCAAGGATCTGGCGATCGACGCACCGACCGCGCCACTGCATCGATTGCAGGATCGCTATTCGCTGCGTTGCGCCCCGCATGTGCTTGGCGTGTTGGCCGACAGCCTGAACTGGCTGCGTTCGTTCATCGAAACCGAACTGAACAGCGCCAATGACAACCCGATCATCGACGCCGAAGCCGAGCGCGTGTTGCACGGCGGGCACTTCTACGGCGGCCATATCGCGTTCGCCATGGACAGCCTGAAAAACCTCGTGGCCAACGTTGCTGACCTGCTCGATCGGCAGCTCGCCTTGCTGGTGGATGAGCGCTACAACCACGGTCTGCCGAGCAACCTCTCCGGCGCCCCGGCGGATCGCGCGATGATCAACCATGGCTTCAAAGCCGTGCAGATCGGCACCAGCGCCTGGACCGCCGAAGCATTGAAAAACACCATGCCGGCCAGCGTGTTCTCGCGCTCCACCGAGTGCCACAACCAGGACAAAGTGAGCATGGGCACCATCGCCGCCCGCGATGCGATCCGTGTGCTGGAACTGACCGAACAGGTCGCCGCCGCGACATTGCTCGCCGCCAACCAAGGCGTGTGGCTGCGTGCTCAAGCGGAGGATGCCCGACCGCTGCCACCGTCACTGGCGGCAATGCACGAAGAACTCGCCAAGGACTTCCCGCCAGTTATCGAAGACCGCGCACTGGAAGGCGAATTGCGCCTCTGCCTGCAACACATCGCCGCGCAACACTGGAGGCTGCATGCGTAGCGCCGGAGTGCTTCACGCCGACACCGAAATCCTCGTGCCGTTTTTCGACGTCGACACCATGCACGTCGTCTGGCACGGCCATTACGTCAAGTATCTGGAAGTCGCGCGTTGCGCACTGCTGGACAAGATCGGCCACAACTACACGCAGATGCTCGAGTCGGGTTACGCCTGGCCGATCATCGACCTGCAATTGCGCTACGTGCGCGGTGCAGTGTTCGGTCAACGCCTGAACGTACGCGCCAGTCTGGTCGAGTGGGAAAACCGGCTGAAGATCAATTACCTGATCACCGACCTGCACAGCGGCGAACGCCTGACCCGCGCCAGCTCGGTGCAGGTCGCCGTTGAGGTGAGCAGTCGCGAGATGCAGCTGGCTTCGCCGAGGGTCTTCACCAATGCCGTGGAAAGGATGCTGCGATGAATGTATTTGTTAAAAGCCTGAGCGTGTTGGCGCTGCTGACGCTGTCGGCGCTGGCCAACGCCTTCGATCTGCAACAGCTCAGCGAACAACTGGCGAAACCGGACGTGATCCACGGCCAGTTCATCCAGGAAAAACACCTGCGTGCATTACCGCAGCCGCTGATCAGCAAGGGCCATTTCGTTCTGGCGAAAAACCACGGCCTGCTCTGGCTGCTGAAAACCCCGCTGCAGCAGGATTACCGCATCAGCGCCAAAGGCATCGCCCGCCGCGACGATAACGGCTGGCAATTGCTGCCGAACAAGAGCGCAGGGGCTGAACAGAACCGCTTGTTCCTCGCCGTGCTGCAAGGCGACAGCAGTGGCCTGCAACGCGACTTCGAACTGGCCCTGAGCGGTGATGCACAACAGTGGAAACTCACCCTGACGCCGC
The DNA here is from genome assembly GCF_045037865.1 of Pseudomonas sp. M20. NCBI lineage: Bacteria > Pseudomonadati > Pseudomonadota > Gammaproteobacteria > Pseudomonadales > Pseudomonadaceae > Pseudomonas > Pseudomonas sp. M20. The sequence continues at coordinate 5,236,711 of NZ_CP173611.1, forward strand.
GCTCGCTGCTGCTCAAGCAAGTGTTCAACCAGATCAACATCGACGGCGGCGCGCTGGTGCAGACCATCGAACTGCTGGAAACCCAAGGCGACAGCACTGTGCTGCGCATGCAGGACAGCATCGCCAGTCAACCGTTGAGCGACGCGGAGCAACATGACTTTGCCGAGTGAACGCAGGCTGCCCTGGCTGTTTCTGATCCTGCTGCTGGCCGTCGTCGCGCTGGCCGGTTGGCAGTGGCGTGACGGTGCGCCGCTGTCGGCGAATTTGATGGAGCTGGTACCCGGCACTGACCCTGACGCTCTCGAACTGCGCGCCGAACAACGCATGCAGGAACCGCTCAACCGCGAAATGCTGGTTCTGGTCGGCCACACCGATCGCCAGCAAGCCGTCACCATGGCGCAGACCCTGGGTGAGCAATGGCAAGCCAGCGGGTTGTTCGAAAAAGTGCAGTGGAACCTGCAAGCGGATCTGCCGGCCCTGCGCACGCAACTGCTGCAAGGGCGGCTGGCGATGCTCTCGGCGGATGACCGGCAACTGCTGATCGAACACCCCGACGCCTTCATTCAGCAACGCGTGCAGGCCCTGTTCGATCCGTTCAGTGGTTTCAGTCTGGTGCCAAGTCAGGACGACTGGCTGGGCCTGACCGGGCGCATTCAGAACAGCCAGCCGCAGCACGGTTCGGTGCAACTGGACATCGGCAGCGGCGCGTTGATTGCCGATGCCGACGGCAAGAGCTGGGTGCTGCTGCGAGCGCGCACCACCGGCAACGCCTTCGACATGAACTTGCCGCTGCAAGTCGCCGCACTGCTGCAACACAGTCGCGAGCAGGCCGCGAAATCCGATGTGCAACTGCTCGCCGCCAGCGGCTTGCTGTACGCGGCCAACGGTCAGCAGCAAGCGACTCGTGAAATGACCTGGGTTGGCGGCGGCGCCACTGTCGGCATTCTGTTGCTGCTGTTGCTCGCTTTCCGTCGCTGGCGCGTGTTGCTGGCATTTGTGCCAGTGCTGGTCGGCATGTTGTTCGGTGCGGTGGCGTGTGTGGCGCTGTTTGGCCATATGCATGTGATGACACTGGTGCTAGGTTCCAGCCTGATCGGCGTGGCCGTGGATTATCCGCTGCATTATCTCTCGAAGAGCTGGAGCCTGAAGCCGTGGCGCAGTTGGCCAGCCTTGCGCTTGACCTTGTCGGGGCTGACCCTGAGCCTGATCACCAGCGCCATCGGTTATCTGGCGCTGGCATGGACGCCGTTCCCGGCGCTGACGCAAATCGCCGTGTTCTCTGCCGCAGGATTGCTCGGTGCGTATTTGTCGGCCGTCTGCCTGCTGCCAGCGCTACTGAGCAACGTCGAACTGCGGCCCGCACAATGGCCGTTGCATCTGGCCCAGCGCCTGGTCAATCTGCGCGAAAAACTTCTCGAACGCGTGCGCACACCGGTGTTGCTGGCGCTGCTGATCGCCTTCTGCGTGGGCGGTCTGGTTCAGTTGCAAAGCAAGAATGACATCCGCCAATGGGTCGGCGCTCCGCAACATCTGACCGACGAAGCGCAGGCCATCGCGCGCATCACCGGCTATCAGCCCACCAGCCAGTTCTTCCTCGTGCGCGCCGACAATCAGCAGCAATTGCTCGAACGGCAGGCCGCACTGAGCGAGCGTCTGCAGCAACTGGTCAACCTCGACAAGCTGCAAGGCTATCTGGCCCTCGATCAACTGGTCAGCCCACCGAACCAGCAAGAACAGGTGCGCGAGGCGTTGAACAAACTGCCGCAATACTGGCAGCCATTGCTCGACCTCGGTGTACCGCTCGCCGCCCTGCAAGCAGAACTGCAACAGCTGCAGACCGTGCCCGCTGAAGACATCGACGCGGCATTGGCCGGTCCACTTGGCGAGCCTTATCGCATGCTTTGGCTCGGCCCGAGCGAAGACGGCGTGGCGGCGATGACCAGCCTGCAAGGTTTTAACAACCCGGCGCTGCTGCGCGTGCAAGCGCTGGACTTGCCGGGGGTAATGCTGGTCAATCGCCTCGGTGAGTTGAACGAGGTTTTCGCCGCGACGCAGATCAGCGCCGCTGAACTGAAACTCGCTTCCTGCGCGTTGATCGTGCTGGTGCTGATGTTGCCGTTCGGTCTCGGCGGTGCGCTGCGCATCGTCGCCCTGCCGTTGCTCGCCGCGCTGTGCAGCCTCGCCAGTCTTGGCTGGCTTGGTCAGCCACTGACCCTGTTCAGCCTGTTCGGCCTGCTGCTGGTGACCGCAATCAGCGTCGACTACGCGATTCTCATGCGTGAACAAGTCGGTGGCGCAGCGGTGAGCCTGCTCGGCACCTTGCTGGCCGCTGTGACGACGTGGCTATCGTTTGGTTTGCTGGCGGTTTCCAGCACGCCGGCGGTGAGCAATTTCGGCCTGTCGGTGAGCCTCGGTCTGGCCTTCAGCTTCATGCTGGCGCCGTGGGCCGGACGCCACGAACACACCGCGACAGTCGCGGAGCCAGCGGCATGATGATCGTCGTTTTCTGGCTGCTGGCCATGGCCTTGTTCGCCGTGGCCACTCGTGTTGGCCGCCACTTTGGCCTGATTCCGATTGTCAGTCAGTTGCTCCTGGCCAGCTTCGGCTTGCCGCTGCTGATGTACTTCTGGATCGAACCGGGCTGGCAGCTCAGCGGCGCCGAACTGATCGCTCCAGACTGGCTGAAAAACCTCTACAGCCTGAGCTTTGCCCTGCTGCTCGGGCATATCCTCAGTGATGTGATTGATCTGAAACTCGATCGGCAGAGCGTGAAAATCGCCGTGCCGAGTTTTGCCGTGCCGTTCACTTGCGGCTTGGCGGCGGCTTACTGGCTACTGCCAACGCAACCGTGGCTCAACTCGCTGGCCTTAGGACTAGTATTCGCGATCACTGCGATCCCGGTGCTGTACCTGTATCTGCGACACATCGATTACCCGCCCGCCGCCACCCGGCGTCTGGTGCAAACCGCGATCCTCATTGATCTGACCTGCTGGACGCTGTTCGGCCTCGCCCAGGGCAGTCTGCATCTGAGCAGTCTGTTGCTGCCGCTGGGTTTCGCCTGTGTGCCACTGCTATTAAATCTGTTGCGTGTGCGTCGGCCGCTGACTTACAGCCTCGGTTTCTTTGCGCTGCTGGTGATGGCCGAGCATTACAAACTCAACGCGTTGATCTTCGGTATCGGCTACCTGCTGTGCATGGCCGCGCTGAAAGTGCCGCTGGTGCTACCGTTCCCGGCGCGCTGGATGAGCCGTTTGCAGACGTGGCTGGCAATCCCGCTGATCCTCACGTTCGGCATCGTCCAGATCGACGTGCACAGCGCCCTCGCCAGCCTCGGCGTGGTGCAATGGGCGGCGCTGCTGCTGTTGCCGATTGCCAGTAAACTGCTCGGCAACTGGCTCGGTCTCGGCTGGGCCGGCGCTTCGTTCGAAGGCGCCAGCCGCTGGCGCGAAAGCGTGCTGCTGAACATTCGTGGCCTCAGCGAAATCGTCTTTCTCAATCTGCTCTTGCAACAACAGCTCATCACCCCGGCGCTGTACTTCGCGCTGATGCTGATGGGCCTGATCGCGACGCTGCTACCGGCCCTGATCGGCCTGCATCGCGCGCCTTTGAATCTGCAACATCCTCTGCCCCGGAGTTCACGTGCCAATCGTTGAAATGGAATCCCGTCAGGTCGTGATCATCGGCGCCGGCCCTTCAGGCGCCATCGCCGCCGCGCTGCTCAAGCGCAAGGGCCACGATGTGCTGGTGCTCGAGCGCCAGCACTTCCCACGCTTTTCCATCGGCGAAAGTCTGCTCAGCCATTGCCTGGATTTCGTCGAAGAGGCCGGCATGCTCGACGCCGTCAATGCCGCCGGCTTCCAGCGCAAGACCGGCGCCGCATTCGCTTGGGGTGAGCGTTACAGCGCCTTCGATTTCAGCGAGACCTTTTCCGGCGGCAAACCGACCACGTTCCAGGTGCAGCGTGCCGACTTCGACAAACTGCTGGCTGATCAAGCGGCATTGCAGGGCTCGGAAATCCGCTACGGCGATGCCATCGTCAGCGTCGATTTCGAGCTGACGAAACCGCAGCTGGATGTGCGCCGCGAGGACGGCAGTGAGTACCGCGTTGAAGCGGATTTCGTCCTCGATGCCAGCGGCTACGGCCGCGTGTTGTCGCGACTGCTGGACCTGGAAGCACCGTCGAATTTCCCGGTGCGTCAGGCGGTGTTCACCCACGTCGAAGATCACATCGACAACCCGGCATTTGATCGCGAAAAAATTCTCGTCACCACTCATCCAGAGCACCGCGATATCTGGTTCTGGACGATCCCGTTCAGCAACGGCCGCTGCTCGGTGGGCGTTGTCGCGGCCGAGGAACACTTCAACGACCGCGACAGCGATCTGGATGCCTGCCTGCGCAGTTTCATTGCCGAGACGCCAAGTCTTGCCGGCGTATTGAACAACGCTGTCTGGGACACCCCGGCACGCACCCTCGGCGGTTACGCCGCCAATGTGAAGACCCTGCACGGGCCTGGTTTTGCCTTGCTCGGCAACGCGGCAGAATTTCTCGACCCGGTGTTCTCCTCCGGCGTGACCATCGCCATGCGCTCGGCGAGCATGGCGGCAGCGGTTTTGCACCGTCAGTTGCAGGGCGAAACCGTCGACTGGCAAAGCGAATTCGCCGAACCGCTCATGCGCGGCGTCGACACCTTTCGCTGCTACGTCGAGGGTTGGTACGCCGGCACCTTTCAGGACGTGATTTTCTATGAAGACAGCCAGGCGGAAATTCGCCGGATGATCTGCTCGATCCTCGCCGGGTACGCCTGGGACGAACGCAACCCGTTCGTCAGCGAAGCGCGCCGCCGCTTGAAGATGATTTCCGAACTCTGTGCAAAGGACGCCACATGAACTACTTGAGCGACAGCTACGTCGAGGAAACCCGCTTCGGTTTCTGGTTTCTGCGCAGCCACACCTGGCAGCACCACGTGTTGCGGGTGGCGATCAATGATTTACGCGGCTTGTTCAGTGAAGTGCCGCCGGAACATCCGGTGTTGCTGGATGCCGGTTGTGGTCAGGGCAAGTCGTTCGGTCATCTGCGCCAGACCTTTGCGCCACAGCGTTTGATCGGCGTAGATGCTGACCCGCACAGCCTTGAATTGAGCGGCGCAGAAGCGACGCGTCTGGATCTGGACGTGGAACTGATCGGCAGCGATTGCGCGACACTCAATGTGGCAGACGCCAGCGTTGACCTGCTGTTCTGCCACCAGACTTTTCATCATCTGGTCGAGCAGGAAAAGGCCCTGGCCGAGTTTTATCGGGTGCTGAAACCGGGTGGCTATCTGCTGTTCGCCGAGTCCACCGAGGCATACATTGATACGTGGGTGATCCGCTGGCTGTTCCGCCATCCGATGCACGTGCAGAAGAGTGCGGCGCAGTATTTGGAGATGATTCGCGGGCAGGGTTTCGAATTTGGCGAGGGCAATGTTTCCTACCCGTATCTGTGGTGGAGCCGGTCGAAGGATTTTGGCTTGCTGGAACGGTTTGGGTTGCGCAAGCCGAAGCCGTTTGGTGAGCGCGAAGAGACGTTGGTGAACGTTGTCGCGCGCAAGCCGCTTGAAGGTGATCGTTGATGCGACACATAACCTGTGGGAGCGAGCCTGCTCGCGAAAGCGGTGTGTCAGCCAGCCTCTTTGTTGAATGTGCCGGCGTCTTCGCGAGCAGGCTCGCTCCCACAGTGTCCGCGGTGTGGCGACTTTTTGTGGTCGGCGTGATGCTTCTGTTGAGTGCCTGCGCCAGCCAGGCGCCGCTACCGGCGAGCAACCCGACTTTACCGCTGCCCTTGCAACTGCACATCGAACGCCAACAAGCCGAACAACGCCAGGACTGGCTGCTGGTGATCCAGCGCGAAGGCCCGGGCATTCGCTGGTCGATGATGGACCCGCTGGGCATTCCCCAAGCGCGGCAGCAACTGATCGACGGCCATTGGCAGGCCGATGGGCTGCTGCCGCCGAACCCCGAAGCCCGAGAGCTGTTTGCCGCGCTGTTGTTCGCCCTGACCCCGTCCGGCGAGCTGCTGCGCAATTACCCCGCCGCACTGCAGCAGGGCCAGCAACGCGCCCTGCCGGCGCGCTGGGACATCCGTTATGCACAACCGTTGAGCTTCGAATTGAACCTGCCTCAAGGCCCGCACTATCGCGTTTCTCCGCTGGGTGAACCGACGCCATGACCGCTTACCTGAATGCCCTCGGCGTGATCTGCGCCCTCGGTCGCGACAAGTCGGAAATCGCCCGCAACCTGTTCGCCGGCGACTGCTCGGGCATGCGCCGAGAGTCCGGCTGGGTGGCGGAGCGTGAGTTGCCGGTGGCCGCCGTCCACGGCGAACTGGCGCCGATCCCGGCAGAACTCGCCGATCAGCGCAGTCGCAATAATCAGCTGTTGCTGGAAGCGGCATTGCAGATTCGCGATGACATCGATCAAGCGATCCAGACCTTTGGCCGCGAGCGCATTGGCGTGGTGCTCGGCACCAGCACTTCGGGCATCGACGAGGCCAGCCGTGGTCTGGCGCACTACATTCGCGAACAGCAGTTCCCGGCAGAATACGATTATCGGCAACAGGAACTCGGCGCCCCGGCCAATTTTCTCGCCGACTGGCTGCAACTGAGCGGCCCGGCCTATGTGATTTCCACGGCGTGCACCTCCAGCGCCCGCGCATTGATGAGCGCTCAGCGTCTGCTCGACCTGGGCTTGTGCGACGCGGTGCTGTGCGGCGGCGTCGACAGTTTGTGCAAACTGACCCTCAACGGTTTCTCGTCACTCGAAGCGATATCCGACGAGCGCTGCAATCCGTTCTCGGCCAACCGTAGCGGCATCAACATCGGCGAAGCGGCGGTGCTGTTCGTGATGAGCAAACAACAGGGCGACGGCCCGGCCATTGCCTTGCTCGGCGCCGGCGCCAGTTCCGACGCCCATCACATTTCCGCCCCTGAACCGACCGGGCGCGGCGCCCTGCAAGCGATGCAGAAGGCCTTGAACCGCGCGCACCTGCAGGCAACGCAGATCAACTACCTGAACCTGCACGGCACCGCCACCCAGCACAACGACGCCATGGAAAGCCTGGCGGTTGCCATCCTGTTTCCCGAAGGCGTCGCCTGTTCCTCGACCAAACCGATGACCGGCCACACCCTCGGTGCGGCCGGTGCGCTGGAAGCAGCGTTCTGCTGGCTGAGCCTGAGCGCCGAAAACCCCGACCACGCCTTGCCGCCACACGTCTGGGATGCTCAGGCCGATCCCGCGTTGCCACTGCTGAACTGGGTGACCGCGAGCGAACGCCTGACGTCCATTGCACCCCGCTACCTGATGAGCAACTCGTTTGCCTTCGGCGGCAATAACGTCAGCCTGATTATCGGAGACGCCCCATGACGGCCTGGCCGCTCGCCGAACTGCTGCCCCATGCGGGCGACATGATTCTGATCGACAGCATCCTCAGCTTTGACGAGGAGCAGATCTTCACCCGCCTCACGGTCAAGCCCGAAGGCTTGTTCAGCCTGCCCGACGGCAGCCTGCCGGCGTGGGTCGGCGTCGAACTGATGGCACAGAGCGTCGCCGCGTTTGCCGGTTGCCACGCGCGACTCAAAGGCAATCCGGTGGAGCTGGGTTTCCTGCTCGGCACGCGCAGGTTCGAATGCAACGTCGAAGCCTTTCCCGCCGGTAGCGATCTGACCATTCATGGTCTGCGCTCGCTGGAAGACGACAACGGCATGGGCGTATTCGAATGTCATATACACGGCGCCGGCATTCACGCCAGCGCACGCCTGAACGTGTTCCGTCCGCCTCAGGTCACTCAATATCTGCAACAGACACAGGAGTCGAACCATGACTGAATCCGTACTGGTCACCGGCTCCAGCCGTGGCATCGGCCGCGCCATTGCCTTGCGTCTGGCGCAGGCCGGGCACGATATCGTCCTGCATTGCCGCAGCGGCATGGCCGAAGCACAAGCCGTTCAGGCTGAAGTCGAAGCGCTGGGCCGCAAGGCGCGGATCCTGCAATTCGACGTCGCCGACCGCGAGACCTGCAAAACCATTCTGGAAACCGACGTCGAAACCCATGGCGCCTATTACGGTGTTGTGTTGAATGCCGGCCTGACCCGTGACGGTGCGTTCCCAGCGCTGAGCGACGACGATTGGGACGTAGTTTTACGCACCAACCTCGACGGTTTCTACAACGTTCTGCACCCGGTGATGATGCCGATGATCCGCCGCCGCGCCGCCGGTCGCATTGTCTGCATCACCTCGGTGTCGGGGCTGATCGGCAACCGTGGCCAAGTCAACTACAGCGCCTCCAAGGCCGGGGTGATCGGCGCGGCAAAGGCGTTGGCGATCGAGCTGGGCAAGCGCAAAATCACGGTTAACTGCGTCGCGCCGGGCCTGATCGACACGGCGATGCTCGACGAAAACGTGCCGGTGGAAGAATTGATGAAAATGATCCCCGCGCAACGCATGGGTACCCCGGAAGAGGTCGCCAGTGCGGTGAATTTCCTGATGTCGGCGGAAGCCTCGTACATCACCCGTCAGGTTCTGGCGGTCAACGGAGGCTTGTGCTGATGAAGCGCGTCGTCGTCACCGGCATGGCCGGCATTACCTCGCTGGGCAGCGACTGGCAGACCATCGCCGGCAACTTCGCGGCTAACCGCAGCGGCATTCGCCGGATGGACGAGTGGGATCGTTTCAGCGAACTCAACACGCGCCTGGCCGGGCCGATCGATGATTTTGCAGTGCCTGCGCACTGGACCCGCAAGCAACTGCGCAGCATGGGCCGGGTGTCGCGTCTCGCGGTGGGCGCGGCAGAACAGGCACTCACCGACGCTGGACTGCTCGGTGATCCTTCGATCCAGGACGGGCGCATGGGTGTGGCCTGCGGCTCGTCCACCGGCAGCACCGACGAGATCAAAGCATTCGGCAACATGCTGCTCAACTCGGTCGCCGAAGGCCTAAACGCCAACTCCTACGTGCGGATGATGCCGCACACCACCGCCGCCAACATCAGCATCTTCTTTGGCCTCACCGGTCGTTTGATCCCGACGTCCAGCGCTTGCACCAGCGGCAGTCAAGGCATCGGTTACGCCTACGAGGCGATCAAGTTCGGGCGTCTGCCGTTGATGCTCGCCGGCGGCGCCGAAGAGCTGTGCCCGACCGAAGCCATGGTCTTCGACGCACTCTACGCCACCAGCCTGAAAAACGATGCGCCGCAGACCAGCCCACGCCCATATGACAAGGGCCGCGATGGCCTGGTGATCGGTGAAGGTGGCGGCATGCTCGTGCTCGAAGAGCTGGAACACGCCCTCGCTCGCGGTGCGCACATCCACGCCGAGATCGTCGGCTTCGGCAGCAACGCCGACGGCCAACACACCACGCGCCCGGAACAAGTGACCATGCGTCGTGCAATGGAACTGGCGCTGGAAGACGCCGGCCTCACGCCGGACGCCATCGGTTATGTAAATGGCCACGGCACGGCTACAGAACAGGGCGACATTGCCGAAACACTGGCGACCAGCAGTTTGTTTGGCGAACGCATGCCGATCAGCTCGCAGAAGAGCTTCCTCGGCCACACCCTCGGCGCCTGCGGCGCGCTGGAGTCGTGGTTCAGCATCGAGATGATGAATCGCGACCTGTACGTGCACACCTTCAACCTCGACGAGGTCGATCCGCACTGCGGCAAACTCGATTACCTGCGCGGTGAGTTCCGCCAGATGCATCACGACTACGTGATGAACAACAATTTCGCTTTTGGTGGCGTCAACACCTCGTTGATTTTCCGCCGCTGGCACTGACCGCAACACCTTTGGAGTGAAGGGAATGACTCAGTTTCACCGCATCGCCGCTCTGTTGGCACTGTTTTTTGTGCTCGGCGGCTGCACCAGCAAACCGGTTTACAACGCCAAGGAAGAGTTCTCGCCCAACCTCGGTTTCACCCAGCAACAGATGAGCCGCGCGATCGTCACTGCGCTCAACGACCGCCAGTGGGTCGTGCAATCGGTACGTCCGGGCATGATCAAAGCGGCGATCACCGTACGCGGTCGCCATCACGCCGAAGTCGATATTCCGTTCACGCCGACTTCGTTCGAAATCGACTACCGCAGCAGCTACGGCCTTGATGCCAAGGACGGCAAGATCCACGGCAACTACAACCGCTGGGTCAACCGCCTGCGCGACAACGTGCTCAAAGAGCTGTCGATCAACCCGGACATCGAGTTCGTCAACGACCTGGGCATCGTCAAACAAGGCGCCGACGAGCCGACCTACCTGAGCTTCCGTGAAGGCGTCAAACGCGCCACCGACGCCGGCCTGCTCGACGGCAGCGTGAAGTTCTACCTGGCTGGCGAAACCCTGCCCAAGCAAGTGCGCAAACTCGACACCGTGAGCAGCAGCCGCAAAACCAACGGCTCGAACAAATCCAACGAAGACGCCTGCTTCTGGGCCCTGCAATCGGCCCTGGCGACTCTGCAGAACGCCGCAAAAAAAGCCGACGCCAACGCGGTGATCAACATCGCCAGCGTCGACCAGCGTGATCTGTACAAGGACACTGAGAAATTCCAGTGCCGTGCCGGGCTGGTGGTGTCGAGCGTGGCGCTGCGCGGGGACTTGGCGCACGTGGATTGATGGGATTGCAGAAACGACAAAGGGCGCCATTCGGCGCCCTGCTCATTTCAGCTCTACACTCGTCCGGACAGGCCGTCGCACCGCGCCTGATGGAACGGCGAGCCTATCAGCCCTGCACTCGCGGTTCTCTTTCACCGTCAAGGAGATGACCATGCAAGTGAAAGCCCTGATCGCCGCTGCGCTTTTCGCGCTACTGCCCAGCGCCAGCCACGCCACCAACTTGATGTACATGCCCTTCGAAACCGTGCTGTCGGACGCGATTCGCGCCGGACGGCTGGATGGCAGTGTGAAGTTCTATCTGCTCGGCAATGGACCGCAGGGGACTCAGCAGTTATTGCGCAGCGGGGTGGTCAGTGATTTGAAGACCAATGGCTTCAACAAGAGTGACCACAACTCCTGCGAGTGGGTGTTGCAGTCGAATCTGATCAAGTTGCAGGCCGATGCCAAACGGGTCGGGGCGAATGCGGTGGTCAATATCGTCAGCTATTACGACCAGCATGTGCGCAAGGATTTGAATACGTATGAATGCCGGGCAGGGATTTTTGTCACGCGGGTGGCGTTGAAGGGGGATTTGGTGCGGTTGCCCTAACGGCAAGATCAAAAGATCGCAGCCTTCGGCAGCTCCTACAATGGAATTCGCGTTTCCCTGTAGGAGTTGCCGAAGGCTGCGATCTTTTAAGCGGACTCGACTTTGCGCGTGAGCAAATCTACGAACGCCTTGGCCATCGGCGATTTCTGATCCTTACGCTGCACCAGCCACACCGCCGACACCGCTTCCGGATCGAGCAACGGTCGGTAGACCACGCCATCGATGCGCATCCGCTGATAGGACGCCGGCAGTACCGAAACCCCCAACCCCGCTGCGACCAGACCGATGATGGTCATCGCCTCCCCCGCCTCTTGGGCGAAGTGCGGGCTGAACCCGGCATCGCGCGCCAAGCTCAGCAATTGCGCATACAGCCCGCTGCCGTAGCTGCGCGGAAAGAACACGAACGGCTCCAGCGCCAGCGCCGAGAGGAACAAGCCCTCCTCCGATCCCTGGGCCAGTGGATGCTTGGAACCGAGCACGGCGACCAGCGGCTCACGCATCAACTCCACCACGCTGAGCGAATCCGGCAACCCAAGCGGGCGCATGATGCCGACCTCGATCGACTCATCCACCAGGCCCTCGGCGACCTGCGTGCTGCTCATCTCACGAAGGTTGAGGTGCACCGCCGGAAAACGCTGGCGAAAGGCAAAGATCGCTTGGGGAATGGTCGAGTTGAACGGTGCCGACGAGGTGAAACCAATCTTCAACTCGCCCAGTTCACCGAGTTGCGCACGTCGGGCGACGTCCGCCGCTTTATCAACCTGCGCCAGCACCAGCCGCGCCTCTTCCAGAAACAATCGCCCCGCCTCACTCAACTCAACCCGACGATTGGTCCGTTCGAACAACCGCGCGCCAACCTCTTGCTCCAGCGCCTGAATCTGCTGACTCAGTGGCGGCTGAGAAATCCCCAGCACTTGTGCGGCACGGCCAAAATGCAGCTCTTCGGCAACGGCGATGAAGTAGCGCAGATGACGCAATTCCATGGAAACCCCATTAGGTCGTTAAAGCTATCAAACAGGTCGAACAATATATTGGATAGAAACATTAGCCAGCTATATGATTTTTTCATTGCCTGCCTGGCCGTGCCCTCCGAGGTCTGAAGTGAAAACTGCTGTCGCGCCCCTAGCCCATGAAGTCCCGCCTGCTGCGGCGGACGATGTCGTCGCCGAGCTGCAAGAGATCTACATCGAAAAAGGCACGCCGATGTTCATGCGCACGGTGCTGGCGCTGTTCAGCGGCGGCTTCGCGACGTTTGCCCTGCTGTATTGCGTGCAGCCGATGATGCCGCTGCTGTCCCACGAGTATGGAATCAACGCGGCGCAGAGCAGCCTGATTCTCTCGGTGGCCACCGGCATGCTCGCCATCGGCCTGCTGATCACCGGGCCGATTTCTGATCGGGTCGGGCGCAAACCGGTGATGGTGACCGCGCTGTTCGCGGCAGCGCTGTGCACCATGGCCAGTGCAATGATGCCGAGCTGGGAAGGCGTGCTGATCATGCGTGCGCTGATCGGGCTGTCGCTGAGCGGGCTGGCGGCGGTAGCGATGACTTATCTGAGCGAAGAGATCCATCCGCAACACATTGGTCTGGCGATGGGTTTGTACATTGGCGGAAATGCGATTGGCGGGATGAGCGGACGTTTGATCACCGGCGTGTTGATCGACTTCGTCAGCTGGCACACGGCGATGCTGGTGATCGGTGGTCTGGCGATGATTGCCGCAGCGGTTTTCTGGAAGATCCTGCCCGAATCGCGCAACTTCCGCTCACGTTCGCTGCATCCGCGCAGCTTGCTTGACGGCTTCACCATGCACTTTCGCGATGCCGGTCTGCCGTTGCTGTTTCTGGAGGCATTCGTGTTGATGGGCGCGTTTGTCACGCTGTTCAACTACATCGGTTATCACTTGCTGGCCGCGCCGTACAACCTTGATCAGGTGTTTGTTGGATTGTTGTCGGTGGTGTATCTGTCGGGGATCTACAGCTCGGCGAAGATTGGTTCGCTGGCGGACAAACTGGGGCGACGCAAAGTGCTGTGGGCGACCATTGCGCTGATGTTTGCGGGTCTTGCGTTGACAATGTTTACGCCGCTGCCGCTGGTGATTGTCGGCATGTTGATTTTCACCTTTGGCTTCTTTGGCGCGCACTCGGTGGCGAGCAGCTGGATTGGTCGGCGGGCGACCAAGGCCAAGGGGCAGGCGTCATCGTTGTACCTGTTCAGTTATTACGCCGGGTCGAGCATTGCCGGCACGGCGGGTGGGGTGTTCTGGCATTTGGGCGGGTGGAATGGCATAGGCCTGTTTATTGGTGCGCTGTTGCTGATCGCGCTGCTGGTCGCATTGAAGCTGGCGAAGTTGCCGCCGCTGCAGGGCGTCAAAGCCTGACACAGGACCCAGGTGGGAGCGAGCCTGCTCGCGAAGGCGTTTTGTCAGTTGATGCAAAGTTTGCTGATCCACCGCTTTCGCGAGCAGGCTCGCTCCCACAGTGGATCTGTGTCCGACATTGAATCGTGCCAACAAAAACGCCCGACATCTAGCCGGGCGTTTTTTATGGTGTGGCGATCACTCGTGATACTGCGCCGACAGCTCATGCACCGCGCGCAGGAACGCACCGGCATGCTCCGGATCAACCTCTGGCGTGATGCCATGACCCAGATTGAACACGTGACCACTGCCCTTGCCGTAGCTGGCCAGAATGCGTCCGACTTCAGTGCGGATCGCTTCCGGTTTGGCGTAGAGCACGGTCGGGTCCATGTTGCCTTGCAGGGCAACCTTGTCGCCAACGCGGGCGCGGGCGTTACCGATGTCGCAAGTCCAGTCGAGGCCCAGTGCGTCGGCGCCGGCGTCGGCGATGCTTTCCAGCCACAGGCCACCGTTTTTGGTGAAGAGGATCACCGGCACTTTGCGTCCGTCGTTTTCGCGGATCAGGCCGCTGACGATTTTCTTCATGTAGGCCAGCGAGAACTCCTGATACGCCGCCGCCGACAGGTTGCCGCCCCAGGTGTCGAAGATCTGCACCGCTTGCGCGCCGGCCATGATCTGGCCGTTGAGGTACGAGGTCACCGACTGCGCCAGTTTATCCAGCAGCAGGTGCATGGCTTGCGGGTTGTCGTAGAGCATCGCTTTGGTCTTGCGGAAGTCTTTCGACGAGCCGCCTTCAACCATGTAGGTCGCCAAGGTCCACGGGCTGCCGGAGAAACCGATCAACGGCACACGGCCGTTCAGCTCGCGACGGATGGTGCTGACCGCGTCCATCACATAGCCGAGGTCTTTGTGCGGATCCGGGATCGGCAAGGCTTCGATATCAGCGAGGGTGCTGACGACTTTCTTGAAGCGGGGACCTTCACCGGTCTCGAAATACAAGCCTTGGCCCATGGCATCGGGGATGGTGAGGATGTCGGAAAACAGAATCGCCGCGTCCAGTTGTGGATAACGGTCGAGCGGTTGCATCGTGACTTCGCAGGCGAATTCCGGATTCATGCACAGGCTCATGAAATCACCGGCCTGGGCGCGGCTGGCGCGGTATTCCGGCAGGTAGCGGCCGGCCTGGCGCATCATCCACACCGGGGTGACGTCTACGGGTTGCTTGAGCAGGGCGCGGAGGAAACGGTCGTTCTTCAGGGCAGTCATGTCGGCATCCGGAAAAAAAGTGCGGGCATTTTCTCAGAGCGCGACGCAAAAGGCACGGATGCAGGTCAGCCTTTTGTCTATCGGGTCAATTTATTGCGTTGGAATGCTGATTTTGCAGCACCAGGAAACAACTGTGGGAGCGAGCTTGCTCGCGAAAGGGCCGGCACATCCAACATTGCAGTTGGCTGATAGACCGCTTTCGCGAGCAAGCTCGCTCCCACATTTTTGATCGCATTTCAGATTGAAATGTAATCAGACGCCCAGGTAATCGAGGATCCCTTCGGCGGCGTTGCGGCCTTCGAAGATCGCCGTCACCACCAGGTCGGAACCGCGCACCATGTCGCCACCGGCGAAGATTTTCGGGTTGCTGGTCTGGTGCTTGTACTGACCTTGCTCAGGCGCGACAACGCGGCCCTGGCTGTCGGTCTGGATTTCGAACTGTTCGAACCACGGCGCCGGGCTCGGGCGGAAGCCGAAAGCGATGACCACGGCGTCGGCCGGGATGATCTCTTCGGAGCCCGGGATCGGCTCAGGGCTGCGACGGCCACGGGCGTCCGGTTCGCCGAGACGGGTCTCGACCACTTTCACACCTTCAACCTTGTCTTCACCGACGATGGCGATCGGCTGGCGGTTGTAGAGGAATTTCACGCCTTCTTCCTTGGCGTTCTTCACCTCTTTGCGCGAGCCGGGCATGTTCGCTTCGTCACGACGATAAGCGCAGGTCACCGATTTGGCCCCCTGACGGATCGAGGTACGGTTGCAGTCCATCGCCGTGTCGCCGCCGCCCAGCACCACAACCTTCTTGCCTTTCATGTCGACGAAATCTTCCGGCGACTTTTCAAAGCCCAGGTTGCGATTGACGTTGGCGATCAGGAAGTCCAGCGCGTCATACACGCCCGGCAGATCCTCACCGGCAAAACCGCCCTTCATGTAGGTGTAGGTGCCCATGCCCATGAACACCGCATCGTATTCGGCGAGCAGTTGTTCCATGGTCACGTCTTTGCCGACTTCGGTATTCAGACGGAACTCGATGCCCATGCCGGTGAAGACTTCGCGGCGATTGCTCAGCACGGTCTTCTCAAGCTTGAACTCGGGGATGCCGAAGGTCAGCAAGCCACCGATTTCCGGGTTCTTGTCGAACACCACCGGGGTCACGCCGCCGCGTACCAGCACGTCGGCACAACCCAGGCCCGCCGGGCCCGCGCCGATGATCGCGACACGCTTGCCGGTCGGTTTGACCTTGGACATGTCCGGGCGCCAGCCCATGGCGAACGCGGTGTCGGTGATGTACTTCTCGACCGAACCGATGGTCACCGCGCCGAAACCGTCGTTAAGGGTGCAGGCACCCTCGCACAGACGATCCTGCGGACAGACCCGACCGCAGACTTCAGGCAGGGTGTTGGTCTGGTGCGACAGTTCGGCGGCCTGGAGGATGTTGCCCTCGGCCACCAGCTTCAACCAGTTGGGAATGAAGTTGTGCACCGGGCACTTCCATTCGCAATACGGGTTGCCGCAACCCAGACAGCGGTGGGCCTGATCGGCCGACTGCTGGGGTTTGAACGGTTCGTAGATTTCGACGAACTCTTTCTTGCGTTGACGCAACAGTTTCTTCTTCGGATCTTTGCGCCCGACATCGATGAATTGAAAGTCGTTACTGAGACGTTCGGCCATCTTCAAAACCTCTTACACGACAGCTCCAAGCTACAAGCTTCAAGCTGCAAGAAAATCACATTAGTCCGTTACAGCGCGCACTGGCTCCAGCTTGCTGCTTGAAGCCAGTGGCTTGCAGCTGCGCCGTTATTGCGGACTCGCACGAGTACTGGAGAGCAGAGATTTCAAACTCGCCGCCTTCGGTTTGACCAGCCAGAAACGGCGCAAGTAGTCATCGAGGTTTTCGGCGAGTTCACGACCCCACTCGCTGTCGGTTTCCGCGACGTACTCGTTCAGCACGTTTTGCAGGTGGCTGCGATAGGCTTCCATCGCCTCGCCGCTGATCCGCTGGATTTCCACCAGTTCGTGGTTGACCCGGTCAACGAAGGTGTTGTCCTGATCGAGCACGTAGGCGAAACCACCGGTCATGCCAGAGCCGAAGTTGTAACCGGTCTTGCCCAGAACGCAGACGAAACCACCGGTCATGTACTCACAGCAGTGATCGCCAGTGCCTTCCACAACCGTGTGGGCACCGGAGTTACGCACGGCGAAACGCTCGCCTGCGGTGCCGGCGGCGAACAGCTTGCCGCCCGTGGCGCCGTACAGGCAGGTGTTGCCGATGATGGCGCTTTCCTGAGTTTTGTAAACGCTGCCCTTCGGCGGCACGATGGTCAGCTTGCCACCGGTCATGCCTTTGCCGACGTAGTCGTTGGCGTCGCCTTCGAGGTACATGTTCAGACCGCCGGCGTTCCACACACCGAAGCTCTGACCGGCAGTGCCCTTGAAGCGGAAGGTGATCGGCGCTTTCGCCATGCCCTGGTTGCCGTGCTTGCGCGCGATTTCGCCGGAGATCCGCGCGCCGATCGAACGGTCGCAGTTGCAGATGTCCAGATCGAACTCGGCGCCGCTCATGTCGTTGATCGCCGACGAGGCCATCTCGACCATTTTCTCGGCCAGCAGGCCCTGGTCGAACGGCGGGTTGCGCTCAACGCCACAGAACTGTGGTTTGTCCGCCGGGATGTGATCGCTGCCCAACAGCGGCGTCAGGTCCAGGTGATTTTGCTTGGCGGTCTGGCCTTCGAGGATTTCCAGCAGATCGGTACGACCGATCAGCTCTTCGAGGGAGCGTACGCCGAGCTTGGCCAACCACTCACGGGTTTCTTCGGCGACGTAGGTGAAGAAGTTCACCACCATGTCGACGGTACCGATGTAGTGATCCTTGCGCAGCTTCTCGTTCTGAGTCGCAACGCCGGTGGCGCAGTTGTTCAGGTGGCAGATACGCAGGTATTTGCAGCCCAGCGCGATCATCGGCGCGGTACCGAAGCCGAAGCTTTCAGCGCCAAGAATTGCAGCCTTGATCACGTCGAGGCCGGTTTTCAGGCCGCCGTCGGTCTGCACCCGGACTTTGCCACGCAGGTCGTTACCGCGCAGGGTCTGGTGGGTTTCGGCGAGGCCGAGTTCCCACGGTGCGCCCGCGTATTTGATCGAAGTCAGTGGCGAAGCACCGGTGCCACCGTCGTAGCCGGAGATGGTGATCAAGTCCGCATAGGCCTTGGCCACACCGGCGGCGATGGTGCCGACGCCCGCTTCAGCCACCAGCTTCACCGAAACCAGCGCTTTCGGGTTGACCTGTTTCAAGTCAAAAATCAGCTGCGACAAGTCTTCGATCGAATAGATATCGTGGTGCGGCGGTGGCGAAATCAGGGTCACGCCTGGCACTGCGTAACGCAGCTTGGCGATCAAACCGTTGACCTTACCGCCCGGCAGTTGCCCGCCCTCGCCCGGTTTGGCGCCTTGGGCGACCTTGATCTGCAGCACTTCGGCGTTGACCAGGTATTCCGGAGTTACCCCGAAACGGCCAGTCGCAACCTGCTTGATTTTCGAGCTCTTGATGGTGCCGTAACGCGCCGGATCTTCACCACCTTCGCCGGAGTTCGAACGCGCACCGAGGCGGTTCATGGCTTCGGCCAGGGCTTCGTGAGCTTCCGGCGACAGTGCGCCCAGCGAGATACCGGCGGAGTCGAAGCGCTTGAGCACCGATTCCAGCGGCTCGATTTCACTGATGTCCAGCGGCGTGTCGAGGGTCTTGACCTTGAACAGGTCGCGGATCATCGACACCGGACGGTTGTCCACCAGCGAGGTGTATTCCTTGAACTTGGCGTAGTCGCCCTGCTGCACAGCGGCTTGCAGGGTGTTGACCACGTCCGGGTTGTAGGCGTGATATTCGCCACCGTGGACGAACTTCAGCAGACCGCCCTGCTGGATCGGCTTGCGCGGACTCCAGGCTTCGCTGGCCAGTGCTTTCTGCTCGGCTTCGATGTCGACGAAACGCGCACCCTTGATGCGGCTCGGCACGCCACGGAAGCTCAGGTCGCAAACTTCTTCGGACAGGCCGATGGCCTCGAACAGCTGCGCACCACGATACGAAGCAATGGTCGAGATACCCATCTTCGACAGGATCTTCAGCAGACCTTTGGTGATGCCTTTGCGGTAGTTCTTGAACACCTCATAGAGGTCGCCCAGCACTTCACCGGTACGGATCAGGTCGCCCAGCACTTCGTAGGCCAGGAACGGATAAACCGCCGAGGCGCCGAAACCGATCAGCACCGCGAAGTGATGCGGGTCACGGGCGGTCGCGGTTTCAACGAGGATGTTGGAATCGCAACGCAGGCCTTTTTCGGTCAGGCGGTGGTGCACGGCACCGGTCGCCAGGGATGCGTGGATCGGCAGTTTGCCCGGGGCGATATGACGGTCGCTCAGGACGATCTGAGTACGACCGGCGCGCACGGCTTCTTCAGCCTGATCGGCGACATTGCGGATCGCCGCTTCAAGGCCAACGCTTTCATCGTAGTTGAGGTCGATGATCTGCCGCTCGAAGCCCGGGCGGTCGAGGTTCATCAGCGAACGCCACTTGGCCGGCGAGATCACTGGCGAGCTAAGGATCACGCGCGAAGCGTGTTCCGGCGATTCCTGGAAAATGTTGCGCTCGGCACCGAGGCAGATTTCCAGCGACATCACGATCGCTTCACGCAGCGGGTCGATCGGCGGGTTGGTGACCTGCGCGAACTGCTGGCGGAAATAGTCGTACGGTGTGCGCACACGTTGCGACAGCACGGCCATCGGCGTGTCGTCGCCCATCGAGCCCACGGCTTCGTAGCCTTGCTCGCCGAGTGGACGCAGGACCTGATCGCGCTCTTCGAACGTGACCTGATACATCTTCATGTATTGCTTGAGCTGATCGACGTCGTAAAAAGCCGAACCGTGGTCGTTGTCTTCCATGGTCGCCTGAATGCGCAGGGCGTTCTTGCGCAGCCATTGCTTGTACGGATGACGGGACTTCAGACGGTTGTCGATCGCATCGGTGTCGAGGATCTGCCCGGTTTCGGTGTCCACGGCGAAGATCTGGCCAGGGCCGACACGACCTTTGGCAATCACGTCTTCCGGCTTGTAATCCCACACGCCGATTTCCGAGGCGAGGGTGATGAAACCGTTGGTGGTGGTGACCCAGCGCGCCGGGCGCAGACCGTTACGGTCGAGCAGGCACACCGCGTAACGACCGTCGGTCATGACCACGCCGGCCGGGCCGTCCCACGGCTCCATGTGCATCGAGTTGTACTCGTAGAACGCACGCAGATCCGGGTCCATGGTTTCGACGTTCTGCCACGCCGGCGGAATGATCATCCGCACGCCACGGAACAGGTCGATGCCACCGGTGACCATCAGCTCGAGCATGTTGTCCATGCTCGAAGAGTCGGAACCGACACGGTTGACCAGCGGGCCGAGCTCTTCCAGATCCATCAGATCATTGGTGAACTTGGTCCGACGGGCCTGCGCCCAGTTACGGTTACCGGTGATGGTGTTGATCTCGCCGTTGTGGGCGAGGAAGCGGAACGGCTGGGCCAGCGGCCATTTCGGCAGGGTGTTGGTGGAGAAGCGCTGGTGGAACACGCAGATCGCGGTTTGCAGGCGCTCGTCGCTCAGGTCCGGATAAAACGCAGCCAGGTCGGCCGGCATCATCAGGCCTTTATAGATGATGGTCTTGTGCGAAAAGCTGCAGATGTAGTGGTCGGAGTCGACGGCGTTGGCCACCGACGAACGACGACGTGCACTGAACAGCTTCACGGCCATGTCCTGATCGCTCAGGCCTTCACCGCCGATGTACACCTGCTCGATCTGCGGCAGGCGCTCAAGAGCGAGGCGGCCGAGGACGCTGGTGTCGATTGGCACTTTGCGCCAGCCGATCAGTTGCAGGCCTTCAGCGAGGATCTCGCGGTTCATGTTTTCGCGAGCGGCTTCGGCCTTGGCCGGATCCTGGTTGAAGAAGACCATGCCCACTGCATATTGCTTGGGCAGTTCGACGCTGAAGGTTTCCTGGGCAATGGCTCGCAGGAACGCGTCAGGTTTTTGAATCAGCAGACCGCAACCGTCACCGGTCTTGCCGTCGGCATTAATCCCACCGCGGTGGGTCATGCAGGTCAGGGCCTCGATGGCCGTTTGCAAAAGGGTATGACTGGGCTCGCCCTGCATATGGGCTATCAGGCCGAAACCGCAGTTATCCTTGAATTCATCTGGTTGGTACAGACCTGCTTTCATAGACACTTTCTCACCAGGCTGCCTCTTTTCGAGGCAAATTTCTTTTCAATTCAACCACTTGCATCCCGCGCCGAACGTACGCCAGCTTAGCAGGGGCAAAAGGGTGGTCATTGTACACAGCGACACAGAGGCTCACAAATTTGACGACGAAATGTCGCAAATTCATGTCGCATTTGTGAAAGGTTTAAAGCGATCTGCTGTGCTAGTCAAAACTTTTTTAATTTTGACCGCAACGACTCAAAGACTACTGTGACGCAGACACCACAAGGCACGCGACCTGGAAGGAAGCGCGCACTCGTAGAAATTTTGAGGTGCTTGGAGAGGCGGCCTGGGTAAGGCCGCCGAATCTTCAGCGAGTTGTTGCCAGTTCCTGTTGGACGCTGGCGACAGTGCGAGGCCAAGGTTTACCAGCCTGAACCTTCGCTGGCAAGGCCTTGATGGCAGAAACGGCTGCATCACGATTGGCAAAGTTGCCGTAGGTGATCACATAGAGAGGTTTGCCGTTGAGCACTTTCTTGAAATAACGGTACTCGCCGCCCTGCTCTTTGACGAAGTTTTGCGCAGTGGCTTCAGAGCTGGTGCCGAGGATCTGTACCACGTAGTTGCCGGTCGGCTGACCCGCGTACCAGCTGCCACCGGCAGCCTTGGCGACGGTCACCGGCTTCTCGGCCGGTTTGGCAGCAGCGGCTGGCTTGGCTGGCGCTGGAGCAGGTTTGGCGACTGGCGCGGCCGGAGCAGGCTTGGCGGTGGCAACTTGCGTCGGCGCCGGCGTCGGCTTGGCGGCTGGCAATGGAACCGGAGTCGGTGCAGGACCGGCCGGAACGCCCGCAGGCGGTGCGGAAGTGGTGACGGTCGGCGGGGTATCGCTGGAACCTTCCAGCGGCACACCATCGTCGCCTTCGGTAATGCCACCGGCCGCTTCGGCCAGCGGGCCGCGCATCACTGGCTGAGAGTTGCCGACCAGCGGCAACGGCATCGGCTGTGTATTACCGGCGAACTCGACGTTCGGCGCGCCGCCATTGGCTGCGCCCTGGCCCAATGGCAACTGTGCCTGTTCATTGGCCGGTGCACCGGTGGTCGGCGCCTTGTTGCGACCCGGCATCAGCCAGGCGGCGGCGACCGCGACCACAACGACGGCGGAAATCGCCAATACGTGTTTCTTCGGCATGTTGAACCCCATACTTGGACGCTTGACCGCTGAGCGGCTGGCAATCATGACTTCGATCAGAGCATCGCGAGCGACCTGGTTGATATTGCCCGGCCAACCCTCGGCACTTTCGTGAATATCAGAGATCTGATCCGCGGTGAAAAGTTCGACACCCCGGCCTGCACCTTCGAGCCGTTGGTCGAGATACTCGCGGGTCTCTTCTTCGGTGTACGGCTGCAATTCGATGACGTGGAACCGCTCTTCCTCAAGGTGCAAAGCCTCGAGCTGAGCGATCAGCGACGACTCGCCGAACAGGAACACGTGCGGGCGACCTTCCGGTGCGCCGGCACCCAACGCCATCAGCGCTTCCAGAGCGGATTCGTCGAGCTGCTCGGCGTCATCTACCAGTAGATAGACTTCCTGGCCGGTCAGCGCAAGTTGCACCACCTGATCCAGAATCGCGCCCACTTCGGCCTGAGCAACGTTCAGCGCCTGCGCCACTTGGCGCAGCACACCGGCTGCATCGCCGGCGCCACGGGCGGAAACCACCACGCTCTGCACCGATTGCTTGTTGGTGCTGGCGACCAAGGCCTGACGCAGCAAAGTCTTGCCGCTACCCTGAGGACCAGTGACCACCAACAACAACTGGCTGTAACGCGCCAAGTGATGCAGTTGACCCAGCACCGGCTTGCGCTGGGCCGGGAAGAACTTGAAACCCGGAACGCGTGGCGCGAACGGGTCGTGACTTAACTGGAAATGGCCGAGAAACGCCTCGTCGGCATGCAAACTAGTCATCGGAATCTTATTAACCTTTAAGCTGAGCCAGGGCGCGGTAATCCGCTCCCAGCGTGGCCTGTAGAACCTCTTTCGGATAATCGTCGGTCACTACCGCTTCGCCCATCCGGCGCAGCAGCACCAGGCGCAGACGACCGTCGATCACTTTTTTGTCGATTGCCATGTGTTGAAGAAAATCGGCTTCGGACATTTCAGTTGGCGGCACCACCGGCAGGCCAGCGCGCTGGAACAGACGAATACCGCGATCACGCTCCTGCTCGCTGATCCAGCCGAGCCGCGCGGACATCTCCAGCGCCATCACGGTGCCAGCCGCGACCGCTTCCCCGTGCAACCAGACACCATAGCCCATGTGGGTCTCGATGGCGTGGCCGAAGGTGTGGCCGAGGTTGAGCGTGGCGCGCACCCCGGTTTCCTTCTCATCGGCACCGACCACCGCAGCCTTGGCTGCGCAAGAGCGCTCGATGGCGTAAGTCAGGGCTTTCTGATCCAGCGCCCGCAGGGCATCGACGTTGTCTTCGAGCCAGGTCAGGAACGGCTCATCGCAGATCAGACCGTACTTGATGACTTCGGCCAGACCGGCGGACAGCTCGCGCTCTGGCAGGGTTTTCAGGGACGCCGTATCGATCAGCACCACGTTCGGCTGATAGAACGCGCCGACCATGTTCTTGCCCAGCGGATGGTTGATGCCGGTCTTGCCGCCCACCGACGAATCGACCTGGGACAGCAATGTGGTGGGAATCTGGATGAAGTCGACGCCGCGCTGGTAACAGGCAGCGGCGAAACCGGCCATGTCGCCGATCACACCGCCGCCGAGGGCGATCACTGTGGTGCGGCGATCATGACGGGCGGTCAGCAGACCGTCGAAGATCAGTTGCAGGGTTTCCCAGTTCTTGAAGGCTTCGCCGTCCGGCAGCACCACGGAGATCACCGAGTACTGCGCCAGGCTGCGAGTCAGACGTTCGAGATAGAGCGGCGCAACGGTCTCGTTGGAGATGATTGCCACCTGCCGCCCATGAATATGCGGTGCCAGCAACTCGGGCTGATCCAACAAACCTTCGCCAATATGAATCGGGTAGCTGCGCTCGCCTAGATCGACCTTGAGTGTCTGCATGTGTCCCCACAGTGAAGATGGAAGCAGGCGTCCTGCCCTGAATTATTGGTTATCTGCGGCCTATAGCGGGTATGACGCCGCTCGCACGCCATCCGCCACAACCTCGGCGGGCTGTGACAGGACGCCGAGGATAGCGCATTTCGAGCGATGCTTTAACGGGGAGGCAACTGCGCCAGACGATCGAGAATATCGAGTACGACCATGCGTGGCGGCCGTTCGTCGGTTTCCACCACCAGATCGGCGATTTCCCGATAGAGCGGATCACGAATCGCCAGCAGGTCGCGCAGGGTTTTCTCCGGATTGGCAGTGCGCAGCAACGGTCGATTGCGGTCACGCGAAGTGCGGCCGACCTGCTGCTCGACGGAGGCGTGCAGATACACCACTCGCCCGCCCTCATGCAGGGCTTTGCGATTGGCATCGCGCATGACTGCACCACCGCCGGTCGCCAACACCACGCCATCGAACGCGCACAGTTCGGCGATCATCGCCTGCTCACGGTCACGAAAGCCGGGTTCGCCTTCCTTGTCGAAGATCCACGGGATATTGGCGCCCGTGCGCAGCTCAATTTCCTTGTCGGAATCTTTGAACGGCAGGCGCAGCTCTTTGGCCAGTAACCGGCCGATGGTGCTTTTACCAGCACCCATCGGTCCTACAAGAATCAAATTTCGCACAGAATCAACGACTCACAGCAATCGCCTGGTTATTCATGATACGTGGTGTGAGAAATACCAGCAGCTCGGATTTTTTCTCCGAAACCACATCACGCCGGAAAAGGCGGCCAAGATACGGCACATCGCCAAGAAATGGCACCTTATCTACGACCTTGCTTTGAGTATTTGAGAAAACACCGCCAATCACGATGGTTTCGCCGTCGTTGACCAGCACCTTGGCGTTGACCTCGTTTTTCTTGATCGGCGGCACATCCTGCACTTTGTTCAGGTAATCCGGTTCGTCCTTGGTGACCTTGACCTCCATGATGATGCGGTTGTCGGGGGTGATCTGCGGGGTGACTTCCAGTGACAGCGAGGCCTCCTTGAACGACACCGACGTCGCGCCGCTTGAGCTGGCTTCCTGATAAGGAATCTCGGTGCCTTTGAGGATTTTTGCGGTTTCCTTGTCGGAGGTGACCACTTTCGGCTGCGAGACGATTTCACCGTTGCCGGTTTTCTCCATCGCTGTCAGCTCGAGATCGAGCAAGACATTGTCAGTGATGAAGGCAATGCCGATCCCCGAGGTATTACCCACGGTCCCCATATCGACGAACGGCGAGTTGGTGCTGGTGCTGCCTGGTGTGCCGATGGTGGTCGATGAGCCATTACTGACGCCCGAAGTGTTCCAGTTACCCTTGTTCTGGATCGACCCGCCCCAGCGCACGCCGAGGCTTTTGTCGTAATCGACGTTGGCTTCGACAATTCGCGCTTCGATCATCACCTGACGCACCGGAATATCCAGTTGCGCCACGATCCGCCGCAGCTCATCGAGTCGATCCTGAGTCTGATAGGCAATGATGTTGTTGGTTCGCTCATCGACGGTGATCGAACCACGTTCATCGATTTTTGCTTCGGCGCTTGTCACCGACTGAAACAGCTTGGCGATGTCCGCCGCCTTCGCGTAGTTCACTTGCAGCAGCTCACGGCGCAACGGCGCCAGCTCGGCGATCTGTTTCTGCGACTCCAGTTCCTGGCGCTCGCGGGCAGCGATTTCATCGGCGGGAGCCACCAGCAGCACGTTGCCGATCTTGCGTTTATCCAGACCTTTGGTTTTCAGCACCAGATCCAGCGCCTGATCCCACGGCACGTTTTGCAGGCGCAAAGTGATGCCACCCTGCACCGTGTCGCTGGCGACAAGGTTGAGGTTGGTGAAGTCGGCGATCAGTTGCAGCACCGAGCGCACATCAATGTCCTGGAAATTCAGCGAAAGCTTTTCGCCGACGTAAGCCTGACGATCGGCGTTGCGCTTTTGCAGGTCATCGACCGTCATAGGGCGGACGCTGACGGTCAGTTTGTTGTCGGTCTGGAAGGTCGAGTACTCGTAAGTACCACTGGGTTCAACGGTAATAACCGTGCGATCAGCGGTCACTCCGGCATTGACGAACTGCACCGGGGTGGCGAAATCCTTGACGTCAAGGCGCACCCGCAGCTTGTCCGGCAACTGCGTGCGGGCAAAGCTGAGGATGATCTTGCCGTCATGCTCCTGGATATCCGGGGCAATGGTCGGGTCGGACAGGTCGATGACGACATTGCCTTCACCTGCCGTACCGCGCTGGAAGTCCACACCGCGAATCGCCCGGTTTTTCGGCACAAAGGCCTTGGCGGGCGCAACCGCTTTAGCAGTAGCACGAGGTGCAACGGCAGCAGGACGCGGCGCCGCTGCCGGTGCGCCCTGACCGACCACCACGAACAGGTTATTGCCTTCGACCCGCGTGTTGTAAGGCGCCAGTTGCGTGAGGCTGACGATCAACCGAGTCCGATCCTTGGCCTCGACCACCGTGGCCGTGCGCGCATTGCCACTGCCCAGATCAAGATTCTTGCTGGCCAACTGACTGGCGACACCGGGCAGATCCAGGGCGATCCGCGCCGGCGATTCAGTGGTGTAGCCCTTGGGTTGCGGCGGCGGGCCGTCGAACGACAACTTCAGCTCGACGCGATCACCCGGCAACGCTGCCACATCCAGCGTCTTCAGATTGGCCGCGAGTACCATCGGCGACATCAGCGCTATCCATAGCGAAAAACCGAGGGTGGAGAAAATCCTGTTCATTGTTCGACTTCCACTATGAGTGCTCTTTCAAAGGAATGGTGCGCGGACGCTCCAGCCAGGCGCCTTCGCCGTCGGGAACGATTTCGACCACATCGACCTGGGTGGCACTGATGGCGACGATACGTCCGTCGTTGCGCCCCAGGTAATCGCCGACTTTCAACCGATGCACGCCGCCAGCACCGCGCAGCAGCGCGAAGGAGCCGGAAGCATTGGCAATCGTGCCGACCATCTCGAACTGCTCGATGTTGAAACCTTCGAGGTATTGCTTGACCCGGTTGGGGTCGGGTTTGACGTTGCGTGACCCGTGTTTCTGCCCGGCCAGATCAACGCGCACCTGTCGCGAGAACGGACTGCGCAGGTTGGCCGCGCTGTAAGTGAATGTTGGGTAAGACCGGAATGTCGGGGTTGGTTCAATCTTGCCTGCCTGGCGCAGGCGCACTTCATTCAGGTAGGCGTCGAGGTCACTGAAGTCATCGCTGCCACCACAACCGTTCAACGCAAGCAGCGTCATCGACAACGCGATACAACGAATCGGGCTCATTTCTGCAGCCCCTTGTCGTTGTACCGGTAGGTCTTGGCAAGGATGCTCATGCGTAACTTCGGCCCGCCTTCTTTATCTGCAGGCGCCAGTTCGAAGTCATGCAGGGTAACGATGCGCGGCAGGCCGGCCACGCCGCTGACGAAGGTCGCGAGGTCGTGATAGGCGCCGGTGACGGTGATCTGAATCGGCAGCTCTATGTAGAACTGCTGAGTGACCTCCGGCAGCAGTTTGATCTCTTCAAACTCCAGACCACTGCCCAGGCCAGTGCGGGTGATGTCCTCGAGCAAACCCGGCACTTCGGTGTCACTGGGCAATTGCCGCAACAACACGCCGAAGGTGTTTTCCATCTCCTTCATTTGCTGGGTGTACAACTCAAGATTGGCTGACAGGCGAGCCTTGCTGGCGAACTGCTCCTTGAGCGCGGCCTCTTCCTCGCGCTTGGCCTCCAGCTGGTTCTCCATATCACTGATGAAAAAGTTATAGCCAAACGCCAATACCAGCACCATCAACAGCGCCCCGGCGATGGCTTTCACTGCCGCCGGCCACGAGCCGATGTTGCTCGTATCGAGGTCGTTGAAATCGATATCGCGCAGACTTTCCAGCCATTCGGACGGCTTCATTGCTCGTCCTCCAAGGTCTTGGGCTGGGTCTGCCGAACGGTCAGTTCAAAGGTGTTGGCCTCATCCACCTGGCCTGCGGTCGTCGCTTTCACCTCATTGAGGCTCGGCGCGTCGAACCAGTCGGAGGCATCCAGATTACGCATCAGCTCGGAGACCCGGTTGTTCGATTCTGCAGCACCACTGATCGACAGAGTCTTGCCAACCATCTTCACGTCGGTGAAATACACCCCGTCCGGCAGCGAACGTGCCAGTTGATCGAAGATCCGCCCGCTGATCTGCCGGTTGCCCTGCAAGTCCTGGATGATGCGCATGCGTTCGACCAGTTGCTGACGGCGCGCCTTGAGATCGCTGATCTGTCTGATCCGTTCGTCGACCACGGCGATCTGCTTGCCGATGTAGTCGTTGCGCGCCACTTGCCGCTCAATGGCCGCACTGATGACCTGATCGGCAATCAGCACCGCACCGACCGAGCCGACGACAACACCGATCAAGGCCAGCAGGAAGTGTTTGCGCCGTTCTTCACGGCGCTCTTCGCGCCAGGGCAGGAGGTTGATCCGCGCCATCAGTCGAAACTCCTGAGCGCGAGCCCGCAGGCGATCATCAGGGCCGGCGCGTCACTGGCCAGCGCTCCGGCGTTGACCTTGCTGCTCAAGGCCATGTTGGCAAACGGGTTGGCCACTTGCGTTGGCGTGTTCAGGCGCTGCTCGATCAGCCGATCCAGCCCGGATACCGACGCCGTGCCGCCAGCCAGCAGAATGTGGTCGACCGCGTTGTATTGCCCGGAAGCGAAGAAGAACTGCAGCGAGCGCGACACCTGCTGGACCAGCGCCTCTCGAAACGGCTGCAAGACCTCGCTGATGTAATCATCGGGCAGGCCGCCCTGTTTTTTCGCCAGCCCCGCCTGCTCGAGGGTGAGGCCATAACGCCGCTGGATCTCCTCGGTCAATTGCCGACCGCCAAACAATTGTTCGCGGGTGTAGATGATCTTGCCGTTGTGCAAGACGCTAAGGGTGGTCATGGTCGCGCCGATATCGACGACGGCGACAGTGAGCCGCTCTTGCGTGGCCGCCAGTTGCGTGGCGAGCAACCCGAAAGAGCGCTCCAGCGCATAGGCTTCGACATCAACGACCCGCGCAGTCAGCCCGGCGAGTGCCAGCGCCGCTTCACGGACTTCGACGTTTTCCTTGCGACAAGCTGCCAGCAGCACGTTGACTCGTTCAGGGTTGCGCGGCGAAACGCCCTGGACTTCGAAATCGATGGCGACTTCGTCCAGCGGATAGGGAATGTATTGGTCGGCTTCGATCTTGAGCTGGTTTTCCAGTTCGTCGTCGGTCAGCCCGGCGTCCATTTCGATGACTTTGGTGATCACGGCGGAACCGGCCACCGCGACCGCCACGCTTTTGAGCCCGGTGCGCGCCTTGACCAGCACCCGGCTCAGGGCCTGGCCGACGCCTTCAAGCTCGGCGATGTTCTTTTCGACCACGGCGTTGACCGGCAATGGCTCTACCGCGTACGCCTCGACCCGGTAGCGATCACCCTGACGGCTCAGTTCCAGCAGCTTCACTGACGTAGAGCTGATGTCGATCCCCAGTAACGTATTGGTCTTTTTATTGAAGAGTCCCAGCACTACCAATTCCCTATGACTTTCCGTGAGTTACGGACTCTGTAATACGCATTGCGTTCCTTCACCCCGTCTTGACAGAAGCGCAAATGACGCCCCCAGCAGAAAAGTGCTTATAATGCCCAGCGTTTTTTCCGCTTTTTACTGCCTGCGCGGATGGTTCTGTGTGTAGCCGGAACCCCGTCGCCAAATTCATTCTTTGCACTGGATGTCCAAAAGCCTTGATTCGTCTGCTGAAATTTTTCGGTTGGTCCATCGTCGCCGTTTTCTGCGGACTGCTTTTAGGTCTCAGCGGCGCGTTTCTTTACCTTAGTCCGGGTTTGCCTTCTGTGGAGGCTCTGCGAAGCATTCAGTTGCAGATTCCATTGCGGGTCTACAGTAGCGACAACAAGTTGATCGCCGAATTTGGCGAAATGCGCCGCACACCGATCCGTTTCGCCGACATTCCGCCCAATTTCATTAATGCGTTACTAAGTGCTGAAGACGACAATTTCGCCAACCACTATGGCGTCGATCCGAGCAGCCTGATGCGTGCGGCGACCCAACTGGTCAAAAGCGGGCACATTCAGTCCGGCGGCAGCACGATCACCATGCAGGTGGCGAAGAACTTCTTCCTGACCAGCGAACGCAGCTTCTCGCGCAAAACCACCGAAATTCTGCTGGCCCTGCAGATCGAACGACAACTGACCAAGGACGAGATCCTTGAGCTGTACGTCAACAAGATCTATCTGGGTAACCGTGCCTATGGCATCGAGGCGGCGGCGCAGGTGTATTACGGCAAGTCGATCCGTGATGTCAGCCTGGCGCAGATGGCAATGATCGCCGGCCTGCCGAAAGCGCCGTCGCGCTTCAACCCGTTGGCCAACCCGGCGCGCAGTAAAGAGCGTCGCGACTGGATCCTCGGGCGCATGTACAAGCTCGGCAAGATCACCGAAGCGGATTACACCGCCGCGATCAACGAACCGCTGAACGCCAGCTATCACGTGCCGACCCCGGAAGTGAACGCGCCGTACATTGCCGAAATGGCCCGTGCCGAAATGGTCGGCCGTTATGGCAGCGACGCTTACACCGAAGGTTTCCGCGTCACCACCACGGTGCCGAGCAACCTGCAGGAAATGGCCAACACCGCGCTGCACGAAGGTTTGATGACCTACGACCAGCGTCACGGCTACCGCGGCCCCGAGTCGCGCCTGCCAGGCAAGACGCGCGAAGCCTGGGCCAGTGAGCTGACCAAACAACGCACCATCAGCAGCCTCGAACCGGCCATCGTTACTCAGGTCGACAAGAACGGCCTGCAAGTGCTGACCCGCACCGGCGAAGAACACGTCGCCTGGGACACCATGAAATGGGCACGACCGTTCCTCAACACCAACAGCATGGGCGCCAATCCGCGCCAGCCGTCGGATGTCGCGGCGGTCGGTGATCTGGTTCGCGTGCAGCGTCAGAAAGACAATTCGCTGAAATTCAGCCAGATTCCACAAGCGCAAGGTGCGCTGGTGTCGCTGGATCCGCAGAACGGTGCGATTCGCTCGCTGGTCGGCGGTTTCGCCTTCGAACAGAGCAACTATAACCGCGCGATGCAGGCCAAGCGTCAGCCGGGTTCGAGCTTCAAGCCGTTCGTCTACAGCGCTGCGCTGGACAGCGGCTACACCGCTGCCACGCTGGTCAACGACGCACCGATCGTGTTCGTCGACGAGTACCTGGACAAGGTCTGGCGTCCGAAGAACGACACCAACACCTTCCTCGGCCCGATCCGCTTGCGTGAAGCGCTTTACAAGTCGCGTAACCTCGTATCGATCCGCTTGCTGCAGGCGATGGGCGTGGGCAAGACCATCGACTACATCACCCGCTTCGGCTTCAACAAGCAGGACCTGCCGCCAAACCTGTCGCTGGCGCTGGGCACCGCAACGCTGACACCGATGGAGATTGCCACCGGTTGGAGTACGTTCGCCAACGGCGGCTACAAGATCACCCCGTACATCATCGACAAGATCGAAAGCCGTAACGGCGACACGCTGTTCGTCGCCAACCCGCCGACTGTGCCTCAGGGTGGTTCGGCGACGGACGGTATCGCGGCACCGAATACCGAATCCTTTACGGTCAACGCCGCACCGGTTGCGGGTGAAGCGCCAGGCAACGCAGCGGTACCGCAAGCGCCGGCCGTGGCTGAACGAATTGTCGACGGCCGCACCACGTATATCCTCAACAGCATGTTGCAGGACGTGATCAAGCTCGGCACCGGCCGTCGCGCATTGGCCATGGGCCGCAGCGATATCGCCGGTAAAACCGGTACCACCAACGAATCGAAAGATGCCTGGTTCTCTGGTTACAACGCCGATTACGTGACCACGGTCTGGACCGGTTTCGACCAGCCGGAAAGCCTCGGCCGTCGTGAGTTCGGCGGCACCGTGGCGCTGCCGATCTGGATGAACTACATGTCGGCTGCGCTCAAGGACAAGCCGCCGCACGTGCAGCCTGAGCCGGAAGGTTTGCTGAGCTTGCGTGTGGATCCGGTCAGTGGCCGTGCGGCGACGCCGAGCACGCCGGGCGCGTACTTCGAGCTATTCAAGTCCGAAGACACGCCGCCGTCGGTGAATGAACTGGGCAATGGTACGGCGCCGGGCAGCCCGTTGCCGGCGGATGAGCAGGCGCCGATCGATTTGTTCTGATCCAGCGGCATTGAAAAGCCCCGCCTTCGATTGAAGTGCGGGGCTTTTTTATGGCTGAAGATCAACAGCCCCTCACCCTAGCCCTCTCCCGGAGGGAGAGGGAACTGATTGGGGGATGCTGGTGAGGGATGCCGACCTGAACGTGCTGTGCCGAATCCATAATCGACACCACTCTTTCAGGTCGGCATATAACCCCAGACGACTCGGTTAGTCCCCTCTCCCTCCGGGAGAGGGTTAGGGTGAGGGGGCTCTTGATCTTCAGGCAATAAAAAGCCCCGACTCTCACGAGCCGGGGCTTTAGGTTGAAGCGCTACAACGACTTAGCCGTTGAACACGTCATCCACGCTTTTCAGCGGGTAGTTCTTCGGATACGGCAGGGTCGCCACACCAGTCTCGATCGCGGCCTTGGCTACAGCGTCGGAGATCAGGGTGATCAGGCGCTTGTCCATTGGCTTCGGAATGATGTACTCACGGCCGAATTCCAGCGGAGCACCGCCGTAGGCATCGCACACGTCCTGTGGAACCGGCAGCTTGGCCAGTTCACGCAGGGCGTTGGCAGCAGCCACTTTCATTTCTTCGTTGATGCGCTTGGCGCGAACGTCCAGGGCACCACGGAAGATGAACGGGAAGCCCAGTACGTTGTTGACCTGGTTCGGGTAGTCCGAACGGCCGGTCGCCATGATCACGTCGCTACGGGTGGCGTGCGCCAGTTCCGGGGAGATTTCCGGATCCGGGTTCGAGCAAGCGAACACGATCGGGTTGGCCGCCATCGACAGCAGGCCTTCAGCGCTCAGCAGGTTCGGACCGGACAGACCGACGAACACGTCAGCGCCTGCCAGTGCGTCAGCCAGGCTGCGCTTGTCGGTGGCGTGAGCGAATACTGCTTTGTACTGGTTCAGGTCGTCACGGCCGGAGTGGATCACGCCGGTACGGTCAACCATGAAGATGTTTTCGATGCGAGCGCCCATGCTCACCAGCAGTTTCATGCAGGAGATGGCGGCAGCGCCGGCGCCCAGGCAGACGATCTTGGCGTCTGGCAGGGTTTTGCCGGCGATTTCCAGGGCGTTGATCATGCCCGCAGCGGTCACGATCGCGGTGCCGTGCTGGTCATCGTGGAATACCGGAATGTCGCACTGCTCGATCAGAGCACGTTCGATCTCAAAGCACTCTGGCGCCTTGATGTCTTCCAGGTTGATGCCACCGAAGGTGATGGAGATGCGTTTTACCGTGTCGATGAAGGCTTGCGGGCTTTCGGAGTCGACTTCGATGTCGAAAACGTCGATGCCGGCGAAGCGCTTGAACAGTACGCCTTTACCTTCCATCACTGGCTTGGAAGCCAATGGGCCGAGGTTGCCCAGACCGAGAATCGCGGTGCCATCGGAAATGACTGCAACCAGGTTGCCCTTGCCGGTGTATTTGTAGGCCAGTTCGGGATCGCGGGCGATCTCACGCACTGGTTCAGCTACGCCGGGGCTGTACGCCAGCGACAAGTCGCGAGCGGTAGCAGTGGCCTTGGTGAGCTCGACACTCAGCTTCCCTGGACGAGGATTGGCATGATATTCGAGAGCGGCAGTTTTCAGATCAGACATTTTGGCATTCCGCTTTTTACTGTTGGACAGACTGGTCAGCGAGGATACGCGCCTCGCAAAGTCCCCACAAGACTGAGCGGTCACCCCTGTCAAGCGCCCTGCCCTACGACTTTGGGCCAAGAGCCACGGCGCACAAGGGCTAGACTGTTCACAATCGACATAAAAAATGTCTACAATTTTTTCTTCAGCGCGGCGTTTGCAACATCGATGGATCGGTCAGCGGAAGTAGCCAACGCGACTGACCGGATTGCAATCCGCCGCGCCGCGAGCGATCAACGATCCAGCCGCGAGCCTCGATCTGCTTGCCTTTCAGCGCCTGCAACCGGGTATTGTCGAATTGTCCGACCAGATTGGGTGCAACGCGCAATACAAGCGCGTCCTGCAACTCGATCCAGATTCCCCCGCGATTGCGCTGAACCTTGCTCACACGCCCACTGACCACAGCAAAACCCGAGCGCTGGATCTGCTCCGCTTTCAGTACAGGAGACTGCCGCCAGAGGCCCAGCCCGGCCTTTCGCGCACTGCGTTCGGCGGCTTGCTGACAGGTAACAAGATCGACATTCGGCGCAACGGCGACCTGGAAACCGAGGCCATCGGCGAGCATCTGCGCTTCGAGATTGGCGCCGCTGGCGCTGTAAATATGCGCAAGCGTACGCCCGTAATGGTCTTTGGCTTGCTTGCCGGGGCGCAAACCGACACGTCCGCCGCTGGCATCGACCAGCGCTTGCAGGCGTTTGCGTGCCGCCACCGCGAAGGGTTCATCGCCGCGGCCCTGTTTGCCCAGCTCAGGCGTGTTGAGGCCGATCATCCGCACGCTGCGACCGTCGCTCAGGCGCAGCGTGTCACCATCGACCACGCGCTGCACCGTGACGCTGGTCAGCTGCGCAGGCGTCGGACAGAAAGCGTGCGCGCCGGACAGCCAAAACGCGGACACAAAAAAGGCGCCCGCAAGGGACGCCTTTTTCAGCAATGAGGAAAAGCCCACCGGGCCCTTCAACCTTACTCTGCAGCAGCAGGTTTCTTGCCGAAAGCACCGAAACGGTCTGCGAACTTCTGAACGCGACCACCGGTGTCCAGAGTCTTCTGCTTACCGGTGTAGAACGGGTGGCATTCGTTGCACACGTCGATTGGCAGAGCTTTGCCGAAAGTCGAACGGGTTTCGAACTTGTTGCCACAGCTGCAGGTAACAGCGATGACTGGGTAATTCGGGTGGATATCAGCTTTCATGGTGTCTTCCTCAGCTAGCGTGCCGCCATCCAACACTATTGTTGAATACCGCACGTAATTAGGCCGCGGATTCTACCAGACCTTTTCAAACACGCAAGCTGTCACCGAGACCGACCGTCTGCTAGGCTCCCGGCCCATTGCGCTGTCCCTGTGGGAGCGAGCCTGCTCGCGAAGACGATCTATCAGCCAGCATATTAGCCGCCTGACACACCGCTTTCGCGAGCAGGCTCGCTCCCACAGGTTATGTACGCAGTCCTTTTAATCGCCTGTTGATAGAGATCCCCCCGCGTGCCCGACGCCATCTTGCGCCTCGCCTTGCCTTCGCCCTTGCGCCGCTTGTTCGACTATCGAGCCCCGGCCGGCGTACTGCGCGAGCAATTGCAGCCGGGCATGCGCCTGCGGGTGCCGTTCGGTCGGCGCGAGATGATCGGGATTCTGGTCGAGGTCACGGACACCAGCGAAGTGCCGGTGGAGAAACTCAAGCCGGCGCTGGCCCTGCTCGATGCGACACCGCCGCTGCCACCGGCACTCTTCAAGTTGTGCCTGTGGACCTCGCAGTATTATCAGCACAGCCTAGGTGACACCCTGAACTGGGCACTGCCAGTCCTGCTGCGTCAGGGTGAGCTGGCCGAAGCCCGCCAGGAGCGTTTCTGGTCGATCACCCCCGGCGCCAGCCTTGATGATCCGCGCGTTGCCCGCGCGCCGCGTCAGCGTGAAGCACTGGCGACGCTGGCCCAGCACCCACACGGCGTCGCCCATCAGTTGCTGAGCAAACTGATGCTGAGCAAGGACAGCCTCGATCTGTTGCTGGCGAAAAATCTGGTGCAAGTGGAAATACGCCGCCATGCCCCGGGCGCGCGTCACGAACACTGGCTCGCTCAGCCGGAATTGCCGCTCAACGCCGAACAGCGCGCTGCCTATGAGGCGATCCGCGCCGGTTTCGACAGTTATCACGCGTTCCTGCTGGCCGGGGTTACCGGCAGCGGCAAGACCGAAGTCTATTTGCAACTGATCCGCGAAACCCTCGAAGCCGGCAAGCAGGCGCTGGTGCTGATCCCGGAGATCAACCTCGGCCCGCAGACCCTGGCGCGCTTCGAGCAGCGTTTCAACGCGCGGATCGCCCTGCTGCACTCGGCAGTCAATGACCGCGAGCGCCTCGACGCCTGGCTCGCCGCCCGGGATGGCGAGGCCGACATTATTATCGGTACCCGATCGGCGCTGTTTACGCCGATGAAGAATCCCGGGCTGATCATCATCGACGAGGAGCACGACGGCTCTTATAAACAGCAGGAAGGTTTGCGTTACCACGCCCGCGATCTGGCGTTGGTACGTGCACGGCAGGAAAACATCCCGATCGTGCTGGGTTCAGCCACCCCGTCGCTGGAAAGTCTGCACAACGCCTACACCGGCCGTTACGGTCTCCTACGCCTGAATGAACGTGCCGGCGGCGCCAAGCAGCCGCGCTTCCTGCGCCTGGATGTAAAAAGCCGCCCACTGGACAGCGGCATTTCCGGGCCGATGCAGCAAGCTATCGGTCAGACACTGGCAAACGGGCAACAGGTTTTGGTGTTCCTCAACCGTCGCGGTTTTGCACCGACGTTGCTGTGCCACGATTGCGGCTGGATGTCCGAGTGTTCGCGCTGCGATGCGCGGATGACCGTGCACCAGCGCTACGGCGAATTACGTTGCCACCATTGTGGCTATGTCGAGCGCACGCCGCGCCAGTGCCCGAAGTGCAACAAGGTTGATTTGCGGCCCGTGGGCGCCGGCACCGAGCGCGCCGAAGAACGCCTGGCGATTCTTTTTCCGGACTATCCGGTGCTGCGCGTTGACCGCGACAGCACATCGCGCAAGGACGCGATGAATCAATTGTTCGCGACGATTCAGAAGGGGCAGCCGTGCATTCTGGTCGGAACGCAAATGTTGGCGAAAGGGCACCACTTTCCACGAGTGACGCTGGTGTCGATCCTCGATGCCGACGGCGGTTTGTTCTCCGGCGACTTCCGCGCCAGCGAGCGCATGGCGCAGCTGATCGTGCAGGTGGCCGGGCGTGCCGGGCGAGCAGAAGAACCGGGCAAGGTGATCATTCAGACGCACCTCGCCGACCATCCATTATTGGTGCAGCTCACCGAACAGGGCTATTTCGCCTTTGCCGAACAGGCCTTGAGCGAGCGCCGGGCTGCCGGGTTGCCGCCGTTTGCGCATCTGGCATTGTTGCGTGCCGAAGCGCACAAGCCGGGGCAAGCAGAAGGCTTTCTCGATGAGGCGTGCAGCGAAGCCGAGCGCTTGCTGGCTGAGCAGAATCTGAGCGGGATCGAATTGCTCGGGCCAGTGCCTGCGCCGATGGAGCGCCGTGCTGGCCGTTATCGCGCGCAGTTGTTGTTGCAGGCGACGGCGCGGGCGCCGCTGCATCGGTTGCTGGCGAGTTGGTTGCTGGTGCTGGAGCAGATGCCGAGTGGGCGCGCGGTGCGCTGGTCGCTGGATGTCGATCCCGTCGATTTGTATTGAAATTCAAAAGATCGCAGCCTTCGGCAGCTCCTACAGGAAAATGCGTATCACCGTGTAGGAACTGCCGAAGGCTGCGATCTTTTGATCTGAATGTCACCACATATCCATAACCTGCCTGCTAAGGTTGGCAAGCCCGTCTT
The DNA here is from genome assembly GCF_045037865.1 of Pseudomonas sp. M20. Taxonomy (NCBI): domain Bacteria; kingdom Pseudomonadati; phylum Pseudomonadota; class Gammaproteobacteria; order Pseudomonadales; family Pseudomonadaceae; genus Pseudomonas; species Pseudomonas sp. M20. Next base: position 5,274,524 of record NZ_CP173611.1, read on the forward strand.
CGCAACGGATAATGCCCAGTTTTTCCACCCGCGCATCGATGCGCCCGCCGCGCTTGCGGTCGAAAGAGAAGACCATGAAAGACACCATTCGCCAGCTGATCCAACAAGCCCTCACCCAACTCGTCAACGAAGGTGTGTTGCCTGAAGGCCTGTCGCCGGCGATTCAGGTGGAGAACGCCCGGGACAAGACCCACGGTGATTTCGCCAGCAACATTGCCATGATGCTGGCCAAGCCTGCGGGCATGAAACCGCGCGATCTGGCGGAAAAAATCATCGCCGCACTGCCGGCTGACGAGAACGTCACCAAAGCCGAAATCGCTGGCCCGGGCTTCATCAACTTCTTCCAGAACACCCAGGCTTTGGCCTCGCGTCTCGACGCTGCCTTGGCTGATGCCCATGTTGGCGTACGCAAGGCCGGCCCTGCGCAGCGCACCGTGGTCGACCTGTCGGCACCGAACCTGGCGAAAGAAATGCACGTCGGCCATTTGCGCTCGACGATCATCGGCGACGGCGTGGCCCGCGTCCTTGAGTTCCTTGGCGACGAAGTGATCCGTCAGAACCACGTCGGCGACTGGGGCACCCAGTTCGGCATGCTGATGGCGTATCTGCAGGAAAACCCGATCACCAGCGACGAGCTGTCGGATCTGGAAAACTTCTACCGCGCCGCCAAACAACGTTTCGATGAATCCGAAGAATTCGCCGACCGCGCCCGTGGCCTGGTGGTCAAGCTGCAGGCCGGTGATGCCGAGTGCCTGGCGCTGTGGACCAAGTTCAAGGACATCTCGCTGTCGCACTGCCAGAAGATCTACGAACTGCTCAACGTCAAACTGACCATGGCCGACGTGATGGGCGAAAGCGCCTACAACGACGACCTGATCAACGTGGTCAACGATCTGAAAGCCGCAGGCATGCTGGTCGAGAGCAACGGCGCCCAATGCGTGTTCCTCGACGAGTTCAAGAACGCCGACGGCGACCCGCTGCCGGTGATCATCGTCAAGGCTGATGGCGGTTACCTGTACGCCACCACTGACCTGGCAGCCGTGCGCTATCGCAGCGGCAAACTGAAAGCCGATCGCGCGCTGTACTTTGTCGATCAGCGTCAGGCCCTGCACTTCCAGCAAGTGTTTGCCGTGGCGCGCAAGGCCGGTTTCGTCACCCATCCGATGGAAATGGAGCACATGGGCTTCGGCACCATGAACGGCGCCGACGGCCGTCCGTTCAAGACCCGTGACGGCGGCACCGTGAAGCTGATCGATCTGCTGACCGAAGCGCAGGAACGCGCCTACAGCCTGGTGAAAGAGAAGAACCTGGAGCTGGCCGAAGACGAACTACGCAACATCGCCAAAGTCGTCGGCATCGGCGCGGTGAAATACGCCGACCTGTCGAAGCACCGCACCAGCGACTACAGCTTCAACTTCGACCTGATGCTGAATTTCGAAGGCAACACTGCGCCTTACCTGCTGTACGCCTACACCCGCGTCGCGGGTGTGTTCCGCAAACTCGGCAAGGACTTCAGCGAAGTCGATGGCCAGATAGTATTGGAAGCGGCGCACGAACAAGAGCTGGCGGCAAAACTGGCGCAGTTCGGTGAAGTGCTGAATAACGTGTCCGACAAAGGCACGCCGCACATTCTCTGTACTTATCTGTACGACGTTGCCGGTCTGTTCTCCAGCTTCTATGAGAACTGCCCGATCCTCGCCGCCGACACCCCGGCCCAGATGCAGAGCCGTCTGCGTCTGGCCGCGCTGACCGGTCGCACCCTCAAGCAAGGCCTGGAGCTGTTGGGTCTGGAAACTCTGGAGCGTATGTAAGTTGGCTGCCAAGAAAAAACCTGCACCCAAACGTGGCGCCAGCCGTTACCAAGCTCCTGCGAAGCAACCGATTCCGGGCTGGCTGTGGATGGCCATCGGCCTGACAGTCGGCGCGTTCATCGTGTTCCTGATGAAGCTGGAGCCGGGCAAGGGCAGCGACACGGTCAAGCGTGAGAAGGTCGAGCAGGCACAACAGCAGAAAGCGTCGAAGATTGCCGAGGCCAACAAGACCCCGCCGAGCCCGACGCAACCGGTCAAGCCGAAGTACGACTTCTACACCCTGCTGCCGGAATCGGAGGTGATCGTGCCGCCGGACGCCGTGCCGGAGAAGACCTTGCCGACGCCACAAGTGCCGGCCATCCCGACCACGCCAGTGACACCGGCAGAAGCGGCGAAGATCGACACCGCGCGCGCTCAGGCAGCACTGGCCGGGATTACCCCGCCGCCAGCGCCACCGGTAAGCAAAGCGGCACCGGTGACCAAGTTCTTCCTGCAGGCCGGCTCGTTCCGCAAGGAAACCGATGCCGACAAGGTCCGCGCGCAGATCATTCTGCTCGGTCAGGCGGTCGCGGTTGAGTCCGGCACAGTGAAAGATGAAACCTGGTATCGCGTACTGGTCGGCCCATTCAGCAACCGCGAACAACTGACCACCGCGCAGAAACAACTGGCCGGTGCCGGCTTCAGCAACCTGTTGTTACAACAACGCCAGAGCCGCTGATTTCGTCAGAGTCACCGCGTCATCGTTCTTCGCGAGCAGGCTCGCTCCCACAGGAATTACGCTGTCCCTGTGGGAGCGAGCCTGCTCGCGAAGGCAATGTTTGCAACACCACATATCCCTGATCAGTCCCCGCCGTTCGTCCCTCCGCACCCTCCCCGGTTGAAATCCTCTCCAGCACCCCCATATGAATGGGCATAAGGCACTTTCGCCCCGCTGTGTGGAGACTCTTCCCTTGACCACCATCGTTTCAGTCCGCCGTCACGGCAAAGTCGTCATGGGCGGCGACGGCCAGGTTTCTCTCGGCAATACCGTGATGAAAGGCAACGCGAAAAAAGTCCGTCGCCTGTACCACGGCCAGGTCATCGCCGGTTTTGCCGGTGCCACCGCTGACGCCTTTACCCTCTTCGAACGTTTCGAAGGCCAGCTTGAAAAACATCAGGGCCACCTGGTGCGCGCCGCTGTCGAACTCGCCAAAGAATGGCGCACCGACCGCTCCCTGAGCCGCCTCGAAGCCATGCTCGCGGTGGCCAACAAAGACGCCTCGCTGATCATCACTGGCAACGGTGACGTGGTCGAACCTGAAGATGGCCTGATCGCCATGGGTTCCGGCGGCGGCTATGCGCAAGCCGCCGCCAGCGCGCTGCTGAAAAAGACCGACCTGTCGGCCCGCGAAATCGTCGAAACCGCCCTTGGCATCGCCGGCGACATCTGTGTATTCACCAACCACACTCAGACCATTGAGGAGCAGGATCTCGCTGAATAAGCCTGACGCGGCCCTGTGCCACGGCTTGTTTCTGCTTGAGGACCGTCAACTACTATGTCCATGACTCCCCGCGAAATCGTCCACGAACTCAACCGCCACATCATCGGCCAGGACGATGCCAAGCGCGCCGTCGCGATTGCCCTGCGCAACCGCTGGCGCCGCATGCAGCTGCCTGAAGAGCTGCGCGTTGAAGTGACCCCGAAGAACATCCTGATGATCGGCCCGACCGGTGTCGGTAAAACCGAAATCGCCCGTCGTCTGGCGAAACTGGCCAACGCGCCGTTCATCAAGGTCGAAGCGACCAAGTTCACCGAAGTCGGCTACGTTGGCCGTGACGTCGAATCGATCATCCGTGATCTGGCCGACGCTGCGATCAAGATGCTCCGTGAGCAGGAAATGACCCGCGTTCGCCATCGCGCTGAAGACGCTGCCGAGGATCGTATCCTCGACGCACTGCTGCCGCCGGCGCGCATGGGCTTCAGCAATGAAGAAGCGCCGAGCAGCGATTCCAACACCCGCCAGCTGTTCCGCAAGCGTCTGCGCGAAGGTCAGCTGGACGACAAGGAAATCGAGATCGAAGTCGCCGAAGTTGCCGGCATCGAAATCGCCACGCCGCCTGGCATGGAAGAGATGACCAACCAGTTGCAGTCGCTGTTCGCCAACATGGGCAAGGGCAAGAAGAAGGCGCGCAAGCTCAAGGTCAAAGAAGCGCTGAAACTGGTGCGCGACGAAGAAGCCGGGCGTCTGGTCAATGAAGAAGAGCTGAAGGCCAAAGCGCTGGAAGCGGTTGAGCAGCACGGCATCGTGTTCATCGACGAGATCGACAAAGTCGCCAAACGTGGCAATGTCGGCGGCGCCGATGTCTCCCGTGAAGGCGTACAGCGCGACCTGCTACCGCTGATCGAAGGCTGCACCGTCAACACCAAACTGGGCATGGTCAAGACTGACCACATCCTGTTCATCGCGTCCGGTGCGTTCCACCTGAGCAAGCCGAGCGATCTGGTGCCTGAGCTGCAAGGTCGCCTGCCGATCCGCGTCGAACTCAAAGCCCTGAGCCCGTCGGACTTCGAGCGCATCCTCAGCGAACCGCACGCTTCGCTCACCGAGCAATACTGCGCGCTGCTGAAAACCGAAGGCCTGAACATCCAGTTCCAGCCGGAAGGCATCAAGCGTCTGGCGGAGATCGCCTGGCAGGTCAACGAGAAGACCGAGAACATCGGTGCCCGTCGTCTGCACACGCTGCTTGAGCGTTTGCTCGAAGAGGTGTCGTTCAGTGCCGGCGATCTGGCCAGCACCCACGATGAGAAGCCGATTCTGATCGACGCCGAATACGTCAACAGCCACCTCGGCGAATTGGCGAAGAACGAAGACCTGTCCCGTTATATTCTGTAAAGCGGCAAGCTCCGAGCTACAAGCGGCAAGCTGAGTTAAGCTTGCAGCTTGTTGCTTGCAGCTCAAGGCTGTTTTTATGATTCCTACCGACATCAAACTGCACAAAGCCTCGAAAACCCTGACGCTCACCTACGCGTCCGGCGAGGAATACACCCTGCCCGCCGAATTCCTGCGCGTGCATTCGCCCTCCGCCGAGGTCCAGGGCCACGGCAAACCGATCCTGCAATTCGGCAAGATCAACGTCGGTCTGAGCAAGCTGGAACCGGCCGGTCACTACGCACTGAAACTGACCTTCGACGACGGTCACGACAGCGGCTTGTTCACCTGGGATTATCTCTACGAGCTGGGGCGACGTTATGACGCACTCTGGGCCGATTATCTGGCCGAGCTCAAAGCCGCCGGAAAAACCCGCGACCCGAACGAGTCGATCGTCAAGCTGATGCTCTAGCCCGAGCCTTGCGCTCATTAGAGGGCATTTTCTAAATTCATCTGTTTGAATGCTCCGCTGTGTGGCCGAGGATCGGCCCGCTTGCGAAAAAAATTAAACTCGGGTAACCAATGGAGCTGGCAAGTTCCCTGCAGTGCTCTACGACTGTAAAGCAGCTATGCAGAATTAACGGTCACCCGAGCAGTAGTACCTGGCATTGGCTGTGGAACTGCACAGAAAACCGGGTACTCGTCTCAGGACAATGGAGCGTCGTAGATGAGTAACAAGAATAACGATGACCTGAAGTACCAAGCCTCGGAAAACACCCTGGGGCTTAATCCCGTCGTTGGGCTACGCGGAAAGGATCTGCTGGCCTCTGCTCGTATGGTGCTGAAACAGGCCATCAGACAACCGATCCATAGCGTCAAGCACGTCACCCATTTCGGCCTCGAACTGAAGAACGTGTTGTTTGGAAAATCCGAACTGCAACCGGCTGGCGATGACCGTCGCTTCGCTGATCCTGCGTGGAGCCAGAACCCGCTCTACAAACGTTATCTGCAAACTTACCTGGCGTGGCGCAAGGAACTCCATGCTTGGATCGATGACAGCAGCCTGTCACCCAAAGACATTGCCCGCGGCCACTTTGTCATCAACCTGATGACCGAAGCCATGGCCCCGACCAACACCGCCGCCAACCCGGCCGCCGTGAAACGCTTCTTCGAAACCGGCGGCAAAAGCCTGCTCGACGGTCTCTCGCATCTGGCCAAGGATCTGGTGCACAACGGCGGTATGCCGAGCCAGGTCAACATGGGCGCGTTCGAAGTCGGCAAGAGCCTCGGCGTCACCGAAGGCGCGGTGGTGTTTCGCAACGACGTGCTGGAGCTGATCCAGTACAAGCCGATCACCGAGCAAGTCCACGAGCGCCCTTTGCTGGTGGTGCCGCCGCAGATCAACAAGTTCTACGTATTCGATTTGAGCCCGGACAAGAGTCTGGCGCGCTTCTGCCTGCGCAATAACGTGCAGACGTTTATCGTCAGCTGGCGCAACCCGACCAAAGCACAGCGCGAGTGGGGCCTGTCGACCTATATCGACGCGCTGAAAGAAGCCGTCGACGTGGTCACCGCGATTACCGGCAGCAAAGACGTGAACATGCTCGGCGCCTGCTCCGGCGGCATCACCTGCACCGCCCTGCTCGGCCATTACGCGGCGATCGGCGAGAAGAAGGTCAATGCCCTCACGCTGCTGGTCAGCGTGCTCGACACGACGCTGGACAGCGACGTCGCCCTGTTCGTCGACGAGCAGACTCTGGAGACCGCCAAGCGCCATTCGTACCAGGCCGGCGTGCTCGAAGGCAAAGACATGGCCAAGGTCTTCGCCTGGATGCGTCCCAACGACCTTATCTGGAACTACTGGGTCAACAACTACCTGCTCGGCAATGAGCCGCCGGTGTTCGACATCCTGTTCTGGAACAACGACACCACCCGGTTGCCCGCTGCGTTCCACGGCGACCTGATCGAGATGTTCAAAAACAACCCACTGATCCGCCCGAATGCACTGGAAGTGTGCGGCACGCCGATCGACCTCAAGCAGGTCACGGCCGATATCTTCTCGCTGGCCGGCACCAACGACCACATCACGCCGTGGAAGTCCTGCTACAAGTCGGCGCAGTTGTTCGGCGGCAAAGTGGAATTCGTGCTGTCGAGCAGTGGGCATATCCAGAGCATTCTGAACCCGCCGGGCAACCCGAAATCGCGCTACATGACCAGCGAAGAAGTGGCTGCCAATGCCGATGAATGGCAAGAGAACTCGACCAAGCACACCGACTCCTGGTGGCTGTACTGGCAGACGTGGCAGGCCGAGCGCTCGGGCAACCTGAAAAAGGCCCCGCTGAAACTGGGCAATAAAGCGTATCCGGCGGGTGAAGCCTCGCCGGGCACTTACGTTCACGAGCGGTAACTGACACACCCGGCCCAATGTAGGAGCTGCCGCAGGCTGCGATCTTTTGATTCTGTTTTTAAAATCAAGATCAACAGATCGCAGCCTTCGGCAGCTACTACACAGGGGGCGGGGTGTACTTGAAATCCACAGGGCCTGACGCATGCCGCAACCGTTCATATTCCGTACCGTCGATCTGGATGGCCAGACCCTCCGCACGGCGGTACGCCCCGGCAAGCCTCACTTGACGCCCTTGCTGATTTTCAACGGCATCGGCGCCAACCTGGAGCTGGTGTTTCCGTTTGTCGCGGCACTGGATCCAGATCTGGAAGTGATCGCCTTCGACGTGCCCGGTGTCGGCGGTTCCTCGACGCCGAACCGGCCGTATCGCTTTCCCGGTCTGGCCAAGCTGACCTCGCGCATGCTCGATTACCTCGACTACGGTCAGGTCAACGTCATTGGCGTGTCGTGGGGCGGCGCGCTCGCGCAGCAGTTCGCCTACGACTACCCCGAGCGCTGCAAGAAACTGGTGCTGGCGGCGACCGCTGCCGGTGCGGTGATGGTGCCGGGCAAACCGAAAGTGCTGTGGATGATGGCCAGTCCCCGGCGCTACATCCAGCCGTCCCATGTGATCCGCATCGCCCCGCTGATCTACGGCGGCTCGTTCCGTCGCGACCCGACGCTGGCGGCCAGCCACGCCGCGAAAGTGCGTTCGGCGGGCAAGCTCGGTTACTACTGGCAACTGTTCGCCGGCTTGGGCTGGACCAGCATTCACTGGCTGCACAAGATCCATCAGCCGACGCTGGTGCTGGCCGGCGATGACGATCCGCTGATCCCGCTGATCAACATGCGCATGCTCGCCTGGCGCATTCCCAACGCCCAACTGCACATCATCGACGACGGTCATCTGTTCCTGATTACCCGCGCCGAAGCGGTGGCGCCGATCATCATGAAATTCCTCCAGGAGGAACGTCAGCGCGCGGTGATGCATCCGCATCCGACACCGCTCGGCGGTTAAACCCGGCGGCAGGCTTTATGCAGGCCTTTGGCAAAGAGTGCGCGGCAGGACGCCGCGCAGGCAACAACCCGCAACAGCGTCTATGGTGTTCTGGTTCGGTGAGTTTGTTTTTGGCCTGAAGACGAAGGAGTGTTGAGTCATGCGCGACAAACCAGCGACGGGCGTAGTGCCCAGCCCCGCCGTGTTCATCAACGCACAAAGTGCGATCACCGGCCTGCGTGGGCGGGATTTGATTTCGACCTTGCGCAATGTGGCAGCCCATGGCCTGCGTAACCCGATCCACAGTGCGAAGCATGCCTTGAAACTCGGCGGCCAATTGGGCCGCGTGCTGCTCGGCGAAACTCTGCACCCGACCAATCCGAACGACAGCCGCTTCGCCGATCCGGCGTGGAGCCTCAACCCGTTTTACCGGCGTAGCCTGCAGGCCTATCTGGCCTGGCAGAAGCAGGTCAAAAGCTGGATCGATGAAAGCAACATGAGCCCGGACGATCGCGCTCGTGCGCACTTCGCCTTCACCCTGCTCAACGACGCCGTGGCGCCGTCGAACACCCTGCTCAATCCACTGGCGGTCAAGGAGCTGTTCAACTCCGGTGGGCACAGCCTGGTGCGCGGTCTCAGTCATTTGTTCGATGACCTGCTGCACAACGACGGCTTGCCACGTCAGGTGACCAAACAGGCTTTCGAGGTCGGCAAAACCGTCGCCACCACCACCGGCTCGGTGGTGTTTCGCAACGAGATGCTGGAACTGATCCAGTACAAACCGATGAGCGAAAAGCAGTACGCCAAGCCGCTGCTGGTGGTGCCGCCGCAAATCAACAAGTACTACATTTTCGACCTGAGCCCGCACAACAGCTTCGTCCAGTACGCCCTGAAAAACGGTTTGCAGACGTTCATGATCAGTTGGCGCAACCCGGATGTGCGCCATCGCGAATGGGGCCTGTCGACCTACGTCGAGGCTGTGGAAGAAGCGATGAACATCTGCCGGGCGATCACCGGCGCCCGCGAGGTCAACCTGATGGGCGCCTGCGCTGGCGGGCTGACCATCGCCGCGCTGCAAGGGCATTTGCAGGCCAAGCGGCAGCTGCGAAGGGTTTCCAGCGCGACGTATCTGGTCAGCCTGCTCGACAGCGAAATCGAAACCTCGGCTACGCTGTTTGCCGATGAGCAAACCCTCGAAGCGGCCAAGCGTCGCTCCTATCAGAAAGGCGTGCTCGAAGGTCGCGACATGGCCAAGGTCTTCGCTTGGATGCGCCCCAACGATCTGATCTGGAGCTACTTCGTCAACAACTACCTGCTGGGCAAAGAGCCGCCGGCCTTCGACATCCTCTACTGGAACAACGACAACACCCGTCTGCCCGCCGCGTTTCACGGCGACTTGCTGGACTTCTTCAAGCACAACCCGCTGACCCATCCGGGTGGACTTGAGGTCTGTGGCACGCCGATCGATCTGCAGAAAGTCACCGTCGACAGCTTCAGCGTCGCCGGCATGAACGACCACATCACACCGTGGGATGCGGTGTATCGCTCGACCCTGCTGCTCGGTGGCGAGCGGCGTTTCTTGCTGTCCAACAGCGGCCATGTGCAGAGCATTCTCAACCCGCCAAGCAACCCGAAAGCCGCGTACGTCGAGAACGGCAAGATGAGCAGCGACCCGCGCGCCTGGTACTACGACGGCAAGCACGTCGACGGCAGTTGGTGGCCGCAGTGGCTGGAATGGATTCAACAGCGCTCCGGCGCCCAGCACGAAACCTCGTTCACCCTCGGCAATCCGAACTATCCACCGATGGAGGCAGCGCCCGGTACTTACGTGCGTGTGCGCTGACGCTTAACCGAACTTTTCTAAGAAGACTGGATGAAAACCCGCGACCGGATTCTCGAATGTGCTTTGCAACTGTTCAACGAAAAGGGCGAGCCGAACGTTTCCACCATGGAGGTGGCCAACGAAATGGGGATCAGCCCGGGCAATCTCTACTACCACTTCCACGGCAAGGAACCGCTGATTCTCGGGTTGTTCGAACGCTTCCAGAATGAACTGGCGCCACTGCTCGATCCGCCAGCGGATGTGGAACTGGCACCTGAGGATTACTGGCTGTTTCTGCATTTGATCGTCGAGCGGCTGGCGCAGTATCGCTTTCTGTTTCAGGACCTGTCGAACCTCGCCGGACGACTGCCAAAACTGGCCAAGGGCATTCGACATCTGCTCAATGCGTTGAAGCGCACCCTAGCGTCGTTGCTGGCGCGGTTGAAGGCTGGGGGGCAGTTGGTCAGTGATACGCAGGCGTTGGGGCAGTTGGTGGAGCAGATCACCATGACGCTGCTGTTTTCGCTGGATTATCAGCGGATTCTGGATCGGGAGGGTGAGGTGAGATTGGTCGTGTACCAGATCATGATGCTGGTAGCGCCGCACTTGCTGCCGCCGGTTAAGGTCGCCACCGAACGCATGGCCCTGCAGTACCTTGAAGATCACGACTGAATCAAAAACCCCTCCCCCTAACCCTCCCGAAACGTCGGACCGCCCGGAGGGAGAGGGGACTGATCCGGGGATGCTGATGAGCTACGCCGACCTGAAATTTCTCTGTTGAATCCATAATCGACTCGGTTTTTCAGGTCGATGCATGACGCAAGACATTGCGGTCGGCTCCCTCTCCCTCCGGGAGAGGGCTGGGGTGAGGGTAAGCTTTTAAAAAGCACAAACAAAAACGCCCGACCTTCACAGGCCGGGCGTTTTGTTTTGCCCTGAAGAATCAGGACTGACTGGTTGGCGTCGACGGGGTCGATGCAACAGTCGGGGTAGCCGCCGGAGTCGGTGCCGCGGCGGAGTTCGACGCGCTCACCGGGGCTGCCGGAGTGGCCGGCCTGGCTGCAGCAGGTGCTGCTGGCTTCGGCGCTGCGGCTTTCGGCGCGGCCGGTTTTTTCACTGCCGGTTTCTTCGCTGCTGCCGGTTTGGCCGCAGGCTTGGCAGCTGGTTTGGCCGCAGCGGTTTTCGCTGCTGGCTTGGCGGCTGGTTTCGCTGCAGTTTTGGCCGCAGGTTTTGCTGCAGTTTTGGCAGCGGCTTTGGCGGCAACCGGTTTGGCTGCAGCTTTGGCTGCGGGCTTGGCGGCAGCGGTTTTCGCAGCCGGTTTAGCCGCGGCTTTTGCCGCGGGTTTAGCTGCCGCTTTGGCCAGTGGCTTGGCAGCAGACTTGGCCGCTGGTTTGGCCGCAGCCGTTTTCGCTGCCGGTTTTGCCGCAGCGGTTTTCGCCGCCACAGGCTGGGCTTTCAGACCGGTGAGTTTCTCGATCTGTTTGGTCAGTGTGTCGACCTTGCTGTTGAGTGCTTTGACTTCATTGCGGCTCGGTACACCGAGGCGCGAAATCGCGCTGTTCAGGCGCTTGTCGAAAGCCCCTTCCAGCTCGTCCCACTTGCCCAGTGCGCGATCTTTCACGCCGCTGATGCGCGACTTGGCCGAAGAAGCGGAGTCCTTGGCGGCATCGACTTTTTTGCCGACTGCGGACTTGGTGAGCTTCTCGGCTTTCTCGCCGTCTTTGACCAATGTATCGAAGAGCTTGCTGCCGTCAGTGTCGATCTTCGAGTACACGCCTAAACCAGCCAGCCAGATTTTGCGGGAGTAGTCTTCGACTTTCCCGATCCACGAGCTGCCTTCTTTATCGGTGTTCTTTTTACCAGCCATCCCGTTCTCCTTAAGATTTACGCGCGACGCGTTCGAGCAATGCCGTCAGCTCATCGAGCTTAGCAGAGAGTGTCTCAACGTCATGTTTAGACGGAATGCCGATACGATTCAAGGCGCTTGCTACGCGGGAGTCGAACGCCTTCTCGACCTTGTCGAGCTGAACTTCGACACGACCTTTGAAAGAACTCACTTCGCTCTTGGCTTCATCGATCTCGGCGTTGGCCGCTTCGAGTTTTTCGGTGACGGCTTTTTTGCCTTTCTTTTCAACAGTTTGACCAGCTTTGATCAACTCTTGAAAGTAGTCGCTGCCCTCTTGGCCGACCTTGGCGTAGGCACCCAGGCCTGCCAGCCAGATCTTGCGGGCATAGGATTTGACGTCGCTCAGAGCAGAAGTCGAAACGTCGATTTTTTTCTTCAAAATAACTTTGGCCATGGTGCACCCCACGCGCAGAAGGTTTGAGGAACTGCCCGGGAAAGTGTCGGGCTCAGGCACAAAGTAGGCAGAAAAATTAGAAACGGCACCCTAACAACTGACATGAATCGGTGGTGCCTGAATGAAAAGATCGCAGCCTTCGGCAGCTCCTACAGGGGAATGTGTACGTCTGTAGGAGCTGCCGAAGGTTGCGATCTTTTGATGTTCAAACCAAAGCTTTGTCGAGGGCTTTTTCGATTTCGGCTTTGATCATGCCGCTCATGGCCGACATCATCAGGCCCAGCTCAACGTCGACCTTGATCGAATCGTCCGCCACATGCACCGCGCCTTTCACGCCCGAGCGCTTGAGGTTCAGGGTGTCGCCGGACCATTGCGGCTCCAGGCCATATTGCTCGGAGAGTTTTTGCGCCAGCTTGTCGGCCTTCTCGCGGGCAGCTTCCTTACCCAGATTGTGGGCACGCTCAACAGTGATTTTGGCCATTGATTGACTCCTGCTTTTTGAATGGGGCGAAAAAGATGTGTCGGTAAATCTTGACCGCCGCTGCGGCAAATCGTCCCGAGGGTTGCCCATCTTACCTTTAGCCATTCCAAGACAAAGCATGGCTTGGGGATTAGAATGTCGCGCATTCTCTTTTGGTGACAGCGATATGACTGATCAGCGCAAAGGCAGCGATGCCGAACCCACCACTCACTTCGGCTTCAAAAACGTTCCGGAAAGCCAGAAAGCGGAAAAAGTCGCTGAGGTTTTCCACTCGGTAGCCGCCAAGTACGACCTGATGAACGACCTTCTGTCGGGCGGCATGCACCGTCTGTGGAAGCGTTTTGCGATCGAACTGTCGGGCGTGCGCAGCGGTAACCGCGTGCTGGACATCGCCGGCGGTACCGGTGATCTGACCAAAAAATTCTCGCACCTGGTCGGCCCGACCGGTCAGGTGGTATTGGCTGACATCAACGAATCGATGCTCAAGGTCGGTCGTGACCGTCTGCTCGATCTGGGTGTTGCCGGCAACGTCGAATTCGTTCAGGCGGACGCAGAAAAACTGCCGTTCCCGGACAACCATTTCGATTGCGTGACCATCGCCTTCGGCCTGCGCAACGTGACGCACAAAGAAGACGCCCTGCGCTCAATGCTGCGCGTGCTCAAGCCCGGCGGTCGTTTGTTGGTGCTGGAATTCTCCAAGCCGACCAACGCGCTGATGTCGAAAGCCTACGATGCCTATTCGTTCGCCTTCATGCCGCTGATGGGCAAGCTGATCACCAACGACTCGGAAAGCTATCGCTATCTGGCCGAATCGATCCGCATGCACCCGAATCAGGAAACCCTGAAGTCGATGATGGTCGACGCCGGTTTCGACCGCGTGACCTATCACAACATGACCGCAGGCATCGTCGCCCTGCACCGTGGCATCAAGCCCTGATGTTGCTCACCGGGCTGCTCGCCAGCGTTGAACTCGGCCTCAACCGGGTGCTGCGTCTCGACAGCACGGCGTTGCCACGGCTGGCGCATTTGACCGGCAAGGTGATTGCCGTCGACTGCCGCAGCCCGGCGCTGCAACTGTTCATTCTGCCGAGCGACGAAGGTTTGATGCTGGCGTCCCATTGGGAAACCGCTGTCGACTGCACCCTGCGTGCGCCGGCCTCGAGCCTGATCAAACTGGCCGTGAGCAAAGACAAGACTGCGGTGCTGCACGCCCCGGAAGTCGAACTCGATGGCGACAGCGGCGTGCTGCTGGAACTGGCCGGTGTGCTGCAGGATCTTGAGCTGGACTGGGAGTACGAACTCTCGCGCTGGCTCGGCCCGGTCGCCACGCAACTGGTCGGTGGCCATCTGCGCAGCCGCGCGCGCTGGTATCAACAAGGATTTGCCAGCCTTAACCAGAACCTCGCCGAATACCTTGCCGAAGAATCGCGCACCCTCGTCGGGCAGCGCGAAGCCGAAGCGCGGTTTAGCGAACTGGACCGGATCAAACTTGATCTGGAACGTCTCGAGGCGCGTTTCGAGCGCCTTTCCCGATCCCTCGACCCAAGCGATAACGCATGAAGCTGCTCGCCGTCCGCCGTCTGCTGCGCATCCAGTCTGTCGTGATCCGCTACCGCCTCGATGACCTGCTGTTCGATCTGCCGCTGCCCTGGTTTCTCCTGGCGCTGCGCTATGTGCTGCCGTGGCGCTGGTTCCCGCGCAAGCCGCTGGACCTGAGCCGGGGCGCGCGTTTGCGCCTGGCGCTGCAGGACCTCGGGCCGATTTTCATCAAGTTCGGGCAGATTCTTTCGACCCGCCGCGACCTGCTGCCGGAAGACATCGCCGATGAGCTGATGCGCTTGCAGGATCGCGTGCCGCCGTTCGATTCGCAGCTGTCGATCAAGCTGATCGAGGAGCAACTGGGCAAGAAGATCAGCGACGTGTTCAGCCGTTTTGACGTCGAACCGTTGGCTTCGGCTTCGGTGGCGCAGGTGCATGCCGCGCAGCTGAAAACCGGCGAAGAAGTCGTGGTGAAGGTGATCCGCCCGGGTCTGAAGCCGATCATTGCGCAGGATCTGGCGTGGCTGTTCATCCTTGCCCGCGCGGCTGAAAAACTGTCTGCCGACGCGCGTCTGCTGCACCCGGTCGACGTCGTGCAGGACTACGAAAAAACCATCTACGACGAACTCGATCTGCTTCGCGAGGCGGCCAACGCCAGCCAGTTGAAGCGCAACTTCGAAGGCTCGCCGCTGCTGTATGTACCGCAAGTCTATTGGGACTGGTGCCGGCCGAAAGTGCTGGTGATGGAACGCATCTACGGCATTCAGGTCACCGATCTGGCAACCCTCGCCGACCAGCGCACCGACATGAAAATGCTCGCCGAACGTGGCGTGGAGATCTTCTTCACCCAAGTATTCCGCGACAGCTTTTTCCATGCCGACATGCACCCAGGCAACATCTTCGTCAGCACCGTCAATCCGTGGAGCCCGCAGTACATCGCGATCGACTGCGGCATCGTCGGCAGCCTGACCCCGGAAGACCAGGATTATCTGGCGCGCAATCTGTTCGCCTTCTTCAAGCGTGACTACCGTCGCGTGGCGCAACTGCACATTGATTCGGGCTGGGTGCCGGCGGAAACCAAACTCAACGAATTCGAAGCGGCGATCCGTACCGTGTGCGAACCGATCTTCGAAAAACCGTTAAAAGATATTTCATTTGGCCAGGTGCTGATGCGCCTGTTCCAGACCGCGCGGCGCTTCAACATGGAAGTGCAGCCGCAACTGGTGCTGCTGCAAAAGACCCTGCTGAACATCGAAGGTCTTGGCCGTCAGCTGTATCCGGATCTGGACCTGTGGAACACCGCGCAGCCATTCCTCGAACGCTGGATGCGCGAGCGCGTCAGCCCGAAAGCCTTGCTGGGCAACGTGCAGAGCCAGTTTGAACAGCTGCCGCATTTGGCCAACATGGCTCGTGATCTGCTCGAACGCATGTCGCAACCGCACGCCTACGACCCACCGCCGCCATGGCATAAACGCAAGGACGACTGGTTCCTGCGCCTGCTCGGTTGCGCGCATCTGGCCGGCGGGGTAATCCTCGCCATCGGTGGCCCGCTGCACGAATTGGGGCATTGGCCGGCCGGAATCATGGTGGCCGTCGGCTTGTATCTGGTCGTTCGCCGATAGCACGAATCAGCTGCAAGTTATAAGCTGCGAGCTGCAAGCCTGACGATACTGGAACACCGCAATCTGCTCTTACTTGCAGCTTGGAGCTCAAAGCTTGTAGCTGCGTTTCGGGAATTGAAGATGAAAAACTGGCTGGACGAGATCAAATGGGACGCTGATGGCCTGGTGCCGGCGATTGCCCAGGATCACAAGACCGGACGCGTACTGATGATGGCTTGGATGAACCGCGAAGCGCTCGAACTGACCGCTGCGGAAAACCGTGCCATCTACTGGTCACGTTCCCGTGGCAAGCTGTGGCGCAAGGGCGAAGAGTCCGGCCATGTACAGACGCTGCATGAAATGCGTCTGGACTGTGACGCCGACGTGATCATCCTGATGGTTGAACAGATCGGCGACATCGCTTGCCATACCGGCCGTCAAAGCTGCTTTTACCGTGTCTTCGAAAACGGCGACTGGAAAACCGTCGACCCGGTTCTGAAAGATCCGCACGCTATCTATTCCGCAGGACACAAACATGAGTGACACCCTGACCCGCCTCGCTCAGGTACTTGAAGAGCGCAAAGGCGCAGCCGCCGACAGCTCGTATGTGGCTAGTCTGTATCACAAGGGTTTGAACAAGATTCTGGAGAAAGTCGGCGAAGAGTCGGTCGAAACCATTATTGCCGCCAAGGACGCTGCGATCAGCGGCGACTGCAGTGACGTGATCTACGAGACCGCCGACCTGTGGTTCCACAGCATGGTCATGCTTGCTCAACTGGGGCAGCATCCGCAGGCCGTGCTGGATGAACTGGATCGTCGCTTCGGCCTGTCCGGACACGTCGAGAAAGCCTCGCGTCCGTCCGCCTGAACAATTTTTAGAGAGGAACAGCAACATGGGCATTTTTGACTGGAAACACTGGATCGTCATTCTGGTTGTCGTGGTGCTGGTGTTCGGCACCAAGAAACTGAAAAACCTCGGCACCGACGTTGGCGAATCGATCAAGGGCTTCCGCAAAGCCATGAACGACGATGAAAAACCGGCCGCTGATCCAACCGTGACGCCTGCGCAGCCAGTGCCACCGGTGCAGCCGCAAGCCACCGCTCAGGCCAACCCGCCGCACACCATTGACGTGCAGGCGCAGAAAGTCGAAGAGCCGATCCGCAAAGACGTGTGAGCACTGACTAATGTTTGGTATCAGCTTCTCTGAACTGCTGCTCGTCGGCCTCGTCGCCCTGCTGGTGCTGGGCCCCGAGCGTCTGCCGGGCGCTGCACGCACCGCAGGCCTGTGGGTCGGCCGGCTGAAGCGCAGCTTCAACGCGATCAAACAGGAAGTTGAACGTGAAATCGGCGCCGACGAGATCCGTCGGCAACTGCACAACGAGCACATTCTGTCGCTGGAGCAGGAGGCGCGGAAGATTTTCACGCCGGTTCAGCAAGAGCCGACGCCGGTTGAGCATGTAGGTCAGCAGACAATTCATGCGCCGACCGCGCCTGTTACGCCAGCACCGGCACCCGCTGCCGTTGTAGCACCGACAGAGCCGGCGCCAGCCGCTGTGGAACAATCTGTTGAACACGTTGCGCCAACCGCCGCGCCGATCACACCAGCGCCTCAAGACCCTACTCTGCCGCCGCGAGCCCCATGAGCGATCTCCCCGAAAACGACCAGCACATGCCGCTGGTTTCGCACCTCACCGAGTTGCGCACCCGCCTGCTGCGTTGTGTGGCGGCGATCTTCATCATCTTCGCCGGGCTGTTTGCGTTCACCCAGCAGATCTACACCTTCGTCTCGACGCCGCTGCGCCAATACCTGCCGGTCGGCGCGACGATGATCGCTACCGACGTGTCGTCGCCGTTCCTGACGCCGCTGAAGCTGACGATGATGGTCTCGCTGTTCCTCGCGATCCCGGTGATCCTGCATCAGATCTGGGGCTTTATCGCGCCGGGCCTGTACAAGCATGAGAAGCGCATCGCGGTGCCGCTGCTGGTGTCGAGCATTCTGTTGTTCTACACCGGCATGGCGTTCGCCTATTACTTCGTGTTCCCGCTGATCTTCAAATTCTTCGCCGCTGCCACCCCGGCCGGCGTGGAAATGATGACCGACATCGCCAGTTACCTCGACTTCGTCATGACGCTGTTTTTCGCCTTCGGCGTGGCGTTCGAGATCCCGGTGGCCGTGGTGCTGCTGGTGTGGATCGGCGTGGTCGACGTGGCCTACCTGAAAAAGATCCGCCCGTACGTGATCATCGGCTGCTTCGTGGTCGGCATGATCCTGACGCCGCCGGACATCTTCTCGCAAACCCTGCTGGCCGTGCCGATGTGGATGCTGTTTGAAATCGGCATTCTGTTCGGTGGTTTGATCAGCAAGCGCGAACGTCCGGACGAGAACCCGGCCGACGACCACAACGACCAGCCGCCAGCGACCCAGGCATGAACCTGCTGTTGCTCGAAGAGGCCGATTTCATTGCGGCTGACCGCGTGGTCCTGCGTGATCGACGTCTGACGCACATGCAGGAAGTTCATCGTTCGGAAGTCGGTGACAGTCTGCGCGTCGGGCGCATCGATGGGTTGATGGGTTCGGCCGAGTTGCTGCGCCTGGAAGCGGGTGAAGCCGAACTGCGCGTCAACCTCGATCAGCCGCCACCTGCCAAGCTGCCGTTGACCCTGGTGCTCGCCCTGCCGCGGCCGAAGATGCTTCGCCGGGTGTTTCAGACCGTGGCGACCATGGGCGTGTCCAAGGTGATTCTGGTCAACAGCTATCGGGTCGAGAAGAGCTTTTGGCAGACGCCGTTTCTTGAACCTGCAGCGATTCGCGAAAATTTGATCCTCGGCCTCGAACAGGCCCGCGATACCGTGCTGCCGGAAATCATCATCGAGAAGCGCTTCAAGCCGTTCGTTGAAGATCGGCTGCCGGCGATTACCGAAGGCACCCTCGGTTTGGTCGGCCATCCCGGTAACTATCCACCGTGCCCACGCGCGCTCAGCGAACCAGTGACGCTGGCCATCGGCCCTGAAGGCGGCTGGATTCCCTACGAAATCGATCTGCTGGCCAAGTCCGGCCTGCAACCGGTGCAACTCGGCGAACGCATCCTGCGCGTCGAAACCGCCGTCACCGCCCTCCTCGCCCGCCTCTTCTAACCAAACACCGCTCCCCTGTAGGAGCTGCCGCAGGCTGCGATCTTTTGATGTTGTTTTTAGAAGCAAGATCAAAAGATCGCAGCCTACGGCAGCTCCTACATTGATACCGTGCGGGTCCGGCGGATAAATGGCGTTACAGATTGCCATCATTCGGCCGATACCCTCTCCATAAGTCCAATTAGTGGTCGGGGAGTCGTCGCATGTACCGTTGGTTAGCCGAGAGTCTTGGAAACGTCAGCGTCAAACGCAAGCTGGGAATCGGTTTCGGCCTGGTGCTGTTGCTGACACTGTTGATCACCTTCACCGGCTGGACCGGCATGAGCGGCATCATCAGCCGTGGTGACAAACTCGGCTTTATCTCCAGCCTCAATGAGCTGACCAAGGACCTGCGCCTTGCGCGCCTGGACTACGAAGCACGCCGCGGCGAACAAGGTCCTGGCGCGGTCACCGATCTGCTCAACAAGCTCGACAGCGGCCTGCAAACCGCGCACAGCCTGATTGAACAGCCGTCCGACGCGGCGATGGTCGATCAACAACTGGCCGCCGTCGCCGAGTACAAACGTGCCTTTGCCGACATGACCCAAGCCACCGTGCAGCGCGAAGACGCCCGCAGCAAGCTCGGCGCGAGTGCCGACAACGCCGTGGCGAAAGTCGCGGAAGTGGAAAAATCCATGCTGGCGGGTGACAGCGTCGCGCAATTCAACAGCGTGATCGATCTGAGCAAACTGCTGCAACAGGCGCGCTATCAAGTGCGCGGCTACACCTACAGCGGTAAGGCCGAAGCTGAGCAACCGGCGCTCGACGCCATCGACAATGCGCTGAAGAATCTCGACAGCCTGCCAGCCAAGCTGCCGGAACAGCACATTGCCAACCTGCAACAGGCCACTGATTCGATCAAAGCCTATCGTGCCGCGGTTGCACAGTTCCGCGACTCCCAGGTCAACAACGCCAAGGCCGCTGTGCGCATGTCGACTCAGGGCGACATCCTCATCGACGTCAGCAAGAAACTCACTGAATCGCAAACGGTCGTACGTGACACCGATGCCGCTCACGCCAAAAACATGCTGATCATCGCCACTCTACTGGCCGTGGCGTTCGGCCTGCTGGCCGCTTGGGCGATCACCCGCCAGATCATCATCCCGCTGAACCAGACCCTGAAAGTCGCCGAGCGCGTGGCCGCTGGCGACCTGACCCACAATCTGGTGTCCCTGCGTCGCGATGAACTGGGCCAATTGCAACGCTCGATGCAGAGCATGACTCAAGGCTTGCGTGAACTGGTGGGCGGGATCAGCGATGGCGTCACCCAGATCGCCAGCGCCGCTGAAGAGCTGTCGGCGGTGACCGAACAAACCAGTGCCGGGGTCAATAATCAGAAAATCGAGACCGATCAAGTCGCCACCGCCATGAACGAAATGGCCGCCACCGTGCAGGAAGTTGCGCGCAACGCCGAAGAAGCTTCCGAAGCCGCCGTCGCCGCTGACCAACAGGCTCGCGAAGGCGACAAAGTGGTGGGCGAAGCGATCGCACAGATCGAGCGTCTGGCGGTTGAAGTCGGCCACTCCACCGAGGCCATGGGCGAACTGAAACGCGAAAGCGACAAGATCGGCAGCGTCCTCGACGTGATCAAATCCGTGGCCCAGCAAACCAACCTGCTGGCCCTCAACGCCGCCATCGAGGCTGCGCGTGCCGGTGAAGCCGGGCGTGGGTTTGCCGTGGTTGCCGATGAAGTACGCAGCCTCGCCCAGCGCACGCAGAAGTCCACCGAAGAGATCGAAGAGCTGATCGTCGGTCTGCAAAACGGCACCCAGCAAGTGGCAACGATCATGGACAACAGCCGCACCCTCACTGACAGCAGCGTTGAGCTGACCCGTCGCGCGGGCGGTTCGCTGGAAAGCATCACCCGCACAGTTTCGGCGATTCAGGCGATGAACCAACAGATTGCGGCAGCGGCCGAGCAGCAGAGCGCGGTGGCTGAAGAGATCAACCGTAGCGTGCTGAATGTGCGGGATGTGTCGGATCAGACGTCGGCGGCGAGCGAAGAGACGGCGGCTTCCAGCGTTGAGCTGGCGCGCTTGGGCACGCATCTACAGATGCTGGTCGGTCGATTCAAGGTTTGAAGTGATTCATCGGCCTCGGTTCACTGTGGACCGGGGTGATGCCATTCGCGAGCAGGCTCGCTCCCACATTGGACCGCGTCCGCCTGGACTACTCGGTCAACTGTGGGAGCGAGCCTGCTCGCGAAGGCGTCCTGAGAGACGCTGAAATTACAAGACCTGACGTAAGAAAGCCTTCGCGCGCGGATCCTTCGGCGCATCAAAGAATTCCGCCGGCGCCGCATCTTCCAGCAGCTTGCCGTGATCGAAAAATAACACCCGATCCGCCACTTCCCGGGCAAAGCCCATCTCATGGGTCACGCAGACCATGGTCATGCCTTCCACGGCCAGGTTCTTCATCACGTCCAGCACCTCGCCGACCATTTCCGGGTCGAGCGCCGAGGTTGGCTCATCGAACAACATGACCTTCGGCTCCATCGCCAGCGCCCGGGCGATCGCCACGCGCTGTTGCTGACCGCCGGACAGGCGTGACGGAAACTCATTGGCCTTCTGTGCAATACCGACCTTCTGCAGCAACTCCATCGCCTTGGCCTCGCGCTCTTTCTTGCCGCGCTTGCGCACGACTTTCTGCGCCAGACAGAGGTTTTCCAGCACGGTCATGTGCGGGAACAGGTTGAAGTGCTGAAAGACCATGCCGACTTCGCGGCGGTAGGCGTTGACGTCGGTTGTCGGGTCGGCCAGTTGCAGACCGTCGATGCTCACCGAGCCGGAATCGAATTCCTCCAGGCCATTGAGGCAACGCAGGAAAGTCGACTTTCCGGAACCGGACGGGCCGATGACCACCAGCACTTCGCCCTTGGCCACCGTGGTACTGACGTTATCCACCGCGCGCACCACTTGCCCACGGGTGTCGAAGACTTTTACCAGATCGCGGACTTCAATCACTTTGCGCGAGCCTCCGCTCAAGTCGGCTGGCGATTTTCGACAGCGGCAGGTTGATCAACAGGTACAGACCGGCGACGCAGAACAGAATCTCGAACGGCGAGAACGAGGTGGTGATGACTTCACGGCCGCTTTTCAGCAGCTCGGTGATGGCGATCACCGACACCAGCGAGGTGTCCTTGACCAGGCTGATGAACTGCCCGGCCAGCGGCGGCAGCACGCGTTTCAGCGCTTGCGGCAGCACCACGTGGCGCATCGACTGACCGGCACTCAGACCGAGCGAACGCGCCGCTTCGTTCTGGCCACGGGCAATCGATTGCACCCCGGAACGGATGATCTCGGCCACGTAGGCACCGGTGAACAGCGACAGCGCGGCGATCCCGGCGAATTCGCGGGACAGGTTCATCACCGTGCCGATGAAGAAATAGAAAATGAAAATCTGCACCAGCAGCGGCGTGCCGCGTACCAGCTCGACGTAAATGGTCGAGAGGTCGCGCAGGGTCGGGTTGTTCGACAGCCGGCACAGGCCAGTGACCAGACCGATCAGCAAACCCAGGACACCGGAAACGACTGACAGCCAAAGCGTGGTCCAAAGGCCCCACAACAACGGTCCTGCCGCCCAATGCCGGGTCACGCCCACGACGTCGCCTTCGGCCACATCGTCGCCCTGAGCGAATTGCAGGCTGTTCTCGTCGACGGTCAGGTGCTGCTCGTCACCGGCGTCATTGCGCAGAGTGACTTGCGCGCTGCTGCCCTTGCGCACCAGTTCGGTGACGGTGGAAATGTCCGTGGCACGCTGGGTTTCTTCAGCCTGATAGGCGAAGTACTGCGGCACGCGATTCCAGCGCCATTCGTAGGACATCAGCGACGTCGCGTAATACAACGCGCCCGCGAGGCCGACCAGCACCAGCACGGTGAGGACGTGCCAGGGCCATTGGGCTTTTTTCTGTTTCATTGCAGGTTCCGGAATTGGTGTTGCTTACAAGGCCCTCTTCGCGAGCAGGCTCGCTCCCACATTTGAAATGCATTCCAATGTGGGAGCGAGCCTGCTCGCGAAAGGGGCGACGCGGTCTGGCAGACCAGCGTTATTCCATGTCCTTGAGCCACTCGGTGCTCTTGAACCACTTGTCATGGATGCGATCGTAGGTGCCGTCTTCGTGGATCTGGTGCAGGAAGTTGTTGATGAAGTTGAGGCTGTCGTAGTCGCCCTTCTTCAGACCGAAGGCCAAAGGCTCGTAGGTGAACGGCTTGTCGAGGAACACCAGTTTGCCGGCGCCGACCTTGGTCACCGCAACCACGTTGTACGGGGCATCGTAGATGAAGGCGTCAGCCTTGCCGTTGACCACGTCGAGCACGGCTTCCTGCTCGTTGTCGTAGCCGTGGTATTTGGCTTTGGAGATCAGCTTCTTGGCGACCATTTCGCCGGTGGTGCCGAGTTTGGAGGTGATACGGTAGTCGGCAGTGTTCAGGTCTTTGTACGACTTGATGGTGCCTTCCAGCTCCTTGCGGATCAGCAGGGTCTGGCCGACAACGATGAACGGTTCGCTGAAGTTCAGGCGCAGGTTGCGTTCCTGAGTCAGGGTCATGCCGCTGCCGATCATGTCGAACTTGTCGGTCATCAGCGCCGGGATGATGCCGTCGTAACCCGTGGAAACCAGCTCCAGCTTGACGCCCATGGCCTTGGACATGGCCTTGAGGATGTCGACTTCAAAGCCGATGATTTCGCCGCGCTTGTTGGTCATTTCGAACGGCATGTAGGTCGGATCCATACCGACTTTCAACGTGCCGCGCTTGACCGCGTCATCGATTGCACCGGCTTGCGCCGCATTGACTGCAACCAGTGCCGTGACGCCGACCAGCAGCATCGACAGATACTTCTTCATCTTCAAGTCCCCAAAACCATTGCGTGTGCGGCGCGAAAACCAACAGTGACGGGCAAAAAAGCCCGGGTGCGCCAATTCGGGGACGGATGCTAACGCACTCGTTTTTTTGCACAAGGTTTAATGGACGATTTGTTTAACAATCACGAGCTGACCCTCACCCCAGCCCTCTCCCGGAGGGAGAGGGAGCCGACCGAGGTGTCTCAAGCTATACGCGGACCTGAAAGATCGAGTCGATTATGGATTCGGTAAAGCAAGATCAGGTCGGTGTAACTCGAACATCCAACTCGGTCAGTCCCCTCTCCCTCTGGGAGAGGGCTAGGGTGAGGGGCTTTTCGGCGCCACAAAAAAACCCCGCTGAATCAGCGGGGTTCTCTCATCAGGCCGGCTGAGCCTGCAAGCTCACCGGTCGCAACGGCAACAACGGCGCATGCGGATCGGCTTTCACCGAAGCCCGCCAGGCATCCAGCCACTCAGCGTGACCTTCGGCCCAGACCAGCTCATGAAGACGCGCCAGCGCCACAGGGTCGCTCAGTAATTGCAACCGATCATGGTTGTTCAGCCCGGCCGGGCCGACCTTGATCGCGTGACGCACACGTTCCTGACGCAGCCACTCGATCGGCTCGGCCTGACCGTGACGCGAGGTCGCCAGCGAGCACGCCAAAGCGTTCTGCTGTGGGTCGACCACCGCGCGGACGAAGCCGTCGTTGAGGGCGTGGTAACGATTTTCGTGGGTGTACTGATCAGTCGCCAGCAGCGCCTGTGGCGGATTGTATTCCTCAGGGATGAGGAACAGGCTCTCGTCACGGGACTTCAGGCCCAGACCGACACGGCTGGAGATCACCGATACCGGGATCGACAGCATCAGCGAACCGACGATCGGCACCAGCCACCAAAGGAAGCTCGGGTTCAGCCAGATCACCAGCAGCGCCCAGCAGAAGCCCAGCAGGGTCTGCGGGCCGTGGCGTTTGACCGCTTCGCTCCATGGCGTCGAGTCGTCGTCACGCTGCGGGGAATTCCAGGTCGCCGCCCAGCCGAGGAACGCGGCAAGGACGAAACGGGTGTGGAAAATCATCCGCACCGGCGCCAGCAGCATGGAGAACAGCATCTCCAGCAGCATCGACAGGGTCACCTTGAACTTGCCGCCGAACTCTTTCGCGCCCTTGGCCCAGATCAGGATGATGCTCAACAGTTTCGGCAGGAACAGCAGCACGATGGTCGTCGAGAACAGCGCGATCGCCTTGTCCGGGTGCCATTGTGGCCACAGCGGATAGAGCTGACGCGGTTCAAGGAAGTACTGCGGCTCCATCAGCGTGTTCACCGCCAGCAGCGCGGTCGACAGCACCAGGAAGAAGAACCACAACGGCGCCGACAGGTACGACATCACGCCGGTGAGGAACACCGCGCGGTGCACCGGGTGCATGCCTTTGACCAGGAACAGGCGGAAGTTCATCAGGTTGCCGTGGCACCAGCGACGGTCACGCTTGAGTTCGTCGAGCAGGTTCGGCGGCAGTTCTTCGTAGCTGCCCGGCAAGTCGTAGGCAATCCACACGCCCCAACCGGCACGGCGCATCAACGCGGCTTCAACGAAGTCGTGAGACAGAATCGCACCGGAGAACGCACCTTTACCCGGCAACGGCGCCAAGGCGCAGTGGTCGATAAACGGCTTCATGCGAATGATCGCGTTGTGACCCCAATAGTGGGATTCACCCAGCTGCCAGAAGTGCAGACCGGCGGTAAACAGCGGGCCGTACACGCGGGTCGCAAATTGCTGCATGCGCGCATACAGGGTGTCCATGCCCGACGCACGCGGCGCGGTCTGGATGATCCCGGCGTCCGGCGTGGCTTCCATCAAGCGCACCAGACTGGTCAGGCACTCGCCGCTCATCACCGAGTCAGCGTCGAGCACGACCATGTACTTATAGTCACCGCCCCAACGACGGCAGAAGTCGTCGAGATTGCCGCTCTTGCGTTTCACACGACGGCGACGGCGACGATAGAAGATCTTGCCGAAGCCTTTGGCTTCGCGGCAGACATCCAGCCAGGCCTGTTGCTCGGCGACACAGATATCGGTGTCGTTACTGTCGCTGAGCACGAAGAAGTCGAAACGATCCAGATCACCGGTGGCGGCGACCGATTCGAACGTTGCGCGCAGACCGGCGAACACGCGCGGTACGTCTTCGTTGCAGATCGGCATCACCAGCGCGGTACGGGCGTCTTTGGCAATCGGCTCGTTGCCGGCGCTTTTGCCGGAGATACGGTATTTATCGTGACCGGTGAGCAACTCGAGGAAGCCCATCAATGCGGTCCAGAAACCGGCGGATACCCAGCAGAACAGAATCCCGAACAGAATCAGGATGCTGGTTTGCAGCGCATATGGCAGCACTTGCGTGGCGGTTTGCAACAACGGTTGATGCAGGACTTCTTCCAGATCGACGAAGGACCAGCCCTGGTACGGCATGATGCCTTTCATGTACCAGCCGGCGACGATGGTCTGACCGAGCATCAGCAGCAACAGAATGTAGCGACGGATCGAACCGACGGTGCGCCAGCGCGCGGCCGGCAGGACGTTTTCGTCCTTCGGCGGCTGCGGCGGGTTGGTGCGACCGGTCATACGGCGCCAGCCACGCACCAGAATATTGGTGCGCCACGGCTCCGGAACCACCTTGGTACGGCGGATCGGTGGGGTGGCCTTGAGGCTGACCCGACCGCTGGCGTCGAGCACCAGCATTTCCGCTTCTTCCAGCTCTTCAGCCGTGCTCAGCGTCAGGCGCTTGCCCACCGAAGCCTGGGCGGCTTCGGCAGGGGCGTCGAATGTCGAGGACGACAGGCGTTCATGCAACTCGCTGAACGACTGGCAGCCCGCGAGTTCCGCGCGCTGCTCGTCGGTCATCGGCAGATGCGCCAGATACTCGGACAGAGTCTCTGGCTGTACTTGAGAGTTACTCATCGGCAGGCAACTGATAGCTCCAGGTCTCGGTCAGGACTTCTTCAGTCGGTGCCGATTCCGGTGTGGCTGGGGCCGCGTCCGCAGCAACTGGCTGCTTGGCGTCTTTGTTGGCCTTGTCCTTGGCATCCGCGGCTGGCTTGGCGTCGGCCTGTTTGGCCTCGGCGGCCTTGGCTTCCTTGTCGATTTTCTCTTGTTGCTTGGCGGCAACCTTGTCGGCCTTGGCGACGGACGAGTTGGACGCCGGTACCGATTTCGCCAGATCAGCGGTCACGACCGGCTGCACCAGAGCGGCACGCATCTCGGTCGACTTGCTCGCGTCCTTGATTTTCATCCGCAGGGTCAAGCGCCAGCCTTTGGTTTCCGGGTTGTAGCGCACGCTGTTCTCAACCAGTTCGGCGTTGTCACCAACACTGACCTGACTGCGCACATCGGCATCCGGGGTCAGCGCGGCCAGCGACGGACCTTCGAAGTCGACCAGGTAGGCAACGCTGCCGTCCGGCTGACGAATCAGGTTCGATTGCTTGACGTCACCGGTCGAACGCAGAGTCTGCGATACCCAGGCGCTGTCAGGCGCGTGAATCGCCGCCTCGTCCATGGTCCAGTGCATGCGGTACGCGAAGTCCAGTGGTTGGCCCGGCTCCGGCATTTTTTCCGGGCTCCAGAACGCAACGATGTTGTCGTTGGTTTCGTCGGCGGTCGGGATTTCTACCAGATCAACGGTGCCCTTGCCCCACTCGCCCTTCGGCTCGATCCAGGCGCTTGGGCGCTTGTCGTAGCGATCGTCGAGGTCTTCGTAGTGGCTGAAGTCGCGGCCACGCTGCAGCAGACCGAAACCACGCAGGTTCTCGACACTGAAGTTGCTCACGGCCAGGTGTTTCGGGTTGTTCAGCGGGCGCCAGATCCACTCGCCGTTGCCGGCATGAATCGACAGGCCGCTGGAGTCGTGCAGTTCACGACGGTAGTTGAGGACCTTCGACGGCTGGTTGGCGCCGAACAGGAACATGCTGGTCAGTGGCGCGATGCCCAGTTTGCCGACCTTGTCACGAAGGAACATCTGCGCCTTGACGTCGACGATGGTGTCGCTGCCCGGACGCAGGATCAGACGATAGGCACCGGTGGCACGCGGCGAATCCAGCAGGGCGAAGATCACCAGGTGCTTGTCGCCCGGCTTCGGCTGTTGAATCCAGAACTCGCGGAAACGCGGGAATTCTTCACCCGACGGCAGCGCGGTATCAATCGCCAGACCACGCGCCGAGAGGCCGTAGGTGTGGCCCTTGCCGACAACGCGGAAGTAACTCGCGCCGAGCATGGTCATGATTTCGTCTTGCTTGTCAGCCTTGTTGATCGGGTACAGCACACGGAAACCGGCGTAGCCCAGTTGTTCGGTGGCTTTCGGATCGAATTTCAGGTCGCCGAAATCGAAGCGCGTCGGATCGTATTTGATCTCTTCGACGGTGTTCGCCGTGATTTCGTTGATTTTCACCGGTGTATCGAAGTGCATACCCTGGTGATAGAAAGAGAGTTTGAACGGAGTCTTCTGATCAGCCCACTCAGCCTTTTCGGTGAGGAAGCGGATTTTCTGATAGTCCGCGAACTTCATGTCGCGGAATTCGTTCGGCAAATTGCTGCGCGGGGCTTCGAACTTCTGCCCGGCCAGTTCTTTAGCTTTCGCCGATACATCGTCAAGATTGAACGCCCAAAGCTGACCGGCGCTGAGCAGGCACAGGAGCGCCGAACCCGCTACCAGGGCACTTCGCATGCGTTTGGCAGACATTTTTGCTGCATTACAGGGACTAACAATCACGAGCAACCCTCGCCGAAAACAGATCAAAAAACCAACGGCTAGCTATCTATATGCCAGGTTGGCGAGCATTGTTCCGACTCCGCAGGGGCAAAATGATTCCCCAATCGGATCCGGACAAGTCTCTACCTAAGTGAAAATGGATCAGCGAACGCTGATCCCAGTGCGCGCGATTATCTAGTAGCCCGCATGACAACGCATCAGGGGTAACAAAGTATTTATCGCGAAAACACCCTAAAAACAGTCGAAACTTCCCAAAAAGGTGTTTCAAGCGCATTCAGGTCTGTAACAAAAAGGTAACCGGGCCATCGTTGACCAAATGCACCTGCATATCGGCGCCGAATCTACCTGATGCCACAGTGCCATGCACCTGTTTCGCACTGCTCAATAGATAGTCGAACAATTCCTCGCCCAAGGCTGGAGGCGCGGCCGTCGAAAAGCTCGGGCGCAACCCGCTTTTGGTGTCGGCCGCGAGGGTGAACTGCGAGACCAGCAGCAACCCGCCACCGACATCGGCGAGGGACAAGTTCATCTTGCCCTCCGCATCACTGAATACCCGATAGTTAAGCAGTTTATGCAGAAGTTTGTCGGCGCTGGTACGCGTGTCGTCGGGTTCGACCGCCACCAGCACCAGCAAACCGTGATCAACGGCGCCCACTACCTCTCCATCTACCTCGACGCGCGCACCGCGAACGCGCTGTAAAAGGCCCTTCATGCTTCTTCGGGCGGCAGGTCGAGCAGGCGCCGGGCCATGTTGCCCGCAGCACGCACCAGTGCATCGGTGATGCCCGGTTCCGAGGCTGCGTGGCCGGCATCACGGATTACCTGCAGTTCGCTGTTCGGCCAGGCTTGATGCAGTTCCCAGGCGTTGTCGAGCGGGCAGATCACGTCATAGCGGCCGTGAATGATCACGCCCGGCAGATGGGCAATCTTGCCCATGTCGCGAATCAGCTGGTTCGGCTCAAGGAAAGCATTGTTGGTGAAATAGTGGCATTCGATCCGCGCAATCGACAGCGCGCGTTGCGGCTCGGAGAACCTATCGACCACCAGCGGGTTCGGCCGCAGGGTCGCGGTGCGCCCTTCCCAGGTCGACCAGGCTTTGGCCGCGTGCATCTGGGCGATCTGGTCGTTACCGGTCAGACGCTTGTGGAAAGCGCTGAGCAGGTCGTCGCGTTCGTCCAGCGGAATCGGCGCGATGTAGTCCTGCCAGTAATCAGGGAACAGACGGCTGGCACCGGCCTGATAGAACCACTCGATTTCCTGCGGACGGCAGAGAAAGATCCCGCGCAGGATCAGACCGTGAACACGCTCCGGGTGGGTTTGTGCGTAAGCCAGCGCCAGGGTCGAACCCCACGAGCCGCCGAACAGCACCCATTTGTCGATGCCCAGGTGTTTGCGGATGCGCTCAAGGTCAGCGACCAGATCCCAGGTGGTGTTGTTTTCCAGGCTCGCGTGCGGCGTGGAGCGTCCGCAGCCGCGCTGGTCGAAGGTGACAATGCGGTACAGGTTCGGATCGAAATAGCGACGGCTCTGCGCGTCGCAACCGGCGCCGGGGCCGCCGTGGATGAACACAACCGGCAAACCCTCCGGCGAACCGCTTTCGTCGACGTATAGCGTATGGGTGTCATCGACAGCCAGATCGTGCCGGGCGTGAGGTTTGATCTGCGGAAACAAAGTCTGCATTGCGCGCTCCGTAAGGGGTCGAGGTCATCCCTGGGGGGACTTCTATTATTCTGCCGTTGGGCATCATAAACCCGATTTACGTCAATGAGCATGCTCTAGAGCAGTCACCGTTTGTCAGCCGTAAACTTCGCAGGGTGTACACGATCCTGTGGGAGCGAGCCTGCTCGCGAATGCGGTGTGTCATTCAACGTAGATGTTGGCTGACCGGACGCCTTCGCGAGCAGGCTCGCTCCCACAGGGGTTATGCGCTGTAGTGAGACTTTGCCCACGCCAGATAGCCCTGCAGCAGTTGCTTGAGCACTACTTGCGTCGGCTCGGCCAGATCGGCGCGATAGCGGAACGGTTCGAACTCTTCCATGTAGGTGCTCTGGCACAACTCCAGTTGCACCGCGTGGATGTTCTCGGCCGGGTTGCCGTACTGGCGGGTGATGTGGCCACCCTTGAAGCGGCCGTTGAGCACATGGCTGTAATCGCCGTGGCGCGCGCAGATCGCTTCCAGCTGCGTAGCGAGTTGCGGATCGCAACTGGCGCCGTTGAAGGTGCCGAGGTTGAAGTCCGGCAGTTTGCCGTCGAACAGGTGCGGGATGATCGAGCGGATCGAGTGCGCATCGAACAGCAGCGCGTAACCGAACTCGGCTTTCAGTCGTACCAGCTCTTCCTGCAGCGTGCGGTGATACGGCGTCCAGATCTGCTCCAGATAGGTTGCGCGCTCTTCTTTCGATGGCTCGTGCCCTTCGCGGAACAACGGAATGCCATCGAACAGCGTCGCCGGATACAGTCCGGTGGTGGCGCCGGCGTACAGCGGTTTGTCGTCGGACGGACGATTCAGGTCGATGACGAACCGCGAGTACTCGGCAGCCAGAGTGCTCGCGCCCAGTTCTTCGGCGAAGTCGTACAACTGCGGAATGTGCCAGTCGGTGTCCGGCAGGCTTTTCGCGTCCGCGATCAACCCGGCTTCCACCGCTGGGGTCAACCGCACCCCGGCATGCGGCATGCTGACCAACAACGGCACGCGGCCTTGTTTGAAGTTCAGAACCTTATCCACAACCGCTCTCCTACAGATTTGATTCGACGCCGTGACGCACGACGCGTTTGTCCAGATCACCGCCGAGCCAATAGGCCAGATCCGCCGGACGATCGATGTGCCAGGCAACGAAATCCGCGACCTTGCCGACTTCCAGCGATCCGTGGGTGTCGGCCATGCCCAGGGCCTGCGCGGCGTGAATGGTCGCGCCGGCCAAGGCTTCTTCCGGGGTCATGCGGAAACAGGTGCAGGCCATGTTCAGCATCAGCCGCAACGACAGCGCCGGCGAAGTGCCGGGGTTGAGGTCGCTGGCGATGGCGATCTTCACCTTGTGCTTGCGCAGGGCGTCCATAGGCGGCAACTGGGTTTCGCGCAGAAAGTAGAACGCGCCCGGCAGCAGCACCGCGACGGTGTCTGCTTCGGCCATGGCGATGGCGTCGGCTTCGTCCATGAATTCCAGGTGATCGGCGGACAGCGCCTTATAGCGCGCGGCGAGGCTGGAGCCGTGCAGCGACGACAGTTGTTCGGCATGCAGTTTCACCGGCAGACCGAGGTTTTGCGCGGCGATGAAGACACGCTCGACCTGTTCTGGCGAGAACGCCAGGTATTCGCAGAAGGCATCCACGGCATCGATCAGATCTTCCGCTGCCAATGCCGGCAGCATCACGTCGCAGACCAGATCGATGTAGTCGTCGGCGCGATCCTTGTATTCGGGCGGCAACGCGTGGGCAGCCAGACAGGTACTGCGCACGCTGATCGGCAGCTCTTTTTCCAGGCGACGGATGACGCGGAGGATTTTGCGTTCGTTGCCCAGATCGAGGCCGTAGCCGGATTTCATTTCGACCGTGGTCACGCCGTCGCGCATCAGGCTTTTCAGGCGTTTCGCGGCGCTGGCGAACAGCTCGTCTTCGGTAGCTTCGCGAGTCGCACGCACGGTGCTGGCGATGCCGCCGCCGGAGGCTGCGATTTCGGCATAGCTAACGCCTTGCAGACGTTTTTCGAATTCGCCGCTGCGATTGCCACCGAACACGGTGTGGGTGTGGCAGTCGATCAGGCCGGGCG
This sequence comes from Pseudomonas sp. M20, assembly GCF_045037865.1. Taxonomy (NCBI): domain Bacteria; kingdom Pseudomonadati; phylum Pseudomonadota; class Gammaproteobacteria; order Pseudomonadales; family Pseudomonadaceae; genus Pseudomonas; species Pseudomonas sp. M20. The sequence goes on from NZ_CP173611.1 coordinate 5,306,842, forward strand.
TGACCCACGCGCCTTGCAGATCATTGACCGCCGGGTATTCGCCAGATGGCAGTTGATTACGCGGGCCGATCCACTCAATGAGCGCACCGGACGTTACGATAGCCGCATCCTCGATGATCGAGTAGACGCCCTGCGCCATGGTTGCCACGTGGCAGTGTTGCCAGAGGGTTTTCACTGTTGGCCTCCGTTTGGGGTTGGTTTGGTGGGTGGCCTCTGAAAAGCCCCTCACCCTAGCCCTCTCCCGGAGGGAGAGGGGACTGACCGGGTTGTTCTGTCGAGATACATCGACCTGAACGTCTTGAGCCGACCTCAGGCTTCGAAAACGATGAAGATATACTCCCTTCCCCCTCTCGCCCCTGGGGGAGAGGGTTGGGGTGAGGGGGATCGATTTCAGCAACTGCAAACATCCCCCTGAAAACACACTTACAAACTAGGCAAAAGCTTCGCCGAAACCAACCCAGTCAAACACCGCGAAGCCAACAGCTCAGTCGCCGCGTTAATGTCCGGCGCAAAGAACCGATCCTTCTCATAAAACGGCACTTCCTTACGCAGAATAGCCCGCGCCTGCTCCAGCTTCGCCGAGGTCTTCAGGCCGTTACGCAGATCCAGCCCTTGCACCGCCGCCAGCCACTCCACCGCAAGAATCCCGCGCGTGTTTTCGGCCATTTCCCACAAACGCTTGCCAGCCGCAGGCGCCATGGAAACGTGGTCTTCCTGGTTGGCTGAAGTCGGCAGGCTGTCCACCGAATGCGGATGCGACAACGCCTTGTTCTCGCTAGCCAATGCCGCTGCCGTCACTTGAGCAATCATGAAACCGGAGTTCACCCCGCCATTGGCCACCAGGAACGGCGGCAGCTGCGACATGTGCTTGTCCATCATCAGAGAGATTCGGCGTTCGCTCAGCGAGCCGATTTCAGCGATGGCCAGGGCCATGTTGTCAGCAGCCATGGCCACCGGTTCGGCGTGGAAGTTACCGCCGGAAATCACATCGCCTTCAGCAGCGAAGACCAGCGGGTTATCGGAAACGGCATTGGCTTCGACAGCCAAGACCTCAGCGGCCTGACGGAACTGGGTCAGGCAAGCGCCCATGACTTGCGGCTGGCAGCGCAGCGAGTACGGGTCCTGAACCTTCTCGCAGTTCTGGTGCGAGTCGGAGACTTCGCTGCGCTCACCGAGCAGATCGCGGTAAGCCGCAGCGGCGTCGATCTGACCTTTCTGGCCACGCGCGGCGTGAATACGTGCATCGAACGGCGAACGCGAACCCAATACCGCTTCAACCGTCAGACCGCCCAGCGCCAACGCACCGGCAAACAAGTCTTCACCTTCAAACAGACCACGCAGCGCGAACGCGGTGGACACCTGAGTGCCGTTGAGCAGCGCGAGACCTTCTTTCGCCGCCAGTGTCAGCGGCGTCAGGCCGGCCACTTTCAGCGCCTCGACAGCTTCCATCCACTCACCCTTGTAGCGCGCCTTGCCCTCGCCCAGCAGCACCAGCGACATATGCGCCAACGGCGCCAGGTCGCCCGACGCGCCCACCGAACCTTTCAGCGGAATGTGCGGGTAAACCTCGGCATTGATCAGCGCGATCAGCGCATCAATCACCACACGGCGAATGCCGGAGAAACCACGGCTGAGGCTGTTGACCTTGAGCACCATGATCAGCCGCACCAGCTCGTCGCTGATCGGCACGCCAACACCGGCGGCGTGGGACAACACCAGCGAGCGCTGCAGATTTTCCAGGTCTTCGCTGGCAATGCGCGTCGAGGCCAGCAGGCCGAAACCGGTGTTGATGCCGTAAGCGGTGCGATTCTCGGCGAGGATCTGCTCGACGCAAGCGACGCTGGCTTCGATCTGTGCCGAGGCGCTGTTGTCGAGAGTCAGCTTGACCGGGTTCTGGTAGACGTCACGCAGTTGGGCCAGGCTCAGTTGGCCGGGAATCAGGTTCAGCGCAGTCATTTTGTGCTCCTTTTGAGAGTTTGTTATTAACTCGCCAGACGCTCCGGAGATGTCCGTTGTCCGTCGCGTCTCGCCTTTTGGGGAGTCGCGCCTTGGCACGCTGGCGTGAGTATTGGTCAGTGCAAATTCGGTAAAACGTTGTGCGGCAGATTCGGGTTTTTCAACACGCTCGCAGCGGCAGCGATGTCCGGCGCCAGCCAGCGATCCTGATCGTAGGCCGGGACTTTTTCGCGCAGCAGTCGCCAAGCGACATCGGTGCCAGCGCCAAAGCGCTGTTCCTTGAGAAATTCAAACGCCTGCGCCGCCAGCAGGTATTCGATGGCGAGGATCTGCGTGCAGTTTTCCAACGCGCGATGCAGCTTCAGCGCGGCATTGGTGCCCATGCTCAAATGGTCCTCCTGCAGGCCCGAGGTGATGTAATTGTCGAGCACCGCCGGTTGCGCCAATTGGCGGTTTTCCGCACACAGCGATGCGGCGACGTACTGAACGATCATCATCCCCGAGTTCACCCCCGGATTGGCCACCAGAAACGCCGGCAGACCGCTGACGTGCGGGTTGACCAGACGATCGAGGCGACGCTCGGCAATCGAACCGATTTCGGCCATGGCAATTGCCAGCAAATCCGCCGCCATCGCCACCGATTGGCCGTGGGGGTTGGCCTGTGACATCACCCGGAAATTGTCCGGTGTGCCGAGCAACAGCGGGTTGTCGGTGCAGCCGTTGAGTTCCGCTTCGACCTGCTTGATCGCATGGTCGAGTTGATCACGCGCGGCGCCGTGCACTTGCGGGATCGAGCGGATGCTCAGCGCATCCTGAGTGCGGATGCCTTTGCTCGACGCAATCACTTCACTGCCATCGAGCAAGGCGCGCAGATTTGTGCCGACTTGCTGCATGCCCGGATGTGGTTTCAGCGCGATGATCTCGGCATCGAACGCATCGATCTGACCGCGCTGGGCTTCGAAACTCATCGCGCCGATAACGTCGGCCCACTGCACCAGCCGCGTGGCGTCGGCAATCGCCAGACAGCTGAGGCCGGTCATGCACGGCGTACCGTTGACCAGGCACAAACCGTCCTTCGCACCGAGCTGCACCGCTTGCAAACCTTCTTCGGCCAACGCCTGTTGCGCCGAGATGATCTGCCCGCGATAGCTGACATTACCGACGCCGAGCAACGCGATGCCGATGTGCGCCATGTGCGTCAGGTAGCCTACTGAACCTTGCGACGGCACTTGTGGGGTGATGCCGCGATTGAGCAGTGCCAGGAGCGCTTCGACAACACGGCGATGAATGCCGGACTTGCCGTGGCTGTAGTTGTGAATCGCCGCGCAGATGATCGCGCGGGTCTGCTCGTCGGCAAGCACCGGGCCGACACCGCAGGCATGGCTGAGCAGGGTGTTGCGCGAGAGCTGGCTGAGTTGTTCGTCTTTCAGGGAAACGTTGGACAAACCGCCCAGGCCGGTGTTTACGCCATAGGCGCGCTCGCCGCTTTCGACGATGCGCTGGACGATGGCTTGGGCGTTTTCGATGCGCGCCCAGGTGTCGCTGGACAGCTCGAGTTGAGCGCCGTGACGGGCGACGGCGACCACGTCCTGCCAACGCAGAGGGGCGCCGGTGATAACGATTTTTTCAGCCTGGGACATCTAAAACCTCAACCGTAATATTGATGCAGCTGTGCCGGCCCCTTCGCGAGCAAGCTCGCTCCCACATTGGAATGCAGTTCCCTGTGGGAGCGAGCTTGCTCGCGAAGAGGCCAGCACAGCCAACACAAAACTGCTTAAACCACCGCCGCACGCCGCTGCACGAACCGGTCAACGTACTCATCCGCCGGCGAATGCAGGATCTCTCTCGGCGTGCCGACCTGTATCAACTTCCCGTCCTTGAGAATCGCAATGCGATTGCCGATGCGCACCGCCTCATCCAGGTCGTGAGTGATAAACACGATGGTCTTGTGCAGGGTCTTTTGCAGCTCCAGCAACTGATCCTGCATCTCCGCACGAATCAGCGGATCCAGCGCACTGAACGCCTCATCCATGAGGATGATGTCAGTGTCTGCCGCCAAAGCGCGCGCCAAACCGACACGCTGGCGCATGCCACCGGAGAGCTGGTGCGGGTATTTGTTTTCGTAGCCTTTGAGGCCCACGGTGTTGATCCAGTGCAGCGCACGTTCCGAGCAAATCTGCTTGCTCTCGCCACGCACCTTCAGGCCGTAGGCGACGTTGTCTAGCACGGTCTTGTGCGGCAGCAGGCCGAAGCTCTGGAACACCATGCTGATCTTGTGCCGGCGAAATTCGCGCAGGGCGTCCATGTCGTATTGCAGGATGTCCACGCCGTCGACGAGGATCGCGCCGCTGGTTGGATCGATCAGCCGATTGAAGTGGCGTACCAGCGTCGACTTGCCCGAGCCCGACAGGCCCATGATCACGAAGATCTCGCCGGTGCCGATGCTCAGCGACAGATCGTTCACGCCGACCACGCAACCGGTCTCGCTCAGCACCTGATCCTTGGTCTTGCCCTGGCCGACCATGGCCAGCGCATCCTTGGCGCGGTTGCCGAAAATCTTGAAGACGTTTTTGACTTCGATCTTGCTCACGGTTGCGTTGCTCATTTGCTCACCTCATGCCGTGGCCGACCGTACGCCTGAGTAATGCGGTCGATGACCACTGCGAGAATCACGATCGCCAGACCGGCCTCGAGACCACGTCCAACGTTGAGGGTCTGAATCCCCACCAGCACATCTTCACCCAGGCCACGGGCGCCGATCATCGAGGCGATCACTACCATCGACAGGGCCATCATGGTGGTCTGGTTGATCCCGGCCATGATGCTCGGCAGGGCCAGTGGCAGTTGCACGCCGAACAGTTGCTGCCAGCGGTTGGCGCCGAAAGCATTGATCGCTTCCATCACCTCGCCGTCGACCTGGCGAATGCCCAGATCAGTCAGGCGAATCAGCGGCGGCGCGGCGTAGATCACCGTGGCGAAAATCGCCGGGACCTTGCCCAGACCGAACAGCATCAGCACCGGGATCAGGTACACGAAACTCGGCATGGTCTGCATGATGTCGAGCAGCGGCATCAGCACCGAACGCAGGCGATTGCTGCGCGCCGAGAGAATCCCCAGCGGAATGCCGATCAGCACCGAAATGATCGTCGCGACCATCATCAACGCCAGGGTCTGCATGAGCTTGTCCCACAGGCCAACAGCGCCGACGAGGAACAACAGACCGACGATGACCGCCGTGGTCACCACTTTGCGCGTGGCGTGCCAGGCAACTACACCGACGATCGCCAGCATCAACCACCACGGCGCCGCACGCAGCAGGCCTTCAAGGTTGACGATGGCCCAGAGCAGGGTGTCGGAGATATGGCGGAACACATCACCGTAGTTGGTGACCAGCGAATCGACCCAACCGTTGACCCAGTCGGCGATGGAAAAGGTAAAGCTTTCGGGAAACATAAGCGGCTCTCAATCAGAAATCTCAATCAAGCGTTTACGGCATATCTCCCGGCCAGCCTCACGGTTGACCGGGAGGTATCGACCTACAGCGCCGCGTCGATTTTCTTGGCTGCGTCTGCACTGACCCACGCATGCCAGACCTCAGGATGTTCCTTGAGGAAGATTTTCGCCAGTTTTGGCGACTCGATACGTTCCTTGGCCATGCGGCCCAGGTTCTGGTTCAGCAGGTCGATCGGCAGGTTGACCTTTTCCAGCACGGCGACCAGTTCCGGGGCTTGTTCGTGGAAGGTTTTCGACAGGCCGACCTTGATGCTCACGGTCTTGTCGACGCCCGGTTTTTCTTCGAGTTTGACCAGATCCACCTGCCCCATCAGCGGGGTTGGCGACCAGTAGTAGAACAGGATCGGCTCGCCGCGCTTGTAGCTCGACAGCACCGCTGCATCCAGCGCCGGGCCTGTCCCCGGACGGAAGTTGGTGTAGCTGCTTTCGAGACCGTAGCTTTTCAGCATTTCGCTGTTGTCGAGTTCACAAGTCCAGCCCGCCGGGCAATTGTAGAAACGGCCCTTGGATGGCTCTTCGGCGTCCTTGAACACCGCGGCGTATTTGCCCAGATCCGCGATGTTTTTCAGGTCAGGAGCTTTGGGTTCGAGCTTGCGCTTGGCGTCGCCTTCGATCACGTAACGCGGCACGTACCAGCCTTCCACCGCGCCGACGACCGGAGCGCCGACACCGACAACCTTGCCGGCCTTCTCGGCCTTGTTCCAGACCTCGCTGCGACCCACCCACTCTTCGGCGAACACTTGAATATCGTTGCTGCTCAGGGCGTTTTCCATGGTGATGGAGTTGCCCGGCAGACTGTCGGTCTTGCAGTCGTAACCTTTCTCCAGCACCACTTGCAGCACGTCGGTCAGCAGCATGCCGCTTTCCCAGTTCAGCCCGGCGAACTTCACCGGTTTGCCCGATTCGCACCAGCCAGCAGCTTGGGTCGCACCGGCACTGGCCAGCAGGCCCATGGACAGCAATGTGGTCAGCAGGGTCTTGTTCGATTTCATTGTTGTGACGCTCCTAATCATGAATTGGCTTACGGCAGTCAAGAGGCATCCAGCCCTGTCCACGTCCAAATCAGGCCTGCGCCGCAGCGCGACCGGCCCCGCTTGTTTTAGGTTGTACAACGCTGTTCTGCTCGACCGGCAGAATCAGTTGATCGGGCACCGCGCTGTGCCATTTTTTTGCGCACACGTAGTAGACGACGGCCGGCAGCACCAGGCCGATGATCCAGGAAATATCCACGTCACCGAGGGCAGCCACCAGCGGGCCGGTGTAGAACTTGGTGGAGATGAACGGCAGCTGCACCAGCACACCGAACACATAGACGCTGATACCGAGCAGGTTCCAGCGACCGTAGCGTCCGTTCGGATCGGCCAGTGCCGGCACGTCGTAACGCTCACGGGTGATGCAGTAGTAATCCACCAGGTTGATCGCACTCCACGGTGTGAAGAACGCGAGCAGGAACAGGATGAAAGACTTGAACGCACCGAGGAACGAGTGCTGACCAAGCAGCGCAATCAGGGTCGCTGCGCCAACGATCACCAGCACAAACACCAGACGCTGCATCCGGGTCACCGTCAGATGGCCTTTGAAACCACTGATGATGGTCGCGATGCACATGAAGCTGCCGTAGGAGTTCAGCGTCGAGATGGTCACCTTGCCGAACGCAATGCTGAAGTACAGCAGCGCGGCGGTGGCACCGGTGCCGCCCAGACCGACGATGTAAGCCACCTCATGACCGGCGAACTGGCCGTTGGCCGAAGCCGCAGCAAAGACGCCGAGGATCATCGCCACTTGCGCGCCAACCACTGAACCGGCACCGGCGGCGAAGAAGGTTTTTACCGCCGAAGTATTGCTCGGCAGGTAACGGGAATAGTCAGCCACGTAAGGACCGAATGCGATCTGCCAGGAGGCCGCGAGCGACACTGCGAGGAGGAAACTGCTCCAGCTGAAATGACGGATTTGCAGAAGTGCGCCGACATCGGTCTGGCTCATCAGACGCCAGAACAGGAAGACGAAAGCGATCACGCCAATGACGCTGGCGACACGACCAATCCAGTGGATCACTCGATAACCGAGCACCGTGACCACCACGATAACGCTGGCGAAAATCAAGATGCCGACGCTGTCGCTGACATTGAATAGCTGGCCTAACGCCTGACCGGAAAGCACCGTGCCTGTCGCGGTAAAACCCAGGTACATCAGGCACACCAAGACGATAGGGATCGCCGCACCATAGACGCCAAACTGCACGCGGCTGGAGATCATCTGCGGCAGACCGAGTTTCGGCCCTTGCGCGGCATGCAGCGCCATCACGCCACCGCCGAGCAATTGACCGATCAACAGACCAATCAATGACCAGAACACATCACCGCCCAGCACCACGGCCAAGGCCCCGGTGACGATTGCGGTGATTTGCAGGTTGGCCCCCATCCACAGGGTGAACTGGCTAAACAGACGACCGTGTCTTTCCGCTTCCGGGATGTAGTCGATCGAACGCCTTTCGATCAACGGTTTGTTGCCTGCACGATCGGTGTTGACAGCCATGATTCAACCTCTGTGGATTGTTCCGGGTTTTGTTCTTTTTTGGCTTTTGCTTTTGTAGGAGTGAGCCTGCTCGCGATTGCGGTGGGTCAGTCAGCACATTTGCTGAATGTGCCGGCCTTATCGCGAGCAGGCTCACTCCTACAGGGGAAAGCATTACTTTCCGGTAATCATCGGCAGGTTCAGGCCCTGCTCCTTGGCGCAGTCGATGGCGATCTGGTAACCGGCATCGGCGTGACGCATGACACCGGTGGCCGGGTCGTTGTGCAGCACCCGCGCGATGCGCTCGGCCGCTTCGTCAGTACCGTCGCAGACAATCACCATGCCCGAGTGCTGCGAGAAGCCCATGCCAACGCCGCCGCCGTGGTGCAGGGAAACCCAGGTCGCGCCGCTCGCGGTGTTGAGCAGTGCGTTGAGCAGTGGCCAGTCGGACACGGCGTCGGAGCCATCCTGCATCGATTCGGTTTCACGGTTCGGGCTGGCGACCGAGCCGGAGTCGAGGTGGTCGCGACCGATCACGATTGGCGCCGACAGCTCGCCGCTGCGGACCATTTCGTTGAAGGCCAGGCCGAGCTTGGCGCGCAGGCCCAGGCCGACCCAGCAGATCCGTGCCGGCAGACCCTGGAAGCTGATGCGCTCGCGGGCCATGTCCAGCCAGTTGTGCAGGTGCGCGTCGTCCGGGATCAGCTCTTTGACTTTGGCGTCGGTTTTGTAGATGTCTTGCGGATCGCCCGACAGTGCCGCCCAACGGAACGGGCCGATGCCACGGCAGAACAGCGGACGGATGTAAGCCGGTACGAAACCCGGGAAGTCGAAGGCGTTTTCGACGCCTTCTTCCTGGGCCATCTGACGGATGTTGTTGCCGTAGTCGAAGGTCGGAATGCCTTGCTTCTGGAATTCCAGCATGGCTTTGACGTGCACGGCCATCGACTGCTTGGCGGCTTTGATCACAGCGGCCGGTTCGGTCTTGGCGCGGGCGCGGTATTCGTCCCAGGTCCAGCCGGCGGGCAGGTAGCCGTTGAGCGGGTCGTGGGCGCTGGTCTGGTCGGTGACCATGTCCGGGCGCACACCACGCTTGATCAGTTCCGGGAGGATTTCTGCGGCGTTACCCAGCAGTGCGATGGAGATCGCCTTGCCTTCCTTGGTGTATTTGTCGATGCGCGCCAGGGCGTCGTCGAGGTCTTTGGCTTGCTCGTCGACGTAACGGCTTTTCAGGCGGAAATCGATGCTCACTTGCTGGCATTCGATGTTCAGCGAGCAGGCGCCGGCCAAGGTTGCCGCCAGCGGTTGTGCGCCGCCCATGCCACCGAGGCCGGCGGTCAGGACCCACTTGCCGGTGAGGTTGTCGTTGTAGTGCTGGCGACCCGCTTCGACGAAGGTTTCGTAGGTGCCTTGGACGATGCCCTGGCTGCCGATGTAGATCCAGCTGCCGGCGGTCATCTGGCCGTACATGGCCAGGCCTTTGGCGTCGAGTTCGTTGAAGTGCTCCCAGCTCGCCCAGTGTGGAACGAGGTTGGAGTTGGCGATCAGTACGCGCGGGGCGTTGCTGTGGGTCTTGAACACGCCGACCGGCTTGCCGGATTGCACCAGCAGGGTCTCGTCGTCATTCAGGTTGGTCAGGCTTTCGACGATTTTGTCGTAGCACTCCCAGTTACGCGCGGCGCGACCGATACCACCGTAAACCACCAGTTCTTTCGGGTTCTCGGCGACTTCCGGGTCGAGGTTGTTCATCAGCATGCGCAGCGGCGCTTCGGTCAGCCAGCTCTTGGCGGTCAGCTTGTTGCCGCGCGATGCACGGATTTCGACGTTACGAACCTTAGTAGGCTTATTGTCAGTCACGAAAAAGACTCCTCAGCGATCAATTCAAACCAACCCTGGCAGTGGGCAAGCAGCCTGTGCGCTTCGATGCGCGACAAGCGAATCAGTGGACGCTGCGGAGAGTCTCGAGCGACTCATACGCATACGTCTTTACTTGTACATACAAGCATATGCAATCAAGCGGCCAACTCGTTGGAGGGGTGTTCAAGAAAAATCGCGGGCAGGGCTGGAGAGCGCCTGAATCAAGGGTTCTGGCGTTGATGAAATTTTTCGAGGATATTGATTGAGAGCGTCAGGGACTGTTACTAAAGCGAGGTTTTGCGCCACGCTGGGGCGTTCGGTAACAAGTTGGTGCGTGGGTTGGGAACACCCAAAAAACAAAGATCGCAGCCTTCGGCAGCTCCTACAGGGCGTACATCAATCCCATTGTAGGAGCTGCCGAAGGCTGCGATCTTTTAAGATTTTTCAATCAGCGGGCAGTCAGCTCAATGACACAGCAACCCGCATCAACGGACACTTCAACCAAGCCCTTGTTACCGTCCAGTTGCAGGCAATCATGGCGACCGAGTTGCGAAACGGCGTCACCAACCTGCACTTCCAGCAACTCACTGACACTGAACACCAGCACCGTCCCCGCCGAGCTGAAAAGCCGCTGTTCACCTTCAAGCCACTGCAACCGCGCGCTGTACCGCTGCGGCGCGTAGATAAGGTTGAAGTCGCGAATCGCGCCACCAAGTAAAGTGCACGAGACCTGGCTTTCCCCGCTGAAGGCAAACGGGTCGAGCGGTAACAGCGGCCGCGTATCGTCGCCATCAACGCATAGGGTCATGCCGTCACCCTGCAATACCGTAATCACTCGCTGGTAACCGGCGAAGGTCGAGAAGCCGCCGGACTCGGCGATGTCGGCAATCGACAGGCGCCAGCCGAAACCATCCAACCCTGCACCGGCATCACGGGTGATTTCTTCAGTGCTGCCGCCGCCGTTTTTCCACGGCATGCGCGGGTAGCCTTCAGCGCGTAAAACCTTCACCTGACTCATTTATGAAAGCGCCCTTCCAGACGATGACGAGAACCCGGATGAATCAAACGTGCAGCCGTCACCGGCTGACGCCCCGACCACGTGCGGCGACGAATCAACAAGCACGGCTCGCCTTTTTCAATCTGCAGCAACTTGCACTCGGAAGACTCGGCGAGGATCGCTTCAACCACGTGCTCGCCCTCAGTCAGCGGCGCCACCTGATTGAGATACGCGTAAGGCGTTTGCAGGGTGAAGTCCTGCTTGAGGTATTCCGGGGCGACCAGCGCGTTGACGAAACGGTCTTCGATTTGCACCGGAATGTCGTTTTCGTAATGCACGATCAGCGAGTGAAACACCTTTTGCCCTTCACGCATGTCCAGCGCCAGTGCGCGCTCGGAACCGGCGGCCTCTTCTTCGAGGGTAATGACCTGGCAGGTGTGGCGATGGCCACGGGAGGCGATTTCGTCGGCGATGTTGTGCACTTCGAACAACGCAGACTGGCTCTTCGGTTCGGCGACGAACGTGCCGACACCTTGCATGCGCACCAACAGGCCATCGGCAGTCATCTCGCGCAGCGCGCGGTTGATGGTCATGCGGCTGAAGCCGAGTTGATTGACCAGCTCGCTCTCGGACGGCACACGGTAGTGCGGCGGCCAGTTTCCGCTGTCGATCTGCTGGGTAATCATCTGTTTGACGCGGGCGTACAAGGGCGCCGGACTGTCGCCCATGTTCGCGGCCAACGGGGAGACTGGAGGCGGAGTCGGCACGGTTGATCCCTGTTCATTGGATGAAGGTTGCTAGCTTGCCGGAGTTTACCGGGCAGGCAAACGTCTGTATATGTATATACAAATAACACACGATGGGGTGCTGAACCATGTCCGCCTTCTTTGCCGAACGCGCACTGCTGCCTAACGGATGGGCCAACAATGTACGTCTTGAAGTCAGCGCCGATGGCCTGCTCACCCAAATCCAGGCCGATTCCACCGCAGATGGCGCCGAACGGCTGAGCGGCCCATTGCTGCCGGGCATGCCCAATCTGCACTCCCACGCCTTCCAGCGCGCGATGGCGGGACTGGCCGAAGTGGCCGGTAATCCGAACGACAGTTTCTGGACGTGGCGTGATCTGATGTATCGGCTCGTCGGAAAAATCAGCCCGGATCAGCTCGGCGTGATTGCCCGGCAGCTGTACATCGAAATGCTCAAGGCCGGTTACACATCGGTGGCCGAATTTCATTACGTGCATCACGACAGCAATGGTCAGCCTTATGCCGATCCCGCTGAGCTGGCGTTGCGCATCAGTCAGGCGGCGAGTGAAAGCGGCATCGGTCTGACCCTGCTGCCGGTGCTCTACAGCCACTCTGGTTTTGGCGGGCAGACGCCGAATGACGGCCAGCGCCGCTTCATCAACAGCACCGAAAATTACCTGAATCTGCAATCGCGCTTGCAGCCAATGCTGGCGCAGCAAAAGGCGCAATCGCTGGGCCTGTGCTTCCACTCCTTGCGCGCGGTGACGCCACAGCAGATCAGCGAAGTATTGGCCGCCAGCGACAAACAATGTCCGGTGCACATCCACATCGCCGAACAGCAGAAGGAAGTCGACGACTGCCTGAGCTGGAGCGGTCGGCGTCCGCTGCAATGGCTGTATGAAAATGCCGAAGTCGATCAGCGCTGGTGCCTGGTCCACGCCACTCACGCCAACCCTGAAGAAGTCACGCTGATGGCCAAAAGTCGCGCCATCGCCGGCCTGTGCCTTACCACCGAAGCGAACCTGGGCGACGGGATTTTCCCGGCGGTGGATTTCCTCGCCCAGAGCGGACGCATGGGCATCGGTTCCGACAGCCATGTGTCGCTGAGCGTGGTGGAGGAATTGCGTTGGCTGGAATATGGTCAGCGCCTGCGTGATCAGCGGCGTAACCGTTTGTACGGTGCAGATCAGCCGATGGTCGGGCGCACGCTGTATGACGCGGCGCTGGATGGCGGTGCGCAGGCATTGGGGCAGCCGATCGGGGCGCTGGAAGTGGGCAAGCGGGCGGACTGGATCGTGCTCGATGGCAACGATCCGTATCTGGCGACGGCCACGGGTGACGGGATTTTGAATCGCTGGTTGTTTGCCGGTGGCGATCGTCAGGTGCGCGATGTGCTGGTCAACGGCCAGTGGGTTGTGCGTGATGGGCGGCATGCTGGCGAAGAGGACAGTGCTCGCGCCTTCACCCAGGTCCTGCGTGACCTCCTAGGCTGACGCATAACCCAATGTAGGAGTGAGCCTGCTCGCGATAGCAGCGTGTCAGTCACTTATTTGTGCTCTGACACAACGCTATCGCGAGCAGGCTCACTCCTACATTGGTTTTGTGGTGTTCTTTAGTTTGAAGTCTTGGCCATCTGCCGATCCGACGCCCGCCAGATCAAGCGCGTGGTGTCATAGCCCTGCTGACGCGCCTTGCTCAGCAGTTCTTCACGCACCACACCGTTGACGGTCGGCGTGCGTGACAGCAGCCACATGTACTTGCGACTCGGGTCGCCGACGATGGCGGTCTTGTAGTCATCGCTGACGTACAGCACCCAGTATTCGCCTTTCGCCACACCCGGAATCAGGCGCGAGAACCAGGTATCGAATTCGACCCAGAGCTTGTCGGTCTTGCCCGGCACCTGTGGATAGGCCGTGCCCTTGGCCTCTTCCCACTGCCAGTCCGGCGTCAGGCAGCGATTGAGCACCGCGACATTGCCGTCAGGCTTGAGGGTGTAATGCGCTTCGGACTGCGCGCAATTGCGCTGGAAATACATCGGCAAGCGCGCCAGTTCATACCAGGTGCCCTGATAGCGCTTGAGATTGACGCTGTTGACGGTTTTCGGCGCCAACGGGTCGACGCCGGAAGTGGCGCAGCCGGCCAGTACCAGGCCGGCAAAAAGGATCAGCAATAACCGCTTCATTTTTCTTCTCCGTGGGCGCGAAGCCCCGGTTTACTTCAGGCCTTGGCCGGAAAACATCAGCACTTTGTCACCGGCGTACTGCACGCTGATAAAGCTGTTCTTGTCGCCCCAGGTGCAACTGGACATGCCGAGCGCGCCCGAGCAATCGGTGGGCTTGCCGAGCAGCGTCTCGACTTCGGCCTTGGCCATACCGGCCGAGAGCTTCGAATAGTTTTCCTGATTGACCTTGCTGCATGCGGCCAGCAGCACGCAAAACGTCAGAAGGGCGATAGATCGCAGCGACATGGTGTAACTCCTGGAACGAGGGGGGATGGCATGGTGCCAACCAGAAGCTTAGAAGAGAAAACCCTCATCTGGTTCCGTGGGCGAACGGCTATTTATTAGCCCGCCCGTCTGGCATTTGCCGATAAATCAGACACTTTGTAGGGCTATTGAGCATTTCGTCGCCTTTCGCCAAAGACGCCTAATCTTTGGCGCGCCGCGGTCGAAATAAGAGCAGCGCAAAGCCCCCGAGTGTGGCAAATTGCCGCCCTTTCTTGACCAGCCCCTTCGCGGTAGTTCATTCGATGACCAGAAACATGAAATTCAGCCATAAGATCTTGTTGGCTGCCGCCCTTGTGGTGGCCGTTGCATTCGCCTGTTTCATTTTCTTCAACGACTATCGACAGCGCGAAGCCCTGAGCACAAGCACCGAAGCCTCGATGCAAGAGCTGGGCAGCCTGACCACCAGCAACATCAAGACCTGGCTGGAAAGCCGCATTCAGTTGCTGCAATCGTTGTCGCAGCAAGTCGCCGTCGACGGTAACGCTCCCGCCAGCCTGAAACGCATCATCGACCTGCCCGCCTATACCGGCAATTTCCAGCTCAGCTACTTCGGTGGCGCCGACGGCGTGATGTTTTCGGTGCCAGCCGGCAACCGCGCCCCGGACTACGACCCGCGCGCACGCGGTTGGTACAAAGCGGCCAACAGCGCACAGCAGACCATCGTCACCGAACCGTACATCGCCGCGTCCTCGGGCAAACTGGTGATCACCGTTGCCACGCCAGTGCAGCGCCAAGGCCAGATGCTTGGCGTCGCCGGTGCCGACATCGACCTGACCAGCGTCAGCGCGATCATCAACTCGCTGAACTTCGGCGGCCACGGCCACGCGTTCATCGTCAGCAGCGAGGGCAAGATCCTGATCCACCCGGACAGCAAACTGGTACTCAAGACTCTCGCCGAGGCCTACCCGAACGGCGCGCCGAAAGTCAGCCCGGGCTTGAAAGAAGTCGAGTTCGACGGCAAGACTCAGTTGATCTCCTTCACCCGCGTCAACGGCGTGCCGTCGGCCGACTGGTACGTGGCGCTGGTGCTCGATAAAGACACCGCGTTCGCCATGCTCAGCGAATTCCGCACCTCGGCACTGATCGCCATGATCATCGCGGTGGTGATCATCATCGCCCTGCTCGGCATGCTCATCCGCGTGCTGATGCAACCGCTACTGACCATGGGCCGCGCGATGCACGACATCGCCGAAGGTGAAGGCGACTTGACCAAACGTCTGGTGATCCATGGCAACGACGAGTTCGGCGCACTGGGCACCTCGTTCAACCGCTTCGTCGAACGTATCCACACCTCGATCCGCGAAGTGTCTTCGGCCACCGGCCAGGTCAACGAAGTCGCCCTGCGCGTGGTCGCGGCATCGAACTCGTCGATGTACAACTCCGACCAGCAAGCCAGCCGCACCAACAGCGTCGCCGCCGCGATCAACCAACTCGGTGCCGCCGCGCAGGAAATCGCCCAGAACGCCGCCCTCGCCTCGCAGCATTCCAGCGACGCGCGCAGCCTTGCGGTCGACGGTCAGCAGGTGGTGGATAAAACCATCCAGGCCATGCAGCAGCTGTCGGCGAAGATCAGCGATTCCTGCGGCAACATCGAGACCCTGAACAGCAACACGGTGAACATCGGCCAGATTCTCGAAGTGATCACCAGCATTTCCCAGCAGACCAACCTGCTCGCGCTCAACGCCGCGATCGAAGCGGCACGAGCCGGTGAAGCCGGTCGTGGTTTCGCTGTGGTCGCCGATGAAGTGCGTAACCTCGCGCACCGCACTCAGGATTCGGCGCAGCAAGTGCAGAAGATGATCGAAGAGCTGCAAGTCGGCGCGCGTCAGGCGGTCAGCATCATGACCGAGAGCCAGCGCGAGAGCGAAAGCAGCGTCGGCATCGCCAATCAGGCCGGCGAGCGTCTGGGCAGCGTGACTCAGCGTATCGGCGAGATCGACGGGATGAACCAGTCGGTGGCCACTGCGACTGAAGAGCAGACGGCAGTGGTTGAGTCGATCAATGTCGATATCAACGAGATCAACACGCTGAACCAGGAAGGTGTGGAGAACTTGCAGGCGACGTTGCGCGCGTGCTCGGATCTGGAGCAGCAGGCGGCGCGGTTGAAGCAACTGGTGGGTAGTTTCCGCATTTAAGCGGCGCTGCTTTTGGCGCCTTCGCGAGCAAGCTCGGCCCTACAATGGTTCTGTATGGTTCACAGATATCCTGGGGGAGCGGACTTGCCTGCGATGGCGGCATCAGCAACGAAAGAATTTGGAATTGAAACACGCTCGTCTGCTCGAACTGACGCTGGACTGAATTAAGACTAAACTCAGTCCCATTCAATTTAGCGGGGCTCAACCATGAAGCTTTCATCGCAAATCAAACCCATCAGTTACCTGAAAAGTCACACAGCCGAAATCGTCAAATCAATCACAGAAAGCCGCGAGCCTCTGGTAATCACTCAAAACGGTGAAGCCAAGCTAGTGGTGATGGATGTGAAAAGCTTTGAAGAGCAAGAAGGCACGATGGCCTTGTTGAAACTGTTGGCGATGGGTAATCGGGAGATTGAGGAAGGCAAGTTCAGTGATGCTGAAGATGTCTTTGCCGATTTGGACAAGGCCGATCATCAATGAGTTTAAAGGTCGTTATTCTCCAGTCCGCACAAGCAGATCTCAAAGAACTTCGCTCCTACCTCGTCAGACAGTTCTCATTTCAAATTTGGCAAAGCACTTATGCCGATCTCAAGACTGCGATTCTCGGCCTCGCAGATCTGCCTTATTCAGGATCAATCCCCGAAGAAATCGAGAAGCTCAATCTCGGCCAATACCGCCAGATTGTTTTGGGAAGGAACCGGATTATTTATGAGGTGCGAGAAAAAACGGTTTTCATCCATATCATTGTCGATACGCGAAAAAGCCTACCGGCACTGTTGATGAAACGGCTTCTACGAGGCAATCCTTGATTTAGAACCGTGATCCAGGCTGATCGAGAAATACCAACTCCTCAGCCGTAGACTCCCGCCCCAACACCGCATTGCGATGCGGAAACCGGCCAAACCGCGCGATCACTTTCTGATGCCGCTCGGCATAATCCAGGTTGTCGGCAAACACCGCCCGCTCCGCTTCCGGCTGTTCAGCCACCAGTTCAATAAATCGGGAAACGGCTTCGTTCTGCACCGCGAGGTTTTCGCAGTGTTCGAACACCAGATAAATAAACACACGCTGAATCGGTTTCAACTGCCGATCGAAATCCGCGGCAATGCCTTGGGCGACGAGTTTCTGCGCGCGCAGATCGCCGGAGAATGCTTTGGGGGTATCGCGAAAGATCATTCGCGGCAGTTGATCGAGCAGGAGCACCACCGCCAGCCAACCCTCGGGACGTTGCGGCCACTCGGTCAATTCGCCGGCCAGGGCCTGATCGACAAAGACCCCGAAACGCGTCTGCGCTTCGAGGTCTTGGCTGTCTCGTTTACCGAACCACAACTTGCCCTTGTCAGCCGCTATCTCATCCGGGGATTCGGCTTGTCCGAACCACCAATCGAGCAACGGCTGCCAGGGCGCGGTCATGGTTTATTCCTTGTGGTAGGCCGTAGCGCGTGCGACTTCTTCTTTCGAGCCGAGGAACACCGCTACGCGCTGGTGCAGGCCTTCTGGTTGAATGTCGAGGATGCGCTGGTGACCGTCGGTGGACGCGCCGCCCGCTTGTTCCACCAGGAACGACATCGGGTTGGCTTCGTACATCAGACGCAGTTTGCCTGGCTTGGAAGGCTCACGGCTGTCGCGCGGGTACATGAACAGACCGCCGCGGGTCAGGATGCGGTGTACGTCGGCAACCATCGCCGCGACCCAACGCATGTTGTAGTTCTTTTTCAGCGGACCTTCTTCACCGGCCAGCAGCTCGCCGACGTAGCGTTGTACCGGGGCTTCCCAGTGACGCTGGTTGGACATGTTGATGGCGAATTCCTGGGTCGACTCAGGAATGGTGATGTCTTCGTGGGTCAGCACGAAGCTGCCCATTTCACGATCGAGGGTGAAGCCCTTCACGCCGTCGCCCAAGGTCAGTACCAGCATGGTTTGCGGGCCGTAGATCGCGTAACCGGCGGCAACTTGCTGAGTGCCTGGCTGCAGGAACGCTTTCTCGTTCAGCGGCTCGTTCTGGCTCAGGTATTCGTTCGGGCAACGCAGTACCGAGAAGATGGTGCCGACCGGAGCGTTGATGTCGATGTTCGACGAGCCGTCCAGTGGGTCGAATACCAGCAGGTACGCGCCTTTCGGGTATTTGCCCGGGATCTGGTAGGCATTGTCCATTTCTTCGGACGCCATGCCGGCCAGGTGACCGCCCCATTCGTTGGCTTCGAGCAGGATCTCGTTGGAGATCACGTCGAGCTTCTTTTGCACTTCGCCTTGGACGTTTTCAGTGCCCATGCTGCCCAGAACACCACCCAGGGCGCCTTTGGACACGGCGTGGCTGATTTCTTTGCAAGCACGCGCCACCACTTCGATCAGGAAACGCAGATCGGCAGGAGTGTTATTGCTGCGGGTCTGCTCAATCAAATAGCGACTCAGGGTAACGCGGGACATGGACGGCTCCGGTGGAATGGGGGGCTAAAAACCCGCGCAGTTTACAGGGAGTCTGAAAACGTAGCGAGCGAAGACGCCCGGTAACGTGCGTTGGGGTGTAATTGCCTGCATGAGACGTGATTGTCGGTGGAGAGTTCAGGTAGCGGGTTTAGCGTAGTCCGAAATCGGACGGGTGTGGCTGGGGGTTAATTGATCAGTTCGGAATATGTATTGGCTGAAACGCCGCTTTCGCGAGCAGCGCCAGCCATTCTCAGGTGTTAGTTGGAGGCTTGCGCAACAAGCTAAACGCCATCGCCCCAAGGAAAACCACGCTCAATAACAACACCGCCCACAACCCGATCTTTTTCCAGTTGGTCTCAGCCACCGCCGCCGTGGTCGCCGTGGAAGTCTGCGTAGCCACCACCTCTCCCTGAACCGCAGCCTTACTCAACGCCGCCAGTTTCTCCGGTTTGAAATCCGGAATCAGCGTCGCCAACGGCAGATTCGCTGTCTTCACACTCGGATTGCCCAACGCCAGACTGTACGGCCCCTCCCCGCGCGCGAGGAAAATCACCTGCGTCGCTCGCACCGCGTACTTCACGCTTGGCGCCTGCTCACCCAGACCACCGCCACGCTCATCCACCGTCAGCTTCAACTGCTGCACGGTTTGCCCGTAAAGCTGCAATTCGTTCTGCACCACGTCCTGACCATTCTGGGTCAGGCGATAGAGCAACCCGCTGCTCAGCTCCTGCCAAGGCAAGCTGCTTTCGCGGCGTCCCGCCAATGTCACCGGCGCCAGACTGTTCGGTTGTTTGATTTCGACCTGCACCCGCTCGACATTCAGCCCCATCGGCAATTGCCAGGTGTACTCGCCGACCTTGGCACTGCTGCCGGCCAATGCCTGCGACCAGACCAACGGCAGCGGAACATTGCGCGGATCACTGCTTTTCAATTGTGCCGCCGTCAGGATCGGCGCCGAGTTCGGCGATTCCCACAGCAACCGCACATAGCGCGCCGATTGCCCCGGCAACGTCACCTCATGCTGCTCGATGCGCTCATCGGAAAAGGTCAGCCGTGCCACCTGCCCTTCGCCCCAGGCTTGCCAATGTTGCAGGTCGTCGCTGGCTTCGATGCTGAAGCGCTGGAAGCCGTCGCGCTCGCTGGTCCAGTCGAGGATCAACTGCTGCAACGGCGCCTTGATCGCGCTGGCATCGAGCAGCCAGCCACGCAGCACTTCTTCACCCGCCTCCAACTGGCTGGACGGTTGCACTTCGACCAGCGTGCCGCTGGTCGTCGATTGCACGCGCACATTCGGCGCGCGCTCGCTGGCGTCGGCGGCGTTGTACAGCGGGAACCACTTCACCTCGTGCAACTGACCGTCGTCGCGGGTCTGTGCCGATTCGCGTGCCAAGGCGTAAGCCTGCGGTTCGCCGGCGGCGTTGAACACACGCAGATCACTGAGATCGGTCTGGCGTGCCTGCAATTGCACGCTCAACGGCAACTCGAGGCGATACCAAGGGCCATTGCCTGTGACTGACAGCGGCACCTGCGTGGCGAAGTCCGCCGGTTTTTCCTGGGCACCGGCCACCATCACCACGCCCAACGCCAACCAACCCAGATTCAGCATGCGACTCAAGATGAAACTCCTTCGGTGTCCGGGATCGGTTTGTCCGCCGCCGGCTCAGCTTCAGCGCGTTTGGGCGGCAGCGGTGCGAAATAACCGACCACCAGCAGTAACACGCCAACGCCGATAAACGAGACGATCCGGGCGAGGCCACCACGGTTGCTCAATTCGACAAAAATCAGTTTGGCCACCACCAGCGCAATCAACGCCGCGCCGATCAGCCACACTTCGCGACGATGACGCAGATGCCCGCCGATCATCAGCCCGAGCGCCATCAGCGTCCAGACGATCGACAATCCGGCCTGCACCAACATTGAGGCGAGCAGCGTATCCAGCTCAAACGGGATGCCCGCCCAATGGTGCGCGGCGCGGGTGACCAGCGCCGTGCAGAAGGCGAACAGCGAAACCCCGGCGATCAATTGCGTCGCGTATTCGGCGTAGTCCTGACGAATCGACAGCTGCGAAACCGCACTGCGCGACCAGACATAAACACCGAACAGCGCGAACAGCAGACCCAACTCCAGCGGATTGAGCAGCGGCACGTACGGCAACGGCTCGGCATTGCCATCGCTGACACCATTGGCCAGCCAGAACCATGCGAGCATCAACACCGCCAGCGGCGCAGCGGCGTACAAACGGTACTCGCGAGGGAATGCCGCCACCGGCCACGGCCAACTGCGCGGTACTGCCGCCAGCAGCAGATAAAGGCTCGGCAGAATCGCCCAACCGAGCCAGCGCCAAGCGTTGTATTGCTCGGACAACAGCAGCAGGCCGTAGCGCAACTCCAGCGCCAGCACGCCGATCAGCAGCCAGCAGCCGAGTACATGTGCCGCACTCAAGGCGCGCGCCGGCAGCATCGGCGCCAAGCGTCGCAGACTGAAGAAGTGCACGGCAAACACCGCCGCCCACGCCAGCCAACCGAAATCGGCCGCTGGGTGATAACGCGAATGCCAGGCAGCGAGCAACACCAGACCTGCTGCCGGAATCAGCAAGGTACAGAGCAAGCCCAGCGCCGGCCATTTCAACCGCAACGACAGCAGCGTCCACACCGCCACGCTGACGGCTGCAACCAACAGCAGCAACGTGCCTTGCAGATTCGGAGCAGCAAAACGCAGCACCTCGCTGACCCACGCCAACGCCCACCAGCCGGCGCCCCACACCAGCAATACTTCGGACAACCGCTGCAAACTCAACGCATCGAATGCCGAGGCGTGATTGCCCAGTTGCAGGCGCCACGCACCGATCATCGCGGCCAGGCCCAACACCAGCGGCGTCCAGAATCCGCCATCGGCCAAAGGCTTCAGACCTTCGCTGGACAACGGTCCAAGCAACTTGGGGCCGGCCAGCAAAAACGCCGCACCGCCAATCACCTGCAACAGCAGACCAAAGACAAAACTTACGCGTTGCTTGAGGTACAGGCTCAACCAGATAATCAGCAAACCACTCGCTGCCCACACCGCACTCGCAGTCTGCCACGGCAGCACAAACAGCACTGCCAGATTGATCAGCACCAGACCGGCCAACAGCACCACCGACAAACCGCGCAGCAGACGCACATCACCGCGCACCATTTCATCGCGAGCCGCCAACAGCATGCCAGCGATCAACGCCAGACCAATCAACGACGCACTGAGCAAGCCGCTCCAACCGGCGCTGAACACTGCGGCGGAATCTTCCCCTGCACCTTGCAGACGCAGCAGGAACAACGCGCCACCGAGTAGCTGCACGGCAAATGCGCTGAACAGGAACGTACGCGACTGAATCCGCAGACCGACAAACAGCGTCACCAAACCGGCCAACGCCCAACTGATCGCCGTGGCCTGGACGAAGAAGAACAGTGGCGCGAGCAGATAGAGGAACGTCAAACCCAGACACGCCAGCACCGGCAGACCTTGGCGTTCCCAAGGTGATGCCTGTTCCGGCGCGGCCTTACGCAGTTGATGGAAGCTGAACAACAAAGCAATCCCGAGCATCAACGCACCCAACGGTGCACCGTCAAGCAGACTGCTTTCGCCAACCCGCAACTGACTGAGGAAGGCTAACGCGGAACCCAATTGCAGCAACAAGGCAAAGGCCCGGGCAAACGGCCGATGCTGACGCAAGCCGAGCCAGAAAATCCCCGCACCTTCCACCGCCCATGCCGCCGAGGTCCAGCGCGCATCCAGCCCCAGCGGGATCGCCAGACTGGCAAAAATCACTCCGAGCGCCAGACAGGTTTCACCCAGCAGCACCGCGCGCCCGCCCATCAACACCTTGGCGAGCGCCATGTAGATCATGCCCAACGCCAGCGCACTGAACGCCGCAGCAAACTCCAGATGCTGCACCAGCGCAAACTGCAAACCGAAGCCAATGATCGGCGGACCGAACAGCATCGTCCCATCGACATAATCGCCCTTGCGCGCCGACCAGTGCAGCAGCGCCTCGCGATCGCTTTCCGCCGGCGCATCTGGCATATCGAGCAACTTGCGCCGCGCGAACAACAGACCGATGGCGAGGTACATCAGGAAAAACAGAATCAGGAACGGCTCGGTACTCCACAACAGCTCCGGCGCATAAGAGCGCAAGCCCCAGGCGAAACCGATGCCGAAGGTGCCGACGAAGCCGATCAGGTTGAGCAGACGCCAGGCCTTGAACCAGGCGATGGCGAGAATGCCAGCGTTGAGCAACGCGAAATAACTGAATAGCGCGACGTGGTTGCCGGCGCCGGTCGAGGTCAGGATCGGCGCGGCGAAACCGCCCAATGCCGCCGCAGCCGCCAACCCTAAAGCATCCTGAGTGATGGCGAGGATCGCCGAGAAAACGGTGACCGCCACCAGCAGGCCGAGCGCGGCCGATGGATCAAGCAACGGATGCAGACGCATCGCCGCAAACACCGTCAGGTACAGCACCGCGATCCCGGTACCTTGCAGCATCAACGCGTAATTACTGTTGCGCCGGCGCAGCCACCAGCCCAGCGCGAGCAAGCCCAACGCCGCCGCCGCGACGCCGGCGTAACGCAACTCGATCGGCACGACCATGCCTTCGGTGGCGTAGCGCAGCAGGAACGCCAGACCGAAGAACAGCAACACCACGCCGACTCGCAGCACGGTGTTGCCACCGAACAGCCAGTTACGCGCAGCACTGATGCCGCGTTCGATCAGGTTCGGACCACGAGGTTCGGCGGGTTTTGACGGTTCGGGCGTGACGGCGTCGAGGCGCCACACATCAGCGGGCAGCGGTTGGCTGGTCTCGCTGGCGACGGCGGAAATCGGTTCGAGTTCGGGCGGTAGCTCCCAGACCAGTTCAGGGGCCGGGGCTTGTTCGGCGGCTTTGACCGTTTCTACGATTGGCTCGGTAACGGGCGGCGTACTCGGTGATGACGCGGCACGAACCGGTGCACCTTCGAGCAGAAACAGACGCTGTTCGACGCCCTGCAAAGCGACCTTCGCCTGCTCAAGTTGACGTTGCTGCTCCATAGCCTGCGAGCCTAGCCGCGCGATGCGGATCGTCTGCCCGAATGCCAGCCCCAGCAACGCGCCTAATAGCGCATCACTGAACGACTCGTCGAGCAGCCAGCCGAGCACCAGCCCGATCAACATGAACATCCATTGCATGGTCGATATCCCTAAGCGCGAAGGCTAATCCGGGAAGATTAGCGCAGCCTGACCCAAAAAGATCGCAGCCTGCGGAAGCTCCTACAGGGTTATGTGAACACCTCTGTAGGAGCTGCCGCAGGCTGCGATCTTTTCCGGCGCGCGATTATATCGAGCCGAGTGGAAAGTTACTCCAGTGCTTTCCAGATATCCGTGGCGTACTCGCGAATCGTCCGGTCCGAGGAGAACCAGCCCATCCGCGCCGTATTGAGGACCGCCGAACGCCACCAGTTGTTGGAATCGTGCCAATGCGCCTCAACGCGTTTCTGTGCTTCCCAATAGGAATCGAAGTCGGCGCAGACCAGGAAGCGGTCGTAATCCACCAGCGAATCGATCAGCCCGGTATAGCGCGAAGTGTCATCCGGCGAGAACACCCCGCTGCGAATCGCTTGCAGCACATCGTTCAAACGATGCGACGCGGCGATGTCCGGCAACGCGCTGAACTCGTGGTTCTGTTTGCGCGCCTCCACCTGCTGAGCGCTGAGGCCGAAAATGAACATGTGCTCGGCACCGATGCGTTCGCACATTTCCACGTTGGCGCCATCCAGCGTGCCGATGGTCAGTGCGCCGTTGAGGCCGAACTTCATGTTACTGGTGCCCGACGCTTCGAAGCCGGCAGTGGAAATCTGCTCGGACAAGTCCGCCGCCGGAATGATGCTTTCCGCCAGGCTGACATTGTAGTTAGGCAGAAACACCACTTTCAGCAAGCCGCGCACCGTCGGATCGTTGTTCACCACCCGGGCGATGTCGTTGGTCAGCTTGATGATCAGTTTGGCCTGGTGATAACTCGCCGCCGCTTTACCGGCGAAGATCTTCACCCGTGGCACCCAGTCGACTTCCGGCTCGGCGCGAATCGCCTGATACAGCGCCACGGTGTGCAGCAGGTTGAGCAACTGACGTTTGTATTCATGGATCCGCTTGACCTGCACATCGAACATCGCCGCCGGATTGACCGCGATGCCCAGCCGTTCGTGAATCAGATAGGCCAAAGCTTTTTTGCTGTGCAGGCGTTGCTCGGCGAAGGCCTTGCGGAATGCGGCTTTTTCAGCGAACGGTTCTAGATCGAGCAGGCGCTCTTCAGGGTTATCGAGCAAATCCGGGCCGAGCGCATCGACCAGCATCGAAGTCAGTTCGGAGTTGGCCTGATACAACCAGCGGCGGAAGGTAATGCCGTTGGTTTTGTTGTTGATCCGCTCGGGATAGAGCTTGTGCAGTTCGGCGAACACGGTTTTACGCATCAACTGCGTGTGCAGTCCGGACACACCGTTAACGCTGTGCGAACCGAGGAACGCGAGGTTACCCATGCGCACGCGGCGACCGTTGTCTTCTTCGATCAGCGACACCGCGCGCAGCACGTCGAAATCGTGAATGCCTTTGGCTCGCAGCGAATCGATGTGCTGGGCGTTGATCAGGTAAATGATCTGCATGTGCCGTGGCAGCATGCGTTCCATCAAACCCACCGGCCAGGTTTCCAGTGCTTCCGGCAGCA
This sequence comes from Pseudomonas sp. M20, assembly GCF_045037865.1. NCBI lineage: Bacteria > Pseudomonadati > Pseudomonadota > Gammaproteobacteria > Pseudomonadales > Pseudomonadaceae > Pseudomonas > Pseudomonas sp. M20. Next base: position 5,332,217 of record NZ_CP173611.1, read on the forward strand.
GCGTGTGGTTGGTGTACGACAGCGTGTCGACAGTGACTTGCCACGCCGCGTCCCACGCCACGTCGTAGACGTCGACCAGTTGGCGCATCAGTTCGGCAACAGCAATTGAAGGGTGCGTGTCGTTGAGCTGGATCGCCGCGTGATCGCCCAGGGTCAGCACAGAGGTGTGCATGTTGCGATGGCGGCGCAGCAGATCTTGCAGCGACGCGGCGACAAAGAAATATTCCTGGCGCAGGCGCAGCTCTTGCCCCGCTTCAGTGCTGTCCGCCGGGTAAAGCACGCGGGAGATACTTTCGGCGCGAGCAACCTCGGCGACGGCGCCCAAGTGGTCACCGGCGTTGAAGCGTTCCAGGTGCAAATCTTCCATGGCGCGGGCACGCCACAGGCGCAAGGTGTTGACGCTTGCCCCGCGCCAGCCAACCACCGGCGTGTCGTAAGCAATGGCGCGAACAGTTTCTGCTGGCGACCAGACCTGTTTGGATTTGCCGGAAACGTCGGTGACGGTTTCAACGCTGCCGCCGAAGCCGATGGAGTAGACGACTTCCGGCCGTTCAAACTCCCACGGGTTGCCGAAATCCAGCCAGTGCTCGGTCTGCTCCTGCTGCCAACCATCGACGATGGCCTGGCGGAACAAGCCGTGTTCATAACGGATGCCGTAGCCGTGACCAGCGATGCCGAGGGTCGACATGCTTTCCATAAAGCATGCGGCCAGACGACCGAGGCCGCCGTTGCCGAGCGCCGCATCGGGTTCCAGCAAGCGGATGCGCTCCAGATCGACACCGAGTTCAGTCAGCGCTTCACGGGCGACGTCGAGCAGGCCAAGGTTGCTCAGACTGTCGTAGAGCAAGCGGCCGATGAGGAACTCCAGCGAGAGGTAATACACCCGCTTCTGGCCTTTGCGATAAATCTGCCGGGTGTGGTCCATCCAGTGTTCGACCATGTGATCGCGCGCAGCCAAAGCGATGGCTTCGAACCAGTCATGGTCGAAGGCGTGATCGGGGTCTTTGCCCACCGCATAGGTGAGCTTGGTCAGGACGGCGTCGCGGAATGCGGCCACCTCTGCTTCGCGAACTAGTGGTTCTTGAGTCATCGATAGGACCTCGAGCGAGCGGGAATTGTCTGAGCCTAGACGGTCTGACCGACGGTGAAGGCTCTGGTTCGGCAGTATTTCCTGAGACGGTGAGATGGCCCGGCATTACCTTGGCGGATGAGCTAATGAATGCAGGGGCCGTGCCGAATTGTCCGGCAATGTGCCTGTATGCAGAAAAAATCTGGCGAAAGGTTGTTCAAAAATCCACCAGTCCCGGTATGATCGCGCGCCCTGATGCACACACGCCTGGTAACTCCCGATGATGAAGCCCAACCTGATTGCCGCCGCCGAGATCGATCGTCTCGATACGTGGGCAAAATACTCAGCCCCGATGTGCGGTTCCTGCGTGTCCAGCTGCTGCACGCTGCCGGTTGAGGTGAAGATCAAGGATCTGGTGCGCATCGGTGTGGTCGACGAGTTCGAACTCGGCGATCCGCCAAAAAACATCGCCAAGCGTCTGCAAAAGGAAGGCCTGGTTGAACGCTTCAATCAGAAGTCCGGCATCTTTACCCTCCAGCGCATGAGCAACAACGATTGCTACTACCTGGATCGTAAGAGCCGCCTGTGCACCATTTATGACAAGCGCCCGGATACCTGCCGCAATCACCCGAAGATCGGACCGCGTCCTGGGTATTGCGCGTACAAGCCGAAGGAAGTGGTGCGCGAGCAGAATTTCCGCGCGATCGAGCGCTTCTGAACGACGCTGAGTTCTTCGGTAGCCGTTAACCCCCAGCCCCTCACCCCAGCCCTCTCCCGAGGGAGAGGGAGCCGATCTCTGTCGCTTCCAAACCTGAGGTCGACTCGATTACTCAGATCGATGCAAAGCCAAAGAACAACTCGGTCAGTCCCCTCTCCCTCTGGGAGAGGGCTAGGGTGAGGGGCTCTTGATCTTCAAGACCCAACTGCATTTCCTCCAGACAAACAAAAACGCCCCCGGTCTCTCGACCGGGGGCGTTTTCATTCAGCCTGAACTAATGACTCAGTTCTTGGCTTTCTTGGCAGCGCGGGTACGCTCGCTTTCGTCCAGGATCTTCTTGCGAAGACGGATGGACTTAGGAGTGACTTCGCACAGCTCGTCTTCCTGGATGTATTCCAGAGCCTGTTCCAGGGTGAAGCGAACAGGTGGTACCAGAGCGATGGTTTCGTCTTTACCCGAAGCACGCATGTTGTCGAGCTTCTTGCCTTTGGTCGGGTTTACACCCAGGTCGTTGTCGCGGCTGTTCTGACCAACGATTTGACCGTTGTAGATCTCCTGGCCGTGTTCTACGAACAGCTTGCCACGAGCCTGCAGGGTTTCCAGCGAGTAGGTCAGTGCCTTGCCGGTTTCAACCGAAACCAGAACGCCGTTCTGACGGCCGGACATGTGGCCCGACTTGACGGTGTCGTAGCGATCGAAGATCGAGGTCAGGATGCCAGCACCGTTGGTCAGGGTCAGGAACTGGTTACGGAAACCGATCAGACCGCGAGCAGGGATGTTGTATTCCAGACGAACACGGCCCTTGCCATCAGGAACCATGTTGCTCAGGTCGCCTTTACGCAGACCCATCTCTTCCATGACCTTGCCCTGAGCTTCTTCAGGGATGTCGATGGTTACGTTTTCAAACGGTTCTTGCTTGACGCCGTCAACTTCACGAATGATCACTTCAGGACGGCCCAGGGCCAGCTCGAAGCCTTCGCGACGCATGGTTTCGATCAGTACCGAGAGGTGCAGCTCACCACGGCCGGAAACCTTGAACTTGTCAGCGGTGTCGCCTTCTTCAACGCGCAGGGCAACGTTGTACAGCAGCTCTTTGTCCAGACGGTCCTTGATGTTACGGGACGTCACGAACTTGCCTTCTTTACCGCAGAATGGCGAGTCGTTTACCTGGAAGGTCATCGAAACGGTTGGCTCGTCAACGGTCAGAGGCTTCATCGCCTCGACAGTATCCGGGTGGCACAGGGTGTCGGAGATGAACAGCGAGTCCATACCGCTGATGCAAACGATATCGCCTGCTGCAGCTTCTTCAACGTCAACGCGGTGCAGACCGTGGTGACCCATCAGTTTCAGGATACGGCCGTTACGGCGCTTGCCGTCGGCACCGATCGCAACAACCGGGGTGTTCGGCTTGACGCGGCCACGAGCGATACGGCCAACGCCGATAACACCCAGGAAGCTGTTGTAGTCCAGAGCGGAGATCTGCATCTGGAACGCGCCGTCACGGTCAACAGCCGGAGGCGGAACGTGGTCGACTACCGCTTGGTACAGCGGGGTCATGTCTTCAGCCATGGCGGTGTGATCCAGACCGGCGATGCCGTTCAGGGCCGAGGCGTAGACAACCTGGAAGTCCAGTTGTTCTTCGGTAGCACCGAGGTTGTCGAACAGGTCGAAGATCTGGTCCAGAACCCAGTCCGGACGCGCGCCTGGACGGTCAACCTTGTTGATCACCACGATTGGACGCAGGCCGGCTTCGAAAGCCTTCTTGGTCACGAAACGGGTTTGCGGCATAGGGCCGTCTTGAGCGTCAACCAGCAGCAGAACGGAGTCAACCATCGACATTACACGTTCAACTTCGCCGCCGAAGTCGGCGTGGCCCGGGGTGTCCACGATGTTGATGTGGTAGCCGTTCCAGTTGATGGCGGTGTTTTTCGCCAGAATGGTAATACCGCGCTCTTTTTCCTGGTCGTTGGAGTCCATCACGCGCTCGTCGTTGAGCTCGTTGCGCTCCAGAGTGCCGGATTGACGCAGGAGTTTGTCTACCAGGGTGGTTTTACCATGGTCAACGTGGGCAATGATGGCGATGTTGCGTAGATTTTCGATCACTTGTGTATCTCGATCAGAGGATTCGGTTTGCTGACAAGTCTTGGCAGCGATTAGCAGTAGTGTCCGGCATGGCCGTTACAGCTTGACGGCGGTGTCGGGGGGCCGGTGACGCAGGCCACAGGCAAACAGCCCCGGGCACTTAGCTCGGTCGATAAACGCGCACATTGGCATGCCCCTCACTGAGCAAATGGTGAGCATGCAGGCGACTCATCACGCCTTTGTCGCAATACAGCAGGTACTGGCGAGTCGGATCCAGCTCCTTGAAACGAGCGTTCACTGCGTAGAACGGCATCGTCTGTACTTCTACGCCAGCGAGTTCCAGCGGCTCATCCTCGGCGGCATCCGGGTGACGGATGTCGATCACGATCTGGCCGGCCAGTGCTTCGCTGACTTCTTCTATCTGTACGTCCTGGCCCAATTCGTCGATCACGCGATCGATCGGCACCAGTTTGGCGTTTTCGAGCGCACGCTCGAGGACCGCCATGTCGAATTCTTTCTCTTCGTGCTCAACACGACCGCGTTTGGCAGCGGTCTTCGGGTTGACCGAAATGACCCCGCAATATTCCGGCATGTGCCGGGCGAAATCGGCAGTACCGATCTCGTTGGCGGTGTCGATGATGTCCTGCTTGTGCGCCACAATCAGCGGACGCAGGACCAGTTTGTCGGTCACACAGTCGATCACCGACAGGTTCGGCAGTGTCTGGCTCGACACCTGGGAAATCGCCTCGCCGGTGACCAGCGCCTCGATGTGCAGACGGTCGGCGATGTTGGACGCCGCGCGCAACATCATACGCTTCAATACGACGCCCATATGACTGTTATCGACTTTGCCGAGAATTTCGCCCAACACTTCTTCGAACGGAACACTGACAAATAGCACGCGTTGCGAGCTGCCGTACTTCTTCCAGATGAAATGCGCGACTTCCATCACGCCCAATTCATGGGCACGACCGCCCAGATTGAAGAAGCAGAAGTGCGTCATCAGGCCGCGACGAATGATCTGGTAGGCCGCAACGGTCGAGTCAAAGCCGCCGGACATCAATACCAGCGTCTGCTCCAACGCACCCAGCGGGTAGCCACCGATGCCGTTGTGCTGGCTGTGGATCACAAACAACCGTTTGTCGCGAACTTCGATACGGACTTCGATTTCCGGCGCTTTCAGGTCAATACCGGCAGCACCACACTCCCGGCGCAGTTTGCTGCCGACGTATTTTTCGACGTCCATCGAGCTGAAGCTGTGCTTGCCCGCGCGCTTGCAGCGCACCGAGAAAATCTTCCCGGCCAGTGCAGCGCCGTAGTGCTGTTTGCACTTCTCGGTGATGTCGTCGAAGTCGCCCAGCGGGTACTCGTCGATCTGCAGAAAATGCGCGATCCCCGGCATGCAGGTCAGGCGCTCACCCATCTCTTTCAAGGCTTTGGGGTCGGTAACGCGGGTTTCCAACTCGAGATTGTCCCACACACCGTTCACCACCACGGCCGGGTCCAGGTCACGGAGCACGGTGCGGATGTTCTTGGCCAGCTGGCGGATGAATTTCGTCCGGACAGGTCGGCTTTTGATGGTGATCTCGGGGAAGACTTTTACGATTAGTTTCATGAAAACAGCGCGCGAACGGCCAGCCGAAAAAGGGGGGCGCGGATTATAGCGGAAATTGCTCAAGGTTTAACCAGTTAATGTGCAGAAGGTTTTGTGCGCACCAAAACGGGTCATTTTCGAATCAAGACGCTACATTAGAGGGCGATATTTTCATCATTCAGGCGTTTGAAGCCTTAATAAGCGTGAATTTGGGGCGAAAAACCCATGCTGGGGCACTGGCATGCAATTTGCTCCCTTGTGAGGCAGGTTGCCTTGGCAGAGTATTCGCGCCGGCATCAACCAAATTCAAGGGCATCCACTACCAAGCCCGAAGCCACCCGGAGGACATATGTCGAAGACGGTTCAACTCATCAAAGATCATGACGTCAAGTGGATTGATCTGCGCTTCACGGACACCAAAGGTACTCAGCACCACGTGACCATGCCGGCTCGCGATGCTTTGGACGAAGACTTCTTCGAAGTCGGCAAGATGTTCGACGGTTCCTCCATCGCTGGCTGGAAAGGCATCGAAGCCTCCGACATGATCCTGATGCCGGTTGACGAAACGGCCGTTCTCGACCCGTTCACCGAAGACGCCACCCTGATCCTGGTGTGCGACATCATCGAACCTTCGAGCATGCAAGGCTACGACCGCGACCCACGTGCGATCGCCAAGCGCGCCGAAGAACACCTGAAAGCCACCGGTATCGGTGACACCGTGTTCGCTGGTCCAGAGCCTGAGTTCTTCATCTTTGACTCGGTGAAATTCAAGTCGGACATCTCCGGCTCGATGTTCAAGATCTACTCCGAGCAAGGTTCGTGGATGTCCGACCAGGACATCGAAGGCGGCAACAAGGGTCACCGTCCAGGCGTCAAAGGTGGCTACTTCCCGGTTCCGCCGTTCGATCACGACCACGAAATCCGTACCTCCATGTGCAACGCACTGGAAGAAATGGGCCTGACCGTCGAAGTTCACCACCACGAAGTGGCGACTGCCGGCCAGAACGAAATCGGCGTCAAGTTCAACACCCTGGTGAAGAAAGCCGACGAAACCCAAACCCTGAAGTACGTTGTGCACAACGTTGCTGACGCTTACGGCCGCACCGCGACCTTCATGCCGAAGCCACTGTACGGCGACAACGGTTCGGGCATGCACGTACACATGTCGATCTGGAAAGACGGCAAGAACACCTTCGCAGGTGAAGGCTATGCCGGCCTGTCCGATACCGCTCTGTACTTCATCGGCGGCATCATCAAACACGGTAAGGCCCTGAACGGCTTCACCAACCCGGCGACCAACTCCTACAAGCGTCTGGTGCCAGGCTTCGAAGCTCCAGTGATGCTGGCCTACTCGGCTCGCAACCGCTCCGCTTCGATCCGTATTCCTTACGTGTCGAGCCCGAAAGCCCGCCGTATCGAAGCCCGCTTCCCGGATCCGGCTGCCAACCCGTACCTGGCCTTCGCAGCACTGCTGATGGCTGGTCTGGACGGTATCCAGAACAAGATCCACCCAGGCGACGCTGCCGACAAAAACCTGTACGACCTGCCGCCTGAAGAGGCGAAAGAGATCCCACAAGTTTGCGGCAGCCTGAAAGAAGCTCTGGAAGAGCTGGATAAAGGCCGTGCGTTCCTGACCAAGGGCGGCGTGTTCTCCGACGACTTCATCGACGCTTACATCGCGCTGAAATCGGAAGAAGAAATCAAGGTTCGCACCTTCGTGCACCCACTGGAATATGAGCTGTACTACAGCTGCTGATCCGGTAGCGCCGCGTTACGTGGCGTGAGTGAAAGAGGCCTCCTTCGGGAGGCCTTTTTTATTGCAGATCAAAAAACCCTCACCCTAACCCTCTCCCAGAGGGAGAGGGGACTTATCTCCATGCTTTTCCGAACCTGAGTTCACATGGCAATTTCAGGTCGATGAAATTTGTCAGAGAAACACGGTCAATCCCCTCTCCCTCTGGGAGAGGGTTAGGGTGAGGGCGTTACCAGATGTTTACCGGGTTGGGCCAACCGCCGCGTCTGGCCTATGCTGCACCCCATCGCTTTCAATCCCGGTCGATTTCATGGGTCGCACCTTTCTCTACATTCTGCTGCTGATCGCCCTGCCCGCCGACGCGCAGATCTACAAATACACCGATGCCAACGGCAACACGGTGTACAGCGATCATTCGCCGGACGGCGTGCAAGCGAAGCCGATGGAGTTGCCGCCGCTCAACCGGGTCGAACCGCAAACGCCTAGCACAGTACCCGCGACTGAAGCTGACAACCGTGAGCCTGCGCGCAACGCCTACGACATTCTTGAACTCGCTGGTCTGCCCACCGAAGAGGCCCTGCGCGCTAACAACGGCACCTTCACCGTCAACGTGCTGATCAAGCCGCGCCTGCAAGCGCCGCATCAATTAAGGCTGGTATTGGACGATGAGCCTTACGGTCAGCCGAGCAACGTGCCGATCCTGCAACTGGTGAACGTCGATCGCGGCGAACACCGGCTCGCGGTGCAAGTGATCGACGGCCAGACGATCATCCAGCAGAGCCCACCCGTCGCCCTTAGCGTGCAGCGGGTGCACAAGCCATGATCCGCGCGTGGTTGTTCGTCCTGTCGGCGCTGATGCCGCTGCAAGCCTCAGCCGAGGTCTTCACTTATACCGACGCGCAAGGCAATCGCGTCTACACCGACCAACCGCGCGGCAATGCCAAGCGAGTGCCGATCGCCACCAGTAACCGCATGCCGGCCAACCCCACCGCCGCCGCGCCGATCACCACCGCGAAAAAATCCCCGGAGCAACCGCCCTTCCACTACGACATGCTGCGCATTCTGGTGCCTGAACCCGATGCAACCATTCGCAGCAGCGCTGGCGAAATCATCGTCAGCGTTACCAGCGAACCCGGCCTGCAACGCGGTCACCGCTATCGCCTGCTGCTGGATGGCCAAGCCACCGGCGAACCCGGCCTCAGTCCTGTGTTCCCGCTGACCAATATCGATCGTGGCAGCCACAACCTTTCCGTGGAAATCCTTGACACCGAAGGCCGTACCGTCGAACGCACGGCCAACCAGCCCTTCCATATGCTGCGCATCTCGCTTGCGCAGAAGCGTCAGGTCAAACCCTGCACCAAGGAGGATTATGGCGTACGCCCGGAATGCCCGCTGAAAGACAAACCGCCCGAGCCGAAAAACCCCTTCCTGCGTTTCTTCTAACGCCGCTCAGCTTTGCGCACTATATTGGTGCAATAGGCTGCACCGTACTCACATTCCAACCCATTTTGGTTCGAAACTACCCGTGAGAGCTGGCCCTGTGCCACGCAAACGAGCGTCAAACGGCTGTTTCAAGGGTTAAACGCTTCTTTTCGGAGCCTTGGTTTGGTTTTTGCATTTTCCCGATACCGACGCTTGCTTGTTGCGCACGCTCCGCCCCCAAAAGAGGCTCCGATGACCATTAGCGACGCAATCCACCGTTTGCTGCTCGACAACCTGACCACCGCCACTATCCTGCTCGACGCCGAATTGCGCCTCGAGTACATGAACCCGGCGGCGGAGATGCTGCTCGCCATCAGCGGGCAGCGCAGCCATGGCCAGTTCATCAGCGAGCTGTTCACTGAATCCACCGAGGCGCTGAATTCCCTGCGCCAGGCGGTGGAACAGGCGCATCCGTTTACCAAACGCGAAGCCATGCTCACCGCGCTCACCGGCCAGACCTTGACCGTTGATTACGCGGTGACGCCGATCCTCAGTAACGGCGCGACCATGCTCCTGCTGGAAGTCCATCCGCGTGACCGCCTGCTGCGGATCACCAAGGAAGAGGCGCAGCTGTCCAAGCAGGAAACCAGCAAGATGCTGGTGCGCGGCCTTGCCCACGAGATCAAGAACCCGCTCGGAGGCATCCGTGGCGCCGCGCAATTGCTGGCCCGCGAGCTGCCGGAAGACAGCCTGCGCGATTACACCAACGTGATCATTGAAGAGGCCGACCGCCTGCGCAATCTGGTCGACCGCATGCTCGGCTCGAACAAGCTGCCGTCGCTGGCCATGTGCAACGTCCACGAAGTGCTCGAGCGCGTCTGCCAACTGGTCGAAGCCGAAAGCCAGGGCTGCATCACCTTGGTGCGCGATTACGACCCAAGTATTCCCGACGTCTTGATCGACCGCGAGCAAATGATTCAGGCGGTGTTGAACATCGTGCGCAACGCGATGCAGGCGATCAGCAGCCAGAACGAGCTGCGTCTTGGCCGCATCAGCCTGCGCACCCGCGCCATGCGCCAGTTCACCATCGGCCACATCCGCCATCGCCTGGTGACCAAGATCGAGATCATCGACAACGGCCCCGGGATCCCGGCGGAACTTCAGGAAACCATTTTCTTTCCCATGGTCAGCGGACGCCCGGACGGTACCGGACTCGGCCTGGCCATTACCCAGAACATCATCAGCCAGCACCAGGGCCTGATCGAGTGTGACAGCCATCCAGGCCACACCACCTTCTCGATCTTTCTGCCACTGGAACAAGGAGCCACATCGACATGAGCCGTAGTGAAACCGTGTGGATCGTCGATGACGACCGTTCTATCCGTTGGGTTCTGGAAAAAGCCTTGCAGCAGGAAGGCATGACCACCCAGAGCTTCGACAGCGCTGATGGCGTGATGAGTCGCCTGGCCCGTCAGCAGCCTGACGTGATCATTTCCGATATCCGCATGCCGGGTGCCAGTGGTCTGGACCTTCTGGCGCGGATTCGCGAGCAGCATCCACGGTTGCCGGTCATCATCATGACCGCTCACTCCGATCTGGACAGCGCTGTCGCCTCGTATCAGGGCGGCGCGTTCGAGTACCTGCCGAAGCCGTTCGACGTTGATGAAGCGGTGTCGCTGGTCAAGCGTGCCAATCAGCACGCGCAAGAACAGCAAGGCCTGGAAGTCGTGCCGGCACTGACCCGCACCCCGGAAATCATCGGTGAAGCGCCGGCGATGCAGGAAGTGTTTCGCGCCATCGGCCGCTTGAGCCACTCCAACATCACCGTGCTGATCAACGGCGAATCCGGCACCGGTAAAGAACTGGTCGCCCATGCCCTGCACCGCCACAGCCCGCGCGCGGCCTCGCCGTTCATCGCGCTGAACATGGCGGCGATCCCCAAGGATCTGATGGAATCCGAGCTGTTCGGCCACGAAAAAGGCGCGTTCACCGGTGCGGCGAACCTGCGTCGCGGGCGCTTTGAACAGGCTGACGGCGGCACGCTGTTCCTCGATGAAATCGGCGACATGCCGGCCGACACCCAGACGCGCCTGCTGCGGGTCTTGGCCGACGGCGAGTTCTATCGTGTTGGCGGCCATGTCCCGGTCAAGGTCGACGTGCGCATCATTGCGGCGACGCACCAGAATCTGGAAACCCTCGTCCATGCCGGCAAATTCCGTGAGGACTTGTTCCATCGCCTCAACGTGATCCGCATCCACATTCCGCGCTTGTCGGACCGTCGCGAGGACATTCCGACCCTGGCCAAGCACTTCCTCAGCCGCGCCGCGCAGGAGCTGGCGGTCGAGCCGAAACTGCTGAAAAGCGAGACCGAGGAATATCTGAAGAACCTGCCGTGGGGCGGCAACGTGCGTCAGCTGGAAAACACGTGCCGCTGGATCACCGTGATGGCGTCCGGGCGCGAAGTGCATATCAGCGACCTGCCGCCAGAACTGCTGAACCTGCCGCAGGATTCGGCGCCGGTGACCAACTGGGAGCAGGCGTTGCGTCAATGGGCCGATCAGGCCTTGGCGCGTGGCCAGTCGAGTTTGCTCGACAGTGCGGTGCCGGCATTTGAGCGGATCATGATCGAGACGGCGCTGAAACACACCGCCGGGCGTCGGCGTGATGCGGCGGTTTTGCTGGGTTGGGGGCGTAATACCCTGACGCGCAAAATCAAGGAACTGGGAATGAAGGTGGATGGTGGGGATGATGATGAGGGGGATGAGGGTTAAACCTTGTTCGCTTGAGAGTGGTTGTGTACTCAGGATCCATCCCCCTCACCCCAGCCCTCTCCCCCATGGGGGAGAGGGGGAATGGGAGCCGATTTGTGTGATGTAAAAGGCCTGAGCTCGGCTCGGTATTTCAGGTCGACGTAACTTGACCGGGCAACTCGGTCAGTCCCCTCTCCCTCAGGGAGAGGGTTAGGGTGAGGGGCCGCCGTGCACCGCATCAATGCACAATGACCCGTGATCGCGCACAGCCGCATCGCCACACTTCCCCCTAATAACACTGAAAACCCTTTTTTCATCAACACAAAAGCCCCGATGTACGGGGCTTTCGCGTTTCTGACCAGCTTTTTTGTTTCAGCAGATTAAAACCTGGCACGCCCCCTGCAACACCTCTTACAGGTGATTAGTTTCACCACCCGTTTCGGGGACCTTGGTACAGGCAGGCCGGGGATTCCCCTCTTTATACCGGGCTCATACCGCAACGCGACGAGCCCACCCTTTTGGGATCCTTGGTACAGGCAGGCCGGGGGTTCCCTCTTTACACCGGACCGACGCTCGCAGCGAAGTCCAGCCGTTTTGGGAACCCTGATACAGGCAGGTCAGGGATTCCCGCTTTTACACCGCTCGCCGAGGCGTTCAGCCCGGCGTTAATCAAGCCTCGGACGTTTGGGTAGATGGTGCTGGGGCTGGTTTTGCCGCCCTGCATCATATTCCCGTATTGCCGCTTCCAGTCTGTCCAGCATCTTTCCGGGGCTGGGTTCATTGATCAGAATGTCTGTCATCCGTGCCTTTTCGCTGGCGTCAGCTTTGACGTAGACCTCGAGAAACCACCAGACCCGCCGCTGCAGAAGCGGATACTCAACGTGAAACTCAGGCGTGCGGCTCAGTTTGCGGAGCCTGCTCGAAAGATGGCCAACGCTGTCCCAGAGTTCCAGTTTTTTAGGCATTTCTCCTGCCGGCACATGCTGCAGCCAAAGATTTGCCGACAAATCATTGCTTTCTGCTCCCAACCAGATATCGGAGTCGGTTTTTATCCGTGCGCGTATCAATCGCCGGAGTGAGGCCGGATCCGTTATTGGATTGCCGATAAGATTGAAGCCCCGTCTGAGCTCAACGGATTCCGGAACCGAGGTAATTCGATTGTTCGCAAGGTTCAACACTTTCCCGGGAATCTCATTGGTGATGCCCTCCGGAAATCTATCCAATCCCATGTTGGAAAGATCCAGCTCCTGCAACGCAGTCATTGCTTTGAGTGAAGGTGCGACAGAAAGCGCATTGTCGCCTAGCCTCAATATTTCCAGGCTTGACGGCCCGCTGTCGGCATCAAGCCCGATAGGGATTCGGTGTATTCCGGCTCCTGTCAGGTCCAACACGCGCAACTCGGTCATCCCGGAGATGTCAGGATCCGTTAGCAAAACAACGCTCGGGTGTTGAAGAAACAACTGAGCGCGCAAGTCGTCGGGATAATAACTCAGCCTTGCCGCCTGTATTCTACCAAGCCTCAACACCTGCAATCTGGTCATGCCCCTCAGCGAAAAATCATCCTGTAAGTCACAATCCTGCAGGCTCAATTCTCTTAAACGGGGGAGCTTCACTAATTGCTCGGTAAAGCGCGAATCCATATTGAATCTTGAGTAAGCACGCTCATATATAGAGGCGCCGAAGGATCTTCTGGTGATTAACTGGCTTGTTACCGTCAGACTTTCAATGTTTGGAAACTGCGCAAAAAACACCTCAGGGTTCAGCGGTGCATGACCTCTTAACGTAAGAGAAACGACTGAGTTGAACTTCAATGAAAGCAACTTATCGACTGGCCATAGCGTGAGATTGATATCCAGCTTGAAACCCGACAGCCGCCCATCGTTATAGACCCGCTGATCAGGCTCACCTTGCCACTTGTACAATTGGCGTAGCCTGGTCCACATGCCAAACGCCTCAGATATCTCATGGGACTCGGGTACGTGATTTTGGTGGTTCGGGATGCTGACGTGTTCGCTGCCCAGTTGCGGTAGCCCGAGCTGAATACGTTTAAGCTCCACATCCGCCACATCCTTGTCACTGAACCGGGCGATAAAGTCATCTGCGTGTTGATCGGTCGAATCCGGAAAATACTGTTTGATCTGCGCTCGAGTGGCTGGCTCAACGACCTCACGCTGGTACCAGATGCCGCTGTCGGCATCGCGCAGCATCACCGGCCCCAAAAGCAACTCGCTTGTGCGTCGGGCTCGATGCAATCCCGTTTGCGGATCCACGGCGACAAGAACAAGGTCGCCACCGGCCACATCAGCGTAAGTTCGCTTGTTAAAAACCCTTAAACCTTCACTGTTGATTTCTGGAAGTATCGCCCGGGCATTGACTACGTAATGATCCAGCGAAGGCTGAGATGCTGGCAGACGAGTTTCAGCGGGAATCGTCTGAACGACGACGGCCGGAGCCGGATGGATGACATCAATGTCTGTAGCGCCGGCGCGCGAATGCGGATTGTCGAGAGTAATACCTGAGTCGACGCCTCTGCGGCCTGAGGGACCGGGGAGCGAAGTGTCCACTTCCACCGATCGATTCGAGCTGCCGGGAACATCCACGTGGGTACCGCCACCGCGCGGTGGTTTTACTGGCATGTTTTTTCATCCTTGAAAAAGTCGCCCTTCGCATTTGCCTAAGGGACGAAGGGATCGGCATCCTGCCGATCTGAAAGAGGAGCGTACGATAGCGTGCGCAGGTGTTGAAGGAGATAGGAAAGGCAGACTGGCGCAGTGAGAAACAACGCCACGAAATGTAGGAGAGCACGAGAAGGACGGGAATTTTACAATCAGTCCGTTTGCAGTCGAATCTCCAGCCGCCAGCGGTCCTCGGCCTCGCTGCCTGTCCACTCACCCTGCAGCGGCCGCGCAGCCAGCACCGTCAGCAGCAAGCCACCGTCACTTTTGCGCGTACGCCAGTTCACGTCCTTGCCGTTGAGTTTGAACTGGCCCTTCTGCGCAGGGCCTTCAGCCTGGAACAACAGCGCCACCGTGCCGTCGATGATCTCGCCGTGCAGCTTGGGCTCATTGTTGAACCACACCACCAACCCGCCGTCAGTCACGTCAACCTGCTGCAACACCGTCGGATCCGGCGTGGTCAGGCGACCAATCATCAAGCCAATCATCACGCCGACAATCGCCAGCGAACCGATGACTCGCGGGAATAGTTTCGAACGGTTGTCCACAGGCGGCGTAGAATGCCGCTCATCTTTACCTTCGGAGCCGTGCATGTTTCACGTCATCCTTTTTCAACCAGAAATTCCGCCGAATACCGGCAACGTTATCAGGCTGTGCGCCAACAGCGGCTGCCACCTGCATTTGATCGAACCGTTGGGCTTCGAGATGGACGACAAGCGCTTGCGCCGTGCCGGTCTCGACTACCACGAATATGCCACGCTGCAACGTCATGCGGACCTGGCCAGTTGCCTGGAAAGCCTCGGCAACCCGCGACTGTTCGCGTTTACCACCAAGGGCTCGCGGCCGTTCCATGATGCCGCATTCGTACCCGGGGATGCGTTTCTGTTCGGCCCGGAAAGCCGTGGGCTGCCGGCGGACGTGCTCGACGCCCTGCCTGCCGACCAGCGCTTGCGCCTGCCGATGCGCGAAGGCTGCCGCAGCCTGAACCTGTCCAACACCGTGGCCGTCGCTGTGTACGAAGCCTGGCGCCAGAACGACTTTAAATAACACTACAAAACAAATGTGGGAGCGAGCCTGCTCGCGATTACGGAGTGTCAGTCAACATTGATGTGTCTGACAGACCGCTATCGCGAGCAGGCTCGCTCCCACATGGGGTGTTGCTAAACCGTCTTACTGAACGGTTGGCGTCTCGCCGCTTTCCTGCATGCGCTGCAGCTCTTGCGCGTACAGGGCATCGAAATTCACCGGAGCCAGCATCAGTGCCGGGAACGAACCGCGGGTCACCAGGCTGTCCAGGGTTTCGCGCGCGTACGGGAACAGGATGTTCGGGCAGAACGCACCCAGGGTGTGGCTCATCGAAGCCGCGTCGAGGTTCTTGATCAGGAAGATACCGGCCTGTTGCACTTCAGCGATGAAGGCGACTTCTTCACCGTTTTTCACGGTGACGGACAGGGTCAGCACGACTTCGTAGAAATCACCTTCCAGCGCTTTCTGGCGAGTGTTCAGATCCAGCGCGACTGCCGGATCCCACTGCTGGCGGAAGATCGCCGGGCTTTTCGGGGCTTCGAAGGACAGGTCGCGTACGTAGATGCGCTGCAAGGAGAATTGCGGTGCGGTTTCTTCTTCGCTGGCTGCAGTGTTCTGTTGGTCAGTCATCTCAGATCCTTATCGATCTTGGGTCTTTTAGGGAGTGCTGTACGTGGGTGCAGCCGTTCAGGCCTTGAGCAGCGCGTCGAGTTTGCCCGCGCGCTCCAGGGCATACAAATCATCACAACCGCCGATGTGCTTGTCGCCGATCCAGATCTGCGGCACGGAGGTGCGTCCGGCCTTCTGGCTCATGGCAGCACGAATCTGCGGCTTGCCATCGACCTTGATCTCTTCGAAGGCCACACCTTTGTTCGCGAGCAATTGCTTGGCTCGCATGCAGTAAGGGCAGTAATCGCTGGAGTAGACGATGACGTCGCTCATATCACTTCACCAACGGCAGGTTGTCGCCTTTCCAGCTGGAAATCCCGCCGGACAGCTTGGCGGCGGTGAAGCCGGATTTCATCAGCTCGCGAGCGTGGGTGCCGGCGGTCTGGCCCAGGGCGTCGACCAGAATAATGGTCTTGGCCTTGTGTTTTTCCAGCTCGGCGACGCGCGCAGCCAGTTTGTCCTGGGGAATGTTGATCGCGCCAACGATGTGGCCGGCAGCGAAATCCTTGGCCGGACGGATGTCCACCACCACGCCTGCGTCTTTGTTGACCAACGCGGTCAGCTCGCCGGTGCTCAGGCTTTTACCGCCGCCCTGCATCGTGTGCGCCAGCAGCAGAGCCAGCAGTACGACGAAGATACCGACAAGAATGTAGTGGTTAGTGGCAAATTCAATCAGGTGAGCAACCATCGAAGGAGGTTCCAGGGCGTTAAAATGTCGGCCAGTATACACAGCCACTATGGTCGGCCAAACCCCGTCCGGCGGTGACGCGGTCGGAACTTAGCTTTAAACTCCAACTCCCTTTTCCATCGCCCTCTTCTTTATTAGCCACGAGTGGATTCCATGACGACTACGCCTAAACCTTTGGTCCTGATGATTCTCGACGGCTTCGGTCACAGCGACAGCCCTGAATCCAATGCCGTTTTTGCGGCGAAGAAGCCCGTCCTTGATCGCCTGTGGGCCACCGTGCCCAACGGCTTGATCTCGGGCAGCGGCATGGACGTCGGTCTGCCGGACGGCCAGATGGGCAACTCCGAAGTCGGCCACATGAACCTCGGCGCCGGCCGCGTGGTGTATCAGGACTTCACCCGCGTGACCAAGTCGATCCGCGACGGCGAATTCTTCGAGAACCCGACCATCTGCGCCGCTGTGGATAAAGCCGTGGCCGCCGGTAAAGCCGTGCACTTCATGGGCCTGTTGTCCGATGGCGGCGTGCACAGCCACCAGGATCACTTGATCGCCATGGCCGAACTGGCCTTCAAGCGTGGCGCTGAAAAAATCTATCTGCACGCTTTCCTTGATGGCCGCGATACGCCGCCGAAAAGCGCTGCGTCGTCGATCGAGTTGCTCGACGCGACCTTCCAGGCACTCGGCAAGGGCCGCATTGCCAGCATTGTCGGCCGCTACTTCGCCATGGACCGCGACAATCGCTGGGATCGTGTCGCTCAGGCGTACAACCTGATCGTCGACGGCAACAGCGAGTTCAACGCGGCCACTGCGCAGGAAGGCCTGGACGCTGCTTACGCTCGCGGCGAGAGCGACGAATTCGTTAAAGCCACTACCATCGGTGAGCCGGTAAAAGTCGAAGATGGCGACGCAGTGGTGTTCATGAACTTCCGCGCCGACCGTGCCCGCGAGCTGACTCGCGTATTCGTCGAAGACGACTTCAAGGATTTCGAACGCGCACGCCAGCCGAAACTGGCTGGCTTCGTCATGCTGACCCAATACGCGGCAAGTATTCCGGCACCGTCGGCATTCGCGGCGGGCAGCCTGGAAAACGTCCTTGGCGACTATCTGGCGAAGAACGGCAAAACCCAGCTGCGCATCGCTGAAACCGAGAAGTACGCACACGTGACCTTCTTCTTCTCCGGCGGTCGTGAAGAACCGTTCCCGGGCGAAGAACGCATCCTGATCCCGTCGCCGAAAGTCGCCACTTACGACTTGCAGCCGGAAATGAGCGCACCCGAGGTTACCGATCGCATCGTCGACGCCATCGAAAACCAGCGTTACGACGTGATCGTGGTCAACTACGCCAACGGTGACATGGTTGGCCATAGTGGCGTGTTTGACGCAGCCGTGAAGGCCGTTGAATGCCTCGACACTTGCGTGGGGCGCATTGTTGAAGCACTGGAAAAAGTCGGTGGCGAAGCGCTGATCACTGCTGACCACGGTAACGTTGAGCAAATGGCTGACGAATCCACTGGCCAGGCGCACACCGCGCACACCACTGAGCCGGTGCCGTTCATTTACGTCGGCAAGCGTGACCTGAAAGTGCGTGAAGGCGGCGTGCTGGCGGACGTGGCCCCGACGATGCTGAAGCTGCTGGGTCTGGAAAAACCGGCGGAAATGACCGGCACCTCGATTCTGGTCTGACCCGAGTCCAGAAAACATCACAAAACCCTGTAGGAGTGAGCCTGCTCGCGATAGCCATCTGACAGTCAACTACTCTGTTGAATATCAGTAAGCCATCGCGAGCAGGCTCACTCCTGCATTGGTTTGTGGTGTTTTTCAGGCCAGTTATCACACAGCCCCAATTGGGCGTTTTTTTTGCAGCCTCGGGCGGGCATACTAGGCCGTCCATTACCCTGGTGCCGCCCGCCCCTATGCTTCGCGTCCTGATCGCCCTTGCTCTGACATGCCTGCTCCAACCGGCCTTCGCTGACGAGCGCGCGCAAACCCAACAGCAGTTGGACGCCACGCGTCAGGACATTGCCGAGCTGAAAAAGCTGCTGGGCAAAGTCCAGGAAGAAAAGTCCGGCGTTCAGAAAGAGCTCAAGGGCACTGAAACCGAGCTGGGTAAACTGCAGAAGCAGGTCGACGCACTGCAGAAAGAACTGCAGAAAAGCGAATCCGAGCTGCAGCGTCTCGATGCAGAGAAAAAAAAACTCCAGAGCGCGCGCACTGAACAGCAGCGACTGATCGCCATTCAGGCCCGTGCGGCTTATCAGAACGGTCGCCAGGAATACCTCAAGCTGCTGCTCAACCAGCAGAACCCCGAGAAATTCGCCCGCACCCTCACCTATTACGATTACCTGAGCCAGGCCCGCCTGGAGCAGTTGAAGAACTTCAACGAAACCCTGCGCCAGCTGGCCAATGTCGAAAAAGACATTGCTGCCCAGCAGGCACAGTTGCTGGTGCAGAAAAGCAGCCTCGATACCCAGCGCGACGAACTGGAAAATGTTCGCAAGGAACGTCAGCAGGTCCTCGCCAAGCTCAACGATGACGTGAAAGCCCGCGACCAGAAACTCGCCGCCCGCGAGCAGGATCAGGCAGACCTGTCTAAAGTCCTTAAAACCATTGAAGAAACCCTGGCCCGCCAGGCACGTGAGGCAGAAGAAGCGCGGCAGAAAGCGCTGATCGCCCAGCAGGAAGCGGAAAAAAAGCGTTTGCGTGAGGCGCAGGCTGAAAACAGCGACGCCCCACGAAAACCCGCCAGATCCACTCCAGGCGCGCTGGTCTCCAGCAGCGGCGAGACCTTCGGCGGCCCTTTTGCTGCAACCCGGGGAAAACTTCCTTGGCCGGTTGATGGTCGACTGCTGGCACGCTTCGGCGAAAGCCGTGGCGACGATGCCCGGACCAAGTGGGACGGCGTGATGATCAGCGCCTCCGCCGGCAGCCAGGTGCATGCCGTACACGGTGGTCGTGTGGTGTTTGCCGACTGGTTGCGTGGCGCCGGTCTGCTGGTGATCCTCGATCACGGCAACGGTTTTCTGAGTCTTTACGGTCACAACCAGACGCTGCTCAAGTCGGCCGGTGATGTGGTTAAAGCCGGTGAGTCCATCTCCACTGTCGGTAATAGTGGCGGTCAGGACACATCAGCACTGTATTTCGCAATTCGTCAGCAGGGTCACCCGAGTGATCCGGCGCAATGGTGCCGCGCGCAAGGATAGGCGTTGAGTCACCTACATTAGGAGTTCGTTCGACATGCTGCATTTGTCCCGCCTTACCTCGCTGGCCCTGACGATCGCCCTGGTGATCGGCGCGCCTCTGGCGTTCGCCGCGCAACCGGCCCCGGCCGTCGCTCCGGCAGGCACTGCCGCGACCTCCAAGGCGCCGTTGCCGCTGGAAGAGTTGCGCACCTTTGCCGAGGTCATGGACCGGATCAAAGCCGCTTACGTCGAGCCGGTGGACGACAAGACCCTGCTGGAAAACGCGATCAAGGGCATGCTCAGCAACCTTGATCCGCACTCGGCCTACCTTGGCCCTGAAGATTTCACCGAGCTGCAGGAAAGCACCAGCGGTGAATTCGGCGGCCTGGGCATCGAAGTCGGCGCCGAAGACGGTTTCATCAAAGTGGTCTCGCCAATCGATGACACCCCGGCGTCGAAGGCCGGTATTCAGGCCGGCGACTTCATCGTCAAGATCAATGGTGCGCCAACGCGCGGCCAGACCATGACCGAAGCCGTGGACAAGATGCGCGGCAAGATCGGCCAGAAAATCACCCTGACCTTGGTACGCGACGGCGGCACGCCATTCGACGTGACTCTGGCCCGTGCGGTGATTCAGGTGAAGAGCGTCAAGGCGCAGCTGCTGGAAACCGGCTACGCGTACATCCGCATCACCCAGTTCCAGGTCAAGACCGGCGAAGAGGTCTCCAAGGCCCTGGCCAAGCTGCGCAAGGACAACGGCAAGAAGCTCAACGGCATCATTCTCGACCTGCGCAACAACCCGGGCGGCGTGTTGCAGGCGGCGGTGGAAGTGGTCGACCACTTCATCACCAAAGGTCTGATCGTCTACACCAAAGGCCGGATCGCCAATTCCGAACTGCGCTTCTCGGCCACCGGCAAAGACGAAAGCGAAGCGGTGCCGATGGTTGTGTTGATCAACGGTGGCAGTGCCTCGGCCTCGGAAATCGTCGCCGGTGCCCTGCAGGATCAAAAACGCGCGGTGGTCATGGGCACCACCAGTTTCGGCAAAGGCTCGGTACAAACCGTGCTGCCGCTGAACAACGACCGTGCACTGAAGATCACCACGGCGCTGTACTTCACGCCGAACGGCCGCTCGATTCAGGCGCAGGGCATCGTCCCGGACATCGAAGTGCGCAAAGCCAAGATCACCAACGAGGCGGACGGCGATTACTTCAAGGAAGCCGACCTGCAAGGTCACTTGGGCAACGGCAACGGCGGCGCGGACAAACCGACCGGCTCCGGCGCCAAGCCCAAAGCCATGCCGCAGGATGACGATTACCAATTGGCCCAGGCCCTGAGCCTGCTCAAAGGGCTGAGCATCACATCCGGCCGCTGAGGATGTCTTTGCGTTTCGTCTTCATTCTGTTGTGCTGTCTGGCGGGTGCTGCTCATGCGGAGCCCGCCAGCTCAACGCCGCACAAAGCCTACCTGACACTGATCATCGATGACCTGGGGCAGAACCTGCCCCGGGATCGCCGCGTGCTGGCCCTGCCCGGCCCGGTGACCACGGCGATCATGCCTGATACCCCGCACGCCACCGAATTTGCCCGCGAAGCCCATCGCGCCGGCAAGATTGTCATTCTGCATATGCCAATGGATCCGGCCACCGGGCCGTTCGCCTGGCACCCCGAACTGCCCATCGAAGAACTGGAAAAACGCCTGAACGCCGCGTTCAAAATGGTCCCGTACACCGCCGGCATCAATAACCACATGGGCAGCCGCATGACCGCGCAGCCAGTGGCGATGGCATGGTTGATGGGCGAATTGCAGCGCCGGCACAAGTTCTTCGTCGATAGCCGCACCAGCGCCCAGACCGTCGCCGCGCAGCAGGCGCAGAAGATCGATCTGGCCAGCGTGTCGCGGGATGTGTTCCTTGATGACGAGCGCACTGAAACCGCGATTTACACGCAACTGCAGACTGCGATCAACCTGGCGCGCAAACAGGGTTCGGCGGTGATGATCGGCCATCCGTATCCGCAAACGCTGGCGGTGCTGGAGCGCGAATTGCCGAAGTTGAAGGCTCAGGGCATCGAGTGGATCGATATCAAACAGATGATCAGCGTACGCAGCAATCGCGCCATGGCTGGCCATGGCAAGGACGGCGTGTATCGGTAGCACTTTGTGACGCTGACACATACATAGTTACCACCCGATAACCATCTCCGTTCCCGATAGTGCGACCTGCAACAGGTCGTGACGCCCTCGCGTCGCTTTCAACTATCAGGAATCATCATGACTATCGAAGACAACACCGCAGCCCATCCCAAGCAGATGGAACCGATCACGCAGGACAATCTGCTGATCAACTTCACCACGGAGTTTCACCGGGTCTGGAGCACCAACGGTTCCAAAGCAAAACCCGCCACGTTCTGGCGCCCCACCCCTGCTCCGGATGCATTGCCGGGCTACTTTCCGCTGGGCGACGTGCTCATTCCCGGCGGCACCAATATCAATGGCGAAATGGTCGCAGCGGTGGTCTGCGAGAAAGATATGGAAGGGGCCCAGAGCACTAAAGGGAAGGCACTGGCCCGCCCTGTCGACTTTGAACTTGTCTGGAAAGAAACCGGGGCGCCCAGTGTCACACCCATGTCGATCTGGCGACCTTTGGCCCCTGTAGGCTACGTCGCTCTGGGGCTCGTGTGCTCCAACGATCACTGCAAACCTTCGTTGAACTCGGTGCGCTGCGTCAGGCTCGACCTGGTGATCGCAGCGAACGTCGGCGAGTTGATCTGGAATGACAAGGGCAGCGGCGCCAAACTCAGTTTCAGCGCCTTTGGCATCGAACCGCCGACTGCCGCCGCAGGCGACATCCATTTTGCGCCCTGCACCTTCGTGGGCATCCAGGGTTATAGCAAGCCTGTAGCACCCTCGACGGCGTACAGCCTGCGCATGCAAATCCCGCTACAAGTCAGCGCACCGCCGCCAATTCCGATTCTGACCGGGTACGCGAAGCCCGCAGTAAACGAACCTGCCACTGTCACCCAGATTGCCCACCTGCCTTGGTTTGTAGTGCGAGACCATGCTCATCCCGGCGAACAATTTCGCAATTCGCCCTACTACGCACTGAAAAGAACTGACGAATACTTGCTCATTGGTCACGAACGCAATGAGTCGGACAAGTATCGGGCCGTTAAATGGACGGCGCCGCGTGCGCAAAACGCGGTGACGATGCGCATGTTCCAGGGTTTTACCGCCATGGAAATCGTCAAAGCCTGGCCGACCATGCCTCTCAGCGATATCCGCCTGACAAAGTTCTCAGCCTGCCTGCCGAAGAGTTTGACCCACACCGAGACGTCTTCCAGCGGCTGGAACGAGCTACGACCTCAAGTGGTGATTGGCATGGCGCCGAAGCAAACAGCCGTCGCGGTTTATCAGCTGCAAAGCCATTACGAGTTGGTACGGGAAGACGGCACTCAAGTAGCGGTCGACTTTGGTTATACCGACGATTCAAGCGTGCTGTTGACGCAATATCCGCCGGAGTCCGTCGCGGTCGTCAGCGCATGTCCGCCACTGAAGACAGACACCCCGGCAGATCCGGACATCGATGGCACCAACGTTAGCGCGCAACCACAACCGGACCTGGAGGTTGCTATAGATAGCGCGCCATGATTTCGTCGACCACACCTTCCTTGCGCAGCTGATCCAGCGCAGCCTGAAGCCTGGCGACGACTTCATCGGAGACGTCCTTGTTCAGCGCCAGGTACAACTCGGCACTGTTGAAGCGCAGCACGGTTTTCAGGCCGGTGACCCCATCCTGCCGTGCCAGATAACGGCCGGCAGGATCACCAGTGGCCCACAGATCAATCTGGCCATTGACGAGTTTCTTCGCGTTGTCCTGATCGCGCAGTACCACGATCGGCTTCAGGCCTTGTTTGGTCAATGTCTCGGCAATCGCATCGCCCTTGTAGGCGCCGATCTTGTATCTACGCGCATCATTGAGGGTTTCGAGGGTGATCTTGCTGTCAGCCTTGGCCAGCATGATCCAGTCATCGGGACCGATGGGACCAACCCATTTGAAGAGTTTTTCGCGGTCTGGCAGACGCGCCATCACAAAGGCGCCGTAACCGGGATTTTCCAAAGCCAGTTTATAGACACGCTCCCATGGAAAACGCAGGGTCAGGCTATAGGTGATGCCGGCACGCTGGAACACTTCACGGACGATGTCAGTGGCGATGCCATTGATGTTCTCGCCTTTGGCGAAGTTCTTGCCATCTTTCGCCATGTTGTACGGCGGGAAGTTTTCGGTGAGAAGCACCAGATCGGTGTCGGGACTGTTTTCGGCCCGGACAGTGTTGATGAGCAACATTGATGTGCTGGCGAGAACAAGAAGCAGGCGTTTGATCATGTCGGGCTACCGAAATCCATGGCGTGCCCAAGAGTGCCTTGGGTGCGCCATGGTGTCCACTGGCCTGTATCGATTTTGAGCTTAGCGCATCACGATGCCGCGTTTGGCCATGTAGGCCTTGGCTTCCTGAACGGTGTATTCGCCGAAGTGGAAAATACTCGCCGCCAAGACTGCGCTGGCGTGGCCTTCGAGGATGCCGTCGGCCAGATGCTGCAGGTTACCGACACCGCCGGAAGCGATCACCGGAATGCCCAGCGCATCGCTGATAGCGCGGGTGACACCGAGGTCGAAACCGTTTTTCATGCCGTCCTGATCCATGCTGGTCAGCAGGATTTCACCGGCACCGAGGCCTTCCATTTTCTTCGCCCACTCGACCGCGTCGAGGCCGGTTGGCTTGCGCCCGCCATGGGTGAAGATTTCCCAGCGCGGGGTTTCGCCCGGGCCGGAAACCTTCTTGGCGTCGATGGCGACGACGATGCACTGCGAACCGAAATGCTGCGCCGCTTCACCGACGAATTCCGGGTTGAACACGGCAGCGGTGTTGATCGATACCTTGTCCGCGCCGGCATTCAGCAGATTGCGAATGTCCTGCACGGTACGCACACCACCGCCGACGGTCAGCGGAATGAACACCTGACTGGCCATGCGCTCGACGGTGTGTAGCGTGGTGTCACGGCCATCGACGCTGGCGGTGATGTCGAGAAAGGTAATCTCGTCGGCACCCTGCTCGTCGTAGCGACGGGCGATTTCCACCGGGTCACCGGCGTCGCGGATGTTTTCGAACTTCACACCTTTGACGACCCGGCCGTTGTCCACGTCCAGGCAAGGGATGATACGTTTGGCCAGCGCCATGGTCAGTCCTCAGCCTTGGTACGAATCGCAGAAAGCTTGCGCTTCGGCGACGTCGAGGGTGCCTTCGTAGATCGCCCGGCCCGTGATGGCGCCGATGATGCCCGGCGCCTTGGCGTCGAGCAGCGACTTGATGTCACCCAGATTGTGGATACCGCCGGAAGCGATCACCGGGATCTTCGTGGCAGCGGCCAGCGCAGCGGTGAACGGTACGTTGCAGCCCTGCATCATGCCGTCTTTGGCGATGTCGGTATAAACGATCGAGGAGACGCCGTCGGCTTCAAACTGCTTGGCCAGATCGATGACCTGCACGGTGCTGATTTCAGCCCAGCCATCGGTGGCGACGAAACCGTCTTTGGCATCCAGACCGACGATGATCTTGCCCGGGAACGCACGGCACGCTTCAGCGACGAACGCCGGATCTTTAACGGCTTTGGTGCCGATGATCACGTAGCTGACGCCAGCCTTGACGTAGTGCTCGATGGTTTCCAGCGAACGGATGCCGCCACCGATCTGGATCGGCAGGGTCGGGTAGCGTTTGGCGATTGCGGTGACCACTTCGCCATTGACTGGCTGACCTTCGAAAGCACCGTTCAGATCGACTAGATGCAGACGGCGGCAACCGCCCTCCACCCACTTGGCAGCCATGCTCACCGGGTCATCGGAGAACACCGTGGAATCTTCCATGCGGCCCTGGCGCAGACGTACGCAGGCACCGTCTTTAAGATCGATAGCGGGAATAATCAGCATGCTTTTTCCTTCGTCAAAAGAGCGGCAAGCTGCAAGCGACTAGCTGCGAGCATGCGGTGTACCAGTTCTTGCAGCTTGAAGCTTGCGGCTTGCAGCTGCTCCTAATTTTTTTCGAGCGCCCACAGGTCGCTTTCGATGCTTTCAAACCGCTCTTTGAGGTGGGTCTGCACATCGAAAATCGCCCTGTTGTAATAGTGCGGAGCAATTTCGCGGGTAAACAGCTCAAGAATTTCCGCCGCTTCGAACGAACCCAGATCGAGTTCGAAACGGTCTTCCATGAACCGCTGAATCTTGCGATTGGCCTCGTTCTCCTGTTCGGGAGTGAGGGTCAGGATCGGCGGTTTGGACTTCTTGGCAGCCATTTACCAGCGACCGTCCCACGCGGCGAAGTTCTGCAGCAATTGCAGGCCATGGGTATGGCTCTTCTCCGGGTGGAACTGCACAGCGAAACGCGAGCCGTCGGCCAGCGCCGCAGCGAAATCGACACCGTAATGACCGCCACCGACCACTTGCCGCGCGTTAGCGGCAGCGATGTAGTAGCTGTGCACGAAGTAGAAACGCGCCATGTCCGGAATGTCATGCCACAGCGGGTGGCTGACCTTCTGCTGCACTTCGTTCCAGCCCATGTGCGGGACTTTCAGGTGTTCGCCGTCTTCATGCAGGTCTTTGCCGAAGAACTTCACCGCGCCCGGAAACAGGCCGATGCAGTCGACGCCGTCGTTCTCTTCGCTGGTGTCGAGCAACGCTTGCATGCCGACACAGATACCGAGAAACGGACGATCCTGACTGACTTCGCGCACCAACGAATCGAAACCGAGGCGACGGATCTCCGCCATGCAATCGCGAATCGCACCAACGCCCGGGAACACCACGCGGTCAGCTTCGCGAATCACGTTGGCATCGCTGGTGATCAACACCTTGCCGGCGCCGACGTGCTCGAGGGCCTTGGCCACCGAGTGCAGGTTACCCATGCCGTAATCGATAACTGCAACCGTCTGCATTACAGAACGCCTTTGGTCGATGGCATTTGCCCGGCCATGCGCTCATCCAGCTCGACGGCCATGCGCAGCGCGCGGCCGAAAGCCTTGAACACGGTTTCGATCTGGTGGTGGGTGTTGGTGCCACGCAGGTTGTCGATGTGCAGGCTGACCAGTGCGTGGTTGACGAAGCCCTGGAAGAATTCCTGGAACAGGTCAACGTCGAAGCCACCGACGGTGGCGCGGGTGTACGGCACGTGCATCTGCAGGCCTGGACGACCGGAGAAGTCGATCACCACGCGCGACAGCGCTTCATCGAGCGGCACATAGGCGTGGCCGTAGCGACGGATGCCTTTTTTATCGCCGATGGCTTTGGCAAACGCCTGGCCGAGGGTGATACCAACGTCTTCCACCGTATGGTGGTCGTCGATATGCAGATCGCCCTTGCATTCAATATCCAGGTCGATCAACCCGTGACGGGCGATCTGATCCAGCATGTGCTCAAGAAAAGGAACACCGATATCGAATCGGGCCTTTCCGGTGCCATCAAGGTTGATCGAGGCTTTGATCTGGGTTTCCAGAGTGTCGCGCTCGACAGAAGCCTTACGTTCGGCCATCACCAGCTCCGCAAAATCATTGGGCGAAAAAGGCAGCCATTATAGGCACGCGGGGCGTAAACAGAAACACGAGAGGTGAGATGGCTGACGGATAGAACGCCCGGCTGTCGCGGGTAGACATGTCCATACAAGCCATTACAGGCAGCGCAAAAACAAATGTGGGAGCGAGCCTGCTCACGAATGCGGTGGGTCAGCCAACAATTAAGTTGACTGACATTCCGTCTTCGCGAGCAGGCTCGCTCCCACAGGTTCGGTGTTTATTCAGCTAACACCTTAGTGAAACAGTACCGCCGTCTTCTGCAGGGTCACCCACACACCCCACGCCAACGGAATACCCACCACCAACCACGCAGCGATTGCCAGAGGCTTGCTGCCCGGCGCGGCTTTCCACTCCAGAACCGTGCTGGCATCAGCACCCTTGTCATGGCCCAGCGCCTGTTCGGCCGCCAGCTCCGCGTCGGTCATGAAGTACTTGTCGGCCACCGGACGCACCAGCAGGTTGCACAGGAAGCCCAGCACCAGCAGGCCGGCGAGGATGTACAGGGTGATGTCGTAAGCGGCAGCACGTTCAACGCCGATGCTCAGCTGATATTCACGCAGGTAGTTCACCAACACCGGACCGAGCACGCCAGCTGCAGCCCAAGCCGTCAGCAAACGACCGTGGATCGCACCAACCATCTGCGTACCGAACAGGTCGGCCAGATACGCCGGAACAGTGGCGAAACCACCGCCGTACATCGACAGAATGATGCAGAACGCCGCCACGAACAGCGCAACGTTGCCCAAATGGCCCATGTTCGGGATCAGCGCGTACAGGGCAAAACCCAGGGCAAAGAACACGAAATAGGTGTTTTTGCGGCCCAGGTAGTCGGAGAACGAAGCCCAGAAGAAACGACCACCGATGTTGAACAGGCTCAGCAGACCGGTGAAACCGGCAGCAATCGCAGCGATCGAGGCCAGTTGCCCAGCGTCGAGCTGGCCAAATGGCACATCAACACCCAGCAACTTGCCGCCGAACACTTCCTGCAGCAGTGGCGAAGCCATGCCGAGGATACCGATACCGGCGGATACGTTCAGGCACAGCACCAGCCAGACCAGACGGAATTGCGGGGTTTTCCACGCCACATTCACGTGCACGTGGCGATGCGTGATCATCGAATTGGAAGCCTTTTTCGCCGGAGCGGTCCAGCCTTCAGGTTTCCAGCCGGTTGGCGGCACGCGGTAAGCCAGCGCGCCACCGATCATGAACACAAAGTAGATAGCAGCCATGGCCACGAAGCTCTGCCAGACGCCAACACCTTCAGCCGAGCCAAAGTGGCTCATCAGCGCGGTTGCCAGCGGTGCGCCGACCATCGCGCCGCCACCGAAGCCCATGATCGCCATGCCAGTGGCCATGCCGCGCTTGTCCGGGAACCACTTGATCAGGGTCGAAACCGGCGAGATATAGCCCAGACCCAGACCGATACCACCGATCACGCCGGAGCCGATCCACATCAGCCAAATCTGGTGGGTATAGATACCCAGCGCCGAAATCAGCAGACCGCCGCACCAGCACAGTGCCGATACCACACCGGCCTTACGCGGGCCTGCGTGTTCCAGCCAGCCACCCCAGATCGCTGCCGAGCAGCCGAGGAAGATGAAGAACAGCGTGTAGATCCAGCCGAGCATGGAGATCGGCCAGTCGCATTGCGACGAGAACACTTGTGCGATGAAGCTCATGTCCGGTGCGCAAGCCACCGGAGCAGTCACGCCCAATGCCTTGGACAGCGGCAACCAGAACACCGAGAAGCCGTAGGCCATGCCGATGCACAGGTGGATGGCCAGAGCGGCCGGTGGAACCAGCCAACGGTTGAAACCGGGCTTGGCGATGATGCGTTCCTTGGACAGGAACGCGGGCTGATCGGCTTTGAGGCCGTCCGCCGTGATGCTCGTGCTCATTGTGTATCCCCCAATTATTAGTATGGTTCGCCAGCCACTGTTCACCCCCGGCCTTTATGCACGCAGGCATGACCGTTTTTTTGGGTGAAGCTCCTTGAAGGCGCGACGTTAAGTCGCAGAAGGACGGACGAACGGGCGAAGGTTACCATTTGCACGTGACAGAAAAACCAAACTGATATCACCTTTTTTCTGTCATCTGTTCTCGTACCACCAGGAAAACGTCATGCCGATCATTGTCCAAGCCTTGAAAGACGCCAGCTATCAGGATCAACAGGATCTGCAGAAGATCTATCGCGACGCGCCAGAATGGCTGTTCACGCCGTTTTCCGGGGAGGCTGACCTGATCGAAGGCGCCCTCGCAGACGGCTCTTTTATTGCTGGCCGCTTCAACGACCGCTTGCTCGGTGCAGCCATTCTGCAAAGGCACCACGACGTCTGGTACTTGTCCCATTTATGCGTAAGAAAAGTTACCCGCCGCCGTGGGGTTGCCGAACGGCTGGTGAACCAAGCGCAGAAAATGGCGTCGCAAGCGGGGGCCGAACTGCGCCTGCTGGCCCCTGCGGAGCATCTTGAGGCTCAGGCACTGGCCGCCAAGTTGCAGGTACCGCTGGAGGTCCTGGCAACATGACGTCACAGCGAACCGGGTGGTTGCAGCGCTATACTCCCCGGCTAAATTACGAATTCGACTAACTACAAGGACTCGCCCATGAAAGCGTTCGGCAAAATCCTGGGTCTGGTACTTCTCGGGCTGTTGCTGATCATCGTGGCGGCAGGTTTTGCCCTGACCCACCTCTTCGATCCCAACGATTACAAAGACGAGATCCGCCAGATAGCCCGCGACAAGGCCCACATCGAGCTGACGCTCAATGGCGATATCGGCTGGAGCCTGTTCCCATGGCTTGGCCTGGAATTGCACGAGGCCAGCGTCGCCACCCTGGTCAAACCTGCCGAACCGTTTGCCGATTTGCAGATGCTCGGTCTGTCCGTGCGCGTGCTGCCGCTGCTGCGCCGTGAAGTGCAGATGAGCGACGTGCGCGTCGAAGGCCTGAACCTGCGCCTGAACCGCGACAAGGACGGCCACGGCAATTGGGAAGACATCGGCAAGGTGCCCGCCCCTGCCGGAGCAACGCCGCCAGCCGCTACCCCGGGCCAGCAGGCCAGCGAAGCCCCTGTTGCAGTGGAAAAACCGCCGCAGCCGATCCGCCTCGACATCGACAGCCTGACCGTCAACAACGCCCGCGTTGAATACAACGACGAGAAGACCGGCAAGCAATTCAGCGCCGAAAGTATCCAGCTGAGCACCGGCCCGGTACACGACTCGACCAATATCCCGGTGAAAGCCACTGCATTCCTCGGTACTAATCAGCCGGTTCTGCGCGTGCGTACCGAACTCACCGGCGAGCTGCGCATCGAGCGCGCGCTGCAACGCTACAGGTTCGAAGACATGAAGCTGTCCGGCGAACTGGCCGGTGATCCGTTGCAGGGCAAAACCATGACATTCGCAGCTCAGGGCCAGTTATCGCTGGACAAAGCCGCGAACGTCGCCGAATGGACTGGCATCAAGATCTCCGCCAACCAGTTGCGCGCCTTGGGCGAACTGAAAGCCAACGACCTCGACAAGACCCCGCAGATCAGCGGCGGCATCTCCATCGCCCAGTTCGATCTGGCGAAATTCGTCGACAGCGTTGGCCAGAAACTTCCGGCCATGGCCGAAGGCAGTCTGAGCAAGGTCGAACTGGTCAGCCGCGTTGCTGCCACGCCAACCAGCATCGCCTTCGACAACATCAACCTGAAACTCGACGACAGCAGCTTCAGCGGCCGCATCGCCGTCGAAGACTTCGCCAAGCAATCGTTGCGGGCGATCCTCAAGGCTGACACGTTCAACGCTGACCGTTACCTGCCACCAAAATCGGAAAAAGCCGCCAACGCCACACAAACGCGCCAGGCCGAAGTTGCCAGCACTGAAGCCGATGCCATGGCCGGTGCCGGCTCCACGCCTCTGCCGGACAAACCGAGCAAAACCGCCTGGAGCACCGAGCGCTTGTTACCGGTTGAACGTTTAGCCAAACTCGATGTGGACGCCGACCTGACCTTCGGCCAGCTGACTCTCGACAAATTGCCGATCCAGAACGCCGCACTGAAAGCCACCGGCCAGGGCGGCCTGCTGACCCTGACCAACCTGAGCGGCGAGCTGTACAACGGCGGCTTCGCAGCCAACGGCACACTTGATGTGCGTCCGAGCGCGCCAGTGCTGAACCTGCAGACCAGACTCAACCGCGTCCCCGTAGAAAAAATCCTCGAAAGCCAAGGCAAGAACCCGCCGGTAAAAGGTCTGGTAACCCTCACCAGCAACGTCACCGGCAGCGGTAACAGCCAGCAGGCACTGATCGATACGCTTAACGGCAACGCCAGTTTCGTGATCAACAACGGCGTGCTGCTCAACGCCAACCTTGAACAGCAACTGTGCAAAGGCATCGCCACGCTTAACCGCAAAACCCTCAGCGGCGAGCCACGCGGCAAGGACACACCGTTCCAGGAGCTGAAAGGCAACCTGACCTTCCGCAATGGCATTGCCAGCAACCCGGATCTGAAGGTGCGCATCCCCGGCATGACCGTCAACGGTGACGGCGACATCGACCTGCGCGTACTTGGCATGGACTATCGCGTCGGCATCATCGTCGAAGGCGACACCAGCGCCATGCCGGATCCGGCGTGCCAGGTCGGCGAAAAATTCGTCGGTGTCGAATGGCCGCTGCGCTGCCGTGGCCCGCTCGAATTGGGCGCCAAGGCCTGCCGCGTCGACAACGATCGCCTCGGTCAGGTCGCAACCAAGCTGGCCGGCGACAAGCTAAGCGAGAAGATCGACGAGAAACTCGGTGACAAGGTCAGCCCGGAATTGAAAAACGCATTGAAGGGGCTGTTCAAGCGATGAGAGCGGAGCAATTTTCCACGGCGGTGCTGGATTGGTTCGACCGCCACGGCCGCCACGATCTGCCTTGGCAGCAGGACATCAACCCGTATCGGGTATGGGTGTCGGAGATCATGTTGCAGCAGACCCAGGTCAGCACGGTGCTCAACTATTTCGACCGTTTCATGGCCGCGCTGCCGACGGTCGAAGCGCTGGCCGAAGCCCCCGAAGACGAAGTGCTGCATCTGTGGACGGGGCTGGGTTACTACACCCGCGCACGCAATTTGCAGAAGACCGCAAAGATTGTCGTCAGCCAGTACGGCGGCGAATTTCCGCGTGACGTTGAAAAGCTTACGGATCTGCCGGGCATTGGCCTGTCCACCGCTGGTGCCATCGCCAGCATCAGCATGGGCCTGCGCGCGCCGATTCTCGACGGCAACGTCAAACGCGTGCTGGCACGCTTTACCGCGCAAGAGGGCTATCCCGGGGAGCCGAAGGTCGCCAAACAGCTCTGGGCCAACGCTGAGCGCTTTACGCCGCACGATCGGGTCAACGCTTACACCCAGGCGATGATGGATCTCGGCGCCACACTGTGTACGCGCAGCAAGCCGAGTTGCCTGCTGTGTCCACTGGAGCGTGGCTGCGAGGCGCACATGCTCGGCCTCGAAACCCGCTACCCGATTCCCAAGCCGCGCAAAGCCATCCCGCAGAAGCGCACGCTGATGCCGATGCTCGCCAATGGCGACGGCGCGATTCTGCTTTACCGCCGCCCCTCAACAGGTTTGTGGGGCGGCCTGTGGAGCCTGCCGGAACTCGATGACCTCGACGACCTGCAACATCTCGCCGATCAGCACTCGCTGACCATGGGCGAGCAGCAGGCGCTGCCGAGCCTTGTCCATACGTTCAGCCATTTCCAGCTGTCCATCGAACCCTGGCTGGTTCAGGTGCAGGAGGCCGCCCATCACGTGGCCGAGGCCGACTGGCTCTGGTATAACCTTGCCACCCCGCCGCGCCTGGGCCTCGCCGCCCCGGTCAAAACCTTGCTCGAACGCGCGGCCGCCGTCTTGAATGCAGGAGAGTCGCCATGACCCGCACTATCATGTGCCGTAAGTACAAAGAAGAATTGCCCGCGCTGGAACGTGCTCCTTTCCCGGGCGCCAAAGGTCAGGATATTTTTGACCACGTCTCCGCCAAGGCTTGGGCTGACTGGCAGAAACACCAGACCCTGCTGATCAACGAAAAGCGTCTGAACATGATGAACGCCGAAGACCGCAAATATCTTCAGGGCGAAATGGACAAGTACTTCTCCGGCGAGGAATACGCCAAGGCCGAAGGCTACGTTCCGCCTGCAGAGTAAACCCTGCAAAATCGGGGGTCGGATCGTAAGCGACGGAATTAATTTAAGAAATTTTAAAAAAGTCGTTGACGTAAATCCGAAAAACCCTTTTAATGCGCCCCGTTGCCCAGATAGCTCAGTCGGTAGAGCAGGGGATTGAAAATCCCCGTGTCGGCGGTTCGATTCCGTCTCTGGGCACCAAATACCGAAAACCCTGAATCGCAAGATTCAGGGTTTTTTTATGCCTGCGATTTAACAGGCCGCGCTTCATCCCCTCTTCCAGTGCTTTTGCTGGCCATTATTTTGATGTTAGGCTCCGTCAGCTTTTTCCGGCAGGTCATTGCTGACTGTCGAAAATAATCGCCGAGTACTTCAGTCCTGATGACCGGCATTTAATGCATTACCCGAATAACGCACTCCGCGCCCTCGAACCCTCGAACCCTCGAAACCTATCGAGGTTATAGCAGGCAGCAGGAGAGTTGCGTCTGCGAGCAGGATCGCTCGCAGAACCAAGCCCCCTCATAAAGTTGTCATGGAGGACAAGACCTCAGCGCAGGTCATCTGCTGTTGTTTCAACTGTCAGGCAAGCGACAGCAAACATTGACCCGGCATTCAACACTTGTTTGAACTGTCGCGTCACAGCGCCCTGTGCCCTCCCGAAAAAACCAGACCTGTATCAACTCGCCCACGTCCGGATCTGTGCGTGCGCCACACGCATTGCATCATCGAAACAGCCAACAGCTCCCACAAAAAAATACAAAGGGAGCCGATACGACAGGGATGTAAACAATGACCGAAGTCCTACAACACACTAATAAAACCGTTGAGTCTTTAGTTGAACAGGAAGTCAGAACTTTCAGTTTTGATACGCAACAAGCAAAGCTGCTGCATAAATTCTCTGCAGAGTTGGCAACCATGGGCGGGCCACAAGCCGCCGGCGCCAAGTCCAAAGCCTCACTGGCAGCGACCGAGTTGAAGTTTTCGTTTTCCAAGGATCAATGCGAACTGCTTGGCGCGTACTCAGACGGCCTGGTTTCCCTGCTGATTTTTGAGGGGATGCAAACATTCACCGAGACCAGCCCACCGGATGAACTTCCCGAGCTGGCCGCTCTGGAGAATCGTCACGACGTACTGTGTCTGGCGGCACGTAATCAGATTCTGTTGAAACTGGTAGATAACAGCTCCTTTGCCTACGACATGGACAACGAAGGCAAACTGGTCCGACTCGTCGCCAACTTCAAGGGCGGCGGACTGACCAAAATCAATGATGAACCGGAAATCAAAGAGCTGAGTTCCCACTCCGGTCTCGCGCTCGGCCCGCACACCGAAGCGCCGTACTGGTGCGCCGTCAACGCGCAGGACGGGCACTCGCCCTCGCCTTCGTCGTTGATTCTATCGGCGCTGTGGAATCCAGGCCTGGAACCTACCTCGGTGATTCCGCTGCCACCTCTGCTGGACGAAATCGGCGTCACTGGATGCCTCGCACTGACGACAGGTAGCTTCCAGTTCACCCGCAGCGACTCTTTCGTCAATGGCAAGGGCGAAGACGGCCGTAATGTTTCGATTCTGGAGTTCGATGACAACGTCGGATTCGCCGCGCGATTCAACTCTTACCGTTTTTCGGTCAACGAAAACGCCTCGGACTTTGTAAAAGAGGCTTATTCCGCGCTTTGTCAAAGCGTGGGTAAAGCAACACCGGTGCAATACACACTGACGCAAGAATCGGCCATGGTGATCAATAACGTCCGGGCCCTGCACTGTCGTGATGTCATCAAAGACAATCGACGTGTACTGGTGCGCATCTTCGGCTTGTCGAAGTTCTCGTCGCCGATCGTCATTTCAGACGATCCGCTGCTGATTCAGGGCTGATATTTACCGCACGTCAAAGCTGCAGAATGGCCAGTCATGTGGATGACTGGCCAATAACTATAAAAGGGAAAATGTAATGGCTTGGGATGTAATTGGCATGTTGGCGCTCGTGGCTTTTTGCGCCGGTTTTTTTGATGCGATTGCCGGGGGGGGTGGATTGATTACTTTGCCTGCCTTGTTTCTAGCCGGTGTCGACCCGATCAGTGCGATTGCCACCAACAAGTTCCAGGCCGCGTCGGCGACTATTTCGGCCACGGTCACTTTCGCTCGCAAAGGCATGATTGAATGGCGCGAAGGACGTTTCCTGGTTATCTGCGCATTTCTCGGCGGCGCCAGCGGAGCACTCTTGGTCAGTTCTATTGATAAGCGCTATCTGGAAGTGTGCGTGCCCGTCATGCTTATTCTGGTAGCGATCTACTTTGCGCTCTCGCCGAAACTGGCCAATGAGGATCGGCGCAAGAGAATCGGCATTCTACTGTTCTCGTTCACCGTGGCGCCGATCCTGGGCTTCTACGACGGCATCTTCGGTCCGGGTGTAGGCTCGTTCTTTATCGTCGGTTTCGTGCTGCTCTGCGGGCTTGGCATGATGCGGGCCATGAGCTTCACCAAACTGGCCAACGCTTCGTGCAACCTGGGTTCGCTGTCAGTTTTCATCACCAAAGGCGTGATCATCTGGCCGATCGCGATTGCCATGGCGCTGGCAGCCTTTCTTGGCGCACAACTCGGCGCCAGAGCCGCCGTGCGGGTCGGCCCACGCTTGATCAAACCCATGTTGATCGTGGTCTGCTGTGCCTTGGCGATCAAGCTGCTGAGCGTGGAGACCAATCCATTGCGTGTTGCTGTCCTGCACACCCTGGCAGCCCTGTGATCAGTCGGCTGGCGTTGACCGGCGCGTCTCGACTTCGGTCTCGATTGCAGTTCGACGAGGCGCCACCAGGTCCCGAGTTTTTCTTTTCGCAGAACTTTGCGGGCTACCAACTGGAAGCTCGAGTACTGAGCGGCTCCGACGGCGAAGTGTCAATGCCAAAGGTGCTGGCGATCCACGGCGCCCGCTCTGACTATTCGCGACTCAACGCCATCCTGCATCCCTTGCAGGCGCTGGGTGTTGCCAGCCTGAGTGTCAATCTTTCAGGTCACAACCCCTGCGCCGACATCGCTCTTGAAAAGACTTCACTGACGCACAACCTTCAGGAGGCTTTGCAGTTTGCCGGTCATCTTGGCGCCGAACTCAACACCGTGATCGGTCACAGTCTGGGCGGTGCACTGGCGCTCAAGGTGGCGCAAGCGCATCGCGCTTCAGTCAGACGCATTGTGCTGTTCTGTCCCGCCCTGTACGCGGAGGCTGCTTGGCAGCAACCGTTCGAGCCACCCTTCAAAAGCGCCATTTCGGTGCCTTACAGTTTTCTCGATTCGCCATCGCTGGATTTCTTGCGCACGTTCGAAGGGGAGGTCTTGCTGGTGATCGGCGAATACGACGGCCTTCGGGCAACCGCGTTTGGCGGGATCGCCGGTACATCTGCCGGGACGCAGCAACTGGGCGCGCGCATGATCAATAGCGCCATTCCCCACGAGGTCATCGAGGCCATTGAAAAGAGTCTGGCCCCTCATCAGTTGAAAAAAATCGTCCTGCCAGACTGCGACCATGCCGTATCGACATGGCTCAGGGAAAACCCGCTACGCGCCGCAGAGTTGGCGAACGAGATAACGCAGTTCATCAATGCCGGAAACAGGTTCCAAGTGTCATGAACCAAAGGAAAACCCGCGTCCCTCTGCCCCATCCGCCACCCTATCGCCCAAGTCGTGCGACTTACTGGGTGACTGTTCTCGTTGCTCTGCTGATTACTTTAGCCATCGGGTTGTCGATCTGGATGCTGGTCGACAGTTGGATCACCGGCTCTATCACCACCAATAATCGCGGCCCGCGCAGCACTTACACCCTGGCCCTGCAACCGCGGCAGTTCTGGTTCGAATTTGTCTGGCAGAGCGTTGGCACAGTGTTTCTGCTGGCAGTGGGTGTGTTCGGCGTGTGGATCTATCGCAAGGTTCAAGAGCCCGTGCACACGCCGAAAAGCAAGCGCCGCGCAAAGAAAACCTAAAGCGTATTGATGTAATCGATCGGCAGCAGAACCGTATCCAGCGCAGCATCCACTGGCAGAGATACGACGGTGATGACCGGGCAGACAATCATCATGTAACAGACGATCGCTGCCGGCATGCCATCGCTGCCCCCACCACGCACACCCAACAGATGAAGGTTGCCATCCAGCCCACGGTAATACTGGGCATCGGACAAACCGTCATTCAATCGCCCGATAAAAGTTCCGCAGCCGACCAACAGCAACCCGAGGCCAGCAACACAAACCGTACGCAAAATCCCTTTCAAACCAGCGTTTCCTTACGTCACAAAGATGAGGCGCGGGATTGTACGCGCGCCTTGGCTTTGCAATCACATCCATCGCTAACCTGCGTCATTCCAGTGGAACACCAGATTGCGCGCCGTGCCGCTGCCAACGTCGGTCACATCATGCCGCGTTTCGCCTTTACGCGTGGCCACCACCGTGTACTTGCCGGGCGGCAATTGCACATACACCAGCGGTCCTGTCTGGTTGAGCGTCAGTACGGTTTGCCCCGGCGACTTTTCAATCATCACATCAACATCAGCGGTGTACTCATCTTGTGCGCCCACAGCGAACGTCATGTGCAGGTTGTAACCGCCGGTCTGTTGAATGGCCTTCGCCTCATCCTCACCAATCCCGCCGGCCAGATAAGCGATGCCGTTCTGTTGTTGCTGCTGAACTTGCACCCCGGCACTGTCGATGGGCTCAAGACTGGCTGCCTGCAACATCACCGGAAACAACAGTGCAGCGACGGCGGCGATGGGCAGCATGAATGAAAGAACGCGTTTCATGATCACGACTCCCGGGTTCGTGTAGAACCCAACCGTTACTCCTTTTAGATTTTGCGTATCGGGGTGGGTTTTAGATTGTTTGGAACTTGGCGCATGTACGAAATGGACTACAGGCCATTACCCTCTGACGCCTCTTTCAGCGGCAACGTCCTGCAACATCAATCCCTTCTTCCGTCCCACATCACCGTCTCGCCCGACATACCCGCGCGACGACTCTTGGCATGCTTTGACGCCTGTTTCCAACGATGTGGAAGAGCCGATGAGCCCGCTAAAACCTGCTGACACGCAAGACCCGAAAATCGATTCGTTGCTGGGGGAGTTGGGCGAACTGATTCGCCAGGCGCGGCAAAAAGTGCTGCGTGCGGTGGACACGATTCAAGTGCAAACCTGCTGGCAGATCGGCAGGCATATTGTCGAGTTTGAACAAGAGGGAGCCCAGCGTGCGGGCTATGGAAAACAGTTGTTGGGGTTGTTGGCGAAAGATCTGACGGCGCAGTTTGGTAAAGGGTTTGATGATCGTAATCTGCGATACATGCGCAGCTTTTATCAGTTGTTTCCAATTTGGAACGCAGTGCGTTCCGAATTGAGCTGGACCCACTATCGTCGGCTTCTGGGCGTGACCAATGAAAAAGCACGCCATTGGTACATGGACGAATGCGCCAACCTGAACTGGTCGAGCCGCGCCCTCGATCGCCAGATCCTTACGCTCTACTACGAACGGCTTCTCATGAGTCGCGACAAAGCCGATGTCATCGAAGAAGCCACCACCAATATCGAAGCGCTGAAATGCAATCCGCGTGAATTCATTCGCGATCCCGTCATGCTCGAATTTCTCGGTCTGCCCTCAGCCGGCAAGGTCAGGGAAAGCGGTCTCGAACAAGCTCTGATCGACCATCTGCAGGGCTTTCTGCTTGAGCTGGGCAAAGGCTTTTCCTTTGTCGCCCGCCAACAACGCATCAGTACCGACGGCGTCGATCTGTACATCGATCTGGTGTTCTACAACTACCTGCTCAAATGCTTTGTGATCATTGATCTCAAGCGCGGCAAGCTCAGCGCCCGCGATGTCGGACAGATGGACATGTATGTGCGCATGTACGACGAACTCATGCGCAGCGAGGGCGACAAGCCGACAGTCGGGATTATCCTGTCTGCCGAGAGCAACGACTCGGTGGCGCGCTACTCAATGCTCAAGGGTAATGAGCAACTGTTCGCCAGCAGTTACAAAACGATACTGCCGAGTGAAGACGAGTTACGCGCAGAGCTCAATCGCGAACAGGCGTTGATCGAGGAGCGCATGCTCACTCAATCCTCCGAGTAAAACGTGCGGATTGTTGCCGGGCGGCGCTGAGACTATCGTTGTCAGCTTATTCTT
Organism: Pseudomonas sp. M20; assembly: GCF_045037865.1. Classification (NCBI taxonomy): domain Bacteria; kingdom Pseudomonadati; phylum Pseudomonadota; class Gammaproteobacteria; order Pseudomonadales; family Pseudomonadaceae; genus Pseudomonas; species Pseudomonas sp. M20. Next base: position 5,371,750 of record NZ_CP173611.1, read on the forward strand.
CCAGGTCGAGCGTCATGAGCTGTCAGGACACGCCCGCAAGGCAAGACATGCAGTCAGGGTCGCCAACCTTGACTGCTGAGCAAGGTGAGCCTTTCAAAGAAGCTGCCGCCGACGGCTTTGCACTTGGCGGTTTCACCTGGCGTCAGTTCTTGCCTGATAGCCAACGCCCAGTAGTGATCATCAGCGCCGCCACGTCGGTACGTTGCCGCCACTACTCGCGTTTCGCGGCTTATCTGTTCGCAAACGGCTTTGACGTTATGACCTACGACTACCGCGGCATCGGCGAATCGCGGTCCACTTCGATCAAAGGCTTGAACGCCTCGTGGACAGATTGGGGCGCACTGGATTTCGAAGCGATGCTCAAACGCGCGCAACGAGAGTTTCCCAGCCAACCCATCGATGTGGTCGGCCACAGTTTTGGCGGTTGTGCGGCAGGTCTGGGCGAGTCCGGGCAGGTTATCCGACGGCTGGTCACCGTTGGTGCGCAGTTCGCCTACTGGCGCGATTACGCCCCCGAGCATCGCTGGCGCATGCTCGGCAAATGGCATGTGGTGATGCCGTTACTGGCGCTGTTCTGCGGCTTCTTCCCCGGCAAGCGACTCGGCTGGCTGGAAGATACGCCGACCGGCGTTGTATGCGACTGGAGCACGCCTGCTGCGCGTTACGAAGAGCGCCCCAGTGGTCGCGCGTTGATGAAAAAGAACGGCACCCTGCCCTTTTCCAATGTTCGCGCGCAGACCTTAGCCATCAGCATCAGCGACGACCCTTACGGCACAATTGCGGCCATCGAACGCCTGCTCGATTACTTCAGCAATGCCCGAAAAACCCACCTGCGCATCGAGCCGCAGGACATCGGCGAACAACAAGTCGGACATTTCGCCTTTTTTCGCAGCGCATACCAAGCCACACTATGGCCCATCGCTCTGACCTGGCTGCAAACCGGCGCACTGGCCCCCGACACACCCGGGCGGCAAGTCCCGCGCAGCTGAGCCCTCTCAACGCACGACGGAACACATCATGGCCTCCGCCAACAAGCAGCAGAAACGCGCCACCCGAGCCAAAGCCAAGGCCAAGCAGAACCGCACCAAACGCGCCGAAGCGCCGGTCGAGCTAGACCCGAACGATGATCGCATCGACTTCGAATCGGTGGACCTGACCGAGCTGTTCAAGAAAATGATCGACGCCGAGAAGATCAGCCAGCAAGCGCTGTGCAGCGCGTTCCTCGAAGACCCGTTGCTGGAACTGGTTTACGAACAGGAGGGCGAAGAAGGCGCGATGGATTTCATCCTCGCTGCGTTGATCGAGTATCGCCAGTGGTCGCAGGAAACCGACGAAGCCGGCGCGCTGGCGTGGATCGAGTCCCCGGCCTTCCAGGCCGACTATGTGGCGGCGTCCGACGCGATCGCCGCGCAAACCCAACAGAAGAACTGAGCTCCCATGGCATCCCTGAACAAACAACAGAAACGCGCCAAACGCGCCAAGGCCAAAGCCAAGCAAATCCGTATGGTCGGCCGCAAGCCGCTGGAGCAGGACGAAGATCTCGACCACCTCGCCGAGCCGATCCCGGAATACACCCTGGCGATGTTCAGCAAAATGCGCGACGCCGAAGCCATCAGTCGCAACGAGATGCTGCTGACCCTGCTGCGCGAACTGGCGTTCGTCATCGTTGACCATCCAGAGCTGCTGGACATGGAAAACGCCGACAACGAAGGCATGGCCGCCACCCACCTGGCCGCCGACATGCTGATCGACTACCGCATGTGGGCCGAAGGCGTAACGATCGAAGAGGCCCAGGCCTGGCTGAGCGAGCCACAGTTCATCACCGATTTCGGGGTGGCGCTGGATGCTTATGGCAAGTCGGTGGACACCCAGGAAGACAAGAGCGAATAAACAACGCTCGTAAACAAAAACGGCCGCTAGTCATCACTGACAGCGGCCGTTTTGCATTACGCGTTACGGATCAGTTCAATACCACCGCGCCACGTTTTTCCAGCTTGCGACGACGCGCCACCAGCAAACCGGCAGCCACCACCATCAGGCTCAGCAGACCGGTTGCAAGAATCTCCACGCGGTGCGCTTCCTGGAACAGCATGATGGTCAGGGCCGCGACGATGAAGATGATCACCGCGTAGGTCAGGCCCGGGAACAGCCACATGCTGAAGACGATTTTCTCGCCGCGCGCCATGCGTTGTTTACGCATACGCAGTTGCGAGAAGGCGATCACCAGATACACCAACAGTGCGATGGCGCCGGAGCTGGCCAGCAGGAATTCGAACACCGCCGCCGGGGCCACGTAGTTGGCGAAGGTGCACAGGAATGCTGCGCCAGTCGACAGCATGACCGCCCAGTAAGGCGTGCCGCTCTTGTTGGTACGGGTCGACATGGCCGGTGCATCACCACGCTTGCCGAGGGAGAAGAGCATGCGCGACGAGGTGTACAGCGCCGAGTTCAGGCAACTGGTCACCGCGACCAGTACCACGATGTCGACGATCATCTTGGCGTTCGGGATGCCCATGCGCTCGAGCACAGTCTGGTAGGAACCGAGGTTCGCCAGCGTAGGATCATTCCATGGCACCAGGGCCACAACGATGAAGATCGATACGAGGTAGAACAGACCGATCCGCCAGATCACCGAATTGGTGGCCTTGGAGATCTGCTTGCCCGGGTTCTTCGATTCCGCGGCCGCGATGGTCACGATTTCGGTCCCCATGAAGGAGAACATGGTGGTCAGGATCGCGCCCAATACCGCGCCCATGCCGTTAGGCAGGAAGCCGCCGCTGTCGAACAGGTGCGAAACGCCGCTGACCTGGCTGTTCGGCAGGAAACCGAAGATCGCCGCAAGGCCGAGGATGATGAAGCCGATGATCGCCAGCACTTTGATCAGCGCGAACCAGAATTCGAACTCGCCGTAATTCTTCACGCTGAACAGATTAGTGACGGTCAGCAGCAGGGTGATGACCAGCGCGAACGCCCAGATGCCGACATCAGGGAACCATGCATGGAGGATGGTTGCGGCGGCGTTGGCTTCCAGTGGAATCACCAAGACCCAGAACCACCAGTACAACCAGCCGATGGTGAAACCGGCCCAGTGCCCGATGGCACGGTCGGCGTAAGTCGAAAACGAACCGGTGTCCGGCGAGGCAACAGCCATTTCGCCGAGCATGCGCATCACCAACACCACCAGCGTGCCGGCGGCGGCGTAAGCCAGCAGCACGGCGGGGCCGGCGGCCGCGATGGCGTGGCCGGAGCCAACGAACAGACCGGCGCCGATCACACCGGCGATCGACAACATGGTCACATGACGCGGTTTGAGCCCCTGTTCGAGGCCATTGGAGCTTGGAGTACTGCTCATCGAAACTACCTTTGCAAGGAAAGCGATCCAGTCCGTCCTGCCTGGTGTTTTCTCTCTCGTAAAAAGAAACCAACAGGGCGTTCCGGATTCTGCACGCAATAAATGCGCCAAAATGTTTCAAACTCTTCTGAACTGCGGCTTTGCGCGCGACCGGACAGTCATCGCAAGTCCTTGAGATTAATGGCTATTCGCCAGAACGTTACCCTGCGACTCACTTTCAAGACGAATTCGCGCACCAGAAACACACTGAAAAAGTGTGGGATGCACAATAAAAGGGCGAATCAGGAACGTTCGGCCGGATAGCGCTTCCAACACCCCGCCAAAGCTGGCAACATCGCGCCTTTTTTTACGCGACACCCACGGGTCTGCACGATCAAACACCCGTTCGGTTGTTGATGGGGCGACAGTCTGCTGTGCCGATGCGACAACCTGCCACATGCCACCCGTTAACCGCTCGTAGCGCTGTTGGCTGCCATTGAAACGCTATGCTAGCTTGGCCGCCTCGCCAGGACGGCCATCCAACAGCTGGAGCGCAACATATATGAGGAACGCACATGGCTGAGGCCACGCCCGCGCTTGAAATCCGCAACTTGCACAAACGCTACGGACAGCTTGAGGTGCTCAAAGGCATCTCGCTGACCGCCCGCGACGGCGATGTGATCTCGATCCTCGGTTCCTCCGGTTCCGGCAAGTCCACGTTCCTGCGTTGCATCAACCTGTTGGAAAACCCGCATCAGGGCCAGATTCTGGTGGCCGGTGAAGAACTCAAGCTCAAGGCCGCCAAAAATGGCGAACTGGTTGCCGCCGATGGCAAACAGATCAACCGCCTGCGCTCCGAGATTGGTTTTGTGTTTCAAAACTTTAATCTGTGGCCGCACATGAGCATCCTCGACAACATCATCGAGGCACCGCGGCGCGTGCTCGGCCAGAGCAAAGCCGAGGCAATCGAAGTCGCCGAAGCGCTCCTGGCCAAGGTCGGCATCGCCGACAAGCGCCACGCCTACCCGGCGCAACTGTCCGGCGGCCAGCAACAGCGAGCGGCAATCGCCCGTACGCTGGCGATGCAACCGAAGGTTATCCTGTTCGACGAACCGACCTCGGCGCTTGACCCGGAAATGGTTCAGGAAGTACTTAGTGTCATCCGCGCACTGGCCGAAGAAGGCCGCACCATGCTGCTCGTGACCCACGAAATGGGCTTTGCCCGTCAGGTTTCCAGCGAAGTGGTGTTCCTTCACCAAGGCCTTATAGAAGAGCAAGGATCGCCTCAGCAGGTGTTCGAAAACCCGCTTTCGGCGCGCTGCAAACAATTCATGTCCAGCAACCGCTAACGGAGCAACATGCATGCAGAATTTCAAGAAGGTCTTCCTGGCCGCCGCCGTCACCCTCGCGTTCAGCGCCGGGGCCATGGCTGAAACCCTGAAGATGGGCATCGAAGCGGCCTACCCGCCGTTCAACAACAAAGACGCCAGCGGCAACGTGGTCGGCTTCGACAAAGACATCGGCGACGCTCTGTGCGCAAAGATGAAAGTCGAGTGCACCGTGGTCACTTCCGACTGGGACGGCATCATCCCGGCCCTGAACGCGAAAAAGTTCGACTTCCTGATCTCCTCGCTGTCGATCACCGACGAGCGTAAAGGCGCGGTCGATTTCACCGACCCGTACTACTCGAACAAGCTGCAGTTCATCGCCCCGAAAAACGTCGACTTCAAAACCGACAAGGACTCGCTGAAAGGCAAGACCATCGGTACCCAGCGTGCGACCCTGGCCGGTACCTGGCTGGAAGACACCTACGCCGATGACATCAAGGTCAGCCTCTACGACACCCAGGAAAACGCTTACCTCGACCTGACTTCCGGTCGTGTCGACGCGATTCTCGCCGACAAGTACGCCAACTATGACTGGCTGAAAAGCGACGCTGGCAAGAACTACGAGTTCAAAGGTGACCCGGTCGTAGAAAGCGACAAGATCGGCATCGCTGTGCGTAAGGGCGACCCTCTGCGTGAGAAGCTGAACGCTGCCCTGAAGGAAATCGTCGCCGACGGTACCTACAAGAAGATCAACGACAAGTACTTCCCGTTCAGCATCTACTGATCCTGACCTGTGGGACTGGCGCCGTGATGCAACGGCGCCGGCTCCCGACTTTGCCTGCCGCAATTTGAACAGAAACCCATGATTATCGACCTCTACGGATTCGGCCCGGCCCTCGCTGCCGGCGCGCTGATGACCGTCCAACTGGCTCTCACCGCCCTGTGCCTGGGACTGGTGCTCGGCCTGCTCGGCGCCTTGGCCAAGACTTCCCCGTACAAGCCGCTGCAATGGCTTGGCGGCACTTATTCGACCTTGGTGCGTGGCGTTCCGGAATTGCTCTGGGTGCTGTTGATCTACTTCGGTACGGTCAACCTGATGCGCGCCCTCGGTGAGTTCTTCGGCAACCCCGACCTGCAGCTCAACGCCTTCGCCGCCGGTGTGATCGCCCTCGGCCTGTGCTTCGGCGCCTACGCCACCGAAGTGTTTCGCGGCGCGATTCTCGCCATTCCCAAAGGCCACCGTGAGGCCGGCCAGGCCCTGGGCCTGTCGAAATGGCGGATTTTCACCCGGTTGATCATGCCGCAGATGTGGCGCATTGCCCTGCCCGGCCTGGGCAATCTGTTCATGATCCTGATGAAAGACACAGCGCTGGTTTCGGTGATCGGTCTGGAAGAAATCATGCGTCACGCGCAAATCGGCGTAACCGTGTCGAAACAACCGTTCACCTTCTATATGGTCGCCGCGATCATGTACCTGGGCCTGACCGTGCTGGCGATGACCGGCATGCACTTCCTGGAAAAACGCGCCGCTCGCGGCTTTGCGAGGAGCGCTTAAATGAACTGGGAAGTCATTATCAAATGGTTGCCGAAACTGGCGCAGGGCGCGACCCTCACGCTGGAACTGGTCGCCATCGCCGTGATTGCCGGTCTGCTGCTGGCGATTCCGCTGGGCATCGCCCGCTCTTCGAAGCTGTGGTACGTGCGCTCGCTGCCTTACGCCTACATCTTCTTTTTCCGTGGCACGCCGTTGCTGGTTCAACTGTTCCTGGTTTATTACGGACTGGCGCAGTTCGACGCGGTGCGTGAAAGCGCGTTGTGGCCGTACCTGCGCGATCCGTTCTGGTGCGCGACAGTGACCATGACACTGCACACGGCGGCGTACATCGCCGAGATTCTGCGCGGGGCAATTCAGGCGATTCCGCCGGGTGAGATCGAAGCGGCGCGGGCCTTGGGCATGTCCAAGCCGAAAGCGATGTTCTACATCATCCTCCCGCGTGCCGCGCGCATCGGCCTGCCGGCCTACAGCAACGAAGTGATCCTGATGCTCAAGGCCAGTGCGCTGGCCAGCACCGTGACTCTGCTGGAACTGACCGGCATGGCGCGCACGATCATTGCCCGCACCTACTTGCCGGTGGAGATCTTCTTCGCTGCTGGCGTGTTCTATCTGCTGATGGCTTACGTGCTGGTACGCGGCTTCAAGCTGCTGGAGCGCTGGCTGCGCGTCGATGCCTGCCAAGGGCGCTGATACTTCCTACGTGCTGACGGGTGAGGACTTACTCGCCCGCTTCACGGCGCTTGATGCTTTTTTGATTGAGCATCAGGCGCTATGGAAACCTCGACCGTTCACTCATCTTTCGCTTGATTGGGAAGCGTCCTACCCGGAGCTGGCCTTGTGGCTACGCGGACGGTCGCTGGAAGACGCGGAAAACGCTCACAATCAACCTGCCGAACTTGTCGATGCGCCGGAGCCGTTTGCTTCATTGGCGACGTTGTCGGCTGAGCTGAGTGCTATTGGTGAGTTGCCGGGGCATGCACTGGAAGTTGCGGGCCATCGACTGAATGTCGATGTGCCGGGACGCAAGTGGCAGCAGATCCAGGCGTTTGCCAGTCGTTTGTCTTTCGCCTCGCAGCCGACGCACTGGCTGGACTGGTGCTCGGGCAAGGGACACTTGGGGCGGCGCTTGTTGGGTTCGGGGCAGCAACTGACTTGCGTTGAATTTGATCCTTTATTGGTCGCCAGCGGGCAGGCGTTGAGTCAGCGTCATCAGTTGCACGCTTTGCATGTGGAGCAAGACGTACTGGCGGCGGACGCCTCAGCCGTATTGAGTGCGACTCACACGCCCGTCGCCCTGCATGCGTGTGGCGATCTGCATGTGCGCTTGATGCAACTGGCCAGTGCTGCCGGTTGCCAACGAATGGCGATTGCGCCCTGCTGCTACAACCGCATCAGTCGCAGCGAATATCAGCCGTTGTCCCACGCCGGACTGGCATCGCTCCTACAACTCTCGCTGGAAGATCTGGCACTGCCGATGAGCGAAACCGTCACCGCCGGTGCTCGCGTCCGACGTCAGCGCGACACTTCGATGGCCCGTCGTCTGGCCTTTGACCTACTGCAACGGCAAGTGCGCGGCGTCGACGAATACCTGCCGACGCCCTCCCTACCCAGCGCCTGGCTGGAAAAACGGTTCGCTGATTACTGTCGAGATCTGGCTACGCTCAAAGAGTTATCCACAATCGGTGCGCCAGATTGGCCCGCACTCGAAGCAGCCGGTTGGCAGCGATTGGCCGAAGTTCGCAATCTGGAATTGCTTCGCGGATTGTTCCGACGGCCGCTGGAGCTTTGGCTGAATCTGGATCGAGCGCTTTTCCTCGTCGAACAAGGCTACGTCGTACGCCTCGGCACCTTCTGCGAAACAGCCCTCACACCACGTAATCTGCTGCTGTTGGCCGAACACGAATAAATCATCGACTCCCTGTGGATAACTCTGTTGATGAATTCTTCGTGGATCCAATATCCATGCCTGTTTCGAGCCTTTCACAGCGCTGGTCATTTTTTGTTCATATTGATAAAAAACCAATAAAACAGCGATTTGCGAACAAAATGAGAACGAGTCCACAAATAACCGCCTAAGCACGGTTTCGTGCCAGCCGGTTGTGCATAAGCCGCCAATCAAAACGACATAACCGCCGAAATTCACCAGTTCGAAGCGAATAATTGCGGCGCATCGCCAGCCTTGCTATACAAGTCCACAGCGTGCCGCTAGCGCACCTCCAAACAAGAACAATCAGACCGACAGGAAGCGACCGTGACGTTCATTTCTTATGCGCAGAATTTTGAAGACGTCCGCTTGTGGCGTGCCCTCAAGCAAGTCGAACACGGCTTCTACATCGATGTCGGTGCCAACGATCCACATCACGACTCGGTCACCAAAGCCTTTTATGACCACGGCTGGCAAGGCGTGAACGTCGAACCGATGCAGAACTACCACGACGCCCTCTGTCAGCAACGCCCGCGCGACGCCACCGGGCAATGCATCGCCAGCGACCAGCCTGGCGAAATGACCTTCTACGCCATCCCCGACACAGGCCTGTCCACAGCCGATCCGGCGATCGCCCAGTTCCACAAAGATCAAGGCATGGACGTGCGCAGCCTCACCGTGAAGGCCCGTACGCTGACGTCGATCTGCGAACAATATGCCGCCGATCGGCCGATCCACTTTCTGAAAATCGACGTCGAAGGCCACGAAGAAAGCGTCCTGCGCGGCATGGACTTCACTCGTTTCCGTCCTTGGATCATAGTCATCGAAACCCCATGGGAGCGCGACCACACCTGGGAACCGCTGGTCACCGACGCCGGTTACCAAGCGATCCTCTTCGACGGCCTCAACACCTGGTTCCTCGCCGACGAATACATGCAACTCAAACCGGCTTTCGACATTCCACCGTGCAACCTCGACAACTTCCAACTGTGCAAAGGCCACGCCTTCGCCCACCCGATCAGCGCCAGCGAAGTCGACACAGCCCAACAACTGACCAACGCTCTGCAACGCGCCGAACAGGCCGAAGCGCAACTGGCAGCCCTGCAAAACAGCCGCACATTGAAGGCGGTGCAAACGCTGCGAAATGTGCTGCGCAGGGCTTGATTCAGCCGGATGCAAAAATAGTCTGAATTCAGGGGTTTACAGAAATTATCCAATCGCTATAATCGTCGCCCACACGCCGGTATAGCTCAGTTGGTAGAGCAACTGACTTGTAATCAGTAGGTCCCGGGTTCGACTCCTGGTGCCGGCACCATGCAAAACGAAGCCCCTGCAGAAATGCAGGGGCTTTGTTGTTTGTGGCGTTTGAATAGGGAAGCGCAATAGCCGAGCAGTCACTGCTTTGTCCCTCAGCCTGTGAGCGGTGCCCCCTCTCAAGATCTAAAAAGATCTTTTGAATAGATCGGCAATCCACCACAAGACCGCCTGACTTCATCATCCTGCAAAAATCCTCGCCCATAGAGCAACAACGAAATCCTGAAGAAACTCCACTCAGTCCCTTGTCAGCCGTTGAGATCTCGAACTGTCCCACCGCCAGTATTCAAGCTTGCTGATCCGTTACAAGTTGATACGCGAAGTTGGTTTTGACGCGGAAATTTACGCATAAACTCGCCACGGACAACGTCGCCCACGGAGCAAGTGATGTCAAAACGAAAAAACGCCATGGAAATCCGCGAAGCATTTGAGGAGGCAGGGCACTCACTCTCGTTATTCATCGACTTGTGTACATCCGACGTTCAACTCACCCAACGCAGCAAATTGGCCTTGTCGGCCTATGGCAAAACCTGCATGAAGAGCTTTGAAGACGCCGAAAGCGGGCTGCGAAGCCTAGACGAGACACGAGACGACTTCATTGACCATCGCTGATTTCCTCCTTCAATTGCTTAAGGAAGACTACGGACAGGTTGCTGACTTTGCCTAAGTAAAAGCGGTCAGCTACCAAATTGAACATTAATGAGTCTGCTGTAAAAAACACCGGACACCTCGTTTTCCGAACAGATTCTCTGAAGCTGAGGCTATTGCGGCGTTTCCCAACGTTAAATGCGGAACCTACGCTGCTTCAACCGAAAGCGAAATCCTTCGCCCAAGCTGCTGCAACGCACGTTCAACATTCTCGATCTTGGAGTGGTGCAAAAAATCCACCAGTCGATCTACCTGCGGCCGTTGCACGCCGAGACGACGCGCCAGTTCGGCTTTGCTCACACCGGACTCCAAGAGCGTATTCCAAAGCGCAACCTTCGCCGCGGTCAGCGCAGGCAGACGCAACACGACGTCACTTTTCTGTTCTCCCGCCTGCCCCGTCGGAATCAATCGACGATCATCGACGTAGATCGACAGGGCGGTCTCGATGGCATCGATAGCACTGTCGAGCGCCTGTTCAAGGGTGTCGCCAACGGCGTGCATCTCTGGAATTTCTGCGCAGGACAACCAGACACTGTCCGGCTCTTCGTGAACTTCCAACGCATATTCGAACATCACGATTCCTCTCATGGGGTACATCTGAGGAGAATTGGAGACAGACCACGTTTTTCAATTAATAGAGAGTTGTAACCTGAATTCTTTTTTACGATTTTGGTGCCGACGCCATACAAAACGAAGCCTCTGCAGAAATGCAGGGGCTTCGTTGTTTTCTGTAGCAGAAGTCTGCCCAAAGGTTTTAAGTGGTATCAAGCAGGATGCAGATCCCGCAAAGCTTCCGGATGCTGGCGGGCGACCCTAAGGAGAGTTTGAGCCGCACCCGTCGGCTGCCGGCGACCCTGCTCCCAATCCTGCAAAGTCCGCAGACTCACACCGATCAGTTTGGCAAACGCACTTTGAGAAACGCCCACTTTGGCACGCGCTTCTGCTGCCGCAGAGAGCGGCACTTGAGTCACGCGCGCAGCCTTTCCAGCCTTCATCTGACGTACAGATTCCAGCAAGTCCTGCTGGAATTGCTCCAGTTCATCGACCATCGCTGATTTCCTCCTTCAGTTGCTTAAGGAAGGCTACGGGCAAGTTGTCGAGCTTTGCCTTGGTGTAGGCAATGAGCAACCAAATCGAGCCTTCAGAAAGCGTGTTGTAATAAATGACACGTGTACCGCCTCGCTTACCCATGCCGGTGCGAGTCCACCGCACCTTGCGCAAACCTCCACTGCCAGGCACGACATCACCAGCCAGAGGATTTGCAGCAAGCCAATTTATGAATTCATGGCGCTCACCATCGACCCATATGGCGTCTGCATAGCGCTTGAACATTTCCGTTTCGATGATTGTATACATGAACCTGACTATACGGCTACGCCGTACAAACATACCATAAACGTTTATAGGGACAGATCGACGAAATGCATGGCGCGAAGCCTTGTGAAATCTGTTGTAACGACAAGCCACTACTAGCCACCGTTGCTCATTCGCCCCTCGCAAAGCTACCGTTCAGTTCGTCGCTGCCAATTCAGCGACCGGGCCTGAGAACCCGCGTAAGATACAGGCGCACCAGCGCCCCAAATCACGATTGCCGGCGCTTTTTTGTGCCCGCATCCACGTGTAATGGCGGCTGTGCGTGGGAGACCTTCGGGTCTGCCGGGTTCCTGTATCTCCGGTTTCTCAGCCTGCGCATAGCTGCCACCTTTTCGCCTGAGAACGAAATGGCAGCTCTCATTTGATACAGGGAGTTAACAAATGAAAAGCATTGATCCGTCAGCACACCGGTCACTTCACGCCCGTCCATCTCGAACGGAAGGTGAAGCGAAATGACCCATTCTCAAGATCTGAAAACCCTCGGCCTCACCCACTTTTCCTTCCACTCCAATCAAGCGATGTTCCGCACCAATCGTGGTGTGCCCGTAATCGCCGCCCTTTCCCACGCCTCGCACTTGCTTCACATTTCACGACTGCTCACTGCGGACACGTCAATCTCGCGCGATCCTGATCTTCACGCTTATGCCTCGCAGTATTTGCAGGAATTGAGCAAAGCGCTGATCGATGATGTAGTGAAAGTGATGGATGCGCCGCCGGACAAGCCGTTGATGTAAACACCGGTGTCAGGCCCTCGCCGATGCGAGGGCTTTTGCGTTTCAGACCTGACTGATCTCAAGCACAAACGAAATCTTCTGCTGACTCGCACTCCACACATAGCGCAAATGCTTACCCTGCTTCGGGATCGACACTGCCGGTGGTCGAAACGCCGCGATGCATTCATGGCCCGGCAGGCGAACGCTGTTGTAAAGCAGCCCCCACGACTCGGTTTCGCGCAGTTGCCGGGCGAATTGCTGAGACGGCCCGTAAGCCTCCGGATCCGGATTGTGCAGTTCGGGGTGATCGTGGCGGATATCGTGCAGCGGTTTAACCACCCGATTAACGTAAGTCCGCATGGTCAACTCAATATCCGCTTCCTGAGTCGCCGCAAGAAATCGTTCCTGGTGATAACAGGTCTCGGCGATGGCAGCAGCCTGACTGCTCGCGGCGTAGTAAACGCCGAAGGTGCCGTCGCAGAAACGACTGCGTTTGCCGATGTGGGTAAACGCAGCCATCACCGGAGTCGAGCCGGGACCGGAAAGTCGATCTTCGGGTCTCACGCGGGCGAGAACCCCGGCCTGCTCGATCAGACGATCATTGGTCAGCGCTTCAATTGCGTAGGCAACTTCCAGGTCTTCGGGATCGAGCACGTCTTCGAACAGCGCAATCGGCGGGAAGCTGCTGTTGACGATCCGATAGGCTCTCGGCCAAGCCACATCAGCCATCTCTGGCGCCTTCAACCGCGCACCCCATCGAGGTAACGACGCACATCGGCGATATCGACCACGCGTCCGGCGAGCATGTAATCCAGCGCCGTTTGCCCATTGAACGGCGCCGCCGTGTTCGGACTACTGACCCATGTGTACGCGCGCTCACGGCTGTTGCTGAAGATGATGCTCAACGCCTTGTGAATGCCCATCAGATAAGAGATGCGCTCAAGGGTATCGTTAGGCAGACGTATGTTCGGCAGGTGTTTGTATTTATAGAACGTGGTGTTACCGACACCGCCCAGCAATGTGCGTTGCTGCTCAGCGCTGCAGCCCCAACGCTCCATGAGGTTAAAGAAGAACTTCAGCGCGACGCGACCGGCTTCGGGGGCGTCGAGTTGTTCGCGTGAGGTGAGGGCTGGGGATGAGGTGGGCATTTAGCCGCCTCCTTGATTAGGTACCTGAATATGAGCCTAGTACAGATACGGATACAAATTAATCTTTAATACATAAACGAATGAGAGTTTCGCCAGAAACCGTCGACAAAAACCCATCTCACGCACCAAAACCACGCACTTTTTTTGACCCCCATCACCCCCACGTCACCAAAAACCCCGATCCTGTGTCAGCCTCCAGCCATCGGCGAGGACATCAATTCGCTACTAAACCCGCGACAACTATGCTCAGGTACAGGAATATAGCCAGCATATGGCGCCTGACCGGCAGTCTCGTAAACAACAATACCCAGCCCACTTCAGAGGGCATTACCCATGGATAGCAGAACCTTACGCAACCTCATGCGCATCGTGCAGACCGGCTCGTTGTCGGCCGCAGCCGAGCATTCGTGCCTGACTGTGCAGGCCTTGGCAGCGCAGTTGAACAAGGTCGAAGAGCAGTTCGGTTTCCGCTTGTTTCGACGTTCCAACAAAGGCCTGACGCTGACGCCGCAAGGCACTGAGCTGACGCCTTATATGGACAAAGTGCTGATTGCCACGCGACAGATGGAAGAGAAGGTCGAGGCACTGAAAGTGCCGGGGCAGCGTACGTTGAAGGTTGCGTTGAACAACACCTTGGCGGCTGACTTCAACCGGCGAATGATCGGGCGCCTGATCGAGGTGTTTCCCGATTATCAGATGGAATTCAGCTACGCCGAGTCGATGGAAAACCTCAGCAAGCTGAAGAATGAAGACTTCGACCTGGCGGTACTGATCGGTCCGCAGCGGCCGGGTCTGCCGAGCATTGTCTTGCCGGATGTGCAGGTACAAGTCGTCGGTGCGCATTGCGGGCAGGAGAACGATCCGCTGACGTTGCTGGGCAACAAGTTTCAGGTGCGTCCTGCGGAAGATTGTCCGTATTCCCACAGCTTTTTGCGTTTTCTCGACGCCGGGCTGGGCAATCACGAGAACGGCCAGCGCATGGTCTATTCGTGCAGCGAGACCCTGACGCTGTCGCTGATCACGCAGATGGATGCGGTCGGCATGGTCTCCCGTGAGGCCGCGCAGAAAAACGGCCTGACGATTTTCCCCGGGTTCGAGGATTTCCTCGAAGTGCGCCTGGCGGTGAACAATCCGGAGTTGTCGAACCAGGCGTTGAATGATGTCGTCGATCTGCCGCTACATGAAAGAGCCGAGCGCAATGTACGCAGCCGTCCCAACCGCCACACTGAGAAAGAGGTTTTTGCTGAAATACGCACATAGCAACGTCGGAATCGCGGCATAGAATTCCGGGCGATCGAGCTGTATGTGCTGATCCTTGATCAACAAGGGGGTCAGACTGATCGCAGCGACGATCGCCACCGGCAAGTACTCCAGCGCCCGCGCGACAAACGGCGGCCAGTGCTCGGTATTCACTTGCAGGGGCAAGGCGCGCGGCAGAAAGGTCACGGCCATCATCAGCGCGACCACCAGAATCAGGAACGTTTGGTCAGGCATACACCCACTCCGCAGCCCACAAACGTGGCGATAAACACGTTGAATGGCGAACTGCCGACCAGGCTCAGTGCGCCCATGCACAACACCGCAGCGGCGGCCGCGATGAGTTTGTTGCGGGTGTTGCACAGCGACACCAGCACGTAGAGCATCATCGCCGTCAGGGCGTAGTCGAGCTGATATTTGATCAGGTGCGCCGCGTACTGCGCGCACACTGCGCCGAGCAAACCGCCAAGCACCCACGAGGTGTGGCAGAACAGATTGAAGCCGATCAGATAACGCACGTTAACCGGTGCGCCAGTGCCGAGTTTAACGCTGTGGAACGCGAAGGATTCATCCGTCAGGCCACCGGCGTAAGCCCAGCGCTCCATGCGGCTCAAGCCGAGGGCGCGCAGGGCCTTGGCCATATACACCGACATCAGCATGTGCCGCGCGTTGATTAGAAACGTGGTCAACACAATGGTAGTCAGCGAGGCGCCGCTGGAGATCAGTGCCAGCGCGGCGAATTGCGAAGCGCCGGCGTAAACGAACAAACACATTGCCACCGGCAGCCACATCGGCAGGCCGGCGTTGACGGCCATCAGTCCGAATACGAATGACACCGTGAAGTAGCCAGCTATTACCGGACTGGCTTCGGCAAACGTGCGCGACGGCTGATGGTTGACCATCAGCGGCGCACTGCCGGACGTTTCATTCATAGATCCCTCTCAAATGTCCGTTCGCCGTGGGGCTCGCAAAAACCCTGGGCAGTCCAAAAACGCTTGCCCGCGAGGTTAGCATCGTCGACGAACAGAAACATCCGTAACACCCCGACCCGTTTCATATCGGACGACGCCGCTTCAACCAGTCGTTGACCGACGCCTTGGCTGCGATAGCGCGGGCTCACGGCCAAATGGTTGATGGTGCCGCGACTGCCGAGCATGCCGCCGAGCACCGCACCGACGATTTCGCCGGCGACGTCGAAGGCGAGATAGGCCGTGGTGGTTTTCTGGATCAGCACGCCGCGCAGGCACTTGGCGTCCTGCCATTCACAGAAGGACACTTCGTCGAACTGGCGGAAGAAGCGCTCCATGCGCTGCGCATCCTTGGCCGTGGCGCGTCGCAGCACCACCGGCGTCGAGCACTCGACGCCGTCGATTGGGGTGATCTGATTAGCGAACAATGTCGAAAGCGGTCCCGGGCCGCGAGAAGGAAATCGCCAGAATCTGCCGGTACGCCATCGCATGCGTGTGCGGGTTGCGGGCCGGGGTTACGTAGTGGCGCATGTCGCGATCGAGGAAGTAGGTGGTGTCGAGAATTTCCTCGTAAGTGGTCGATGCCAGTTGATGCTCGTGGGTGTCATACAAACGACTTTCCGCACCCTCGACGTTATTGCGGCCCCAGAAGTGCACACCGCTGAACGGATAACCGTCGCAGTGAATGCCTTCAGGGGTGATTTCCAGTTGTTTGCCGGGTTTTATCTCGATGCGGATCTGATGGATCTGGCACTGCCAGATTTCATCGTGCAGCTCTTCCGGCAGTACGCTTTTGTACACTTCGAAATCGGTGTCGATCAGGCTGCGCATCACCGGCGAAGTAATCACTTCATCGGAGAAGTCCTGAAAGTGCCGCACCAGGCCGCCAACATAGGCGTTGTGCTCTTTCGACTGCACGTAGGCGCGATGCTCGAGCTGCTTCAACTCACGCGTCTTGGGGTTGTACTCAAAGTCGCTGTAACGACGGTAACGCATGCCGGCTTCGGCCTGACCGTAGTAGCTGTCAGGCTCCATGTTTTCCCAACTTTTGGTCAGTCTGACGAAGTCGGCAAAATGACCGTAGAGATTGAAGTCACCACCCTGGACGTTGACATATTTGTCGCGCCGTAGCGATTCGCCCACTTCTCTGTTCAAAACGATCATTACCAAATTCTCCGCTGCGTTGAGCGGCCTAATCTATTAGGTGGAGAATTTGCGTCCATGAGAAAGAATTTCAGGCATTTAAAGCCCTGTTTGAAACGGAGTTTGCAGCGCCTCAAAAACAACTTTCACATGACAAAAACACGGGTTTTTTCTGGTTTTCATCGAAAAACCGTCGAAAAAAAACCCCGAACCAGTCGGGGTTTTTCTCATGTTTCTTACACTTGATCAGGCATCAGAAGATGTTGATCGGGTAATCCACGAATACGCGCAGTTCGTTACCGCTGACGTTGTACTCGCTGGATTTCTGCGAAACACGCAGGATCGAGCTGCGCAGTTTCACGCTCAGGTCTTTGGCCGGGCCAGACTGCACGACGTATTTGAACTGGTTGAAGATCTCTCGCTCGGTGCCGCCTTCGCTGGTGGAAGTGGTGATGTTGTCGCCACGCACGTAAGCAAAGTTGTAGCTCAGGCCCGGTACGCCGAATGCGCCGAAGTCGAGGCCGTAGCCCAATTGCCAGCTACGTTCGTCTTCAGCGTTGAAGTCGGACCAGTAGGAGTTGGCCAGGTAGATGGAGTTACCGCCGTCACCGACACGACCTTGATCTTTCTGGTAACCGCCGTAGGCGTAACCCAGGTTGCTGTCGCCGGTGGAACGCTGGTGCGCCACGGTGAACGAGTGCGGGCCCGTTGCGAATGTTGCGGCCAGGCTCCAGATTTTGTTGTCGCGACCGGTCACGATGCTTTCGCCCGGAACGGTGTTTTCGCGAACGTACGAGCTGTCCAGCTTGGTGCGATAGCCGTTGAAGTCCAGGGTCAACGACTGATCCTTGTTGAACGGCAACACGTAGTTGGCGTTCACGTATTGTTTCTTCAATACGTCTTCGACGTCGGAAGCGTACAACGCACCTTTGAAGTTCTCGGTGAACTGGTAGCTACCGCCCAAAACGTTGATCGACTTCAGACCACCACTATCACGGCCTTCATCGCTCTTGCGCGATTCGGCGGTGAAACGACCGGCGTTCAGTTCCAGGCCTTTGATCTCTTTGGAAGTGATCAGGGTACCGGTGTAGCTTTCCGGCAGCAGACGCACATTGTCGTAGCTCAGCACCGGCAGGGCCGGCATCTGGTCGCCGTAGGTCAACACGGTGTTGGAGAAGCGGAACTTCACCGCGGCACCGCCCTTCGCTATGTCATGGTTCGCGCGGCCGTCATTTTCCTGCTTGAAGAAATCGATACCACCGGCGCCGCTGCGGCCCTTGCCGCCGTCCAGACGCAGTGCGTACAGACCGAAAGCGTCGACACCGACACCCACGGTGCCTTGGGTGAAGCCGGACGAGAACGTACCGATGGCCGCTTGGCCCCACTCGGCCTTGTCTTTGTTGCCGTCTTTATAATCACGATTGATGTAGGCATTGCGCAGCAGCACTTTGAGGCTGCTGTCTTCAACAAAACCCTTGGACTCGGCCTGGTCATTAGCCATGGCCTGAGTGGCGCTCAACATCCCCAGTGCGATCAGACTGATTCGCTTGTTCAACATTTTGTTTTCCTTATTACGGGTTGAAACGCGCTGTGTCGAACGGCGGAAACGGCGCTTTTGCACTCTTTTATTCACCCCGAAACAAAAAGGCCCGCCCACGATAACGTGATGGCGGGCCTGCTCCTTGTTTTGAGTCATGGCGGTTGGCCACAGGCGTTGGGCCGAATCGTAGCCGCGCCTTCAACAATGTGTCAATTTCAAGAATCGTCTTTAAATAGGTAAAAATCGTCTAAGAAACGTAAATTTTGCGCTGACTCCTTGCTGGGAAATGCAAACAGCCAGTGAATCCAGCGCGTATCAGGCGCAACCATCGATAGAACAAAATGCAGAAGTTTTACCGGTTTCATCGAGGACGATTGCCTGTTGCAACCAATCGGCAAATGCCTGCGGCTTGCCCAGCCAGGGGCTGATGTCGATCAACTGGAACGTGCCGTTCTGCTCCAGAGCAATCGTTGGAAAACCCTGACCGCCCAATTGAGCCAAAAACTGGCGACTGGCTTTTATATGCCCCTCGCTATCAACGGACTCAAACGCAAGGTGGAAATCTTCCTGCGCGTAGCCGATCTGCATGGCCAATTCCAACAGCACGGCTGAATCGGCAATGCGTCGCCCTTCCACATAGTGCGCGGTCTGCAACCGCCCCAACATGCGCAGACCGCCTCGGTCGATGGCTTCGGCCGCCATGACCGCCGCAATCGGTGGCGTTGAATCGAACACGGCCGAGTGATCGCGCAGTAAACCGTCGAAATACGCCTCGCCGAAAGGCTGGCCGGTGTACTCGGCAATGCGTCGGTCGTGGGGCATGACGTAATTGCGCAGCTGCGAGGAAACCGGCTGGCGGTTGGCTCCACTCATCATGCCCCCGGCATGGGCGAGCACTGGCAGCACCTGTTGTGCGGCTTCAATCAGCGGCTTGGCGCCATAGCACCAGCCGCACAACGGATCGTAGACGTAATGAACAATCATGGGGAAAGCTCCAGCAAAAAAGTGAGGAAAATCGATGGCGGCAGGTTAGTCCCCGCACTCATGCGGAAAAACGCTGGAATGGCTTTCAGTCTGTTTCACGAATCGGTCGAATTGGCCGACCGGTCAGACTGTGTGGAACAGGACACAAATTGAAACAATCAGACAAGGGAACTTATAAGGAATAATTAACGGAAGTAAATGCAAAGCATTACCATTCGCGCGATCGAATTCTTCTACCCTTTCGGATGCGCTGTTCAATGTCTGCCCCGTTCCGTCTTACGCCCGTCACCCTTGGGCTTTCTGCTTTTCTGTCCAGTGGTTTTGCCTATTCGGCGACCGAACTACCCGCCACCGCGATCAGTGCCGAAGCGCAAGTCGATGACCCGCGCGTGAAGCTCAGCAGCACCGCGACCCGCACCTCGACACCCGTGCGCTATGTGCCGCAGGCGATCGATTCGATCAAGACCTCGAACGTCGCCAACTACGGCACCAATGACATCGCCGACGCCTTGAGCGGCATGCCCAACGTCAGCAGCAGCGCCGATACTCGCTTCGACAGCCTGCGCATTCGCGGCTTTGATGCCAGCAACGATTTCTATCTCGACGGCATCCGCGACGACAGCCAATACAAGCGCGACCTGCACAACATCGAACGCGTCGAAGTGCTCAAAGGCCCGGCCGCCGTGCTGTACGGCCGAGGCAGTCAGGGCGGGATCGTCAACCGCGTGAGCAAAATGCCCGAGTTCGGTCGCCGCTCGACCATCGAAGCACAGGGTGGCAGCGAAGATTTGCGCAGTCTTTACGCTGATCTCAGCACCGACCCGAGCGAAAACATCAGCCTGCGCCTGAACATGGGCAACATGGATGAAAACAGTTTCCGCGATGGCGTCAGTGGCAATCGCCAACTGTTCGCGCCGTCGATGAGCTGGCAACTGACGCCGGATCTGCACTGGCTGGTGCAATACGAATACAGCCGCTACAACCGCACCCCGGATCGCGGCATCCCCGGCGTCAACGGGCGCCCGGCCGATGTCGGTCGTGACACCACCTACGGCAACGATCACGATTTCATCGATGACAAGTCGCAGTCCTTGCGCTCAAAACTCAGCTACGAAATCAACGACAACTGGCAACTGCGCCAGACCCTCGGCGTGTTCAAGCTCGACAGCGATTTCGACAACACCTACCTCACCGGTTACACCCCGGCGACCAACAAGGTCACGCGTCAGCACTGGCAGCAGGATCTGACCACCCGCAACGTCTACAACAACGTTGAACTTGAGGGCGGATTCGACACTTTTGGCCTTGAACATCGCCTGCTGACCGGCATCGAGATCGGCAGCCAGCACCGCGATCCAAAGCTGTATAACGCTGCAACCGGCAGAACGCCCGGCGCGCAGCCGGTGCCGTCGCTCGACCTGTACAACCCGAACCGCGATCTGCGCCACACCGGGGCCATGCAGGTTTCCAGCAGCAGCCACACCGAAGTCGAAAGCCGCGCGGTGTACGTGCAGGATCAGTTGCGTCTGAACGATCAATGGCAAGTGCTCGCCGGTCTGCGCTACGACACCTTCGATATCGAGTCGACCAACAAGCTGCGCAACATTTCTGAAGATCGCGACAGCCACAGCACCAGCCCGCGCGTCGGCCTGGTCTGGACGCCGTTGCAGAACCATTCGTTCTACGCGTCGTGGTCGAAAACGTTTTCGCCAGTGGGCGGCGGCTTGATCGGCATCACCCCAGGCGCGGCCGGCAACACCAACGACCTCAGCCCCGAATTGACCAAGCAGAAAGAGATCGGCGTGAAGAGCGACTGGTTCGATGACCGCTTGAGCACCACGCTGGCGATCTATGACCTGGAACTCTATAACCGCCGTACCACCGATCCAAACGATCCGACCTTGACCGTGATGTCCGGTCTGCAACGTTCGCGCGGGATCGAATTGACGGCCACTGGCAACATTGTCGGCAACTGGTACATGCGCGGTGGCGTTGGTATGCAGGACGCGAAGATCGAGAAGGACAACAACGGCCTGGAAGGCAAACGCATCAACAACGTCGCCAAGCACAACGGCAGCCTGTTCCTGACCTGGAAACCGGAGATGGGCTGGTATGGCGAAACCGGTCTGACCCTGGTTGGCCAGCGCTATGCCGACAACGCCAACACCACCGTGTTGCCGGGTTATGGCCGTTGGGATGCGCTGGTCGGTTACCGCTTCAAGGATTGGGATTTGCGCACAGCGCTGAACAACATCACTGATCGTGAGTACTACGCGTCGGCGACCAGCCAGTATCAGATCCAGCCGGGAGCGCCACGTAGCGTCGTGATGACCGGCACCTATTCTTTCTGATTCAACGCAAAACCTGTAGGAGTGAGCCTGCTCGCGATAGCGGTGTGTCAGTCGACATCAATATCAACTGACAAACCGCTATCGCGAGCAGGCTCACTCCTACATTGGTTTTTGTATGGTGCATAAAAAAGCGCCGCCATCCCGGCAGCGCTTTTACCAATCCCTGTTGTTTTTCTTATCCTTCCATCACAGCCCACAACGCATCCAGTTCGGCCTCGCTGAACAGGTCAGCGGGGTAACGCTCGATCATCATCCGGCGCGGATCAGGTTGCCTGATCTGACGCGTTCCATTGGACTTCAACCAGTGCGCGACAATCTGGAGCGATTCGCCGTTTACGGCCATGGGATGCAACGTCCGCTCGCTGACTACGTTCACTTCGGCGTTCATTTCAGCGCTCTCTCCCCGTTCATGAGCGGCTAAGTTATCCAAGGTTTATGACAGAACTGTTGAAGTTCTCCCCCCTCCCTAGGGGGCGTTCTCAATTAGTTTTCACACCGCGTTGTCGCCTTAAAGCCAGCCAGGCAAGGCGCAGGCCGCTGGGAATGGTTGTTCCCTTTCCAAGGCCTGCAACGCAGACTGGCCGGCTTTAAGGCACAACCCGAAGGGCCGGGCCTGCTGTTGTGCAGGGCTGCGTTGCTCGAAGCTTATTTGGAATGACCAAACCACGCTTCTCGCGCCTTGCCCTGCACAACAGCAGACCCGGCGCGGTGTGAAAACTAATTGAGAACGCCCCCTAGTGCACGGGTGATGAATACAAGAGCTATGCCAAGGTTTCTGATTTGTCGACAAGCGGATACAAAGAAGCCCGCAGTCCAACCGGGCTGCGGGCTTCTGTGCATGCATAGTGAGCTAATCATTGCCCGGCTGATTTATTAATCAACTCAAGCTGTTACGACTCAACTCAATCTTTGTGCGGCGCGGGTTGCTGTTGGGTAAGGCAGTGGATATTGCCGCCACCCAGTAACAGTTCACGACCTGGCACCATCACCACTTCGTGCTGCGGGAACAGCTTCTGCAGGATTTCCTTGGCCGGCGCATCCATTGGATCGTCGAAGCTCGGCGCGATGATGCCGCCATTGACGATCAGGAAGTTCACGTAGGAACCGGCCAGGCGCACAGACGGATTGCGTTCTTGCGTGCCGTCTACCGGATCGACACCGGCGCACTCTTCTTCGGTCGCGTAGAGCGGACCCGGAATCGGCATTTTGTGCACCGTGAACGGGCGACCCTTGGCGTCGGTGCTGCTTTGCAGGACTTTCATCGCCGCCTGGCAGCGCGGGTAGTTCGGATCCTGCGGATCGTCAGTCCACGCCAACAACACTTCGCCCGGACGCACGTAGCAGCAGAAGTTATCCACATGGCCGTCGGTTTCGTCGTTGAACAAACCATCCGGCAGCCAGATGATTTTATCCACAGCCAGATTGGCGCTGAGCACCGCTTCGATTTCTTCGCGGCCCAGATGCGGGTTGCGATTGCGGTTCAGCAAACACTCGTCGGTGGTGATCAGCGTGCCTTCGCCATCGACGTGAATCGAACCGCCTTCAAGCACAAAACCTTCAGTGCGATAACGCGAGCTGCGCTCGATCTCGAGGATCTTGCCGCCGACCTGCGAATCACGGTTCCACGGCGAGTACAGACCGCCGTCGAAACCGCCCCAGGCGTTGAAGTCCCAGTTCACACCGCGCACTTCGCCGCTGTTGTTGATGACGAAGGTCGGGCCGCTGTCACGTACCCAGGCGTCATCGCTGGACATTTCGACCACGCGGATATTCGGCACGTCGAGGCGTGCACGGGCGTTTTCATATTGGCCGGCGGACACGGCCACGGTTACCGGTTCAAAACGCGCGATGGCTTTGGCCACCGCGGCGTGTGCGGCTTGCGCCGGTTTGCCGCCCAGACGCCAGTTGTCCGGGCGCTCGGGCCAGATCATCCAGGTCTGCGTTTGCGGCGCCCACTCGGCCGGCATGTGAAAGCCGTCGGCACGCGGGGTACTTTTCAAGGTGGTCATCGGGATCAGGACTCCAGGGAACCGTCGAGGGTTTTCAACGCACCGTACAGGTTCGGACGGCGGTCACGGAATGAACCCCACGCGCTGCGAATGTGTTCGAGCTCGTCGAGGTTGAAAGTGTGCACAAGAATACCTTCTTCGGTTTTATTCAGCTCCTGCACTTTTTCGCCGAACTGGTTGGCGATGAACGACGAGCCGTAGAACGTGATGTCATAGCCGTCCTGTTCTTCGTTGCCGATGCGGTTGCTGGCGATCAGCGGCATCAGGTTGGCGCCGGCGTGGCCCTGTTGTACGCGCTGCCAGTGATCGCGGGACGAGATGGTCTTGTCGTGCGGCTCGCTGCCGATGGCGGTTGGGTAGAAAAGGATTTCTGCACCTTGCAGCGCCATGCTGCGTGCAGCTTCAGGGAACCACTGATCCCAGCAGATGCCCACGCCGATTTTCGCGTAACGGGTGCTCCACACTTTGAAACCGGTGTCGCCCGGGTTGAAGTAATACTTCTCGTGATAACCCGGGCCATCCGGGATGTGGCTTTTACGATAAATCCCGAGGTTGCTGCCGTCGGCATCGATGATCGCGATGCTGTTGAAACGCGCGCGGCCGGCCAGCTCGTAGAAGCTGATCGGCAGCACCACTTGTAGCTCTTTGGCGATCTTCTGGAAATGTTTGATCGCGAGGTTTTCTTCCACCGTCGTCGCCAGTTGCAGGTAGTCCGGGTTTGGCTTCTGGCAGAAGTACGGCGCCTCGAACAGCTCCTGGATCAGGATGATCTGCGCGCCTTTGGCGGCGGCTTCGCGCACCAGCCTTTCAGCGATTTCGAGGTTGGCTTGCAGATCCCAGGAACAGGCCATCTGAGTGGCGGCGACGGTAACGATACGGCTCATGAATCATCTCCGGGCAAGTGCTTCGACGGTCGACAATTCGACCGAAAAGAAAAACGCGCGCACCGGACATGAAATCGCCATGCCGGAGCAATGGCGACTTTATAGCCGATAAATATCGGCTTTAGAAGCTGATTAATAGCCTTTCGTCTAAATATACCCAACAAAAGCCGATAAAAATCGAATTAGCAACCCAAAACAAATGTGGGAGCGAGCCTGCTCGCGAAGGCGATTGATCAATCAACACAGTGGTTGAATGAGAAACCGCTTTCGCGAGCAGGCTCGCTCCCACAGGGGTCAGTGTGCGTGCTTACAGACCTTCGCTGAGGACTCGATCAAGCATATCGACAAAGAAATCCACGCTCTGGCGCGACGTCACCATCGGCGGTTTGATCTTCAGAATGTTCAGATCATCACCGGTCGGCTGCATGAAAATCCCCAACTCACGCAGGCGATCACACAGTAACGCCGTCTCCTCGGTCGCCGCTTCCAGCGTCTCGCGATTGCGGATCAGCTCAAGCCCGAGATAGAACCCGGAACCGTGCACCGCGCCCACCAGCGGATGTTTATCGATCAGCGCTTCGAGCCGCGCCTTGAAGTGGCCACCGACCACCTGCGCGTTCTCCCAGAGCTTTTCTTCTTCCATGACATCGAGCACCGCCATGCCAATCTGGCAACTGACCGGACTGCCGCCCGCCGACGAAAAGAAATAACCCTCGGCCTCCAGCGCCTCGGCAATTTCCCGCCGCGTGATGACCGCACCCAGCGGTTGACCGTTGCCCATGCCCTTGGCCATGCAGATGATGTCCGGCACCACGCCCTG
Organism: Pseudomonas sp. M20; assembly: GCF_045037865.1. Classification (NCBI taxonomy): domain Bacteria; kingdom Pseudomonadati; phylum Pseudomonadota; class Gammaproteobacteria; order Pseudomonadales; family Pseudomonadaceae; genus Pseudomonas; species Pseudomonas sp. M20. Next base: position 5,397,041 of record NZ_CP173611.1, read on the forward strand.
CTCTTCGAAGCCCCAGAAGAAATGGCCCATGCGCCCGTACCCGACCTGCACTTCGTCGGCGATGCACACGCCGCCCTGCGCGCGTACCAACCCGTACACCTGTTTCAAATATCCCGGCGGCAGCGAGATACCGCCGGCATTGCCATACACCGGCTCGCAGATAAACCCGGCCAATTGGCGCTTCTGCTCGGCGAGCTTTTCCAGGTGATGCTCAACGCTGCGCACATAATCCGGCGCCGAGTCGAGACCGCGGAATTCACCGCGATACGTGTTTGGCGCAGGTACCGGATGCACCCAGTCCGGGCGGCTTTCCAACGCTTTCGGGTTGTCGGCGATTGACGTCGATACCGCATCGGCGCCGACCGTCCAGCCGTGATAGGCCTCAAGCACGCTGATCATGTCGCGCCCGCCGCTGTAGGCCCACGCCAGACGAATCGCCAGGTCATTGGCCTCGCTGCCGCTGTTGACCAGAAACACCCGGTCCATGCCTTCCGGCGCCAATTTCAGCAGACGCTCGGAGAATTCGGCAACCGCCGCATAGTTGAATCGCGAGTTGGTGTTGAGCAGCGACCATTGGCGCGCCGCAACCGCCGCCATGCGCGGGTGGCCGTGACCGAGCACTGCAACGTTGTTGAGCATGTCGAGGTAGGAACGGCCCTGCATGTCGATCAGGTGATTGCGCCAGCCTCGTTCGATGCGCGGCGGGTCGACGTAGTAGTGCTTTTGCGTGCGGGCGAAACTGGCATCGCGGCGCTCGAGCAGGGTTTTCGCGTCCAGCTCCGGCTCGGCATCGCAGGCCAGCCCCAACAATGCCGCTGGCGATGGGCACAGCGCCTGCCAAGCCGCTGCATGCGCCGGGGTGCAAAACAACGGTGCATCAAGCTGCGCGCCCCGGCACAACTGCACCCGCAACGGGCCGCTGACCGCGCCCAGCACCTGACCTTTGACCAGCGCCGCGCCGCTGTGCAGCGACGGTGTCACGCCCCACAGCCGCAGGCTGAGTTGCGGGCCATCCAGTTGCAGCGCACCGTCAGCTGCCTGATGCACGACGCCAGCGAACGGCGCCTCCACGGCGCTGCCATCAGGCACGCGCAATTCCACGTGCAGCGGGAAGGTGTCCGGTTCAACGGCACTGTCAGGACGAGTACGCGACAGCCGGTACTGACCATAACGGCTCGCCGCCAAACCATGCGCTGCAGCCGCTTCAGTCAGCAGGCGCTGGTCGATGCCCGCCTGCTCCCAGTTGCCTGCCTCGAAATGCGGACTCAGGACACCGAGATCGATCAGGGCAAATTCACGTCCGACCAGGCCGGGCAGCAAGGGCGCAAAACCTTCGCTATCGATCACCGGCAATGCGTGACCGACGGCAGTGAGGATCGCCGCTTCCATCAGCGCCTGTGGCACCGATATCGCCACCCTGAAGATTTCCCACTCATGGCTGAGGTTGTCACGGCTGTAGGTATTCGCGGGGTCGATGCTGACCTGTTGCTCGCCACTGAGTACCAGCACCGCCGCGCGCGCGACGATCAATGGCCACAGCGCTTGCAACTCTTCGTGTTGCAGCGGGTTGACCGCGTGGTAGGCCTGCACCGCCGGCAGGATGATAAACGGATCACCATCGGCGTGATGCAACAACGCCGCACAGGTCACCGACAGATCGCTGATGCGCCAGGTGCGCACCAGATCGCCAAAGTCGATCACGCCCTGCAACTGCCAGTGACGCAGGGCATCGCGCGCCCAGACAGCGTTGTCATCGGTGATGTCCATGTGGATCGCCTGCACCGGCAGTTTGCCCTGCAACGGTTGCAAGCGGCGCTCGGCCTGTTCTGCCGCATCGGCAATCAATGCGCGTTGCTGCTCATCCTTGATCACCGGCAGCAGATGGCTGATCAGTGCACTGGCGTGGCGGGCATCCCACTGCAATGTGCGCTCAAGGCCCGGATGGTCGAACCCGGCCAGCGCCAGATCCATCTCACCGCAGAGCCGGCCAAAACCCGCCACCACTTCCTGGCCCAGGTGATCGAGATGTGTCAGCGGTTGGCCGTCGATGTAATCGAGCAGACGCACGTGCACCGCTTCGCCCCCAACCTCCAGTGACAGCAGATCCTCGCCGTTATTGGCCGCGATCACCCGCGGCACCGTCACCGCCGCCTGCTCGGCCAGGTACTTGAGCCCAGCGTGCTGGGCTTGCAGCTCCACCAGGGCGTAATCGCCACGGCAGATTTTCAGCACGAACCGACCGCGCGGGCTGTCGACGCGGAAATTGAGATCCTGCTGGCTGCCAAGGGCCTGCAACGTGCCGCTGAGTCCGTAATGTTCCGCCAGCCATTGCCGGGCCTGCTCTGCAGAAACCTGCGGGCTGGGCAAACTGGCGCGATGAATCAACGTGGCGAGCGGCATGAAACGACCCCTGAAATTTTATTAGGCGCCTATATCGCCATTGCTGCGCGCTATCCGCAACCCCCAACCGTGTAAAGGCATCCGGGCTATTTGTCTTCCAGCACTCGCACCCTTCGGCACTTTGCGCAAGAATGACGGCCATTCACACCTGCCTAGGAAGCCCCCATGAATGTAATCACCACCGACCTGCCCGGTGTCTTGATCATCGAACCGAAGGTGTTCGGTGACGAGCGCGGTTTCTTCTACGAGAGTTTCAACGCCAAGGCGTTCCAGGACGCTACCGGTCTGGACACGCAATTTGTTCAGGACAACCACTCGCGCTCGCAAAAAGGCGTATTGCGTGGCCTGCATTACCAACTGCAAAACACTCAGGGCAAACTGGTCCGCGTGACCGTTGGTGAAGTACTGGATGTCGCCGTGGATATTCGCCGCAGCTCGCCGCACTTCGGCAAATCCGTAGCGGTGCGTCTTTCTGCGGAAAACCATCGTCAACTGTGGGTGCCGGAAGGTTTTGCCCATGGTTTCGTGGTGCTGAGCGAGTTCGCCGAATTCCTCTACAAGACCACCAACTACTACGACCCGTCGTCCGAGCGCAGCATTCGCTGGGATGACCCCGCTCTGGGCATCGACTGGCAGTTGGACGAAGCGCCTAAGCTGTCCGCCAAGGATCAGGTCGCAGCGTTGCTCAAGGACGCTGACGTCTTCGCCTGAGGCCGGGCATAATGCGCCTGTCCCTACAGGCGCATCTGGCTCATGAAACCAACCCTTCCCCGCAGACCTCGCTGGCGCAGCCTCGCCCTGCTGGCCCTGTGTCTGGCGCCGCTGTTGTGGCCGCTGGAACATCTGGCCGAGCGCTATTACCGCAGCGAACTGGCCGGACAGAACCGTCAGACCCTCGACCTGTACGTCGCCAACCTGCTGGGCACCCTGCACCGCTACGAAGTGTTGCCACAGATTCTCGGCGACCTGCCGGCCCTTCGCTCGGTCCTCGGCGCGCCGGACGACGGCGTTACCCAAGGCAATGCCAATCGCCTGCTGAAGAACATCGCCGCGCAGACCGGCGCCGAAGTCATGTACCTGATGGACACCAGCGGGCAAACACTGGCCGCATCGAACTGGGACAAGCACGACAGCTTTGTCGGCCGCAACTTTTCGTTCCGGCCGTATTTCAGTGAAGCCATGGCCGGACGCCTCGGTCGCTTTTTCGGTCTCGGTACCACCTCGGCCAAGCGCGGTTACTTCTTCGCCGCCGCCGTGCGCAACGGCGAAAAAATCATCGGCGTGCTGGTGATCAAGGTCGACCTCGACCACACCGAAAGCCTGTGGGGTAAAACTCCGGAACAACTGCTGGTGACCGACCACAACGGCGTGGTCATCCTCACCTCGCGTCCGGAATGGCGCTTTCGCTCGACCCGTAAATTGAGCGATGGCGAACGCTCAGCGATCACCGCCATCCAGCCCTACCCGACCCGCGAGCCACGTCCATTGAACCTCAGCCCCAGCGCGTGGCTGATTCAGACCCACGACATCGCCGAAACCGGCTGGAGCGTGAGCATCCTCGCGCCGCGCACGCTGATCGACCGTCCGGTGCGCACCGTGGTTGCAATCGGCGGCGCCACGCTGCTGGTAGTGATGCTGTTGCTCGGTCTGATGATGCAGCGCCGTCGGCATTATCTGGAACGCATCGCGTTCGAGGCCAAGGCACGCCGTGAACTGGAAGGCCGTGTGGCGGAACGCACCAGCGACCTCGAAGGCCTCAACCGACGTTTGAAAGAAGAGGTGCTGGAGCGTGAACAGGCTCAGCAGGAGCTGGTGCGCGCCCAAGATGATCTGGTCCAGGCCGGCAAGCTGTCGGCGCTGGGGACCATGTCAGCGAGCATCAGCCACGAACTCAATCAGCCGCTGGCGGCGATCCGCAGCTACGCGGAAAACGCCGAGGTGTTGCTCGATCATCAGCGCACCGACGACGCTCGCGGCAACCTCAAACTGATCAGCGAACTGACCGGGCGCATGGCCTCGATCATCGCCCACCTGCGCGCCTTCGCCCGTCGTGATCGCCACGCGCCGGAGAGCGTTGCCCTGCAACCGGCGCTCGACGATGCCTTGGCGCTGCTGGCCAAACGGCGCCGGAGCATGGAAGTCGAGCTGATCCGCGACCTGCCCGCCGCCACCCTATGGGTCGAGGCCGGGGAAACGCGTCTGCGCCAAGTGCTCGGCAACCTGCTCGCCAACGCTCTCGATGCCCTTACCGAAAAAGGCCCGCCGCGCAAACTCTGGCTGAGTGCCGAATCCACCGCCGAGGGCGTCAATCTGTACATTCGCGACAACGGCCCGGGCTTTTGCATGGAAGCCCTTGGCCGCGCCAGCGAACCCTTTTACACCACCAAGACCCGCACTCAGGGCCTTGGTCTGGGGCTGGCCATTTGTGAAACGCTGATGCGCGCCTTCGGCGGTGAACTGTCGTTCGCCAACCACAAGCAAGGTGGCGCCTTGATTACCCTGCGGCTGCGCGCCGGTGCGCCCGGGGTCAGCCTGCAACCGTCCGAGGATCGAAGTGCATGACCATCGACAATCGCATTCAGGTGGTGTTGATCGACGACGATCCGCACCTGCGTCAGGCCCTCGGCCAGACCCTGGATCTGGCCGGCCTGAAAATTCTGCCACTGTCCGAAGCCAAGGGCCTGGCCGCACAGCTTGAGCGTGACTGGCCGGGCGTGGTGGTCAGCGACATCCGCATGCCGGGCATGGATGGCCTGGAATTGCTCAGCGAACTGCACGCACAAGATCCGGAACTCCCCGTGCTGTTGATCACCGGCCACGGCGACGTGCCGCTGGCGGTACAAGCCATGCGTGCCGGCGCTTATGATTTTCTCGAGAAACCCTTCGCCAGCGATGCGCTGCTCGACAGCGTGCGCCGCGCCCTCGCTCTGCGCCGCCTAGTGCTGGACAACCGTAGCCTGCGCCTGGCCCTCAGCGACCGCAACGAACTGAGCGCGCGACTGGTCGGCCACTCGACGCCCATGCTGCGCTTGCGGGAGCAGATCGGTGCGCTGGCCGCGACCAAGGCTGACGTGCTGATCCTCGGCGAAACCGGCGCCGGCAAGGAAGTCGTCGCCCGTGCGCTGCACGATTTATCCAGCCGCCGAAATGGCCCGTTCGTGGCGATCAACGCTGGCGCACTGGCCGAGTCCGTGGTGGAAAGCGAACTGTTTGGCCACGAACCCGGCGCCTTCACTGGCGCGCAGAAACGTCGGATCGGTAAATTCGAATTTGCCAATGGCGGCACGCTGTTTCTCGATGAAATCGAAAGCATGAGCATGGATGTGCAGGTCAAGTTGCTGCGCATGTTGCAGGAGCGCGTGGTCGAGCGTCTGGGCGGCAATCAACTGATCCCGCTGGACATCCGCGTGATCGCCGCGACCAAGGAAGACCTGCGTCAGGCCGCTGATCAGGGCCGCTTCCGCGCCGACTTGTATTACCGGCTCAATGTCGCGCCACTGCGCATTCCACCGCTACGCGAACGTGGAGAAGATGCGTTGGTGCTGTTCCAGCATTACGCCGATGAAGCCAGCACCCGCCACGGTTTGCCGCCACATGAACTGCAGCCGGCACAACGCGCCTTGCTGCTGCGCCACACCTGGCCGGGCAACGTGCGCGAACTGCAGAATGCCGCCGAACGTTTCGCCCTCGGCCTGGAACTGGCGCTGGATAACGCTGGCGCCGAAGGCGGTGGCAGCACCACGATCGAGGTCATCAATGGGGGTCTCAGCGAGCAGGTGGAAAATTTCGAGAAGTCGCTGATCGCCGCTGAACTGGCACGCTCCCACAGTTCGGTGCGCAGCCTCGCCGAGGCCTTGGGTATTCCGCGCAAGACTCTGCATGACAAGTTGCGCAAGCATGGTCTCAACTTCGGCGACAGCAGCCATGGGGACGAGAACGAATGAGCACCGACAGTCACTATCTGGAGTCCGTGCTCCATCACGATATTCCACTGACCCGCGACATGGGCCTCAAAGTGCTCGACTGGCGCGAGCAGCAATTGAGTCTGCATTTACCGCTGGATCCGAACGTCAATCACAAGAGCACCATGTTCGGCGGCAGCCTTTACTGCGGCGCGGTGCTGGCCGGTTGGGGCTGGTTGCATTTGCGTCTGAAAGAAGAAGGAATCACCGACGGGCACATTGTGATTCAGGAGGGACAGATCCGTTATCCACTGCCCGTGACCGGCGATGCGGTAGCAATTTGCCCGGCGCCTGATGCGAAGGCGTGGAAGAGGTTTCTGGCGATGTATCGGCGTTATGGGCGGGCGCGGTTGGCGCTCGATACGCGGATCGTCAATGCGGGTAGCGATGAGGATGCGGTGAGGTTTACCGGCCAGTACGTTTTGCACCGCTGAAGATCAAAAGCCCCTCACCCTAGCCCTCTCCCAAAGGGAGAGGGGACTGACCGAGATGTCTTGCGTTGTACATCGACCTGGAAGATCGCAGCGATTATGGATTCAGCAAATCCTCGACCAGGTCAGCGCTGCTTTCCAATATCCCTCGGTCGGCTCCCTCTCCTAGGGGAGAGGGCTGGGGTGAGGGGGATTGCGGATCAGCCCACTTAACACCGAGCCAACTCCAACAACCTGGAACGCCACGCCGCCTTCGCCGGCAGCGCCAAAAAGAACTCGTTCAACAGCGATTCCCGCGCCGGATAACAGAACGCTTCCCCGCGCAGATCCAACACCTCACCGCCCGCCCCTTCCAGCACACCTTGCGCCGCCGCCGTGTCCCACTGCGAAGTCGGTGCCAGGCGCGGATAGCAATCCGCCGCACCTTCGGCCAGCAGGCAAAATTTCAGCGAGCTGCCGATATTGGCCAATTGCAACTCGCCCAGACTCGCACTCAACCCCGCCAGCAAGCGCTCCTGCTCAGGACTGGAATGCCGACGGCTGGCCACCACGGTAAACGCCTCTCCCGGCCCCGGCACATCACGCACCTGAATCGCAACCGGCGTGCCGCCCTTGTCGCAGCGCCACGCACCAAGCCCGGCGCCGCCGACATAAAAGCGACCGTTGGTCGGCATCGACACCACGCCAAATACCACGCGACCGTTTTCGATCAGTGCAATATTCACAGTGAACTCTTCGCTGCCGCTGATGAACTCCTTGGTGCCATCCAGCGGATCCACTAACCACCAGCGCTGCCAGCCGGCGCGTACGCTCTGGGCGATGTTGGCGTCTTCTTCCGACAACACCGGAATGCTCGGATCCAGCGCCGTCAGCCCGGCAAGGATCAGATGGTGCGCGGCCAGATCAGCCGCCGTCACCGGCGAGTCATCGGACTTGGCCGTGACTTCAACGCCGGAGCGCCAGAACGGCAAAATCGCCTCGCCGGCCTGCAATGCCAGCTCAACGACCGGCGCCATCAACGGGTGGGGAAACGTCATCGATATCTCACTCATGCTGGAAAGAACCCGCGCTCGGTCAGCAGATCGCGGGTCAGATACAGTGCAGCCAACGCACGGCCTTCGGAAAATTGCGGATTGAGCGCCAGCGACGACAATTCGCGCAGGTTCACCTTATCGACGCGCATCGGTTCGGGCTCGTCGCCTTCCAGCCGCTCTTCGTACAAATCGGTAGCCAGAACGACCTGGATCTTCTGGCTCATGTAACCGGGCGATAACGACAGCTCGGTCAGATGCTCCAGTTGTCGCGCGCCAAATCCGGCTTCTTCCTTGAGTTCCCGCTCGGCTGCCGCCAATACGTCTTCGCCCGGTTCGATCAAACCTTTAGGCAAGGACAGTTCGTACTCATCGGTACCGCCGCAGTATTCCTCGACCAGCACTGCATGTTCGGCATCCAGCATCGCCACGATCATCACCGCGCCGTAGCCCGCACCTTTGCCGACCAGACGCTCGTAAGTGCGTTCAACGCCGTTGGAAAAGCGCAGCTTGAGTTCTTCGACGCAAAACAGACGACTGGTGGCGACGATCTCGCGGGCAAGTACGGTGGGTTTCTGGCGCATGCAAAGCTCCTTGGCGTGAACGCGCTACTATAACGCGGCTTTCCCGATTGTTTACGTCGGATATCTTTCTACCGCTCGAGACGTTGCCATGCCTTCATTACCGTGGTCCGACATCGATACCGTTCTGCTCGACATGGACGGCACGCTGCTGGATCTGCACTTCGACAATCACTTCTGGCTGGAACACCTGCCGCAGCGCTACGCCGAACTGCACGGGGTCAGCCGGGCCATGGCCGAGATGGAATTGCAGCCGTTGTTCGAACGCCACGCTGGCCAGTTGCAGTGGTATTGCCTGGATTTCTGGAGTGCCGAACTGAAGTTGTCGGTGCGGGAATTGAAGCAGGAAACCGCGCACCTGATTGCCTTGCGGCCGGATGCCGATACCTTTCTGGAAGCAATCAAACGTGCCGGTAAACGGGTGATCATGATCACCAACGCGCACCGCGATTCACTGTCGCTGAAGCTGGAACGGATTGAGCTGGCGCCGTATTTCGAACGGCTGATCAGCTCCCACGATTACGGTTTTCCCAAGGAAAACCCGCAGTTCTGGGATGCCTTGCAGGCAGACATCGGCTTTGATCCGTCGCGCAGTCTGTTTATCGACGATACCTTGCCGATTCTGCGCAGTGCGCGGGACTTTGGTGTCGCGCATTTGCTGGCGGTGAAAGAGCCGGACAGCCGCAAGGGGCCGAAGGACACGGCTGAGTTTGCGGCGGTTGAGGATTACCGCAGTTTGATCGCAGGGCTTTGATCTTTGTAGGAGCTGCCGAAGGCTGCGATCTTTTGATCTGGTTTCTAAAAAACAAAGTCAAAAAATCGCAGCCTGAGGCAGCTCCTACAGGTGTTTTGTGTTACTCAGGAATACGCAGAGTCTGCCCCGGATAGATTTTGTTCACATCCTTGAGCATCGGTTTGTTGGCATCGAAAATTTTCTGATACTTGTTGGCATCCCCGTACACACGCAGAGAAATAGCGCTGAGGGTGTCACCCGACTTGACCACGACAAATTGTGCGGCAGTGACAACCGGGCCACTCACAGTAATCTGGTCATCCACGCTGCCAACCCCGGCAATATTGCCCACCGCCAGCAGAATCTTCTCTTTCTCTTCCTGACTCGCGACTTCTCCGGTGACGGTCACTTTGTCGCCATCCACCGTCGCCTGCACATTCGGATTGCCCAGGCCGACCTTGCTGATGTGTTCCTTCAACTGCTCACTGGCATTGGCGTTGCCCGGGGTCAGCAGATCGATCAGCTTTTCACCGGCTTCTTTTACAAAACTTAAAAGACTCATCGTGGTTCTCTCCATGGAATAAAGGTTCAGTCGTCCAAGCCTAGACCACCGCGGACAAACCCGGTTCCAAGCCGACCAATGACCCTGCCGCCGCGCAAGCGGTAGAATCCCCCACCCCTGCCAGCGCCTGGAGCGAAGATGGACATCAAGCAGCTGAAATTCCTCATCGCCCTCGACGAAACCCGCCACTTCGGCCAGGCCGCCGCGCGTTGCCACATTACCCAGCCAACCCTGTCGATGCGTCTGCGCAGCCTCGAAGAAGAACTCGACCTGCCGCTGGTCAACCGTGGCCAGCGTTTCGAAGGTTTCACCGCGCCGGGCGAGCGGGTGCTGGCGTGGGCGCGCTCGGTGATGGCGGCTTATGACGGTTTGCACGCGGAAGCAGCGGCGTGTCGCGGCAACCTGATCGGCACGTTGCGGCTGGGCGTGGTGCCGCTGTCGAGTTTCGATCCACTGCCGTTGATGCAACGCCTGCACAGCGCCCACCCGAATCTGCGCTTTGAAATGTCGGCACTGAGTTCTGAGCAGATCCTCGAGCATCTGGCGAACAACCGAATCGACATCGGTGTTTCTTATCTCGACCGCCTGGATCACGAACGTTTCGAATCACTGGCATTCGACGAAACCCGCATGGGCCTGCTGTACGACCAGCGCACTTTTACCTTCGGTGAAGCTCCGCTGAGCTGGGAATCGCTGATCAAACTGCCGCTGGGCATGCTCACCAGCGGCATGCATTTCCGTCAGTCCATCGACCACAACTTCCACAGCCGTGGCCTGACTCCGCAACCGTTGCTGCAAACCGATGCCGTCCATCAATTGTTACAAGCGGTACACGGCGGTTTTTGCTGCGCGATCATGCCGCTCGACGGCGGCCTGGAAAAACTCACCGACCACCTGCGCCTGCAATCGATCGAAGACGCCCAGACCCTCGCCCCGCTTGGCTTGATCATGCGCCGTGGCGCCCCACGTTCCGCGCTGGCCGAGGCCTGTTTCGCGCTGTATCAGCAATCGCCAATTGCCTCATGATCGACGGCATCTATCGATAGATCGACACTAGCGATTAGACGCGACAACTTGCCGCGCCTAGTCTTAACGTTGATCAAACCGTCGGTGATGCCATGAACGCCAAGCGCCCAGCCTGCGCGGCGCCTGCAATTGAAACGCCCGCGCCTGCCGCCAGCCAGACCTACAGTTACAGCGATTTACCCCGCGAGGCATCGGCCAGCACTGCGCTGGCTGAGGAAGTCGCGTTGGCGATCGCCTACAACGGCATCAGTCAGGCGGTGATGCTGGTGACACCGACCGACCTGGAAGACTTCATCGTCGGCTTCAGTCTAGGCAGCGGCATCATCGAGGACGCCACCGATATCTATGACCTGCAACTGACCGGTGCCGGCTCCGCGCAATACGCGCAAGTGACCATCGCCAATCGCGCGTTCTGGAACCTCAAGCAACAGCGCCGGCAAATGGCGGGTACCAGTGGTTGCGGATTGTGCGGTGTGGAAGCGGTGGAGCAGGCGTTGCCCGATCTCAAAGTCCTGGCCGGCGCAGCGTTACCGCCGATCGAATGGCTCGACGGCTTGCGCCAGCGCATCGGCGCGTTTCAGCCTTTGGGTCAGCATTGCGGCGCAGTGCATGCGGCGGTGTTCATGAACGCCAGCGGTGAATTGCTGCTCGGGCGCGAAGACATCGGCCGGCACAACGCCCTCGACAAGCTGATCGGCGGACTGATCCGCCAGAAGATATCCACAGCAGGCGGCCTGGCGATTGTCACCAGTCGTTGCAGTCTCGAATTGATCCAGAAAGTCTTGCGTGCCGGCATCCAGACCCTGGTCAGCCTGTCCGCACCCACCGGCCTTGCCGTGCAATGGGCCCGTCGACACAACCTCAATCTCATCCACCTGCCGCAGAAAAGTGCGCCGCGGGTGTATAGCCCCGCGATGGAGAATCAAGCGTGAGCCAACATCATCAAGCCGACCAGAAACCTGTCCCGCGCTACAAGCCTTACAAAGGTGCCGCCGGCGGCTGGGGTGCCCTGATCAGTGTGGCTCAGGCCTGGTTGACCAGCGACAACGCCCTGAAAAACCTGCGCATGATGCTCAAGACCAACCAGAACGGCGGCTTCGACTGCCCGGGTTGCGCCTGGGGCGATTCGCCGGAAAGCGGCATGGTCAAGTTCTGCGAGAACGGCGCGAAAGCGGTTAACTGGGAAGCCACCAAGCGCCGCGTCGATGCCAGGTTCTTCGCCAAACACAGCGTCACTTCGCTGCTGGAGCAGAGCGATTACTGGCTGGAATATCAGGGCCGTCTGACCGAGCCGATGGTCTACGACGCCGAAACCGATCGCTACAAGCCGATCAGCTGGGACGACGCCTACACCCTGATCGCCAAGCACCTGCAGAGTCTGCCGAGCCCGGATCTGGCCGAGTTCTACACCTCGGGTCGCGCCAGCAACGAGGCGGCGTATCTGTATCAGCTGTTCGTGCGCGCCTACGGCACCAACAACTTCCCTGACTGCTCGAACATGTGCCACGAGGCCAGCGGTGTGGCGTTGGCGCAAAGCGTTGGCGTCGGTAAAGGCACCGTGACCTTCGACGATTTCGAACACGCCGACGCGATTTTCGTCTGGGGCCAGAACCCCGGCACCAATCACCCACGGATGCTCGAACCGCTGCGTGAAGCGGTGAAGCGCGGTGCGCAAGTGGTGTGTATCAACCCGTTGAAGGAACGCGGTCTGGAACGTTTCCAGCACCCGCAACACCCGATCGAAATGCTCACCAACGGCGATAAACCGACCAACACCGCCTATTTCCGTCCGGCCCTCGGTGGCGACATGGCGCTGCTGCGCGGCATGGCCAAGTTCCTTCTGCAATGGGAGCGCGACGCGCAGAAGGCTGGCGAACCTGCCGTGTTCGATCACGACTTCCTCAATGCCCACAGCGCCAATGTCCTCGAGTATCTCGGCGTGGTCGATGACACGCCGTGGGAGCAGATCGTCGAGCAATCCGGCCTGACGTTGGTGGAAATCGAACAAGCCGCGCGCATGTATGCCAAAGGCAAGAACGTGATCATGTGCTGGGCGATGGGCATCACCCAGCACCGCCATTCGGTGCCGACCATCCAGGAAATCGCCAACCTGATGCTGCTGCGCGGCAACATCGGCAAACCGGGTGCGGGTCTGTGCCCGGTGCGCGGCCACAGTAACGTGCAGGGCGACCGCACGATGGGCATCAACGAGCGTCCGCCGGTGGCGTTCCTCGATTCGCTGGAACGTCGCTTCCAGTTCAAGGTGCCACGCCACAACGGCCACAACGTGGTCGAAGCGATCCACGCGATGGCCGAAGGTCGCGCCAAAGTCTTTATCGGTCTGGGCGGCAACTTCGCCCAAGCCACGCCAGACAGCCCGCGCACGTTCGCCGCACTGAGCAATTGCGACCTGACCGTGCAGATCAGCACCAAGCTCAACCGCAGCCATCTGGCTCACGGCAAGGACGCGCTGATCCTGCCGTGCCTTGGTCGTACCGACATCGACATCCAGACCGAAGGCCCGCAAGCGGTCACCGTGGAAGACTCGTTCAGCATGGTTCACGCCTCCAACGGTCAGTTGCAGCCGCTGTCGAACCAGATGCGTTCGGAGCCGTCGATCATTGCCGGTATCGCTGCTGCCACACTGGGCAGCAAACCGGTGGACTGGAACTGGCTGGTGGCCGATTACGGGCGCATCCGCGAACTGATCGCCGACACCATTCCCAACTTCAAAGCGTTCAACGAGAAGATCAAGAACCCGGGCGGTTTCTACCTCGGCAACAGCGCCGGCGCACGCAAGTGGAACACGCCGTCGGGCCGCGCCAACTTCCGCGCCAACATGCTGCCGAAAGATCTGGTGCACGAGCGCACCCGCGCCACCGGACAACTGCCGGATCTGATCCTGCAATCGATGCGCTCCCACGATCAGTACAACACGACGATTTATGGTCTCGACGACCGTTATCGCGGGGTGAAAGGTCAGCGCGATGTGTTGTTCGCCAATGAGGCGGACATCATTCGACTTGGCTTCCGTCCGGGGCAGAAGGCTGACATTGTTTCGATATGGGACGACGGTCGTGAGCGTCGGGTGAAGGGCTTCACCTTGCTGGCGTTTGATATTCCGGCCGGGCAAGCGGCGGCTTATTACCCGGAAGTGAATCCGCTCGTGCCGCTGGAGAGCACTGGGGATGGCAGCCATACGCCGACGTCGAAGTTCATTGCAATTCGGCTGGAAGCGGCGAGTGAGACCGGGTTGATCATGGCCAAGTCTGCTTAATCCAAAATCAAAAGATCGCAGCCTTCGGCAGCTCCTACACCGATTCCTGTAGGAGCTGCCGAAGGCTGCGATCTTTTCGCTTCTGCTTTTCAAACGGCCACAAAAAAGGCCGTTTTTTCACAAAAACGGCCTGTCCGAAGTAGCTAAAGACCGGCGAAAAACGGTTAAGTTCCGGTGAAAAAACAGCAACTTGCAAAATTGTATACAAGTCGTGTTATTCGTCGGATTTCGATTGTCACGCTTGTCACACAGCCTCAGGATCGGCGCCGTCATCCCTTTGAGGCTCATCTATGAAGTTCTCCTCGATTCTCTTGTTGTCCCTTGGCCTGGTCAGTGGTTTTGCTTCCGCAGGCGGCACCACCGAAGCAGGTGTGGGCGGCGCATTGGGCGGGGTTCTTGGCTCGGTCGTCGGTCAGTCCTTAGGCGGCAATACAGGTTCCACTATCGGCGCAGCCTTGGGCGGCGCGGGTGGTAGTGCGGTCGGCGCCGACAAACGCAGCCGTGGCGAAGCCGCCATCGGTGGTGCGCTGGGCGCAGCCGGCGGTAACGTGGTCGGCCGCAGCATGGGCGGCACCACCGGCAGCCTGATCGGCTCCGCAGCAGGTGGCGGCGCCGGTGGCGCGCTGGGCAACTACATGGGTAACAAGAGTGATGACGATGATCGTCATTACGATCGCGGTCGTGACCGTGACCGTGGTTATTACCGCGACCGTCACCCGGGCCGCGGCCACGCTTACGGCCATCGCAAACATCACAAGCACTATCGCGACTGAGGTCTCAAACACCTCGCTGGCCGGTAAAGCAAAATCGCAGCCCAAGGGCTGCGATTTTTTTTGCCGTTTACACCACTAGGTATTCCAAGGCCTGGCGCAGTTCGGCAGGAATCGGCACCGGCTGATTACTCGCCCGATCGACGAATACGTGAACGAAGCGCCCGGCCGCACGCGCCTCGCTTTCACCGACCTTGAACACCGCCAGCTCGTATTGCACTGAACTGTTGCCCAACTTGCCGACCCGCAGACCGATCTCGATCAGATCCGGAAAGGCGATCGAGGCAAAGTAATCACACGCCGAACTGACTACGAATCCCACCACCTCACCGTCATGGATATCCAGACCACCGACCTGTATCAGGTAGGTATTCACCGCCGTATCGAAGAAGCTGTAGTAAGTGACGTTGTTGACGTGACCGTAGGCGTCGTTGTCGTGCCAGCGTGTGGTGATGGGCTGGAAGTGGGGGTAGTCGGTGCGTTGTGGCATCGGGTTGGACATTGCTCAACAATCCCTGAAGTTAATGGGCGAGTCTAATTCAAAATCGCGCCGCACCCTTCGCGAGCAGGGTCGCTCCCAAATTGAAATGCGCTCTCCTGTGGGAGCGAGCCTGCTCGCGAAGGCGTCAGCACCGCCGCCAGACTTAACGATCAGCAAACCCCTGCCCTTGCGCCGCCAACTCACCAATCAACCGCGCCGGTTTCCACTGATCGCCCTGCCGCGTCTCCAGCGCCAGTAAACGCTGATGAATAACCGCGAGCCCTTGCTGATCCGCCCAGGCCATCGGCCCGCCCTTGTCCGCCGGGAAGCCGTAGCCATTCAGATACACCAGATCGATGTCATGCGCAGACTCGGCAATGCCTTCCTGCAAAATCTTCGCGCCTTCATTGACCAACGCCAGCAAACTGCGCTCCAGAATCTCCTCCGGACCAATCTCACGGCGCTGGAAGCCCAGACCTTCGCTGACCTGCAATACCAGCGCATCGACCTCAGGATCGTGCTCAGCCTGACGACTGCCCGGCTCGTAATGGTAATAACCGTTGCCAGACTTCTGGCCGAACCGGCCCAGCTCGCACAAGCGGTTGTCCACCTGAACCTCTGGCGCATCCTGGCCCTTGCCGGCCAGTTCGCGCGCACGCCATTCCAGATCGATGCCGACCACGTCATACATGCGAAACGGCCCCATGGCAAAACCGAAACCTTGCAGCGCCGCGTCGACCTGCTGTGGATAAGCGCCTTCAAGCAACATCTTGCGCGCCTCCAGCACATACGGGTGCAACATGCGATTGCCGATAAAGCCGTGGCAATTGCCCGACACCACACTGACCTTGCCCATACGCTTGCCCAGCGCCAGCGCTGCTTCCAGAACGGCCGGCGAAGTCTGCGCACCGCGCACGATTTCCAGCAGTTTCATGATGTGCGCCGGACTGAAGAAATGCAGGCCCAGCACTTGCTCCGGGCGCCGGGTCGCAGCGGCAATCGCATCGATATCCAGCGCCGACGTATTGCTCGCCAACAATGCCTCAGGCTTGAGCAAACCATCGAGTTCACGAAAGATCTTCTGCTTCAGCTCAAGATTTTCGTACACCGCCTCGATCACCAGATCGACATTGCGAATCGCCGCGTAATCCGCCGCCGCACTGACTCGAGCGGTGCGCGCATCGGCCTCGGCCTGATCAATCCGGCCTTGGCGCACGTTATGTGCATAAGTCTCGGCCACGGTGGTAAGTGCCTGTTCAAGCATCTGTGGATTGTTATCCACCCATTGCACCGTCACGCCGGCATTGGCCAGGCACATGACAATGCCCCGCCCCATGGTGCCCGCGCCGATCACCGCAGCCTGCTGAATATCGAAGGATGTCTGGCTCATGTTGTTCTCTTGTTGGCGATCCAAAGACAGACCTCAACCATAGTCAGCCAACGACGGTTTTTGAAGTTTATTACCGTGATGATCGACATTCAGCGGATGGATACAGCCCTGCTTTTGTGGGAGCGAGCCTGCTCGCTCCCACAAGGGCTCTTGCTCAACCGAGCAAATGATCATCAGCCCAGCTGCGGACTTCGGCGTAGGGATATTCCTCCAACGCAGCAAACCCGGGAATAGCGCGCGCCTTGAGCTTGGTGAACAACGGCACGCTGATCCCGCACAGGAAACGCGTCACCCGCTCCGCCGACGGAATCACCCCGGTGTGCTGCTCATGCCTGTGGATAAAATCACCACACAGCGCCGCGAAGTTTTTATCCACAAGCGCTGGCAACTCCGGTGGTGCCGGCAACCGTGCAACCTGGCCATGACACACCGAGCAATGCCCACACCGCTCAGGCGCATTGCGATCCCCGAAATACTCGGCCAGGCGATAACCCAGACAACGCTCGGTGGCAAAAACCTCAAGCATCGCGTGGATGCGCGCCACTTCGGCCTGCTCATGCCGGGTGAAATATTCATGCAACTCGACGCTCAGGGCATCACTGTCAAAGTCACTATTCAGCAGGCTGTAGACCTCGGTCATCTGCTTGCTTTCCAGCTCGACCCAGCCCTTTTCCTGAAAGTAATCCAGCGCCTTCACCACTCGATTGCGTTCGGCGGAATATTGCGAATACATCGCCTCGAAATTCACCGTGGCCCAGGTGCGCGCGCGCGCCGAGGTCTGAATGATCGCTGCAACGAAATCCCTGCGCTCACCGTCGAAACGCTCAAGCAGCGCTTCCGGTTCCAGCAGGTATTTGAAACGGTATTCGGCGTAGTAGGCATAGCGCGGCGCGATCAACCCGCGCAGCTCCAGTTGCACCAGCAATGTTTTCAGCGGCAGTGAGCGAATATTGCTCTGATCCGCCAATGGCCCGAGCAGAAACTCCCACTGCCCTTCCGGCACCGAGGCCTTCAGTTCGTCGAGTACATAGCGAATGCCATCACGCTCCGGCGTATCACCGTATACAAAGTTTTCCAGCACATTGAGGCTGTCGCGATTGGCCAATACCAGGCAGTCCGACGGCTGCCCGTCACGGCCGGCGCGGCCGATTTCCTGACTGTAGTTTTCGATGGATTTGGGCAGGTCGAAGTGCACGACATTGCGGATGTCACTCTTGTCGATGCCCATGCCGAACGCGATGGTCGCGACGATGCAATTGGACTGCCCGACCATGAAGCGTTTCTGGATCGCTTCGCGTTTGTCGTGGGCTAAACCCGCGTGATACGCCTCGGCCTGAATGCCGTTGCGCTCAAGGTGTTCAGCGATGTGCTCAGCGGTCTTTTGCAAGGTCACGTAGACGATGCTCGGTTGCCCCGGCCGCTCGGCCATCCACTCCACCAGACGCCGACGCTTGTCCTGGCCGCGCACCGGTTCGACTAACAGATTGAGGTTAGGCCGGTAGAAACCGGTAGTCACCACATCGTCGGCAGCAATAGAAAATTTGGCCTGCATGTCAGCGATGACCTGCGGTGTTGCCGTAGCGGTCAGCAGCAAGGTTTGCGGGATGTTGAACTGGCGCTGATAGTCCGGCAGCTTGAGATAATCGGGGCGGAAGTTGTGGCCCCATTCCGAGATGCAATGCGCCTCGTCCACCACCAGCAGCGAGATCGGCACCTGCTGCAGAAAGTTGCGGAAACGCTCGTTCTTCAAGCGCTCCACCGAGATCATCAAAATCTTCAATTCACCCGAACGGGCGCGGGCCATCACGTCATTGGCATCATCGCGACTCTGCGCCGAATCGATGCTGCCGGCCGAGATCCCGTGACGTTGCAGAAAGGCCAGTTGATCCTGCATCAGCGCCAATAATGGTGACACCACCAACGTCAGGTGCGGCAGCATCAGCGCCGGCAATTGATAACAAATCGACTTGCCGGAACCGGTAGGAAAAATCGCCGCCGCCGAGCGCCCGGCCAGCACCGCACTGATCGCGGCTTCTTGCCCGGGTCGAAACTGTGGAAAACCAAAAACCTGTTCCAGGGTGTTGTGCATTCGCTGTCACTCCATTGACTGCTGCCATGCCAACAGCCTAGCGGGCGATCGCAGCGAGTCGAGAAAAGGTCGGGGCCAAATCGATTCGGAATGATACAGCGATTACTTGAACACCACGGTCCCTGTGGGAGCGAGCCTGCTCGCGAAGAGGCCAGCCGCCACACCACAAAATTTAAAAAGTCAGGGGCGCAACACCGCCACCCGCAACTGCTCATTCAGCATCTGCTCATGCACGCCCTGACTCTTGCTCGCCCACAACGCATGGGCCGGGCTGATATCGCCGGTGAATGCCGCCGCCAACTGACGCAGATCAGCGACGCTGCGCACACGCGGACAGAACAGTTGCTCATCACAGTTCTGACTGGCGTTGCGATAGGTGCTCAGCAACCCCTCCCAGAGACCGTCGCGTACATGGCGAATCGACTTCAGTTGCACGTGCGGCACCCCGAGTCGCTGCTCAAGCCCCTCTTCATCCAGCGCTTCACTGGCCAAAAGTGCTTTGGCGAACATCAACACTTCACCGCGCGACGCCGTGTCCATGCTCGCCTGGCTGATGAGTGCCTCCGGCCAATCGGTGCGAACAAGACGATCCAGCACCCACGCATTGCCAACGTCTGAGGCCATCGTTAAACGGCAAGTGCCCAGCCCGAGCAATAAAATCGCGGCCATTCGTAGCCAGTGCATACCTAATTCCCTTTAAGCGCGTGTCAGACGTTTGGAAACGCCCTACAGATTCTGGCGCGCACGATACAGCGGTTTACCGCGAATCACCTGACAATCACGTAGGAATTATTACGCCTAAGGGTTTTGGCCTGAAAAAGCTGCGAAAACACGTAGGGCATTTCCTCAAACCACGGAAAAACCCCTACGAATACTGTCCATTGCGGCTGTCTTGTCCCACAGAGAAACGCCCTTCTATAGTGGCCGCCGCGGCTGCATACACTGCACCGGCCCGCCCCAGCGCCTTCGAACAGGACTCGCCCCACCATGATCAACCGCTATCGCCCACTCAAGACTTGCTACAGCGAAAACCCGGTACTGCTTATCGACAGCCACTCCAGCCAGACTGACCTGATCAATGCCGCCGATCAGCGTCTGCGTGCAGCCGGTGATTTGCTGGAAACGCTCTACTGCTTATGTTTCAAACAGGCTGATGTGAAAGATATCCCCAACATCGTTAATGCGCTTTATTTGCTGATACAGGATGGCTGCGACTTGCTGGAAGTGGCCAAGCAGAGGCCAGCGCAGTCGGCGTACAACTAGATCACTCCAGGTCAGCGCTATATCTCCTTGGGCAGGAATCCAACAATGAATGTTACGAACGATGAGTTCGATCCACCGAGTGACGAGGATGCCTACACGGCTTGGTTAATCCGACAGGTTCAAGCCAGCCTTGATGATCCTCGCCCCAGCATTCCCGATGAGGTATCCAGAGCATTGATGGCTGATAAACGCGCGCGTTTAAAACAGAAGGTCGATCAGCGGCGATGACCTATCAAATCTACGTCCCGTTCCTACAAAGACAGACTCCTTGTCTTCTATCGGCTTCGTGTAGCTGATCTCTATAGTCGTGGCTGTCGCTGCCAATTCAGCGGATCGGGCTTGGTCACCCGTATTAGATGTGCATTCACAGTCGTTGTATGCTGCTGGCGCTTTTTTGTGTCAGCACGCTTTATGGCGGCTGTGTTCGGGACGCCTTCGGGCGTGCCGGTTGTGAATGCCTCATCGGTTGACCAACCCGAACGCAGTCCGCCACCTATCGCTTGGTCACGGTGGGTGCGGATTCTCATGACGCAAAAAACGAGGCAAAAATAATGAAGACATGGAATCAATTCACCACCGATCGCTACCGCCCACTCGAATCCAACCTCACCGACACCAAGCCCCTGATCATCGACACAACGGCCAACCCACAAGACATCCTCGAATGCGCCGTCCAGCGCCTGCGCGCCTCCGCCGATCTGCTACGCACCCTCTACTGCCTGAACTTCAAACAAGCCGACGTCGAAGACATCCCCCACATCACCCACGCCCTCTATCTGCTGACGCAGGATGGCTGTGATCTGCTGCAGGTTGCGCAGCAGCGAATGCTCAATTGGAAAGCTCCGACCGGAGCTTGAGTGATCACACCGCTCTCACCTAACCGTCGAGAGCGGTAAATAAGGCAATTAACCATCGGAGTAACCATGAGCAAATTTTTTGATGAGCTGATGGAAAGCGTCCAGGAAATGGACGAGATCTTACGCAGGGAGCGTGGCTCTTCCAGTCCGACCTCTACACCGAAAACAGACGACAAGACCGCGTTGTCGTTTGAGCAAAAGCAAGCCTGCTATGACAAGCCACTTCCTTCACGTGAGTCAGCCCTCGAAAAGCACCGTAGAAACAGAAACTGAATGGAAATCACAACCACCATAAGTGGCATTATTCTGGCTGTATACCCTAAAAACAGTTGGAATAATGCCAGTTAAAAACTTGAACACTGCAGATCCGCTCTACCCTGCACCCTTCAACTTAAGTGCTATTATTCTGGCAGTTAAGGTTAAAAAATGAAGGAATACTGCCATCATGGCCAAGAAAACAGCACCGCTTTTGCCCTCCACTGCTCGACTTCTGGTGGACTTTGGCGAACGCCTGAAGCTGGCTCGCCTGCGCCGCAAATTGACGGCCAAGCAGGTCGCCGAAAGGTCAGGCATGTCGCTAACAACCTTGCGCCATCTGGAGTCAGGTGGATCAGGCGTAACCATCGGGGCCTACCTGTCGGTCATGCAAGTGCTGGGGCTGGAAAAGGATCTGAACAAACTGGCTGCAGCCGATGAAATGGGTCGCCAATTGCAGGATGCGCAGTTAATGCCTGCAACACGATCCGCAGCGAAAAAGCCCCAGCGAGTACGAGCAGTCACTGCGGCAAAAAAGGGCACATCCAAACACGCCGGGACTTCAAACGTTATCGATGCCGCCACTACCACGAAAATTCCGGCTGACTTCCCATTCAACACACACTCACTCTCCAGCCTTTTGAACAAGAAGAAAAAGGCCGGCCCCCCGACAGGTGAAGAATGACGCTGATTGCTGTTTATGCAGACTGGGAATCCTTGAAAGGCGCCAGACGCCTCGGGTTTCTACACGCAAGGAAAACACGCAACACCAACGTGTTCGAATTTGAATACGATCCTAAGGCGCTGGCCGATCCCGAGTTGAGTTTCATAACTCTAGACCCGCGCATCGGCCCCTTCGAAGGCCGCCAATTCCCCGGCGAACATCAGAGCCGCTTTGGCGTCTTTGCAGACTCAAGCCCTGATCGTTGGGGCCAACTGCTGATGAAACGCCGCTTGGAAAGGGACATTCGCGACGGCTTGGTTGCCAGCAACAGCAAGTTGTTTGAATCCGATTACCTGCTTGGCGTCCACGACCTGTTCCGTGTCGGCGCCCTTCGCTACAAACTCAATGACGAAGGCAACTTTCTCGACGACCGCGACGGCGTTGCCGCCCCACCCTTTGTCGAGCTACGCGCCTTAGAGCAGGCAAGTCTCGCCCTGGAGAACGATAGGGACAACACAGCCAGCGAGGGCCGCGAATGGTTAAGAATGCTCATCGCACCGGGCGGCTCACTGGGCGGCGCCAGACCGAAAGCCAGCGTCGTCGACGAGTTCGGCCAACTGTGGATCGCTAAATTCCCTAGTACGAGGGATGACTACGATGTTGGTGGTTGGGAATTTGTAGTAAACGCTTTGGCAGTCAACTGTGGTCTGCGTGTTGCGACCGGCATGACCCGACGCTACGCAAGCGACCACCACTGCTTCCTGGTGAAGCGTTTCGACCGAACCGCACGCGGCGGCCGACATCACTTCGCATCAGCCATGACCATGACCAACCGTGTCGACGGCGACGACGCCTCAACCGGCGCCAGCTATCTAGAGTTGGCGGAAGTAATCATGGAACACGGCTCGGAACCCAACACCGACCTTCGTGAGCTTTGGTCGCGAATTGTCTTCAATATTTTAGTTTCCAACACCGACGATCACCTGCGAAACCATGGTTTTATTCTGGATCCTGGTCGGGGATGGCGATTGTCGGCAGCGTATGACATGAATCCGGTGCCGCATGCGGATGGGTTGAAGCTGAACATCACTGATTCTGACAACGCGTTGGACTTAGAGCTGGCGAGGGAAGTCGCTGGTTATTTTCGGGTTAGCCGTGAGGATTCAGCAGACATCATTGAGCGCATTCAAGACGTGATCCGTCTTTGGCCGGAGATCGCTAATGCGCTTGGGATGTCCAGAAGTGAGCAGGAAAGGATGGCGCCTGCTTTTCGTATCTTCTAATCACCCAAAAAAAAGCCGCCCTAAAGGGCGGCTTCTTCATTGACGACAGATCTTACAACTTCGGCCCAGCAGCCTTGATCGCGTCGCTCACTTCGAACTTCTTGAAGTTCTCGATGAACAGACCGGCCAGTGCTTTCGCGGCCTCGTCGTACGCAGCCTTGTCAGCCCAGGTGTTGCGTGGGTTGAGCAGGTTGGTTTCAACGCCCGGTACGGCCAGGGGCACGTCGAGGTTGATGGTGTCGAGGTGTTCGGTGGCTGCGCCGATCAGTGCGCCGCTCTGGATCGCTGCGATCACTGCGCGGGTGGTCGGGATGTTGAAGCGTTTGCCGACGCCGTAGCCGCCGCCGGTCCAGCCGGTGTTGACCAGGTAAACCTTGGAACCGAAACCGCGGATGCGCTTGATCAGCAGCTCTGCGTATTCGCCAGCCGGGCGCGGGAAGAACGGTGCGCCGAAGCAGGTGGAGAAGGTCGACTTGATGCCGCTGCCCGAACCCATTTCAGTCGAGCCCACCAGTGCGGTGTAGCCGGACAGGAAGTGGTAGGCCGCTTGTTCTTCGTTGAGGATCGACACTGGTGGCAGTACGCCGGTCAGGTCGCAGGTCAGGAAGATCACCGCGTTTGGCTCGCCACCGAGGTTGTGCTCGGAGCGCTTGGCAACGTGCTCCAGCGGGTACGCGGCGCGGCTGTTCTGGGTCAGGCTGACATCGGCGTAGTCGGCGTGCTTGGCGTCGTCGATAACGACGTTTTCCAGCACAGCGCCGTGCTTGATGGCTTTCCAGATAACCGGCTCGTTCTTCTCGGAGAGGTCGATGCACTTGGCATAGCAACCGCCTTCGATGTTGAACACCACGCCTTCACCCCAGCCGTGTTCGTCGTCACCGATCAGGTAACGGCTTTCATCAGCCGACAGGGTGGTTTTACCGGTGCCCGACAGACCGAAGAACAGGGTCACGTCGCCTTCTTCGCCGATGTTGGCAGCGCAGTGCATTGGCAGCACGTCAGCGGCCGGCAGCAGGAAGTTCTGCACGGAGAACATGGCTTTCTTCATCTCACCGGCGTAACGCATGCCGGCGATCAGCACTTTCTTCTGTGCGAAGTTGAGGATCACGCAACCGTCGGAGTTGGTGCCATCACGCTCAGGCACGCACTCGAAGTTGGCGACGTTGAGCACTTGCCACTCTTCACGACCGGCCGGGTTGTACTGGGCCGGGTTGATGAACAGGCAACGACCGAAGAGATTCTGCCAGGCAGTCTGGGTGGTCATTTTCACGGCCAGGTAGTGATCTTCCGCCGCGCCTACATGCACGTGGGACACAAAGTGCTCTTGCGCGTTGTTGAATGCTTCTACGCGAGCCCACAGCGCGTCGAACTTGTCGGCCGGGAACTTGCGGTTGATCGGGCCCCAGGCAATAGCGGCCTGGGTGGAAGGCTCTTCAACGATGAAACGGTCAACAGGCGAACGACCGGTGCGGTGACCAGTGCGAACAACCAGAGCGCCGGTATCGGCAAGCTCGCCCTCACCGCGGTTCAGGGCTTCTTTTACCAGATCATCAACACTCAGATCGGTGTACACGGCGTTATTGGCTTGCGTCATGAGGTTCCCCGTCGGCCAGTGGCCGAGTGTGCTCCAAACGTTTTGTAGTAGAAAGTCGTGCACTACTACCGCGAAAAAAGTGGGCCGGATTATGCCAGAAAAGCCCAAAAAGAGTAGGGTCCTCCCGTCGTAACGGCGATATTCCGTCGTTACGCAGTGAATTTACCTGCGCTGAACCGTTTTAGTGCCGGGTATCTGACGGCGTGTCGACGCCTGCGCCAGCGAACAATTGAGCAACATCCGTGGCATCGAACAGGTAGCGCTCGTTACAGAACTGGCAATCAACCTCGATGTTGCCACCATGTTCGACCACCAATTGCTGCGCATCTTCCAGACCGAGACTGACCAACGCATTGCCGGAGCGTTCCCGCGAGCAGCTGCAACGAAAGCGCAGTTTCTGCACATCGAACAGACGAACCTGCTCTTCATGGTAGAGGCGATGGAGGACGGTTTCGTTGTCCAGGCTGAGCAATTCATCGGCGGTCAGGGTGGTGGCCAGCGCGGTGATGTGCTGCCAGCTGGCGGCGCGATCTTCTTCGTCTTTCAGACGGTCAGCCGGCAATTGCTGCAGCAGCAGGCCACGGGCGCGACGGCCGTCGGCAAATAGCTTGAAGCGAGTGCCGACCTGTTGCGACATGACGAAATAGTTGGTGAAACAGTCGGACAGGGTTTCACCGTCGAGGTCGACGATACCCTGATAACGCTGGCCGACAGTCGGGTCGACGGTCAGGGCCAGAACGCCGTTCGGCATCAGGTCGGCGAGGGTCGCGTCCGCCGCGATCTGCTCGGCGTGATAACGCGCCAGGCCACGGATCTCACGCTCGCTGGAGCACTCGATCATCAGCATCGGGATCGGGCCTTCGGAACGCGCCTGCAGAATCAGCAAGCCATCGAACTTCAAGGTGCCCACCAGCAACGCGGCCGCCGCCATCAATTCGCCGAGCAGTTGTGCCACCGGCTCCGGGTACGGATGTTTGGCGAGGACTTCGGCGTAGCTGCGCTCAAGTGCAACCAGTTCGCCGCGTGTGTCGCTGTCATCAAAGATGAAACGTTGGGTGAAATCGGTATCCGGTAGGTCGGTCATAATTTTGGGTATCTGAATGTGGTGACAAAATGGTTACAAGACGTGAAAATTTGCACTTCTTGGCACTCTTTTTGGTGCCGACTGCTCTGCCATGGGAGGCATTTTATGAACAATCCGGGTTTGTTCCAATCTAGGTGGAACCTCGGCCGGCTGGTTCTGTGCAACGTAGTGCCGTTGGCGCTACTGGCTTTCTGGTTATGGCCTACGGGCAACGCGCTGTGTGTGATTTTCGACGAGTGGCTGTTTCGCTCACTCAATGCACCGCTGGCCAGCAACCCCATATGGCTCCACATCTGGGCAATTGCAAGTATGCGTCCGTTCGACATCGTCGTTGGCTTGATCCTGCTGACGCTGCTGATCAAGGGCGACTGGGTGTTCAAGGCGATTGACGTGCGCCGGGCTTTTTTCGGTTTTCTTTCGATCCTGCTATTGATGGTGGTGATTCGCGCACTGTTTTCCAAGTTCGCCGACCATATGGATTGGCAGCACAGCAGCCCGTCGATGATGCTTGAGGGCGCCGTGCACATCAGCGATTACTTCCCGAATCTGGAAAAAACCTGGGAAGTGAAGGATCGCTCGAGCCAGAGCTTTCCCGGTGACCACGCTTCGGTGTTGTTGATCTGGGCGCTGTTCATGGGCGTGTTCAGCCGCACGGCCGGCCAGTTCGTGACGACCTGGGGCCTGGCGCTGTTGTTCATGCTGCCGCGCCTGGTGGCCGGTGCGCATTGGGGTCAGGACGATTACATCGGTGGTGTATTGCTGGCGGTATGGGCGTTGGGCTGGGGTTACTACACGCCGTTTGCCTATCACGCCTCGAACTTCTGGCTGAGGGTAACGGCGCCGATCTTTGCATTGCTCGGCAAGTTGCCGCTGCTTTCGCGGATGAGTGTGGTGCGTAGCGCCTGATACCGAGCTGTCTTCAGCGAGGGCTGCGCTCTCGATTCGCGAGCAGGCTCGCTCCCACATTGGAATGCAATCCCCTGTGGGAGCCTGCTCGCGAAGAGGCCAGCACCAACAAAGCGCTTACTCGTCGTTACTGCTACCCCGGAACTTGAACAGATCCCGCCGCTGCTTCTTGCTCGGCTTGCCGTCGGTGCTCACGCCCAACGCGCCCGCCTTGCGCATCGCCGCAGCCGCTTCACGTTTGGCAATACTCACTTCGGTCTCCGCGTACAACGCCTGCGCTTCGGGAGCGCCCCGTCGAACAATCGACAACGCCTCGACCTTCACCGTACGCACTTCAAACCCGGTACGAATCTCGAACTCATCGCCAATGCGTGGCTCTTTGCCAGGCTTGCAGCGCTCGCCGCGACAATGCACCTTGCCACTCTCGATCGCTGCTTTGGCCAAGGCACGGGTTTTGTAAAAACGCGCGGCCCACAGCCACTTGTCGAGACGGACCTTGTCGTCCTCTTCGCTTTTTTGTGCCATGGCATTTCCTCATTCTGAAATATTGATGAACTGTACTACCGTTTCACTCATGTCATGAATGACCGCGTCCCGGATTACAATGCGCGCGTTTCGGCGCCTGCTTCAGGGGCCGGAAATCCGGGCTGTAGAAATCTGTCGCCTTTTAACCCTTATTCTGCGTGAATACCGCGAATCCGGCCTCGTGCGGGCTGAAGCGGTTGTCACGGTTGAGCATTTTTTTGAAGACATTTGACCATTTGACCGTTGTCGGTCTGCGCGAGTGGGTGGCGCTTCCGGATTTGGGAGTCGCGGGCCTGCGAGCGAAAATCGACACCGGTGCCAGCACCTCCAGCCTACATGCCACCGACATCGAACCGTTCGAGCGTGACGGTGAAAAGTGGGTGCGTTTCACCGCGCACCTGGGCACGGTGGTGCAGCTGCGTCATCGCCGCTGCGAAGCCCCCCTGGTAACACGCAAAACCATCAAAAGCTCCAACGGCCATGCGCAGGTGCGCTACGTGATCAGCACCACTCTGGCCCTTGGAGATCGAGTGTGGCCGGTCGAGTTCACCCTCGCCTGCCGCAAGTCCATGCGCTATCGCTTGTTACTCGGATCCAAAGCCCTGATCGATGGCCAGTTGGTGGTCAATCCGGGCATCAAATATGTACAAGACAAGCCGGTGTTCCCGGTATCTACCTCCTCCACAGGTGTTGCATGAAGATCGCTGTGCTGTCGCGGAACCCGCGTCTGTATTCCACCCGTCGTCTGGTCGAAGCCGGAACCGAGCGCGGGCATGAAATGGTAGTGATCGACACCTTGCGCGCCTACATGAACATCGCCAGCCACAAGCCGCAGATTCACTATCGCGGCAAACCGCTGGAAGGCTTCGATGCGGTGATCCCGCGGATCGGCGCGTCGGTGACGTTTTATGGTTGTGCCGTGTTGCGCCAGTTCGAAATGATGGGGGTTTTTCCGCTCAACGAATCGGTGGCCATCGCCCGTTCGCGGGACAAGTTGCGCTCGTTGCAACTGCTGTCGCGTCGCGGCATCGGTTTGCCGGTGACCGGGTTTGCTCACTCGCCGGACGACATTCCCGATTTGATCGACATGGTCAACGGCGCGCCGCTGGTGATCAAAGTGCTGGAAGGCACCCAGGGCATCGGCGTGGTGTTGTGCGAAACCGCCACGGCGGCAGAGTCGGTGATCGAAGCGTTCATGGGCCTGAAGCAGAACATCATGGTTCAGGAATACATCAAGGAAGCCGGCGGCGCGGATATTCGCTGCTTCGTGGTCGGTGACAAAGTCATCGCGGCAATGAAGCGCCAGGCCAAACCGGGTGAGTTCCGTTCAAATCTGCATCGCGGCGGCAGCGCCAGCCTGATCAAGATAACCCCGGAAGAACGCATGACCGCGTTGCGCGCCGCTAAGGTCATGGGCCTGGCGGTGGCGGGGGTGGATATCCTGCGTTCCAATCACGGGCCCTTGGTGATGGAAGTGAACTCCTCGCCAGGGCTGGAAGGGATCGAGACCACCACCGGCAAAAATGTGGCGGGGATCATCATTGAGCATCTTGAGAAGAATGGCGGGCCGAATATGACCCGCACCAAAGGCAAGGGCTAGAGCGAAGAGCTAGAGCTAAGAGCAACAGCCCCTCACCCTAACCCTCTCCCGAAGGGAGAGGGGACTGATTGGGGGATATTGGAGAACTACGCCGACCTGATCCTGCTGTGCCGAATCCACAATCGCCCCAGTCTTTCAGGTCGATGTATGACGCAAGACACCTCGGTCTGCCCCCTCTGGGAGAGGGAGCAGATTGAGGGACGATTAAGAGATACGCCGACCTGATCTTGCTGTGCCGAATCCATAATCGACTCGGATTTTCAGGTCGACGTATGACCCCAGACACCTCGGTCAGCTCCCTCTCCCTCCGGGAGAGGGCTGGGGTGAGGGGTTTTTGGGGGTTAGACGGCGTCTCTTGGTAACATCAACCCCAGCGGCAATCTCACCCGCGCCTCCAGCCCTCCCCCGGACCGGTTACGCAGTTCAACATTGCCGCCATGCATCGAAGCAATCCGCTTCACGATCGCCAAACCCAACCCTGTACCCTTGCCGCCGCGGGCACGATCGCCACGGGTAAACGGGTTGAAGATCGCCTCCAACTCCGAAGGGTCGATCCCCGCACCACGGTCCATCACACTCAGCACCACATACGGCGCACTGACGTCACCGGACACGTAAGCCGCAACTTCAACGTGACCGCCAGCATGGTTCAAGGCGTTGCCGATCAGGTTGTTCAGCAAGCGTTTCATCGATACCCGACGCAGCGGAAACGGCTGGATCGGCTCCAGACGCAAACGCACTTTCTCTTCATTCTGGTTGTACGGCGCCGCGACCTCGCGCACCAGATCAGTCAGATCCACCTCTTCTACCGACTCGTCACGACCATCGCGGATGAACGCAAGGAACTGGTCGAGAATCGCGTCCATGTCTTCAATGTCGCGCACCATGTCGTCAGTCAGGTCGTTGCGATCGCCCATCAATTCCAGCGACAGCCGCAAACGGGTCAGCGGTGTGCGCAAGTCGTGGGACACGCCGGCCAACATCAACTCACGCTCGCGTCCGGCCTGCTCGACGTCTTCGGCCATCTGGTTAAAAGCGCGATACACCTCGGTCATTTCGCTCGGCGTATCGCTGATCGGCAGACGTACGCTGCGACCCTGACCGAGTTGCCGGGCGGCATAGACCAGACGCTTCAAGGGTTGGTTGAGCTGACTGACGAAAATCCATGCAGACGCCGTCGACAACAAGCCGATGGCGAGGAACCAGCCGAGCACGTTCCAGATTTTCTGGCCGCGCAAAGGATGCGGATACAGCGGCACCTTCAGCCAGCCGTCACCGAGGCTCGGCGCGCGGACCCACAAAGCCGGCGGCGAGTGCATGCGTAAGCGTACTTCGGTGTCGGCGCCCAACTCCGCCTGCATCTGCCGCTGATAGATTTCGCTGTACGGCCAGTGCTGTTCGCCTTCCGGCACACCGGCGCCCACGACCCGGATCAGGGTGGCGGCATCAGCGATCTTCGCGCGATTTTCTTCATCGGCAGCCCAATAGGCTCGCAGTGTCAGGGCGACGCCGTGGCTGTATTGGCGATCCACCAGCACGTCCTCGTTCATCAACAGATAAACCAGGGTCAGCGCCTTGGAAAACAGCACGACGATAAGCACCAGCCAAAGGGTGCGGGAGAAAAAACTTTGAGGGAACCAGACAGGGGTTTTCATCGATAACCGCTACACACTTGCAGGAGCGAGCAATGCTCGCATATTGCGGATTGCGAGTCTGCGGGCATGGCCGTTCGACCAAAACCTGCAGACCCGCTCCTACAAATCGCCGATCACTTGGTGGCGGCGCCATCCGGTACAAACACGTAGCCCACGCCCCAGACAGTCTGGATGTAACGTGGTTTCGACGGATCAGGCTCGATCATGCGGCGCAGCCGGGAAATCTGCACATCGATGGAACGCTCGAGTGCATCCCATTCGCGGCCACGGGCCAGATTCATCAGTTTGTCGCGGGTCAGCGGCTGACGCGCGTTCATCACCAGCGCCTTGAGTACCGCAAACTCACCGGTGGTGAGCATGTGCACTTCGTCGCCGCGTTTCAGTTCGCGGGTGGCCAGCGACAACACGTAATCACCGAAGGTGACGTTTTCGTCTTCACTGCCCGGCGCGCCCGGTACCGGAGCGGCCTGACGACGCAGGACGGCTTTGACCCGGGCCATCAGCTCGTCCGGGTTGAACGGCTTGGCCAGATAATCGTCGGCGCCCAGTTCCAGGCCCTTGATGCGGCTCAACTCATCGCCCTTGGCGGTGAGCATGATGATCGGAATCTGGTTGTTCGCGCCACGCAGGCGGCGGCAAGCGGTCAGACCGTCTTCGCCGGGCAGCATCAGGTCGAGGACGACCAGATTGAAGACCTCACGCGACAGCAGACGATCCATCTGCTCGGTGTTCGGTACGGTGCGGGCACGGTAGCCCTTGCTGACGAAAAAACGTTCCAGCAGGCTGCTCAGCCCCGGATCGTCGTCAACGATGAGAATTTTTTCGCCTTCAGCAGTTTGTGCAGTGCTGCTCATTAGATGCTCCTTTTAGCTCGGCGCGCATTATGGCGTAGCTGCCGTTATACGCACCGTGTGCATTGTTAGCAGATTTTTCCTTCACTGCCAGAAAACCGGGGTTTATGCCTACAGACTGCAACGCCCCCGAATGACAGAACGCTGGTTATAATGCGCGGCGTTTTGTGCCAGGCAACGTCTGAATCGTTACCGCAGGTGGCAGGCTTTTTTTCCTGCCGAGCGCAGTAATTGTTCGATTTCACGGGTCAATGGGCTGCCTTTTGACCCAGGCAGCGGCAATTTTCTAGCCGCTCAACCAGACTCCGGGCCTTTATTTCCGTGCCTGCGAGCCTGATTTCACACTATGTCAGGTGGTTTTATGGACAGCATCAACAGCCGCATTGCCGAGGAACTCGGCGTACGCCCACAACAGGTCGAAGCGGCCGTCGCGCTACTCGATGAAGGCTCTACCGTTCCCTTCATCGCCCGTTACCGGAAAGAAGTCACCGGCAGCCTCGATGACACCCAGTTGCGTCATCTGGAAGAGCGTCTGCGCTACCTGCGAGAACTCGACGAACGGCGCATCAGCATCCTCGCCAGCATCGAAGAGCAAGGCAAACTCACCCCAGCCCTCGAACGCGACATCAAACTCGCCGACACCAAGACCCGCCTCGAAGACTTGTACCTGCCGTACAAGCAGAAGCGCCGCACCAAGGGCCAGATTGCCCTGGAAGCCGGCCTCGGCGACCTGGCCGACGGCCTGTTCAACGATCCGAACCTGACCCCGGAAACCGAAGCCGCACGCTTCGTCGATGCCGAAAAAGGCGTGGCCGATGTGAAGGCCGCACTGGAAGGCGCCAAGTACATCCTCATGGAGCGCTTCGCCGAAGACGCCAGCCTGCTGGAAAAATTGCGCAACTACCTCAAGCAGGAAGCGACCCTCAGTGCCCGCGTTATCGCCGGCAAAGAAGAGGAAGGCGCCAAGTTCCGCGACTACTTCGAACACGACGAACCGCTGAAAAGCATGCCATCGCACCGGGCACTGGCGATTTTCCGTGGCCGCAACGAAGGCATCCTCAGCTCTGCTTTGAAAGTCGGCGACGAGCTGCCGGGCACCATGCACCCGTGCGAAGGCATGATCGGCCAGCAATTCAACATCCAGAACCAGAACCGCCCGGCCGACAAATGGCTCGGCGAAGTGGTGCGCTGGACGTGGAAGGTCAAGCTCTACACGCACCTGGAAACCGACCTGCTCGGCGAACTGCGTGACGGCGCCGAAACCGAAGCGATCAACGTGTTCGCCCACAACCTGCACGACTTGCTGCTGGCCGCACCGGCCGGCCCGCGTGCAACCCTGGGCCTCGACCCGGGCCTGCGCACTGGTTGCAAGGTTGCCGTGGTCGACTCCACCGGCAAGTTGCTCGATCACGCCACGGTTTACCCGCACGTGCCGCACAACAAGTGGGATCAGACCATCGCCATTCTGGCTGCCCTGTGCGCCAAGCACTCGGTTGACCTGATCGCCATCGGCAACGGCACCGCCAGCCGCGAGACCGATAAACTGGCGATCGAGCTGATCAAAAAATACCCAGCGATGAAAATGACCAAAGTCATGGTCTCCGAGGCCGGTGCATCGGTGTACTCGGCGTCGGAACTGGCGGCCAAGGAATTCCCGGACCTCGACGTATCGATTCGGGGCGCGGTATCTATCGCCCGCCGCTTGCAGGATCCACTCGCCGAGTTGGTGAAAATCGATCCGAAATCCATCGGTGTCGGCCAGTACCAGCATGACGTCTCGCAGCTGAAACTGGCGCGTGGTCTGGACGCTGTTGTCGAGGACTGCGTGAACGCCGTCGGCGTTGATGTAAACACCGCTTCGGTGGCACTGCTGGCCCGAATCTCTGGCCTCAACGCAACGCTGGCGCAAAACATCGTCACGCACCGCGACGAACACGGTGCGTTCAAAACCCGCGCAGCGCTGAAGAAAGTCGCGCGTCTGGGCGAAAAAACCTTCGAACAGGCGGCCGGTTTCTTGCGCGTGATGAACGGCGACAACCCGCTGGATTCCTCGGCGGTGCACCCGGAAGCCTATCCGCTGGTGCAGCGCATTGCCGCTGAAACCGACCGTGATATCCGCTCGCTGATCGGCGATGCAAGCTTCCTCAAGCGTCTGGATCCGAAGAAATTCACCGACGAAACCTTCGGTCTGCCGACCGTAACCGACATCATCCAGGAACTGGAAAAACCGGGCCGCGACCCGCGTCCCGAGTTCAAGACCGCTGAGTTCCAGGAAGGCGTCGAAGATCTGAAAGACCTGCAACTGGGGATGATCCTCGAAGGCGTCGTCACCAACGTGACCGCGTTCGGCGCATTCGTCGACATCGGCGTGCATCAGGACGGTCTGGTGCACATCTCGGCGTTGTCGGAGAAGTTCATCAAGGATCCACGCGAAGCGGTGAAGGCCGGTGACGTGGTGAAAGTGAAGGTCATGGAAGTCGACATCCCGCGCAAACGCGTTGGCCTGTCGATGCGCATGGGCGATACCCCGGGCGAGAAGATCGACGGCGCCCGTGGCTCGCGTCCGGGTTCGGCGCAGCGCCAGCCTTCGAACAACGCGCCACGCAAGGAAACCGCAACCGCCGCACCAGTGAACAACGCGATGGCCTCGCTGTTCGCCAACGCCAAGCAATTGAAGAAACGCTGATGGAAATTCCAGCCGGGCTCGTCGAGAGCGCGTTTTTCAAGCTGTTGGGCTGCCGCCTGCACAGCCTGGAAACCGGGGCGGCGCAAGTCGCCCTGGTGCTGGAACCGGAACTGCGCAATCGCGGCGGCAAATTGCACGGTGGTGCGCTGTTCAGTCTGGTCGACATTGCCATGGGGCTGGCCTGTTCCAGCACCCACGGTTTCGATCAGCAGAGCGCAACCATCGAGTGCAAGATCAACTATATCCGCGCCGTTTCCGATGGCGAGGTGATGTGCACGGCGCGGGTTATCCACCCGGGCCGGCGCACGCTGGTGGTCGAAGCCGACGTGATGCAGGGCGACAAACTGGTCGCAAAAGCGCAAGGCACGTTCGCTGTCCTGTAGCTTGTGGTCATCAATTTGAGTTAATTTCGGCGCAACGAATCCTGTGGGAGCGAGCCTGCTCGCGAAGAGGGTGTATCAGCAATGCAGATGTTGGCTGACACACCGCCTTCGCGAGCAGGCTCGCTCCCACAGGGATTGTGCAGTTCCTGACTGACCGGCAAATGGCCTGCCGCTACAAAACCAGGCGAAAACGCCAGTTTCAACTTCACCCTTGTAGACCGTCCTGCCCACCCCCATATTGGGGCGACTGACGCGTGAAGGAATCCAAATTGAGCGAACTTCTCAACCGCCGCCTGGCTCTGCTCGGCGAGCGCGCTAACCTCTCTCTGCTCGAGCAGTGCCTGCACGGTATCGAACGTGAATGCCTGCGTGTGACCAGCGAAGGTCGCCTGGCGCAAACGCCGCACCCCGAAGCCTTGGGTTCCGCGCTGACCAACGAACAAATCACCACCGACTACTCCGAGTCGCTGCTGGAATTCATCACGCCCGCCCTGCCGGATCCGGCTGATACCCTGGCGAGCCTGGACAAGATTCACCGTTTTGCCTACAGCAAGCTCGGCAACGAGTACCTGTGGAGTCCATCGATGCCGTGCCCGTTGCCGGCCGAGGAAGATATCCCGATTGCCTATTACGGCACCTCCAATATCGGTCAGCTCAAGTACGTCTATCGCAAGGGCCTCGCCCTGCGGTATGGCAAGACCATGCAGTGCATCGCCGGGATTCACTACAACTTCTCCCTGCCGGAAAAGCTCTGGCCGCTGCTGCGCGAAACCGAAGGATTTGTCGGCACTGACCGCGATTATCAATCGTTCTCCTACATCGCACTGATCCGTAATTTCCGTCGCTACAGCTGGCTGCTGATGTACCTGTTCGGTGCCTCGCCAGCGCTCGACGCCGGTTTCCTGCGCGGGCGTTCGCATCAGCTGGAACAACTCGATCCGGACACCCTGTATCTGCCGTACGCCACCAGCCTGCGCATGAGCGACCTCGGTTATCAGAGCAACGCCCAAGCCGGTCTGACGCCTTGCTACAACGATCTGGCGAGCTACACCGACAGCCTGCGCAAAGCCGTGGCCACGCCGTACGCGCCGTACGTTGAAGTCGGCACGCACCAGGATGGCGAGTGGGTGCAGCTCAACACCAACATCCTGCAGATCGAAAACGAGTACTACTCCAACATCCGCCCGAAACGCGTGACCTACACCGGCGAGCGGCCGATTCAGGCGTTGGTGGCCCGTGGCATTCAGTACGTTGAAGTGCGTTGCCTGGACATCAACCCGTTCCTGCCGATGGGCATCGATCTCACTGAATCGCGCTTCCTCGACGCGTTCCTGCTGTATTGCGCGCTGAACGACAGCCCGTTGCTGACCAACACTTCGTGTGGCAACGCGACGTCGAACTTCCTCAGCGTGGTCAAGGAAGGTCGCCGTCCGGGCCTGCAATTGCAGCGTGACGGTGAGTCGGTCGAGATGAAGGCTTGGGCAGCCGAACTGCTGGAACAAATTGCTCCATTGGCGGCGTTGCTGGATCAGAGCCATGGCGGCGATGCGCACAGCAAGGCGCTGGATACGCAACTGGCCAAGGTCAGCGATCCGTCCCTGACGCCATCCGCGCAGGTGTTGGCGGCGATGGCCGAGCACAAGGAAAGCTTTGCGCAGTTCTCCCTGCGTCAGAGCCAGGCACATGCCGAGTTTTTCCGTAGCGAGCCGTTGGCGGCGGATGAACAGGCGAAGTTTGAGGAACTGGCGCGTACGTCGCTGGCAGCGCAGGCTGAGCTGGAGCAGAACGAAGTCGGTGATTTCGACGTATTCGTCGGGTCGTATCAGGCGAGTATTTTGGCGATCAGCAACTAAAAGCCCCTCACCCTAGCCCTCTCCCAGAGGGAGAGGGGACTGATTTAGGTGCTCTTGAGATTTACGCCGACCTGAAATATCCAGCCGAACTCAGGCCTTGAAAAGCACACAGATCGGCCCCCTTTCCCCCTCGCCCCTTTGGGGAGAGGGCTGGGGTGAGGGGGAAAAATCTAACGCCGAACGAAAAATCCGAAATACCCCACAATTCCCCCGCTCTTAGATTTTTCCGCTCATAAGCTCATTCTAAAAAGTTATTTATTTACTGATTCTTAGATCATTTAGTCTCCTTTCACGCCGACGCTCGGTCGCCTGATATGGAGCTCTTCAATGAAACTGAATTTCCCGCTTCGCCTGCTCGCCGTGGCCTCCCTGGCTGCCGCGAGTTTTCTGGCTCAGGCCGCCGACCTCACCGTCGCCTACCAAACCACCGTTGACCCGGCGAAAGTCGCCCAGGCTGACAGCGCTTACGAAAAAGCCACCAAAGCCGATATCGCCTGGCGCAAGTTCGATAACGGCGCCGACATCATTGCCGCCATCGCCTCCGGTGATGTGCAGATTGGCTACCTCGGTTCGAGCCCGCTGACCGCGGCGATCACCCGCAAAGTCCCGGTCGAAACATTCCTTATCGCGACCCAGATCGGCGCCGCCGAAGCATTGGTCGCTCGAGACGGTTCCGGCATCAAGACCCCGCAAGATCTGATCGGCAAGAAAATCGCCGTGCCGTTCGTATCGACCGGTCACTACAGCCTGCTGGCGGCGCTGAAGCACTGGAACATCGATCCATCGAAAGTCACCGTGCTCAACCTCGCCCCACCAGCGATCATTGCCGCATGGAAACGCGGTGACATCGACGCCACTTACGTGTGGGATCCGGCACTCGGCGTGGCCAAGGAAAACGGCAAAGTGCTGATCACCTCCGGCGAACTGGCCAAGTTCGGTGCACCGACCTTCGATGCGTGGATCGTGCGCAAAGACTTCGCCGAGAAGCACCCGGAAATCGTCACCGCGTTCGCCAAGGTCACCCTCGACGCCTACGCCGATTACCGCAAAGACCCGAAAGCCTGGCTCGCCGATCAGTCCAACGTCGACAAGCTGGTGAAACTCTCCGGCGCCAAGGCCAGCGACATCCCACTACTGCTGCAAGGCAACGTCTACCCGCTGGCAGCTGACCAGGTTGTCACCCTCGGCGCACCGACAACCAAAGCCATCACCGACACCGCCGCGTTCCTCAAGGAGCAAGGCAAGGTCGAAGCCGTTCTGCCGGACTACGCGCCGTACGTCAGCGCCAAATTCATCACCAACTGATCGGGAGTTAACTGCGATGGCCTTGCTACAGCTGGAGCGCATCAGCGCACAGTACCCGGGCAGCCCGACACCGGTGCTGGCGGATATTTCTCTGACCCTGGGGCCTCAGCAATTGCTGGTCGCCCTCGGCCCGTCCGGCAGTGGCAAAACTTCGCTGTTGAACCTGATTGCCGGTTTCGTCGAACCAAGCGCTGGGCGCATCACCCTCGACGGCGTGCCGGTCAAAGGCCCGAGCGCCGAACGTGGCGTGGTGTTCCAGGACGACGCGTTGCTGCCTTGGCAGGACGTGTTGGCCAACGTCGCATTCGGTCTGGAACTGGCCGGTGTCGCCAAAGAAAAACGCGAAAAGATCGCCCGCGAAATGCTCGCACTGGTTGATCTTTCCGGTTTCGAAAGCCGCCGTATCTGGCAACTCTCCGGTGGCCAGAAACAGCGCGTCGGCCTCGCACGCGCCCTCGCCGCTGACCCGCGTGTATTGCTGATGGACGAGCCTTTCGGCGCCCTCGACGCGTTCACCCGCGAACAGATGCAGGAGTTGTTGCTGCAAGTCTGGCAGCGCACGGCCAAACCGGTTTTCCTGATTACCCACGACATTGAAGAAGCGGTGTTCCTCGCCACTGACCTGATTCTGCTCGCGCCGAATCCGGGGCAGATCGTTGAGCGTCTGCACCTGGATTTCGGTCAGCGTTACGCCGCTGGCGAGTCAGCACGTGCGATCAAATCCGATCCGCGCTTTATCGAAACCCGCGAACACGTGCTGAGCAAAGTGTTCTCGCAACGCAGCGCCGGGCAACGGCAGGAGCGCGCATGAGCAGTTACGACGTTTCCTCGGCGGCGGTAAAACCCGTCAGCGCATCGGCGGCGATACCCGTACGCCGTAGCCTCAGTACGCGCTGGATCAGCCTGCTGACGCTGTTTGCCTTGTTGGCGATCTGGTGGGCAGTGACCGCCACTGGCTTGATCGAACCACTGTTTCTGCCGCCACCGTCCGCTGTTTTGCAGAAGGGCTGGTTGCTGGCGACCACCGGTTACATGGATTCGACCTTGTGGCAGCACCTTGGCGCCAGCCTGAGTCGTATCGGTCTGGGTCTGGGTTTCGCGATTCTAACCGCCGTGCCGGTGGGCATCGCCATCGGTGCCAACCGCATTGCCCGTGGCGTGCTCGATCCGCTGATCGAGTTCTACCGCCCTATCCCACCGCTGGCCTATTTGCCACTGATCGTGATCTGGTGCGGCATCGGCGAATTGTCGAAAGTGCTGCTGATCTACCTGGCGATTTTCGCGCCGATTGCGATTGCTACCGCCACCGGTGTGCGCACGGTTGATCCAGCGAAATTGCGTGCGGCGCAGTCGTTGGGCGCGACTCGCGTGCAATTGATTCGCCATGTGATTTTGCCGAGCGCTCTGCCGGACATTCTCACCGGTGTGCGCATTGGTCTGGGCGTTGGCTGGTCGACGCTGGTCGCGGCCGAACTGATTGCTGCCACCAGCGGTTTGGGCTTCATGGTGCAGTCGGCCGCGCAGTTCCTCGTCACCGACGTGGTGGTGCTGGGGATTCTGGTCATCGCCCTGATCGCCTTCGCCATGGAAATGGGCCTGCGCGCCCTGCAGCGCAAACTGGTGCCGTGGCACGGCCAGGCCCACTGACTACGTTCATGTGAATCCCCTGTAGGAGTGAGCCTGCTCGCGAAAGCGTCGGATCAGTCACTGCACTTTAGCCTGACACTCCGCATTCGCGAGCAGGCTCACACCTACAAAAGCTTGAACCCCGAATTCGAAGAGAAAGACCATGAGCAGCCTGAACATCACCCCATTAAGCTCGGCCCTCGGCGCGCAGATCAGCGGCGTCGACATCAGCCAGCCGCTGAGCCTGGAACACCGCGACGCGATCGAGCAGGCACTGCTCAAATATCAGGTTTTATTCTTCCGCAATCAGCCAATCGAGCCGCCGCAACAGGCTCGTTTCGCCGCCTATTTCGGCGACCTGCACATTCACCCGATCTACCCGAACGTACCGGAACAACCGGAAGTGCTGATCCTCGACACCGCCGTCACCGACGTGCGTGACAACGCGATCTGGCACACCGACGTGACCTTCCTGCCGACGCCGGCGATGGGCGCGGTGCTCAGCGCCAAGTTGCTGCCGGAGTTTGGTGGCGACACGTTGTGGGCCAGCGGCATTGCCGCATATGAAGCGCTGTCGGCACCCCTGAAAGACTTGCTGGAAGGGCTGACTGCAACCCACGATTTCACTCGTTCGTTTCCACTGGAGCGTTATGGCAACACGCCTGAAGCATTGGCGCAGTGGGAAGAGGCACGACGCAAGAATCCGCCGCTGTCGCACCCGGTGATTCGTACGCACCCGGTCAGTGGGCGGCGTTCGCTGTTCGTCAATGAAGGCTTCACGTCGAAGATCAATGAGCTGTCGGAAACCGAGAGCGAAGCGATTCTGAAGTTTCTGTTCGCCCATGCGACGCGGCCGGAATTCACCATTCGCTGGCGCTGGCAGCAGGACGATATTGCGTTCTGGGATAACCGCGTGACGCAGCATTACGCGGTGGATGACTATCGGCCGGCGCGACGGGTGATGCAGCGGGCGACGGTGTTGGGGGATGTGCCGTTTTTTCGTTGAGCCTTGAACAGCAAAAGCCCCTCACCCTAACCCTCTCCCAAAGGGAGAGGGGACTGACCGAGGTGTTTGTACGAGCTACACCGACCTGAAATGTCGGGTTGAACTCAAGTTTTGAAAAGCATGAAGATCGGCTCCCTTTCCCCCTCGCCCCCCTGGGGGCGGTCCGACGTTTCGGGAGGGCTGGGGTGAGGGGGTTGGATCTTGCTGATCCAACCCAATCGTCATCACTCCGCCGTCGAAGGCTTCTCCCAAAGATTGATCCCGCCCTCTTGGGCAAACCGGTCAATCTCCGCCAGCTCTTCAGCACTGAAACTCAAATTCTTCAACGCCCCGACGTTCTCGATAATCTGCTCCGGCCGACTCGCACCAATCAACGCCGAGGTCACCCGTGGATCACGCAGCGTCCACGCCAGCGCCAGTTGCGCCAGGCTCTGACCACGGCGCTTGGCGATCTCGTTCAATGCGCGCACGTGAGCAATGTTGGCGTCGGACAAGTGCGAAGCCTGCAACGAACCACCCCCCGGACGATTGACCCGCGCATCCGCCGGCACGCCGTTGAGGTATTTGTCGGTGAGCAGACCTTGTGCCAGCGGCGTGAAGGCGATCACGCCCGTGCCGAGTTCATCGGTGGTATCAAGCAGGTCTTTTTCCACCCAACGATTAAGCAGGTTGTAGGCCGGCTGATGAATCAACAACGGCACTTTCCACTCTTTCAACAGCGCAGCGATCTCACGGGTTTTCACCCCGGAATACGACGAGATCCCGATGTACAACGCCTTGCCCTGTTGCACGGCAGTGGCGAGGGCGCTGGCGGTCTCTTCCAGCGGGGTATCCGGGTCGAAGCGGTGCGAATAGAAAATATCCACATAGTCCAGACCGAGGCGTTGCAGGCTCTGGTCGAGGCTGGCCAGCACGTATTTGCGCGAGCCGCCGCCCTGACCGTAAGGGCCTGGCCACATGTCCCAACCGGCCTTGCTGGAGATGATCAGTTCATCGCGATACTGCTTGAAGTCTTCACGCAGCAGGCGGCCGAAATTGATCTCGGCGCTGCCGTACGGCGGGCCATAGTTGTTGGCCAGGTCGAAGTGGTTGATGCCCAGATCGAACGCGGTGCGCAGCAAGGCGCGCTGGGTGTCGATCGGTGTGCTGTCGCCAAAGTTGTGCCACAAGCCCAGCGACAGCGCCGGCAGCACCAGACCGCTGCGCCCGACGCGGCGGTAAGGAATGGAGTCGTAGCGGTTTTCGGCAGCGGTGTAAGTCATCGAATCCTCTCTTGTCTGTCTTGAAATGGGTGTCGACTGCTTCGCGAGCAAGCTCGCTCCCACCTTTGGAATGCATTTCCCTGTGGGAGCGAGCTTACTCGCGAAGGGTGTTACACAAATCGATTGCCGGGTCGGGCCAGGCCAAGGTTCTCGCGCAACGTCCGGCCCTCATACTCCGTTCTGAACAACCCACGCCGTTGCAGTTCCGGGACCACGCCAGTGGCGAAGTCTTCGAGCCCACCCGGCAGGTGCGGTACCAGCACGTTGAACCCGTCCGCCGCGCCCTGTTCGAACCATTCCTGCAAGCGATCAGCGATCTGCTCCGGCGTACCTACCAGGCTGTAATGCCCACGTCCACCCGCAATCTTGCGACCCAATTGCGCAAGGCTCAGGTTTTCCCGGCCTGCCAATTCAGTCAGCAGTTTCTGCCGGCTCTGCTGACCGCTTTCGGTTAGCGGCAACTCCGGTAACGGCCCGTCCAGCGGGTACTTCGACAAATCGAAGTTGCCCAGCATACGCCCAAGCAAGGCGACGCCAACCTCAGGTTCGACTAATTGCTGAAACGTTTCACACTTTTCCTGCGCTTCGGCTTCGGTGCGGCCGACCACGACAAAAACCCCGGGCATGATTTTCACGGAGTCGGCACTGCGCCCGTACTTGGGCAAACGTCCTTTGAGGTCGGCGTAGAACGCCTGAGCACCGGCCAACGAAGTCTGCGCGGTGAACACTACTTCAGCCGTCTGCGCCGCCAATTCGCGCCCTGTTTCCGAAGAGCCGGCCTGGACAATTACCGGTTGCCCCTGCGGCGAGCGCGCGACGTTCAGCGGGCCTTTGACCCGGAAGTGTTCGCCGACGTGATCCAGCACATGCAGCTTCGCAGGATCGTAATACGCTCCGCTGGCCTTGTCGCGAATGAAGGCATCGTCCTCCCAACTATCCCAAAGCCCGGTGACTACCTGATGAAATTCGCGAGCGCGGCTATAGCGTTCGGCATGACCAATGTGTTCATCACGACCGAAATTCAGCGCCTCGGAAGCATTGTCCGAGGTCACCAGATTCCACCCCGCGCGGCCACCCGACAGGTGATCGAGCGAAGCGAATTTGCGCGCCACGTGATACGGCTCGTTGTAACTGGTAGTCGCCGTTGCGATCAGGCCGATGTGCTCGGTCACTGCACTCAGCGCCGAGAGCAATGTCAACGGCTCAAAGTGATCGGAACGCGCCATGCGACTGGCGATTTGTTGGGTCGGCGCGGCGACGCTGTCAGCGACAAACAACGTATCGAACTTCGCCGCCTCGGCAATCTGCGCCAGCCGTTTGTAATGGGCGAAATCCAGACCCGCGTTGGCCGGCACATCCGGATGACGCCACGCCGCTACATGGTGCCCGGTGGCCATGAGGAACGCGCCGAGCTTCAACTGTCTGCTCATCTCAGAAATCCTTGCGCAGTTGCACGCCGAAGTAGCGCTCGTCATCCCGTGGCACGGCGCGATAAATGTAGTTGCCGCCGCTGGCGAGCAATGGCGAATAGGACTTATCGGTGAGGTTCTTGCCCAGCAGCGCCACGCGCCAGCCATTGCTGTAATCGGCCAGCGCGACGCTGGCGTTCCACAGGCCGTAGGCACCCTGCTTGGTGTCGGCGTTCTGGCTGATGTCGTACTGCACTTCGCTCTGCCAGCTGTAGTCGGTGCCGAGTTCGATATCCAGGCCGTTATCCAGCGGGATCGTGTAGTCGGCGCGCACGTAGCTTTTCCAGTCCGGGCTGAACGGCAGCGGTTTGCCGTTGACGTTGCACGACGCCGCCGCGCCCGCCGGGCAGGCGAACTCGTCGATCCGTGCGCGGGTGTAGGCGAGTGCGCCGGACAGCTTCAATTGCTGGGTGGCCTGCAAGGCGTAGTCGAGCTCGACGCCTTCGGTGCTGACGCTGCCGGCGTTGATCAAACGTGTCACAACCTGGCCGGCGACGGTGTCGAAGAAGTTCGCCTGATAGTTGTCGTAGTCGCTGTGGAAAACCGCTAGGTTGGTGGTCAGGCGATTGTTCCAGCTCGTCGCCTTGATCCCCGCTTCCCAAGTGTTGGAGGTCTCCGGTTTCAGCGCTTCGGTGTCGCGCGGCTGCATATTGAAGAACACGTTGTAGGCCGGGCCTTTGTAGCCGCGCGAGTAGGTCAGATAAGTGGTGACCGTATCGCTCAAGTCGTACTGCACGCCGAGGCGGCCGGACCAGCCATCTTCGTCGACAGAACCGGAACTGCTGGTGGCCGGTTGGATGCCGCTGACGGTGGTCGCTGAAGTCGAAACGCGGCGGTGATCGTATTCGAGATCATCGTGGGTATAACGCAAGCCGGCGATACCGCGAAAGTCGGACGTGAAGTTCAGGGTGGCCTCGCCGAACGCTGCGTAGCTGTCGCTGGTGGTGCTGTAATCAGCGACGCCGCGGTCAGTGCGCGTGGTCGTTGTCAGCGTGCGTTGATAGGTCTCGTCGTCCTTGCCGTGCATGTAAAACAGGCCGCCAACGTATTCGAGGAACTCGCCCTTCGGCGAAGCCAGGCGCAGCTCTTGCGAGTATTGATCGAAGGCCAGATCGCCCTTGTCCGCCGTGCCGGGGAACGCCGCCGTCACCGTACCGAGACGGTCACCGTCCTGATACTGCGTATTGTCCCAGCCACGCCACGCGGTAATCGACGTCAGCGTGTAATCGCCCAGTTGCCAGTCCAGCTGGCCGGACAGGCCTTTGTTGGTGTCTTCAACGTGTGAGCGGGTGTCGGTGTTGATATCGCGATTGTGGCTAGTCGCATTGACCGGGCTCAGCGCATTGGCGAAGGCCGGGGTCAGCGACTTGCTGACCACACCGTTGGGGCCGTCGTCATGGGACTGCATGTAGTCGGCGATCAGGGTGAAGGTAACGTCGTCATTCGGGGTGAATTCGAGTTTGCCGCGCAC
The DNA here is from genome assembly GCF_045037865.1 of Pseudomonas sp. M20. Classification (NCBI taxonomy): domain Bacteria; kingdom Pseudomonadati; phylum Pseudomonadota; class Gammaproteobacteria; order Pseudomonadales; family Pseudomonadaceae; genus Pseudomonas; species Pseudomonas sp. M20. The sequence goes on from NZ_CP173611.1 coordinate 5,441,372, forward strand.
GCCACGATGGTTGTAACCGTTGACCTCTTGGCCATTGTGTTGGTTGTCGACGTTACCATCGTAGGTGCCGAACAGCGTGCTGATCGAGCCTTTCAACGTGTCCGGAATCAGGCTGCCGCCAATGCCGAAACGAGTGCGGCTTTCGTTGCCGCTGTAGTACGACTGGTCGATGTAACCGTGGGTCTCGGCGGTCGGTGCTTTGCTGGTGATGTTGAGCACGCCGGCCGAGGCATTCTTGCCGAACAGCGTGCCTTGCGGGCCGCGCAATACTTCGACGCGCTCCAGATCCAGCAAGTCGAGAGTGGATTGGCCGGGACGCGCGTAGACCACGCCATCGATCACCGTGGCCACGGTCGGCTCGACGCCCGGCGAGGTGGAAATCGTGCCGACGCCGCGCACGAACAGCGAGGTGTCCTTGTTCGACGCGCCGGTGCGGAAGTTCAGCGACGGTACCTGCTGGACGATGCTCGCTACGCCGTTGCGGTTATCGCGTTCAAGCTGTTCGCCGTCGATCACCGACACCGCGACCGGCACTTTTTGCAGTGACTCTTCGCGGCGCGTGGCAGTGACGGTCACCGATTTGAGCGTCGGCTCCTGATCACTACTCTCGGCAGCGAATGCGTTGGGCAATGGCAGCACCGCCAATCCCGTGAATAACCAGCCAGCGGCGCGAATCGACTGCGCCAGTTTGTGTGTCGCCCCAGGAATATTGTGCATGCTCTGCCCACTCGAAATTAGCCCTTAACCGCTGCCGTTCTGCGACGACAGCGCCTGAATCGGTGTCTTGGGCATTCGCTCGAGCGAGTAGCAGACAGCGCGCTTTGTTAGCGCTACCATCGACAGTATTGGCAAGCCACACATAGAGCGTCCAATACTGAAAAATTACTTTTATATGCGATTTTGTTTTTAAGAAGGATCGACTCTTGAGCGAAGAAAAACCCCGCAAACGCCGTGGCGCCGGACGCGTGACCCTGAATGCGGTGGCACGTGAGGCCGGGGTTTCAGCGATTACCGTGTCGCGCTATTTCAATCAGCCCGATCAGGTTTCGCCCGAACGCCGCGAGCGGATTGCGGCGGTGGTAGCTGAGTTGGGCTATGTACCGAATCTGGTGGCCGGCGGGCTGGCTTCGGCGCGGGGCAAAATCGTCGGCATGGTGATCCCGAACATCTCCGGGCCGATCTTCGCCAATACCATTCAAGGCTTCAGCGACACGCTCAGCCATCACGGTTATCAACTGTTGCTGGCGTCGAGTTACTTCAGCACCGAGCAGGAGGAAAATGCGGTGCGGGCGTTTCTCGGCTGGTCGCCAGCGGCGCTGGTGCTGACCAGTCACTTTCACAGTGCCGGCACGGAAAAGATGATCGCCGAGGCGGATATTCCGGTGATTGAAACCTGGGATTACCAGCCGGATCGCGAGCCGATGCAGATTGGCTTTTCGCATTTCGAGGTGGGCGTGACAGCCGCCAGATATCTGCTGAAAAAAGGCTATCAACGTATCGCCTTCGTGCAGAACAGTGCTGCGGGCGACTTCAGCGCATTGGAACGCCGCGACGGTTACGCAGCGACTTTAAAAGAATCCAGCCTGGAACCCTGGGTCTACGCCCCGGACGCTGATCGCGCACCATTCGAGGCCGGCAAACAGGCGATGGACGCCCTGATGAATGATTCACCACGCCCCGACGCGATCATCTTCGCCAACGACAACCTCGCCGCCGGCGGCCTGCTCGCCGGGCAACGCGCAGGTATCAAAATCCCCGAAGACTGCGCCGTTCTTGGCTTCGGCGATTACCCGTTCGCCGAGATGCTTTTGCCGAGCCTGAGCACGATCAAACCACCGGCACTCGAGATTGGCGTGCTCGCCGCAACCCGCGTATTGGAAAGTCTTGGCGTGTTGCCGAGCGACGAGGTGCAACGGCTGAACCTGCTGCAATGCCAGGTCATCGAGCGCGAAAGCACCTGATGAATATGGTGGGGGCTGGATTGGCTATGCTCTAAAGAACACCGAGGTGGCCCTATCGCGAGCAGGCTCGCTCCCACAGGGATTTCCTGTGTACGTAAAATTTATGTCCAGCCGAGATCCATTGTGGGAGCGAGCCTGCTCGCGAAAGCGATTATTCAGGCAATGCACCTTCACCAGACAGAACCCGCCATGCACACTGCCATCATCATTTTCTTCGGCCTGGTCCTGCTCGCTCTGATGCTGTACATCAGCGAGCGCATCGGCTTCAGCCGCCAGACCATGGGCTACGGCTTCGCCGCCCTGTGGCTGGCATTGACGGTGATTAATGGCGCCGTGGGAGTGGTGCATGCGGGCCAGCCGCTAGGTTCGGAAATTGCGATTGGCAGTGCGGTATTCGGCGTGCCGATGGCGGCGATGGTGTTGTTCATGGTGCTGAGCGCCGAGTCGTAAACGTCCCGGCGCCCAGCCGCCGATCAACGCACCAGATGCAGGAACTGCATGTGCCGTTCGTACTGATCGAGGATGTCGTTGATGATCTGCTCTTTGGTATAGCCGACCAGATCGTAGTCCTGACTGCCCTCGCTCAAGTGCACTTCGGCGCGGTAGTAGCGACGATTGTTGAGTTGCTTCGAGCCCATCCCGCCACGCGCGAACGACGGCGTGAAGTAGCCGCGCATCTGCACCTGATAGATGAACGGATGCGCATCACCGTGGCCGATTTCCAGGCTGACGCTGTCATTCGCCGGATCCGGCTGGGTGACCACGTTCAGGCCTTTCTCGACGAACACCGCCGTCACTTCTTCAATCGCCGGGCGCACCGTGGTGTCCATGAAGCGGTACACCTCGTCCCGCGACGGGAAATGCACAGCCTGACTCAAGCGCTGTCGCCATCCGCCCGTGCCGCGCCGCGAACCGGAGACCGGTGCCAGCGAATGCAACTGCGCGATCTGCTTCTGCGACTCCAGATAGAACGCCTTGTGCAGGCCCCACATCATCAGCAGCAGAATCAGTGAGAACGGCAACGAGGTCAGCACTACCGCCGATTTCAGCGCGTCAATGCTGCCGGAGAACAGCAGCGCACTGGTGATCAGCGCGGTCATCGCCCCCCAGAACACCCGCAGCCATTTCGGCCCGTCTTCGTCCGGGCTACCACCCTTGGCCGACAGGGTCGAGAGCACCACGGTACCGGAGTCGGCAGAGGTGACGAAGAACACGAAGCTGATAAACACCGTCACGGCGATGACGGTTTTGCTCCATGGATAAGTTTCCAGCAGCAGGTAAATGCTCATCGACGGGTTGTCGAGGGCCGACATGCCGAGCGCGCTCATGCCGTGGTTGAGGACCTGATCGATGGCGCTGTTGCCGAAGATCGACATCCACGCGAGAGTAAAACCGAGCGGAATCAACAGCACGCCGAAGACGAATTCACGGATGGTGCGGCCACGGGAAATCCGCGCGATGAACAGGCCCACGAACGGCGACCATGCGATCCACCAGGCCCAATAGAACACCGTCCAGCCGCCGAGCCAATCGCTCGGTTTATCGTAGGCGTAGAGGTCGAAACTCTTCATCGGCAAGGCGCCGAGGTAATCGCCGATGTTCTGGATCAAGGTGTTGAGCAGGTGCTGGGTAGGCCCGGCGAACAACACAAACAGCAGCAGCGCACAGGCCAGCAGCATGTTGATGTCGGACATTACCCGCACGCCTTTATCGACGCCGGAGACCGCAACAATGATTGCCGCGCCCATCATCAGCGTGATCAGGCCGACCTGAATCCACTGGGTGTGAGCGATGCCGAACAGGTAGTCGAGACCGGAGTTGAGGTGCAGCACCCCAAAGCCCATGTCGGCACCCAGACCGAACACCGTGGCAATGATGCCGAAGCCGTCCACCGCGTAACCGATCGGGCCGTTGATGCGCTTGCCAATCAGCGGATACAGCGCCGAGCGCAGGGCCAGCGGCAGGTTGTGGCGGTAAGCGAAATAGGCCAGCGCCATACCGACAAAGGCGAACACGCCCCAGCCATGCAGGCCCCAGTGCAGAAACAGAATCTGCATTGCCTGACGGGCCGCATCCGCGGTGCCCGCCTCGCCTTGCGGCGGCTGGAGCATATGAGTCAGCGGTTCAGAGACGCAGAAAAAGAACAGCGTGATGCTGATCCCGGCGGCGAACAGCATGCCGGCCCAGGACAGATAACTGAATTCGGGCTCGTCGTGGTCGGCACCGAGTTTTATCTTGCCGTAGCCGGATAAGGCGGTGACCACCACGAAGACCAGATACAGGGTCATCGCAAGCATGTAGTACCAGCCGACCGTATTGGCCGCCCAGTTTTGCGCTTCCAGCAGCCAGGCGCCGGCCTGTTCAGGCATGGCAATGACGACGAGACCAAACAGCAGAATGACCGTCGCGGCGAAATAGAACACCGGCGGATTCATGCGTACCAGACCGCTGGCGGGGGTAGACGATGCACTCATGAAACGTGCACCTCGCGGGGTTGAAACGTGGCTGAAATGATCGGACTCAGCAAAGGCAAGCCTCCTGTTGTGAGCGGGCAGCGAACCACCGGTTTAACTTGAATGAACGTTCAAGTTAAACATGGATAGGGTGGTAAGGACTAATCGCAGGGCTCGACGGTAGTTTTCCTACAGTAGCCCAAGGAGGTGTATGACGCGGGTTTGGAGGAATTCGTTCAACAGCAACATGGCCTTATGCCCATACCTGTAGCTGCCGAAGGCTGCGATCTTTTGCTGTGGTTTTTGTAGATCAAAAGATCGCAGCCTTCGGCAGCTCCTACATGGGATCTTACTTTTGCGTGCCGTCATCGTGCTGCAAATTGGCCTGGGTCAGATTGCATCCGGCCGGCACGCTGCGCGTCAGCCACACGTTGCCGCCAATGGTCGAACCCTTGCCAATGGTGATCCGCCCAAGAATCGTCGCCCCGGCATAAATCACCACATCGTCTTCAACGATCGGATGACGCGGATGGCCCTTCTGCAACTGCCCGTCCTCATCCGCCGGGAAACGTTTGGCGCCCAACGTCACCGCCTGATAAATCCGCACGCGCTCACCAATGATCGCCGTCTCGCCGATCACCACACCCGTGCCGTGATCGATAAAGAAGCTGCGGCCGATCTGCGCACCCGGATGGATATCGATACCGGTCGCCGAATGGGCGATTTCCGCACTGATCCGCGCCAGCAACGGCAACCCGGCGCGATACAAATGATGCGCCAGGCGATGGTGAATCACCGCCAGAATCCCCGGGTAGCACAGCAGCACTTCATCAACACTGCGCGCCGCCGGATCACCGTGATAGGCCGCCAGCACATCGGTATCGAGCAGCGTGCGCAGGCCCGGCAATGCGAGGGCGAAATCCTGCACGATCTGGATCGCGCGGGCCTCGACTTCTGTGTCGGCCTGCGCGCTATGACGGGCGACGTAACGCAGTTCCAGACGGGTCTGTGCCAGCAAGGCATTCAGTGCAACATCAAGGGTGTGGCCGACGTAGAAGTCTTCACTCTCTTCACGCAGATCCACCGGCCCCAGACGCATCGGGAACAACGCGCCGCACAACGCTTCAAGAATCTCCGCCATCGCCGCCCGCGACGGTAGCTCGCGACCACCCTGCTCGCCGGAAGCCCGGCCGTTCTGTGCCCGCCACTGATCCCGCGCGCTGCGCAGTTGAGTGACGATGGTCTGCAATTGCCAATGGCTGGAACGCTCGCTCACGGTAAAGACTCCTCAGGGGCGGCCGGACTGTCTGGCCGCGTCAACGGCGACTACTTTACGGCAAGGTCAGGAGAGCGAATTAAGAACCGATAGTGCTGGGCTCATTCGATTTGGCTATAAGCGATTGGCGGTTGCCCCTGTAAAAGCGCGTGCCTATAGTCCTTTCATCTTCCTCCGCCAGTACGGACTCATGATCAAACAACAGCTGGACCGCTTTACCCGTCTCGACCTGCTCGGCCACCCGACGCCGCTGGAAAAACTCGAACGCCTGTCCACCTGGCTCGGCCGCGAGGTGTACATCAAACGCGATGACCTGACGCCGCTGGCCATGGGCGGCAACAAATTGCGCAAGCTCGAATACCTCGCCGCCGATGCCTTGGCGCAGGGCGCCGACACGCTGATCACCGCCGGCGCGCTGCAATCGAACCACGTTCGCCAGACCGCCGCACTGGCCGCCAAACTGGGATTGGGTTGTGTGGCGCTGCTGGAAAATCCGCTCGGCACCGACGATAGCAACTACACCGGCAACGGCAATCGCCTGCTGCTGGATCTGTTCGATGCCAAGGTCGAACTGGTCGACAACCTCGACAACGCCGACGAACAACTCGCGGCCCTTGCCGTTCGGTTGCGCAGCAATGGCAAGAAACCGTATCTCGTGCCGATTGGCGGCTCCAATGCGCTCGGTGCTCTGGGTTACGTACGCGCCGGCCTGGAACTGGCTGAGCAAATCAAGGACACCGGCCGCGATTTCGCTGCGGTGGTATTGGCCTCGGGCAGCGCCGGGACGCACAGCGGTCTGGCCTTGGCGTTGAGCGAAGTGTTGCCACAATTGCCGGTGATCGGCGTGACGGTTTCGCGCAGTGAAGAGGATCAACGGCCGAAGGTTCAAGGCCTGGCGGAACGCACGGCAGAGCTGCTCGACATTGAGCTGCCGGCCAGTTTCAAGGTCGAGTTGTGGGATGAATATTTCGGCCCGCGTTATGGCGAGCCGAATGCCGGGACGTTGGCGGCGGTGAAGTTGCTGGCGAGTCAGGAAGCGGTGTTGCTCGATCCGGTGTACACCGGCAAGGCCATGGCGGGTTTGCTTGATGGGATTGGTCGTCAGCGTTTTGATGAAGGCCCGATCATCTTCCTGCACACCGGTGGGGCGCCAGCGTTGTTCGCCTACAAGGATTTCCTGTAACAGAAGATCAAAAGATCGCAGCCTTCGGCAGCTCCTACAAGTGATCACATGTAGGAGCTGCCGAAGGCGATCTTTTTCCACAGATAATGCATATTCCAATAAAGAATAACATTTCAAATATTAAGTATTTTCAAGTCTAACGCAGACATCTTATAGTCTCGCCGCAGGCGAATTTCGCGCAAGACGCATAAGCTGCTTTAGGGCACGATAACGCAGGCGCACGAATCACCAATTTGCCAACTTTCCTTAAGCGTCTTCCATAAGAAAACACAGGGGCTTGTCATGAATTTTTCCGCACTACGTCGCAATCTGCTGGTGGGTTCGCTGGGCCTGGCGCTGAGCGCCGGTCTGATCGGCCAGGCAGTGGCCGGTGAGCAGCTGCAACAGATCAAGGACAAAGGCGTTATCAACGTCGGCCTGGAAGGCACTTACCCACCGTTCAGCTTCGTTGATGCCGACGGCAAACTGTCCGGTTTCGAAGTTGAACTCTCTGAAGCGCTGGCGCAAAAACTCGGCGTCAAAGCCAAGATTCAACCGACCAAGTGGGACGGCATTCTCGCTGCGCTGGAATCCAAGCGTCTGGACGTTGTAGTCAACCAGGTCACCATCTCCGACGAGCGCAAGAAGAAGTATGACTTCTCCGAGCCGTACACCGTTTCCGGGATTCAGGCGCTGGTGCTGAAGAGCAAAGAAGCGGCGCTGAACATCAAGACCGCCAATGACCTGTCCGGCAAAAAAGTCGGTGTTGGCCTGGGCACCAACTACGAACAATGGGTCCGCGCCAACGTGCCGGGTGCCGACGTGCGTACCTACGACGATGATCCGACCAAGTTCGCTGACCTGAACAACGGCCGCACCGACGCCATTCTGATCGACCGTCTGGCTGCACTGGAATACGCCAAGAAAGCCCCGAAAACCGTGGCCGCCGGCGAAGCTTTCTCCCGTCAGGAAGCCGGTGTTGCCCTGCGTAAAGGTGAGCCGGAACTGCTGACTGCCGTAAACAAGGCCATCGACGAACTGCGTGCAGACGGCACTCTGAAGAAGCTGTCCGAGAAATACTTCAACGCAGACGTCACTAAATAATGGAAGTTGGATTTCAATTCGAAGCGCACTTCCCGCAGTTGAGCCAGCAACTCGCCGAAACATCGGCGCTGTTGCTGGACTCCGCGCCCTTTCTGCTCAAGGGCGCGTACTACACGGTAGTCCTCAGCCTCGGCGGGATGTTCTTCGGCTTGCTGCTCGGCTTCGGCCTGGCGTTGATGCGCTTGTCGCGCTTCAAATCAGTGAGCTGGCTGGCGCGCGTCTACGTGTCGTTCTTTCGCGGGACGCCGTTGCTGGTGCAACTGTTCGTGATCTATTACGGCTTCCCGCAACTGGGAATCGAACTGGATCCGCTGCCAGCGGCGCTGATCGGCTTCTCGCTGAACATGGCCGCTTACGCCTGTGAAATCCTCCGCGCCGCGATCGGTTCGATCGAGCGTGGTCAGTGGGAAGCTGCTGCGAGTATCGGCATGACCCGCGCGCAAACCCTGCGCCGGGCCATCCTGCCGCAAGCAATGCGCACGGCGTTGCCGCCGCTGGGCAACAGCTTCATTTCGCTGGTCAAGGACACGGCACTGGCCGCCACCATTCAGGTGCCGGAGCTGTTCCGTCAGGCGCAACTGATTACCGCCCGGACTTTCGAAGTCTTCACCATGTATCTTGCCGCCGCGCTGATCTACTGGATTCTGGCCACGGTGCTTTCGCACTTCCAGAACAAGTTGGAAGAGCGGGTCAATCGGCACGACCAGGAGTCCTGACGATGATTGTCGTGGAAAAACTGACCAAGCAATTCAAGGGTCAGGTCGTGCTCAACGGCATCGACCTGGAGGTCAAGGAAGGCGAAGTCGTCGCGATCATCGGCCCAAGCGGTTCGGGGAAAACGACGTTCCTGCGCTGCCTGAATTTCCTTGAACAACCCACCAGCGGCCGGATCAAGGTCGGCGATATCGAAATCGATACCAGCCGCCCGCTGAATCAGCAGCAGAGTCTGGTGCGCAACCTGCGCCAGCACGTTGGCTTCGTCTTCCAGAACTTCAACCTGTTCCCCCATCGCACGGCGCTTGAGAACGTCATCGAAGGCCCGATCGTGGTCAAGAAGATACCGCGCGAAGAGGCGGTTGCTCTGGGCAAGAAGCTGCTGGCCAAGGTCGGACTCGCCGGTAAGGAAGACGCTTATCCGCGTCGTCTCTCCGGTGGTCAGCAACAGCGCGTGGCGATAGCCAGAGCGCTGGCGATGGAGCCGGAAGTGATTCTCTTCGACGAACCGACTTCGGCCCTCGACCCGGAACTGGTCGGCGAGGTGCTGGCGACCATTCGTGGCCTCGCCGAAGAGAAACGCACCATGGTGATCGTCACCCACGAAATGGGGTTTGCCCGCGACGTGGCCAACCGTGTGGTGTTCTTCGACAAGGGCGTGATCGTCGAGCAAGGCGAAGCCAAAGCATTGTTTGCCAATCCGAAAGAACAACGCACGCAGCAGTTCCTCAGTAAGTTTCTGAATCACGCCTGAGAACTTTCATGGCGTCACCGGCAACTTCCACGGATGGAAGTTACCTTTATAAAACTTCCACCCCAACCCGTCGTCCGACCTAGACAAAATATATCCGAAGCAGTGCATATATAAGTTCTGCAACAGATAATGCCCGCCCGAAACCCGCGCCATCCGGCACGACAGCGTTCAAATAAATCTACGTGAAAAATGCCAAAAAGCCCTGAGTTCCGTGGCCCTTTTCTCCTAAGCACTTAGGCATTTGGCTGCATCAACGTAGGAAACTTCTGATTAATTCGTAATTCACGGATTAACTAACCTCCTCTATTGACACCCCACGCCGCACACTCTTATCTAGTCAGCAACCGGTATCACTTAGTTTAATAACTCCGTATTCAACTTGAATAAAAGTTCAAAGTTTTATTGCCGGTTTATTCACGCCTTTTGTTCTTTCAGAAACGGACTTCGCTGCAAGGCTTCAAGGAGAGAAATCGATGACCCGCACTTCGCACACCCCCGAACTGGCAGCGCCGACCCTGGCGCCAGCGCAAAAAACCGGCATTAATCTGACCGCCGCCGCCCATCTGTTGGTCGAGGTGTCGCCCTATCCCGATATGGATAGCGGAGACCTCATCGAGCTGTTTTGGAACAAATGCTATGTCGCCTCCAGGGTGCTGACGGGGGACGACGTCGGCATGGCCGTCAGCCTGCGGGTGCCCGAGAGTTTCATCGCCAACGGCACCGCACGCATTCACTATCGGGTGATGCAGGTCGGTCAGGGCCCGGCGTTATCGGCGACAACGCGTGTGCAGGTCAAACTGGACTGTCCCGGCGGGCAACCTTCAGTGCTCAGCGGCGACGAAAACCAGCAGTTGGCCCCCGTGGCTATCCCCGACGCCATTCGCCGTCAGGGCGTGAACCCGAACCAGATCAAACGCGGCGTGCCACTGACCATCGAACCGTATCTGAACATGGCCGAGGACGACGCCATTACCTTGCGCTGGGGTGATGTGCGCATGGATCTGGCGCCGATCACGCCAGCGGATATCGGGTTACCGATTCAGGTCTGGGTACCGCCATCGGTGATTGTCGAAGCGGGTGAGGATCTGCGGTTGGATGTGACGTATTGCATTCTCGATCGGGTGGGCAATAACTCACGCTGGGCACCACCGCGTACATTGAAGATCGGCTGTGCAAACCCTTATCTGAAAGTCCCCTTCAAGCCAGAACTCATGGCTGCCGAATCACGTAAAGATTGATCCTCTTCAGCGGGTAAGGGGCCCCTACACCCTTACCCGAAAATTCTTAACCAACCCGATCATCACCCCTTCTATGCATATTCCTAAAAGTTAGTTTATTTAATATTTATACACGCTTAGGGTATATGAACCGGACCACCGGACATTCTTTCGTTCGCCGCAATTTTGCGGCGTTTTTCATGAGATGTGAGGTAGGTAGTATGGTCCGGAACACAATCACCCCAGTGCAGATCGCCAGGGCATTGCGTGCAGCCAAGGAGCGGCACTGATGTCCAGTCTGGCAGACGCAAACGTCCAGTCGGATCTGGACATCGCCCCGTTGTTGTTGCCCGCGCAGGTTTTGCGCAACGACGCCCAAGCCATCAAGGCCGCCCATGAGCTGGCGCTAGTCGCCCGCGTGCAGGCCGCCAAACGCGATCGTCAGCGCAAGCTGCCATGGTCGGAAATCGAACAGTTCACCCGCAGTGGTTTAGGCAGCATCGCCATCCCGCGCGAATACGGTGGCCCGCAGGTTTCATTCGTCACCCTGGCCGAGGTGTTCGCGATCATTTCCGCCGCTGATCCGGCGCTGGGACAGATTCCACAAAACCAGTTCGGCATCATCAATCTGGTGCTCGGCAGCGCCACCGAAGCGCAAAAAAAACAGCTGTTCCAGAGCGTTCTGGAAGGCTGGCGGATCGGCAATGCCGGCCCGGAACGCGGCACAAAAAACACCCTGGAATTGAAAGCGCGGATCACAGCCGACGGCGACGATTACGTGATCAATGGCCAGAAGTTTTACTCCACCGGCGCGCTGTTTGCGCACTGGGTTGCGGTCAAAGCGCTCAACGATGACGGCAAGCAAGTGCTGGCCTTCGTCCGCCGCGGCACGCCGGGGCTGCGCATCGTTGACGACTGGTCAGGGTTCGGTCAGCGCACCACCGCCAGCGGTACGATTCTGCTGAACAACGTGCGCGTAGAGTCGAGCCTGGTGGTCGACAACTGGAAGATCAACGAAACCCCGAACACCCAAGGCGCGGTATCGCAACTGATTCAAGCCGCGATCGACGCCGGCATCGCCCGTGGCGCCATTGATGACGCCATTGAGTTCGTCAAAACCCGCGCGCGGCCTTGGATCGACGCCAAGGTTGATCGCGCCAGCGATGACCTCTATGTGATCGCCGACATCGGCAAACTGAAAATCGAACTGCACGCCGCCGAAGCGCTGCTGCGCAAGGCCGGGCAAGTTCTCGATCAAGTGCACGCTGCACCGCTCACTGCCGAATCCGCCGCCCGCGCTTCGATCGCCGTGGCCGAAGCGAAAGTACTGACCACCGAAATTTCTTTGCTCGCCAGCGAAAAGCTGTTCGAACTGGCCGGTAGCCGCGCGACCCTCGCCGAATTCAATCTCGACCGGCACTGGCGCAACGCCCGCGTGCACACGTTGCATGACCCGGTGCGCTGGAAATATCACGCGGTCGGCGCCTATCGCCTCAACGGCACTTTACCGGCTCGCCATTCCTGGATCTGAGACGACCAGACATCTGGAGAAAAACATGACGCTTTCCCATCACGTCGCGGTCATCACCAGCGATGAGCAAGCCCTGATCGTCGCCAGCGATCTGGCCGAAGACTTCAAACGCGACAGCGCCCTGCGCGACCGTGAGCGACGCTTGCCACTGCCGGAGCTCGAGGTATTTTCCCGCTCCGGTCTGTGGGGCATCAGCGTGCCCAAGGAGTACGGCGGCGCTGGCGTTTCCAACGTGACGTTGGCCAAAGTCATTGCCCTGATCGCCCAGGCCGACGGCTCGCTCGGACAGATTCCGCAGAACCATTTTTATGCATTGGAAGTGCTGCGCGTAAACGGCAGCCATGCGCAAAAACAACGGCTGTATGGTGAAGTGCTCGCCGGCCAGCGCTTCGGTAATGCCCTGGCTGAACTGGGCACAAAAACCGCTCACGACCGCGTCACCAGTCTCAAACGCGACGGTGACGGCTATCGCATCAACGGTCGCAAGTTCTATGCGACCGGCGCGATTTACGCGCAGCGCATTCCGGCCTCAGTAGTTGATGAAAACGGCGTGCAGCAACTGGCCTTCGTCCCCCGCGACAGCAAAGGCCTGACCGTGATCGACGACTGGAGCGGCTTCGGTCAACGCACCACCGGCAGCGGTTCGGTGGTGTTCGAAGACGTGTACGTCGCGGCTGAAGACGTGCTGCCGTTTCAAAGCGCCTTTGAACGTCCAACCACCGTCGGCCCGCTGGCGCAGATCCTTCACGCCGCCATCGACACCGGCATCGCCCGCGCCGCTTACGAAGACGCCCTGCACTTCGTACGCAGCAAGACGCGCCCGTGGATCGATTCCGGCAACGACAAAGCCACCGAAGACCCGCTGACGTTGAAGAGCTTCGGCCACTTGAGCATTCGCTTGCACGCCACCGAAGCCTTGCTCGAACGTGCCGGCGAATTCCTCGACGCCGCACAAGCCGAGACCAATGCAGAAACTGTCGCCGCCGCATCGATTGCCGTCGCCGAAGCCCGCGCGATCAGCACTGAAATTTCCCTCACCGCTGGCAGCACATTGTTCGAACTGGCCGGCAGCCAGGCCACGCTGATCGAGCACGGCCTCGACCGTCATTGGCGCAACGCCCGCGTGCACACCTTGCACGACCCGGTGCGCTGGAAATATCACGCGGTGGGCAACTACTACCTCAATGACGAAAACCCTCCGTTGCGAGGGACGATCTGATGAGCGCGGCGAAAAAGAAGATCCTGCTCAATGCGTTCAACATGAACTGCATCGGCCACATCAACCACGGCTTGTGGACGCATCCGCGCGACACCTCAACGCGCTACAACACCCTCGAATACTGGACCGAACTGGCGCAATTGCTTGAGCGCGGGCTGTTCGACGGCTTGTTCATTGCCGACATCGTCGGTGTGTATGACGTCTATCAGAACTCGGTCGACGTCCCGCTGAAAGAGTCGATCCAGTTGCCGGTCAACGACCCGTTGTTGCTGGTTTCAGCCATGGCTGCCGTGACCAAAAATCTGGGGTTCGGCCTGACCGCCAACCTCACCTACGAACCGCCGTATCTGTTCGCCCGGCGCATGTCCACGCTCGATCATCTGAGCCGTGGTCGCGTGGGCTGGAACATCGTCACCGGTTATCTCGATAGCGCCGCCAAAGCCATGGGCCTCAGCGAACAGGTGGAACATGACCGCCGCTATGACCAGGCCGACGAGTACCTGGAAGTGCTCTACAAACTTTGGGAAGGCAGTTGGGAAAACGGCGCCGTACTCAACGACCGCGAGCAGCGGATCTACGCTAACCCGGAAAAAGTGCACAAGGTCGAGCACAAGGGCGAGTTTTATCAGGTCGAGGGTTATCACCTTTGTGAACCTTCGCCACAACGCACGCCGGTGCTGTTTCAGGCCGGCAGTTCCGATCGCGGCTTGCTCTTCGCCGGGCGTCACGCCGAGTGTGTATTCATCAGCGGCCAGAATAAACCGTCGACCAGAGTTCAGGTCGACAAGGTGCGCGCCAGTGCCGTCGAAGCGGGACGCAACCCCGAGGACATCAAGGTGTTCATGGGCCTCAACGTCATAGTCGGCGCGACCGAAGAGGCCGCATGGGCCAAGCACGCCGAATACCTGAGCTACGCCAGCGCCGAGGCCGGCGTGGCGCATTTTTCCGCCTCCACCGGCATCGACTTTTCCCTGTACGAAATCGACGAACCGATCCAGTACGTGAAGAGCAACGCCATTCAGTCGGCTACCAAGAACCTGCAGAACAACGACTGGACCCGGCGCAAGCTGCTTGAACAGCACGCCCTCGGTGGACGTTACATCACCGTGGTCGGTTCGCCTGAACAAGTAGCGGATGAGCTGGAGTCATGGATCGCCGAGACCGGCCTTGATGGCTTCAACCTGACGCGGATTGTTACGCCGGAGAGCTATGTCGATTTTATTGAGCTGGTGATTCCGGAGCTGCAGCGGCGCGGGTCGTACAAGACTGCGTACGACAGTGGCAGCTTGCGCGAGAAGCTGTTTCAAGGTGAAGCGCAGCTACCTGAGCAACATACGGGTTCCGCATTTCGCCGCTAAAAGCTTCGCGAGCAGGCTCGCTCCCACATTTGGAATGCATTTCCCCTGTGGGAGCGAGCCTGCTCGCGATGAGGCCATCCAATACACCACAAATTTATGCACTGACTGGAAAACTCACATGACCAAAAAACGCCTGTCCCACCCAGTCAAAGCACTGGCCCTGGCCCTCGGCCTGTTCAGCTCGGCCGTTTTCGCCGCCGACGCCCCCCTGAAAATCGGCACCACCGCCGCCTTCGCCATCCCGCTGGAAGCCGCCGTCGAAGAGGCCTCCAAACAGGGTCTGAAAGTCGAACTGGTGGAATTCACTGACTGGATCGCACCGAACGTCAGCCTCGCCGCCGGCGACATCGACGTGAACTACTTCCAGCACATCCCGTTCCTGGAGAACGCCAAAGCCGCGTCGGGTTTTGATCTGGTGCCATTCGCCCCGGGGATCATCAACAACGTCGGCCTCTACTCGAAAAAATACAAAAGCTTCGATCAGCTGCCAGAAGGCGCCAGCGTCGCCATCGCCAATGATCCGATCAACAGCGGTCGCGGTCTGCAACTGCTGGCCAAGGCCGGTTTGATCACGCTGAAACCGGGCGTCGGCTACAAGGCTACAGAAGACGATATCGTCGCAAATCCGAAGAAAATCAAAATCCTCCAGGTCGAAGCAGTGCAACTGGTGCGCGCCTACGACGACGCTGATCTGGTCCAGGGTTACCCGGCCTACATTCGTCTGGCGAAGACCTTCGATGCCGGTTCGGCACTGCTGTTCGACGGTCTCGACCACAAGGAATACGTGATTCAGTTCGTCATCCAGCCGAAGAGCAAAACCGATCCGCGCCTGATCAAATTCGTCGACATTTACCAGCATTCGCCGGTCGTTCGTGCGGCGCTGGATAAAGCCCACGGCAAGCTGTATCAAGCCGGTTGGGAAAGCTGAGCATGACGGCCGCGATCCAACGGCGACTGGAGATTCCAGAGCCACACAATGCTGAAAAAACCGAGCTGCACCCCGAGTTGAATCGCGCCCACGTACGTTTCATCGGCTTGGGTAAAACCTACAACGGCCGTCAAGGCCCGGTCGCGGCGCTGCAAGGCATCGATCTGGCGATTCAGCGCGGCGAAGTGTTCGGCATCATCGGCCGCAGCGGCGCCGGCAAGTCGTCGCTGATCCGTACGATCAATCGCCTGGAACAACCGACCTCGGGGCGAGTGCTGATCGATCAGGTCGACATCGGCGAGTTCGATGAAGACCGTCTCGTCGCTTTGCGCCGACGCATCGGCATGATCTTCCAGCACTTCAATCTGATGTCGGCCAAGACTGTTTGGCAGAACGTCGAACTGCCGCTGAAAGTAGCGGGTGTTCCGAAAGAACAGCGCGAGAAAAAGGTGCGCGAACTGCTCGAACTGGTTGGCCTGCAGGAAAAGCACAAGGCCTATCCGGCGCAACTCTCCGGTGGGCAGAAACAGCGTGTCGGCATCGCCCGCGCGTTGGTGCATGACCCGGATATTTTGCTTTGCGACGAAGCGACCTCGGCGCTCGACCCGGAGACCACCCAGTCGATCCTCGGCCTGCTGCGCGAAATCAATAAACGCCTGGGCCTGACCATCGTTCTGATCACTCACGAGATGGCGGTAATCCGCGAAATCTGCGACCGCGTTGTCGTGCTTGAGCACGGTCGGGTGGTCGAACAAGGCCCGGTCTGGGAAGTGTTCGGCAATCCGCAGCACGAGGTCAGCCAAACCTTGCTTGCACCGCTGCAACACGCGTTGCCGGAGGAATTGCAGAGCCGCTTGCACGCGCAGCCGCCATCCTCCGACGCCGCTGTGGTGCTGCGCTTGCAGTTCACCGGCAGCGCCAGTGATGAGCCGGATCTGGCGGCACTGTTCGCGGCACTAGGTGGCCGGGTTAAGTTGCTGCAGGGCGGCGTAGAACGGATTCAGGGTCATGCATTGGGGCAACTGTTATTGGCCGTCAGCGGCTCAGCGCTCAGCGCCGAACAATTGCGCGAGCGCGCCGCACCGTGGGCGCAGCGAGTGGAGGTAGTGGGTTATGTGGTTTGATCGCTTGTTGCAGGGCTTTATCGACACGTTCCTGATGGTCGGTGTGTCCTCGCTGATCGCGTTGCTGGTGGGGATTCCCATGGCGGTGATTCTGGTCACCAGCGACAAGGGCGGGATCTATGAAGCGCCGGTACTCAACCGTGCTCTGGGCGCGTTCGTTAACCTGTTCCGCTCGATCCCGTTTCTGATTCTGATGGTCGCGCTGATTCCGTTTACCCGGTTGATTGTCGGCACCACCTACGGCGTGTGGGCCGCCGTTGTGCCACTGACGATTGCGGCAACTCCGTTCTTTGCGCGGATTGCCGAAGTGAGTCTGCGCGAGGTTGATCATGGCTTGATCGAAGCCGCGCAGGCGATGGGTTGCCGGCGTTGGCACATTGTCTGGCATGTGCTGTTGCCGGAGGCGCTGCCGGGGATTGTCGGCGGGTTCACTATCACATTGGTGACGATGATCAACTCTTCCGCGATGGCCGGGGCGATTGGCGCTGGCGGGTTGGGGGATATCGCCTACCGCTATGGGTATCAACGCTTTGACAGCCAGATCATGCTGACGGTGATTGTGTTGCTGGTGGCGTTGGTGGCGGTGATTCAGTTGGGTGGGGACCGCTTGGCGCGGGGATTGAACAAGCGCTGAGCCGGGCCGGGCTCATGTAGCAACTTCACAACCGCTATCGCGAGCAGGCTCACTCCTACAGGGGAACGCATTTCAAATGTAGGAGTGAGCCTGCTCGCGATGGGTTGCGCAGCAGCCCCGCTTCATGGCGTATATTCGGCAAACCCCAATTGCCCGCGTATCCCCACCATGAAGCAGACCCCCACCGATCTCGAACAGATCACCGCCACCACCCTCGGCCACTACAACTCGGTGGCCGAAGACTTTCGTGAAGGCACCCGCGACCACGATGTCAGCCAGAACATCGATGCGTTGCTGCGGCATATTCAAGGTGTGGCGCCGTTCACGGTTCTGGATTTCGGCTGCGGGCCGGGGCGGGACTTGCAGACGTTTACGCGTATGGGTCACATCGCCGTCGGGCTGGACGGTTCCCAAGAGTTCGCGCGAATGGCCCGTGAGGACAGTGGTTGCGAGGTGCTGCAACAGGACTTTCTGAAGCTCGATCTGCCGGCTGAACGCTTCGACGGGATCTTTGCCAATGCGGTGCTGTTTCATGTGCCGTTGCAGGAATTGCCACGGGTATTGAAGCAATTGCACGGTGCGTTGAAACCAGGTGGCGTGTTGTTCAGCTCCAATCCACGTGGGGATAATCGTGAGGGCTGGAACGGGCCGCGGTATGGTTCGTATCACGATCTTGAGGCTTGGCGCGGGCTGCTTGCCCGCGCCGGATTCGTCGAACTGGAACACTACTTCCGTCCCGCCGGCCTGCCGCGCGAGCAGCAGCCGTGGTTGGCCAGCGTCTGGCGCAAAGGCTGAGTCAGAGAGTTGCCTGCCCCCGGTAGTGGCTGACGGTACCTTCCGGCAGCAGCACAGTGATGCTCTCGCCGGGCAAGGTCTGGCCGTCCACTTCACGCTGGGCTGGATCGAAGTTGGCCAGCAGCCGAGTGCCGTCTTCAAATGAAGTCTGCTGCACCTGCCGATCTTCGCTCAGCCATTGGAAACCAGTCAGCGCCTGCGTCGCCAGGCGCTCATGCAGCGGACGGAAGAATGCGTCCTGACGGGCCATCAGCGGCAGTCGCTGCGCCAGCGTTGCCGCACTCAGGTGGTACAGCGGCGGCACGTTGTAGAGCAATTGCGTCAGTTCGTTCTCCACCCTTGTGTTGCTCGGTTTAAGGCTGTCGAACAACCAGTGATGAGTGGTGATGAGCGAACCGTGGAACACCGCTTGATAAAGCGGCACACGGCTGGCCGGATCAAAGTGAATGCGCCGCAACGGTTCCTTTATTGGCACGGATTTGAAGAACAGGGCCGGTTGCTCCGGCGGAAACCACTTGCCGACAAAGTATTCGGAATCCGGTTTTTTACTCATGTCGGCATCGCCCCAACCGATCACCGGTGTCTGCATGCCATGGGCGAACAGCACGCCTTGAGCCGTTGTCGCATTGCCATCCTCGGAGCCGCTGGGCAATTGCAGCGTTTCGTTGATCCAGCGCGACGCCGCGACGTTGCCCTCGGCATTCTGCGCCTGCGTCATGGGGGCGTCCGCGCGGTAGCTGTCGAACAACATGCCTGTGGCGTAGGCATCGAGAAACCAGCTGTTGAAACCGGCGGCGGCGCTGACCGCTTTGACTCGTTTCTCCAGTAGAGGGCGCACGCAACGCGGGTCGGTGTAATGACCCGATTGCTGAAAGCCGCTTTTCATCGTGCGATTTTCCAGCACGATGGCGCACTCGCGGTAAGCCGTGTCACCCAGATGCGCGGTGGTCCAGTCCGGATTCTCATCCCGACTCAGCGCCGTCTCGTAAGAATCATACGGCGCAAGCAGATAACCGGCCTGCACGCCTGCTCGAACCGCCTCGGGATGCCAGAGCCCGCCCTCCCATCCCTCGCCAAGACCCAGCCACAAGCGCGACAGCCCGGCGTTTTGCAATTGCTCAATGGTATCCAGCGACAAGGTGTTGCCCCATTGCTCGGGATTGGCTGTGACGGCACCGGCGAATTCGCGGGACAATTGCCCGCGCAGAGCGGCGTAGCCGTTGACCAGTGCCTGCATGTCCGGCACCGCGCGGGCTTGCCAGGTTTTGCGCGCCTGAGTGTTCAGCGCCCGATTGAGGCTGCGCAGCAGCACACCTTGCTGATAACGATTGAGCACCGTTTGGTGGGCGAGCAGCTGCAAGGCCTCACGCTCCATCGCGCCTCGCAAAGCACCGGCAAGCTGGCTCTGGCCGCGCAACTTGCCAAGCAACGCCGGCCAGTTCCGCACATCCTTTTGCCCCAGCAGATCGTTACCCCACAGGTAGACATGACTGGCGCCCAACAGCTTTCGCGACGCCGGTGTTTTCTCAAGCTTGCGGCTCAGGCTTTCGTGACGACCGGTGTCGATCAACCATTGTCGATAGCGCTTGGCACCGGCCAGCGGCTCGGCGTCACCCAGAAACAGGCTGAACGTCAGCGCTGTCGACGGCTTGAGTGAGGTGAATTGATGCCGCACCGACAACGCGAGCGTATCGCCCTCAGCGCTGAACAGCAGTTGCTTGTTGTAGGGGTTGGTCAGCAACCAGTTGAGACTGAATCCCTCATGCTCGACACCCCAGATCGGCAGACTCATATCCTGAGTGGCATTGAGCACCCCTTGACTCACCAGAAACGTCTGCCACACCGGATCGCCGCGCGGCACATAATGCCCCTCGGCCAAGGGCCAGATCAGGCCCTTGCCCATGGCATTGCCGGGCTGGCGCAAGAACTCAAGTTCAGCCGGGGCGCGTGCGGTGATCGAGAAGTTCAGGTCACGTTGATCGAGATCAACGCTGATTGACCAGGCGCCATCGTCCCATTGCCAGTCGACACGATTGTCACGTTGCACCAGGTTGCTGATCCTGTGCGCAGCGACGCCCGTCGAGGCCTGCACAGTCGCGCCGTTGGCCGGGGTGACTCGCACGGCGAGGGTTGCGGGGTCGAGCTGTACGCGCCACAGCGGGTTCACCAAAAGGATGTCGGCCAGCGATGAGGGCGACAGGCACAGGCCGGCCACTAACAGCAGTTGGCGCAGCCAGCAAGTGACCGTCGACATCAGGCGTCCCTCCTCCACATGGAGGAAGGACGGTAACGCAATGCATCACGGTTGTAAGTCAGACCGTTCCCAAAGGTGTAACAAGCTCCCTCAGTGGGTCGATGACGAAGCGTCCTTCTTCGGTTCGCGAATCTTGTACCAGGCCACATACAGCGCCGGCAGGAACAGCAGCGTCAGCAACGTCGCGACCACAATCCCGCCAATCATCGCGTACGCCATCGGCCCCCAGAACACTTCGCGGGCAATCGGGATCATGCCCATGCTTGCCGCCGCTGCGGTCAGCAGGATCGGTCGGCGCCGATGCTCAGTCGCCTCGACTACCGCATCCCACGGCGCATAGCCCTTCTTCTCGAACTCATCGATCTGCGTCACCAGAATCACCGAGTTACGAATGATGATGCCGATCAGCGCCAGAATCCCCAGAATCGCCACGAAGCCCATCGGTGTGCCGGTCGGCACCAGCGCCAGCACCACGCCGATCAGTCCCAGCGGCGCGACACTGGCGACGAGGAACATCTTCTGCACGCTGTGCAACTGGATCATCAGGAAGGTCGCCATCAAAAACAGCATCAACGGCAAGACCTTGGCGATCGGTCCCTGGGCCTTGCCGCTTTCCTCGACCGTACCGCCGGTGGCGACCTTGTAGCCCACTGGCAGTTTGTCAGCGAAGGCATCAATCGACGGCTTGAGCAGTTTCACCAGATCGGTCGGCTGGATCTCGTCGCGCACCGAGGCCTTGATGGTGATGGTCGGCAAGCGGTCGCGACGCCACACCAGCGGCTGTTCCAGCTCATAGCGCACAGTGGCGAACGCCAGTAACGGAATCGATGTGCCGTTGGGCGTCACAATCTGCAGATTCTGCAGGGTTTCCGGCGTACCACGCTCCGAATTCACCGCCCGGCCGACCACATTGATCAGGTAGATGTCGTCGTTGACCTGGGTCAGAGGCGCGCCGCTGACGATGCTGTTCATCAGGTTCGCCACGTCTTCGGACGACAGCCCGAGTTGGCGTGCCTTGTCCTGGGCGATGTCGATGCGCAGGACTTTGCCCGGCTCGTTCCAGTCGTAAATGATCTCGCCGATGTGCGGGTTCTTGTCCAGTTCGGTGGCCAGATCGATGGCGTGCTTGCGCACTTGATCGATGTCCTTGCCACTGACCCGGTACTGGATCGGCCGCCCCACCGGCGGGCCCATTTCCAGCGCCTGGACGTAACTGCCGATGCCGACGAAGTCCTTGTGCAAGCGCTCGCGCAGACGCTGACTCAATGCCTCACGGGCCTCGAAGTCTTTGCTGACGATCACCAGTTGTGCGTAGTACGGGTTTTGCAATTGCTGGTCGAGCGGCAGGTAGAAACGGATCGCGCCCTGACCGATGTAGGTACTCCAGCGCACGATGTCCGGGTCGCCTTTGAGGGTTTCTTCCAGCTTGTCGACGGCCTTGCGTGTTTCGTCGATGGAGGCGTTTTGTGGCAGGTTGAGATCGACGAGAATTTCCGGGCGGTCCGATGCCGGGAAGAACTGGTTCTGCACAAAGCGCATGCAAAAAATCGACAGGGCAAACAGCAGCACGGTGATACCGATCGCCCACCAGCGATTGCGCATCGCCCACAACAGACCGCCATTGAACGCACGCCCGACGCGGCCCGGCTCGGCCTCATGGGGTTTCACGTTGGCGCTGAGAATGTGCACGCCGATCACCGGAGCGAAGAACACCGCCACCACCCACGAAACCAGCATCGCCACTGCAATCACCGCGAACAGTGTGAAGGTGTACTCACCGGCGGAGCTGGCATTGAGGCCGATGGGCACAAAACCCGCGACGGTCACCAGCGTACCGGTGAGCATCGGGAACGCCGTCGAGGTGTAGGCGAACGTCGCGGCCTGCTCGCGGGTCTCGCCCATTTCCAGGCGCGTGACCATCATCTCCACGGTGATCATCGCGTCGTCCACCAACAGGCCGAGGGCGATGATCAGTGCGCCGAGAGAAATCCGCTGCATGGTGATGCCACTGTATTCCATGAACACAAACACCATCGCCAGCACCAGCGGAATCGAGCACGCCACCACCAGGCCGGCGCGCACGCCGAGGCTGATGAAGCTGACCACCAGCACGATGATCACCGCCTCGAACAGGGCACTGGTAAAGCCACCGACCGCTTCTTCCACCACCACCGCCTGATCGGACACGGTGTGCACACCCACGCCAACCGGCAAGTCTGCGGTCAGTTCATCGATGCGCTGGTGCAACGCCTTGCCGAACGCCTGAACGTTGCCGCCCTTCTGCATGGCAATCGCCAGACCGATGGCCGGTTTGCCGTCAAAGCGGAACTCCGGAGTAGCCGGATCGGTGTAACCGCGAGTGATGTCGGCGATGTCAGCCAAGCGATAGAAACGGTCGTTGAGCTTGAGATTGACCTCGGCCAGATCTTTCTCCGAGGCGAACTGCCCGGAAGTGCGCACGGAAATCCGCTCGGGGCCGGCCTCGATCACACCGGCCGGGGTCACGGCGTTCTGCGATTGCAGGCTCTGCACAACCTGACGCTGATCGATACCCAACGCCGCCAGTTTGCGGGTAGAGAAGTTCAGATAAATCACTTCGTCCTGCTGGCCGATCATTTCGATCTTGCCCAGCCCCGGCACATTGCGGATCTCGGCCCGCGCCTGTTCTACGTAATCGCGCAACTGGCGCATGGTCAGGCCGTCGGCGGTGAAGGCGTAGACCGAGCCGAACACATCACCGAACTCGTCGTTGAACCCGGGCCCTTGAATACCTTGGGGGAACTGCCCGCGAATGTCGTCGATCTTCTTGCGCACCTGGTACCAGATTTCCGGGATGTCCTTGGCACTGGTGGTGTCGCGCAAGTACACGTACACCGTCGATTCGCCAGGGCGCGTGTAACTTTTCACGTAGTCGAGGGAGTCGAGCTCTTCGAGTTTTTTCTCGATGCGGTCGGTGACCTGCGCGAGGGTTTCTTCCTGGGTCGCGCCCGGCCATTTGGTCTGGATCACCATGGTCTTGATGGTGAACGACGGATCTTCTTCGCGGCCCAGATTGAAGTACGAGAACACGCCCATCAGCAACGCGACGAACATCAGGTACCAGACGAATGACTGATGCTTGAGGGCCCATTCGGAGAGGTTGAAAGAGCCTTTCATTGACTGTCCTCGTCAAGTTTTACCGATTGTCCGGGTTTGAGGCTGTTGACGCCGGCGCTGACCACGCGCTCGCCGTTCTTCACGCCGCCCGCGAGCACTACGCTGCTGTCGGTGCGGCTGATCACGCTGACGTCGCGAGGGTTGACGGTTTTGCTCTGAGTGTCGATGACCCAGATCCGTGGTTTGCCGTCGACCTCCTGCAAAGCGGTAGCCGGCAATTCGATGCGCGGTTTGATCGCCGAACTGAGGGTCACGCTGATCGCCGTGCCGAGGCGGAACCCGTCCGGTGTCTCGGCCAGCGTCAGGCGTGCCCGACGAGTACGCGTGGCGCTTTGCGCCTGCGGTTCGATCTCGCGAAGGGTTGCCCTGGTGTTGATGCTCGGATCGAGTTGCCCGGCCACCAGAAACACCACGTCGGAGGGAATCTGATCGACCAGGGTGTCCGGCAGATCGATCACCGCTTCCTTGATGTCCGGTTGCGCCAGAGTCACGACCTGCTGGCCCGCCGTCACCACTTGCCCAGCTTCGGCGTTCCACGCGGTGACCACGGCTTTATGGTCGGAACGCAGTTCGGTATAGCCGAGCTGGTCCTTGCTTTGATTGACCGCCGCCCGTGCCTGGTCCAGCGAGGCCTGGGTGGTTTTCAAGTCCGTGGTGGCGATGTCCAGTTGGGCCTGCGCCCCTACGCCACGATCGAACAGCGCCTGCTGACGGCGGGCATTGGCCTGGGCATTGATCAGTTGCGCCTGAACCCTGGCCAGGTCGCCCTGGGCCGAACGCAATTGGTTCTGCTGATCAGACGGATCGACGGTGGCGAGCAGCGTGCCCTTTTGCACTTCGGTTCCGACATCGACGTTGCGGCTGGCGATGCGGCCACCGACGCGGAAACCGGTGTTGCTTTCATAACGCGCCTGGATGCTGCCGGCGAAACGCCCCAGGCTTTCCTCGCTCAATGCCTGAACCTTGACCGATAACACCGGACGTACCGGCTCCGGAGGTGGCTCGCTTTTTGAGCAGGCCGCCAGCAACACACCCACGGACAACAGCCCCAGACGCTTCATGGCTGTGCTCCCGGTTGCAGATCCTTGTAGGTGTTTTCAGCGATTTCGACTTTCATGCCGGGATGCAGCAACTGCCCACCGGCGACAATGACTTTCTCCCCGCCCTTGAGGCCTTCGCTGATGATGACCTTGCCGATCAGGTAGCGGCCGACGGTCACGTTGTGCAACTGCGCTTCACCTTTATCGTCGACCATCCACACCGCCGGATCACTGATGTTTTTCGTCAGCGCCGACCATGGCAATTCGACTGCTGACTTGCCGCTGCCCTTGGCGGTAGCGCTGACCACCGAGCCCAACTGCATCCCTTGGGGCAGGCTGTCGAGGCTGACTTTGACTTGCACCGTGCCGGACTGCGCCGACACCGCCGGGGTGATTTCACGCACCGTGCCGGTGGTTTTGATGGCAGGGTTATCGAGCAGACTGACGACGATCGAGGGATCCGCAGGACGCTCGGCCAGCAGCGATTCGTAGACGTTGAACACCGCGTCACGGTCGCCGTCGCGGGCCAGACTGAAAATCGGCGCGGTGGCCTGCACCACTTGGCCGACTTCGGCCTGACGCTCGGTGATCACGCCCGGGGCATCGGCAATCAGCGCGGTGTAGCTAAGCTGGTCCTTGGCGTTGGCCAATTGCGCCTGCGCCGCGCTCAAGGCGCTTTGGCTGCTGCGCAACGCGGCTTGGGCGGAATCGTACTCGCTCTGGCTGGTGTAGCCCTTGGGCAGGAGTTTTTGCTGGCGCACGAACGCCGCGGCGCTCTGTTTGACCCGCGCTTGTTCGGCGACGACCTGGGCCTGGGCGGAATCGACGTTAGTCTGCAAATCCTTGGGGTCGAGTTTGGCCAGCACCTGTTTGGCCGTAACCCGGTCACCGACATCGACCATGCGCTGAATGATCTTACCGCCGACGCGGAACGACAGTTCAGTCTGCACGCGCGCCTGCACGTCACCGGTCAATGTCACCGCAGCCGCGTAATCCGTGGGGTTCACTTCCTGTACGAAGACCCTGGGCAGGTATTCCTCAGGAGCTTTTTTCTCGCCGCATGCGGTCAGCAAAGTGAACAGACTCAGCATGACCGCTGTTTTCAAACCGGGACTCGCCATGCAGACTCCTTCCTGTGTACGAACGTGCAAGTGACGATACGACTGTGAGCTTAGAACAGGGTTCAACGTTCGCCCGTTCGTCCCCCATGTTTTCCTGTAGGAGCTGCCGCAGGCTGCGATCTTTTGATCTTTTAAAAACAACATCAAAAGATCGCAGCCTGCGGCAGCTCCTACAATAAGCGTCTCAAGAGAAGGAATTCCATGCTCAACACTCTGGCAGTGGCCAATTACCGTTCGATCAACAAACTGGTGATCCCGCTCGGCCGGCTCAACCTGATCACCGGCCCCAACGGTAGCGGCAAGTCCAACCTCTACCGGGCCTTGCGTCTGCTGGCGGAAACCGCTCAGGGTGGCGTAGTCAATGCGCTGGCCCGTGAGGGTGGGCTGGAGTCGACCTTCTGGGCCGGGCCGGAAACCATCAGCCGGCGCATGCGCAACGGCGAAGTGCCCATTCAGTCGACGGTGCGTCAGGGTGTGAAGCGGCTGCGCCTGGGGTTTGCCGGAGAAGACTTCAGTTATTCGATCAGCCTCGGGCTGCCCGATTCCAACGGGCATTTCATGCTACCCGAACATTCCCGGCCAATTCCCTCGCGCTTCAGCCTCGACCCGCAGATCAAGCGCGAATGCATCTGGGCCGGCGCGCTTTACCGCCCCGCCAGCCTGCTGGTGGATCGTGACGGCCCGATGATCCGCGCACGCGCCGAGCGCAAATGGGATGTGCTGGCACAACACACGCCGAACTTTGACAGCCTGTTCGATCAGGTTGGCAGCCTGCGCAGCTCGCCGGAAGTGTTTCAGATGCGCGAGTTCATTCGTCGCTGGCGCTTTTATGATCACTTTCGCAGCGATGCCGATGCGCCGGTGCGCCAACCGCAACTGGGTACGCGCACGCCAGTGCTGCATCACGATGGGCGGGATCTGGCGGCGGCGTTGCAGACCATCATCGAGATTGGTGATGGCGACGCGATGCGGGCGGCGATTATCGATGCATTTCCTGGCGCGCGGGTGCATATCGAAGCGCAGGCCGGTGGACGTTTTGCCATCGAGTTTTATCAGGAAGGTTTGCTGCGGCCATTGTCGGCGGCGGAGCTGTCGGACGGGACGTTGCGCTATCTATTGTTGGTCGCGGCGCTGCTGACGCCGAGGCCGCCGTCGCTGATGGTGCTGAACGAACCGGAAACCAGCCTGCACCCGGATCTGCTGCCGGCGTTGGCGCGGTTGATCATTCGTGCGTCGGAGCAGTGTCAGGTGTGGGTGGTGTCCCATGCACGGCGGTTGATTTCGGCGTTGCAGGAAGATCCCGAGTGCAATTGCATTGTGCTGGAGAAAACCCTGGGGCAGACCGGGATTGTCGGCCAGCGGGTGCTGGATGAGCCGGCGTGGAACTGGCCGGATTGAGTGATTCAGGCAAAAGCCCCTCACCCTAACCCTCTCCCAGAGGGAGAGGGGACTGATTGGGGGATGCTCAAGAGTGACGCCGACGTGAAAATGCATCTGTGAATCCAAAGTCGAAGTGACGCCGACGCGAAATGCATCTGTGAATCCATAATCGACTCGGTTCCGCAGGTCGATGTCTGATGCAAGACACCTCGGTCGGCTCCCTCTCCTTCGGGAGAGGGCTGGGGTGAGGGGCAGGCCTCACCACCGACCTGACAGACAATCACCCCTGCCACTTGCCGCCTTCAACAATCACACTCTCAGGCTTGGTGTCATCACTCAGCTCTTTACGCACATATTGGTCATACAGCTTGAGCAGATACTTCTCCTCACCCAGCTTGGCCAGCTCAGTATTCACCCAGTCACGCAACTCGATATTGCCCTTCTTCACCGCCGGCGCAATCGGCGCTTCAGCACCGAGCTTTTCATCGAGCACGCGATAGCCCGGGTTCTGCTTGGCCCAGCTGAACAGCACCAGGTTGTCCTGTGCATAAGCATCACCACGACCGTTGGCCAAAGCTTGCAGCGATTCGGAGTTTTTCTCGAACTTCAGCAGTTTCCAGTCCGGATGATTCTTGGTCAGCCAGATATCAGCAGTCGTGCCGGTAGTAACGATGGTGGTGCGGGTCGCCAGGTCATCAAGGTTTTTCACCGAGCTGCTTTGCGGCACCAACGCCTGCACCGCAACCTTGAGGTTCGGGTTGGTGAATTCCACCGCTTCCTTGCGCTCCGGCGTCACAGTCATGTTGGCGAGGATCAGGTCGACCTTGTCGCTTTGCAGGAACGGAATACGGCTCGC
Source organism: Pseudomonas sp. M20 (assembly GCF_045037865.1). Classification (NCBI taxonomy): domain Bacteria; kingdom Pseudomonadati; phylum Pseudomonadota; class Gammaproteobacteria; order Pseudomonadales; family Pseudomonadaceae; genus Pseudomonas; species Pseudomonas sp. M20. Next base: position 5,469,409 of record NZ_CP173611.1, read on the forward strand.
CGGCTCAACGGCAACGAACTCGACCTTGTTTTCATCACCGAGCAGATCCTTGGCGAAACGCCGGCCGATATCAGTATCAAAGCCGACGTAGCGCCCAGCTTCATCGACAAAACCGAATGGTGGCTTGTCGGTGAACACGCCGACAATCAACTTGTCGCGGGCCTTGATCTTGTCCAGATAACCGGCCGGCGCGGTGCTTTCGCTGGCGACTTTCGGCTTCGGCGGTTCTTCGGTCTTGCTGCAACCGGCAAGCAAGGCGAGGCTGAGCAGGGGCAGTAAAAAAGCGGCAGTTTTCATAACAGTTCCAGTTCCTTTGTCGGATTCGTTTTCGGCAGTGTTGCCACGAAGGAGAACTTCTCCAGAAACTGCTGCGCGCGTGCGGTTTGCGGGTTCGTAAAGAAAATCTCGGGCGGGTTCTGTTCAAGGATGCGCCCGGCATCCATGAACACGATGCGGTCGGCCACCGCGCGGGCGAAGGCCATTTCATGCGTGACGATCAACAGGGTCATGCCTTCGCGAGCGAGGCCCTGAATGACCTGCAAAACTTCTTTGACCATCTCCGGGTCGAGGGCGGCGGTGACCTCGTCGAAGAGCATCACGCGCGGGTTCATGCACAACGAGCGGACGATGGCGATGCGTTGCTGCTGGCCGCCGGAGAGCTGACGCGGGAAAGCATCGCGCTTGTCCAAAAGTCCCACGCGCTCAAGCAGCGCTTCGGCTTGTTGCTGGGCTTCACGGCGCTGGCGCTTCTGCACCTTGAGCGGGCCGAGCAGCAGGTTGTCGAGCACACTCATGTGCGGGAACAGGTGATAACTCTGGAACACCATACCGATCTGCTGACGGATCTCGCGCCAGTCGGTGGCCTTGTCCAGCAGCTCACGGCCGAGAAACTTCAGGCTGCCGCTGTGGGCCTCTTCCAGGCCATTGAGGCAACGCAACAAGGTGCTTTTGCCGCAACCGCTGGGGCCGAGGATGACGATCACTTCGCCGCTCTGCACCTGCAGGTCGATGCCGTTGAGCACCTGCTGCTCGCCGTAGAATTTGTTGAAACCGTGAAACTCGATCAATGCGCTCATGCTTGCGTCCAGCGCCGCTCCAGCACGCGCGAGGCGGCCGACAGCGGGTAGCAGATCAAAAAGAAAAACAGAAACAGTGCGCCGTAGATCAGCACCGATTCGTAAGTGCGCTCGATGATCTGTTGGCCGACCTTGATCACATCGACCACACCGATGAGCACCGCCAGCGAGCTGGTCTTGATGATCCGCGTGTAGACGTTGATGGTCGGCGGCGTCATGCGTTTCAGCGCTTGTGGCAGCAACACGTAACCGTAGAGTTGCGCGGCGTTCAAACCAATCGACAGCCCCGCTTCACGCTGGCCGCGTGGTAACGAATGCAGGGCTCCGCGCGCCACTTCGCCGACCTCGCTGGCGCCCCACAGCGATAGCACCAGCACCGCGCACCAGAAGCTGGGAATGCTCAGGCCGAAGAAAATCGGCAAGCCGAAGAACAACAGGTACAGCCAGACCAGCACCGGAATCGCCCGGAACAGCTCGAGATACACCCGCAAAATCGCGTTCAGCCATGTCACGTTCAACGTGCGCAAAACACCGTAGAGCACACCGCCGACAGTGCTGATGGCGATGCTCAGAAACGAGATCGACAAGGTTTGTCCCGCGCCTTTGGCCAGTTGTGGCAACGACACCCAGAGCAATTCAAGACCCGAACTGGCCATGCTGGAGCCTCCTTTCCAAACGGCTGAGCAACAGCGACAGCGGCAAGAACAGCAGCACGCAGATCAGCGTCAGCACGGCGAGCATTTCGTAGGTTTTGTAATAGAGCGCGATGTAGCTCTTGGTCGTGTAGAGAATTTCCGGCACCGCCACCGCCGAGACCACAGTGGTTTCCTTGAGCAGGAAAATGAAATTGGCGAACAACGACGGCAGGCTGAGGATCCCCGCTTGCGGCAGGATCACATAGCGCAGCAATTGGCCGTGGGACAGACCGATAGAGCGCCCTGATTCCAGTTGCGCCAGCGGCACCGCATCGACGCCGGCACGCAGCACTTCGGTGAGGTAGGCGCCGCCGAGGAAGGTCATGGTGATGATCGCGGCGGTGAAACCGGACACCTGGATCCCCACGGCCGGCAAGGCGAAGTAGACGAAAAACAGCTGGATCAGCAGCGGCGTGTTGCGCGCCAGTTCCACATACAGGCCCACCAGTTTTTGCAGGTACGGCGTGCGGAACACCAGAATGGTCGCGTTGAGCAGCGCCACCAGCAACGAAGTACCGATAGCGATAAATCCGACCTGCAGCGTCACGCCCACGGCTTTGAGAAACGCCGGCAGGGTGCTGAGGATAAATGCGTAATCGAAGGTCATGAAACGTCCTGGACGCCGCTCGGTAAGCGACGGTGGTGCAGTCCAAGGACAGCGGATGGCTGTCCGGCAAGCACCGACTTTATAGGTATAAAAACAAGAATTTAAATACCGTTAAAGCATATTGATATCACCCAAAAAACTATCTTGTGGGTTTGCCGGGAAGGAATAAGAAGGCTATTTTCCTTTGCGCTGTAGGACGGATCTTTTTTTCACGAAAGCCCTCCAAGGACGAACAGCTTTTGGCCAGACTCCCCCGGCCAAACTCATAACAAGGAAGAGAACATGGACGTAAAAGTGCCGCAGCGACTGGATCCGCAAGAGATTGTGAAATTGTTGGTGGCGTTGAGGCGGGCGTTGAAGGCTGCAGCGTAAGTCAAAAAACCCTCACCCCAGCCCTCTCCCGGAGGGAGAGGGAGCTAACCGAGGTGTCTTGCGTCATACATCGACCTGAAAGACCGAGTCGATTATGGATTCGGCAGAGATCTTTCACGTCGGCGTACTTCTACAGCATCCCCCGATCAGTCCCCTCACCCCAGCCCTCTCCCGGAGGGCGAGGGGGCCGACCGCGGTATCTGGCGTTTTACATCGACCTGAAAAATCGAGTCGATTAAGGATTCGGCAGAGATCTTTCACATCGGCGTACCTCTACAGCATCCCCCAATCAGTCCCCTCACCCCAGCCCTCTCCCGGAGGGAGAGGGAGCCGACCGTGGTGTCTGGCGTTTTACATCGACCTGAAAGATCGAGTCGATTATGGATTCGGCAGAGATCTTTCACGTCGGCGTACTTCTACAGCATCCCCCAATCAGTCCCCTCTCCCTCTGGGAGAGGGCTAGGGTGAGGGGCTTTTCAACGCACACACAAAAAACGCCGATGACCATCACTGGCCATCGGCGTTTTCACACCTTGAAGGGGTTCACTCAAGCGTCAGATCAGAACGCCGGCAGTACCGCGCCGTTGTACTTCTTCTCGATGAACGCTTTGACTTCCGGGCTGGTCAGGGCTTTGGCCAGTTTCTGGATCGCGTCGCTGTTCTTGTTGTCCTCACGGGCCACCAGGAAGTTCACGTACGGCGAGTCAGCGCCTTCAATCACCAGCGCATCTTTCTGCGGATTCAGTTTGGCTTCCAGCGCGTAGTTGGTGTTGATCATGTCCAGATCAACTTCTTTCAGAACGCGTGGTAGCAGGGCCGATTCCAGTTCCTTGAACTTGAAGTTGTGCGGGTTCTTGGCGATGTCTTTTGGCGTTGCCAGAGCGTTTTTCGGGTCTTTCAGTTCGATCAGGCCAGCCTTCTGCAGCAGGATCAGGGCGCGGCCGCTGTTGCTGCCTTCGTTCGGGATGGCGATGGTGGCGCCGTCCGGCAGTTCAGCCAGGGTCTTGTACTTGCTCGAGTAACCACCGAACGGTTCAACGTGAACGCCCTGCACAGTCACCAGGTACTTGGACTTGTCGTCCTTGTATTTGCCCTGGTTGAAGCTATTCAGGTACGGCAGGGTCTGGAAGTAGTTGGCGTCCAGACGCTTCTCGCCCACTTGTACGTTCGGCTGAACGTAGTCGGTGAACACCTTGATTTCCAGATCCACGCCTTCTTTGGCCAGGGTCGGTTTGATCAGCTCAAGGATTTCAGCGTGCGGCACCGGGGTCGCAGCAACCACCAGTTTCTCGCCGGCATTGGCCAGGGAAGCAGTCAGAGCAGCCGCCAATGCGGTAAACAACAGAACCTTTTTCATGCAGTGTCCTTATCGAAAATCACGGTCGTCATCGACGACGGCATTAATACGTGTGCCAGTGAAGTGATATCGCTGGCGTGGGTCGGACAATACCGTGATTTTTTATTCCCGGACAATAACGTTTATTCAGCTTCATATTCCATTTTGTTCATGTTGAACAAACCGTTTACAAACCATCGCTTAACCGAATCAGCAAATCTTTCAATGCCTTACGCTCATCGACGCTGCCGCCGATGTTGATTTGTGCAACCAGCCGCTCGATCTGAAGCTGCGGGCCAGACACCTCGGGCAGATTCAGGTGCTCCGGCAGAATCTCGTCGCCAGCACTCACCAGCAAGGCAAAATGAATGACGTTTTCCAGCTCTCGAGTGTTACCCGGCCAGCTGTGTTGTTCGAGCACGTGCTGCGCGGCTTCGCTGATCAGCGGCACGGGCAGGTCGAGGCGCTGGCTATAGATGCCAAGGAAGTACTCGGCCAGCGAAAGAATGTCGCCGATGCGTGCGCGCAAGGCGGGCAGTTCCAGTTGCCCTTCGCTGAGGTAGTGATAAAGCCGCTCGTGGAATTTCCCGGCGTCCACTGCTTGCGCCAGATCGATACTGGTCGCCGCGACCAGGCGCACATCCACAGGACTCGGTTGATGCGCACCGACACGGGTGACTTCGTGGTTCTCCAACGCGGCAAGCAATTTGATCTGGATTGGCAACGGCAAGTCGCCGATTTCATCCAGATACAAGGTGCCGCCATTGGCTGAACCGAACCAGCCTGCACGGCTGCTGGCCGAGCCGCTGTAACTGCCGGCGGCATAGCCGAACAGTTCGGCATCGGCGTAGGTCGGGCTGATCGCACCGCAATTGACCGAAACGAACAGACCGCTGCGGTCACTGGCGCGATGGATGTGCCGAGCGAGCAATTCTTTACCCGTACCGGTCTCGCCACGGATCAATACCGAGGTCGAGCGCGGCGCCAATTGCTCCAGCTCTTCACGTAACTGGCGTGAGCGTGGGTCGACAAACACCAATGCCTTGGCGCGAATGCTCAGGGGGCTTTTTTCCGCGTCAGGAAAGGTCAGCAATGGCTGACCGAAGGTTTCGAAACTCATGGCAGACTCCCGCCCAAAACCGCCGGGAGACGGGGGCGTTGAAAGAAATAAAAATCAGGCGCGGCGGCGAGCGTGGTGTTCCATGCGGTTTTGCAGGCGATAGAGATAAGCAAAACCCTGCTCCCAGCGCTGATGCCCGGATTTGACGTTGATGTGTCCGGCACCGGCGAGAATCCCCGCCTCGGCGCCCCAGTTGCGCGCCAGCTCCAGCGCTCGCGGTGCACTGACGGCAGCATCGTTATCGGAGCTGACCACCTGGCTTGGAAATGGCAGCAGATCGGTCGGAATCGGTGCGAAATTGCGCAGCGCCGGCGCGCACGCCGGGCGCTCGACATCGGCCGGCGCAACCAGCAATGCGCCGCGTACCTGACGCAGGTATTGCAACGGCGCCGTGGCCGCCCAGTGGGCAACCGTGACGCAGCCAAGGCTGTGGGCGATAAGGATCACCGGCGTACTGTCGGCAGCAATCGCCTCGGCCAGTGCCGCGACCCAATCTTCACGACGCGGCGTCAGCCAATCGGCCTGTTCGACTCGCGCGCTGTTCGGCAGGCTGTTCTGCCAGTGGCTTTGCCAATGATCTTCTGGCGATCCTTGCCAGCCCGGCACAATCAGGTAGCGGATTGATTCGTTGCGCATGGGGAGCTCTCCTGCGTCGTGTCTGTTCCTGAACGAGTATAGGGAGGGGATTTATATTCGTTAAGGAATAAGAAGCTATTTATTAAGATCTGAATTGAATATGAGTATTGTGTATGACTTTAGATCCTTTCCCCCTCACCCCAGCCCTCTCCCCCAAGGGGGCGAGGGGGAAAGGGAGCCGATCTATGCGGTTTTCAGATTTGGAGTTCGACTGGATATTTCAGATCGGCGTATAGCGGCCAAACAACGCGGTCAGTCCCCTCTCCCTCTGGGCGGTCCGACGTTTCGGGAGGGCTAGGGTGAGGGCTTTGCTTCTAATGCCAGAAATAAAAAAAGGGCCGCACCCTGCCAAGGAGACGGCCCCGGAAAAACGTTGAATCTGTTACCGCGCAGTAATCACCGACAACTTGGTAATCCCCGCCCGCTCAATCGAAGCCATCGCCCGCGCCACTTCGCCGTAATTCACCCCGTCATCGGCCTGCAATTGCACGCGCACTTCCGGGTCCTTGGCCTTGGCCGACTTGAGGTTGAATTCCAGCAAGTCCGGCTGAATCTCATCCTTGTTGATAAACAGTTTGCCGGCACCATCGATGCTCACCACCAGCGGATCCTTCTGCTCGACCGGCGCCACCGCTTCGGTCTTCGGCAGGTTGATCGGGATAGCGTTGGTCAGCAGCGGTGCGGTGACGATAAACACCACCAGCAGCACCAGCATCACATCCACCAGCGGCGTTACGTTGATCTCGCTGAGTACCTCGTCACTGTCTTGCGTGGAGAAGGCCATATCAGGACGCCTCCTTCACTTTTGCCGCGTTGCCGGTTGCCGCGACCTTGTGCGCGGTCGGATGAATCAACACGCGGAACGCACTCTTCTGCGCCAGGCTGTAGAAGTCGTGGGCGAAGTCATCCAGATCCGCCGCCGTCAGTTTCAACCGACGCAAAAAGTAGTTGTAAACCAGCACTGCTGGCACCGCGACGGCGATCCCCACACCCGTGGCGACCAGTGCCGCACCGATCGGACCGGCCACCGTTTCCAGGCTCGCCGAACCGGCCGCGCTGATGCCTTTCAACGCTTCCATGATTCCCCACACCGTGCCGAACAAACCAATGAATGGCGACGTACTGCCGATACTGGCGACCACTGCCAGACCGGTTTCCAGCGAACGGCGTTCGCGGACAATTTGCTGACGCAGTGCGCGCTCCAGTCGATCCTGATGGTTGATCGCCTGGCTCAAATCATTGGCCTGAGGCGCCTCGCCCACCTGAATCGCCGCGTAACCGGCTTGTGCCACCCGCGCTGCGGCGCCGGGTTGGGTCTCGCTCAATTCAGCGGCGGAATCCAGACTCGACGCCGCCCAGAAACGTTTATGAAAACGCCGATCCTGCGCCTTCAGACGCCCGAACTGCCAAGCCTTGAGCAATGCCAGACCCCAGGTGGCGACGGAAAAAACCACCAGCAGCCAGATCACCGCGCTTTCGATGGATTCCAGTGGAGATGCCAGTAACGTCATGATGTATTCCCTCGTGTAAACGTTTCGCGCGAATTTGGTTTCGGTTTAATGAATCTTGAAATCGATGGGCACGCTGACCCAGCCGTCCTGGGCGACATCACCCTGCTTGGCCGGGACGAAACTCCAACGTTTCACGGCGTTCAGCGCCGCGTCGTCGAGCTGTTGCCGGCCACTGCTTTTGGCTATCTGGATCTCGCCCGGTTTACCGCTGGCAAGCACATGTACGCGCAGCAACACCGTGCCTTCCCAACCGCGACGCTGGGCCAGCGACGGGTATTCCGGTGCCGGGTTTTTCAGGTATGCAGCATTCGCTGAGGCCGGGGTTACCGGTGCCGGCGCGGGTGGAGCAGGTGGCGCAGGGGCTGCAACCGGGGCTGCCGGTTGTGGCGGCGTCGGTGGTTGCTCGACCGCTTTCGGTGCTGGTTTGGGTGCCTGTTTAACCACCGGTTTGGGTTTCGGAACGGGTTTTGGCGGCGGCGGTTTTACCGCCAGTTCGTCCTCCACCGGCGGCGGTGGCTCAACCACAGGCGCAGGTGGCGGCGGCTCGACAACCGGTGGCGCTGGCGGTGCCGGGCGCGAGAACTCGATGGTCATCGGCGGAATTTCCGGCGGCACGATTGGCAGCACTGGCGTCGGTTTCTGGCTGATCCAGTAGATCACCGCGCCATGCACCACCAGCGCGAGCACGCCAAGCAGAATTGTTTCGCGCCGACTCAGAATGCCTTTGGGCGCACGCTGCAAACGCAACTGCCCCAACGGCACACGATGCGGCCGGCCGAGATCGACCAATTCGCCACCCGGCGTCTGACGCCACAGCAATTCCTCTGCGCTGGCGGCGGTCTGGACATTGCCCATTGATTCACTCCCTGCGGTCTTTTTGCGTTCTCTACAAAAACTGCCGATCAACCGTTTTGTTGAATCCCCCACGGCGAATCGATGGGTGAATCATTGGGCTTGACGCTTATCTCCGAAAGTAATCTTTAACGTTATGCATAGGTCATTATGGAATATACAGATTGATCAATTCTGCCAACACCACGCGCCACGCGGGCTGCAGCGATGCGTGAAAAAGCGCATGCTTTTCAGGCATTGAAAGTATTCATGCAACGCATCAAATTCGCCTGACCCGGTTTTGCAGGACGACTAATACGAAGTAGATAGTTGATTATTATTTTCCAGAAACAGCAAAAAGGCCGGGCACTTTCGCGCACCGGCCTTTTTGTTTAATCAACTGTTATTGCTTGAGGAACTCCCCTGCCAGGCCAACAACATCACCGTCAAAGTTGGTGCGCGAACCAACCGCACGAACTTTCGAGTAATTGTGATCCGGCGAGAACAGTGTCCAGGACTGATAGCCTGTGCCTTCATTCAACGCCGCGAACGTGATGATCGTAGGCTGCCCGGTGCTGTTTTGAAAATGGTAGTGACCGTAAGCGATGTCGTAATTCACGCCATTCTGGCTGAATTTTCCGCTGAAGGTGCCGTTGGAATCGTTGCCATCGGTAATCGTCAGTTTGGCGCCAGCGTTATCGTTTACATAATTGCCATTAATGCTCGACATAACGAGATTTCCTTTATCGTTGGATAAGTGTCTTCCGATGAGAGCAAGTTTCCTCCTGGAAACTCACGACAGTCAGGATGGTTGGACATTCAATTATTGTCCACGCGAGCTACTAACTAAATTGCAATATGCACTGTTCAACCCGGTCATAACTTATCGCCGTTCGTTCGAGCACTAATTCCATTTCAACTAACGACTGGCATTGGTTTGCTCCACGCCGATAACGGGTGCAATAACCGCCGTCTCGGAGCGTGGCGTCCCCGTTGGCACCCAGTCATAACTCACAGGCAGTGCCCGATACACCCAGTTGCTGATCGCGTCGCTGCCCGGTGCCTTGCCGAGATACGGGCTGACGTATTCCCAGACGTTTTCGCCGCTGGCCGTCACCTGGAAAAACCGTCCGTTCATGCCCTCGTCGATCAACGTGTTGCCATTGGGCAAGCGCCGCGCACTGCTGATAAACGAGCTGTAGAACGCCCACCCTGGTTGCTTCGAATTTACCGCGCTGTACTGCCAAACGATCTCGTTTTTCTGCGGATCGATTTCCAACACGCGCGAGCCGGAAATCAAGCCGAGGGTGACGTTTGGATAACCCGCCGAACCCTGGTTGTCGAACACAAGCAGATTGCCGGCACCGGGCAATCCGGCCGGAATGATGTGCGCATCATGCTGACCGACAAACTGATCCACCGGGCGCGGCAGTTTCTGCGCGGTTTTCGGGTTGATCAGCGGCAGATTCGGACCCAGACGCCAGACCACTTTGCCGCTGTTCTTGTCGATGATCGCGATGAAGTTTGCGTTGCGTGAATCGATCAGCAGGTTGTCCGGATTGAAGCGTTTGTCACCGGCATCAAACCACTTGTTCGGCCCGACCAGGCTGAGGTTGTTGATGTGCAGGTAGTCCGGATTTTCACTGGCGCGCACCAGCTTCAACTGTTCGGCCGTGAAGCCGAATTCATTGAGATGCTCCGAGGCCAGCCACTGCCATTTCACCGCGCCTTCGGGACTGACTTCATAGATCGCATCGTCGATCACCTCGGGCACTTTGAAGCCTTTGACCTTGTGCACCTTGTTCGCCAGCACCACAGTGTTGCCATTGCTCAAACGGCGCTGATCATGGTGCTGTTGCGCCGCTCCACCGGGGGCCTTGTCACCCCACTGCCAGACGACTTTGCCGTGCCAATCCAGCTCACCGACGCTCTGATTGCCCAGACCATTGCCGGCCGAACCGAGCTTGCCGGGATCCTTGTCACTCAGTTGCAGCAACACATGCCCACGCTCTCCGCCGACCAGTTTCGGGTCGATGATCGCTGACGGGAAACCTGCCTGTGGCCAGGTTTTCACCTCGTTGCCGTTCATGTCGATCAGGTGCGTCTGCTTGTCGGCGCCGCTGAAAATCACGTACTGGTTGAACGCCTTGTTCGGGTCGTAACGAGTGACGCCCGTCGGGTAAACACTCGGTGCGGCGAAGGCACCGGCGCTGAGCACTGCGCCGGACAGCAACACCGGCAAAGCCGTTTTGATACGCAACATGATGCAGCTCCTTGAGTGACGAATCAGAAGTCGTAGCGACCGGTGACGCCCAGCGTGCGCGGTGTACCGAGCAGGCCTTCATAGCCGCCGTTGCCGCCCGTCCACAGGGTCGTGTAGTAGGTTTTGTCGAAAGCGTTTTTCAGCCACAGCGACACGTCCCACTGGCCCTGATTGAAGTCGCCACGCAGGCCGGTGGAGAAGTTGACCACCGCATAACTCGGGATCTGGCCGTAGTCGGAATCCTCGACCGTACCGACGGCTTTCGAACGGAATGCGTAGCTCGCGGTGACGTAAGGTTCGAAGCCGTTATCCAGATTCCATTTGTATTCACCGTTGGCGTTGCCGATCCATTTCGAGGCGCCGACCACTTGATGGCCGCTGAGGTCGCAAGACGCTGGAGCGCCCGGCGCCTGGCTGACTTCCGGCGGGCACGGGGCATCTTTGTACGAGAGATAGCTGACGTCGTTGTAGGAGCCGTTGATGTTCAGGGTCAGACCGCGCAACGGGATCACCGTACTTTCGAACTCGACGCCGCGCGAACGCACGGAACCGGCGTTGGTCAGGTACTGCACGCGATTTTCCGCGTCGTAGGCGTTGGTCTGGTAAGCGTTGACCTGGGTCCAGAACACGTTGGCATTGAGTTGCAGACGGTGATCCCACAGCGTGCTCTTAAAGCCGAGTTCGGCGTTGTTCGCGCGTTCGGTGCCGATCAGTAGCGAATCGGCGCCGGCCACCGGAGCGGAACCGACCGCGAGGTTAACCCCGCCGGATTTCTCGCCGTGGGACAACGTGGCGTAGCCCAGAACATCATCGGTGATGCGATAGCTGAGATTGAGCAGCCCGGAGGGACTGGAGCTGTACTGATTCAAGTCGCCGGAATCGTAAGCGCCGGTACGACCACGCCGTGCGGTGGCCGCCGCGCCTGTTACAGCAGCGCCACCAATCGGCGCATCCCTCGTGACCCAAGCGGATTTTTCTTCATAAGTGCCACGCACCCCGGCGGTGAAATCCAGTCGCTCGCTGAGGTGCCAGGTGCCTTGGGCGAACAGCGCAAAGCTGTCGGTCTTGATATGGCCGTTACCAACACTGGTGACGTTGGCCAGCGCACCGCGCGCGGTGCCGTTCCAGATATCGGCTTGTGGGCCGTAATAAGCGAAGGATTTATTGTCCAGATCCGAACCGAAGTAGTAGGCGCCGACCACGTAATCGAAGAACTCACCCTTGGGCGAGGCCAGGCGAAATTCCTGCGAATACTGTTTGTCTTCCACCGACACCCCGGCGTTGTAACTCGCCGGCACGTTGAGGCCGTCGTCGTTGCGCGGGGTGAAATTCCAGAAGCGATAGGAACTGATCGAGGTCAGCGTGAAATCGCTCGGCAGCGTCCAGTTGGCCTCCACCGAGGTGCCGCCCTGATGCACGGTGACATGTTGGTCGTTGTCCAGATTGACCTTGCGGTGCGAACCGTTAACCAGGGTTGCGCCGGCCGCGTTGGCGCGCGATTGGTACAGGTTGACGCCGTTGATGGTCGGCCCGGTGTTGTACAGCACACGGGTGCCGGCGCTGGAGTCCTCTTCGTTGTAGTCGCCGATCCAGCGCAGGTTGAAATCTTCGTTGGGCTTGAACAGCAGTTGCGCGCGGAAGCCCTCGCGCGAGCCGCCGTTGAGATCATGGCCGTCGTATTCGTTTTTGATGTCACCGTCGCTGCGAGTGCGGTACGCCGAAAATCGTCCGGCCAGTTGATCGTTGAGCGGGCCGGAAATAGTGCCCTTGGTCTGGAAATAACCGTCCTCGCCGACCGAGGTTTCGATACTGCGCTCAGGGGTGAAGGTTGGCGCGCGGGTGCTGATGTTGATCACCCCGGCGGTGGTGTTTTTGCCGAACAGCGTGCCCTGCGGCCCACGCAAGACTTCGAGCTGTTCGATGTCCATCAAATCAAACACCGCCATCCCCGGACGACCCAGGTAGACGTTGTCGATGTACAGACCAACGCTGCCTTCAAGACCATCGCTCGCAGGGTTGTTGCCAAGGCCGCGGATCGACACGCTGGACTGGCGTGCGTGCATGTAGGCGACGTTGACGCTGGGCACCAATTGCTGCAAATCCTGAATCCGGTAGACCCGCTGCGTCTCCAGATTCTGCCCGCTGACCACGCTCATCGGCGTTGGTACATTTTGCGAACTTTCTTCGCGGCGGCGGGTGGTGACAGTCACGGTTTCCAGTTGCGAACTGTTGGCGGCAGGCTTGCCGGCCGGCACTGGCGCCGGGGTGTCTGCTTCAGCGGCGTAGCCGTGAGTCCAGCTCGCGCTCCCTGCCAGCAACAGGGCCAGAGGCAGGCGTTTGAGCCGTCGTGGCGTTAGGGGTGACGCAAGGTTCAACGGACTCATGGCACGGCTCCTGGTCAAAAAACACACAGACATCTTTAGCACTGCATATTCTTTTAAGTTATTTATTTATGTATTTACAGATATTTACTGCATAAGAGATTGCCTTTATAAGGAGTCGACCTAATGCATATCCAATGCATTTCCCGGATATTTTTTATGTGAAAAATGCATATCGACTTGCGCCAACTTCGTCACTTCATCGCCCTGGCTGAACAACGCAGCTTCGTCGCCGGCGCGCAGGCGGTGAACCTGTCGCAGTCGGCGTTCAGCCGCAGCATTCAGGCGCTGGAACACAGCGTTGGCTGTCAGTTGGTTGATCGCGGACGCAAGGAATTACCGCCGACCAAACAGGGCCAGGTGCTGCTCGAACATGCGCGGCGACTGGTCAGTGGCGCGCAGCAGATGGCCAACGAGATCAGCCAGTTCAACGGGCTGGAGGCGGGGGAATTGCGCTTCGGTTGTGGGCCAGCGCCGGCAGCGGGTTTGATTCCTCGGGCGATTGGCAGCTTCATCGGACGCTACCCGAAAGCGCGGGTGCAGTTTCAGGTCGATGACTGGCAGCGCCTGAGCAAGCGACTGATGAGCGAGGAATTCGAATTCTTTGTCGCTGACACACGCTACTTCGAGGCGGATCCGGATTATCTGACGCACCGGTTACGGCCGCGTAAATGGCATTTCTGTTGCCGCGCAGGGCATCCGCTGGCGGCTTTCGATAAGGTCAGCGCAGAGCAATTGATGAGCTATCCGCTGGCGGTGAGTATTCGGCCGCCAAACTTGCGCAAGGTCATCGTTGATCTTAGTGGGCGGCCGGATTTCACCCCGAATGTCGAATGTGAAAACAGCTCGAGTCTGCTCAGTGTGGTGCTGCGCTCGGATGCGATCGGGATTGTCGGGGCGTATTCGGATGCGCTGCACCAGGCCAAGGGTGAATTGGTGTGTTTGCGGATTGAAGGGTTGGCCGATGATCTTGAGGAGCTGTATACGCGTTATGGGATTGTCAGCCGGGCGGGGTATCGGTTATCGCCGTTGGCCGAGGCGATGATTGAGCAGATCAAGGCGATTGATGCGGTGGATGAGGAAGTCTGTTCGCTGGACGGACTCGCTGTCTGATCTACCGTTATCGCGAGCAGGCTCACTCCTACATTTGAAATGCGCTCACCTGTAGGAGTGAGCCTGCTCGCGATGGCGTCAGTGCAGGCACCGATGCACTGCCTGCATAAAACCCATTCCCCAAATGCACTTGCCGAACACCCTCACGCCTAGCGAAATACCTCGCCTGTCCCATTGACCGGTGAACCCCATGCCCACCCCGCCAAACCCCGTGCGCAACGTGCTGTACATCATGTGCGATCAACTGCGCCGCGATTACCTGTCCTGCTACGGCCACCCGCACCTGCACACACCCAACATCGATCGACTCGCTGCGGCCGGTGTGCGTTTCAGCCGCGCCTACACCCAAGGCACGATCTGCGGGCCGTCGCGGATGTCGGCCTACACCGGACGCTATGTCAGCAGCCATCAAGTGGCGTGGAACGCCGTGCCGTTGCCGCTGGAAGAACTGACTATCGGCGACTACCTGCGCCCCCACGGCATCCGTACCGCCTTGGTCGGCAAGACCCACGCGACGGCGAATATCGATGCCTTGCAACGCCTGGCGATCAATCCCGATAGCGAACAAGCCGAAATCCTCAACGAAGTCGGCTTTGAACCCTACATGCGCCACGACGGCATCTATCCCGACGATCCGCTGTTCGACGACAAGCGCGAATCCGCACCCTATAACCATTACCTGCGTGAACACGGCTTCGACGGCAAAAACCCCTGGCACGACTGGGCCAACGCCGCCGAAGGCGAGAACGGTGAAATCCTCAGCGGCTGGCAAATGCGTCATGCGAATTTGCCAGCACGAATTCCCGAGCAACACTCAGAGACTGTCTACACTACAAATCGAGCCATCGACTTCATCACCGAGCAAGGCGAGAAATCGTGGTGTTTACACCTTTCCTATATCAAACCGCACTGGCCCTACATCGTACCAGCGCCGTACCACGCCTTGTACAGTACGAAATCGATTCTCGAAGCGGTCCGCGCGACGCCCTCCGAAGCCAGCAAACACCCCGTATACACTGCCTTTCGCCAGCATGAGGAAAGCCTCAACTTCTCCCGCGATTCAGTACGACTGACTGTAATCCCTACGTACATGGGTCTGATCAAGCAGGTGGATGATCAACTCGGACGGCTGTTCGATTTTTTACAAAGCAACGGTCGCTGGGATGACACATTGATCGTGTTCACCAGCGATCACGGCGACTTTCTGGGCGATCACTGGCTCGGTGAGAAGGAGTTTTTGCTGGAGCAGGCGGTGGGGGTGCCGTTGATCGTGCGCGATCCTCGGGCGGCGGCGGATGTCACGCGCGGAACGGTGGATGATCGACTGGCGGAAACCATCGACGCGCTACCGACGTTTCTTCAAGCGCTGGGATTGCCGGGGGCAGAGCATCGGCTTGAAGGGCATTCGTTGATCCCGCTACTGCACGGTGAAAACCCGGACTGGCGCCGCTATGCGATCAGTGAATACGACTACGCCTTCCAGGCGCCGGCGCGGGAGCGTTTGGGCCAGCCGATTGATCGTTGCCGCATGACCATGGTGCGTAGCGAGCGCTGGAAATACCTGGCGTACGACGGTTTTCGACCGCAGTTGTTTGATCTGCTCAATGATCCGCAGGAGTTGCGCGACCTGGGGGATGACCCGGCGTATGCGGCGGTGCGCGAGGAGCATGCGGGGTATTTGTTTGAATGGATGCGGGGCTTGAAGCGGCGCACGACGATCAGTCATCAGGAGATTGATTGGCGCGGGCAGCGGTTTCGTTATGGTGAGCCGGAAGCCGAGAAGGTTGTTCAGATTGGGGTTTGGTAGCTTTAAGAGCCCCTCACCCTAACCCTCTCCCAGAGGGAGAGGGGACTGAATGGGGGATATTTCAGAGGTACACCAACCTGATCGTGCTTCACCGAATCCATAATCGATAAAGATCTTTCAGGCCTATGCATAACGGGAGACAACTCGGTCGGCTCCCTCTCCCTCTGGGAGAGGGCTGGGGTGAGGGGATGTTGATCTTCAGTCACGACCTTTGATGGTCTGACTACGCTGCCCATTCGCGCCCACAGGCACTTCCCCCTTGAGCGTCACCCGACGCACCACCCGATCCTGAGTCCCGTAATCATCAATCGCATAGTGCTGCGTCGAGCGGTTATCCCAGATCGCCACATCACCGGCCTGCCAGCGCCAGCGCACGGTGTTTTCCTGACGAATCACATGGCTCTGCAACAGCCCGAACAAATGCGCCGAATCCGCCTGCGAATAACCCTTGATGCGTTTGACGAAATGCCCCAGCAGCAAGCTCTTCTCGCCGCTGATGGGGTGTACGCGCACCACCGGGTGCTCGGTCTCGTAAACGGTGGAGGTGAAGACCTTGCGATAGCGCTCCAGCTTCTCCGCGGAGACGTCCGGCTTGGCGCTGGCATAGTCGTATTCGTTGCTGTGCACGGCGACCAGTTTATCGGCCAGCTCACGCAGCTCGGTCGGCAAGCCGTTGTACGCGGTGGCGGTGTTGGCCCACAGGGTATCGCCACCGAATGCCGGAGCTACCACCGAACGCAGGATCGACGCTTTCGGGTAGGCGTCAACGAAGGTCACGTCGGTGTGCCAGGAGTTGGCGCGCTGGCCTTCAGCGCCGTCCAGTTCGAGCAGATAACGCGTGCCTTCACGCGACGGCACGGTCGGGTGAGCGACAGGCTCGCCGAGCAAATGAGCAAAGGCTTCCTGACGCTGATCGTCGAGCTGAGTCTGCTCACGGAAGAATACGACTTTGTACTGAACCAGTGCCTGTTGAATCGCTTCAATCGTGGCGGTGTCCAGCTCACCGGACAAATGCACACCACGAATCTCGGCGCCGATACGACCGGCCACCGGATGAATTTCCAGCGCATGGACAGCGGGTTTTACGGCGAGTGCGGCATTGCTCATGGGTAGACCCTCATCGACTGCTTACGGTTGAACGGCAGCGAAACAACGCTCTATCTATATTCCATTTACATCTAATAGATATTCACATGCTTCGTTGACGGAATAAGAGCTTGCATTTAAAACCTCTAATAACCCTCGTCGCAAATGCCTTCGAGCTATTTTTAGGATGCCGGAAAAGCATATGGATCTTCGCCAGTTGCGTTACTTCATCGCCCTCAACGAACACCGCAGTTTTGTCCGTGCGGCGGACGCGATGGGCATCACTCAACCGGCGTTCAGCCGCAGCATTCAGGGGCTTGAGCAAGAGTTCGGCTGCGTGCTGGTGGATCGCGGCAACAAGGATTTGCGCCCCACGCCCGAAGGCCAGGTGGTGCTGCAACACGCCCTGAGCCTGGTGCAAGGCGCCGCGCTGCTCAGCGCCGAAGTGACGCAGATGACCAAGCTCGATGCCGGCGAAGTGCACTTCGGTTGCGGCCCGGCGCCGGCGGTGAAACTGGTCCCGGACGCGGTGGCGCAATTCATCAATGCGCACCCGAAAGTGCGCACCTGTTTTCAGGTGGATAACTGGGAAAAGCTCAGCCGCGCGCTGAGCCGTGAAGAGATCGAATTCTTCATCGCCGACATCCGTCATTTCGAGTCCGATCCGAACTTCCAGACCCAGGCACTGACACCCAAACGCGGGGTGTTTTTCTGCCGGCCGGGGCATCCGTTGCTGGCCAAGGAAAGCCTGTCGACCAACGACATGTTCGACTACCCGTTGGCGACCACGCTGATCCCGCCGGGCATTCGCAAATTGTTGGCGAACCTCAGCGGCCGCATCGATTTTTCCCCGACCATCGAGACCGAGCACTTTCCGGCGCTGGTGAAAGTGGTGCTGCAATCGAATGCGATTGGCGTGGGCACGGAAGAGGCGTTTGTCGAGGACATTGCCAAGGGGTCGCTGGTGTTGCTGCACTGGCGCAATCTGCCGCAGAACCTGGAGAGCATGAATGCGCGTTGCGGGATTGTCAGTCGCACTGGGTTTCGTTTGTCGCCGGCGGCGCGGGCGATGATTGAGACGTTGGTGGCGGTGGATCGGCAGGAGATCAGCGTCGCCGTTTAGGACGCTATCGCGAGCAGGCTCACTCCTACAGGGGAACGCATTCCAAATGTAGGAGTGAGCCTGCTCGCGATGGCGCCGGATCAGGCGCTAGGATTCAGAGCTTGGCCGCTGCCAGCTCAGGCGCCACCCAGTCATTGACCTTGAACGGCTTGCGAATCAGCTTCTGCTGCGCCGCCAGATCAACTTTGTCCTGCAAGCTGCCGAGGAACACCGGATCCAGTGTCGACGGGAACACTTCGCTCAATTTCTGATCCTGCAGATCCTGCGTCAGAATCACCGGCGGATAACTCGCCAATCCTGAGACCAATTGCACGTAAGCAGCCTTGTTGCTGTCCTGCGTCAACCACTCAACAGCTTGCTGTTGGGCTTTGAGCAGCTTGGCCACGACCTCCGGGTGCGCGTCGACAAACTTGCCCGTGCCGACCAATACCGACTGCACGCTGCCTGCGCCACCGAGATCCTTGGTGTTCAGCGGCAACTCGGCCAGCCCTTTGGCCTGCAATGCGGTCAACCCGGAACTGCCCCAGGACGCATCGATCTGCTTGGCTGCCAACGCCGCGACCGCTGCGTTGAAGTCCAGATTGATGACCTTCAGATCCTTCTCACTCAAACCCTGACTGGCCAGCGCCGCATCAAACGACAACTGCGTCGCGGTACCGCGGAAAATCGCCACACGCTTGCCTTTGAGATCCTGGAGCGTCTTGATCCCCGACCCCGGCACCACGCCCAGATACTGCTTCACCCCACGGGCACTGGCGCTGAGCAACCGCGTATCGAGGCCATTGGACTTGCCGATGATTGCCGCCAGATCGCCCAGATACGCCAGATCAACCTGACCATTGGCAAATGCCTCGTTGATCACCGGCCCCGCACCTTTGAAGAAACTCCACTGAATCTTGATGCCCTGATCAGCGAAGGCCTTTTCGAAGATCTGCTGATCGCGCAGCACATCAACCACGCCACCGCCGCTGTGCTGGGTGCCGGCACTCAGGTCAGGCACGGCGATTCTGATTTCCTTGAGTTCGTCGGCATGCGCGGTGAACGCCAACAGGCCCGCCAGAGCAGGAACGGCAAACAGACTGAAAACACGTTTGAAGGGAAAGTTCATGGGTGCAGCTCCTTGATCACGACGGGCGTTGAGGAGTCGAAAGTAGGCCGAATTAACACCTTCGCTTAAATACTATAAACGCACATTTTTATAGCTTTTAACGCTAAGCAAGCAATAACGGGGCTTGCAGCGGCGTATGCATTAACAGCATCGAAAATATTCTTCGAATGCATTGGATGCGTGTGGGCTGGAAGCCTTAAATGGCGCTGCTTATCTCTAAAAATAACTTATTAAAAATTATTTATAACCATTTGATCTTAGTTAATACCGCTAGAGATCGCAGCCTTCGGCAGCTCCTACAGGGGTCAATTCAAGGACGCATTCCCCCGTAGGAGCTGCCGAAGGCTGCGATCTTTTGATCTTGATCTTGAGCCAACCCGACAACGGAGGTCATCCATGGCCCGCCCATCCTTGCTCAGTCTCCCACTGCCCGCGCCGCCGCTGAAAAGCCGCCGTACCTGGCCAAGCCTGAACCAACGCCTGTTGCCGTGGCTGTTGCCCCTCAGCCTGTTCGCCCTGTGGTGGCTGGCCGCCCGCAACGAATGGATGAGCGAACAGATCCTGCCTGCGCCGTCACTGGTGTGGAACAGCGCTGTCGAGTTATCGCAGGGCGAGTTATGGGGCCACTTGTGGATCAGTCTGCAGCGTTTGTTCTGGGGACTGCTCGCGGGGGTTTCTGCGGGTGCATTGCTCGGCGCAGCACTGGGATTCAGTCGTCGCCTTGAACGCTTGATCTTCCCGACCTTCGCCGGACTTTCACAAATACCGACGCTGGCGTGGATTCCCTTGTTCATGGTGTTTTTCGGCATCGGCGAAGTGCTGAAACTGGTGGTGCTGATCAAAGCCATCGTGGTTCCGGTAACCCTGCACACACTGGTCGGCGTAAGAGATGCACAACCAAAACTGCGCGAAGCTGCCGCTGTTTTACGCTTGCCGCCACACCTGCTGATCCGTCGCCTGGTGCTGCCCGCCACCCTCCCCGCGTTCATGGCTGGCGTACGTCTGGCGCTGGCCGCCGGATGGACTTCGTTGCTGGCCGTCGAACTGCTCGCCTCCAGCGAAGGCATCGGTTATCTGATGGTCTGGGCGCGGCAGCTATTCATGCTCGACATCGTGTTCGTGTGCATCGTGGTCATCGGTTTGATCGGTGTGGCGATGGATCGCGGCATCGGTCTGCTGGACAAAAAACTGGTGCACTGGCCGCATCCGGCCACCGCTGAAATTCGCCGCGGCCCGCGCTATGAAGGCTGGCAGCGTCTGCAGCCATGGCTGCTGCCGCTGAGCTTGCTGGCGTTGTGGCAACTGGCGAACGAACTGCAGTGGGTCGACGCCAACATTCTGGTCAGCCCGCTGGCCGTTTTAAGCACGGCATGGGATGGTCTGCTCGACGGCACGTTGATCAGCGGTATGGCCCTCAGTCTTGGTCGTACACTCGGTGGTCTGCTGCTTGGCGGCGGCCTCGGATTTGCCTTGGGCCTGCTGCTGGGTTTGTCGAACATCAGTGAACGCCTGCTCGGCCCGACCCTCGCCGCCCTACGCCAGATCGCCATCTTCGCCTGGGTGCCGCTGCTCACCGCGTGGTTCGGTCTCGGCGAACTGGCCAAGTGGGTGTTCGTCGCCCTCGCCGCCTTCTTTCCGCTGTTTATCGCCACGCAGCGCAGCGTCGCCAACCTCTCGCCACAACTCAACGAAGCCGCCCGAGTGTTGCGTCTGAGGCTCGGCCAACGCCTGCGTCGGCTGGTGCTGCCGGGCGCCGCGCCGGGGATTTTCGCCGGTCTGCGCCTGAGCCTGATCTACGCCTGGCTCGGCACCATCGGTGCTGAATATTTCATGCCGTCCAACGGCGGCATCGGCAGCCAGATGATCGGCGCCCAACAGTTGCTACGCATGGACTTGATCATGGCCGGCATGCTTTTCGTCGGCCTCACCGGCGCCCTGCTCAACCTCATTGGCCAACGCCTGGAAATTCGCGCGACCCGCTGGAGACACGCATGAACGCACCGATTGTCAGCTTCAAACATGTAGGCAAATCCTTCGACGTCGACGGCTTCGAACTGGAGGCGATTCGCGAATTCAACCTAGACATTGCCGAGGGCGAGTTTGTCGCGATTGTCGGTTCCAGCGGCTGCGGTAAATCGACGTTACTACGGTTATTGGTGGGCCTTGATACGCAGTTTCGCGGGCAGATCACCGTGGACGGCAAAGCCGTCAGCGGCATCGGCGGCGAGCGCGGCATCGTCTTTCAGGAGCACCGTTTGTTTCCGTGGTTGACCGTTGCTGACAACATCGGTCTGGGCCTGGTCAACGAGCCGCTGAGCGCGGCGCAGAAGCAACAGCGGATCAACGACTTCATCGAGCTGGTCGGCCTGCGCGACTTCACCCGCGCCTATCCGCATCAGCTTTCCGGCGGCATGGCCCAGCGTGTGGCGATTGCTCGCGGCCTGGTTGCCAGCCCAAGAATTCTGCTGCTCGACGAGCCCTTCGGCGCGCTCGATGCACTCACCCGTCAGCAGATGCAGGACGAGCTGTTGGCGATCCGCGACCGCGCAAAAATCACCACGATTCTCGTCACCCATGACGTCGAAGAAGCGATCTTCCTCGCCGATCGCGTGGTGGTGATGGAGCCGCGCCCGGGGCGGATCAAGCAAGTGGTCGACATCGCCCTGCCGCACCCGCGCCAGCGCAGCAGTTTCGACTTCCATCAGTTGCGTGAAGAACTGCTGCACGAACTGACCAGTGACGACCATTACCAACCGAGCGTACCGGTGCAGATCCGCGATCTGCCGCTGACGTTCATTGCCTGCTGAACAGGAGTTTTGCGATGCCGCAACGTCCCAATTTTCTGGTGATTCTGGCCGACGATCTCGGCTTCTCCGACATCGGCGCGTTCGGCGGCGAAATCGCCACGCCGCACCTCGATGCCTTGGCCAACAACGGTCTGCGTCTGACTGATTTTCATACCGCGCCAACCTGCTCGCCAACCCGCTCGATGTTGCTCACCGGCACCGATCACCACATCGCCGGCATTGGCACCATGGCCGAAACGCTGACCCCGGATCTGATCGGCAAACCGGGTTACGAGGGCTATCTCAATGACCGCGTCGTCGCCCTGCCCGAGCTGCTGCGCGAGGCCGGTTATCAAACCTTGATGAGCGGCAAATGGCACTTGGGTTTGAAGGCTGAACTGGCGCCGCACGCACGAGGTTTCGAGCGCTCGTTTTCGCTGCTGCCGGGCGCGGCCAACCACTATGGTTTCGAGCCGACCTACGATGAGCAAACGCCCGGCCTGCTGAAATCCACGCCGGCGCTGTACATCGAGGACGACACGTTTCTCGACGAACTGCCGAAGGACTTCTATTCCTCCGATGCATTCGGCGACAAATTGCTGCAGTACCTCAAGGAACGTGACCAGACCCGGCCGTTCTTCGCCTACTTGCCGTTCTCCGCGCCGCACTGGCCGTTGCAGGCGCCCGCCGAGATCGTCGAGAAATACCGTGGCCGCTATGACGCTGGCCCCGAAGTGCTGCGTCTGGAGCGTCTGGAAAAACTCAAAGCCCTCGGTCTGATTGAACCGGACGTAGAGCCGCACCCGCTGATTCAGTTAACCCAGCAGTGGAACGCGTTGAGCGAGGAACAAAAACAGATTTCCGCGCGGGCCATGGAAGTCTACGCGGCGATGGTCGAGCGCATGGACTGGAACATTGGCCGGGTCATCGACTATCTGCGCCAGCAGGGGCAGCTCGACAACACGTTCATCCTGTTCATGTCCGACAACGGTGCCGAAGGCGCGCTGCTGGAAGCGTTCCCGAAATTCGGCCCGGAACTGGTGACCTATCTCAGCCAGCACTACGACAACAGCCTCGACAACATTGGCCGCGCCAATTCCTATGTCTGGTACGGGCCGAATTGGGCGCAAGTGGCGACCGCGCCGTCGCGGCTGTTCAAGGCTTTTACCACCGAGGGCGGGATTCGCGTGCCGGCGCTGTTGCACTATCCGCAATTGGCGATCAAAGGGCAGATCAGCCATGGTTTCGGCACGGTGATGGACATCACACCGACCATTCTCGATCTGGCTGGCGTGCGTCATCCGGGCAAGCTCTGGCACGGCAAACCGGTGGCGCCGTTGCGCGGCAAATCGTGGCTGGGGTTCTTGTCGGGCGAAACTGCACAGGTGCACGACGAGCACACGGTGACAGGGTGGGAGTTGTTCGGGCGTCGGGCGATTCGCCAGGGGTCGTGGAAAGCGGTGTGGATTCCTGGGCCGGTCGGGCCGGCGACCTGGCAGCTGTATGATTTGAGTAGTGATCCGGGGGAAATTCATGATCTGGCGGTGAGTCGGCCGGAGAAGCTCAGCGCGTTGATCGGGCATTGGCAGCAGTATGTCGAGGAGACTGGGGTGATTTTGAGTGAGTCGCCATTTCAGCCGGATTAAGGGCGAGATCAAAAGCCCCTCACCCCAGCCCTCTCCCAGAGGGAGAGGGGGCCGACCGAGGTGTCTTTCGCTATACATCGACCTGAAAAATCGGGTCGATTATGGATTCAATGAGGAACATTCAGGTCGGCGTACTTCCCCAATATCCCCCAATCGGTCCCCTCTCCCTCCGGGAGAGGGCTAGGGTGAGGGCAGCTCGTCAGGCCTCCACCGCCTCCCCAGACACCGCGATTTCATCCCGACGAACAAACCGGTTCGCTCGCCCAAACGTGCCAAAATCATTAAACCGCACGCCCATCTCACGCATCACCCTATGCGCCACCGGCACCGTCATTTGGCGAATATAAAACGGTTCCTTCACGACAAAATGATGAATACCGTGACTGCTGCCAAAGTTGAAGCAAAACGCCTGCAACGGCCACAGCCACCAAGGGTTGAGCACCTGACACTGCTGCAGCACATTGCCCAGCTCGACATCGCCGTAGTAATGCATGTTCGAACTGATGAAGTGCAGGCAAAAGGTGCGCAACACGTTCGGGCCGATGATCACCACGGCGGCAATATCGATCAACTGCATCACCGACAACGTCGTCGCTGACCATTCGATCGGTGAGCCCAGCAGGTATGCGATGCCGTTGGCAGCGTGAAAACCGAGAAACACGTACCACGCGCCCCAATGCACCAGCGCCAGCGGTGCATAGACTTTGAAAACCCGTTTCAGAATGCTCCACTTGTGCGCCCAGGTCGGCGCCCGCAGCATGCGGATGAACGCCGACATCACGTTGTCACCGACCATCAACAGGCGCGCAAAACCCCACGGCTCGCCGTTGGTGATCGCGCGTTCTTCCATGTCGGTTTCAGTGCCGGAGACCTTGTGGTGATTGAGGTGCAGATGCCGACGGATCCACGGGTTGATCGTGCTCGGCCGCGCCAGCCACACCAGGCCCATCATCAGGTTGTGCGGCACGCGCTGCTTGCGGAAATACATGCTGTGGATCAGGTCGTGTTCCAGCTCATGGGTCAACGAAGCAAAAAACGCGTTGAGCAACAAGCACACCCACCACGCCATATGGCCGGTGATGTACAGCGCCGCCGAGCCGATCATCCCGATCAGGGCAAAGGCCAGAATCCCCGCCCCAAGCGCATCCTGATGCTGGAGAATCGGGTAGCGCTCGCGCAGTTCGACGCCTTTGGCCAGCACCACTTGGCGAATATGCGCTGATCGCTGGGCCGCATTGTGTCGCTGGGGACTTGCAGAAGTACCGTCCATGCTTCCATCCTCGGGTTTATGATGTTCGCATCGTGCCTCGCCAGAGCTTCAATCGCGGTAGCCGAGAACGCCAACCTGTTGACCGGAAGCGCCAATCAGCATGAAGGAACCGACCTCCCTCGCCAGCTGGACCCGTGCCTTGCGCAAACAACTCGATGCGCTGGGGCTGGACAGCATAGCCTTGTGCCAGCAGGCCGGGCTCGACCCGAATTTGATGGACGACCCCAACGCGCGCTATCCATTGTCCGGCACCACACGCCTTTGGGAAATTGCCGTGCAGGTCAGTGGCGATCCGGCGATTGGTCTGCGCGTGTCGCGCTTCGTCAGCCCGACCACGTTCCATGCCCTCGGTTATGCGCTGGTCGCCAGCGGCAGTTTGCGCGAGGTGTTCGAGCGCATCGTGCGCTATCACCCGGTGGTCAGCGATGCGCTGGAACTGGAGCTGAGTCGTGGCGACGACTGCTATCAATTTCGTCTGAAAATTCCGTCAGGCAACCCGGCACCCGCCTTCGAAGCCATCGATGCGTTTACCGCGATCTACGTGCGCACCTGCCGCAATCGTCTTGGTCGCGATTACGCGCCGCTAGCGGTTTATCTGCGCCGCCCGGAACCGAGCGATGCGCTTCAATGGCACAAAGTCTTCCGCGCTCCGGTGCATTTTGGTTGTGCGGAGGATCGCCTGGAGTTCGCCCTTGCCGACTTTGACAGCCACCTCGACGACGCCAACCCGGAACTCGCCGAACACAACGAAGCCGTGCTCAAACGCACCATGGCCCAGCTCAAACCGCTGACCTGGGAGCGCAAGGTGCGCGATGCCATTGAAGAACAACTGCCGGAAGGTGAGCCGAGTGCTGAACGCATTGCCCAAGCCTTGCACCTGAGTTTGCGCAGCCTGCAACGGCATCTGGCGGATGAAGGTTGTCGCTTTGATACGTTGCTCAACGAGAGCCGGGAGAATCTGGCGCTGCTGCACCTGCGCGATCCGCAGTGCTCGTTGAGTGAGGTGAGTTATTTGCTCGGGTTTGCCGACACCAGCAGCTTCAGCCGCGCGTTCAAGCGCTGGACGGGGCTGACGCCGGGGCAGTTTCGTGATGGGTTGCGCTGATTGTCAGCTTTTAATCAGGCTGCGCGCCATACCAGACAACCATTGTTCGATCATCGCAGCACCCATCTCAGCGAACGCTGGATGACCTGCGCTGTACCCGGCCAGTTCGCCCATCGTTACCTGCATGCCATTAGCGACTTGCTGCAGTAATTCATTGCAACGCGCTTCGGTCAGATTGCAGGCAGTTCGACCGAAGCGCACCAGCATTTTGTGCTTTGGCCAAGCCTTCGAACCACCCAACAGCAACGCCATACTGTCGTTCTTTATGTAGACCGAGGTGGTGATAATGTCGTATGCGGGGGCGAGCCTGATTACTGATTCCTCGCCGCAGTTTTCGTAAAGCACGCCAAAATTTTTTAGATGCGCGTCGCCGTTTTTCAGGCCTGCGGACAAAGCCACTATTTTGAAAAATGCTTCCAGCGCCTGATTGAGCAATGCAGGTGAAACAAACGCTTTGATCTGCCGGGCCGCACCTTCGTAAGAGCCGTCGTATTTGGCTTTCGATGACCAACCATTGAGTACGCAGAAGTCCTCGAAACCGAGGTAGCCCGTAGGGCTCAAGTCAAAGCGCTCGATTACCAGAAACTTGCCATGTTCGCTCAGTTCAAACTGCGGAACCTCAAGCCCGCTGTGTTGCGCAGCACGCATGCAAAAGTATTCGTTGGTCGCCAAATGCGGATATTCATCGGCGCGAAAAGCTTTAACCAGGTGAGTGGACCCGCGATGAGTCAGGCGATCAATCGCGGCCGCGCTGTCACGCACCAGCACTTTGGGTTGCACACCGGACACACCGGAATACTGACCATAGGTTTGCAACAGTTCCTCGAACAGGTCTTGTGCACCATCGTGCACCAGCAGATCGGCCAGAGACGTTTCGGGCGGCCGATCCGTCATCGATGCGCTGGCAATGGATAACCGACCGAGCTGATAGGGGCCGACAATAGCCAGCAACGCAAAATCATCGAAGCCGCGAACCGCCTTACTGAAGCGCCGAACCAGCTCATCACGTAGCGCACCTTCCGGCAGATTCATCTCGAAAACCGGATGGATACCATGCTGCCAACCATAACTTTCCAGGCGGGACGGCATTGTCAGCGACACGGCATTTTCAGCACTGGCTTCCTCGCGGTAATTGAAGACGCTGTCGACTCGATCTTGCCCGCGCGCCAACGTCCCTACCGCTTGCCCGCCGACACAGACGTTTAATCGATCCGACGACTCAGTCATGGAAGTTAACCTTTTGCAGCGTATCGAGTGTCGGTCGACGAGACTGACGTGGAACCGCCGTCAGCTCATAGCCAAATCCGTTGAGGATCGCTTCGACTTTACGCACGCCGATTTCCGAAATAGTGTTGTTTTCGATCCCCGAAATCGTCGCGCGGCTCATTCCGTATTGCTGAGCCAGTGCCTGCTGAGTCATTTTGTTCGCCTTGCGCAGGGCTTTGATCAATTCACCAAGCTGTTCCATGTTATTTCCTGCATCAAATACGGTGCAAATTCAGATATTTGCTTAATTTGCATCGCATTTGATGCAGTCAGTGAGCAAGATTAGCCTAATTCCGAGTGAGCAAGTAGTAATCACCTGTTAACACCAAAACCCAGCTCAAAAATGGTGCCATCAGCATCACTGCTCACCCGCACCTGTCCCCCATGCAGTTGCATGATCGACTGGACAATCGCCAACCCCAACCCACCCGAATCCCCCGGCTCTGCCCGTGAAGGATCGACGCGGTAGAAACGGTCGAACAGTTTACCCAGATGCTCGGGTGCAATCGCCGGCCCGTGGTTGTGCACCTGCAACCAGCACCAACCTGACTCGTCGCGGCGGCGCAAGCTGATCACGGTTCCGGAGTCAGCGTGGCGCACGGCATTCGCCAATAAATTCCCGAGCGCCCGTTGCAGCAATTGCTGATCGGCAAGCAGTTCGCCATGCAGTTGATTGTCCAGCCGCAGATCGCGGTCATCGGCCAAGGCTTCAAAGTAATCACACAGTTCGCCGCCAACGCTGTGCAGATCCAGCAATTGCAGATTGAGCGCACGTTCTGCCTGCTCCGCACGAGCGAGGAACATCAGGTTCTCCGCCATGCGTTTGAGTCGCTCGAACTCTTCCATGTTCGAGGCCAGGACTTCCTGATACTCCTCGGTACTGCGCGGATGATTCAGCGCCTGGCCGTTGCTCGCCAACAGCGTGTGCAGCGGCGTACGAATCTCGTGGGCGAGGTCGGCGGAGAACTGCGACAGGCGCTGCACGCTGTCGTCCAGTCGTGCCAGCATGCCGTTGAGTGCCTGTACCGGTTCAAGCAGTTCCGTGGGTGTGCCAGCGGCAGGTAAACGTTGATCGAGGCTGCGCAGATCGATGCCGCGCACGGCTGCGCTCAACTGCCGTAACGGTCGCAAGCCCCGGCGTAGCAACAGCAAGCCTAGGGCAAAGGCGAGCAACGCACCGAGGCCAACCGACAGGTACAAGCGCATGCGATAGCTGCCGAGCATCTGCTCGCGCTCACTCAGCACTTTACCGGCGATGACCGTCAGCGGCTCGCCATTCGGCCCTTGCGCTTCGCCGGACAACAGCGCCAATTCGGCACCGTCCGGTGCTTGCCACGTGAGCACATCGGGGCGCTGCGGCGTTTGCTCGCGGGGGATCGCGTTCAGCGCGGGCAACTCGCGTTGCCGTGGGTTGATAGCGATCACACTGGAGCCATCGGCACGGCGCACCAGTAGCAGGCTGTCGAGATTGCCGAGCATGTTCTGATAGAGCCGCGGCCGTGCCTGCAATGCGCCCAAGCTATCGCTGTCGGCGAGCAAGGCACGCACTTGCTCCAGTCGACCGAGCAACGCGAGGTCATCACGCCAAGCGATTTCCGTGGCCAGCGAGCGGTAGAGAAACACGCCAATCGCGCTCAGCACCAAAGCGCAAACCAATGCGAACGCCAGCGCCAAACGCCAGGCGATCGACCTAGAGCGCATCGTCAGGAGCTTCCAGCTGATAACCGACGCCGCGCACGGTGTGGATCAGTTTCGGCATGTAAGGATCATCGACTTTCGCGCGCAAACGACGCACCGCCACTTCGACCATGTTGGTGTCGCTGTCGAAATTCAGGTTCCACACCTGCGAGGCAATCAGCGTGCGCGACAGCACTTCGCCCTGGCGACTGGCAAGCAGTTGCAGCAGGGCGAATTCTTTGTTGGTCAGGGCGATGCGCTGGCCACCACGGCTGACGCGGCGGCGCAGCACGTCGATTTCCAGATCGGCGATGGTGTACGACTCGGCTTCGCGCATCGGCCCGCGCCGCAGCAAGGTGCGCACGCGCGCGAGCAGTTCGGCGAAGGCGAAGGGTTTGAGCAAGTAATCGTCGGCGCCCAGTTCGAGGCCGCGCACGCGGTCTTCAATGGCGTCCTTGGCGGTGAGGAACAGCACTGGCGTGGCGCCGCGCTGGCGGATCAGTTGCAGCAATTGCCAGCCATTGAGGCCGGGGAGCATCACGTCGAGGATGATCAGGTCGTATTCCTGCTGCTCGATAAAGTAGCGACCATCGAGACCATTGAGTGCCACGTCCACGGCAAAACCCGACTCGCCCAGGCCTTTGGCGAGGAAATTCGCGGTTTTGGCTTCATCTTCTACGACCAGCAAACGCATGGCACACCTCGATTGATAGGCACACAGGCTAGGCGCCTTCGGCAGCGTTGCCCATTACAAACTTGTAATCAGACTGACGAGGTTCTGACGAAGACCGGCGATTAAGGTGACGACCTTCGCTTTTGGAGCCTGTCCATGACCGTCAAATTCCTCGTTGCAAGCCTGATGATCGGCCTCAGTGGCGCGGCTGTCGCCAGCCCTGAACTGCCACGTCACGCCGACCTCGACCTGAAAACTGCACAGCTGCTCGCCGACACGGCAATGGCCAACTGCACCGGCACGGTGTCGGTACTCGATCGCGGCGGCAATCTGTTGGTGACCTTGCGCGGCGACGGTGTCGGCCCGCACAACACTGCTGCCAGCCAGCGCAAGGCTTACACCGCGCTGTCGACCAAAACCGCCACCCGGCTGTTCGCCGAACGCGCTCGCAGCAACCCGGAAACCGCCAACCTCAACACCCTCGACGAGTTGCTGCTGCTCGGCGGCGGGATCCCGCTGTTCCTCGGCACTGAACTGGTGGGCGCGATGGGCGTGGCCGGTTCCGGTGGCGGTGAGCAAGACGAAAACTGTGCGATCAAGGCGGCCGGGAAAACCGGTCTGGCCACTACCCGTTCCCAATAAGGAGATGCATCCATGAGCACTTTGCGCATGACCTTCGCCGCGCTCGGCCTGAGCGCGTTTTCAAGCCTTGCATTCGCCGCCGGTAATCCGTTGAGCGTGCACGTGCTCAATCTGGAAAATGGCCTGCCGTCGCCGGGCATCGACGTGACTCTGGAAAAACACGTTGGCCAGAACTGGCAGCCGTTGGCCCAAGGCACCACCAATGAACAGGGGCGGATCGCCGAGCTGTTCCCGGCCAAACAGCCTTTTGAAGCGGGTGAATACCGCGTAGTGTTCAAGACCGGCGAGTACTTCAAGAAGATCAAGCACGACACCTTCTTCCCGGAGATTCCGGTGATTTTTGAAGTGAAGCAGACCGATCAGCACTACCACATCCCGCTGCTGCTCAGCCCGTACGGTTTTTCGACCTATCGCGGTTCGTAAAACCAGCACAGATCAAAAATGTGGGAGCGAGCCTGCTCGCGAAGGCGTCGGTTCAGTCGAAATCTCAGTTGAATGACCCACCGCTTTCGCGAGCAGGCTCGCTCCCACAGGGGATCTCGGGTGCCCGTTAGATCGTGGCCAGGGCGCGCAATCGCGCGGCGTCGAGGATTTCGATCTCGCCATACCCCAGCCCGATAATCCCCTGTCCCTGCAAATCCTTGAGAATCTGGTTGGTGGTCTGCCGAGACAGCGACAGCATCGACGCCAGCTGTTCCTGCGGCAGTTGCAGCACCCGGCGTGGCGCGTCGAGTTCGCCGTAGCCTTCGGCAATCATCAGCAAGCGATGCGCCAGACGCGCCGGGGCCGGCAGCAGGCTCAGTTGTTCGAGGTTGATGAAGGTCAGGCGCAGTTTGTGGCTCATCAGCAGCGCCAGATGCCGCCAGTACACTGGATTTTCATCAAGCAACTTCAACAGCGTCGCCTGAGGAATGTTGAGCAAGGTGCACGGCCCGACGGCATAGGCGTCATGCGTACGCGGCTGGCCATCGAACAGGCAGATTTCGCCGAACCAGTGCGGCGCCTCGACCAGGCTCAATAAAGCCTCCTTGCCCTGCTCGCTGACAGCACCGATGCGCACCGCGCCGTCGAGCACCGCATACAAGCCGCACGGCGCATCGCCGCGCTGAAACAGGCGCTGACCCGCCGTCAGCCGCCTCTCCCGGGCCGCCGCCAGCAGACTATCCTGAAAGGACGCCGGCAGATGACTGAACCACTGCCCGGTCATCAATCGCGAACGCATTTGCATAAACACTCCTGGATTGTCGCCTGCCTGACAGAGCGAACCCTGATCCCGAGGGATGATGCGATCAACCCTACCGGAGGAACAACAATGAAAAGCCTCGTCGACCATCTCAGTCAATACGCTGCCTACCACCGTGATCCGCGCAACATCGCCAGCCACTTTATCGGCATTCCGCTGATTGTGGTGGCGGTGGCGGTTTTGTTGTCGCGGCCAGAATGGTCGCTGGGCGGGTTGTGGGTATCTCCAGCCGCTGTGTTGGCGCTGGCCTCGGCGTGGTTTTACCTGCGGCTGGAAGTGAAGCTCGGGGTATTGATGACGGTGCTGATGGGCCTGTCGGTCTGGGCCGGGCATGTGCTGGCGCAGCAGAGCACCCTGGTCTGGCTGAGCAGTGGTCTGGCGATGTTTGTGGTCGGCTGGGTGATACAGTTTGTCGGGCATCACTATGAAGGGCGCAAACCGGCGTTTGTCGACGATGTCAGCGGGCTGATTGTCGGGCCGTTGTTTGTGGTGGCCGAGTTGGCGTTCATGCTCGGGATGCGGCATGAATTGAAAGAGCAGATCGAGGCGCGGGCGGGGGTGGTGCGGGTTAATCCGAATCGTGCGGCTGTCTGAATCGCTTTCGCGAGCAAGCTCGCTCCCACAGTGGACTGGTGCTGAACACAAAATTCATGTCCGACCGAATTCCCTGTGGGAGCGAGCCTGCTCGCGAAGCTTTTGATCTTAAAGGCTGGCGACTTTCTGCCAGACCTTCGGCTTGAAGAACAGGGTTTCACCCTTGGCCAAGCCGATCAGGCTGTCATGGTCTTTCACCACTTCGGCCTCGATCAGATCAGTCTGCCCTTCTACCTTCAACGTCACCCGCGTGGTCGCGCCCAACGGCCGGATATCACGCACCTCAGCGGCATGGTGATCTTCCAGTTCGTGTTTGGACAACGATACTTCATGCGGGCGGAACAGCACGTGATTGTCGTCGCTCAGCAGCAAGCGGTTCGAATCGCCGAGGAAGTGATAAACGAAATCGCTGGCCGGGTTTTCGTAGACGTCGCCCGGTGAGCCAATCTGTTCGATCACGCCCTTGTTCATCACCACGATACGGTCGGCGACTTCCATCGCCTCTTCCTGGTCGTGGGTCACGAACACCGAGGTCAGATTGATGTCTTCGTGCAACCGCGCCAGCCAGCGGCGCAGTTCTTTACGCACCTTGGCATCAAGCGCGCCGAACGGCTCATCCAGCAGCAGTACTTTCGGTTCGACCGCCAAGGCACGGGCCAAAGCAATCCGCTGACGCTGGCCACCGGACAACTGCTCCGGATAACGATCCGACAGCCAATCCAGCTGCACCATGTTCAGCAACTCATGAACCTTGGTCGCGATCTGGCTTTCGCTCGGGCGCTGGTTTTTCGGTTTCATGCGCAGGCCAAAGGCGACGTTATCGAAAACGGTCATGTGGCGGAACAACGCGTAATGCTGGAACACAAAACCGACGTTGCGATCACGCACATCGTGGCCGGAGACGTCTTCGCCGTGGAAGACGATGTTGCCCTGATCCGGGGTTTCCAGACCGGCGATGATCCGCAGCAGGGTGGTCTTGCCGCAGCCCGACGGGCCGAGCAGCGCCACCAACTCACCGCTGTGGATGTCCAGGCTGATGTTGTCCAGCGCCTTGAAGGCATTGAAATTCTTGCTGACGTTACGCACTTCGATCGACATGAATTATTCCTCCGCGGCGCTGGCGCGCAGGCGGTTGATACGGTTTTCGCTCCACTGCTTGAGCAGCAGGATGAAGAGCGCCAGGATCAGCAACAGGCTCGCCACAGCGAACGCGGCCACGTGGTTGTATTCGTTGTAGAGGATCTCGACGTGCAACGGCAAGGTGTTGGTCACCCCGCGAATGTGCCCGGACACCACCGACACCGCACCGAATTCACCCATGGCCCGCGCGGTACACAGCACCACGCCATAGATCAGGCCCCATTTGATGTTGGGGACGGTGACGTGCCAGAACATCTGCCAGCCATTGGCGCCGAGCAAACGCGCGGCTTCCTCTTCCTGCGTGCCTTGTTCCTGCATCAGCGGGATCAGTTCACGAGCCACGAACGGCACGGTGACGAAGATCGTCGCCAGCACGATGCCCGGCAAGGCGAAGACGATCTGGATGTCGTGATCCTGCAGCCAAGGCCCGAACAGGCCCTGCGCGCCAAACATCAGCACGTAGACCAGACCGGCGATCACCGGCGATACCGAGAACGGCAGGTCAATCAGGGTCACCAGCATGCTCTTGCCGCGGAACGAGTACTTGCTCACGCACCACGCGGCGCTGACGCCGAACACCAGGTTCAGCGGCACCGAAATCAACACGGCGAATACGGTGAGTTTCAGTGCCGACAGTGCATCCGGTTCAAAGATCGCGGTGAAGAACGCACCGAGGCCATTTTTCAAACCCTGCGATACCACGATGAACAACGGCAGCAGCAGAAACAGGAAAAAGACCAGCCAGCCAAGGCCGATCAGGATTCTGCGCGAAGTGGCACTGCCACGGCGTGCAGCGTTGGCCGAAGAGGCGGCCGCAATAGACGATTGGGACATGTTCGCGCCTCCTTATGGGGTTTCGATGCGCCGCTGCAGCAAGTTGATCAGCAGCAACAGGACGAAGGAAACCACCAGCATCAGCACGCCGATGGCGGTAGCGCCGGTGTAATCGTATTGGTCGAGTTTGACCATGATCAGCAGCGGCAGGATTTCGGTTTTCATCGGCATGTTGCCGGCGATGAAAATCACCGAACCGTACTCGCCGACGCCACGCGCGAACGCCAGGGCAAAACCGGTGAGCCAGGCTGGCAGCAGCGCAGGTACGAGGATGTGGCGGAACACCTGCAAGGGTTTCGCGCCGAGGCACGCGGCAGCTTCTTCGACTTCACGGGGAATGTCGGCCAGCACCGGCTGTACCGTGCGCACCACGAACGGCAGGGTGACGAAGGTCAGCGCCAGAGTGATACCGAGCGGGGTGTAGGCGATTTTGAAACCGAGGTCAGCGGCGAATTGGCCGACCAGACCAGCCGGCGCATACAGCGCGGTCAGCGCGATACCGGCCACCGCTGTCGGCAGGGCGAACGGCAGATCGATCATCGCGTCGATCACCTTGCGCCCCGGGAAGGTGTAGCGCACCAGCACCCAGGCCAGCAACGTGCCGATGATGCCGTTGATGATCGCAGCGCACAGCGCGGTGCCGAAGCTCAGCTTCAAGGCCGCAAGCACCCGCGGTGCGGAGATGATCGCCCAGAACTGATCCCAGGTGAGTTGGGCGGCGTGGACGAACATCGCCGCCAGCGGGATAAGCACAATCAGGCTGAGGTACACCAAGGTGTAGCCCAGCGTCAGCCCGAAGCCGGGTATGACGGGGGAGATACGACGCGACATAAAAGTCCTTGGTTAAAAAGCATTCCGCTGAACGCACCAATGTGGGAGCGAGCTTGCTCGCGAAGAGGGAGTATCAGCCAACTCTACGTCGTCTGACACTCCGCTTTCGCGAGCAAGCTCGCTCCCACATTTTCCGCGCCTGGCTTCAGGCTTGATGTGTGGCTGAAGTCAGATTACTGCGCCTGATAAATCTGGTCGAACACGCCACCGTCGTTGAAGAATTTAGGTTGCGCGGTTTTCCAGCCGCCGAAGTCCTTGTCGATGGTCACCAGGTCCAGTTTCGGGAACTGCTGGGCGTACTTCGCGGCCACGTCCTTGTCACGCGGACGGTAGAAGTTCTTCGCGGCGATCTCCTGACCGGCCGGGCTGTACAAGTGCTTCAGATAGGCTTCGGCGATCTGCTCGTTGCCCTTCTTCTCGGCGTTCTTGTCGACCACCGCCACTGGCGGCTCGGCGAGGATCGACAGCGAAGGCACGACAATGTCGAACTTGTCGGCGCCGCCATCTTCTTTCAGTGCCAGGAACGCTTCGTTTTCCCAAGCCAGTAACACATCACCCTGACCGTTGTTGACGAAGGTAATGGTCGAACCGCGTGCACCGGTATCCAGCACTGGCACGTGCTTGAACAGGGTCTGCACATATTCTTTGGCTTTGGCTTCGTCACCGCCGTTGGCTTTCAGGCCATAGGCCCACGCGGCGAGGAAGTTCCAGCGGGCGCCGCCGGAGGTTTTCGGGTTCGGGGTGATCACCGAGACGTCGTTCTTGACCAGATCGCCCCAGTCCTTGATGCCTTTCGGGTTGCCCTTGCGCACCAGGAAGACGATGGTCGAGGTGTACGGCGTGCTCGCTTCCGGCAGACGCTTCTGCCAGTCGGCGGGCAGGGTCTTGCCGAGTTTGGCGATTTCGTCGATGTCGCCGGCCAGCGCCAGGGTCACGACGTCAGCGCGCAGACCGTCGATCACCGCACGGCCCTGCTTGCCCGAACCACCGTGGGATTGCTGGATTTTAACGGTGTCGCCAGCGTGGTCTTTCTGCCAGAACTTGATGAATTCAGCGTTGTAATCCTGATACAGCTCGCGCGTCGGGTCATACGACACGTTGAGCAGTTCGTAATCCTTGGCAACGGCGGAACCGGCAAACACAGCACTGGCCAGGGCGGCCAAAGCGTAACGGCGAATCGACGACATGGTGAAAGCTCCTGGAATTCTTGGTGGTGGCTTTTTCTTATGAATATCTGGAATCGGATGTGCCGGCTAAAGATCGTCCGATCGCGGCCCGAACCTTCGGCAGCTCCTACACACAGCCCCCTGTAGGAGCTGCCGCAGGCTGCGATCTTTTGATCTTCAACTCAGCCCGGTTGTTTGCCCGGTTGCTGCAAACGGAATTTCTCTTTGCGTTCGATCTGCACGACTTGCGCGTTATGCACAGTGATCTCCACCGCGCCGAAACGCAGATCGCGCAGGGCGCTCTGGATTTCACGCAAGATGGCGCTTTCGTCCTGACCGTCAACGCTGCGAAGGGATGCGCTCATGGTGCTGCTCCTTTGAATGGGATTTGCCTGGCAGTGGGCGGCACTGCGTTCGGCGTAGGAGCAATATAAGAGAGGCGCGGATATTCTTAAAAAGACTATTTAAGAATGTTTATATAACTAGAAAACATTATGTGGCCGGGCAAGGGCTTGCAGACTGCGATCTTTTGATCTTTTAACCAATCACCGGAGTTCTCGCCCAATCAATCTCCTTTGCCGGACTCGGCCGCCCAAACCAGTACCCCTGCCCCAGGTCACATTCCTGTCCCAACAGAAACGCCGCCTGCTCAACCTGTTCAATACCCTCGGCATGCACCTGCATGCCCATGCTCCGGGCCAACGCGATAATCACCCGGACAATCGCCGCGTCATCTTCATCCCACGGCAACCCGGCAACGAAACCCTGATCGATCTTCAATTTCTGCACCGGCAAGCGCTTGAGCCGTAACAGCGACGAATAGCCCGTGCCGAAATCATCGATGGCCAGGCGAATACCCAGTTCGCGCAAACGATGCATCTGCTCCAGAGCCACCTCTGGATCATCCATCACCGCGCTTTCAGTCACCTCCAGCTCCAGATACGCCGGATCCAGCCCGGTGTCGTGCAGCACCTGCGCCACCTGCTGATACAACTCACGCCGGGCAAACAGGCGCGAAGACACATTTACCGCGACAAAAGACAGCACGATCCCGGCCTGCTGCCACTCACACATCTGCCGACACGCCTGCTGCATGACCCAAGCGTCGATTTCGGCGATCAACCCGGTGCGTTCAGCGATCGGAATGAACTCCGCCGGCGACACCAGACCACGCACCGGATGCTGCCAGCGCACCAAGGCTTCGACGCCAATCAGGCGACTGGTTTTCAAGTCATGCACGGGTTGGTAGTAAACCCGCAGTTCCTGCTGCTCCAGCGCGCGGCGCAGCTCGAATGCGATCTCCACACGTTGCTGGGCGTGGGCGGTAAGTTCTTCGGTGTACAAGGCGTAACCGTTGCGACCGCTACTTTTGGCCTTGAACAACGCCGCATCGGCATTGCGCAACAGTTGCTCGGCGCTTAGCGCATCGCTGGGGAACAGACTGATGCCGAGGCTGGCGTTGATGAACAACTGATTGCCATCAATACAGAACGGCTCCTTCAGCGCATCGAGAATGCGTTGCGCCAGCGCCGCCGCCTGCACCGGCTGTGGACAACTTTCCGCCAGTACCGCGAACTCATCGCCGCCGAGCCGCGCCAGGGTAATCCCGGGGCCGAACAGCGCTTGCAAACGCGCCGCCACGGCCTTGAGCAAGCGATCGCCGACGTTATGGCCGAGGCTGTCGTTGATCATCTTGAAGTGATCGAGATCGAGCATCAGCAATGCACAGCCGCGCTTGTGGTTTTGCGCCGAGGCCAGCGCCTGCTCGGCGCGATCGCTGAACAGCAGACGATTGGGCAGATCGGTCAGCGGATCGTGGTGTGCGAGGTGTTTGAGTTCATGCTCGGAATCCTTGATCGCGCTGATGTCGGAAAACACCGCGACGTAATGGCTGAGCCGGCCCTGATCATCGTGAATGACCCGGATGGTCTGCCACTGTGGATAAATCTCGCCGCTTTTGCGCCGGTTCCAGATCTCGCCGCTCCATTCGCCCTGCGACTCAAGGGTAGCGAACATCGCCTGATAGAACCCTGGCGGATGGTGGCCGGATTTGAACAGACTCGGCTGTTGCCCAATGACTTCTTCACGCTGATAACCGGTAATCTCGATGAACGCGCGATTGACGTGCACGATCAGCCCTTGATGGTTGGTCACCAACACCCCTTCGCGGGTGCAATCGAAGACCGCCGCGGCCTGACGCAGGCGTTCGCGATCAGCGTGGCGCTCGCGCAAACGCGCGCCAATCCCGAGAAACTCACACAATCGCGCCCGCGCCAGGAAAATCAGCCCGGCGCTGAGCGCCGCAAAGACGTAACCGTTGATCAGTTGCCATCGGGCAAGATCGACGGAGTTATCGAAGAAATTGTTTAATAAATGATCAGTACCTTGCAGCCAGACAGCGGCAAGCACGAGATAGAGCAGCGCTGCACGCAATGCATCGCGGTAAGTGGCAGGCATTCGGCTGTCCATGTCCCTACAAAAAGGTTGGAATTATAGGTCAAGAAACATCCAGCGACTCTTATCTGAAAGGGCGACTGGTTTTATCTGTGTGCTTGGTGATAATGCAACGGCTGTTTTTATCTTTATCGAGGGCCCTATAGCCTATGTGGTACGAAGGTTTTCTTGGCTTGTCGGCCTGGTCTCTGGTCGCAGTCACCCTGCTGATGACCCACGTGACGATTGTTGCCGTCACGGTCTATCTGCACCGCTACTCGGCCCATCGCTCGCTGGAGCTGAATGCCGGTCTGAAGCACTTTTTCCGTTTCTGGCTGTGGCTGACCACGGCGCAGAACACCCGCGAGTGGACCGCCATCCACCGTAAACACCACGCCAAGTGCGAAACCGAAGACGACCCGCACAGCCCGGTCATCAAGGGTTTGTCGACGGTACTGCGCACCGGCGCCGAGCTGTACCGCGCCGAAGCGCAGAACCCGGAAACCCTGCGCATCTACGGCAAGAACTGCCCCGAAGACTGGATCGAACGCAACGTCTACAGCCGCTACCCGCTGCTGGGCGTGGCAATCATGGGCGTTATCGACCTGCTGCTGTTCGGCACCATCGGCATCACCATCTGGGCGATCCAGATGATGTGGATCCCGGTGTGGGCTGCCGGCGTCATCAACGGTCTGGGCCATGCTGTCGGTTACCGCAACTTCGAATGCCGCGACGCGGCGACCAATCTGGTGCCGTGGGGCATCCTGATCGGCGGCGAAGAACTGCATAACAACCATCACACCTACCCTAACTCGGCCAAGCTGTCGGTGAAGAAGTGGGAGTTCGACCTCGGCTGGGCGTGGATCAAAGTCTTCAGCTTCCTGCGTCTGGCCAAGGTTCAGCGTGTAGCGCCGATCGCCCACCGCGTCGAAGGCAAGGGCAATCTGGACATGGACACCGCCATGGCCATCCTCAACAACCGTTTCCAGATCATGGCCCAGTACCGCAAATTGGTGATCGGTCCGCTGGTCAAGCAAGAACTGGCCAAGGTCGATCATTCGGTGCGCCACCAGTTCCACCGCGCCAAGCGTCTGCTGTCGCGGGAAACCAGCCTGCTGGAAGATCGTCACCACGTGCGCATCCAGACCATGCTCGAGCACAGTCAGGCGTTGAAGGTAATTTACGAAAAACGCCTGGCCCTGCAGCAGATCTGGGTCAAGACCAGCGCAAATGGCCACGACATGCTCGCGGCCATCAAAGAGTGGATTCACGAGGCGGAAGCCAGTGGCATCCAGTCCCTGCGCGAGTTCGCTGACCAGTTGAAAACCTACTCGCTGCGTCCTGCAGCAGTCTGAGACCGTTGATCGGTGCACCCGGCTCCCGGGTGCACCCTTCGGAACTTCGCTAAAAATCGCCTATCTCAAAGACACTTCGCCATCCCGGCGGGCTGTACTGTGGCCGTTGTCGAATTGCGGCACGTCCTTTGAGATCTGTGCCGATGGTCAATAACAACCAAAAAGACTCATCCTTACCGCAGTGGCCCGAGGCCGCGCAAACCCTGATGGCGTTGATGCATGCCCAAGGCGAGGTCGCTCGGCTAAGCGAACGCGAGCAGCTGTTTAGCTCATTGCTGGTCAGCGTCAACGCCGTGCTCTGGGCTTTCAACTGGGAAACCCGTCAGGTGCTGTACGTCAGCCCCGCCTACGAACGGATTTTCGGTCGCTCCGCCGGCCTGCTGCTCGCCGACTACAACCAATGGCGTGACAGCATCTACCCCGACGATCTGGAATACGCCGAACGCAGCCTCACCGAAGTCCTGCACAAAGGTGCGGTAGAAGATCGCGAATACCGCATCATCGCCGCCGACGGCCAGGTGCGCTGGCTCAGCGATAAGTGCTTCATCAACCGTCAGGACGAGCCGGGGCAACCGGTGATCATCGTCGGCATCGCCGAGGACATCACTGACAAGAAGCAGATGGAAACCGAGCTGCATCGCTTGGCGACCACCGACGTGCTGACGCAAAGCAGCAACCGCCGTCACTTCTTCGAGTGCGCCAACCGCGAGTTCGAAGAGGCGCGTGCGCAGGGTTCGCCCATGGCGTTTTTGCTGCTCGATATCGATGACTTCAAAGTGATCAACGACAGTTACGGCCATCCCGAAGGCGACAACGTGTTGCAGCGGATTGCCGAGTGCGGGCGTGGCTCGTTACGTCGCGGTGATCTGTTCGGGCGGATTGGCGGGGAAGAGTTTGCGGCGGTGTTTCCAGGGTGCGCACCGGACATGGCCATGCAAGTGGCCGAGCGACTGCAGCAGGAAATTCAGCGGTTGAGCTTCAGCCATGACGGGCAGACGTACGGCATCACAGTCAGCCAGGGGCTGACCAGCCTTACCGGGGAAGACGAAAGCCTCGACAGCCTGTTCGCCCGTGCGGATGCGGCCATGTATGAGGCCAAACGGCAGGGCAAGAACCGCATCATTTCTGCCTGACCCGTATCTCAGCTACACAGAGATCCATTGTAGGAGTGAGCCTGCTCGCGATAGCGGTGTGTCGGACACACAGAATTGACTGACACACCGCTATCGCGAGCAGGCTCACTCCTACATTGGAATTGTGTAAGTCAGGTTATTTGCGCATCCGCATCAACTCCGGCAGCCCGATCTTGAGCAACCGCGCCGTGCGGCTCTTCGCCAACTCCTCCACGCCCTCATGCTCGGTCAAGCGGGCCATCTGCGCCGACATGTTCATCACCAGCGCCTCGCGGGAATACACGCCGCCACCGAGCTGGTAGACCGAGGCAATCAGCTCACGCAGCTCCAGCGGCAATCGCCAGCGAGTACGCAGGGCCGAACCATATGCCGCGCCAAATTCCGCCAGCGCCTCGCCGACTTCCTCCAGCTCATCCAGCTCACCACCGGCCTGCTGCCATTCCTGCAGACAACGCAGCAACGCCAGATCACCCAAGCGATGCAGCATGCCCGCGCAGTAACAGCGCTCCTGATCGAGATCGAGCAAGCGCGCCAGCGTGCGGGCGTATTCAGCGGTGTGCAGCGACAACCCCCAGTAACGTTCGGCGTAATCCGCCAGGCACGGATCACTGAGTCTGGCGCTGCGTTTGAGTGCCAACCCCAGAATCAGGTTCATGCTCTGTCCGGTGCCCAAGCGATGCAGGGCTTGCGCCAGTGTTTGCACCGGCGCGCCGTGGTGCTGCGCCGCGCTGTTGGCCGCAGCGATCAACACCGCCGTGATCTGTGGATCGGTTTTGATCTCATCTTCCAGCAACTTCAGATCGAGGCCATTGGGATTGAGGCTGCGCTTCACCGCCACCTGCACATCGGTCATCAACGGTGCGCCGTCGGCTTGCTCGCGGCGGCGCTCAAGAAATACTGCCAAGGTCATGCCCGGCGCCAATGCCGGCACCTCACAGAACACCTCTTCACCGGCATTCAGCAACAAGCCTTGTAAACGCTCAGTCAGATTTTCCATATTCAGCGGCTTGGTCAGATACGCCGTTGGCGCCAGCGGAATCGCTTCGCGCACACTGGCGCTGTCGTTGCGGTTGCTCATCAGAATGAACGGCAGCGGTGGATTGCGCTTGCGCTGACGCACGCTGCGCAGCACATTCAAACCATCGACGCCGGGCAGTTCCCAATCGACGATGGCGAGGTCATACGGAATTTCGCTGAGCATCGACATGGCTTGCTGGCCATCGGCACACAGATCCAGCCGTGCATCGCAACGCACGTTCAGCAACACTTGTTTGAGCAAGTCGCGAGACCACGGATCAGCCTCGGCAATCAGCACTCGCGGTACGGCGGGTAAATCAACGGCAGTCATGCGCGCTCTCCCTTGCAATGCCTGAACCTTAGCCAATGCTGGCCATTCGATACAGCGCTAAAGCGCTCGATGTGTTTCAAGGGGCGTAAAAAAACCCGCCGAAGCGGGTTTTTGTCGATCAGGTCACACGGGGTGATCAGAGCTCGGAGAAGCACTCTTCGATGATCGCCAGGCCTTTGTCCAGTTGCTCGTCCGGCGAGGTCAGCGGTACGAGGACGCGCAGAACGTTGCCGTAGGTGCCGCAGGACAGCAGGATCAGGCCCTTGTCGCGAGCCTTGGCCACAACCGACGCTACTGCTGCAGCGTTTGGCTTGTGGCTGTCACCGTTTTCGAACAGCTCGACCGCGATCATCGCGCCCAGGGCTCGGACTTCGCCAATCACCGGATACTTGGCCTGGATAGCTTTCAGGCCAGTGACCAGACGTTCGCCGACAGCCTTGCAGCGGTCCAGCAGTTGCTCTTCTTCGAACACTTCCATCACTGCCAGAGCAGCGGCGCAAGCGATCGGGCTACCGGCGTAGGTGCCGCCCAGGCCGCCTGGCGCAATGGCGTCCATGTATTCGGCCTTGCCGCAAACACCGGCGAGCGGGAAGCCGCCAGCGATGGATTTGGCGAACGTGGTCAGGTCGGCAGCAACGCCCATCTGTTCCATGGCAAAGAACGTACCGGTACGACCAGCGCCAGTTTGCACTTCGTCAGCAATCAGCAGGATGCCGTGCTGGTCGCACAGCGCGCGCAGGCGCTTCATGAATTCCTTCGGCGCAACGTAGAAACCACCTTCACCCTGCACAGGCTCGATGATGATTGCGGCGATGTCTTTCGGCTCGGCGTCGTTCTTGAAGATGCGCTCGATGGAAGCGATCGAGTCGTCGATGCTCACGCCGTGCAGTTCGTTCGGGTACAGCGCGCGGAAGATACCGCCTGGCATCAGGCCCATGCCGGCCGAGTACGGCACGACTTTACCGGTCAGACCCAGGGTCATCATGGTACGACCGTGGTAAGCGCCGGTGAAGGCGATCACGCCGGCACGGCCAGTGGCGGCACGGGCGATTTTCACGGCGTTTTCCACGGCCTCGGAACCGGTGGTGACCAGCAGGGTTTTCTTGGCGAAATCACCTGGGACCTTCGCGTTGATCTTTTCGCACAGCTCAACGTACGGCTCGTAAGCCAGTACCTGGAAGCAGGTGTGGGTCAGCTTGTTCAGCTGTTCGGTCACGGCGGCGATGATTTTCGGGTGCACGTGGCCGGTGTTCAGTACAGCGATGCCGCCGGCGAAGTCGATGAACTCACGACCTTCAACGTCAGTCACGGTAGCGTTTTTTGCCGATTCAGCGAAGATCGGGTGAATCTGGCCAACACCACGTGGAACAGCTGCGGTACGACGGGCCATCAGTTCAGCGTTAGTCTTGCTCATTACAGTCCTCATTCGCCGCTCATCGGGCGGCGTGGTTCAAGGATTAAGCGGGAGAAATCGACGGTGGCAGCATGCGATGATCGACTGCCACGGCGTTCCTGGCCGCAGAGAAAATTCCGGTTTGAAACCACGCAAAGGGACAGCGCTCTCGTGCCCTTTGCGTTTGCAGCGATCCTTGTCCGAGCTTAGATGCCCAGGCAGAGGTATTTGATTTCCAGGTAATCTTCGATGCCGTACTTGGAGCCTTCACGGCCCAAGCCCGAGGCCTTGATGCCGCCGAACGGCGCGACTTCGTTGGAGATCAGCCCGGTGTTGACGCCGACCATGCCGTATTCCAGCGCTTCAGCGACACGGAACACACGACCGAGGTCACGAGCGTAGAAGTACGAAGCCAGACCGAACTCG
The DNA here is from genome assembly GCF_045037865.1 of Pseudomonas sp. M20. Taxonomy (NCBI): domain Bacteria; kingdom Pseudomonadati; phylum Pseudomonadota; class Gammaproteobacteria; order Pseudomonadales; family Pseudomonadaceae; genus Pseudomonas; species Pseudomonas sp. M20. The sequence goes on from NZ_CP173611.1 coordinate 5,513,435, forward strand.
GTGTCGTTGGACATCGCGATCACTTCGGCCTCGTCTTTGAAGCGGAACAGCGGCGCCAGTGGACCGAAGGTTTCTTCCTTGGCCACGGCGGCATTTTTCGGCACGTTGGTGAGGATGGTCGGCTCGAAGAAGTTGCCTTCCATCGCCTTGCCACCAGCCAGCACGGTGGCGCCTTTGGCTACAGCGTCAGCGATGTGTTCTTGCACTTTGGCCACGGCTTTTTCGTCGATCAGCGGGCCAGTGGTGGTGCCGTCTTCCAGACCGTTGCCGATCTTCAGTTTGGCCACGGCCACTTTCAGCTTCTCGGCGAACGCGTCGTAGACCGAATCCTGAATGTACAGACGGTTGGCGCAGACGCAGGTCTGGCCGTTGTTGCGGTATTTGGAAATGATCGCGCCTTCGACGGCCTTATCCAGGTCCGCGTCGTCGAACACGATGAACGGCGCGTTGCCGCCCAGTTCCAGCGAGACTTTCTTGATGTCCTTGGCGCATTCCGACATCAGCTGACGACCGATTTCGGTCGAACCGGTGAAGGACAGTTTGCGCACGATCGGGTTGCTGGTCAGCTCGCTGCCGATGTCGCCGGCGCTGCCGGAAACGACACTGAACACGCCCGCAGGAATGCCCGCGCGCTGAGCCAGTTCGGCCAGGGCGAAAGCGGAAAACGGAGTTTGCGAAGCAGGCTTGAGCACCATGGTGCAACCGGCGGCCAGTGCCGGGCCGGCTTTACGGGTGATCATCGCGGCCGGGAAGTTCCACGGGGTGATCGCAGCGGTCACGCCGATTGGCTGCTTGATCACGATCAAGCGCTTGTCTGGCTGGTGGCCCGGAATCACATCACCGTAGATGCGCTTGGCCTCCTCGGCGAACCACTCGATGAACGAAGCGGCGTAAACGATTTCGCCCTTGGCTTCGGCCAGCGGCTTGCCCTGCTCGAGGGTCATCAGGCGCGCGAGGTCGTCCTGGTGCTCGATCATCAGTTCGAACCAGCGACGCAGCTTGCCGGCACGCTCTTTGGCGGTCAGTGCACGCCAGGCCGGCAGCGCTTTATCAGCGGCTTCAATGGCACGGCGGGTTTCGGCGGCGCCCATTTTTGGCACGGTACCGAGGATTTCACCGGTGGCCGGGTTGTTGACCTTGATCGTCTGACCGTTGTCCGCATCGACCCAAGCGCCATCAATGAAGGCTTGCTGGCGGAACAACAGGGTGTCTTTAAGCTGCATGTCGGCTTTCCTTAACAGCACCGCGGCCTGCGCGGAGCAAATTATGATTGTAGAAAGGCGCCTCGCGAGGCTGCCGTCAGGGAAATCAGTGACCGGGTGTGGCGCTTCAACCGTGCACGATTCGAAACACTGGCGCTTCAACGCCCGGTCAACGAGCGTTTGAAATCTCAAACGGATCGTAGGATCAAAGGGGTTAAAGGACAATAGGTCGTTCGAAAAAAAGAACAAAAACGGCGTGTTTGTGGAATTTTTCAGATCAACGCGCCAAAAGCCTCAGCCGCCACAAAACCATAGAACAGTCCCGAGAAAGCGCCAAGCGAGGGTTTTGCAGGACGTTACAGCTTTATGGAATGCAGCGATTTGCGCCGACACGCGCACTGACAATCCGTGCCGAAACCCAGCATGGACGCCCCGAGCCGACCTAGGTATGATGTCGCCCGCTGCACCAGTAGCTCAGCTGGATAGAGTACTGCCCTCCGAAGGCAGGGGTCGTGGGTTCGAATCCCGCCTGGTGCACCATTGATTTAAACGAGAAAGCCCCGGACTGTGATGGTCCGGGGCTTTTTTGTGGGTGACGCAAAGGGACCGGAACGACGTTACTCCGTCGTCCAGTCAAACTCGTCGTAATCATCATCGTCGTCTTCTTCCTCCTCAACCTCCTCAAAAACGTCGCCTTCATCGACGACATCCTCTTCCGACTGGTTAAGCAGAAACTCCTTACGCGTCTCGGTAATCGCGCGCCGCATCTCTTCGCCCTTCTCCGGGCAGTTGAGCAGTTGGGCGATGCGGTCAATTTTTGCTGCCACGTTGTCCTCCAGCGCATCGGCAATGCCCCGATAGTGCGCGTTTTTGCGGGGTAATGCCAAATGGCTGGGGGATCAGGCGGTCATTTTTTCTGCAACTGTTCGAGTCGGGCGTCGAGATCGGCGTTCGGGTAGCGTTTGTGCAGGTTGTTGAACAGGCTGTCGGCGGCTTGCGATTGGCCGGATTCGCGCAGGCGCAGGACTTCGCGCAGTTGTGCGTCGAGGCCGTTGGCCGGGGCGGTGGCGCGTTTGCTGAGTTTGGTTTCATCGGCGCTGATGGCTTGATCTTGCATCGGCGCGGCCATTTCCATCATCGGCACAGGGGCTGGCAGGGCGCCGGCCGGGGCGGACAATCGGTGCAGTTGCGCTGAGTCCGTGTCGGTCATGGGCACTGCTAGCTCGGGGGCAGGAATGTAGTCGTACTGACGCAGCGGCTCAGGAGCACGCTGGACAAGCGACAGCATCAATGCCACGCCGACGAGGCTGGCGAATGCGACTTGCCAGCGCGGTTTGCGGCAGACGTCGAGCCAGCGTTTCCACAGGCTTGGTGTCGGCGCAGGGGTTTGACGCTGCGCGGCGTTGAGGATGAACGCATCGAGGTGCGCTGGTGGTTCGGCGTTGTGCTGTTCGCGCACATGTTTGATCAGCGGATCTTCGGGTGTCTGGCGGGCGTCAGTCATGTCAGTACCTCCTCGGCCAGCAGCCGACGCAGTTTTTGCTGGGCGTAGCGCAAGCGGCTTTTGACGGTTTCCAGCGATGCTTCGGTGAGGCTGGCGATTTGTGCCAGGTCGAGGTCGCCGTGGGTACGCAGCAGGAACACTTCGCGCTGGTCGGCGGGCAGGGTTTGCAGGGCGCTTTCCAGACGCTGGTTGTCGCGGCTCAGGCTGAGCAGTTGTTCGGGATCGTTCGCCTCATCGCTGACGGCATGCGCTTGCTCATCATAACTGTCGTGCAGCGGTTGCTGGGCGCCATGCTTGCGCCAGTAATCGATCAGGCGATTGCGCGCGATCTGGAACAGCCACGTACGAAATGTCGCCCGGCCTTGTGGCTGACTGGCGCTGCGAATCAGGCTCAGCCAGGTTTCCTGAAATACTTCGTCGGCCAGTTCCGGTTTGCCGCTCAAGCCGAGCAGAAACCGGTACAGGCCTTGGCGATGGCGCGCGTACAAGATCTCGAACGCGGCGCCGTCGCCCTCGCGATAACGCGCCAGCAGCGATTCATCGCTGCTGGCGGTTGAGCTGTCTGCCGAGGCAAACAGCTGACTGATGAAGCCTTTCAGACGACTCACTTATTCAATCCGTTGTTCAGTGGCCAACGCGTTCGATGCGGTTGAGTTGCGCAAGCTCTGCGCCAGTTCGACCAGTTGCACGAACTCATTGCGCAAACCGAAGCGATCATCACCACGAGCGCCACGGGCCAGTGTCTCCGTGTCTTTCAGGCTGAAGTCGCCGGTGTAACGGCCATCCTTGAGCTGCTGGGAAAACGCGGCAACGGCAGCAGCAAAACGCAGATCCTCGCTAGCCGGCGCGGTCTGATTGGCTATCGGCCGCTCGATCAGCAGACTTTTCCCACCTTCAGGCTGTTGATAACGCACACGCAGCATCGCCAATTCTCCGCTTTTCCCGGAAACAACCGGCTCCGACTTGCCGTAACGCAGCGGCTCCAGCCAGCCCTTCTCGCCCGCCGGAACAATTTCGTACAGCGCGGTCACCGTGTGTCCTGCGCCGATTTCGCCGGCATCGACTTTGTCATTGCTGAAATCCTCACGCTTCAACGCGCGGTTTTCATAGCCAAGCAGGCGATATTCGCTGACCTGCGCCGGGTTGAACTCCACCTGCAATTTGACGTTTTTTGCCACCACGGCGAGGGTCGAACTCAACTGATCCACCAACACTTTGCGCGCCTCGCGCAGATTGTCGATGTAGGCGTAGTTACCGTCGCCGGCGTCGGCCAGTTGTTCCATCAAGTGTTCATTGTAGTTATCCACACCGAAACCCAGGGTTGTCAGCGAAATTCCGGTTTTGCGTTTATCCGCAGCCATTTGCTTGAGGCTGTCGAAGTCGCTGACGCCGACGTTGAAGTCACCATCGGTGGCCAGGAGGATGCGGTTGATACCTTTTGGGATGAAGGCCTGCTGCGCCATTTGGTAGGCCAGTTCGATACCGGAGGCACCAGCGGTCGAACCGCCGGCAGTCAATTGCTCAATGGCTGTACGAATTTTCGCTTTCTCGCGCCCGGAAGTCGGTTCAAGCACCACTCTGGATTCGCCGGCATACACCACCAGTGACACGCGATCCTGATCGCGCAATTGATCGACCAGCAATTTCAGCGTGCTTTTGACCATCGGCAAGCCCTCGCGGCGATCCATCGAGCCGGACACATCGACCAGAAACACCAGATTGGCCGGGGCGATTTCCGCCACCGCCCGGTCGGACGCCTTGATGCCGATGCGCAGCAGGCGGGTGTGCGGGTTCCACGGTGAGGTGGCCAGTTCAGTAGTCACGCCAAACGGCGATCCGTCGCCGGGCAGCGCGTAGTCATAAGGGAAGTAATTGACCATTTCCTCCAGCCTCACCGTGCCTTCCGGTGGCAGTCGGCCTTGATTGAGCAAGCGGCGGACGTTGGCATAAGCGCCGGTGTCAACGTCAGCGCTGAACGTTGAAACCGGGGTTTCGACGACGCTATGGATCGGGTTATCGGCCAGTTTTTGATATTGCTCGCGCGGCTCGTCACGGTAGCGCTGTGGATAACTGTCTGCGCTTGGCATCGCTGCGAAACTGGCGATTGGCGCAGGATGAGCCATGCGCTTGGCCATCGCCCCACCGGCCATGACCGCTTCCTGCTGTACTAGAACTTCGGGCTGCGCCGGCGCTGGCACAGCAGCGGAATCGGGTGTGGACGAAGCACCGCAACCGGCAAGCGCCAGTAACACAGCAACCGCAACAGGACGCAAGAGAGGATGAGACATGGGGGCTGACCTCGGGATGAAATTGATCATTCATCCACTGAGACGGGCAGCCCTTTCAGTTTGGGTTAAACGCCGCTAAAAAATTTTTCAGCGGTGATAACGCCGCACCGCACTGCTGTTACGCAGTACGTGGCCTTTGATTTTTTCCATCAGCTCGGCGCGGGTCAGACCGGCCGGCAAGGCGTCCGGCGCCAGATCCAGCGCGTAGATCTGGATGACGTAGTGGTGCGCGCTGTCGCCCACTGGCGGGCACGGCCCCATGTAGTGGGTGTTGCCCTTGCTGTTGGTGCCACCGACACCTTCTAACGCGGACTTGGCACCGACGCCAGCGGCAATCTGCCGTGTGGTGGACTTGATGCCGTAGTGAATCCAGTGATCGACACCCAGGCCTTTCTGGCCGTCCGGGTCGTGCATGACGATTGCGTAACTCTGGGTGCCGGCGGGACCTGCGTTCCAGCTCAGGGCCGGCGACTGGTTCTTGCCACCGCAGCCGGCCGCATCGCTGGCCGCGGCCGAGGTGAACAGGCGGTTATCGGAAACACCCGGAATGCTCAGGGTGAAACGCTCCTGGGCCTGCGCCGGAAACTGCACGCAAAGGGTGACGGCAATGGCCGCAAGCCAAGGGTTGAGAGAGGTCAATCGGGTCATTCCGGGAGCACCTTGTGCAGTTGGGCCGTGTTCGGCCTGCAAACTATAGCCGTACCGTTCATGCCGTGGCAGTAGCAAATGGCTGAACCTCGCACTACGACGCAAACTCACAAGAGAAATGCCTGCGAGGAAGTCGCTCATGTCCCTGCACCGCGTCGCCCGTATCGCCGATGTCCCTGAAGACCGTGGCCTGCAAGTTGAAATCGGCGACTGCAAGATTGTGCTGCTGCGCGCCGCTGGGCAATTACGCGCATTTCAAGGCGAATGCCCACATGCCGGGGCGCCGCTGGCTGACGGTGCGTTGTGTCAGGGACGCCTGATCTGCCCGTGGCACAAGGCTGCGTTTCGCGCAGAAGACGGCGCACTATGTGAGCCGCCAGCGCTCGACAGCCTCAAGCGGTATCCACTGGAGCTGCGCGGCGATGACGTTTGGGTCGATGATCAGCCGTTGCCGGATCCGCATGCACCTCCAGCGGATGATTCGCGGACTTTTGTAATCGTCGGTGCCGGAGCGGCAGGTACGGCATGTGCAGCGGCGCTGCGGGAAAAGGGTTTCGGTGGCCGCATCGTCATGATCGACCGCGAGGCCGATGCCGGTTACGACCGTACGGTACTGAGCAAATTTGTTCTCGCCGGGGACATGCCCCCGCAAGAAGTACCACCGCTGCGTGAAGATGACTTCTATAAAGAGCAGTGCATTGAACGCCAACGAGGTGAAATCAGCTCAATCAATGCCTCGGCGAAAACCCTTCACCTCGAAGACGGCCAGTCGCTGCGTTACGACGCGGCGGTGCTCGCCACTGGCGGCGAACCCAATCCGCTGGATTTACCCGGCGCCGATCTTCCGCAGGTATTCGTGCTGCGCTCAAAAGCTCAGGCAGAACGGATCATGAACACTGCCAGACCGGAACAACGTGCAGTGATCATCGGCGACAGCTTCATCGCCCTCGAATGCGCTTCGGCCCTGCGTCAGTACGGCCTCGACGTCACGGTGTTGGCTCGCCACGCGATTCCTTTCGCCGCGCAATTCGGCGAGGCCGTGGGCAAAGCAATCCGTACGCTGCACGAACACAATGGGGTGAAATTCATCACCGAGCACGAAGCCACCGAGATCATCGGCGATGGCAAGGTCGAGGCGGTGCTGCTGGACAACGGTCTGCGTCTTTCGGCGGATCTGGTGCTGGCCGGGGTCGGCGTACACCCGGCTACCGAGTCTTTTGCGTCATTACCGAGGGAAAAAGATCAGTCATTGCGCGTCGATGATGGCATGCGTGTCACCGAGGGCCTGTGGGCCATCGGCGACATCGCCACATTCCCGCTGCACGGCCAGCCGCAACGCATCGAACATTGGCGCCTGGCCCAGCAACACGCTCGCATCGCTGCCGCCAACATGCTCGGTGGCGAAGAACATTACCTCGACGTGCCGTTCTTCTGGACCTGGCATTTTGGCAAGAATTACGACTATCTCGGCCACGCTGAGCAATGGGATGAGGTGGAGTTTCTCGGCGAGCCTGAACATCCGCCATTTATTGGTCTGTTCGGTAGAAACGGTATGGTAGTTGCCGCCGTGGCTTGCAAGAAAGAAAGAGCGATGGCGTTACTCACCGAGCGCATGAAGCAACTGCTGCCGATGGAAGAGGCTTGGGAACTGATCCGCGATTAGCGGCCGATTGATCGTTCCTACGCTCCTGCGTGGGAATGCAGCCCGTGACGCTCCGCGTCACTGGACGCAGAGCGTCCCTAGAGGCATTCCCACGCGGAGCGTGGGAACGATCAATTAACGAAGCAAGGGCTCGCGATTGTCATCATCTTCGGCATGCAGAAAGATCACCCGCGGGTGCTCCAGCGGTGCCAGTGGCGGCGGCAACTCCTGCGGCTGAACCGGCCAGAAATGTGTCACCACATGGCTGATGTCGCCTTCCTGATCGTTGTGAATGGTCATCACCCCGGGCGTGCGCAGTTTCTGAAAGCGGTCATCGCAGAGTTTGAAACTCTTGCTCAGCCCTTCATCGTCAATCACCGGCGACGGCAACCGACGCTGGGCGAAACTGCGACTTTTGCGCTGCTGATAACGCGCCCAACCGATCAGAATCACCGCGTTGACCAAGGCAATCCACAAATAAATCTGCAGGGTGCCCAGCGCGTCGAACGCCGATTTATCGATCAGCGGGCCGCCCGCGTGAGTTTCGACCAGCGGCCACAAGCCACGGATCAGCAGAAACAGCAGGCCAATCCACGCCACCACGGTAAGAATCACATCGACCACGACCAGGAACGGCCGCTGACGGGTCCGGATGATTTTCATTTGATGACCTCCTCTTCGTCGTCGCCGATCGGTTTGATGCCCCGGTCAGGACTGACCCAACGCGCACGTTTCTGATGTTGGCCGAACAGCACTTTGGGGAAGCTGACCAACGTGGTCAGCAGGCTGATAAGCCAGAACACCAACGGATACCAGACCACCCAGAACATTGTGCGACCCAATCCCGGCTCATAGCGCCGGTCGATGACGATGCTGACCGCGAACTGCACCAGGCAGACGAAGGCCAGCAGCAACCCGGTAAACGCCGGCGGCATCAAGTGATCCACCGCGATGGCTTCCGGCATGACCACGAACTTGCCGACGCCCCAGAAAATCACCGACAGCAGGAAGGTGAACGCCCAACCGGTCGACAGGCAGTATTCGAACAGCAGCGGCCACAGGTAACGATGGCGGTACTGCCAGATGCCACGAATGTTCTTGAACAGTACTTCGGCACCGCCCTGGGCCCAGCGCAGACGCTGCTTCCACAGACCGCCGAGGGTTTCCGGCATGAGGATCCAGCACAGTGCGCGCGGCTCGTAGAAGATGCTCCAGTGATCGAGTTGCAGCTTCCAACTGATATCGATGTCTTCGGTGATCATGTCCGGGCTCCAGTAACCGACGCGGTTCAGCGCGGTACGGCGGAACGCGACGATCACGCCGGAGACGGTGAAAATCCGCCCGAACACCCGTTGCGTACGCTTAATGAGCCCGATGATCGACGAGAACTCACCGACCTGCACCCGCCCGACCAGCGTCGAGCGCGTGCGAATCCGCGGGTTGCCGGTCACCGCCCCCAGGCGTGCATTATCCAGCATCGGTGCGACCAGATAGGCTGCGGTGTTCGGCGCCAGCAGCGCATCACCGTCGATGCACACCAGATACTCACTGCGTGCCGCGATGGCGCCCATCCTCAGAGCAACGGCTTTGCCCTGGTTTTCCGCCAGATGCAGCACGCGCAGACGCGGATCTTCCTTGGCCAGCGCATCCAGCACTTCGGCGGTGTTGTCCTTGGAGCCGTCGTTGATCGCGATAACTTCGATGTTCGGATAATGCTGGGCCAGTGCTGCATGGATGGTGTCGGCGGCGTTGTCACCTTCGTTATAGCAAGGGATCAGGATCGAGATCAGCGGCTCGCCTTCCAGCGGTGGCGGCAGCGTGTCGTCTTTCCATGGCCAGTGGCGCTCCCAGTGCAGCCAGAAATACAGGCCGCCGGCGATCCACAACCCGGACATGAACAACGGGTAGAAGAACACGAAGTCCATCAGGAACTGCCCGGTGACCAGGAAGATCAGGCCCAGCGGCACGCCGAGAACGAGCGCCAGAACAAGCAGGGCTAACAGTCTATCCAGCATGTTATGGATTCCATTTGTTGGAGAGTGCAGGCCTTACGGTTTTCAGGTCCGGCAGGTTGTCGAGGAAGTTGTCCGGGTAGTAACCGAAACTGGTCGCACCCTGACGCTTGAGGCGGCCCATCCAGTCCGCCAGATGCGCACCGTCGATGTCGGCCTGATCCTTTTTCGTCCAGTCCCGCGCTTGCAATTCGAACACCGTGCGATCCAGCGCCCCTGGGCGCTTTTTGACCGTGGCCACCAGCGCTTCCAGCCACGGACCGGACTCTGCCTGGGTCTGTTTTTCCATCAGCGGCATGGCCATCGGCGCCGTCCAGTCGTAGGTCACGAGGAAGTCATCGAGGTTCTGTGCGTACCAAGCTTCGCTCTCGGGGTTGAGCATCGGCTCGGCGAAGATATTGCGCGCGGTCAGCACCTGCGGGCCGCGAATCGCACGGACTTTGGCGGTCAGCTCGTTGGTAAAGTCGATGAGGTATTTGCTCTTGAAACGCGTCCAGCGCTGCATCGCTGCCGGATCGTCGCGCAATGCGGCAATCGAACCCGGCAAACCGTGGGCAGCGTAGGCTTTCAAGGCTTCAGGACCGGCATCTTCGAAATCCGACAGTACCGCGTCGTCGTGGTAAAGAATGCCGTTGACCGAGGTCAGGCGCGCCACGTCTTCGTAGATTTCACCGATGATCCGTCGCACTTCAGGATCGAACGGCGACAAGCGTTGGTACTGATCCGGATCCACCGAGGTGATGCCGGTTTTCGGGTCCCAACGGGTCACGCGCGGCAGTTTCGAGTCGAGACCAAAACTCAGCACCGGCATCCACGCGAAGACCTTCACGTTAGCGCGGGTACGCAGTTGCCAGGCGACGCGGTTGAAAATATCCGCACGCACCGGCAAGTGACGGTTGGGGAAGTACAGCGAATGCACCAGGCCATCGCCCTTGGGATCGGCGAAGGCTTGCAGGAACACCGTGTTGGCGCCCAAGTCAGCGATGCGCTGCACCAGTTTTCCGAGGTTGATGTCCTGCTGCGCCGGATCCGGGTCGTAAACGTTGTCCAGATCAACATGCACAACGCGCATGACGAAATCCGACTGCACGTCGACGATACTGTTGGCGAAACGCTCGCCGTCAGGATCCGAAGCGACAAGAAAGCGCGGGCTGCTCATCAGGTTGTCGAGGGCGTCGAGACCGTCTTCGAGGGTCAGGGCCATTTCGTAGCCCTCCTCGCCGACCACGGTCAGCGATGTGCCGTCCGCCGCGCCATACGGCCAGACCCAGACGCGTGGTTTTTTACCGGTGACCTTACGGATTTTTTCAGAGATGTTATTCACGTCGGTGCGAATCCGCGCCTGGAAATCGGCCTCGGATTCATAGCGTTTGGTCACTGGATCGTAGCGCCGGGTCGCCGCCGCCGGCTGCATATTGCCCTGCGGGTTGGCCAGAATCCCTTTGTGATTGGCGTCGGTGTGAGCAGCGATTTCCACCAGCCCGGAGTGTGAGATTTCGCGAATCTGATCCCAGGTCAGAAAGTCGGAACGCGCACGCGGAGCACCGGCGAAATCCACCGGTTGATTGAGCGGCGTGTCGATCCAACTACCGACCGGTGCCAGCAACGCATGCCAGTTGTAGGCGCGAAGCACCGGTAACACGCGAGTGTAGAAACTCGAATAACCGTCGTCGAAGCTGAGCAGGATCGCTTTCGCCGGTAGCTCCGGGCCGCCCTTGCGTGCGGCCATGATCTGGTCGACCGTCACTGGTTTGTAGCCATTCTCGCGCAGCCACGCGAGCTGTTCGATCATGCGCTCGGTGCGCACCGCCACCACGGCCTGATCAGGATCGAGGTCTTCGACGTCGTGATAGGCAATGCCGAGCACGTGATTTTTCGGCCACGGTTTTTCGCTGGCCGCCAGCGGACGCTCGGACGGCGGCGCGAAGGCCGGAGCTTGCTGGGCGCAGGCGCTGATCAGCAGCGCTCCCAGCAGAAGGATGAAACGCGAAATCAAAGGCATCTTCAAACTCTTCTAGAAGCGGAAAGTGAGGTCGACGAGCAGACGCAGATCGGTCTCCCGATCACCGTCGTAAGGCCGATTGATCACACTGAACAAACCGCCCACCTCGAACACGTCGTTCCAGGCATAACGCTGACCGTAACCGAGCAGGGCCATGCCGCCGGTGCCGTGCTCACGCTGGCTGTACGTTCCCGCACCGGCCTGGAATTGTTGGCTCCAGGCCGTTTCGTAGCGGTGGTAGAGCACGTGATTGACGTTGACCAGCGGCATCACGCTGAAGTCGGATTTGGGGTTGAAGTACGGCACGTCATCGGACTTGGAGTTGTGGCTGGTGCCGACTTCCAGTCCTGCATCGACCTGCACGTTCGGCGCGCTGTAGACGCCCTCGCGGCCGGTGAGCAAGGCTTCGACGCGGTTGTTGCCGTCGCTGAAGTGCGACGGGCTTACCGACAGACGCCACTCGCGGCTTTCGTTGGCGCGCCAGCGAATGAAACCGCTGCCGCCATTGGCCTTGATGTCACTGTTGAGCGCGCGCAACGGCGTCTCGGCCGAGAGGTATTCGAGGCTGCCGCCGTACTGCCAGTGATCGTTGATGTCACGGGCGATCGCCAGCCGCGCGCCCTGTTTGTCGCCGAAACCGTAATCGTGATTGGACACTTCGGCTTCAAGGGTCATGTCACGAGTGCGGCGTTCCAGGCCAACACGCTGAAAGCGGTGGTGCCCGGTGCCTTCGGCGAAGTCACCGGTGGCATACCCGGCGCCGGCGAACACGCGCCAATCTTCATTGATCGGCGGGCTGTACAGGGTGGTCTGGATGCCAAAATCGCGGCTGCCACTGACGGCTCCGGCATCGCCGCTACCGCCACCATTGGCCTTGCCGCCGTAGGCTTCGACGCGCAGCTCGGACATGTCATGCACTTCGCGCTCACGGGCCAGACGCTGTACCTGGCGGTTATCCGGATAGCGTGCGACGACGTCGTCGGTCAGCGCATCCATTTGCCGCCATTCCTGCAATTCCATCGCGGTGTGGGCCTGGCCAATTTCCAGGCCCATGGCGCGTGGCACCATGCTCTCGGTTTCCTTGAGCTGCATTTCTGCGCGGCGCGGCCAGTTACGGGCCAGGTATAAATCGGCCTGAGCCAGACGCAAACCGACGTTACCCGGCGCCTGATCGACCAGCGTCTGCAAGCGCTCCTCGCCATGGGGCAAGTCAGCGCTGTAAGTGCCGGCCTGCGCAGCCAGTTGCTGGGCGTCCATCCATTCATCATTGGGGTTGCCGATCGGCAACCCCTTGAGTTCGACACGCGGACGCTGGGACTTGGCGGCGTCCTCGGCGACTTTGCGCGCCTCATCAGCGCGGTCGCTTTCCAGCAGCGAGTAGTACAGCGCAGTGGTGTCTACGAGTCGGTCGCCGACATCGGCATCCGGCGCCGCCAGCACTTGGCGATAGAGGTCGGTAGCGATTTCTGGCTGACGCTGATCCAGATACGACGCCGCTACCCAACGCAGTGCGTAGGTCGGAATCTTCACGCCTTCGGCTTGCAGCTTTTGGTATTCAGTGATGACGTCGGCGGTGCGCGCCCGGGCCTTGAGCGCGCCCATGCGGTCGATGCGCCAGCGAATCACGTCGTCGTGAGCGGTCGCGTCCGATGTCCAGGTGGCGAGCAGTTTGTCGTAGTCGGCCAGCGCGCGGTCGGCGATGACGTAGCGTTCTTTTTCACTGCGGGTGGCGAGTTCGGCGAGACGTACGCGCTCGGCGGCCAGATCGCCTTCGAGGCGACGCAACGTGACCGGATCGATCAGGCCCGGACGCTGATTGGCCAGACGCAGCGCCGGCTCCGGCAGACGCGCCTTTTGCAGGGCGACCACGTATTCACGGGCGACTTGCGGTTTGTTGCCGGCGCGTTTGAAGGCCTGATCGTATTCGAACAGGGCGTCGTAAGGTTTGTTGTCACGGGTCAGGGCGTAGCCCAAGGCGAGGCGGCGCGACGGATCATCAGGTTTGGCCGCCACCAGTGCTTTGGCGCGGCTCACCGCTTCGTCGGGTTTACCGGCGTCAGCCTGAGTCAGGGCCAGGCCCAATTGCAGGTCGGCATTATCCGGCTCCAACGCCAAAGCCTTGTTGTAGACCTGAGTGGCCTGATCCCAACGTTTGAGGTTGCGATAAGCGCGGGCGGTGGCGGTCAGCGCCTGAACCGGCAGGACACGGTCGCGGCCCTGGGTTTCATAGACCTGCACCACTTCGGCATCGAGGCCAGCCCAACTGGCGATTTGCAGGTGATCGCTGATCTGCCCGGTGGTCGACTGCCCAAGTGGCACCTGGCGCAAAACCGTCAGCGCAGGCGTGGTTTGCCCGGCACGGGCGTCGCGCACCATCTGATCGTAGGGGGTGTCGGCAAACGCCAGCGCCGGCCAGAGCAATTGGCTGCACAGCGCGACTCGAAACAAAGGGCGTAAACCACGATGTAATACGGGAACATCAATCCGCGGCATTCGTCAGCATCCTTACATGGCCAGCCGGGTCGCAATGCCCTCCTTGCCCTTTCGTAACGGTGGCCGCCAATGCACATGCAACGGCCAAGCTTAGTCAGGCAGTTTTGCACGCAAGCGCAGAGCAATATCCAGAACACAATAATTGTTCAGAATCGTGCTGGCGGTTCAGCCGAAAACCCGAACGCCAGACAGCAAAACGCCCGGCGTCTGTGCGATACAGAGGCCGGGCGTTGCTATCAAGAACGCAGGATTACTGCACTTGCGTGACGCCGGCGAACTTGCTCATCAGGAAGCCGACGAACTGCTCGACGGTCATCTTCTGGCCGTTGAATTCGACCTGATTGGCGGCGTAATGCAACTTGGTCACGACGTTGCTGCCGTCGACGACCGCCAGCTGCGAACCGACCGCCATGCCGGCGAACATATCGGCCGCTTCCTTGGACTGATCGACGATCGCCTTGGCGTCAGTCTGACCATCCAGTTGCGCCTGCACGCTGAGCAGATCGACCAGCATCGGCTTCGATACCTGAATATTCAGGTCCAGCAATGCGATCAGTTGTTTGCCCAGTTGATCCGGCGGCAAATCCATCGATTGCGGCTTGGTCAGGTCGATCACCAGATTGGCCTTGCTCTCGCCGTTGGCGGTGTTGAACGAGAGGTTTTCCAGCGCAAACTGTGGGCCGGCGGCCAGCAGTTTTTGCAGGTCGGCTTTGACTTGCGCATTTTCCGCTTCGGTCAGGTTCAGCTCTGGCGCTGGCAAGCCCTGGGCTGCAGCTTCGGCGGCGGCTTTTTCATAAGGCTGCAGTTTGGTCTGGTAAATCTGCATCAGCGACATGGTCGACGGGATGTCGAGGTTTTTCAGGCTCATGGCCATATTCGCCGAGCCGACTTTCTTGTCGTTGAGGCTGACTTCGCCAACCTTGTAGTCAGCACGACCCGAGGCATTGCTGCCGTTTTCTTCGGTGAGGTTCTTCATTTCGAAGTTCTTCACACCGAGCACCGACTGCTTGGTGCCGAAAGTGGTTTTGCTGTTGGTCAGCACCAGGGTGTTTTCCCCGGTGTAGTAGCCGTAGCTGCTCTTGGCGAGGTTGCTGGCCAGGGTCAGACCGTTGAGTTCGACCTGCACCGGCGCCTGATCTTCAGCGACGGTGACCAGTTTCAGGTTGTCCATGTAGCCGTCCGCCTTGACCTTCTGCGCTTTGGCGTTAGCGGAGATGTTCATGGTCAGGCCGGAGAACTTCAGACTCGACTGCTCATCCAGTGCGGTTTCGAACGGCAGCAAGTCGAGGGTGCTGGTGGTGGATTCGTCGTAGCCGATGCTGGTCACGCCTTTGAGCGGCGCGGCGCCCTTGGTGGCGGCGAACCACTTCTCGGTGGCCGGGTTCTTTTCCAGCTCGTAGTTGCTGGTGGCCATGACCGGCAGCCATTTCAGCGAAACCAGACGCGAGAACGGCAGCGGGCCATGTTCGATGTGGTCTACGAACAGCAGTTCGACCGGTGCATCGCCGAACATCTCGCCTTCACCTTTGAGGCGGTAGTGCGCGGTGCTGGTGAAGGTGTGGCGCTCCAGCGACACCAGTTCCAGCGACGCAGTGCCATTGGAACCGGCCATGGCCGTTTGCAGCTCTTGGTTGGCATTGCTGACGGCGTTGTTGAGCACGCCTTCGATCTTGGTCCCGGTGTACCAGGCCCCGCCTGCGCTGATCGCGCCGATGGCAACAACAATTCCGAGGAGCACGCCTGCTGATTTATTCATGAATGACCTGATCGATTTCCGTGGCTGTGAGTGTGGTCGTCTTCCCTGAACCCGTGACCGGGTCGCGGCTCGACTGCGCTGAATTCAGCGGTGGAGATTAGCACCGGGCGCGCAAGGTGGCCCAATGTTTAAAGGTTAAAGAGTGTCTATGGGGAGAGTGGACAGTGAGCGGGCTGCGAGAGTTTCGGTGTTTTTTAAGTCGCCATCGCGAGCAGGCGAAGGCCTACAGGGGAACGCATTCCAAATGTAGGAGTGAGCCTGCTCGCGATGAGGCCGGTCGATTCGGCGGGAATCAGGAATACTGAACCTCGATCTCATCCAGCTGATGATCAAAGCTTTTCAGCCGCGCGGTCCAGGTGTACACCAGCACTTCAAAGTCCCGATCAATCACCGCTCCGCCCGAGACGTCGGCGCGCGGATCGCAGAAATCAAGTTGATAACGCTCGCGGGCCATGGCTGTAGCGACATCGGACAATTCCCGGGCATTGTTGAGCCAGTGCCAGCCCTCGCCATCAATCTGCTTGTCGAGTTCCAGACACTGCTTTTTCAGCGCTTCGAGACTTTTTTCCAGCGGCGTGCCGGTGAGTTCGCCCATGACTTCGGCGAATGTCCGGCCCGGCTGCCAGTAACTGCCCCAGAAATACCGGTCGAACACGGTTTCGACCCGGCGCAGGGCGACTTTGGTATCCCAGATCAGCACCAGGGTCTTGCCCTGTTCAAGCTGCCGTTTCTTGACCCGCTGCACCTGGAGCGACGCCCACGCCACGACGACGATAGCCATGACCGCAATCAGCGCGACGGCGCTGTCGAGGAAAACCATGGCCTTGTCGATCTGGTGGGCCAGCATGATGCCGTAGAAATAGGTGGCCGAGAGCAGCACCAGCGCTGCGAGGGCGCACCAGAAGCCGAGAGCGTAAGGGTTTTTCATTATTGGTTTCCCCTAGACCAGCACTAGCAATGTGCGCTGGAAGGGTGCTTTGCACGGGGCGCCCTTCCAACACTTCAAAGCATAGCAACGGCCTCAGGGTTTGCTGGGGCTTGGAGCGTGCGTTCGTCCGCTTTCCCAGCCGCCGCCCAAGGCGAGGAACAAATCGATCTGGCTCATCGCAACCTGGGTGTTGGCGGCGGCCAGTTGCGCGGTGACATCGGTGTAGGTGCGCGTTGCTTGCAGATCAGCGAGGAATGACTCGCGGCCGGCCTGGAAGAAGCGGTGGGTCTGGTCGGCGGCCAGTTTCGCCGACTGCTCGGCATCGGCCAGTGCGTCGCGGCGTTGCAGCAATGCGCTGTACTGAGCGAGGCCGGTCTGGGTTTCGCGAATGGCGTTGAGCACCACGCCGTCGAAGTGCGCCAAGGCGCCTTGGGTCGCCGCTTCTGCCTCGCGGATTCGCGCGCGGGCGCCGTTGGTCGGCACCTTCCAGCTCAGCGACGGGCCAAAGCCCCAGCGGTTGGTCGACGGATCACCCAAGTCATCGATGAGACCAACAGTGCCGATGGTCGCGCCGATACTGATGTCCGGATACAACTCGCCAGTGGCGACGCCGATCCCGGCGGTCGAAGCGGCCAGACGACGTTCGGCCTGGCGAATGTCCGGGCGACGTTTGAGCAGCGCAGCGCCATCGCCGACTGGCACCAGTTGGGCGATTTTCGGCAGTTCTGCGCAGGTAGCGGTACCGGCCGGCAATTGATCGACCGGTTTCGCCAACAGCATCGACAGACGGAACAGCCCTGCCTGACGCGCGGCTTCATAGCGGGGCAGTTCGGCGCGCAAGGATTTGAACTGGGTTTGCGAGCGAGTGACCTGGGTTTCGTCACCGCGACCGGCGTCGCGCAGACGCTGGATCAGCGTGGTGCTTTGCGATTGCAGGTCGAGGGAATGCTCGGCGATTTCACGTTCTTCATTGGCCGCGCAGACTTGGGTGTAGGCGCGCACGACGTCTGCCACCAAGGTGATCCGCGCCGTGTCTGCCGCGGCCTGGGTCGCGTCGGCATTGGCCTTGGCGCCTTCGATGCCACGCTGCAAGGTGCCCCACAGATCGAACTGATAAGAAGCGCTGATGCCGATGTCGCCGACGTTATCGACCGGGACTTTTTCCGGCAGCAAGAATGCCTGACCAGACTCTTGCAAACGCTGCGCGCCCATCTTCACACCTGCGCTCCAGCCGCCCGCTGCTTCGGCCTCATCGACCTGAGCTCGAGCCCGTTGCAGGTTCGCCGCCGCGACGCGCAGATCGGTATTGGAAGCCATGGCTTGCTGCACCAGTTGATCCAGCCGCGCATCCTTATAAAGACGCCACCAATCCGCTGGCACCGGCGCCGAGACGACCGGTTTTCCGGCAACCGCCAGTTCGCCCTGAAAATCCTTGCGCTGAACCGCTGCATCCTCAGGCACCTGATAGTCCGGCCCGACCATCTGACAGGCCGAGAGCATCACGCCCAACCCGGCGATCATCAGCGCCCTGCTCATTGCCCGGGCTCCTGCTTTTTATCGTCGACCTTTGAGTCTTCAATGATCGAGACCGTAGCAGTGCGACCGGCAATCATGCGGAAATCTGCCGGCACATCATCAAAGGCAATCCGCACCGGAATCCGCTGCGCCAGCCGCACCCAGCTGAATGCCGGGTTAACGTTCGGCAGCAAGTTGCTGCCGCTGCTGCGGTCGCGGTCTTCGATACCGGCAACGATGCTTTCGACATGCCCACGCAGTTTGGCGCGGTCACCGATCACACGGATGTCCACCGACTGGCCGACATGAATGCCGTCGAGCTTGGTCTCTTCGAAATAGCCGTCGATGTGGAACGAATTGCTGTCGACCACCGACAACACCGGACGCCCGGCGGTGACGAATTCCTGCGGACGCGGCGCGCGGTCGTTGACGTAACCGTCGACCGGGCTGCGGATTACCGAGCGGTCGAGGTTGAGCTGAGCGCTGTCCACGGTGACCATGGCTTCGGCCAGTGCCGATTGCGCGCGAGCGACCTTCGACTGGCTTTCTTCCAGTTGCTCGGCCGGCACGAGGTTACCGAGGCCACGATTACGCTTGGCCTCACGCTGGGCCTGAGCGAGGGTTTCTTCGCGATCGGCGACAGCCGCTTTGGCCTGACGCAGGGCCAGTTTGAAACGGTCCTGGTCGATGCTGAACAGCACCTGGCCGCGCTTGATCAACTGGTTGTCTTTCACTTCCACCTGCTGGATCAACCCGGACACGTCCGGGGCGATCTGGATGATGTCAGCGCGAATGTGGCCGTCGCGGGTCCATGGCGCAAACATGTAATACATCACCATGCGCCAGACGAGGACAACGGCAAAAGTCACGATCAGCAGGGTCAGTACTACGCGACCGATGGTCAAAAACGGTTTTTTCATGTCATCAGGTATCGACTGAGTGAGTCCACGCCGTACAGCAGTACCGCGTAGAGGGCCACGTTGAACAATGCCCGGTGCCAGACCAGACGGTAAAAGTGCACGCGCGTAAGCACGGCATGCACCAGCAAAAACAGCACATAAGTGATGCCCATCAACACCAGCAGGGTCGGCAGGAAAATGCCGCTGATGTCCAGATCACCGATCATAGGGGCGCTCCATCGGGCAGCGGTTCTTCGGAGTCGGCACTGGAGACGAATTCGACGCCGGGCAACAGCGCCAGACGCAAACCGCTCAAGGCGTGCAACAGGTTCAGACGGGTTTCATCGTCGCCGTGGCCATTGAGCGCGCGGCGGGTACGATCCAGGGTCATCAGCAACGGGGCCGGCGCCGGCAAGCGTTCGCCAGCCTTGAGGCAGGCGCGGAAATACTCGCCGACTTCACTGACCACTTGCTGCAACAGCGCGTTCGGCGCGCCGCTCACCCGAGGGGTGTAGGCGAGCAAATCGAGCAGGTTGAGGCCGACGCGCACTTCGCGCATGGCGATGCCGGTGTCCTGGCCGGTGAGGGCCAGACGCGGCAGGTGCTGCATCAGTCGATCGAGCAACTGCACGCCCAGTTTCCGGTGCTCGGCGAGGTTGGCCGGCTCGGTCATGTGGACGATGTCTTTCCAGCTGAAGCGGGTCAGGCGTTTGGCCGCCAGTTCGGCGCCGAACGGACGCGCCACCAGCGTCCAGATAAACGCGAACAACAGCCCTAACGGACCCGCCAGGTTGGAGTTCACGAAGGCAAAAAAGTCCGCGTCGTAAGCCCCCTGAATACTGATGAACGAGGAGGTGTTAACCAGCGTCAGCAGCATGCCGAGGAAGAACCGCGGCTGCACGGTAAGGGTGCCGACGCAGATGAACGGCACGGAAAACGCCAGCACCAGCATAGGGAAGTCATGCAGGTTGGGCAGAATCAAAAACAGATAAAGGCTGGCGAACAGCACCGACATGCCGGTCCAGAAAAAGAACCGGTAAATCTGCGGTGCCGGGTCGTCCATCGAGGCGAAGAAGCTACAGGCCACCGCGGCGAGAATCACCGCACTGCCGCCGTCCGGCCAGCCGAGCAGAATCCACAGCACCGAGGCGGTGATGATCGCCACAACGGTCGAGGCCGCCGAGTAGAGCATCAGCCCACGATCAATGAACGGCGTCAGACGACCGAGGCGCCAGTGACGGTAGACCGCGCGCCAGCTGTCCTGGCGCTCGCAGAGAATCGCGTCCTGCAGACTGCGGCAGTCCTGCCATAAATCGATGAATTCGCCGAGGCGATAAATCGAGTTGGAGAACAGCAGTTGTTTGCGGTCTTGCAGTGCTTCGGCACTCGGTTGCAGGGCTTCGAGCTGATCTTTCAGGGCTTGCCAGCGGTCGAGATCGGCGTCCTGATGAGCGAGCCATTCGCGGGTTGCGGCCAGCAGCGGTTCGAACTTTTCCACCAGTTCCGGCGTGCGCCGTTCGAGGGCATAGAGCGAATCTTCCAGCGCATCGATCACCGGTAATAGATGAATCATTCGCCCGCGCAGTTCTTTGGTGTTGCGCACGGTTTGCGGTAGTGCGCCTTCGTGGGGCAACTGGCCGATCATCAATTCGAGGCTGTTGAAGTTGGCAACCATGGCCATGCGCAGTGCGGTGACTTCTTCGGGCTGCACATCGCGACTGAGGAATTTCAGGCTATAGGTCGTTGCGTCGGCGAACCACTTGCTCACCGCGTCATTGAATACGGGCGCCAGACGACGCGGCCAGAACATCGCGCCGACCACGGCGGCAACGGCGATGCCGAGGAAAATCTCTTCGGTGCGCGCCTCTGCTACGTCCCACACTGCCAGCGGGTTATCCACAACCGGCAAGGCAATCAGCGGCAGGGTGTAACCGGCGAGCATCAATGCGTAGTTGTTGGCCGTGCGCAGTTGCAGAGACAGGAACAACAAAATGCCCGTCCACAGCGCAATGACCACCACCAGCACAAACGGACTCTGCACGAACATCGGCACTAAAAAAACCGCCGCTGCCGCACCGAGAAAAGTACCGATGGCACGGTACAACGCCTTGGAACTGGTCGGCCCGAGAAACGGGCTGGAGACGATATACACCGTGGCCATCGCCCAATACGGACGCGGCATTTGCATGAGCAAGGCGATGTACAGCGCGATCATCGACGCTGCAAAAGTCCGGATCCCGTAGAACCAGTCACGGGCCGGCGGAATGCCGGAGAAAAAACCGTTCAAGAATTAACCACCCATGGCGGGTTGGCCGCCTCAAAAGCTCTGAGTACCCGAAGCGTAGCTTCCAGATCGCTTTGCTCGATGCCTTCGAGCACCTCGTGACGCAAGCGCACCAGTTCGATCTCGACCGCTTGCACCAGTTCACGACCGGTGTCGGTCAGGCTCAGACATTTGGCGCGGCGATCCTGGGCATCTTCGGTGCGGCAGACGTAGCCGGAATGACACAACTGATCGAGCAGACGCACCAGCGACGGACTCTCCATCCCGGCCGCCTGCGCCACCTGAACCTGGCGCACGCCCTCGCCCAAGCGGCCGATCATCAATAGCGGCACGGCGCAGGCTTCGGAGATTCCATAGTTGACCAGCGTGGTCTGGCAGATCTTCCGCCAATGCCTGGCGGCCACCACCATGGCACTGCTGATGTTCATTTGGAGAGCGTCGAGGGAATCGGGCACGGGGAAATGCACACTGTTAGTTTGCTAACTATCAATATCGCATTGGAGGGGAATTTCAGTCAAGTTTTGAAACAAATTGCCTGCTTGCCTGTAGGAATTGGCGCTGAGAGCTTATTCAGCGCTTTTTTGCATTCTCGTAAACACTGCTGCGCTCGCGCTTACCGACTGCGACAACCGAAACAACAACGCGCTCATCGATCACCTGATAAACCAAGCGATAGCCGGAAGCCTTGAGTTTGATTTTGTAGCAGTTCGGCATCCCGTGTAGAGCATCAGCAGAAACCCTTGGCAGCTTCAACCTCTCGCCCAGCTTCTTTTTGAATTGTTCTCGTAGTGTATGACCCAACTTGTTCCACTCTTTGTGAGCGGATGGCAAAAATTCGAGCTTATAGGTCATCCAGGCTTACCGAAATTGGCGTCTCATGGCTGCGGGCGCGAACGATTTCAGCAAGCTCCAGATCATCGAGTCGCTCCATCATTGCTTCGTACACATCCGCTGGCACCATATAGCCCATGACGCGATTGTGGTTAAGAACGGCCACGGCGCCGCCATGTGCACCGCTCAGCACTGCGGAAGGGTTTTTCTTTAATTCTGAGACACTGACAGCCATATCGGCCAGAACGCTTTGCATAATAAAGGACCTCAATTGAGGTCGTGATTTTGGTCTATTTTTTGATCCTCAACAACCGTTCCACTCAATTGAATGACAAGAGGTGGGCGTCCAGTCAGCCTTCCCGTCCCTTTCGCAACAACACATCCAACCGATCCACTACCTCCGCCCAGTCGGCGTCATCCAGAATCTCGTCACGCAAAAACTCCGCTTGGCTCTTCGTCCAGAAAAACGCATCAGCCAAATGAAGGTTGGGTTTGAGCGGGGAATGGGTGGTGATGAATTTGTCGATGTTGACCGGATCGTCCGGAAGGCCGAGTTGTTTGAACAGGGATGGCAAGCTGTGCGTTGGGCTTTCCATTGATCAACTCCTTCAAAAATGGGCTGTTTGGAAGATTATTCGCGAGCAGGCTCGCTCCCACAGGGGAATGTGATCAACCTGTGGGAGCGAGCCTGCTCGCGAAGGCGTCAGTGCCGGCGCCACAAAGCCTAATCACTCAACTCCCGCACCTCGGCATGCGGCACCATTTTCAGAAACTCGGGCATGCTCATGTGCAGCAGGTAGTTGTGGTTGCCCGCCTCCAGATAAATATCCTTCTGCCGCGTCAGCAACGGGTCGATAACCATGTCCAGGCCATAGGAGTCGCCCAGCGGCGGCACCGCGCCGCGTTCGCAGTCGTCGAAGATGTGCGCCAGATTGCTTTCGCGGGTCAGTTGCCATTCGCCACTGAGGCGCACTTTGCTCAGGTCAAGGTGACGGCTGGCCGGCAGCACGGCCATCAGGTAGTGACCGTGGTGGTCGTCAAGGATGATCGATTTGGCCACCCGCTCGGCGGGCACCCCGGCGACCCGTGCGGTTTCCAGGCTGCTGGACGAGTGACGGTGAGCGACGATGTCGTATTCGCAGTGCGCCCGGTTCAGGCTGCTCTGCACCTTTCTTGCCATACGCATGATGCACCTCGGTGTTGCGCTGAACGGTGGTTGCCGTGCTTTTGAGTCTAGTTCGGCGGGCCGTCGATGCAGGGAAATCCGCTCACTGGACACATCCTCACACTGATCAAAATTCAACCACTGCAACCCTCAACTAGACTGTAAGAACCAGACATGATGCTCGCGGAGGGTCACGTGAACAGCCGATGTTGTGCGTTTGCCTTGCTCCTGCTGATCAGTGGCTCAGCCCTCGCCGCCGACCCCCCGTTGCCACCGATGAGTCCGGCCGGTTTGTGGCTGATTACCTTGGGCATCGTCTTTCTGATCGCCGAAGCGGCGCTGCCCAATTACGGGGTGATCGGCTTGGCCGGAATCATCATGTTCGTCATCGGCGCGCTGATTCTGAGCAACGCCGAATTGCCGGCGCCGATGATGATCGGCCTTGGTCTTATCAGTGCCCTGCTGTTGCTCGCGCTGCTGATCCGCGCCCTGAAAACCCGCCCGCGCCACGCCGTCAGTGGTGACGCCGGCCTGCTCGGCAGCGTGACCGCGATCACCACGGTGCAACCGGGCGATGCGCGCAACGGCTGGGTGCAACTGCAAGGTGAACGCTGGCAAGTGCTCAGCGCCACCCCGCTGCAAACCGGGCAATCGGTGCGCGTGGTCGGGCGCAAGGGACTGTTGCTGCAAGTGGCCGCGACTGAAGCGGCGCCGCTCGGAGAGTGATCATGGGTCTGCAAATCGGTTTTGTTGCGCTGCTGTTACTGGTCATTGCCTTGGCCGGTTCGACGTTTCGCATCTTGCGTGAATACGAGCGCGGCGTGGTGTTTCAGCTTGGCCGCTTCTGGCAAGTCAAAGGTCCCGGCCTGATCCTGCTGATTCCGGTGGTCCAGCAAATGGTTCGGGTCGACCTGCGCACGGTGGTTCTCGATGTGCCGCCGCAAGATGTGATCACCCGCGACAACGTGTCGGTGAAGGTCAACGCTGTGCTGTATTTCCGCGTGCTCGATCCGCAGAAGGCGATTATTCAGGTTGAAGATTATCTGTCGGCCACCAGCCAACTGGCACAAACCACCTTGCGTGCAGTGCTCGGCAAACACGAACTGGATGAACTGCTGGCTGAACGCGAGCAGTTGAACATCGACATTCAGCAAGTACTCGATGCGCAGACCGACGCCTGGGGGATCAAGGTTGCCAACGTCGAGATCAAGCATGTCGATCTCAACGAATCGATGGTCCGCGCCATCGCCAAACAGGCGGAAGCCGAGCGCGAACGTCGGGCCAAGGTGATTCACGCCGAAGGCGAACTGCAAGCCTCGGAAAAACTCATGCAGGCAGCGGAAATGCTCGGTCGCCAGCCTGGGGCAATGCAGTTGCGCTATATGCAAACCTTGAGTTCGATTGCCGGGGACAAGAGTTCGACGATTGTCTTCCCGTTGCCGATCGAGTTGCTCAAGGGCATGGCGGATTTGTCCGGCAAGTCATGACCCGCCTATTCACCCGCAGGTTCGGTCACGAACAAGCGTGCTTGCATCCCGCCCGCATGGACTTCAGCGCTGGCCCGCCAGGTTGCGGGTCGCGGTGAGAACTCTTGTGGCTCGTCGACGGTTCCGACCAGCCAGACCCGGCCTCCGGCGGGCAGCTCGGTCAGGCTGTTCAGATAGACATCACTCGTTACCAGCGTGCCGAACCCGTACTCATTTGGCCGCGTCGACTGGCCATCGGCGTTCGGTGGAGTGAAGAGGCGCACCTGCGCCCCGGTGCGATCGTAGTAGACGTAGCTCAGATACCAGAGCATGTCGCTGGTGACGATGCGGTCACCGGGAAGGAAATGCTGGTTGACGTACTTCACGACCGTGTCGAGTTGATCATGAGTGTCGACCGTGGCGTTGTTGCTCACACCGACCAGTTCCACGCCGACCAGCGCTACCAGCACCGCCAGTGCAAGCATGCGAACGCGGCTATACAAACGATCAATGGCCAACGCCGCGAGCATCGGTAAACCGAGGGCAAATGCCGTCAGATATCGCTCAATGAATACCGGCGTGATGAACGACACCGCGAACACCAGCAACAGCGGCAGACCGGTGTACAGCGCCAGCAGAATGCTGCCGCGCGACACACTGCGATCGCGCATGACGGCCACAACTGCCAGCACCAGCAGTGCCAACGGCAGCGCGCCAAAGACCAGCAGCGGCAGACTCTCACCATCGTCCTGAATCAGCCATGACCAGATCATCGACGGCAACGACCCCAACGTCACCGCTGGCTCCCAGCCGACATCACCGCCGACTTCGAGTTGTTGCATGTGCTGCATCAAGTCGAGCAGTTTGGGTAACCAGGGCAGATACAGCACGACAATGGCCAGGTTCGCCAGCCACCAGTTCCCGCGCTGGATATGCCGGAACCGGTAACCGCGCTGTACGCGGATCGCGATCAGATAAAGCCAGTGACACAGCGCCGCGAGCACGGCGAAATAGTGGGTGTAGAGCGCGGCGCTCATCAGCAGCAGGTAATACACCAGATAGCGCTGGCGTTGCGGGCGCCGGATCCAGTAGACCAGCGCCAGGCTTGCGGCAATCAGCAGCGCACCGAGCAGCGCGTACATGCGCACTTCCTGGCTGTAGCGCACCGCCGTCGGTAGCAGTGCGAGTAACAATCCGGCGATGAACGCGGCGCGGCGAGTGGCCAGGCGATCCACCAGCCACACGCCCAGCCCGACCGCCGTAATGCCGGCCAGCGCACTGAGAGCGCGGACCGCGAGAATGCCGTCCCCGAACAATTCGACCCAGCCATGCAGCAGCATGAAATACAGCGGCGGATGCACATCGAATGCCGCGTGCTGCCAGATTTCACTCAGTGAGTAGCGCGCCAGCAGCAGACTGGAACCTTCATCGCCCCAGATCGCTGCCGCTGTCAGATCATAAAAACGCACGAACGCGGCCAGCGCGAGAATTGGCCACAGCCAGTGATTTTTTACCCAGCGCACCCAACGCAGGCTGCCGAACCAGGAACCGGGCACGGCAAACGGATCTTGCGTGTCGCCCATTGGCGTGACTCTGTTGACCGCCATCGCTTCCTCTTGCCGCGCCGCAGCGCCACGAGAGTATGACGCGCCAACCTGCCCATCACTTTAGGTCAGCCACGGCGGAACCGTCGATGCCGGTTGGCGCTTTCACGACACCCGGCAACCCGACGGCGACTTTCGCCTCTGGATACACCGATTGCCAACCGCCGCCCAATGCCTTGTACAACCCGACCATCGCCAGCGACACGCCAGTGGAGCTTTCCACCCACTGCTCCTGCGTCGCCAGCAGCGCGCTTTGCACGGTGAGGACGTTGACGAAATCGACCACGCCTTCGACGTATTGCTGTTGTGCGGTGCGCAGGGCGATCTGGTTCTGCCGTACGGCTTCGGCGAGGCTGTCGCGGCGGCGTTGACTGGCGTTGTAGGCGGTCAGTTGATCGTCAATTTCGTGCCAGGCACGCAGTACGGTTTGCTGGTAGGCGACGGCCGCTTCCTGCTGCTGCGCTTCACGCAATTGCAGCACGCCACGCAGACGTCCGCCGTCGAACAACGGCAGGCTGAATTGCGGGCCGATGCCGAACGCGCGTGAGCCCCACGAGCCAAAGTCGCTGAGTTGCATGGCTTGCGAGCCGAGGTTGCCGGACAAGGTGATGCGCGGATAGAAATCGCCCTTGGCCACGCCGATGTTGGCAGTGGCGGCGTGCAGACGCGCTTCGGCCTGGCGGATGTCCGGGCGGCGTTCGGCCAGTTGCGACGGCAGGCCGATGGCGACTTGCCGCGGCGACTGCGGCACGGCGGCGTCTGTGGATAACTCCTTGGCCAATGCCTGTGGCGGTTCGCCCATCAGCAGGCTTATCGCGTTGATCAACTGCGATTGACGTTGTTCCAGCGCCGGCAAGCGCGATTCGATGGCCGCGACTTGCGCGGCGGCTTCGGCGACGTCGAGATCGGTCGCCACGCCGTCGGCCAGACGCAGTTGCGAGAGTTTCAGGCTGTGCCGCGCGACATCGAGGTTCTGCTCGGTGACGGCGCGGGTGTTCTGCACGCCGCGCAGTTGAATGTAGTTTTGTGCGGTGTCGGCAAGCACCGCCAACAGCACCCCGCGACGGTCGTTCTCAGCGACTTCAAGGTTAGCGTCGGCCGCTTCGGTTTCGCGGCGCACGCGGCCCCAGAAATCCAGTTCCCACGAGGCGGAGAAACCGGCGTCCCACAGGTTGAAGGCGGAATCGCCGTTGTGTCCGGACGGGTCGCTCAGGCCTTTGCCGCTGTTGCGTTGGCGCGCGTAGCTGCCGGTGGCCGCAGTGTTTGGATAGCGGTCAGCGGTGATGACCTGGCGAGCGGCGCGGCTTTGTTGCAGGCGGCTGCTGGCCAGTTGCAGGTCGAGGTTGCTCTTCACCGCACGTTGAGTGAGTGCAGAGAGTTGCGCGTCGTGGAAGACTTCCCACCAGCGTTCGTTGAGGGGTTCGCTGACGGCTTGGCTGGGGGCGGACTTGGCGGGTTTGGCCCAGTCGGCGATTTGTGGGGCTTCGGGCTTCTGGAAGTCTGGGCCTACGGTGCAGGCGGTGAGACTCATTGTGAGCAAGGCACTCAGAGTGATTTGCTGCCACTGGCCTCTTCGCGAGCAGGCTCGCTCCCACATTCTGGAATGCGCAGCCCCTGTGGGAGCGAGCCTGCTCGCGAAGGCGTCGGTTCGATCAACATGGCTCATCGCTGAGTCACCTCACGCACCAACGTCGCCGAGCTGGCGGTATCAATACTCGCCTCCACCGACATCCCCACGCGCAAGCGCTCGGCCAATGGCTGACCCGGTTCCAGCATGATCTTCACCGGAATCCGCTGCACCACCTTGGTGAAGTTGCCCGTGGCGTTATCCGGTTTCACCGCCGCAAAGGTCACGCCCGTCGCCGGGGCAATACTCTCGACCCGACCGCTCAACGCTTCGCCGCCAAGGCTGTCGACACGCACCTGCACCTCCTGCCCCGGCTGCACATCGGTCAGTTGCGTCTCCTGAAAATTCGCCACCACGTAAGCCTGTTTCAGCGGCACGACTGCCAACAGCTTGCTGCCCGGCGTCACATAAGCGCCGACGCGCACGGCGCGCTCGCCGATCATGCCGTCCTGCGGCGCGGTGATACGCGTGTAGGAGAGTTCGAAACTGGCGATTTCCAACGCCGCTTGCGCGTGTTTCAGACTGCCTTCGGCGGCATCCCGCTGAGCCGTGAGAATGTCGACCTGCTTGCGCTCTGCCGCCAGTTTCGCCGTGGCGGTATCGAGATGCGCCGTGGCCTGATCGATGCGCGTGCGCGCCTGTTGCGCGTTCTGCACCGTACCGGCGCCAACGCCCGCCAAGTGGGTGTAGCGATTCAACTCCTGCTGAGCGAAAGCCATTTCAGCCTTGGCCGACACCACCGAGGCCTGCGCCTGGGCGATCACCGACGTCTGGCGTTCCAGCGTCGCTTTGGCGTTCTGCAACTGTGCCCGCGCCACCAGGGTTTGCGCGTCTGCCGCTTCGGCCGAGGCACGCAAGTCGCGATCATCGATCAGCGCCAGCAACTGGCCCGCCTTCACTTGCTGGTTGTCCTCCACCAGCACTTCCTTGATAAACCCGGCCACGCGCGGCACGACGAGCGTGTAGTCGGCGGAGACAAAGGCGTCATTGGTGTTTTGCTGGGTACGTTTGCCAAACACGCCGGGCAGCGCCAGGTAAACCAGCACGCCGACCGCCAATGCGGCGGCTATGGCCACCGCGAGTTTTTGCTTTGCTTGAGTCGTCATAAAACCTTCTGTTTCAGTGAAGCAATCAGGTCGGCGCCCGCGGCGGAAAGATCCGCGTCGGCAGCCAGAAAATCAGCAGGATCAGCGCCACCGCGACGCCGGCCATGCACACGTAGAGATCGGAAGAGGTCAGCACCACGGCCTGCTCGTGCAGGCGATGGGCGAGGCCCGGATCGCTGCGGTCGGCCAGCGGCGAATTGCCGAGGCTGTCGACCAACATGCTTGAGTGGAAATGCAGGCGCGACGTGGTCAGCGCCTCGATCACCCCGGTGGCGACCACGGCCGACAGGCCTTTCACGGTGTTGAACCATGCCGATGCGAAGGGACCGTCCAGCGGTGTGATGCTGCCGGTCGAAAGCATCAACAGCGGCAGCACCGCCATCGGCTGACCGAAAATCTGCAGCCATTGCAGGACGTAGAAGTCGTCGCGAATCCACTGCGAGGTCAGCTGCGATCCACCCAGACAGGACAGTGCCAACATGCTCAGACCGATGCCAAGCACCCAGCGGCAATCGACCCAGCGCAGGTTGCATAGCGCCGCCACCAGTGGCAGCGCGATCAACTGCGGCAATGCGGCGATCAGCATGATCGGCGCGGTCTGCGCCGGCCGATAACCCTGCACCTGCGCCAGATAACTCGATGGAATCAACACCACCGCCTGCAGGACTACCAGCACACCGGCCAACGTCATCAACGCGAACGACAAGTTGCGGATACCGAGCATCTGCAATTTGAAAAACGGAATCGGCTGCGACCACTCGTTGATCAGAAACGCCACCAGCAACAACGAACCGGCACCGAGCAATCCACAAATCAGACTCGACTCGAACCAGTCCAGTCGATTGCCTTGCAGCAAACCGATCACCAACATGCAGATCGCCGGAAAGCCCAGCAGCAGACCTTTCCAGTTGAACGATTTGAGGCGTTCCAAACGCAGCGGGTCCTGCGGAATGCCCCACGCGACCATCGCCAAGGCGATCAGGCAAGGCACGATGATTTGCCAGAACGTCCACTGCCAGCCGACGTATTCGGTCCACAATCCGGCCAGCGGCGTGCCGAGGCCGGGGCCGAATGTCGCCGTCAGTGCGTAGCCGGCCAGGCCATAGAGTTTGATGTTCGCTGGCAAAAAGCGCAGGGCGACGGTCATCAACATCGGCGGCAATGCGCCGCCGGCCAGACCTTGCAGGATGCGCATCAGCAGCAGACTTTCGTAATTGGGTGCGAACGGGCACAGCACGCCGAGCAGAGTGAACAGACCGATCGCGCAGAGGGTGAAGCGGCGTAGCGAGAAGGTCACCGAACACCACGGCGCGAAGGCCATGGCCGCGACTGAGGTGGCGGTGTAACTAGCCACCAGCCAAGTGCCTTCGTCGTAACCGATGTGCAGCGCGCCGCGGATGTCGGCCAGGGCCACCTTGGTGACCATCTCGTTGAGGCCCGACACCAGCACCGCCAGCAGCACGCCGACCAGGCCAATGATGATCCGCGCCCCGAACACCGGTGGCGTCGCCGCCTTCGCCGGGCTGGCCGCAGCGATGGGCGCTGCCGCCGTCAGGGATGTCATGAATACTCACTCCGGAGGGAAAAATACCGGAGCATCTTAGTCGGGCTTGGCAATGACGAAAATTGACTTATTGGCAGCTTATAAGTGCGCCGGACGCAATCATTCAAAGCAAGAGATCGCAGCCTTCGGCAGCTCCTACAGGGATATGCATTCCAGTGTAGGAGCTGCCGAAGGCTGCGATCTTTTGATCTTCAAGGCTGGGCAGCCAGCCACGTTTCGTCGCAACAGGCCTTGAGGGTTTCGCGCAGCCAGCGGTGGGCGGGATCCTTGTCGAAACGCGGGTGCCAGGCCTGGGTCAGCATCAGCGTCGGCAACGGGATCGGCAGGTCGAATGAGCGCAGCTTCAAACCCAGGCGACGCACGCTGAGCAACGCCTCTTTGGGCACCGGCAAGATCAGGTCGGAATCCGGCAGCGCAAACATCGCCGCATGGAAACTCGGCGCGATCACCGCCACGCGCCGCTCCAGGCCTAGCGCATTCAGCGCCGTATCGATCGGGCCGCGCGCGATGCCGCGTCGCGACATGCTGATATGGGAAAACCCGGCGTAGCGCTCGGCGGTGATTTCGCCGTCGAGTAATGGATGATCTTCGCGCACCAATCCGACAAAGTGTGTAGAAAACAGGTTTTGCACTTTGACTTCAGGGGTGACGGGCCGGGTGTTGCTGACGCTCAGATCGATGCGCCCTTCACGCAGGGCTTCATCATCGCCGTCGCCCTCTGGGACGAAGCGCAGTTCGCAGTGCGGCGCGAGTTGATCGAGGGTGTCAAACAGCTTGCCGCCATAGACACCGATGAAGAAGTCATTGGCGCGAATGCTGAAGCGCCGGCGCAGTGTGCCCAACTCTACGGTGTCGGCGGAACGGAACAACAGCGCGGCCTGCTCGACCACGTCGCGCACCTGTTCGCGCAACTCCAGCGCCTTGGGTGTCGGCACCAAGCCACGTCCAGCACGCACGAGGATCGGATCACCGATGGCTTCGCGGATTCGCGTCAGGGTGCGGCTCATGGCCGCCGGGCTGAGGTTCATTCGCCGTGCGGCGCCGACCACACTGCCCTCGTCGAGCAAGGCGTCGAGGGCGACCAGAAGGTTCATGTCCGGGAGCTGCATGCTGAGCACTCTTGGCTGATCAGGATTGATCTGGGCGCAATGCTAGCAAACATCCTTCAGCTTTGGCGGCGCCTTCAAAGACGCCTTCGCGAGCAGGCTCGCGATGAGGCCAGCCGCCACACCAAAAATTACCGCTGCATACCCCAGCGCTTGACCGTCACTCGCTCCAGCGTATCGAACACCAGATTCTCCACCAGCAACCCGATCAGAATCACCACCGCCAAGCCGGCAAACACCTTGTCGGTATACAGCTCATTACGATTCTGGAAGATGTACCAACCCAGCCCACCTTTGCCACTGGTCGCGCCAAACACCAGTTCCGCCGCGATCAACGTGCGCCAGGCAAATGCCCAGCCGATCTTCAACCCGGCCAGAATCGACGGCAGCGCCGCCGGGATCAGGATGAACAGCACCAGTCGCAAACCCTTCAGACCATAGTTGCGCCCAGCCATGCGCAGGGTTTCCGAAACCCCGAGAAACCCGGCATAGGTGTTCAACGCCAGTGCCCACAACACCGAATGCACCAGTACGAAAATCAGGCTGTTCTGCCCCAGGCCAAACCACAGCAGCGCCAAGGGTAACAGGGCAATCGCCGGCAACGGGTTGAACATCGAGGTCATCGTGCTCAGCAAATCGCGACCCAATTGCGTCGAAACGGCCAGCGTGGTTAGTGCAAATGCCAGAACGATGCCGATCAGGTAACCCTTGATCAACACCACCAACGATATCCACACCTTGGCCAGCAACTCACCGCTGAGCAGGCCCTCGAACAGCGCGTGGCTGGTCTGCAGGAAACTCGGCAGCATCAGGTCATTGTTCTGGATCCGCGCGACCACTTCCCACAGCACCGCCAGCACAATCAGGATCAGGCCTTTACGCAGCCAGCCCTGTTGCCACAGCCGCGTGCCGAGCGACAGTTCACGCTCGACCGGCACTTCGGTCAACGGCTCCAGCACAACTTCGAATTCTTCACGCACAGATGATGAATGGCTCATCGGGTAGTCCTCCTGGCCGCTCAATAGGCGATGCGAATATCGTTGAAGTCGTGGTCACGCTCGGTTTCCGGCGACTGGCCTTCGTCGAACAGCAGACGATGAATGCGCCGTGCCGACTCCTGGAATGCCACGCCACCGAGGCTGTGCAGATCGTATTGATGGCTGTGCACTTCGGCGCGCACTCGGCCGGGATGCGGCGACAGCAGCAGGATGCGATTGCCGACCACCAACGCCTCTTCAATCGAGTGGGTGACGAACAGCAGGGTGAAGCGCACCTCTTCCCAGAGCAGCAGCAATTCTTCCTGCATCTTGCGCCGGGTCAGTGCATCGAGGGCGGCGAACGGCTCGTCCATCAAGAGGATCTTCGGCTGCATCGCCAACGCTCGGGCAATCGCCACCCGCGCTTTCATGCCGCCAGACAAAGTGTGCGGATAAGCATCGGCAAATGCCGCCAGGCCGACCTTTTCCAGATAGTGCAGCGCACGTTCTTCGGCTTCTTTTTTCTTCAGGGTGCGCGATGCAAGCAGCGGAAACATCACGTTCTGTTTGACAGTTTTCCACGGCGGCAGTTGATCGAACTCCTGAAACACCACGATGCGGTCCGGCCCCGGCGCGTCGACGCGCTGGCCTTGCAGACGGATCTCGCCTTCGCACGGTTGAATGAACCCGGCGACCGCTTTGAGCAAGGTGGATTTGCCGCAACCGGAGGGGCCGAGCAGCACGTAGCGATCGGCTGGATCGATTTCAAAACTGACCTGGTGGGTGGCGCGCACCACGCGTTGCGGCGTGCGGTATTCGAGGCTGACGTGATCGACCGCCAGCAGCGCTTCGCTGCGGGCGATCGGGTTGCTGGCCGCGTGGCCTGGCAAGGGAGCGTTCATGATTTGATCAATCTCCGGCGAATCAGAAAGGCGCGTCGCCCTGAATGGTCGTGCGATACAGCTTGCGGCGCAGGTGCGCGGGGCAGCCGGCGGCGAGATGGATCAGCGAACGGTTGTCCCAGAACACCAGGTCGTGGGGCTGCCACTGATGGCGGTAGATGTTTTGCGGCAGCACGCTGTGGGCGTAGAGCTCGGTCAGCAACTGCCGGCTCTCGTCTTCCGGCAGGCCGACGATGCGCGTGGTGAAACCTTCGCTGACGAACAACGCCTTGCGGCCGTTTTCCGGGTGCGTGCGCACCACCGGGTGCACCACTTCCGCGACCTGAGCCAGTTGCTCCGGGGTCAGCGTCGGGCGCCAGTTGCCTTCGAATTTGGTTTCGCTGTAACGCGCCGTGTAGGAGTGCGCGGCACTGCGGCCTTCGACCGCTTTGCGCAACGCTTCGGGCAAGTTGTCCCAGGCTTTGTGCATGTCGGCGAACAGCGTGTCGCCGCCCTCCTCTGGCAACTCCTGAGCGTGGAGCATCGAGCCGAGGCTTGGCAGCTCTTTATAAGAAAGATCGGAGTGCCAGAACTTGCCAGCATCACCGAGGCCGATGTTCTGGCCGTTTTCGATGATGTTGGAAACGATGAGGATTTCCGGGTGGTTGGCCAGCAGGAACTGCTTGAGCACATGGATCTGCAACACGCCGAAGCGGCGGCTGAAGTCGATTTGCTGTTGCGGGGTGATTTGCTGGTCGCGGAACACCACGACGTGGTGATCCAGGTGCGCGCGATGGATGCGCGCAAAGTCTTGATCATTGATCGACCGTGTGAGGTCGAGGCCGATGATTTCGGCGCCTACGGCACCGCTGAACGGACGAATTTCAAAGGATTGCGGCGCGGCGGTCGCGGCGCTTGGGGAAGCAGTAGCTGCGGACATCTTTCCATCTCCCACGCACGGCGCGCTCATGGGCGCGCTCGTCGATCAGACACTCACGCTGGATTGCGTGTTGGTTCAGGTCGTGCGGCGCGCCGATTGGTCGGCAGGTACGCAGGGGGATGACTTTATAGCTATAAGAATAGGAAATTAAATACCGTTAATGAATAACGATATGGCGAATGGTGAGGAATGGACTGAGTGGTGAGTGACGGTTTTTGTCACTTACTGACAGGGATGCGGTATTCCCACTGACGCCTTCGCGAGCAGGCTCGCTCCAGGGATCGCATTCCATCTGGAGAAATGCGATTACTGTAGGAGTGAGCCTGCTCGCGATGAGGCCAGTGAGGCCACTAAAAAATCAACGCTCGTGCAACGCCTCGGCCCGCGCGCGGATGATCGGCTTGAGCAGATAACTCAACACCGACTTCTTGCCGGTAATGATGTCCACCGACGCGACCATCCCCGGGATGATCAGCAATGGCTTCTCGTCCGTGCCGAGGTGGCTGCGCTCAGTACGCACCTTGATGATGTAGTACGTGGTTTTCTTGTCTTCGTCGGTAATGGTGTCGGCACCGATCTGCTCGAGCTTGGCTTTGAGCCCGCCGTAAATGGTGTAGTCGTACGCGGTGAACTTGACGATCGCTTCCTGCCCCGGATGCAGGAAGGCAATGTCTTGCGGACGGATTTTCGCTTCGACCAGCAAGGTGTCATCCAGCGGTACGATTTCGACCATGTCACTGCCTGGCTGGATCACGCCGCCGATGGTGTTGACCAGCAACTTGTTGACGATACCGCGCACCGGCGATGTCACCAGCGTGCGGCTGACGCGGTCTTCCAGCGCCTTGCCGGTGGCGCTGGCCTTGTTCAGGTCGGTGCGCGCCTCGTTGAGTTGGGTCAGCGCTTCGCTGCGGAATTTGCCGCGCGTCTCGTCGATCTTGCGCTGCACTTCCTTGATCGCCGATTCGGCACGCGGAATCGCCAGCGTCGTTGCATCCAGCTGACCGCGGGTTTCCACCTCGGCACGCTTCAGACGCAAGACTTCCACCGGCGACACCGCGCCCTGCGCCACCAGCGGCTCGGACATGTTGATTTCCTGACGCTGCAAGCCGAGTTGCTGACGATACTGCGCTTGCTTGGAGGCGAATTCGCGCAGCTCTTGCTGACGCTGAATCAACTGCTCCTGCAAACCACCGATCTCGTCGTGCAACTGCTGGCGGCGGCTGATGTACAGCGACTCTTCGCTTTTCGCCTGACCCGGCACGGCTTTAAGTACGTCCTCGGGGAAATTCAGCGGGCGGTCATCGACCTCGGCGCTGAGGCGTTCTACGCGCAGCAGCATCGACAGGCGATCAGCTTCGGTTTCGCCAACGTTGGAAGCAAATCGCGTGTCGTCGAGGCGAATCAACGGCGCGCCTGCTTCAACAATCTGGCCTTCCTTGACGAACAGTTCGGAGATGATCCCGCCCTCAAGGTTCTGGATTTTCTGGATCTTCGACGACGGAATCGCCTTGCCGTCGCCCTTGGTCACTTCGTCGATCACGGCGAAGTTGGCCCACAGCAGCAGGAAGATAAAGAAGCCGATGATCGCCCAGATGGTCAGGCGTACGACGCGCGGGGCGTCTTCGATCAGCGCTTTGTTGACCTCCGGCAGGGGCTGGCCCTGCAACGATGCCGAGCCTTTGAAGTAGCGACGGATCGAATCCTTGAAACCCGACTTAAGCAACACTGATCTGCCCCTTCTTCAACGCTTCCATCACGGCGGCTTTCGGGCCATCGGCGAGAATCTGTCCACGGTCGATCACCAGCAGACGATCGACCAGCGACAACAGTGAAGCCCGGTGCGTCACCAGCACCACGGTCTTGTTTTCAATGACGGCGGCGAGGCGTTGCTTGAGGCGTTCTTCACCGGTGTTGTCCATCGCACTGGTCGGCTCGTCCATGAGCAAAATCGGTGGGTTGAGCAACAAGGCCCGAGCCAGCGCAACGTTCTGCCGTTGACCGCCGGAGAGGTTCTGCCCGCGCTCGCCGACTTGCAGTTCGTAACCTTGCGGGTGCAGGCGGGCGAATTCGTGGACGCCAGCCAGTTCGGCCGCCTGCAGGACCAGCTCGTCTTCGACATAACGTGCGCCGGAGACGAGGTTGTCACGCAGGGTGCCGGCCAGCAGTTGAATGTCTTGCGGCACGTAGCCGATGTTGTAACGCAGTTCGCTGACGTCGATCTGACGAATATCCACACCGTCGACCAACAACGCGCCGTCGTCCGGCTGATACAGACCCACCAGCAGTTTCGCCAGCGAACTCTTGCCCGAGCCGCTGCGGCCGATGATGCCGATTTTCTCGCCGGGACGGATCACCAGATTGATGTTCTTCAGCGCCGGGTTCTGTTGTTCCGGATAAGTGAAGTTGAGCTGGCGGCACTCGATCGCGCCTTGCAGAACCTTGCGGCTCAGCGGGCGCTCTTCGAAGTTGCGTTCTTGCGGCAGCTCCATCATCTGGTCGACCGAAGTCATGGTCACCCGTGCCTGCTGGTAACGGGTCAACAAACCCGAAAGCGACGCCAGCGGGCTCAGTGCGCGGCCGCTGAGCATGTAGCAGGCAATCAGACCGCCCATACTCAGGTTACCGGCGATGATCTGGTAGACGCCGAAGACGATCATGATCACCCCGGCCAGTTGCTGGATCAGCAGGGTGATGTTCATCGCCAGACCGGAGAGCATTTTCACTCGCAGCTCGAGGCGGCTGAGGGTGCCAATGGTCTGTTCCCACTGGTACTGGCGCTCGCTCTCGGCGTTGTTGACCTTGACCGCGTCGAGGCCGGCGAGGGTTTCGATCAGGCTCGACTGGCGCTCGGCACCGAGGGCCATGGTGCGTTCCATGGTGGCCACCAGCGGCTTCTGCAAGGCGTAGCCGATCAGCAACGCAATCGGGAACGCCAGCACCGGAATCCACACCAGATGCCCGCCGAGAATGGCGATGACGATGAAGATGAGGATGGTGAACGGCAGGTCGATCAGGCTGGTCAGGGTCAGCGAGGCAAGGAAGTCGCGCAGGCTCTGAAACTCGTGGATGTTCTGCGCAAAACTGCCGACCCGTGCCGGACGGTACTTCATGGCCATGCCGACGATGCGCTCGAACAGCGTAGCGGAAATGATCAGGTCGGTTTTCTTCCCGGCCAGATCCAGGCACAGGGCGCGCAGACTCTTGAGCACCAGGTCGAAGATGTAGGCACCGGTGATACCCAACGCCAGCACCCACAGGGTGGCTTCGGCCTGGTTCGGCACCACGCGGTCGTAGACGTTCATCACGAACAGCGGCGCGGCCATGGCGATGATGTTGATCAGGAAACTCGCGGCGATGGCATCGGCGTACAGCCAGCGCGAACGCTTGAGGGTGTCGCGAAACCACGAGCGCGCACGCGGAATCAGCGTGCCGTGGTTGACGTCGAATTTGTGTTGCGGTTGGGCGAAGAACACTTTGCCGGTGTAATCGTCGGCGAGTAGTTCGCGACTGACCACGGATTCGCCGCCATCGCTTTCGCTGAGCAGCACCCGAGCCTCGTCGTCACCTTGCCAGCCCAACAGAACGGCACTGCGGCCATCCTTGAGCAGCAGCAACGCCGGCATGGCGATCGCCGGAATTTCTTCCAGTTTGCGCTGCAGCACTCGACCTTGCAGACCGGCGCGAGCCGCCGCGCGGGGCAGCAACTCGACACTCAGGCGTTGTTTGGGCAGCGGCAGGCCCGTGGTCAGCATCGCCGCGCTGGCGGGTTTCTGATGGAGCATGCAAAGGGCGAGCAGACCGTCCAGTAACGGATCGTCGTGCAACGCGCGTGGATCATGACTGAGTTGAACTCGACTGACTTCTGATTCCACGCTCGACACTCTTTGACAGTTGAAAAGGGATAACTCAATTCATCCCAGGCAGCTGGACCTTGGGCTTCACGTCGTTCTGCACAACGGATGCCAACGGTGCGACCACTCCCTGGCTTCTGAGCAACTCGCCCATGGTCGCCTTGATTCGGTACTGAGTAAATAACTGAATGTTTTTGATTTCAGCCAGACGCCGCGAAGCGGTGAACAACTCGTTTTCGCTGTCAAGCAAATCGAGCAGGGTGCGTTCGCCGAGGCTGAACTGACGCTGGTAGGCGGTGCGCACCGAGGTGCTGTGATCGACGTACTGCTGCGCGATCGGCACCTGCGCGTTAGCGTTGTTCAAGGCGTTCCAGGCCAGACCCAGCTCTTCGTTCAACTGACGCAAAGCGTTGTTGCGGATGTCCAGCGCCTGGTTCGACAGGTACGACTTGGACTCCAGATCGGCCTTGTTGCTGCCACCGGAATACAGGTTGAAGCGCATGCGCAGCATGGCTTGCCACTCGTTGTTGTGACCGTTCTGGCCGTCGAGATCGTTGTCGGCGGTACGGCCCAGTTCGGCGTCGAAACGTGGGTAGAAGGTCGACTTGGCGGTTTCGTACTGCTTCTCGGCAGCGGCGATGTCGGATTCGGCCGAGCGCAGGATCGGGCTGTTTTCCAGCATCTGCTGGCGCGCTTCATTGAGGTTGGCCGGCATCATCGCCATGAACGGCGCCGGACGCTCGAGTTGATCGGGCATCTGGCCGACGGCGCTGAGGAAGTTGGTTTCCGAGTCGGCGAGGTTGGTTTGCTCGGTGATCAGGTTGTTGCGGGCCTGGGCCATCCGCGCTTCGGCCTGATCAAGATCGGCGCCACTGCCGACGCCGCGCTGGGTGCGCAGCTGGATCTGGTCGTAGATGCGCTGGTGGCTTTTGAGGTTTTCTTCGGCCAGACGCACGAATTCGCGACGGGTCAACACGTCCAGGTAGACCTGGGCAACTGTCAACGCTGTGCGCTCGGAAGTGCCAAGCAGCGAATAGGCGCGAGAGTTAACGGTGGCTTGTTGACGCCCGACTTCGCTGGACGTCGCAAAACCGTCAAAGACCATTTGCGAGAGACGTAAACTTGACTCGCTGCGATTCAGGGTTTCGTAGTGGTTACCGGAATTGGCGCGGGTGGTGACGCTGTCGGTACCCTCACGGCCATAACCGCCGAGCAGATCGACCTTCGGCAGGTATCCCCCTTTCGCCGCTCTTAATTGATAATCCGCCGCCAAACGACTGTTGACCCCTGCCTGGATTTCCGGATGGACATCCAGTGCCTGCTGCATGGCTTCTGGTAAGGATTGTGCTTGTACAAAAGAGGCGGCGAGAGCGAAGGGTACGGCGAAAAGCAGGGGCGAACGCATGATAGGAATTTCCCAGAACTTCTTGTCTTGAATCACAGCAAAACGTGGCGCTGCGTCGGATGATGGCAACCAGATTGACCGTATGTCGGAAAGTTCAAAACAGGAACTGGATCACACGCTGAAGGACAGGTCGCCGCGGAAATATCAATGTGACATTAGTGGGGCGATTGTTTAGGATGGCACCCAGAAGGTCAATAGTTTGGCATAAAGTTAATAGCGAAAGAATATAGCCAAATTATTGACGAAAACACGCGTCAAACTTGTTTCGCAAATTTTTAAAGTACGTCCAGACTGAATCGGCGCCCATGCCGTCAGGTCCATGGAAGTCAACTGAACGTGACACCCGGAGAGTCTTCAATGAGCAGTGTTGTTGCCATCGTCAAAAGCATTGTCGGTCAGGTATTCGTGGTGTCCCCAGAGGGCGTGCGTCGCGTACTCGTTGAAGGCGATCGCCTGTTCGTTGGCGACCAGATCGACACCGGCCTCTCCGGCGCCGTGTCACTTGAATTGGCTGATGGCCGCACCCTCGATCTGGGTCGCGAAACCCAGTGGAGCGCCACCGCGCCCGACTCCAGCAAGGACCTGGCTGAGGCCACCGCGCAGGCTGCGCCGTCGGTAGCAGAACTGCAGCAAGCCATCGCCGCCGGTGTCGACCCGACTACCGCCCTCGATGCCACCGCTGCCGGCCCGAGCGCCGCAGGCACTGGCGGTGCCGCCGGTGGCGGTCACAGTTTCGTGATGCTCGACGCCACCGCTGGCCGCGTTGACCCGACCATTGGTTTCCCGACCGCAGGCATCAATGCTGCCGGTCAAACCGCGCAAAACATCACCGGCGGCCAGACCACCGATACCACCACCAACGCCCTGCGTGAGTCGACCCTGAGCCTCAGCGCCACGCCGACCATCACCGAAGCCGGCGGCGTGCTGGTGTACACCGCAACCCTGACCCAGGCGCCGCTGACCGACCTGACCATCACCCTGTCCAACGGCGTGGTGATCGTGATTACAGCCGGCTCCACCACGGGCACCGTCAACGTGCCGCTGGCGCCGAACGACACCGTTTATAACGACCCGACCCAGATCGACGTGACCGTCACCGGCACCACCGGCGGCAATGGCATCACCGTGACGCCGCCGACCACTCCGGCCACGACCCAGGTCACCGACACCATCGACACCACCACCGTCACCCTGACGGCGGGGCCGAGTGTCACCGAAGGCGGGCAGATCACTTACACCGCAACGCTGACCAACCCGGCGCAAACCCCGGTGACCGTCACCCTGTCGAACGGCTCGACCATCACCATCGGCGCCGGCCAGACCACGGGCACCGTCAACGTGCCGACCCCGGCCAACGACGTCTATAACAATGGCAGCACCGTCACCACCACCATCACCGGTGCCAGCGGCGGCAACTTCGAAAACCTGGTCCCAAACACGACGCCAGCGGTGACTACCATCACCGACTCGATCGACACCACTAACCTGACCCTGACCGCCACCGGCACAGTGGTCGAGGGTGGCCAGATCACCTACACCGCAACGCTGACCAACCCGGCGCAAACCCCGGTGACCGTCACCCTGTCGAACGGTTCGACCATTACCATTGAAGCCGGCCAGACCACGGGCACCGTCAACGTGCCGACCGCGGCCAATGACGTTTACAACAATGGCGGCACCGTCAGCACCACCATTACCGGCGCTACTGGCGGCAATTTTGAAAGCCTGGTGCCGAACACTACGCCGGCGACCACCACGGTCACCGATTCGATCGACACCACCAGCGTCAGCCTCACCGCCACCGGCACAGTCGTTGAAGGCGGCCAGATCACTTACACCGCGACGCTGAGCAACGCCGCGCAAACTCCGGT
Source organism: Pseudomonas sp. M20 (assembly GCF_045037865.1). Taxonomy (NCBI): domain Bacteria; kingdom Pseudomonadati; phylum Pseudomonadota; class Gammaproteobacteria; order Pseudomonadales; family Pseudomonadaceae; genus Pseudomonas; species Pseudomonas sp. M20. Next base: position 5,555,002 of record NZ_CP173611.1, read on the forward strand.
GACGATCACTCTGTCGAACGGTTCGACCATCACCATTGAAGCCGGCAAGACCACGGGCTCGGTCAACGTGCCAACCGCGGCCAACGACGTTTACAACAATGGCAGTACCGTCAGCACCACCATCACTGGCGCTACCGGTGGCAACTTCGAAAACCTGGTGCCGAACACGACGCCAGCGACCACCACCATTACCGACTCGATCGACGACACCAACCTGTCGCTGACAGCGACCGGGACTGTGGCCGAAGGTGGTTCGATTGTTTACACCGCGACCCTGACCAACCCGGCCGGCACACCAGTCTCCGTGACCTTGAGCAATGGTTCGGTGATCACCATCGAGGCGGGCAAGACCACCGGCACCGTGACCGTTCCGGCGCCAGCCGATGACGTCTATAAAGACGCCGGCAAAGTTGAAGTGACTATCAAGGACGCTTCCGGCGGCAACTTCGAGAACCTGGTGCCGAGCACCGTTCCAGCCGTGACCGAAGTCACCGACACCATCGACACCTCGACCGTTAAATTGACGGCCGACACCTCCGTCGCTGAAGGCGGCACCGTCACTTACACCGCCACTGTCGGCGCGCCGGTGACCGGTTCGCCTGTCATCGTGACCCTGGCCAACGGTCAGAGCATTACCATCGAAGTCGGCAAAACAACCGGCACCGTGACCACCACCGCGCCTAACGATGCGTTGACCGGCAATGCGCCGCTGACCAACTCGATCACTGGGGTTTCGGGCGGCAATTACGAAGATCTGGTTGCCGACAAGACTCCGGTTTCAACCAGCGTTACCGATGTTGCCGACACCACCAACCTGTCGCTCAGCGCCACCGGTTCTGTGGCTGAAGGCGGCCAGATCACTTACACCGCGACCCTGACCAACGCCGCAGGTTCGCCTGTCACCGTAACCCTGTCGAACGGTTCGGTGATCACCATCGAAGCCGGCAAAACCACCGGCACCGTGACCGTCGCCGCACCAGCCGATGACGTCTACAAAGACGCCGGCAAAGTCGAAGTCACGATCAAGGACGCCAGCGGCGGCAACTTCGAGAACCTCGTTCCGAGCACCGCTCCGGCCGTCACCGACGTAACCGATACCGTCGACACCACCACGGTCAAACTGACCGCCACCGAGTCGACGGCTGAAGGTGGCACCGTCACTTACACCGCGACTATTGGCGCTCCGGTGACCGGTTCACCAGTTGTGGTGACCCTGGCCAACGGTCAAAACATCACTATCGAAGTGGGTAAAACCACCGGCACAGTGACCACCACGGCACCGAATGACGCGTTGACCGGCCATGCACCGATCACCAACGCGATCACGGGCGTGAGCGGCGGCAATTACGAAGATCTCGTCGCCGACAAAACCCCGGTCAGCACCACTGTGACTGACACCACTGACACCACCGACCTGATACTGAGTGCGACCGGCACCGTGGCTGAAGGCGGCCAGATCACCTACACCGCGACCCTGACCAATGCCGCAGGCTCGCCCGTCACCGTGACCCTGTCGAACGGTTCGGTGATCACCATTGAAGCCGGTAAAACCAGCGGTACCGTGACCGTCGCAGCCCCAGCCGATGACGTCTACAAGGACGCCGGCAAAGTCGAAGTGACCATCAAGGACGCCACCGGCGGCAACTTCGAGAACCTCGTTCCGAGCACCGCCCCAGCCGTCACCGACGTCACTGACACCATCGACACTTCGACGGTGAAACTGACCGCGACCGAAACCGCAGCTGAAGGCGGCACCGTCACTTACACCGCGACCGTCGGCGCGCCAGTCACCGGCTCGCCGGTCATCGTGACCCTGGCCAACGGTCAGACCATCACCATCGCCGTCGGCCAGACCACCGGCACCGCGACTGCCACCGCACCGAACGATGCGCTGACCGGTCATGCTCCACTGACCAACTCAATCACCGAGGTCAGCGGCGGCAATTACGAAAATCTGGTCGCTGACAAAACCCCGGTCAGCACCACCGTGACCGACACCACCGACACCACCAACCTGACGCTCAGCGCCACCGGTACCGTGGCTGAAGGCGGCTCGATCGTTTACACCGCGACCCTGACCAACGCAGCAGGCTCGCCCGTCACCGTGACCCTGAGCAATGGCTCGGTAATCACCATCGAAGCGGGCAAAACCACCGGCACCGTGACCGTCGCTGCACCTGCCGATGACGTCTATAAGGACGCCGGCAAAGTCGAAGTCACCATCAAGGACGCCACCGGCGGCGACTTCGAGAACCTGGTGCCAAGCACCGTTGCAGCCGTGACCGACGTCACTGACACCATCGACACCTCGACGGTGAAGCTGACTGCCACCGAAACTGCTGCTGAAGGTGGCACCGTCACCTACACCGCCACTGTTGGCGCGCCAGTGACCGGCTCGCCAGTCGTAGTCACCCTGGCTAACGGCCAAAGCATCACCATCGCTGTCGGCCAAACCACCGGCACCGTGTCGACCACCGCACCGAACGACGTGCTCGCCGGCCATGCACCACTGACCAACGCAATCACCAACGTCAGCGGCGGCAACTACGAAAACCTGGTCGCCGATAAAACCCCGGTCAGCACCACCGTGACCGACACCGTCGACACCACCACCGTTTCGCTGACCGCCACCGGCAACGTCAACGAAGGCGGTTCGATCGTTTACACCGCAACCCTGACCAATCCGGCCGGCACGCCGGTGACCGTGACCCTGAGCAACGGTTCGACCATCACCATCGACGCCGGCAAGACCACCGGTACCGTGACCGTCCCAGCCCCGGCCGATGACGTCTACAAAGACGCCGGCAAAGTCGAAGTGACCATCAAGGGCACCGACGGCGGCAACTTCGAAAATCTGGTGGCCAATCCGACGCCAGCGGTGACCAATGTTGCCGACACCATCAACACCACGCACCTGACCCTCAGCGCCGAAAGCTATGTGCTTGAAGGCACGTCGATCACCTACACCGCGACCCTGACCAACGCCGCGCAAACGCCGGTGACCGTCAACCTGAGCAACGGCCAGACCATCACCATCGAGGCTGGCAAAACCAGCGGTTCGGTGACCATCGCCGCGCCGAGCGACGACGTCTACAAAGACGTCAGCAAGCTCACCGTGACCATGACCGATGCGACTGGCGGCAACTTCGAGAAGCTTGATGTCAGCAAGACCCCGGTCAGCACCACCGTCAATGACACCATCGACAAAACCACGCTGACCCTCAGCGCCAGCGACACCGTCAGCGAAGGTGGCCAGATCACCTACACCGCGACCCTGAGCAACCCGGCCGGCACCGCTATGACCGTGACCCTGGCCAACGGCGCGGTGATCAACATCGCCGCCGGCGCCACCAGCGGTTCGGTGAACTTCGCTGCGCCTGCCAATACGCCGTACATCGACGGCGGCAAGGTACAGACTGCGATCGCCAGCCACAGTGGCGGCAACTTCGAACAGGTCGATGCCAACCGTTCCGCGGTGGTCACCACCGTGACCGACACCGTCGACACCACCAATATCAGCCTGAGCGCCACCGGCTCGGTTGCCGAGGGCGGCTCGATCGTCTACACCGCGAGCCTGACCAACCCGGCAGGCACGGCGATGACCGTGACCCTGAGCAACGGCGCGGTGATCAACATCGCCAAGGGCGCGACCACCGGCACCGCGACCGTCGCAGCACCGGCCGATGACGTCTACAAGGACGCTGGCAAGGTCGATGCGAGCATCACCAAGACCACCGGCGGCAACTTCGAGAACCTGGTGGTCGACAAGACTCCAGCGGTCACCGACGTGACCGACACCATCGACAACAGCACCGTTTCGCTGACCGCTACCGCCAGCACCACTGAAGGCGGCGTGGTGGTTTACACCGCCTCCGTAACCGCTCCAGTCACCGGCGCGCCGGTTGTGGTGACTCTGTCCAACGGCCAGACCATCACCATTCCGGTCGGCGCCAGCAGCGGCAGTGTCAACTTCACCGCACCGAACGATGCCCTCGCTGGCGGCAACACGCTGAGCGTGAAAATCGACGGCGCCAGCGGCGGCAACTACGAAAACCTTGTGGCCGACAAAACTCCGGCCGTGACGTCGGTGACCGACACCGTCGACACCACCAACCTGTCGCTGAGTGCGACTGGCACCGTGGCTGAGGGTGGTTCGATTGTTTACACCGCGACCCTGACCAACCCGGCTGGCACGCCAGTCACCGTGACATTGAGCAACGGCTCGGTGATCACCATCGAGGCCGGCAAAACCACTGGCACGGTGACCGTTGCGGCGCCTGCCGATGACGTCTACAAGGACGCCGGCAAAGTCGAAGTCACGATCAAGGACGCCACAGGCGGCAACTTCGAAAACCTGGTGCCAAGCACCACGCCAGCCGTTACCGATGTGACTGACACCATCGACACCTCGACCGTGAAGCTGACGGCCGACACCACTGTCGCTGAAGGTGGCACTGTCACTTACACCGCCACTGTCGGCGCGCCGGTCACCGGTTCGCCTGTCGTGGTCACTCTGGCTAACGGCCAGAGCATCATCATTGAAGTCGGCAAAACCACTGGCACCGTGACGTTCACTGCGCCGAACGATGCGCTGACCGGTCAGGCGTCGCTGGGTAATTCGATCACTGGTGTCAGCGGCGGCAACTACGAGAACCTCGTGGCCGACAAGACTCCGGTGTCGACCAAAGTTACTGACACCGTCGACACCACCGATCTGTCCCTCAGCGCCACCAATTCGGTGGCCGAGGGCGGTTCGATCATCTACACGGCGACCCTCACCAACCCGGCCGGTACGCCGGTGACCGTGACCCTGAGCAACGGCTCGGTGATCACCATTGAAGCGGGCAAGACCACCGGCACCGTCACCGTTGCGGCGCCTGCCGATGACGTCTACAAAGACGCCGGCAAAGTCGAAGTGACAATCAAAGATGCAACCGGCGGCAACTTCGAGAATCTGGTGCCGAGCACTGTTCCGGCCGTGACCGAAGTCACCGACACCATCGACACCAGCACCGTCAAACTGACCGCCACCGAGTCTGCGGCTGAAGGTGGCACCGTCACTTACACCGCCACCGTCGGTGCACCAGTCACCGGCTCGCCTGTCGTCGTGACCTTGGCCAACGGTCAGAACATCACCATCGAAATCGGCAAAACCACCGGCACCGTCACCACCACCGCACCGAATGATGCGTTGAACGGCCACACCCCGCTGACCAATGCGATCACTGGCGTTTCCGGCGGTAATTACGAAAACCTCGTCGCCGATAAAACTCCGGTCAGCACCACCGTGACCGACACCGTCGACACCACCGATTTGACGCTGACCGCGACTGGCACCGTGGCTGAAGGCGGTTCGATTGTTTACACCGCGACCCTGACCAACCCGGCCGGCACGCCGGTGACCGTGACCCTGAGCAATGGCTCGGTGATCACCATCGAAGCGGGCAAAACCACTGGCACCGTGTCAGTTCCTGCGCCCGCCGATGACGTCTACAAAGACGCCGGCAAAGTCGAAGTGACCATCAAGGACGCCACCGGCGGCGATTTCGAGAACCTCGTTCCGAGCACCACGCCAGCCGTTACCGACGTCACTGATACCATCGACACTTCGACGGTCAAACTGACCGCCACCGAGTCAGCGGCTGAAGGTGGCACCGTCACCTACACCGCCACTGTCGGTGCACCTGTGACCGGTTCGCCAGTTGTCGTGACCCTGGCCAACGGTCAGAACATCACCATCGAAGTGGGTAAAACCACCGGCACCGTGACCACCACCGCACCAAACGATGCGTTAACCGGCCATGCGCCGCTGACCAACTCGATCACTGGCGTAACCGGCGGCAACTACGAAAACCTCGTAGCCGACAAAACCCCGGTCAGCACCAACGTGACTGATACCGTCGACACCACCAACCTGTCGCTGAGCGCCACCGGTTCGGTGAACGAAGGCGGCCAGATCACCTACACCGCAACCCTGACCAACGCGGCTGGCTCGCCAGTCACCGTGACCCTGAGCAACGGCTCGGTGATCACCATCGACGCCGGCAAAACCACCGGCACCGTGACTGTCGACGCACCTAAAGATGACGTCTACAAAGACGCCGGCACCGTTGAAGCGACCATCAAAGGCGCGACCGGTGGCGACTTCGAAAACCTCGTTACCAGCACGACCCCGGCCGTCACCACCGTCAACGACACCATCGACACCTCCACCGTGTCGCTGACCGCCACGGCGAACGTCGCCGAAGGCGAAACCGTGGTCTACACCGCGACCGTGACCGCGCCAGTGACTGGCTCGCCGGTTGTCGTGACCCTGTCCAACGGTCAGACCATCACCATCGCTGTCGGTGAAACCACCGGCTCGGTGAACTTCGTCGCGCCGAACAGCCCGTTGGCCGGCGGTAGCTCGCTGAGCGTGACCATCGACGGCGCCACTGGCGGCAACTACGAAAAACTCGCAGTCGACGGCAAATCCGCCGACACCGCGGTTTCGGACACCACCGACACCACCAACCTGAATCTGACCGCAACCGATTCGGTAGCAGAAGGCGGTTCGATCGTTTACACCGCGACCCTGACCAACCCGGCCGGCACCCCGGTAACCGTGACCCTGAGCAACGGTTCGGTGATCACCATCGAGGCCGGCAAAACTACCGGCACCGTGACGGTTCCAGCGCCTGCCGATGACGTCTACAAAGACGCCGGCAAAGTCGAAGTGACAATCAAAGATGCAACCGGCGGCAACTTCGAGAATCTGGTGCCGAGCACCGCGCCGGCCGTGACCAACGTCACCGACACCATCGACACCACCACCGTCAAACTCACCGCGACCGAATCGGCGGCTGAGGGCGGCAGCGTGACTTACACCGCAACCGTCGGCGCGCCAGTGACCGGTTCGCCTGTGGTCGTGACCCTCGCTAACGGTCAGACCATCACCATCGGCGTCGGCCAGACCACCGGCACCGCGACCACCACCGCGCCGAACGATGCATTGACCGGCCACGCGCCGATCACCAATGCGATCACTGAGGTGAGCGGCGGCAACTACGAAAATCTGGTGGCCGACAAGACCCCGGTTTCAACCACGGTCACCGATACCGTCGACACCACTAACCTGTCGCTGAGCGCGACGGGTTCGGTTGCTGAAGGTGGCTCGATCATCTACACCGCAACGCTGACCAACGCGGCTGGCTCGCCAGTCACCGTGACCCTGTCCAACGGCGCCGTGATCACCATCGAGTCCGGCAAAACCACCGGCACCGTCACCGTCGCTGCGCCGGCGGATGACGTTTACAAAGATGCAGGCAAAGTCGAAGCAACCATTTCGACCGCGACCGGTGGCAACTTCGAAAACCTGGTGCCGAGCACCGTTCCGGCCGTGACCGAAGTCACCGACACCATCGACACCTCGACCGTCAAACTGACGGCCGATACCTCCGTGGCTGAAGGCGGCACCGTCACTTACACCGCCACTGTCGGCGCTCCAGTGACCGGCTCGCCTGTCGTGGTGACGCTGGCCAATGGTCAGAACATCACCATCGAAGTCGGTAAAACCACTGGCACCGTGACCTTCACCGCGCCGAACGATGCGCTGACCGGCCACGCACCGCTGACCAACGCGATTACCGGTGTTACCGGCGGTAATTACGAGAATCTGGTGGCCGACAAGACCCCGGTTTCGACCAACGTCACTGACACTGTCGACACCACCAATCTGTCGCTCAGTGCGACGGGATCGGTCGCTGAAGGTGGTTCGATCGTCTACACCGCGACATTGACCAACGCTGCCGGCTCGCCAGTCACCGTGACCCTGTCCAACGGTGCCGTGATCACCATCGAAGCCGGCAAAACCACTGGCACCGTGTCCGTTCCAGCGCCAGCCGATGACGTCTACAAAGACGCGGGCAAGGTTGAAGCGACGATCTCCACCGCTACCGGTGGCAACTTCGAAAACCTGGTGCCGAGCACTGTTCCGGCCGTGACCGAAGTCACCGATACCATCGACACCTCGACCGTCAAACTGACGGCAGATACATCGGTCGCTGAAGGCGGCACCGTCACTTACACCGCCACTGTAGGCGCGCCAGTAACCGGTTCGCCGGTTGTCGTGACCTTGGCCAACGGCCAGAACATCACCATCGAAGTTGGCAAAACCACCGGCACCGTGACCACCACCGCACCGAACGATGCGCTGACCGGTCAGGCGCCACTGACCAACTCGATCACCGGTGTAACCGGCGGCAACTACGAAAATCTGGTGGCCGACAAGACCCCGGTTTCAACCACGGTCACCGATACCGTCGACACCACTAACCTGTCGCTGAGCGCGACGGGGTCGGTTGCTGAAGGTGGTTCGATCATCTACACCGCAACGCTGACCAACGCGGCTGGCTCGCCAGTCACCGTGACCCTGTCCAACGGTGCCGTGATCACCATTGAGGCGGGTAAAACCACTGGCACCGTCACCGTCGCTGCGCCGGCGGATGACGTTTACAAAGATGCCGGCAAAGTCGAAGCAACCATTTCGACCGCGACTGGCGGCAACTTCGAGAACCTGGTTCCGAGCACTGTTCCGGCTGTGACCAACGTCACCGACACCATCGACACCACCACCGTCAAACTGACAGCGACAGAGTCGGCAGTAGAGGGTGGCAACGTCACCTACACCGCGACTGTCGGCGCGCCAGTCACCGGCTCGCCGGTTGTCGTAACCTTGGCCAACGGTCAGACGATCACCATCGGCGTCGGCCAGACCACCGGTACCGCGACCACCACGGCGCCAAACGACGCATTGACTGGCCACGCTCCGCTGACCAACGCGATCACCAACGTGACCGGCGGCAACTACGAAAACCTTGTTGCCGACAAGACACCGGTTTCGACCAACGTCACCGACACTGTTGACACGACCAACCTGTCGCTGAGCGCGACCGGCACCGTGGCTGAGGGTGGCTCGATTGTTTACACCGCGACGCTGACCAACGCGGCTGGTTCGCCAGTCACCGTGACCCTGTCGAACGGCGCGGTGATTACCATCGAAGCCGGCAAAACCACCGGTACCGTGACTGTTCCTGCGCCAGCCGATGACGTCTACAAAGACGCGGGCAAAGTCGAAGCGACGATTTCGACGGCAACGGGCGGCAACTTCGAGAACCTGGTGCCGAGCACGACGCCGGCTGTGACCAGCGTCACCGACACCATCGACACCACCACCGTGAAACTGACGGCCACCGAGTCGGCGGCTGAGGGTGGCAACGTCGTCTACACCGCAACCGTCGGCGCACCGGTAACCGGCTCGCCAGTTATCGTGAATTTGGCCAATGGTCAAACCATCACCATCGGTGTAGGCCAGACCACGGGCACCGCAACCACCGTAGCGCCAAACGATGCATTGACTGGCCACGCTCCGCTGACCAACTCGATCACCAACGTGACGGGCGGCAACTACGAGAACCTCGTGGCCGACAAAACCCCGGTCAGCACCAACGTGACTGACACCGTCGACACCACCAACCTGTCGCTCAGTGCGACCGGTTCTGTGGCTGAAGGCGGTTCGATTGTTTACACCGCTACGCTGACCAACGCCGCTGGTTCGCCAGTGACCGTCACCCTGTCGAACGGCGCCGTGATCACCATCGACGCTGGCAAAACCAGCGGCACCGTGACCGTTCCAGCGCCAGCCGATGATGTCTACAAAGACGCCGGCAACGTGCAGGCGACGATCAGCAACGCCACCGGTGGCAACTTCGAAAATCTGATGCCGAGCACGACTCCGGCTATTACCAGCGTCACCGATACCATCGACACCACCACGGTGAAACTGACCGCGACCGCCACTGCCGCTGAAGGCGGTAACGTCGTCTACACCGCAACTGTCGGCGCGCCAGTGACGGGCTCGCCAGTCGTGGTCACCCTGTCGAACGGTCAGACCATCACCATCGGTGTTGGCCAGATCACCGGCACCGCGACCACTACCGCGCCAAACGATGCGTTGACCGGTCATGCACCGCTGACAAACGCGATCACCGACGTGACCGGCGGTAACTTCGAAAACCTCGTGGCTGACAAAACGCCGGTCAGCACTACCGTGACCGACACTGTCGACACCACCAACCTGTCGCTCAGTGCGACCGGTTCTGTGGCTGAAGGCGGTTCGATTGTTTACACCGCCACGCTGACCAACGCCGCTGGTTCGCCAGTGACCGTAACCTTGTCAAACGGCGCCGTGATCACCATCGACGCCGGTAAAACCACTGGCACCGTAACCGTTCCAGCGCCAGCCGATGACGTCTACAAAGACGCGGGTACCGTGCAGGCGACCATCAGCACCGCCACCGGTGGCAACTTCGAAAACCTCGTGCCGAGCACGACTCCGGCCGTAACCAGCGTCACCGACACGATCGACACGACCACCGTAAAACTCACTGCAACCACAACTGCAGCCGAGGGCGGCAACGTTGTCTACACCGCCACGGTCGGCGCGCCAGTCACCGGTTCGCCGGTTGTCGTGACCCTGGCCAACGGTCAGACCATCACCATTGGCGTCGGCCAGACTACGGGGACTGCGACCACTACCGCACCAAACGATGCGTTGACCGGTCACGCTCCGCTGACCAACTCGATCACCAACGTCACTGGCGGCAACTACGAAAATCTCGTGGCCGACAAGACACCGGTTTCGACCAACGTCACTGACACCGTCGACACCACCAACCTGTCGCTGTCCGCGACCGGCACCGTGGCCGAAGGTGGCCAGATCACTTACACCGCGACCCTGACCAACGCCGCTGGCTCGCCAGTCACCGTAACCCTGAGCAACGGTTCGGTGATCACCATCGACGCCGGCAAAACCAGCGGCACCGTGACCGTTCCTGCACCAGCGGACGACGTCTACAAAGACGCCGGCACCGTGCAGGCCACGATCAGCAACGCCACCGGTGGCAACTTCGAAAATCTGGTGCCAAGCACGACTCCGGCTATCACCAGCGTCACCGACACCATCGACACCACTACCGTGAAGCTGACGGCAACGACCACTGCGGCAGAGGGCGGCAACGTCGTCTACACCGCGACCGTCGGTGCTCCGGTGACCGGTTCGCCTGTGGTTGTAACGCTGGCCAACGGTCAAACCATCACCATCGGTGTAGGCCAGACCACGGGCACCGCGACCACCACTGCGCCTAACGACGCATTGACCGGTCACGCGCCACTGACCAACGCGATCACCAACGTCAGCGGCGGTAACTACGAGAACCTGGTCGCCGACAAGACTCCGGTCAGCACCACTGTGACCGACACCGTCGACACCACCAACCTGTCGCTGTCCGCGACCGGCACCGTGGCCGAAGGTGGCCAGATCACTTACACCGCGACCCTGACCAACGCCGCTGGCTCGCCAGTCACCGTAACCCTGAGCAACGGTTCGGTGATCACCATCGACGCCGGCAAAACCAGCGGCACCGTGACCGTTCCTGCACCAGCGGACGACGTCTACAAAGACGCCGGCACCGTGCAGGCCACGATCAGCAACGCCACCGGTGGCAACTTCGAAAATCTGGTGCCAAGCACGACTCCGGCTATCACCAGCGTCACCGACACCATCGACACCACTACCGTGAAGCTGACGGCAACGACCACTGCGGCAGAGGGCGGCAACGTCGTCTACACCGCCACGGTCGGTGCTCCAGTGACTGGCTCGCCAGTTGTGGTAACGCTGGCCAACGGTCAGACCATCACCATCGGTGTTGGCCAGACCACCGGCACCGCGACCACCACTGCGCCTAACGACGCATTGACCGGTCACGCCCCGCTGACCAACTCGATCAACAACGTCACGGGCGGCAACTACGAAAACCTCGTCGCCGACAAAACCCCGGTCAGCACCACCGTGACCGACACCGTCGACACCACCAACCTGACGCTGTCCGCGACCGGCACCGTGGCCGAAGGTGGCCAGATCACCTACACCGCGACCCTGACCAACGCCGCTGGCTCGCCAGTCACCGTAACCCTGAGCAACGGCTCGGTAATCACCATCGACGCTGGCAAAACCACCGGCACCGTGACCGTCCCGGCTCCGGCCGATGACGTCTACAAAGACGCCGGCAACGTGCAGGCAAGCATCACCGGCACCAGCGGCGGCGGCTTCGAAAATCTGGTGACCAACAACACGCCAGCCGTGACAAGCGTCACCGACACCATCGACACCACCACCGTCAGCATCACTGGCAGCAGTTCGGTGACCGAAGGCCAGACCGCCAGCTACACGGTCAGCCTGAACCACCCGGCGCAAACCGAAGTGACCCTGAAAATCGTCTACAGCGGTACCGCCGCCGACGGTTCGGACTTCACCGGCGTGTACACCGTGAAGATCCCGGCAGGTGCGAGCAGCGCGCAGTTCAACGTCGCCACCATCGATGACAAGATCACCGAAGGCACCGAGAACTTCGTGGTCAAGATCGATTCCGCCACCGGCGGCAACTTCGAGAACCTCGCGGTCAGCGCCACCAACGGCAGCGTCAGCACCTCGATCATCGACAACGACGCGCCGCCCGTGCTCGACCTGGATGCCAACAACTCCAGCGGCGCCACCGGTGCCGACTACAAGGTGACCTTCACCGAAAACACCCCGGGCGCGGGCGTGTCGATTGCCGACACTGACATCAGCATCACCGACCCGGACAGCACCCTGCTCACCGGTGCCACCGTGGTCCTGACCAACCGTCAGGACGGCGATGCGCTGAACCTGGGCAACAGCGTCAACGGCATCACCATCAATGCCAACAGCACCAACGGCACCGTGACCCTGACCTTGTCGGGCAACGCGACACTGGCTGATTACATGCAGGCCATCAAGAACATCAGCTTCACCAATAGCAGTGAAAACCCGAGCACCGTGCCGCGGATCATCACCGTGACCGTGACCGATGGCGGCAATTACTCCAACACCGCGACCACCACGGTCAACGTGGTGGCGGTCAACGACGCTCCGGTGGCTGCACCGAGCAATGTCACCGGCACCGAAGACACGCCGCTGGTACTCGGCTGGTCGACCTTCGGCGTCACCGACGTCGACAGCCCGGCCAGCAGCCTCGGCATCAAAATCACCCAGCTGCCGGGCGAAGGCAAACTGCAGTATCTGGACGGTTCGACCTGGAAAGACGTCGCCAATAACCAGACCTTCAGCAAGGCTGACATCGACGCGGGCAAGCTGCGCTTCCTGCCGGATGCCAACGAGTCGGGCGTCAACGGTTACGGCGGCACCGGCCTGGGCAACAATCAGGCGGACTACGCGCAGATCAAATTCCAGCCAACCGACGGCCAACTGTTGGGTAACACCGGCACCGTGAAGATCGATGTCACTCCGGTGGCGGATGCGCCGACCGTGAGCGTCGCCGACAACAGCGTGAAGTCCACCGGCCTGATCAAGGAAGTCTGGACCGGCCTGTCGGGTCTGGGCACCAACGGCAACGGCGCGGATTCGACCACGTTGAAAAACGTCATCGACGGCGCCGGCACACCGAACACCAGCACTAACGTGAACAACGTCCAGTCCGACGGCAGCGTGACCGCCGGCACCGCGTCGAAGACTTCCGGCCTGATTTATCTGGAAGCCGGCAAGACCTACACCTTCAGCGGCATCGGCGATGACAGCCTGTTGGTCACCATTGGTGGCAAGAATGTGGCATCGACCACGTGGGGCGTGGGCGGCAACCTCAACGGTTCCTTCACCCCGACCACCAGCGGCTACTACACCCTGGACATCTACCACCACAACCAGAGCGGCCCGGGCAGCTACGACGTCAACCTGTCGGTCAACGGCAGTACGCCGATCGACCTGAGCAGCGCCGGCGTACCGATCTACACCGGCGTGAAGGATCTGGTGAATTCGGGCGTGACCGTCTCCGATCTGCACGGCACTAACGGCGAAGGCTATTACGACGGCTACAAACTCAACACCGGCGCCGAAGGCACCACGGTGAAACTGTCGGCGGTCACCACCGCCCTGACCGACACCGACGGCTCGGAAACCCTGAGCGTGAAGATCAGCGGCGCGCCAGTCGGCTCGGTGCTCAGCGATGGTGCGGGTCATACCTTTACTGTTACCGCCAGCAGCGGCGACGCCAACGTCACCGGCTGGAACCTCGGCAGCCTGACCGTAACGCCACCGCCGTACTACAACGGCCAGTTCAACCTGACCGTGACCTCGACCTCCACCGAGATGGTCGGCGGCTCGGCCAGCAGCACCGCGACCATTCCGGTCAGCGTGGTGCCGGCCGTCTACAACGCGGTCGTGGCGACCTCGGGCGATGACACCGTCACCGGCACCGATGGCAACGACATCATCGTCGCCGACATCGGTGGCCTGACCGTGGTCCCGGGCACCAACTACAACATCGCGTTCATGGTCGACAGCTCCGGCAGCATGAGCGCGTCGTCGCTCAACGCCGCCAAAGACTCTCTGACGTCGGTGTTCAACAGCCTCAAGCAGAGCCTGGGCGGCAGCAATTCGGGCACAGTGAACATTTTCCTCGTCGACTTCGATACCCAGGTCAACAAGTCGGTGTCGGTAAACCTCAACGACCCGAACGCGCTGACGCAACTTAAAGCGGTACTGGACTCGATGGCCTCCGGCGGCGGCACCAACTACGAGGACGTCTTCAAGACCACGGCCAACTGGTTCCAGAGCACGGAAGCGTTGGCCAACAGCGGCGCGAAGAACCTTACGTACTTCATCACCGATGGCCAGCCGACCTACTACCAGAGCGGCGAGCAGACCAACCCGACGCTGTACGGCAACGTGAAGCTCGACGATGTAGTGAAAACCAGCAACTACAAGCCGGGCGACACCTTCAGCACCTACATCGACAATACCCATGCGTTGACGATCAACAGCGCCGGCACCGTAACCCTGCAAACCTACAATTCGTGGTGGGGCTGGAGCAGCTCTAATCTGGGCACCATCCACGCGCAGGGCGACGGCACTTATGAGTTGTCGAGCCTGGCGGGTACCGGCAACAGCACTAACTCGTCGACGACCAGCAACTCGACCAGTGGTTTTGCCTTGCTCAGCGGTCTGTCGAGCGTCGAGGCTATCGGACTGAACAACGACGTCAGCCTCAACGATCTGAGACCTTACGATTCGGATAAAACACCGCAGACCAACATCGACCCAAAGGATCTGGCCAACTCGATCATCGGCCACACCGAAGCAACGATGCCGGGCAACGACACCGTCAGCGGTGGCGAGGGCAACGACATCCTCTTCGGCGATCTGGTCAGCTTCAACGGCATTGCCGGCGAGGGTTATCAGGCGATGCAGGCGTTCGTTGCCAAGGAAACCGGGGTCGACGTCAGCAAGGTCACCACCAGCAACGTGCACCAGTACATCACCGAGCACTATCAGGCGTTCGATGTGTCCGGTGCGCATGACGGTAACGACACACTGTTGGGTGGCGCGGGCAATGACATCCTCTTCGGCTCGGGCGGCAACGACTGGCTCGATGGCGGCAAAGGCAATGACATCCTGCTCGGCGGTACCGGCAACGACACGCTGATCGGCGGTCAGGGCAACGACATCCTGATCGGTGGTTCGGGTGCCGACACCTTCGTCTGGAAAGCGGGCGACACCGGCAACGACGTGATCAAGGACTTCAAGGCCAGTGAAGGTGATCGTATCGATCTGCGCGATCTGCTGCAGGGCGAGACCGGTAGCACCATCGACAACTTCCTGAAGATCACCACGGTCGATGGCACGTCGTCGCTGCAGGTCAGTTCGGCGGGCAAGTTCAACTCGGGCGACGCCGCTGCTGCAACCCCGGACGTGACGATCAAACTGGAAGGCAACAACTGGTCGAGCGCCAACATTCATAACCTGATTGCTGGCAGCGATCCGACCATCAAGGTCGACCACAACAACAGCTGATGCGTGAACAAAACGGCCGCCCCATTTGGGGCGGCCGTCACGTTTGCGCCTACCGCGACGGTGACGATTACGTCGCCGCACCGCATACTCGCGTGCAGTTGGCTATGCTGCTGACAGCATGACGCTGGTTCATTTCCGAGGGATGCTCAATGTTTTACGTGCAACGCGATGCGCAAGGTCTGTTGATTCGCGTGGAAGCCGCGGCCTACGCCGAGGCCACGGAAACGCTGCCGGCCGACAGCCATGAAATCCAGGCCTGGTTCGCCAACGAAGTGGTGGAAACCAGCCTGAAACAGCTCAAGCAGAGTGACTTCGAAATGATTCGGGTCCTCGACGACCTGATTCAGGTGCTGACCCAGAAAGGCGTGATCCGCGTCACCGATCTGCCGCCGGCGGCTCAGGCCAAGCTGATGGACCGGACTCAGGCGCGTGAGGCGTTGGGCGGGTTGAGTCAGTTGATCGATGAGGATGAGGGCGGGTTGATCTGATCCCGTCAGAATCAAAAGCCGACCCTCACCCCAGCCCTCTCCCGGAGGGAGAGGGAGCCGACCGAGGTGTCTGGCGTCATACACCGACCTGAGGAATCGAGTCGATTATGGATTCAGCAGGAGCTGACCGAGGTGTCTGGCGCTGTACATCGACCTGAGCAATCGAGTCGATTATGGATTCAGCGCAAATCGCTCACGTCGGCGTATTGCGTCAATATCCCACGGACAGTCCCCTCTCCCTCTGGGAGAGGGTTAGGGTGAGGGTTGCTCTTACCGCCAAGGCCGCGGCTCACCCAACAACTGCCCCTGAACCCCATACAAACCCATCTCGCGAATCACCGACAACTCCCCTTCCGTCTCGACCCGCTCGGCAATCAGCGGCAGATCAATGCTGTGCGCCGCCCGCTGGATCGCCTCGATGAACAGACGCTTGTCACTCTCCTGATCAATCGCACGAATGTAGCTGCCATCGATCTTCAGGTACGCCAGCCCCAACCGCGCCAGGTTGCCAATCATGCTGAAGCGCCCACCAAAGCGCTGCAGGCTGAGCGAAAAGCCGAGTTCACGCAGACGCCGGGTCAACTGCTCCAGCACCGCCTGCTCCGGCAATTGTTCCTCACCGATTTCCAGGGTCAGGCGCGCGCCCAGATTGGAATGCGCGCGCAGAATCTCGAAGACTTTGTTCAGCGCCTGCGGATCAGCCAGGGTCGCCGAGGACAGGTTCAGCGCCAGCGAATCCTCATGCACTTTCATCTGTTCCAGCACGCGTTCCAGCATCAAGCGATCCAGTCGAGCGGTCCAGCCGAAGCGCTCCAACCATGGCAAGAAGCGCCCGGCCGGAATGGTCTGGCCCTGATCATCGAGCAGGCGTGAGAGCACTTTGTAATGCAGCACCAGTTGCGTGTCTGCGGCGGCGACCACCGGTTGGAAATACAGCTCGAAACGCTGCTGACTCAAGGCCTGATCGAGCAAGCGGTGCCAGGCGTGGTGATCGTCGCCAACGTCCGCCGTCAGGCTCTGATCGATGCAGGCCCAGTTCTGCTCACCCTGCCCTTCAGCCTGCGCCAGCGCCTGATCGCCGAGCGTCAGCACCTGTTGCGGCGAATCGCCGTGAGCGAACGGCGCCAGGCCGATCGACGCTACCGCCGCCACATCGGTAGCGCCCGTGGCGTGCAGGCTGCTCAGGGCACTGTCGAGATTCTGCGCCAGTTGCAGCGCTTCCTCGCGCACCAGCCCCGGCGCCAGCACGGCGAATTCACCGCCACGAATACGCGTGACGAGGTTCTGGGTTTCCGGGTATTTGGCGCATTCACGCGACAGTTGCTCGCCTACTGCTTTCAACAATTCATCTGTACGCTGACCGCCCAAGCGCTGGTTGAGCCCCGCCAGATCCTTAACCCGCAACAGCAGCAGATAACCGGAACTGGCCTGCTCCGGGTTGCTCACCCGGTTGTTCAACTGCATCTCGAAATAACGCCGGTTGGCCAGCCCGGTGAGATTGTCCTGATAGGACTCGGCGCGCAGTTTTTCACTGCGCTCGGCCTGCTCCTGGAATAGCGCCTTGAGCTTTTCGACCATCTGGTTCATCGCCTGCACCACGCGGCGCAACTCAGGCGTGCGCGGCAGATCCGGCAGGCTGAGGAATTCGCGGCGGGCAATGGCGTGGGATTGCTTGACCATGTAATCCAGCGGCTTCAACTGCCGGCGCAGCAGTAGTGCCCCGAGCACCGCACTCACTGCGCCGCAGATCAGCAGCCAGCCGAGGCTGCCCAACGCGCTCTGCCACAGCTTGGCCACGGCAAACATCGGATGGCTGACCACTTCGACCCGCGCTGCCTGTTCCCAACCACGGCTGACCAGTGCATCGCCACCAGCCGGTTCCAGACCGATCAGTTTGACGAACCAGTCCGGCACATTGCTGACGGCCGGAATGCCGCTGCGCTCGACGATGGTCTGGTCAGTTTTCAGATCCACCACGCGGATGCTCGCGTAATAACCACTGTCGAAAATCGAGCTGACCAGCAGCTCGACCATCGCCGGATCGTCGATATTCGGCGTCAGCGACAAGGCCAGCGCTGTCGCGGCGTCCTGGGCGTGGGAACGCAACTGGTTGACGTACTGGGTACGCGAGCTTTCCAGACTGACCATGAAGCTGCCGGTGAAGGCGACCACCAGGAACAGACAGATAGCGATCAACAGCTGTTTGAACAAAGACATCTGAGCGCGTGCTCCTAGTTAGTCGTCTCGACCGGGAAACCTTCGGCCTGCATTTTCTTCAACACATCCTGCCAGCGTGACAGACGTTTGGTATCACCGACCTTTTTATTGCCCTTGGCGCCCGGCAAGTACAACCCTTCCGCATTGAAAGAGTAGACCGGCAGCAAATCGGTTCGCTGCGATGCCGGCTGAATCGGATCGATCAGGCTGTCGAGCACCAGCGGCATGGCATCGGGGGTGGCATAGTAAGTCAGGACCATGTGTGCACGGTTCTGGCGCAACGCTTTGACATAGGTGATGCGCAGCTTGTCACTGGAAACCCCGAGGTGGCGCAGGCTGAAATACTTGGCGATCGCGTAGTCTTCGCAGTCGCCGGCGCCTTTCCATAAGGCTTCGATCGGCGTTTCCCAATAGTCGACCTCGTGCCACAGATCGATGTCCTCGACGTAGCGCACCTGTTTGTTGAAGAACAGGTTCACCACTTTGAGCTTTTCCATCTCGCTGACCTGCTTCTGCGTGGCCAACAGATTTTGCCAGGCATCGATGCGCTGCTGCCCGGCACCCAGCGGCCCGTAGAGCGCCGTGGCTTTGCGGCTGATCGTGGAAAAATCCCAATCGGCATGCAGACCGCCCAGCATCATGCCGGCCAGCAACAGTGCGCAGCCTAGCCAGCGCAACGTCCGGGGGATCGCGAAACATACCGCCACAGCAGGTTTCCAGAGGGCAGGGAGGAAAGCGTTTGATGGTGAAGCTTAGCCCGGCAAAAAACAATGGCACCATGAGATCATCGCCGGCGCGCTAAACTTCAGCTGCCAGCACATTGTTTTACAAGGTTTGACAACCTGTAGAGCAATCACTAGTGTCATTTGGATCCAAATCAGGCCGACATACAGGGTGCGTAGTCGTGACACAGAAGCCCAAACCGCTGCACAGCATTAAAGTCGACGGACCGATTCCTGCGCATCTGGCCCGGTCGGTGATCGAAGAAACACTGCGCTCGGCGATTCTCGATGGGCGTCTGCCCTGCGGCACTGCCTTGCGCCAGCAGGATCTGGCCGATTTGTTCGGCGTCAGCCGCATGCCTGTGCGCGAAGCCCTGCGCCAGCTCGAAGCCCAGGAACTGCTCAGCGTTACTGCGCACAAAGGCGCAGTGGTTGCGCCCCTGATTCAAGGCGATGCCACGGAAACCTACGAACTGCGCATCTTGCTCGAATCCGAAGCCATGCGGCAGTCGATCCCGCTGCTGACTTCTGCCGATCACGCCCTTGCGGCGAGTTACATCGAGGAACTGGAGGCGCAGCACGATTACACGGAAATCGGCCGGCTCAACCGTTTGTTCCACATGGCCCTGTACAGCAAGGCGCCCAATAAACGCTTGCTGCGCCTGGTCGAAGACGGCCTCAACGAAGAAGAGCGCTTTCTGCGTTTCAACCTTGAGGCCATGGGTCTGGGCAAATTGTCCCAGGACGATCACCGGGCGATGCTGCAAGCCGTGCAGGAACGTGACATTGAACTGTCGATCAAACTCCTTGAACAGCACCTCAATCGCGGTGTCGACGTGATTACCCGCTATCTCGCCACCCCCGCCGCACAAAGCCGCCAAGCCGCACGCTGAGCGCGCACCCTCCGCGAATCACTCTCTTACAAATCCCCACGCGATCTGCCAGCCCTCGGGTGGGCGGATCCGCGTGCCCGCTCTAACCTCCCTGCGCCGTTCAGCCCGAAATTTGCACCTTGGTGGTGACGAATCGGTAATAGCCGTGGCGCTCATTTACCCGCACTCTTGAACGGCCAACCCCATAAAGAACGGGCGACGCGTCGCACTGACGGCGCAGTCCCCGCACCAGGAACCTACGGAAGGAGCCTTGCCACGGGAAAAAGGAAGTCATGGCGCGGGGTCACGGCCAACTTCCGCCCCTTTTAAATCATTCAACTCTTATTACTGGAAAGTTGCTTCGAGTGAGGCATTCACTCTTGTCGATCAATTTTGGCCGTTATTCGCCGAAAGGAGCAACTACGCCCAAATAAAACTTCAACACGAAGTTTTATCGGAACAACTCAACTTCAAAAAACAGCAAACTTTAAATAATTAAAAATATTCTTGTTAAATACTTAGCCGGTGTATTAGCTTTTCTTCGCCAAGTGTGAACTTCGCCCTTCACCTCGGTATCAGCCCAATGCCGTCGGCTCAGCAGTAGCGGCTTATGGGCAGACATGACGCCATGTCAAAGTTATATCGATCCGCACTTACCTATCAGCAAAGAAGCCTGTCGTCCGTCGACAGAAAACAAGTAAGTCGTCATTTAACTGATTGCATAGCTGCCAGAACAGTTCCATTCAACATCAACGATAAAGGACATCATGATGCCCAATAAGAACCAACTCGCCCTGAAGAAAGCCGAACTTAGCATTCACCCGATCTTTTCCGAGATCACTTCGTTATCGGTGTTACAACGTTTCATGGAAACACACGTATTTGCCGTGTGGGATTTCATGTCGCTGACCAAACGCCTGCAGCAGGAACTGACGTGTACCCGATTGCCGTGGTTACCGCCGCGCGATCCTCACGCCGCCCGGTTGATCAATGAGATCGTTCTGGGCGAAGAATCGGATGATCGCCTGACGGATGGTCATTACAGCCATTTCGAGTTGTACCTGGATGCGATGCGCGAAATCGGCGCGAGCACCACGGCCGTGGAGCGCTTCGTCACCCTGCAACAGGAAGGCGTGAGCTATGACGTCGCGCTGCAAAGCGTCGAGGTTGATTCGGCCGCCGCACAGTTTGTCCGCGACACCTTGCGCACCGCCCTGCACGCACCGGGACACAGCGTGGCGGCGGCATTTCTACATGGCCGTGAGAGCGTAATCCCGACCATGTTCCAGCGCATTCTTGACGATTGGGGCATCGGTATCGAACAGGCGCCGACCTTTCGCTATTACCTGGAGCGGCATATCGAGGTCGACTCCGAGGATCACGGTCCGGCGGCAGAACACCTGCTCGAACGCCTGGTCGACGGCGATCCGCAACGCGAGGCCGAGGTCTACGCCAGCGCCATCGCTGCCGTGGAAAGCCGCATCGCCTTATGGGACGGCCTACGCCTGAGCATGCGCGAACCGTTGGCGGAGGTGGCCCAATGAACGCCGCCGACTATCAATCCTTTGCCGACGCCTGGGAGAGCCGCGCCACCATCCGCACCCGCCCGCGTCGTGTACTGGAAGACGATGAACGCCTGATCTACCCGCTCAGTCGTCAGCCGCTGGTGCTCAGCGAAACCTTCTTGCGCGAGTGTCCGCAGCAGCGCGATTTCGCCTTGGTGCAGACGTTGTACAAATTTATCAACGATGTGGTGATTTTCGAGACCGAGATCGTCGACAAGACTGCGCGCAGCATCGCCAAGAATCGCTTCGCCGTGGCCTTCCCGTTTGCCTGTCGTTACGACGCGATGACCGTGGTGGTCGACGAGGATTACCACGCGCTGGTGGCGATGGATTTCATGCAGCAAACGGTCGCGATGACCGGTATCGAACCGATTCAGTTGCCCGATGAAATCGAGCTGAGCCGGGCGATTCCTGCGGCTGTAGCGCTGGCACCGGAGCACCTGCGCAGCGCGGTGGAGTTGATCTGCGTGGCCATCGCCGAAAACACCGTGACCGGCGATGTCGCCGCGTTCGCACGCGACGATACGGTCAAGCCATCGATCAAAGGCCTGATGGCCGACCACTTGCTCGACGAGGGTCGCCATTCGAGTTTCTGGGCGCGGATGGTGCGTATCTATTGGCACACCGCCAGCGCGGCAGATCGCGAGGTCATCGCGCAGATTCTGCCGGTGTTCATCGGCCATTACCTGACCAACGACATCCAGAAATCCTTCGACCTGCGCCTGATCGACGCACTGCCGGTCAGCGAGGCCACGCGCCGTTCGCTCAGGGATGAAATGGCCGGGCTGGCGTTCCCGATCAATCGCCACCATCCGCTGGTGGGCAACATCGTCAAGTTCTTCCACAACAGTTCGCTGCTCGACACGCCCTGCGTGCAGCACACCCTGCGTGACTACCTGGTTTGACAAGGAGGCCGACATGAAACGTCTCGACATTTTGCTGATTGGCGCCAGCCAGGCCATGACCGACCTGGCGCTGGAGCTTGAACAACACGGCCACACATTGCAGCGCAGCGGCGTTGCGGCATCGACGGTGGACTTGATCATCGACGATGGCTTCATCGGCGCTGGCGATCGCTGCGCAATCCCCCACCTGCACCTGCGCTTGGGTATCAATGCGCACAGCAAGGCCGGTTTACCTTCACTCGATCTGCTGTGCTTCCTCGGTTCTTCACTGATCAGCCGCGTGCCGATTGCCGATGAGCCGTCCGGCAATGGTCAGTCACTGCGCCAGCGAGCTCTGACGCAGGTGATCGACGAGGTGACGTTGCTGGTCAGCCGCTTCTCTCGTAATGCTGACTATTTTCAGCAGGCCGCGTCGGTGCCGGCGGCGGATTTCGAGCGGATGGAAGACCTGCTGTTCCTCGACAGCCTGGCGTACATCCATCACCTCAACGACACGGCGAATCCGACGCTGCTGGAACAGGCGCAGACTCCGGCAATCGAGCGCCTGCAACAAAGCCTGATCCACCACGCCGAACGACCGGCGCTGCATCTCGCCGAACAATCGATCAGCTATCGGCAATTACACGCCCACAGTCGCGCGATCCAACAGCGCTTGCAGCCCTTGCTTGAGCAACACCCGCAGCCGTGGGTGGTCGGTATCTGCCTGCCGAAAAGCCCGGCGTTGTTCGCCTCGATTCTGGCAATCCTCGGCAGCGGCGCGGTGTACCTGCCGCTGGAGCCGAGCCATCCGCTGCAGCGTCAGCAATACATTCTGCAAAACGCCGGCGCGTTGTTGCTGCTGCACGATGGCGAGCATCCGCTTGGCGAAACCATGGCGGGGCTGGATGTCAGTCACATCGCCAGCGCAGACGCGGATCTGAGCCAACCGCTGATGTGCCGACGCCCAGAGCTCGATGCGCCGTGCATGGCGCTTTACACCTCGGGCACCACTGGCCATCCAAAAGGTGTGCTGCTCAGTCAGGCCAACCTTGCGCACTTCACCACGTGGTACGCCGATTACGTGCAGTTGCAGGCAGAAAGTCGAGTTTTGCAGTTCTCATCATTGAGCTTCGATTCGTCACTGATCGACATCTTTCCGACCCTGCTCGAAGGTGCCGAACTGGTGGTGCCCGACGACACCCAACGGCGTGATCCGCTGCAACTGATCGCGCTGATCCGTCGCCGACAACTGACCCATGCGTTCCTGCCGCCGGCGCTGTTGAGCATCCTGCCGCTGGAGCAACTGGAAGGCGTGCAAGTGATGACCGGCGGCGATGTCTGCGAGCCGTTCGTCATCGAGCAACTGACCCGTCAGGGCACGCTGCATAACCTTTACGGCCCGACCGAAGCCACGGTGCTGATCACTGCGCGTCAACTGATACCCGGTGACAGCAATCGCAGCCTCGGCGCGCCGATCGCCAACAGCCAGGTGCTGATTCTCGATGACGATTTGCAACCGGTGCCGCAGAACACCGTCGGCGAATTGTTCATCGTCGGCCCCGGCGTCTGCCTCGGTTATCTGAACAATCCACAGCAGACCGCCGAGCGTTATCTGACCTTGAATCTGCCGGACGGGCAGACGTTGCGCGCCTACCGCAGCGGCGACATGGCCAAGTGGGGCGAGCACGGTATCGAGCTGTGCGGACGTCGCGATAACCAAGTGAAGATTCGCGGCTTTCGGGTCGAGCCGGAAGAGATCGAGCGCTGCCTGCGCGAGAGCCAGTTGTACCGGCAAGTGGCGGTGGTGATCGACAGTCAGCGGCGCATTCTGGCCTTCCTCGCCCAGCCGCAATCAGACACCGCGCGCGAAGCACTAAAGGTTCACGCCCGACAGTTTTTGCCGGACTACATGCAACCCGTGGCGTGGACCGAGCTGCCGAGCATGCCGTTCGCCAGCAACGGCAAGGTCGACCGCAAAGCGCTGCTGGAACTGCCGGTGAACGTGCAGGACAGCGGGCCAAAATGCCTGCCGGCGAATGCTGATGAAGCACTGCTGCTGGAGATCTGGGCGGAATTGCTGGAGTTGCCGAACAGCGATATTTCCACCGACGAAAGCTTCTTCAATCTCGGTGGTCACTCGATTTTGCTGTCGCGCATGTTGCTGCGTTTGCGTGAGGAGTTCGGCCGCAGCATCTCGATCAATCGCTTCATCGAACTGCCGACCATCATCAAACTCGCGACGCTGGTGCGTGGCACCGATGACAGCGCCGTACTCAGCGCTCAGGCCATGGCCGACGCCGAGCGTGCACTGGACATCGAACCGCTGCCGATCAGCCGCATGGGCGATGTGCACAAGGTCATCGTCACCGGCGCCAACAGTTTTGTCGGTGTGCACATCGTCGAGGCGCTACTCGGTTGGGGCGCCAGCGAAGTCGCGTGTCTGGTGCGTGATGGCGGCGGGAAAACGGCGGTGCAACGGTTTGCCGAGGCACTGCGGGAAAACCGTCTGGAGCATCTGGATCTGCGTCGTGTGCGGGTTTACGCGGCAGATATTTCGCGCCCGCAACTGGGCATGAACGACGAAGATTATCAGCGCCTTGATCGCGAGTTCGGCGCACTGGTGCACAACGCCGCCAACGTCAATCACGTGCTCGATTACGAGTCGCTGGCGGCGGACAACGTCGAGCCGATTTTCGCCCTGCTGCGCTTGTGCGAAGGGCAAAGCAAAAAGGTCTTCAACTTCGTCTCGACGCTGTCGGCCTCAAGCACGGTCGATGATGCGGGACGGGTGCTGGAACTGCCCGCCGCGCTAACGCCACCGATCTACATTCGCAACGGCTACAACCTGTCGAAATGGGTCGGCGAACGCATCCTCGAACGGGCGCGGGAGCGTGGTGTGCGGGTCAATCTGTATCGCCCCGGCAACATCAGTTTCAACAGCTTGAGCGGCGTTTGTCAGCCGCACAAAAACCGCTTGATGCTGATGCTCAAAGGCTCGATCCAGCTCGGCCAGGTGCCGGCCTTCGCGCTTAATTTTGACCTGATGCCGGTGGACTTTCTCGCCCGTTTCATCGCCTTCCACGCCAGCCGTTATTCGCCCGACCGCGCGGTGTTCAACCTGCACAACCCCGAGCCTTTGAGCTGGGACGCCTACGTTGTTTCGTTCCGCGAAACCGGCAGCGAGTTCGCATTGGTCAGCGTCGCCGACTGGCAGCAGCAACTGGGCCGGGTAGACGCCGCCAACGCGCTGTTCGGCGTGCTCGGTTTCTACCTCAACGGCTTTGAAGAAGACATCGGCGACATTTCCCTGATCGGCCACGCCAACGCCGAGGCCGGCGTGCAGCAGATGGGCGCGCAATACCCACAGAAGTCCCCAGCGCTGCTGCGTCGCGGCTGCGATTACCTGAAAGAAATCAACTTCATCTGAAGCCACAAAAAAGGAGCAACACCATGAGCACTCTGCAACCCGACACTCTGATCAAAAATCCGCACGGCTGCCACGTTGTCTCTTCGGTAGAAGTGCCGGCGGACGCGGCGCAAGTCTGGGCGGTGGTCGGCCACTTCGGCGGTTTCGACCGTTTCATTCCGGCGCTGTCGCACATAGAAACTATCGGCGAGGGCGTGTCCTCGCTGCGCAAGAAATGCTTCAAGGATGGCAACGTGGTGGTTGAGCAACTGAACTCCCGCGATGAACACGCACGAAGCATGACCTGGACGACGATTTACAACACCTTGGGCGTGGCGAATCTGTGGGCGGCGATGAATGTGCAATCGCTGGGCGCAGGCAAATCCCGGGCGACGTGGACGATCATTGCCGAGCCTGCTTCGGGGGGTGAAGAGGCGCTGCCGGGGTTCAAGGAGTTTGTGCAGGGGTTTGCGGATGATGCGATGGGGAATGTGCTGAAGCTGTTTGTTTAAGGCCTGAGTTCGGCGGTGAGTTCTAGACCGCTATCGCGAGCAGGCTCACTCCTACAGTTGATCGGGTTCCTTCAGATGGAACCCGATTTAATTTGTAGGAGTGAGCCTGCTCGCGAAGAACGATAACGCGGTCTTCAATCTGAAAATCAGATTTTGAAACTGTCGACCAGTTGCTTCAGGCGATTAGCCTGCTGCGACAACGCATCACAATCCTTCAACGTCTCGTTGAGGTTGGCCACGCTCTGCTGGTTCAGCAGGTTGATCTGGTTAACGTCGACGTTGAGGGTTTCCACCACGGCGGTCTGCTCTTCGGTCGCCGCGGCCACCGACTGGTTCATCCCGTCGATTTCACCAATGCGCTGAGTCACGCTGACCAGACGCAAACCTGCCTGATTGGCCACTTCCACGCTTTGCTCGCTGGAGGCCTGACTAGCGTTCATGGTGGTCACCGCTTCGCGCGAACCGATCTGCAGCGAAGTGATCATCTTGTGGATCTCTTCCGCCGATTCCTGAGTGCGATGGGCGAGGTTACGCACCTCATCCGCCACCACCGCAAAACCACGTCCGGCTTCACCGGCACGCGCCGCTTCGATCGCAGCGTTGAGTGCCAACAGGTTGGTCTGCTGCGAAATCCCTTTGATCACATCGAGGATATGGCCGATGTTGTCGGTGCTGGCGTTCAGGGTTTCGATCTGCGTGCACGACAGGCTGATCTTCTGCGACAGCTCGGTCATCGCCTGGATCGTCTGCTCGACCACCTGACGACCGTCATCGGCCTGCTCGCTGGCGCCGCTGGCGTGTTGCGAAGCATCGGCAGCGTTGCGGGCGATTTCCTGAGTAGCAGCGCCCAGTTCGTTGATCGCCGCAGCGACGCTGTTGGTGCGTGCACTTTGCTCGTCGGAGCCGATGATCGAGGCGTTGGACGACGCCATCACCCGTTGCGACAAATCGTGCACATGACGGGTTGCCGAGGACACTTCGGAAATCGACGCGTGAATCCGTTCAACGAACTGGTTGAACGCACTGCCCAACTCACCGAATTCGTCCTTGCTCTCAACCACCAGACGACGGGTCAGGTCGCCTTCGCCCTGAGCAATGTCCTGCATCGCGCGGCCCATGGTGGTCAGCGGACGCATCAGAACGTTGATCAACAGGCTCAGCAGCAAGGCAATCGCGGCCACGGCGACAAACATCGCGATCAACGCCGAAGTGCGGAATTGGCTCAGTGCGGCGTAGGCCTTGTCGCGATCGATCGACAGACCGATGTACCACTGCGCATTCGGCAGGTCGCTGACCGGAGTGAACGACAGAATACGTTCCTGACCGTTAAGCACGACGTTCTGGTTGCCCTTTTCGATGCGCACGCTGGTGTTCGGGTAAATGTCTTTCAGGTTTTTCATGACCTGGTCTTTGTCCGGGCTGACGATCACCTGACCGTCGGCGCTGACCAGAAACGCATGGCCCAGGCCACCGAAGTCCACCGAGTTGATGATCTTCACCAGGGTTTCCAGGCTCAGGTCACCACCGACCACACCGAGCAGTTCGCCGTTCTTTTTCACCGGCATGGCAATGGTCACCACCAGCCCGCCGACAGCAGCCATGTACGGCGGCGTCAGCATGGTTTTGTCAGCTACCACGGCTTGCTTGTACCAAGGGCGCTGACGCGGGTCATAGCCGTCAGGCATCTTCGCGTCAGGACGCTGGGTGAACACACCGTTGGCCTGACCGACGTAGGTGAACTGGAAATTCGAGGTGAAGGCCGGTTGATCGACCAGACCCGGGAAATCCGCGTCCTTACCCTGATGCGCAACATTCTGCGCGAGGTTTTCCAGCACCAGAATCCGCCCGCTCATCCAGTTCTGCACGCTGCTGGCGGTCAGATCACCGGCCTGCTGTACGGAGGACTGGAGGTTCTGGCGAATGGTGTTTCGCTGCAGGTAGTCGTTGTAGAGGGTGAACAGCGCGAACGCCAGGACCACGACGCCCGAGGCGGCCAACAGGATTTTATGGCTGAACTTGAGATTCATTTCATGGGACTTCTTATGCGAAAAGTGGGGATGCGTTCCGGATGCAACATTCCATGTACAGCGCAGGCAGCGTTCTTCTGGCCGCTCTACTTTGGTGCACGCATGTCTCACCAGTCTGTCGGCACGTGTCGGAGAAATCTTAGGGTTGAGCGGGAAATGGATGGTATTTCTGCCGGATTCCCGCCGAACGGCGTGCCAGAGCTTTCAACCAGGTGTTTTCCAGGAGCAATGTTCGAGCGACGGTTGCAAATTCCGTAACCCTTCATGACAATGCGACTAATTATCATTTGTGACGTCCGCGTTCATGTCCTCACCTGAGTTTGCAGTACAGGCGCTTTACAGTAGTCATCACGGCTGGCTTAACGCTTGGCTGCGCGCACGGCTGGGCAATGCGGCGGATGCGGCAGATCTCGCGCAGGACACTTTCCTGCGTCTGCTGCAACGCACCGAACGCCTCGAACTCAAGGCGCCGCGCGCTTTCCTGCGGACCATCGCTCGCGGGCTGGTGATCGACCATTGGCGTCGCGAAGAAATCGAACGGGCCTATCTGGAAACCATTGCTCATTTGCCCGAAGCCGAGACGCCTAGTGCCGAAGCCCGGGCGCTGGTGATCGAACTGCTAGAAAACATCGCGCGCATGCTTGAAGGACTTAAGCCGAAAGTGCGTCAGGCCTTTCTGCTGGCGCAGTGCGAAGGTTTGACCCACAAGCAGATTGCCGAGCAGATGGGCCTGTCGTTGCGCTCAGTTGAGCGTTACGTCGCCGATGCGCTGTATCACTGCTACGTGCTGCGGTACGAAAGCTGATGCCTGTAGATCACACCGCACTCGGTCGCCGTGCCGAGCCACAGCAACACGTGGTCAAACAAGCCATCCATTGGCTGTTGCGCTTGCGCAATAACCATGGCAATTCGCGGTTGAATCGCCAGTGTGAGCAATGGCGTGCCGAACACCACGAGCATGAACTGGCCTGGCAACGCGTGCAGTCGCTGCAAGCCGAATTGAGCAACAATCTGCGTGCAGTACCCGGTGCGCAGGTGGCGTTCAATACTTTGGAAAACAGTGCCCAAGGCCTTGGCCGTCGGCAGGCTTTGAAGCTGTTGTCTGGCGCATTGCTGATGGGTTCCGCCGCCTGGCTGGCCAAGGACACTGCCGCGTGGCAGCAATGGAGCGCCGATTACGCTACGGCGACGGGCGAGCGGCGCGCCTTCCAGTTGCCGGAAGGTACCCGGATCGAGTTGAACACGGCCAGCGCGGTGGATCTGGATTACACGGCGCAACAGCGCCTGATCAAACTGACTCGCGGCGAGATCATTGTCACGTGTGGTGGCTCCGACGAGGGCGCGCCGACTGATCGGCCACTGCGGGTACAAAATCGTCACGGGACTTATGAGCCCGTCGATGCCCGATTCATCCTGCGTCAGGACAATGACTGCACGCGGCTCAGCGTCACCCATGGCCAGGTTGCCATCCACTCCGGCGGCACCTCGGTAGAAGCACTCGCCGGGCAGAGTTATCTGATCGACCATCACCAGGTCCGCCCGGCCCCGACGCTGGACATGGACGCTGGCGCCTGGATCGATGGCTTGATCGTCACACGCAATATGCGTCTGGGTGACTTTCTCGCCGAAGTCGCGCGTTATCGGCAGGGCTTTCTGAACTGTGCGCCGCAAGTGGCGGAGCTGCGTCTGTCCGGCGTATTCCGTCTGGAAGACACCGACAAACTGCTGGCGATTCTGCCGCAGACGTTGCCGGTGCAATTGCGCTATCGCACGCGCTGGTGGGTGACTCTGGAACGTGCGGTCTGAAATTTTTTTGGCGGGTTTTTGCAGCAAGTCCGGCTTAGTCAGTAAGCACTTCAACTCAGCCTTCGCGACTGCCTACGGAAACCTACAATGACTGTCCGCGCCACCTGTAAGAACTCTCTGAATTTCATTGCCGAATCTGGCCTGTTGCGCCACGCCGTTCGAGCGGCGCTGTTTTCGACTGCATTGGGCGTTGGTGTGATGCCTGCAATAAGCATGGCGGCGGCTCCCGCTGGCAGTGAAGTCAGCCACCGCTACAACGTGGCTGCGGGCCCTCTCGGTGAGGCGCTGAATCAGTTTGCCCGTCAGGCTGGCATCACGTTGTCGATGACCCCGCAGCAAACTCAGGGCCGGCAATCGCTGGGCGTACAGGGTGAATATTCGACCGATCAGGCGTTGAGCCATTTGCTCGGTGGCTCCGGTATGGAAGCGGTTAGTCAGGACGGCAGCAGTTACATCCTGCGCCCATTGGCTGAGACCGAAGCACTGGCCCTGCCTACCACCGACATCAAAGGCTTCGCCCTCGGCAACGCTTTGGGCAGCATGGATGGCTACAACGCCACTCACAGCCAGATCGCCACCAAGACCAGTACCGCGTTGCTGGAAACCTCGCAAAGCGTATCGGTGGTCACTCGCGAGCAAATGGATGACCAAGGCTCGCAGACTGTCTCGCAGGCAATGCGTTACATCCCGGGCGTGCTGACCAATCCGTATGGCGCGACTCATCGCTATGACTATGTAGCGATGCGCGGTTTCAACGATGGCTCGGTGGACAACATCTATCTCGATGGCCTCAAGTCGATGGGCGACAGCGGTACTTACAGCACCATGCAGGTCGACCCGTATTTCCTTGAGCGCGTGGACATTCTCAAGGGACCGTCGTCGGTGCTGTATGGCCGCAGTTCGCCCGGCGGCCTGGTGGCGCTGACCAGCAAGAAACCGCTTTATGAGGCTTACCATCAGGTGCAAGCCACGGTCGGGACGCAGGGGCAGCGTGGAGTCGGTTTTGATTTCAGCGGCCCGGTCGATGACGACAAGCGTATCGCCTATCGTCTGACCGGGTTAACGGATCAGTCCGACACGCAATTCGACCACAACAAGGAAAAACGCTTCGCCCTCGCACCCACGCTGAGTATCGATTTCAGTGAAGACACTTCGCTGACCCTGCAGGCTTATCTGCAACACGATCCGGATGGCGGTTACCACGGTGGTGTGCCCGCCGACGGCACGATTCATCAGCGCAATGGCAACCGCATCTCGCCGCACTTCTTCGAAGGTGAGCCAGGCGTTGATGGTTACTCGCGCGATCAGCAGTCGTTCGGGTATCAATTCGAACATCGCTTCAACGATGTCTTCACCGCACGCCAGAACTTCCGTTACCTCGATTCCAAAGTGAACATGGATCAGGTCTACGCCTATGGCTGGACCTCGCCGAGCAGCAACGAGCTGAACCGCTATTACACCGGCGGGGACGAGCGTCTGCATGCGTTTATCGTCGATAACATGCTCCAGGCGGAATTTTTTACCGGTGCGACCAAACACACGGTGCTGATGGGCGCGGATTATCAGCGGCGTAAAACCGTGGTCGACTGGACCAGTGGCGGACTCACGCCGATCAATGCTTTCAATCCGGTGTATGGCAACTCGGCGATCGACATGTATGGCGAGACCAGTTACCTGCGCCGTCTGGAACAGACCGGGGTTTACCTGCAAGACTTGATCGAGATGGACAAGTGGCGTTTCTCGCTGGGTCTGCGCCAGGACTGGGTCGAGACTTCGGACGAAAACCGTATCGCTGAAGCCGGACGTCCGGTTGGCACAGAGATCAATGATCGCCGCACCAAGCTCACTGGCCGTGCCGGTGCGTTGTACCTGTTTGATAACGG
The DNA here is from genome assembly GCF_045037865.1 of Pseudomonas sp. M20. Taxonomy (NCBI): domain Bacteria; kingdom Pseudomonadati; phylum Pseudomonadota; class Gammaproteobacteria; order Pseudomonadales; family Pseudomonadaceae; genus Pseudomonas; species Pseudomonas sp. M20. The sequence goes on from NZ_CP173611.1 coordinate 5,587,309, forward strand.
CTTGGCGCCGTACATCAGTTACTCGGAGTCGTTCAACCCGAACTCCTATGCCGACAGCGCCGGTAATCCGCTGGCACCTACCGACGGCACACAGTGGGAAGTCGGTTTGAAGTATCAGCCGCCGGGCACTGATAACCTGTTCACCGCCTCGCTGTTTCGCATTGATCAGGAGAACCTGGCGACCAAACTGCCGCAGGAAAACTTCTATCGCGCGGTGGGTGCTGTGCGCTCCCAAGGTCTTGAGCTGGAAGCGCACATGCAGCTGACCGATAACCTCAAAGTCCTTGGCAGCTACACCTTCACCGATATCGAATACTCGAAGTCGATGGTCAGTACGTTGAGCACCCCGACCGACGTGATTGAGAACAAAGGCAACTCACCGACGCAAGCGCCACGTCATATGGCGTCGTTGTGGGCGGACTACAAGTTCGACAGCGCGGCACTCGATGGCCTGCGACTGGGCGGCGGCGTGCGTTATGTCGGCTACAGCTGGGCCGATGCGGAAAACACCCTGAAGGTGCCTTCCTACACGCTGTTCGATGCCTCGATTGGCTATGACTTGGGCAAGGTCGGCTTGAAGGGCGTCGATGTGCGTCTGAATGCGAACAACCTGACCAACGAGTCCTACGTCGCTTCCTGCGCGAGCCTGAACTTCTGCTACATGGGTGAAGAGCGCAACGTGGCGGCGACGGTCAGCTACCAGTTCTAAGCCTTTGGTCCTGTGCATAAAAAAGCCAGCCCCTGAATGTTCAGGGGCTGGCTTTGTCGTTTCTGGGGGGAAATTCCAATGCGTGCGTTTTTGGTGTTGTTGCATCGATATATCGGTTTGGCTACCGCAGTGTTTTTGCTGTTGGCCGGGATTACTGGAAGCATTCTGGCGTTCAACCATGAGTTGGATGAATGGTTGAACCCGGAGTTTTATGCTGCCTCTGCGCAGGGCTCTAGACTGCCGCCGGGTGAATTGGTTGATGCGGTGCAATCTGCGCATCCGAAGCTGCAGGTCTGGTACATGGAGTATCCGCATGAGGCGGGGCATACCGCTTTACTGGCGGCAGTTCCACGTAATGATCCGGCGACGGGTAAGCCATTCGACGAACGTAATCAGGTGTTTTATCTGGACCCGGTGAGCGCTGAGCAGACGGGTCAGCGTTATTGGGGGGAGTGCTGTTTTGAACGGAAGAATTTTGTCCCGTTCATCCTTGAGTTTCACTACAACCTGACATTGCCGGGGAACTGGGGATTGTGGCTGATGGGGTTGGTGGCCGTTGCCTGGGTGATCGATTGTTTTGTGGCGCTATGGCTGACATTACCGAGAGGAAAGCCATTCTGGAAGAAGTGGTCGACGGCCTGGAAGGTCAAGGGTGGGCATGCCTACCGGCTGAACTTCGATCTGCATCGTGCGGGGGGATTGTGGTTGTGGCTGTTGTTGTTGCCGATCGCCATCAGCAGCGTAGCGATGAACTTACCGAGCCAGGTGTTCAAGCCTGCGGTGTCGCTGTTTTCGCCGATTGAGCCGAGCGTCTATGAGGCTCGAGGGCGAATGCCTGTTGGTGATCTTGGGGTGACGCAGTTGAGTTATCAGCAAGCGTACGAAAGGGCACTACAGGAGGGGAAAAGGTTAGGACTGACTGCTGCGATCGGGGAGTTGTATTACAGCTTTGAGTACAACTTCTACGGCGCTGGATTTGGGCAGCACGACACTGAAGCCCATGGTAAATCCTGGTTGTTCTTTCACGGTACGGACGGGCGCTTGTTAGGGCAGGAGATTGCAGGGCGGGGAACGTTGGGAGAGCAGTTTTATCGGTTGCAGCTCCCGATACATGGTGGACGGATCATTGGTGTGACCGGGCAGGTAATGATCGCGGTGTTAGGTGTTTTAATTGCAGGACTGTCAGCGACTGGCGTCTACATCTGGTGGCGAAAATGGCAGGCTCGACGTATCAGCAAGGCACGCAAAGCAGTTTGATGATTGGTTTTTGCAGGCGCTGAAATGACAAAACCCCTGTCTGCGTTAGCAGACAGGGGTTTCGGAATTCAATCTTGACGATGACCTACTCTCACATGGGGAAACCCCACACTACCATCGGCGATGCATCGTTTCACTGCTGAGTTCGGGATGGGATCAGGTGGTTCCAACGCTCTATGGTCGTCAAGAAATTCTGTATCTGGCCCGTCAACACGGTAACAAGCCAGCAAAAACGGATGTTTCTACTAAAACAAAACCCCAACTGCTTTCGCAATTGGGGTTTTGGAATTTAATCTTGACGATGACCTACTCTCACATGGGGAAACCCCACACTACCATCGGCGATGCATCGTTTCACTGCTGAGTTCGGGATGGGATCAGGTGGTTCCAACGCTCTATGGTCGTCAAGAAATTCGGGTACTGAGTCGTGACCAGAGGGCCTCGCTTCAGCAAATTGGGTATGTGACAGCTTTCGGTGTTTTGTGAACATCAAACTTTCGGTTCGTTTCGTCTTCACACACCGCAATCTGGTCTCTCTCGAGTTCGCAAATTGCTTGGGTGTTATATGGTCAAGCCTCACGGGCAATTAGTATTGGTTAGCTCAACGCCTCACAGCGCTTACACACCCAACCTATCAACGTCGTAGTCTTCGACGGCCCTTCAGGGAACTCAAGGTTCCAGTGAGATCTCATCTTGAGGCAAGTTTCCCGCTTAGATGCTTTCAGCGGTTATCTTTCCCGAACATAGCTACCCGGCAATGCCACTGGCGTGACAACCGGAACACCAGAGGTTCGTCCACTCCGGTCCTCTCGTACTAGGAGCAGCCCCTCTCAAATCTCAAACGTCCACGGCAGATAGGGACCGAACTGTCTCACGACGTTCTAAACCCAGCTCGCGTACCACTTTAAATGGCGAACAGCCATACCCTTGGGACCGGCTTCAGCCCCAGGATGTGATGAGCCGACATCGAGGTGCCAAACACCGCCGTCGATATGAACTCTTGGGCGGTATCAGCCTGTTATCCCCGGAGTACCTTTTATCCGTTGAGCGATGGCCCTTCCATACAGAACCACCGGATCACTAAGACCTACTTTCGTACCTGCTCGACGTGTCTGTCTCGCAGTCAAGCGCGCTTTTGCCTTTATACTCTACGACCGATTTCCGACCGGTCTGAGCGCACCTTCGTACTCCTCCGTTACTCTTTAGGAGGAGACCGCCCCAGTCAAACTACCCACCATACACTGTCCTCGATCCGGATAACGGACCTGAGTTAGAACCTCAAAGTTGCCAGGGTGGTATTTCAAGGATGGCTCCACGCGAACTGGCGTCCACGCTTCAAAGCCTCCCACCTATCCTACACAAGCAAATTCAAAGTCCAGTGCAAAGCTATAGTAAAGGTTCACGGGGTCTTTCCGTCTAGCCGCGGATACACTGCATCTTCACAGCGATTTCAATTTCACTGAGTCTCGGGTGGAGACAGCGCCGCCATCGTTACGCCATTCGTGCAGGTCGGAACTTACCCGACAAGGAATTTCGCTACCTTAGGACCGTTATAGTTACGGCCGCCGTTTACCGGGGCTTCGATCAAGAGCTTCGCGTTAGCTAACCCCATCAATTAACCTTCCGGCACCGGGCAGGCGTCACACCCTATACGTCCACTTTCGTGTTTGCAGAGTGCTGTGTTTTTAATAAACAGTCGCAGCGGCCTGGTATCTTCGACCGGCATGAGCTTACGGAGCAAGTCCTTCACCCTCACCGGCGCACCTTCTCCCGAAGTTACGGTGCCATTTTGCCTAGTTCCTTCACCCGAGTTCTCTCAAGCGCCTTGGTATTCTCTACCCAACCACCTGTGTCGGTTTGGGGTACGGTTCCTGGTTACCTGAAGCTTAGAAGCTTTTCTTGGAAGCATGGCATCAACCACTTCGTGTTCTAAAAGAACACTCGTCATCAGCTCTCGGCCTTAAGATCCCGGATTTACCTAAGATCTCAGCCTACCACCTTAAACTTGGACAACCAACGCCAAGCTGGCCTAGCCTTCTCCGTCCCTCCATCGCAATAACCAGAAGTACAGGAATATTAACCTGTTTTCCATCGACTACGCTTTTCAGCCTCGCCTTAGGGACCGACTAACCCTGCGTCGATTAACGTTGCGCAGGAAACCTTGGTCTTTCGGCGTGGGTGTTTTTCACACCCATTGTCGTTACTCATGTCAGCATTCGCACTTCTGATACCTCCAGCAAGCTTCTCAACTCACCTTCACAGGCTTACAGAACGCTCCTCTACCGCATCATCCGAAGATGATACCCGTAGCTTCGGTGTATGGTTTGAGCCCCGTTACATCTTCCGCGCAGGCCGACTCGACTAGTGAGCTATTACGCTTTCTTTAAAGGGTGGCTGCTTCTAAGCCAACCTCCTAGCTGTCTAAGCCTTCCCACATCGTTTCCCACTTAACCATAACTTTGGGACCTTAGCTGACGGTCTGGGTTGTTTCCCTTTTCACGACGGACGTTAGCACCCGCCGTGTGTCTCCCATGCTCGGCACTTGTAGGTATTCGGAGTTTGCATCGGTTTGGTAAGTCGGGATGACCCCCTAGCCGAAACAGTGCTCTACCCCCTACAGTGATACATGAGGCGCTACCTAAATAGCTTTCGAGGAGAACCAGCTATCTCCGAGCTTGATTAGCCTTTCACTCCGATCCACAGGTCATCCGCTAACTTTTCAACGGTAGTCGGTTCGGTCCTCCAGTTAGTGTTACCCAACCTTCAACCTGCCCATGGATAGATCGCCCGGTTTCGGGTCTATTCCCAGCGACTAGACGCCCTATTAAGACTCGCTTTCGCTACGCCTCCCCTATTCGGTTAAGCTCGCCACTGAAAATAAGTCGCTGACCCATTATACAAAAGGTACGCAGTCACCCAACAAAGTGGGCTCCCACTGCTTGTACGCATACGGTTTCAGGATCTATTTCACTCCCCTCTCCGGGGTTCTTTTCGCCTTTCCCTCACGGTACTAGTTCACTATCGGTCAGTCAGTAGTATTTAGCCTTGGAGGATGGTCCCCCCATATTCAGACAAAGTTTCTCGTGCTCCGTCCTACTCGATTTCATGACTAAGAGATTTTCGCGTACAGGGCTATCACCCACTATGGCCGCACTTTCCAGAGCGTTCCGCTAATCTCAAAGCCACTTAAGGGCTAGTCCCCGTTCGCTCGCCACTACTAAGGGAATCTCGGTTGATTTCTTTTCCTCAGGGTACTTAGATGTTTCAGTTCCCCTGGTTCGCCTCTTGCACCTATGTATTCAGTACAAGATAACCATCTTATGATGGCTGGGTTCCCCCATTCAGACATCTCCGGATCAAAGTCTGTTTGCCGACTCCCCGAAGCTTTTCGCAGGCTACCACGTCTTTCATCGCCTCTGACTGCCAAGGCATCCACCGTATGCGCTTCTTCACTTGACCATATAACCCCAAGCAATCTGGTTATACTGTGAAGACGACATTCGCCGAAAATTCGAATTTCTCAACTAAGAGAACTCACAAATTTTACCTTAGCCTGATCCGTTACCAGTGAAAGTAACGTTCAGTCTATCTTTCTATCACATACCCAAATTTTTAAAGAACGAACTAGTCAAAGACTAGAAATCAACATTCATCATCACAACGATGGAATGCTCATTTCTAAGCTTTCAAACTTTAGAAGCAGTAGTGGTGGAGCCAAACGGGATCGAACCGTTGACCTCCTGCGTGCAAGGCAGGCGCTCTCCCAGCTGAGCTATGGCCCCGTATTTCTACAGGCGTTTCCCACACAAAATTGGTGGGTCTGGGCAGATTCGAACTGCCGACCTCACCCTTATCAGGGGTGCGCTCTAACCAACTGAGCTACAGACCCAATTTCGGGCTGCTTCTTTCGTCTTCTTCAATGAATCAAGCAATTCGTGTGGGAACTTATGGAGCAGCTGATGTCGTCGATTAAGGAGGTGATCCAGCCGCAGGTTCCCCTACGGCTACCTTGTTACGACTTCACCCCAGTCATGAATCACACCGTGGTAACCGTCCTCCCGAAGGTTAGACTAGCTACTTCTGGTGCAACCCACTCCCATGGTGTGACGGGCGGTGTGTACAAGGCCCGGGAACGTATTCACCGTGACATTCTGATTCACGATTACTAGCGATTCCGACTTCACGCAGTCGAGTTGCAGACTGCGATCCGGACTACGATCGGTTTTATGGGATTAGCTCCACCTCGCGGCTTGGCAACCCTTTGTACCGACCATTGTAGCACGTGTGTAGCCCAGGCCGTAAGGGCCATGATGACTTGACGTCATCCCCACCTTCCTCCGGTTTGTCACCGGCAGTCTCCTTAGAGTGCCCACCATTACGTGCTGGTAACTAAGGACAAGGGTTGCGCTCGTTACGGGACTTAACCCAACATCTCACGACACGAGCTGACGACAGCCATGCAGCACCTGTCTCAATGTTCCCGAAGGCACCAATCCATCTCTGGAAAGTTCATTGGATGTCAAGGCCTGGTAAGGTTCTTCGCGTTGCTTCGAATTAAACCACATGCTCCACCGCTTGTGCGGGCCCCCGTCAATTCATTTGAGTTTTAACCTTGCGGCCGTACTCCCCAGGCGGTCAACTTAATGCGTTAGCTGCGCCACTAAGAGCTCAAGGCTCCCAACGGCTAGTTGACATCGTTTACGGCGTGGACTACCAGGGTATCTAATCCTGTTTGCTCCCCACGCTTTCGCACCTCAGTGTCAGTATCAGTCCAGGTGGTCGCCTTCGCCACTGGTGTTCCTTCCTATATCTACGCATTTCACCGCTACACAGGAAATTCCACCACCCTCTACCATACTCTAGCTCGACAGTTTTGAATGCAGTTCCCAGGTTGAGCCCGGGGATTTCACATCCAACTTAACGAACCACCTACGCGCGCTTTACGCCCAGTAATTCCGATTAACGCTTGCACCCTCTGTATTACCGCGGCTGCTGGCACAGAGTTAGCCGGTGCTTATTCTGTCGGTAACGTCAAAATTGCAGAGTATTAATCTACAACCCTTCCTCCCAACTTAAAGTGCTTTACAATCCGAAGACCTTCTTCACACACGCGGCATGGCTGGATCAGGCTTTCGCCCATTGTCCAATATTCCCCACTGCTGCCTCCCGTAGGAGTCTGGACCGTGTCTCAGTTCCAGTGTGACTGATCATCCTCTCAGACCAGTTACGGATCGTCGCCTTGGTGAGCCATTACCTCACCAACTAGCTAATCCGACCTAGGCTCATCTGATAGCGCAAGGCCCGAAGGTCCCCTGCTTTCTCCCGTAGGACGTATGCGGTATTAGCGTTCCTTTCGAAACGTTGTCCCCCACTACCAGGCAGATTCCTAGGCATTACTCACCCGTCCGCCGCTGAATCCAGGAGCAAGCTCCTCTCATCCGCTCGACTTGCATGTGTTAGGCCTGCCGCCAGCGTTCAATCTGAGCCATGATCAAACTCTTCAGTTCAAACATCTTTGGGTTTTTAAGAAACCCTAAACTTGGCTCAGCAATCGTTGGTTACATCTTTGATTTCTCGCGGAGTAACTTGTGATGCTGATAATCTTGTTGACTATCAGTCTGACTCCACAAGCACCCACACGAATTGCTTGATTCAGTTGTTAAAGAGCGGTTGGTTGAGATCTTTCGTCTCAACCGAGGCGCGCATTCTACAGCAGCCTCATTTGCTGTCAAGTGATTATTTTCAGAAGTTTTCGAAGATTTCTTCAACAACTTCAACCACTTGCGCCTCCGATCTCTCGTCAGCGGGAGGCGAATTCTACAGCGTTACACGCTGCTGTCAACACCTCTTTTTCAACTTCTTTTTGGCTTCGATGAACTGAAGCAACCTGCTGCCGAAACCTGCATAACTCATTGAATCTCAAGGAGTTTTCCGTTTCGACTGCGCCGGAAGTGGGGCGAATTATAGACACCTGAAATCTGCCGTCAACCGTTAATTTCGCTTTTCCTTCAATCACTTGCAGATTGGTTAAAAATCGACCAGAAACCTCGACGTATAGCGAGAAAGCACGATCCCTTCTATATAGAAGGGATCGTCAGAGCACCCCAGCCGCCTTCAATTCAGCCACCGCACCCGCCCCCAGGCCCAGCACACTCTGTAGAACCTCCAGCGTATGCTCACCCAATAAAGGAGGCGCTCGGCGATATTCAACCGGTGTCTGCGAAAGACGAATCGGGCTAGCTACTTGGGGCACCATTCCCGCCAACGCATGCGGCAACGCTATCGCCAGACCACGCGCCTTCACCTGCGGATCGTCAAACACCTGCGACAGATCATTGATCGGCCCACAAGGCACGCCCGCCTGCTCCAACTCGGCAACCCACTCGGCAGTCGTCTTGAATACCGTCGCCTGGCGAATCAGCGGAATCAACACCGCCCGATTCGCTACTCGCAGCTTATTAGTAGCAAACCGCGGATCGTCAGCCCACTGCGGCTGCCCGGCCACTTCGGCAAACTTGCGGAATTGCCCGTCATTACCCACGGTGAGAATGAAATCGCCGTCGGCCGTAGGAAAGTCCTGATAAGGCACGATGTTCGGATGCGCATTGCCCAGACGCTTCGGCGGGTTGCCCGTCGTCAGGTAATTCATCGCTTGGTTAGCCAGACACGCAACCTGCACATCCAGCAACGCCATATCGATGTGCTGACCACCACCGTCGTGATCGCGATGAGCCAGCGCCGCCAGAATCGCCACCGTCGAATACAGACCGGTGAGGATATCCGTCAACGCCACACCCACCTTCACCGGGCCGGCACCTTCATCACCCTCGGGACGACCGGTCAGGCTCATCAACCCTCCCAGCCCCTGAATCATGAAGTCATAGCCAGCACGCTTGGCATAAGGCCCGGTCTGGCCGAACCCGGTAATCGAGCAATAGATCAGGTTCGGATTGATCGCCTTCAGCGACTCATAGTCCAGCCCATAAGCCGCCAGACCACCGACCTTGAAGTTCTCGATGAGGATGTCCGACTTGGCCGCCAACTCGCGCACCAGCTTCTGACCCTCAGGGCGGGTGAAGTCGATGGTCACCGATTGCTTGTTGCGGTTGGCCGACAGGTAATAAGCCGCTTCCGAGGTGTTCTCACCATAAGCGTCTTTAAGGAAGGGCGGTCCCCAGGCACGAGTGTCGTCACCATTGCCCGGACGCTCGACCTTGATCACCTCAGCGCCAAGGTCGGCGAGGATCTGCCCGGCCCACGGCCCGGCCAACACGCGCGATAAATCCAGTACCCGCAGATGCGACAGCGCGCCCATGGTCGCTCTCCTATTAATAGAACGCTTGCAGGCCGGTTTGCGCACGCCCCAGGATCAGCGCGTGAACGTCGTGAGTCCCTTCATAGGTATTCACCACTTCCAGGTTGACCAGATGACGGGCCACACCGAACTCATCGGAGATACCGTTGCCGCCGAGCATGTCGCGCGCCATACGGGCGATGTCCAGCGACTTGCCGCAGGAGTTGCGCTTCATGATCGAAGTGATTTCGACCGCAGCGGTACCTTCGTCCTTCATGCGACCCAGACGCAGGCAGCCTTGCAGGGCCAGTGTGATTTCAGTCTGCATGTCCGCCAGCTTCTTCTGGATCAACTGAGTGGCGGCCAACGGGCGACCGAACTGCTGGCGATCCAGTGTGTATTGGCGGGCGGTGTGCCAGCAGAATTCGGCAGCGCCCAGTGCGCCCCAAGAGATGCCGTAGCGTGCAGAGTTGAGGCAGGTGAATGGACCTTTCAGACCACGCACGTCCGGGAAAATGTTCTCTTCCGGCACGAACACGTTATCCATGACGATCTCACCGGTGATCGACGCACGCAGGCCGACCTTGCCGTGAATCGCTGGAGCGCTGAGGCCTTTCCAGCCCTTCTCCAGTACGAAACCACGGATGTCGCCAGCATCGTCTTTGGCCCAGACCACGAACACATCGGCGATCGGGCTGTTGGTGATCCACATCTTCGCGCCGGTCAGGCTGTAGCCGCCGTCGACTTTACGTGCACGGGTAATCATCGCGCCCGGATCGGAACCGTGGTTTGGCTCGGTCAGGCCGAAGCAGCCGATCCACTCGCCGGAAGCCAGTTTCGGCAGGTATTTCTGTTTCTGTGCTTCGGTACCGAACTCGTTGATCGGCACCATGACCAAGGAGGACTGCACGCTCATCATCGAGCGGTAGCCGGAGTCGACACGCTCCACTTCGCGAGCAATCAGACCGTAGCTGACATAGTTCAGACCGCTGCCACCATATTGCTCAGGGATGGTCGCGCCCAACAGGCCGACTTCGCCCATCTCGCGGAAGATCGCCGGATCGGTTTTCTCATGACGGAAAGCTTCGAGAACACGCGGTGCGAGGCTCTGTTGAGCGAACTGCTCGGCGGTGTCGCGGATCATGCGCTCTTCTTCGGTGAGCTGTTGATCCAGCAGCAGGGGATCGATCCAGTTGAAGCTAGCTTTACCGCCCATGAGTGTGTCCTCGCAAATCGGGTGAATTAACGTGGTATTGATCCTAGGCGCGGTTCGCGGTCGCGGCAAACGAGGATTTCGCATTCTGTTGTGCTAATTTCTCACTCCGAAACGTCGTGAAATGCCTTTTATGCGGCGCATTAGTGAGGTTGATGTACATGCGCAGGAAGATCCCCAGCACCGCAGCGCTGATCAGTTTCGAGGCCGCCGCGCGTCACGAGAGCTTTACCCGCGCCGCTGAAGAACTTTCCCTCACCCAGGGCGCCATTTGCCGACAGATCGCCAGCCTAGAGGAGTTCCTCAGCGTGGAACTGTTCCGACGCTCGCGACGTGGCGTGAAACTGACCGAGGCGGGACTTTCCTACAGCCGCCGCGTCGCCACGCAACTCGATGCGGTCGAGCGCGACACCCTCTCGGTAATGGGCCAGCAAGGCACCAACGTGATCGAACTGGCTGTGGTGCCAACCTTCGGCACGCAATGGCTGCTGCCACGGCTCAAGGATTTCCAGCTCAAACACCCGGAGGTCACCGTCAACCTGACCAATCGCACTCGCCCCTTCCTGTTTGCCGATACTGAGTTCGATGCCGCGATCTACTTCGGCGATGCCGACTGGTCCGGTACCGAATCCCACAGACTGATGGGCGAGAATCCGATGCCGGTGTGCAGCCCGGTCCTCCTCGGTGACAAGACACATCTGACAGCCGAGGCAATCGCCGAGCTACCTTTGTTGCAGCAGACCACCCGCCCTTATGCCTGGCGCCAATGGTTCAACTCACAACACCTGAATATCCCCCGCGACATGACAGGTCCACGCTACGAGCTATTCTCCATGCTCGCCCAAGCCGCCATGCACGACATGGGCATTGCGCTGATTCCACCGTTCCTGATCCAGCGTGAACTGGCCGAAAAACGCTTGGTGATTGCCAACCCGCAGGCACTCTCCAGCATCAAGGCCTATTACCTGATGATTCCCGAACGAAAGGTCGAATCAGCGTCATTGAAGGCATTTCGTGACTGGTTGGTAACTCAGGCGCAGAGCTACAGCTTAGAAGGATAAAGGCTATCGGCGATATCTAACCCCGTAGTCAGGAAATCAAAAGCCCTACAGATATAAGTATTTGTCGCAATTGCACAGACTGTATCCGAAAGTCGTACAGACGTCCCACAAGCGCCTGACGACGTGGCTTTGAGCCTCCATCGGCGACGCATTGATGCCTATTCACGTCACCGATGAGAAATTTTTCCATAATCGGCCAGAATCCTTGCAAGGCACGGCCTGCAAGGGATTCAGCTGGCCATCTGCGACATTCGGTCACGGCATGACTTGTAGTTAATTTTCCGTCACCCGTCATAATCCCTTGAAGGGCATAAAGTTCGCCTGCAAAATGCCGCGCCCCGCCCTGATTTGGCGGGATCGTGCTGATCGGCCGCCCCAGTCGCACCATCCGTAGTGCATGGGTTTACTCAATAAGATCACGCAGGAGATTTGACGTGCACATTGGTGTTCCTCTCGAAACCCAGACCGGTGAAACACGGGTTGCTGCAACCCCGGAAACCATTAAAAAGCTGATCAGCCAAGGTCATAAGGTCACTGTGCAAACCGGCGCTGGCGTAAAAGCCAGTGTGGTCGACAGTGCCTATGAAGCGGCAGGCGCAACCATTGGCAGTGCCAATGATGCGTTTGGCGCCGAGCTGATTCTCAAGGTGGTCGCCCCGAGCGATGCCGAACTGACGCTGATCAAGCGCGGTACGGTGCTGGTGGGCATGCTCAACCCGTTCAACAACGAAACCATCGCGAAGATGGCCGAGTGCGGGATTACCGCATTCGCCCTTGAAGCGGCGCCGCGCACCTCGCGCGCGCAGAGTCTCGATGTGTTGTCGTCGCAGGCGAACATTGCCGGCTATAAGGCTGTGTTGCTGGCTGCTCACCACTACCCACGTTTTATGCCGATGCTGATGACCGCTGCGGGTACCGTGAAAGCGGCGCGTGTGCTGATTCTCGGCGCCGGTGTTGCCGGGTTGCAGGCGATCGCCACGGCGAAACGTCTGGGTGCGGTGATCGAAGCGTCCGACGTGCGTCCGGCGGTAAAAGAGCAGATCGAATCCCTCGGTGCGAAGTTCGTCGACGTGCCTTACGAGACCGATGAAGAGCGTGAATGCGCCGTCGGTGTCGGCGGTTACGCGCGGCCAATGCCGGCAAGCTGGATGCAGCGTCAGGCTCAGGCCGTACACGAACGCGCCAAGCAGGCCGACATCGTCATCACCACCGCGCTGATTCCGGGCCGCAAGGCACCGACGCTGTTGAGCGCGGACACCGTGGCGCAGATGAAACCGGGTTCGGTGGTCATCGACCTCGCAGCGGCTCAGGGCGGCAACTGCCCACTGACCGTGGCAGACCAAGTCGTCGTCGAGAATGGCGTGACCATCTGTGGCCCAACCAATCTGGCCGGTGAAGTCGCCGCAGACGCCTCGGCACTGTACGCACGCAACCTGCTGGACTTCCTCAAGCTGGTCTTCACCAAAGAAGGCCAGTTCGACGTCAACCTCGAAGACGACATCGTCGCCGCGTGCCTGATGTGCCGCGACGGCCAAGTCATCCGCAAAAACGCCTAAGCAGGGATTCAGACGATGGAAGAGCTTATCTCCCCCGGTATCTACAACCTGATCATCTTCGTGCTGGCGATTTATGTCGGCTACCACGTGGTCTGGAACGTTACACCTGCGCTGCACACGCCGTTGATGGCGGTAACCAACGCCATCTCGGCGATCGTGATCGTCGGCGCCATGCTCGCGGCCGCACTGACCGTTACCCCGCTGGGCAAAACCATGGGCACCCTCGCCGTGGCACTGGCGGCGGTCAACGTGTTCGGTGGCTTCCTGGTCACCCGCCGCATGCTTGAGATGTTCAAGAAGAAAGCCCCGAAAGTAAAAGAAGAGGCGCCGAAGTAATGAGCATGAATCTCGTCACGACGCTCTACCTGATCGCGTCGATCTGCTTTATCCAGGCCCTCAAAGGCCTGTCGCACCCGACCACCTCGCGGCGCGGCAACCTGTTCGGCATGCTCGGCATGGCGTTGGCGATCATCACCACCGTCGGCCTCATCTATAAGCTCGGTGCCGAGCTCGCGACTGCCGGTATCGGTTATGTCATCGTTGGCTTGTTGGTCGGCGGCACCGCCGGTTCGATCATGGCCAAACGCGTTGAAATGACCAAGATGCCGGAACTGGTCGCCTTCATGCACAGCATGATCGGCCTCGCGGCCGTGTTCATCGCCATCGCTGCGGTGGTTGAGCCGCAGTCACTGGGCATTGTTAAACAGCTGGGCGACTCGATCCCGACAGGCAACCGTCTGGAGCTGTTCCTCGGTGCGGCCATCGGTGCGATCACCTTCTCCGGTTCGGTGATTGCGTTCGGCAAGCTGTCGGGCAAGTACAAGTTCCGTCTGTTCCAAGGCGCACCGGTACAGTTCACCGGTCAGCACAAATTAAATGCAGTGCTGGGTCTGGCCACGCTGGCACTCGGCCTGACTTTCATGTTCACCGGCAACCTCACCGCGTTCGCACTGATGCTGGCGTTGGCGTTCGTGATGGGCGTGCTGATCATCATCCCGATTGGCGGTGCCGACATGCCGGTGGTGGTGTCGATGCTCAACAGCTATTCCGGCTGGGCGGCGGCAGGTATCGGATTCTCGCTGAACAACTCGATGCTGATCATTGCCGGTTCCCTGGTGGGTTCGAGCGGCGCGATCCTCTCGTACATCATGTGCAAGGCGATGAACCGTTCCTTCTTTAATGTACTGCTCGGCGGTTTCGGCAACACGGCCGACGCAGGTCCTGCCGGTGCGAAAGAAGCGCGTCCGGTGAAATCCGGTTCGGCTGACGACGCAACCTTCCTGCTGACCAACGCCGATACCGTGATCATCGTGCCGGGTTACGGCTTGGCGGTAGCCCGTGCACAGCACGCGCTGAAGGAACTGACCGAGAAGCTGACCCACCGTGGCGTGACCGTGAAGTACGCGATTCACCCGGTTGCCGGCCGTATGCCGGGGCACATGAACGTGCTGCTCGCCGAGGCCGAAGTGCCTTACGACCAGGTGTTCGAGATGGAAGACATCAACTCCGAGTTCGGCCAGGCCGACGTGGTGCTGGTGCTCGGCGCGAACGACGTGGTCAACCCGGCCGCGAAGAACGATCCGAAGTCGCCGATTGCCGGCATGCCGATTCTCGAAGCGTTCAAGGCCAAGACCATCATCGTCAACAAACGCTCGATGGCCAGCGGCTATGCCGGTCTGGACAACGAACTGTTCTACCTGGACAAGACCATGATGGTCTTCGGCGACGCGAAGAAAGTCATCGAAGACATGGTCAAAGCGGTCGAGTAACACCCCCGCTGCGATACCGAACGCCCCGACTCGTCGGGGCGTTTTTGCTTGCGCAACACGTCTGACAATTTGCCGCGTTGTTGCAGATCCAGTAACGGTGTTTTACTTGAAACCCGCTAAATAGACGCCTCGTTTGCGACCTTGGTAGCGGGACAGGCGCCCGTCAAATTCACTAGACTGCGCATCCTGCTACTCGTTGCCCGAGATAATAATCCATGTACCGTGACCGTATTCGCCTGCCTTCGTTGTTGGACAAAGTGATGAGCGCTGCCGACGCAGCCGCTCTGATTGAGGACGGCATGACCGTCGGCATGAGCGGTTTCACCCGCGCCGGCGAAGCCAAAGCCGTTCCCCACGCATTGGCCGAGCGCGCCAAGGTCACGCCGCTGAAGATCAGCCTGATGACTGGCGCCAGCCTGGGCAATGACCTCGACAAGCAATTGACCGAAGCCGGCGTACTGTCGCGACGCATGCCATTCCAGGTCGACAGCACCTTGCGCAAAGCGATCAACGCCGGGCAGGTGATGTTCATCGACCAGCATCTGTCGGAAACCGTAGAGCAGCTGCGCAACCAGCAACTGAAACTGCCGGACATCGCGGTCATCGAAGCCGTGGCCATCACCGAGCAAGGTCACATTGTGCCGACCACGTCGGTGGGCAACTCGGCAAGCTTCGCGATTTTCGCCAAACAGGTGATCGTCGAGATCAACCTGGCGCACAACGCCAACCTCGAAGGCCTGCACGACATCTATATCCCGACCTACCGCCCGACGCGCACGCCGATCCCGCTGGTAAAAGTCGACGACCGCATCGGCAGCACGGCGATTCCGATTCCGCCGGAGAAGATTGTCGCCATCGTCATCACCCAGCAGGCGGATTCGCCGTCCACCGTGTCGTCGCCGGACGTCGACACCAATGCCATCGCCGATCACCTGATCACCTTCTTCAAGCAGGAAGTCGACGCCGGGCGCATGACCAACAAGCTCGGCCCGTTGCAGGCGGGGATCGGCAACATCGCCAACGCGGTGATGTGTGGCCTGATCGATTCGCCGTTCGAAGATTTGACCATGTACTCCGAAGTGCTGCAGGACTCGACCTTCGACCTGATCGACGCCGGCAAGCTGAGTTTTGCGTCGGGCAGCTCGATCACGTTGTCGGAGCGCCGCAACAGCGACGTGTTCGGCAATCTGGAGAAGTACAAGGACAAACTGGTACTGCGTCCGCAGGAGATCTCCAACCACCCGGAAGTCGTGCGGCGCCTGGGCATCATCGGCATCAACACGGCGCTGGAGTTCGACATCTATGGCAACGTCAACTCCACCCACGTTTGCGGCACGCGAATGATGAACGGCATTGGCGGTTCCGGTGACTTCGCGCGTAACGCGCATCTGGCGGTGTTCGTGACCAAGTCGATCGCCAAGGGCGGCGCGATTTCCAGCGTGGTGCCGATGGTCAGCCACGTTGACCACACCGAGCATGACGTCGACATTCTGGTGACCGAGGTGGGGTTGGCGGACCTTCGCGGCCTGGCGCCACGGGAGCGTGCGCGAGTGATCATCGATAACTGTGTTCACCCGGACTTCCGTCAGGCACTGAATGATTACTTCACGAAGGCCTGTGCAATTGGTGGTCACACCCCGCACATCCTGCGTGAAGCCTTGAGCTGGCACATGAATCTGGAAGAAACCGGACGCATGCTGGCGGTGTAGTTCACACAGATAAACCGCTGATGCAAACACAGTTTGCGTCAGCGGATTGTTCCAACCCTCAAGACTGACAAAAACTGTACTTCTGTACCGGTCTTTTCCTACAGCATTTACCTACCCTTTTCCTTGAATCGAGCAAAAACGCACCACTTGAGTGCGGACAGGTACAGTTTGCTCAAATTTGACCCGTACACCCCCTATAAACAGTTAACTGGTCACTCACAATACAGTTGAACTGTATCTAGAGAGACTAGGCAAACGAGAGGATCATGGGCACCAGTCAAACCACTACCTGATCCCGCCACAAGCGGAAGGATGTCAACCATGGAACGTACACTCAGTTCCGAACTGTTCTTCGAAGACAAAGCTGTAAACACCCAGGCTTCCCTGCCTCTGCGCGTTATCGCCAACCTGATGTTGTGGCAGCGCCGCATCTCCAGCCGCCATCAACTGGCTCGTCTGGATTCGCGTCTGCTGGCTGATGCCGGTATCAGCGAAGCACAACGCTACGAAGAGCTGAGCAAGCCGTTCTGGCGCTAAGTAGCGTCGCTGGCTCTGGTCGTTAGACCCACCGCCAGCAACCCGAATTGAACAAACAAAACCCGTCGCGGGAAACCGCGACGGGTTTTGTCGTTTCAGGTTCTCGAAAGTCTCAATACAGCTGTCTACTGCTCATACAGATACAGTTTTAATTTTTCTAAATCTTAACCAGTACAATTTAGCGCTAGTGTATCTGCATCTTTGTCTGTCACACGCTCAACATGACCTTCCGCCTTCACCGGTAAAAGGAATACGCCATGAAAGACTTACAGGATGTTTCAGAAACTTCGAGCCTGCTGGTTGCTCGCCCCAATGCTCTACGGCGCTTGTTTCGCAGCCTGTGGGAGTTCTTGGAGCGCGCCAGGACGCGGCGCTTGCTGTCCCAGCTCGACGGTCGGGATCTCGCCGATCTTGGCCTCAGCCACGCCGATCGCCTCCATGAGCTGGATAAACCCTTCTGGCGCTAGCACTCTGCCCACTGTGCGAATCCCGCAAAGCAGGCCTAATATCCACGCAGAACGTGGCGAATGCTGTGTCACTGGCGTCTGACTCCTCAGATACCGAGCCACCTCTCAATACGGTTTATCCACAGGAGTTACACCATGTCCCGTCTTCGTCTGCTCAGTGCCGCCGCCCTGCTGGCCGTGGCTGCCAACGCCAGCGCCACCAGCTTCATCGTGACCACCGACGCCGTTGTCGGCGCTCTGAAATCCTCTTCCGACGCCACCTCCGACGTCACGTCGTCGTTCCGTGATGACAAAATTGTCCTTGCCGCCCGTGACGACGCTGCCAGCTTCGTGGCCAGCGAAGGCGAAATCCGTGGCGTGAAACTGGAAAGCGCACTGGATCACATCCGTCATCAGGCGCCACAGCTGCAAGCTACTGACGCACAACTGGCGCAGGCCATCCTGACGATCTAAGCGCCAGGTACCAATCGGGACACGCCGGTCGTGTCCCGATGTTTCGGCGCTGGCTCTGGCCCGGGCATTGCGCTAGCCTTTGGGCTCACTAAAAATTACCGAGTCCGATGCGCTTTCTTCCAAATCTACTGATTCCCTCCGTATTGTTCACCGCCTGCTGGACGGCGCCGGTTAATGCCTTTGATGCTTTCAACGCATCGACCCAAGGCACCGTCGTCAGTGGTTACGCCACCAGCATGGTGTCTTCCGCACCTTTCGACCGTAAACTACTGCTCGCGGCCCACGATGATGCCGCCGCGTTTGTTGCCAGTGACGGTGAATGGCGAGGTGCTCGTCTGGAATCCGCGCTGCATTACTTGCGCAAAACCCGGCCGAAACTTCATGTCAGTGACCTTGAACTGGCAGAGGCAATTCTCGTCCAATAGTTATCCTGTTCCCCAGTTATCCTTGCCCCTCCGGAGTCGTTCCATGCGTAGCCCGCTGATTGCTGCCGCCCTTGGCCTGTTTTTGTTGGCCGATGTGGCCCAGGCGCACACCCTGGTAGCCACCAGTAACATCATCGTTCGTGCCTCCCAGCGCACCATCGATTTCACTTCCGACACCACCACGTCGATTCGCGACTCGAAAATCATCCGCGAAGCCCACGATGACGCTGCCAGTTTTGTCGCCACCAACGGCGATATCCGCGGCGCGCATCTGGAAGCAGCGCTGAACACCCTGCGCACTCGTGTGCCGGAAGCGCGTGACGCCAGCGATCAGGTTCTCGCCGAAGCCATCCTCGCACTGTGAAGTCAATCGGCGCCTGGCTGCTTGCCGGGGCGTTGTTGCTACTTGGCAACAGCGCCCACGCCGGCCTGCAATTGCGGCTCAAGACCGACGGTCTGAGCCCCGCCCAACAACAGGCCAGCCAGGCGCTGATCGATGAGGCGATGCAAAAGCTGCCGCCGAGTTTTATCGAGCGGCTGGATCGGCGTATCGATGTCGGCTGGACCGATGACATGCCCGGCAATGCCTATGGCCAGGCCACGCTGGTTTCCGAACTCGATCTGAATCGCAAACTGCTTGCGGGCCTCACCGATGGCAGCGCAGCCAAAGAAAAAACCAATCGCCCCCACGGCACTGTGCGCCAGGAACTGCTCGCCACGGTGCTGCATGAGATCACCCACATTTACGATCGTGCGCGCTTGTGGCCGGACGCCGAGCGCACGCTGATCCAGCGCTGCACCCGACGTTTCAACAGCGCCGGGCTGATCGGCATTCCCGACGAATGCCGTGGCCAGAATGGCCGGCGCTTCACCCTCAGCGATGATCCGCGCCTGCTCGACCTCGCTGGTTGGCAGCAATACGTCGGTCGTCGTGGTGAACGTGAACAACACAACCGGCAAATCGCTCGCAGCCCGGACCTGTACGAAATCTCCAGTCCCAAGGAGTTCGTCGCGGTCAACATGGAGTATTTCCTCCTCGACCCGAGCTACGCCTGCCGCCGCCCGGCGCTGTATCGCTATTACCAGCAACACTTCGGCTGGGCACCGCCGGCCAAAGATACCTGCAGCAAGACCTTCTCCTTCCTCAATGCTGGCAACGACTTCGCCAAACAGCCATTGGGGCAAGTTGATCCGGAACGGGTCTATGCCGTCGACTATCTGCTGGCCGAGGCCAATCAGAACTGGGTCAGCCGCTGGGGCCACAGCATGTTGCGTCTGGTGATTTGCGCACCCGGCCGTCCACGTGGCCCGGATTGCCGGCTCGATCTGGATCAGCATCTGGTGTTGTCCTACCGCGCCTTTGTCGGTGATGTGCAGCTGTCGAGCTGGGACGGACTGGTCGGCAAATACCCGTCGCGCCTGTTCGTGTTGCCGCTCGCGCAGGTCATCGACGAATACACCAAGACCGAACTGCGCAGCCTCGCCTCAGTGCCGCTGAACCTGTCACGGGACGAGATCGAAGGCGTAGTCGAGCATGCGGCCGAAATGCACTGGAGCTACGACGGCAACTACTTCTTCCTCTCCAACAACTGTGCGGTGGAAGGCCTGAAGCTGTTGCGCAGCGGCAGTAACAACAACCAGTTCGTGGGTCTGGACAGCATCATGCCCAACGGTTTGCTGGAGGTGATGAAGGGCCGTGGCCTGGCGGACACCAGCGTGCTGGATGATCCGAAAGAAGCGTTGCGTCTGGGTTACCGCTTCGACTCGTTCCGCGATCGCTATCAGGCGATGTTCGATGTGCTGAAGAAGCAATTGCCGATCAAGCAGAACACCGTTGAAGAATGGCTTTCGCTGACAGCCGAAGAACGCCGTGAGTGGTTCGAGCGCGCCGACTTGCGCACCAGCGCCGCACTGCTGCTGTTGGAGCAGGCCAGTTATCGGCGCCAGTTGCTGCTGGCACAAGACGAGGTCAAGCAGCGTTACCTCGGTGCGCGCGAGCTGGAAAACGGCGGCATGGACAAGGCCAACGCGACGTTGCAGGAGATTCTCGCCAACAGCGGATTCCTTAGTCGTCCGGCGGAATTGCTCGATTCCAAGGGTTACGGATTGCCACAGCCGACCGAGTTCACTCGACTCGAAGCGGAGAGCAGTCAGCGACAGAAGAAGCTGCTGGCCCTGTCGGGTGATCTGGACGCAGAAGTACGTAAGTTGCTGGAACCCAAGCGTGCTGCGGAGATTGCCGCCAGTGAGGAGAATGTGAAGCAGATCGGCGCGCATCTGCGCAAATTGCACAAAGCCTCTGGGGGCCTGGAACTGCCCTGAAGCAAAAGATCGCAGCCTGCGGCAGCTCCTACACAATCCCATGTAGGAGCTGCCGCAGGCTGCGATATTTTGACTGAGTAAGGATTAATACAAAACCCCGTCGAGAATCTCGTAAACGATCCCGGTACCCACCGCGATCAGCACGATATCGCCTCCCGCCCGACGCCATTCGTAGCCCGGATACACCGGCAAACGACCTAGCGCACGATTATCCAGACGCTCGCCGTAATACCCGTGCGGCAACGGCCGGCCACGCTCCAAATGAATGCCCGGAGGTGGCGGTGCACCGCGTACGAAGTAGCCATGATTGTCACGAATGGTCTGGCGCACCGGGCCGAAGTCGTGCGGCGGCGGACCACCACGGTGATCATTCTGTGGGCCACGGTGGTCGTCACCGTGATTGTCGCCGCGGTTATCGTGCTGGCCCTGCTGCGGGCCGCCGTGGTCGTGATCGTCGCGCTGATCAGCGCTGGCCAGCAGCGGCGTCGCGCTGATCATCAGCACGCCCAGTCCGACCATCAGACGTTTCGGCATTTTCATCGGGTATTTCCTCACGGCACAAACAGCAAAAAAGGCTTCAGAACGATGTTCTGAAGCCCTCGGTCTTGCTCATTTAGTCTGTGCCGCGAAGCGCTAATTCCTCTGTATCAGGAACTTTACCTTCAACTGACGCGGGCCTTACGCACGCCTTCGGAGAGTGCCGAGCACAGGCTCAGTACACCGTCGATGGCCTGGGCTGGCGTCGTTGCGTTGGCGATGTGATCGATCAACGCCGAACCCACCACAACACCATCTGCCAGACGAGCAATGGCCGCTGCTTGCTCTGGGGTGCGGATACCGAAACCAATGCTGATCGGCAGATCGGTATGACGACGCAGACGGGTCACCGCCTCTTCGACGTGCTCCAGCGTTGCTGCACCGGCACCGGTCACACCGGCCACCGACACGTAGTAAACGAAACCGGAGCTGCCATTGAGCACCTTCGGCAGACGCGCGTCGTCAGTGGTCGGCGTGGTCAGACGGATGAAGTCCAGACCGGCAGCCTGTGCCGGGTCGCACAGCTCGGCGTTATGCTCAGGTGGCATGTCGACCACGATAAGGCCATCGACACCAGCCTCTTTCGCATCAGCGATGAAGCGCTCGACGCCATACATGTGAATCGGGTTGAAATAGCCCATCAACACCAGCGGCGTGTCGCTGTTGCCTTCACGGAACTCACGAACCATTTGCAGGGTTTTCAGCAGGTTCTGTTTGGCGCCCAGCGCACGGATGTTCGCCAGTTGAATCGCCGGGCCGTCGGCCATCGGATCGGTGAACGGCATGCCCAGCTCGATCACGTCGGCGCCAGCACCCGGCAAGCCCTTGAGGATCGCCAGCGAGGTGTCGTAGTCCGGATCACCGGCGGTGACGAAGGTCACCAGCGCAGCGCGGTTCTGTTCCTTGAGGTCGGCAAAGCGGGTTTGCAGGCGGCTCATCAGTGTTTCTCCTGCTGGGACTGTTCCATATGGTGCATGACGGTCTGCATGTCTTTGTCGCCACGACCGGAGAGGTTGACCACCATCAGGTGATCCTTCGGCAGCTTCGGTGCACGCTTGAACACTTCAGCTAGGGCGTGGGCGCTTTCCAGGGCAGGAATGATCCCTTCCAGGCGGCAGCATTTGTGGAATGCATCCAGAGCTTCGTCGTCGGTCACCGAGGTGTACTGAACGCGGCCGATGTCATGCAACCACGCGTGTTCAGGACCAATGCCTGGGTAATCGAGGCCGGCGGAAATCGAGTGAGCGTCGATGATCTGGCCGTCGTCGTCCTGCAGCAGGAAGGTACGGTTGCCGTGCAACACACCCGGGACGCCGCCATTGAGGCTCGCCGCGTGCTTGCCGGTTTCAATGCCGTAACCGGCGGCTTCAACACCGATGATTTCGACGCTTTTGTCGTCAAGGAACGGGTGAAACAGGCCCATCGCGTTGGAACCGCCACCGATGCACGCCACCAGACTGTCCGGCAGACGGCCTTCCTGCGCTTGCAACTGGTCGCGGGTTTCCTTGCCGATGACGGCCTGGAAGTCGCGAACCATCGCTGGATAAGGATGCGGGCCGGCAACGGTGCCGATCAGGTAAAAGGTGCTGTCGACGTTGGTTACCCAGTCACGCAGGGCTTCGTTCATCGCGTCTTTCAGAGTGCCGGTGCCGGCAACCACCGGAATCACTTCAGCGCCGAGCAGCTTCATGCGGAATACGTTGGCCTGCTGACGTTCGATGTCAGTGGTGCCCATGTAGATCACGCAATCCAGACCGAAACGTGCGGCGACGGTGGCAGTGGCCACGCCGTGCATGCCGGCGCCGGTCTCGGCGATGATGCGTTTTTTGCCCATGCGCCGCGCCAACAGGATCTGGCCGATGCAGTTGTTGATCTTGTGCGCGCCGGTGTGGTTCAGCTCTTCGCGCTTGAGATAAATCTTCGCGCCGCCGCAGAACTCGGTCAGGCGTTCGGCGAAATACAGCGGGCTCGGACGTCCGACGTAGTCGCGCTGGAAGTAGGCCAATTCTTCTTTGAATGCCGGATCTTCCTTGGCCGTTTCGTATTCACGGGCCAGATCGAGGATCAACGGCATCAGGGTTTCCGCCACGTAGCGGCCACCGAACGAGCCGAACAGGCCGTTATCGTCCGGGCCGTTACGCAGATCAGAGGTGTTCGAAGTCTGGGTCATGAGTCGCTCCAGGTGAATTCGGGTCAAGAGACAATGACGACCACTCTACCCCTGACCTTCTAAGCTGAAAACCGATAAGATCGCCACAACCTGTCAGGAAAACTCACAGATACCATGAGCCATGATCTTCCTCCGCTGAACGCCTTGCGTGCGTTCGAAGCCACGGCCCGATTGAACAGCGTCAGTCAGGCCGCCGAACAGCTGCACGTCACCCATGGTGCGGTCAGCCGTCAGCTGAAAGTGCTCGAAGAACACTTGGGCGTCAGCTTGTTTGTTAAAGACGGGCGCGGCTTGAAACTCACAGATGCAGGCATGCGTCTGCGTGATGCCAGCGGCGAGGCTTTTGATCGGCTTCGCAGTGTTTGCGCTGAATTGACGCAAAGCATGGCGGATGCGCCGTTTGTACTCGGCTGCTCTGGAAGCCTGCTGGCGCGCTGGTTTATCCCGCGTTTGGGCCGATTGAATGCCGATCTTCCGGATTTGCGTTTGCATCTATCGGCGGGTGAAGGCGATCTCGATCCACGACGTCCGGGGCTGGATGCTTTGCTGCTGTTCGCCGAGCCGCCATGGCCGGCAGACATGCAGGTTTACGAATTGGCTGCAGAACGCATCGGCCCGGTCATGAGTCCACTGTTCAGCGGCTATCAACGCCTGCGAACGGCGCCAGCCTCAGCGCTGCTCAATGAACCGCTGCTGCACACAACTTCTCGCCCACAAGCTTGGCCAAGCTGGGCACAGCAAAGCGACCTTGACGCAAAAGCGCTGAAGCTCGGGCAAGGTTTTGAGCATTTGTATTATTTGCTGGAGGCCGCAGTGGCCGGTCTCGGCGTGGCCATCGCGCCGGAGCCGCTGGTGACAGAAGACTTGAAAGCCGGTCGCCTGGTTGCGCCATGGGGTTTCTGTGAAACCCCGGCACAACTGGCGTTATGGCTACCCAAGCGCGCCGCAGACGGGCGCGCTCGGCAACTGGCGCAATGGCTCAAGAACGAGTTGCGCCAGAGCGATCACTCACCGCGCTTGAACAGCAAATAAGCCGCGAGCAGACCGATCGCACCGACGGCCACACCGGCCGTCGTCCATGGATGTTCCTGAGCGTAATCACGGGTGGCGATCCCGGTTTCGCGGGTTTTCACTTTGACTTCTTCATAGGCATCGCTGAGCAGGTGACGCGAATGTTTCAGCGCACTTTCGGCATTGCTTTTCAGCGCCTTGAGGGTCTTGCGCGACTCGTCCGAAGCGTCGTCCTTCAGGCTCTCCAACGACTTGAGCAGACTCTCGATCTCGGCTTCCATGCTTTGCAACGAGGCTTTACGTAAAGAGGTGTTGGCCATGGTGGCTCTCCTGCATTGGTGATGAGTGGCGTGTGTTGGTTGGGACTTCAGCGGTTTGAGAAAGTGCAGAAAATCTGAACTTCGTCTGCGCAAAGCCGCCGAAATCAACAGTGCAGATTCACTGCTAGTCTCAATTCCACACGCCAAGGAGATCGTTATGAGTGACCATCACACGTACAAAAAAGTCGAGCTGGTCGGTTCGTCGACCAGCAGCATTGAAGACGCCATCAACAACGCAATTGCTGAAGCCAACAAGACCATTCGCAACCTGGAATGGTTTGAAGTGACCGAAACCCGTGGTCACATCAAGGACGGCAAGGCAGCGCACTTTCAGGTGACGCTGAAAGTCGGCTTCAAGATTGCCAGCAGCTGAGTTTGGTCTAGTCTTCTGAACTTGCGCGCTGGCCGAGTGCCATAGGAATGGCAAAGCGCTACAGGGTGAGTGCATCGGGTGGATGACCTGATGCCCGCCTCTTTCAATCCGACCAGGGAGTGCGACCGATGAAGAAGTTCATTTTGGCAGTAGGTTTGTTGAGCCTTGCGGGTGGTGCGTTTGCTGCCGGTAAGCCTTGTGAAGAGCTGAAAAGCGAGATCGCGGCGAAGATTGATGCCAAGGGTGCTTCCGGGTATTCGCTGGAGATTGTCGACAAGGGCGCAGATGCTGGCGCCAAGGTCGTTGGCACCTGCGAAGGTGGCACCAAGGAAATCGTTTACAAACGCGGTTGATCGCGCCTGAAATACAAAAGCCGACGTGAATGCGTCGGCTTTTTTGTATCTGGGATTTTGGGGCTTTTGGTGTGTTTGAAATCGAACCCCCTCACCCCAGCCCTCTCCCCCTAGGGGCGAGGGGGAAAGGGAGCCGATCGGGGGGGGGCTGTTCAGATCCTGAGTACGACTCGTTATTTCAGGTCGATGTATCTCGAACATATAACCCGGTCAGTCCCCTCTCCCTCTGGGAGAGGGCTAGGGTGAGGGTGCCTTTCAGCCCTTCATTATTTGCGCCAACAACTCGTACGAATACACACGATCAGCGTGCTCGTAGAGATCACTGGTGAAAATCAGCTCATCCGCCTGCGTCTGCTCAACCAGCACCTCCAGCTTGGCGCGGATCTTCTGCGGGCTGCCGACCATCGCCAGTCCCAGGAAATCACCGACGGCTTCACGCTCATGCGGCAACCACAGCCCGTCCATGGTTGTCACTGGTGGACGCTGCACCAGGCTCTGCCCACGCATCAACGCCAGAATGCGCTGATACACCGACGTCGCCAGGTAGTCCGCCTGCTCGTCGGTATCCGCCGCCACCAGCGGCACACCGAGCATCACATACGGCTTGTCGAGCACCGCCGAAGGCTTGAAGTGATTGCGATAAACGCGGATCGCCTCGTGCATGAAACGCGGGGCGAAATGCGAGGCGAAGGCGTAAGGCAAGCCGCGCTCACCGGCCAGTTGAGCACTGAACAGGCTGGAACCCAGCAACCAGATCGGCACATTGGTGCCGGTGCCCGGCATCGCGATCACACGCTGATCCGGGGTACGCGGGCCGAGGTAGCGCACCAGTTCGGCGACGTCTTCGGGGAAATCATCGGCACTGCCGGAGCGCTCACGGCGCAGCGCCCGAGCAGTCATCTGATCGGAACCGGGCGCGCGGCCCAGACCGAGATCAATCCGACCCGGATACAGGCTTTCCAAGGTGCCGAACTGCTCAGCGATCACCAGCGGCGCATGATTGGGCAGCATCACGCCGCCGGAGCCGACACGTATGGTCGACGTACCGCCAGCCAGATAGCCCAGCAAAACCGATGTCGCGGAACTGGCGATGCCGTCCATGTTGTGATGTTCGGCCACCCAGAATCGCGTGTAGCCGAATTTCTCGACGTGCTGTGCCAGATCCAGCGAATTGCGCAGCGATTGCGCCGGGCTGCCGTTTTCGCGCACCGGTACCAGATCGAGGGTGGAAAATTTTACGTCGGACAGTTGTTTCATAAACCTGCGTCTCCGAGTGGGGAGGCAGGTTTTTCTTGCGAACGAAAACCTGCCAAATCCATAAGCGTGTTTTGTGCAATGAGGGCATATACCCGAGTTTCAATAGCGGTGATGAAATTTCCTACTAAAAAAGTCAACGATTCAGCCGGGCTGAACTTTGCTGCGGCGTCTATCCTCAGAAGCCTTGCAAGTAAAAACCACGACGGCGCGGCGTTTCCGCGCCAGATCTTGAGGAGGCAGACATGGCTATCGTGAAGAAAGCATCCGCACATTGGGCAGGCGATCTGAAAACCGGCATCGGCTCCATCTCCACCGAAACCGGTGTCCTCAGAGAAGCGCCGTACGGGTTCAAGGCCCGGTTTGAGGGCGGCAAAGGTACCAACCCGGAGGAACTGATCGGCGCGGCGCATGCTGGCTGTTTTTCCATGGCGTTTTCGATGATTCTGGGCGATGCGGGGCTGAAGGCCGACAGCATTGATACTCAGGCGGAAGTGACCCTCGATCAGGTGGAGGGCGGGTTCGCGATCACGGCGGTGAAGCTGATCCTCAAGGCGAAGATCCCTGGAGCGACGCAGGAGCAGTTTGAAGAGCTGAGCAACAAGGCCAAGGAAGGGTGCCCGGTGTCGAAAGTGCTGAATGCGAAGATTACGCTTGAGGCTTCGCTGATTTCTTAAGGTTCGAATCAGGCGTTGGCTTTGCCGACGCCTTCGCGAGCAAGCTCGCTCCCACAATGAACGGGTCTAGCCAGAACCAATGTGGGAGCGAGCTTGCTCGCGAAGGCGATTTCACAATCAACCCGGAGTTTGAAACCGAAAACACAACTTGTGAGCGAAGTCAGAACCCTCGCTGTAAAAGTATGGTCGAATCAATGACAGCAGCTTCAGCGCACGCCCGTGCGCGCTGCCTCAGGGAGCTTCACTCATGAAACGTATTGGCTTGGCGATTCTCTGCAGTGCACTGGCCACCTCGGTAATTGCGGCACCCAAAAACTGCGAAAAACTCAAGGAAGAGATCGAAGTCAAGATTCAGGCTAAAGCAGTGCCGTCCTACACACTGGAAATCGTAAGCAAAGAAGAGGCCGCAAAACATGACATCGCCATGGTGGTCGGTTCATGCGAGAACGGCACCAAAGCGATCATCTATCAGAAGAACGACAGCTGAGTCGCCTCAGATAATGCAGTTGTAGTCGTGATCCTCGGCGACAATCTCGCGCTTGGCGTTGTACAGCCGGGCACTTGGGGTGAACGCCAGCGAGCGGCCCTCCAGCGTGTAACGCTGGCCGGCCTCGAAATGGTCATAGCGGATGTACATGTAGCACAACCGCTCCACCGGCCCGGTCATCAGCGCGCCACCACCGCCAAACACTTCGAAATCAAACCGCACGCGCAATTCGTGGCTGCCCGGGGTGACCTGAAAGTAGCGCCCGTCATTCAGTCGCTGTTTGTCGAGGCGCTCGGCCATGAGCACTTTACCGCCGGGCGTCGGCGTCGAAAAATCGACCCAGGCCATGTGCGGATCGACCGGGGGCAATGGCGTCTGACAACCGGCCACAAGACTGGCAACGAGCAACAACAGCAACTGGCGCATGACGAATATCCACTGATCTGAATACTCAGCATAGCGCCGTTCAGGTGCGCTGACAGCCTGCCGGCATGCCCTGACCGACCACTTTGCGCTGCTCGTCATAAAGCTTGGCCCATGGCCGGAAGCCGATACTGCCGGCCTGCAACTGGTAGCGATGGCCAGCATTGAAGTCCTTGAATTTCACGCTCAACTGGCAATCGCGCCACAGCGGCTCAGCGTCGGGACCGATGTTGGTCGCCTCCACCGGAAACTGATAACGCACCTTCAATTCATGACTGCCGGGCTGCACTTCGAAGTAGCGTTTATCGGTGGTTGCCTGGGTATCGACCTGCAATGCTTGCAGCGCCGTATCCTGCTGCCGGGCATCGAGATCGATCCAGGCTTGCGAAGGGTCAGGATCGGGCATTCCGAATCCGGCACAACCGGCCAGCGTCAGCAGGCCTCCTGACAGCATCAACATGCGCATAGCGGTGCTCCTTAAGGCGGGATAGTCTTGCGGACAGACTCTCCGGGGGATTTCTTATTTTGATCAGGCCGTTTCCAAGCCTTGGGTTACTTGATCGCGTTTTTCGGGTTTTGTTTCCGGGTGTGTTGTTTTTGTTGCTCAACGGTTGCGCCAGCGTCAGCTATTACGCTCAGTTGGCCAGCGGCCAGCTGCAATTGCTGCGGGCGCGGGAGCCAGTGGAAAAGGTGATCAATGACCCGAGCCGCGACGAGACACTGCGCGCACATTTGGCGCAATCACAAAAAGCCCGCGCCTTTGCCAGCGAACATCTGCACCTGCCGGATAACGAGAGCTATCGCCTTTACGCCGACATCCATCGCCCGTACGTGGTGTGGAATGTGTTCGCCACTCAGGAGTTCTCCCTGACGCCACAGAACCATTGCTTCCCGATTGCCGGTTGTGTGGCCTATCGCGGTTACTACAGCCAGAGCGCGGCGCGGGGTGAAGCGGCGATCCAGCGTTTGCAGGGCATGGACGTTTCGATTGGCGGCGTTGAGGCCTATTCGACGCTGGGCTGGTTCAATGACCCGATCCTTAACTCGATGATGGGCTGGGGCGATGAGCGTCTGGCCACGCTGATTTTTCATGAGCTGGCGCATCAGCGCTTCTATGTAAAGGACGACACCGAGTTCAACGAGTCATTTGCCACGTTTGTCGAGCAGGAAGGCACGCGGCAGTGGCGAGCGTTTCGGGGGTTGCCGGCGGACACCGATTCACGGCTGAAACAACGCGATCAGTTTATTGAGTTGGTGCTCGATACCCGTTCACGGCTGGAGAAGCTTTATACACAGCCATTAGCGACCGAGCTGATGCGCGAACGTAAAGCGGCCGAGTTCGAGCAGTTTCGCCGCAAATACAGAATGATGAGGGACAGCCAGTGGGCCGGGGACAAGCGTTACGACGCCTGGGTGAACGCGCCGCTGAACAATGCGCGGTTGCTGCCGTTTGGTTTGTATGACCAGTGGGTGCCGGCGTTTGCGGCGTTGTTCAAAAAGGTCGGGGGGGATTGGCTGAGATTTTATGCTGAGGTAGAGCGGTTGGGTGGGTTACCGGTGACTGAGCGTAAAGCGGCACTGAAAGCATTGGCAGATGATGAGATATCAGTGGCTGATCTGGCCTCATCGCTGGCAAGCCAGCTCCCACAGGGACAGCGGTGAGCCTGAGCACATCGCTCACCTGTGGGAGCTGGCTTGCCAGCGAAGGCGTACTGATCAGCGCCGCAGAAACGCCTGATGCAACTCGTCCAGCGTTTCAAAGTGATAAGCCGGCGCCTCGGCACTCAACTCTTCGAAACTGCCAAACCCATAACCGACCGCCGCCGCATCCAGCCCATTGCTGCGCGCCCCGATCAGATCATGTTTACGGTCACCGATCATCAACGTATTCGCCGGGTCCAGCCCTTCTTCCTTGATCAGATGCGCAATCAACTCAACCTTGTTGGTCCGTGTGCCATCCAGCTCACTGCCGTAAATCACCTTGAAGTGCCGGGCAAAATCAAAATGCCGGGCAATCTCGCGGGCAAATTCCCACGGCTTCGAGGTGGCGATATACAGCTGCCGGCCTTGGCCACTGAGGGTTTCCAGCAACGGCGTGACGCCATCGAACACACGGTTCTCGTACAGGCCCGTCACTTTGAAGCGCTCGCGATAGAAATTCACCGCCTGCCATGCCTTGGCCTCATCGAATCCGTAAAACTGCATGAACGCCTGCAATAACGGCGGGCCGATGAAGTGTTCCAGCTTGGTCAAGTCCGGCTCATCGATGCCGAGCTTGGCGAGGGCGAACTGGATGGAACGGGTGATGCCCTCACGCGGGTCGGTCAGGGTGCCATCGAGGTCGAACAGTACGGTCTGGTAATGCATGAGAAATCCTGAGCAGTTGTAAGGCAATTCAGAGCTGGTCGTAACCTTCGGCAAGATGCAGGTCCTTGAGCTTCACGTAGTTCGCCGCGCTGTAAGTGAAGAAGGCTTTTTCCTTGTCGGTGAGTTCTCGCACCTGTTTCACCGGGCTACCCACATAGAGGAAGCCGCTTTGCAGACGCTTGCCCGGTGGCACCAGGCTGCCGGCGCCAATGATCACATCGTCCTCGACCACCGCGCCGTCCATGACAATGCTGCCCATGCCGATCAACACGCGGCTGCCAACACTGCAGCCATGCAGCATGACTTTGTGGGCGATGGTGACGTCATCGCCGATCAGCAGCGGGAAGCCGTCCGGGTTGAACGGGCCGGCGTGGGTGATGTGCAGCACGCAACCGTCCTGGACGCTGGTGCGCGCGCCGATACGGATGCGGTGCATGTCGCCGCGGATCACGGTCAGCGGCCAGACCGAGCTGTCTTCACCGATTTCGACGTCGCCGATCACCACCGCCGAGCTGTCGACAAAGGCGCCTTTGCTCAGGCTGGGGGTGTGATTCTGGTACTTGCGAACGGACACGATAATTTCTCTCTCTGTCGCCGATAGCTGCGGATGATGCCGATTGTAATTAAGATGGGGCAATGTTTCCCCAGCCAAGGTGCCAACCGTGAGCGTGAACAACCCTCTGCTGCAGTCCTACGACCTGCCACCGTTCTCCACGATCCGTGCCGAACACGTCCTGCCCGCCATCGAAACGATCCTGGCCGACAACCGCGCCGCCATCGCCGAAATCCTCAAGAGCCAAGTCCATAACCCGACCTGGGCCGGCCTGGTACTGGCGATGGACGAACTCAATGACCGTCTCGGCGCTGCCTGGAGCCCGGTCAGCCACCTCAACGCCGTGTGCAACAGCGCCGAGCTTCGCGAAGCTTACGAGTCGTGCCTGCCTGCCCTGAGCGCCTACTCCACCGAGATGGGCCAGAACCGCGAGCTGTTCCAGGCTTATGAAGCGCTGGCCAACAGCCCGGAAGCCGCTGGTTTCGACGTGGCGCAAAAGACTATTCTGGAACACGCTCTGCGTGACTTCCGTCTGTCGGGTATCGACCTGCCGGAAGCCGAGCAGAAACGCTACGCCGAAGTGCAAAGCAAACTGTCCGAGCTGGGCAGCCGCTTCTCCAACCAACTGCTCGACGCTACGCAGGCTTGGACCAAGCACGTCAGCGACGAAGCCGCCCTCGCCGGCCTGACCGATTCGGCCAAGGCGCAAATGGCTGCCGCCGCGCAAGCCAAAGGCCTCGATGGCTGGCTGATCACCTTGGAATTCCCGAGCTACTACGCGGTGATGACTTACGCGCAAGACCGCGCGCTGCGTGAAGAAGTCTACGCCGCCTACTGCACCCGCGCCTCGGATCAAGGCCCGAACGCCGGTCAGAACGATAACGGCCCGGTGATGGAAGAGATCCTCGATCTGCGTCAGGAACTGGCCAAGCTGCTGGGTTTCGCCAGCTTCTCCGAGCTGAGCCTGGCCACGAAAATGGCCGAATCCAGCGATCAGGTACTGAGCTTCCTGCGCGATCTGGCCAAGCGCAGCAAGCCGTTCGCTGAGCAGGATCTGCAACAGCTGCGCGCCTACGCCGCCGAACAGGGCTGCGCCGATCTGCAAAGCTGGGACAGCGGTTTCTACGGCGAAAAGCTCCGTGAACAGCGCTACAGCGTTGCCCAGGAAACCCTGCGTGCGTACTTCCCGATCGACAAAGTGCTGGGCGGTCTGTTTGCCATCGTTCAGCGTCTGTACGGCATCGAGATCGCCGAGCAGAAGCGCTTCGACACCTGGCACCCGGACGTGCGCCTGTTCGAAATCAAGGAAAACGGCCAGCACGTCGGCCGCTTCTTCTTCGACCTTTATGCCCGCGCCAACAAGCGTGGCGGGGCGTGGATGGACGGCGCCCGCGACCGTCGTCGTACCGTCGACGGCGTGCTGCAAAGCCCGGTGGCCAATCTGGTGTGCAACTTCACCCCGGCCGACAGCGGCAAGCCTGCGCTGCTGACCCACGACGAAGTGACCACGCTGTTCCACGAATTCGGTCATGGCCTGCACCACCTGCTGACTCGCGTTGATCACGCCGGTGTTTCCGGGATCAACGGCGTGGCGTGGGACGCGGTCGAGCTGCCAAGCCAGTTCATGGAAAACTGGTGCTGGGAGCCGGAAGGTCTCGCGCTGATTTCCGGTCACTACGAATCTGGTGAGCCGCTGCCTCAGGACCTGCTCGAAAAAATGCTCGCGGCGAAGAACTTCCAGTCCGGCCTGATGATGGTCCGTCAGCTCGAGTTCTCGCTGTTCGACTTCGAACTGCACGCCACCCACGGTGACGGCCGCAATCCGCTGCAAGTGCTGGAAGGCGTTCGCGACGAAGTGTCGGTGATGCGTCCGCCGGCCTACAACCGCTTCCCGAACAGCTTCGCGCACATCTTTGCCGGCGGTTACGCGGCGGGTTACTACAGCTACAAGTGGGCGGAAGTGCTGTCGGCCGATGCCTTCTCGAAGTTTGAAGAAGACGGCGTGCTCAACGCAGAAACCGGCCGCGCCTTCCGCGAAGCGATTCTGGCGCGCGGCGGTTCGCAGGCGCCGATGGTGCTGTTCGTCGACTTCCGTGGCCGTGAGCCATCGATTGACGCACTGTTGCGCCACAGCGGCCTGAGTGAGGACGCGGCAGCATGAGTGAGGGGCCTGTGATTACCAAGAAGCGCTTTATCGCCGGGGCGGTCTGCCCGGCGTGCAGCGAACCGGACAAGCTGATGATGTGGAACGAGGACGGCGTGCCGCACCGCGAATGTGTGGCCTGCGGTTACTCGGATACGCTAAACGAGCAAGGGCTGTCGGTGCCGAAAGAATTGGGCACGCGGGTCAACACCAGTGCGCTGAACAAACCCGCGCCGGACAAGACCGTGCAGGCCGTACAGTTTTTCCCCAACCCGAAACTGAAAAAAAAGCCTGACCAGCCCAATTGAGCCATGACTGCCTCGCACCGAATCAGCGGTGCGAGGTGGTATCTATCTAATGCCTTGCCCTTGCGCTTTCTCCGTAGGCTGATTTTTTTCAACCTGCGGTCAAGGAAGACGCGATGCCCCCTACCAATCCCCTGCTACAACGCTGGCAGCTGCCGGCCTGGTCCGACGTGAAGGCCGAGCACCTGGCACCCGCCATCAATGCCATCGTGGCCGATAATCAGCGGATCATCGCCGAAGTGATCGCCACCCAGACCGACCACCCCAATTGGGATGATCTGGTGGTGGCCGTCGCCGAAGCCGACGCACGGCTCGCTGAAACCATGGGCATCATTGAAGTGCTCTCGACCGTCAAAACCACGGACATCGACTGGATAGAGCAAAGCGCCCTGTGCAGCATTACTGCGGCTCGCTATCGGGTGCAGAAGGCTGCGAACCTGGAGCTTTATCACACGTATCAACGTCTGCAGCAGAGCCCGATCGCCGACAGCTTTGATGACTTTCGCAAAGCGTCGCTGGCCAAGACACTGCGCGCTTTTCGTCGGTCGGGCATCGAATTGCCCGCCGATCAGCGACAGCGGTTAACCGCAATAAACCTCGACATCGAGCTTCAGGAGCAATTGTTCCAGATCAATCTGGAGCGCAGCAATGCCGCCTGGAGCAAGCAGATTGACCAGGCGGCGACGCTCGACGGCTTGTCAGCCGCGCTCAAGGATCGACTGGCGCTGAATGCGCGTCGAACGGGAAAAAGCGGTTGGTTGCTGACGCTGGATCGCAACACTTACGAATACTTCATGAAAAATGCGCGAGACCGGAGTTTGCGCGAAGAGTATTTCCGCGCTTATTGCACCCGGGCCTCGGATCAAGGACCGCAGGCTCTTCAGTTCGACAACGGTCCGGTCTTGCAAAAGTTACTCGGGTTACGCCATGAAAAAGCCAGTTTGCTGGGTTTCGAGAGCTTTGCCCATCTGCGGCTTTCAAATCACATGGCCAACTCGCCCGCTCAGGTCGAACATTTTCTAAAACAGCAGATCGAGCACAATCGCGCCGCACTGGAGCAGGACATACAGGCGCTGCAAGCATTCGCCGCAACGCAAGGTGTCGCAGAACTGCAGGCCTGGGATTTCGAGTTTTTTGCTGAGCAATTACGCCAGCAACGCTCGGCGAGCACACTGAAAGGACTTCGCGAGTATTTTCCGCTGGATGAAACGCTGCGCCGGTTCTGCCAGTTCAATGAACACCTGTTCGGTATCAAACTGGCAGAGCAGCAAGACCTCAGCCATTGGCACGAGGATGTGCGCCTGTTGGAGGTCAGCGAATACGATCAGGTGATGGGGTACATCTACGTTGATCCGTTTCATCGCGAGGACGCCCCTGACTTTGCCTTGACCAATACTGTGCGCAACCGACGCATCAATGCCGAGGGCCGGCCAGCCCTGCCGATCGCCATCCTCCACTGCAACTTCCCGTCCGCGACCAGCGAGCATCCCTGCCTACTTTCACATAAAGACCTGCGCGTGCTTTTCCATGAGTTCGGGCATTGCCTGCAACAGGTGCTGACCCGTTCGCCCCATCACAACCTGTCGGGTATCTCGCAACTGGGGCGTGATACGGGCGAGTTCGCCGGGCAACTGTTCGAACAATTAAGTCTTTCAGAGGAGCTGCTTCAGTGGCTGTCAGTACACTACAAAACCCGTGCGCCACTAAGCCGCACACGGCTAACGTCAGCGCTGGCCGCCATCGCCACGCACACCAGTCGCGATACCGCTACGTTGCTGCTTGAGGCTTTATTCGATCTGGAATTGCACCGCAGCGAAGAAAACGGCCGAAACGCGCAACAGTGCTTCCAAGCGGTGCTACAACAAATACCGCAGCTACAATTGCCCGCGTATTGCCGCCTTGCCAACAGTTTCGATTATCTGGTGACCGGTTACGAAGCCTCGGTCTACGCCTACAAATGGTCAGGCGTACTGGCCAGCGAAGCGTTCAAGCGCTTTGAGCGCGATGGGGTCTTCAATGTGCAAACCGGCCGGGAACTGCGTGAAGCGTTCTTCTCTGGTGATTCGACTTCGCTGTTCAGCGCGCTGGAAACCTTTATGGGCCAGCCGGTCGCCGCTGATCTGGCAGCGCAACCGGACTGACCGATCACTCGACGTGGGCGGACTTGAACCAGCTTTTCATCGAACAGGTGGCGAAAGCACTGGTACTGCAATCGCCATTGGCCAGCGCCGTGCGCAGCTTGTCGACATCGGCCTGCATCACGTAGCGCACGCTATCGCGGAAGTGCCCGCTCTCACCAAAACCGCCCTGAGTCATCTCGCTCAAGGCATCCTCTTTGCTCCAGCCCTGCACCACCACACGGTACATCGCCGCCATCAGGCCGGTGCGGTCGGAGCCGTGTTTGCAATGCATCAATACCGGACCGCTGGCTTCGGCAGACTGAATCGCCCGCAGGGTCTTGAGCACATCGGCGTCGTCAACGTGATTGGTGCGATACGGCAGTTGCACCTGATTGATGCCGGGCTCGGACAACCAATTACTGTCCGCTTCCGGAAGGAAGTTGATCACCGTGGCGACTTTCAGATTCTTCAGCAACGGCACCGCACCGCCATCGGGCAAGGCGCTGCGATAGAGCGTCGGCGACATCTGGAACAGGTTGTATTGCACTTCGACCGGTTGCGCCCAATCAGCAGGACGAACTGTCGCAGTTGCCGCAGCCTGGGCAGGCATCCAGGGCAACAGCACCAATAGCGATAAGCACAAAGCGGAAAAAAAACGCACTCGGGACATGCTGGGGTAACCGTGTCGGGGTTCATCGGTGAGAGGAACGGCAGCTTCGATGTTGAGCGGTCAAAGCCCTGTGAGGCGCTTGTCAAAGAATCGTGAATCCGCACGGTTTCATGCACTGGCATGCGGAAAACCGCTGTTTTTTTCCACTGAATCGATTCATCCCGAAGCTTAGCCTGCTACCATTTGTCACACGATGTTGCAGACGAGTCCCCATTTTCCGGGTCATACCGTCACGTCGCGACGAAAACTCCTCAAGCCGCTCGCAGAAGCGGCTGTCCCCTAATGCCTGATGAGGTGCACCCCATGTCTGATGAAAGTCGAGACAACCCGCGGCGTGAATTCTTACGCAAATCCCTGACCCTGATTCCGGTGGTCACCCTGGCTGGCACCGGTCTGGGCAGCAGCGTCTTGCAAGCAGCGCCTGAAGCCAAACCAGCTGCGCCCGCGCCGCAACCGGTTCGCGCTAATGCCAGCGTGTATCAGCCGAGCTATTTCACCGCCGAAGAATGGGCGTTCATCAATGCCGCCGTCGCACAGCTGATCCCCAACGATGCCCAAGGCCCGGGCGCGCTCGAAGCCGGCGTGCCGGAATACATCGACCGGCAGATGAACACGCCGTACGCCGCCGGTGCGCTGTGGTACATGCAAGGCCCGTTCAACGCCGACGCCGCTCCGGAAATGGGCTGGCAGAGCAAACTGGTGCCCA
The DNA here is from genome assembly GCF_045037865.1 of Pseudomonas sp. M20. Lineage (NCBI taxonomy): Bacteria > Pseudomonadati > Pseudomonadota > Gammaproteobacteria > Pseudomonadales > Pseudomonadaceae > Pseudomonas > Pseudomonas sp. M20. The sequence continues at coordinate 5,624,550 of NZ_CP173611.1, forward strand.
AAGAGATCTATCGCCTCGGCATCGCCGCCACGGATCAGTGGGCAAAATCCCTCAACGGTAAAGTATTTGCTGAGCAAGACAGCGCTACCCGAGACGATTTGCTCAAGCAACTTGAAACCGGCAAAGCGCAGTTCGACGCGGTTCCGGCGAAGATTTTCTTCAATCTGCTGCTGCAAAACACCAAGGAGGGGTTCTTCTGCGACCCGATCCACGGTGGCAACAAAGGCATGGTCGGCTGGACCATGATCGGCTTCCCCGGCGCCCGCGCCGATTTCATGGATTGGGTGGAACGTAACGAGCAATACCCCTTCCCGGCAGTTTCGATTCGCGGCGAGAGGGCGTAAGCATGGCAACGGTAATGAAGAAGGTTGACGCAGTAATCGTGGGCTTCGGCTGGACCGGCGCGATCATGGCCAAAGAGCTGACCGAAGCGGGTCTCAACGTGCTGGCGCTGGAGCGCGGGCCGATGCAGGACACCTACCCGGACGGCAACTATCCGCAGGTGATCGACGAACTCACCTACAGCGTGCGTAAAAAACTCTTTCAGGACATCTCCAAGGAAACCGTCACCATTCGCCACAGCGTCAACGACATCGCCCTGCCGAACCGCCAGTTGGGCGCGTTTCTGCCGGGCAATGGTGTTGGCGGCGCCGGACTGCACTGGTCGGGCGTGCACTTCCGGGTCGATCCGATCGAGTTGCGCATGCGTAGCCACTACGAAGAGCGCTACGGCAAAAGCTTTATCCCCAAGGACATGACCATCCAGGACTTCGGCGTCAGCTATGAAGAACTGGAGCCGTTCTTCGATTTCGCCGAAAAAGTCTTCGGCACCTCGGGCCAGGCCTGGACGGTGAAAGGCCAATTGGTCGGTCAGGGCAAGGGCGGCAACCCGTACGCGCCGGATCGCTCCAACCCGTTCCCGCTGGAAGCGCAGAAAAACACAGTCTCCGCACAGCTGTTCGGCAAAGCAGCGACTGAAGTCGGTTACAAGCCCTACAACCTGCCGTCCGCGAATACGTCAGGGCCGTACACCAACCCTTACGGCGCGCAAATGGGCCCGTGCAACTTCTGCGGTTTCTGCAGCGGCTATGTCTGCTACATGTATTCCAAAGCCTCGCCGAACGTGAACATTCTGCCGGCGCTCAAGCCGCTGCCGAATTTCGAGCTGCGGCCCAACTCGCATGTGTTGCGGGTCAATCTCGACAGCAGCAAATCCAAAGCCACCGGCGTGACCTACATCGACGGACAGGGTCGCGAGATCGAGCAACCGGCGGATCTGGTGATTCTCGGCGCGTTCCAGTTGCACAACGTGCGTCTGATGCTGCTCTCCGGCATCGGCAAACCGTACGACCCGAAGACTGGCGAAGGCGTGGTCGGGCGTAACTTTGCCTACCAGAACATGGCGACCATCAAGGCGTTCTTCGACAAGGACACCCACACCAACAACTTCATTGGCGCCGGCGGCAACGGCGTGGCGCTGGATGACTTCAACGCCGACAACTTCGACCACGGCCCGCACGGCTTCGTCGGCGGCTCGCCGATGTGGGTCAACCAGGCTGGCAGCCGGCCGATTGCCGGCACTTCGAACCCGCCGGGCACACCGGCGTGGGGCAGTGCCTGGAAACGCGCGACCGCCGATTACTACACCCACCAGGTGTCGATGGACGCCCACGGCGCGCATCAGTCCTACCGTGGCAACTACCTCGATCTCGATCCGGTGTACCGCGATGCCTATGGTTTGCCGCTGCTGCGGATGACCTTCGACTGGCAGGAAAACGACATCAAGATGAACCGTTTCATGGTCGAGAAAATGGGCAAGGTCGCCGAAGCGATGGGCCCGAAAGCCATTGCGGTGATCGGCAAGAAAGTCGGCGACCACTTCAACACCGCGTCGTACCAGACCACCCACCTTAACGGTGGCGCGATCATGGGCACCGATCCGAAGAAGAGCGCGCTGAACCGCTACCTACAGAGCTGGGACGTGCACAACGTCTTCGTTCCGGGCGCCTCGGCGTTCCCGCAAGGCCTGGGTTACAACCCGACCGGGCTGGTTGCGGCACTGACCTACTGGTCGGCGAAGGCGATCCGCGAGCAGTACCTGAAAAACCCCGGCCCGCTGGTTCAGGCTTAAGGAGCGATGACCATGAAAAATCTTGTTATCGCGACCCTGGCGCTGCTCGGCAGTGCCGCAATTCATGCGGCTGAAGTTGATCAAAGTCTGATCAAACAGGGCGAATACCTCGCCCGCGCCGGTGACTGCGTGGCCTGCCACACCGCCAAGGGCGGCAAAACGTTCGCCGGTGGCCTGCCGATGGAAACCCCGATCGGCACGATCTACTCGACCAACATCACCCCGGACAAAACCGGCGTCGGTGAATACAGCTTCGAGGACTTCGATCAGGCCGTGCGGCATGGCGTCGCCAAAAACGGCAGTACGTTGTACCCGGCGATGCCGTATCCGTCCTACGCGCGTGTCAGCGAAACCGACATGCAAGCGTTGTACGCGTACTTCATGCACGGCGTAGAACCGGTGGCGCAGGAAAACAAGGCCAGCGACATTCCGTGGCCGTTGAGCATGCGTTGGCCGTTGATGGGCTGGCGCTGGATGTTTGCGCCGAAGGTCGAGGACTACAAAGCGACGAGTACCGACCCGGTGATCGATCGTGGTGCGTATCTGGTCGAAGGCCTCGGTCATTGCGGTGCCTGCCATACGCCGCGCGCCCTGACCATGCAGGAAAAATCCCTGAGCGCGGCCGATGGCAAAAACTTCCTCGCCGGCAGTGCGCCGCTGGAAGGCTGGATCGCCAAAAGTCTGCGTGGTGATCACAAGGATGGCCTCGGTAGCTGGAGCGAAGAGCAACTGGTGCAGTTCCTCAAGACCGGGCGTAGCGATCGCAGCGCCGTGTTCGGCGGCATGAGCGATGTGGTCACCCACAGCATGCAATACATGACGGATGCCGATCTGACGGCGATTGCCCGCTACCTCAAGTCGTTGCCGGCCACTGATCCGAACGATCAACCGCATCAGTACGATGAAAAAGCCGCCAAGGCGCTGTGGAACGGTGATGACAGTCAGCGTGGCGCTGCGGTGTACATCGACAACTGCGCCGCGTGCCACCGCACCGATGGCCACGGTTATACCCGGGTGTTCCCGGCGCTGGCGGGTAATCCGGTGCTGCAATCGGAAGACCCGACTTCGTTGATTCACATCGTGCTCAAGGGCGGTACGTTGCCGGCGACACACACGGCGCCGTCGACCTTCACCATGCCGGGCTTCGCCTGGCGTCTGTCGGATCAGGAAGTGGCGGATGTGGTGAGCTTCATCCGCGGCAGTTGGGGTAATAAAGGTGCGCCGGTCAGCGCCAAAGAAGTTGCGGGTTTACGCAGCGACGATATGAAAACTACGTCCACTGATGATCTTGGCCAAGTCACCGATCATCATTAAAAACAAAAACCCTGCATGAACCATTCATGCAGGGTTTTTTAATGACAGATATCGCAACAAGTTCCAATCTTACGGATTAACGATACTTACATAAGCCTTGGCCAATGCAATCAGCTTCGCCTTGTCGTCGTTATCAATATCACCATCACCGTCCACATCGTTCTTGTTGGTGCGAACAGTGAACGTTATGCCACGGTCGCTGGACACTGCCACCACGTAGTCCGAGTCAACCAGAGTCTCGGTGGGCAGCTCCTGCTCGGCGTTCCAGCCCAGTTCCTTGCGCGCAAGTTGCATCGAAACAATGGTATTGGGCTCCGATGCATTGGGCAGCATCATTTGCATAAAGACGCCACGCTGATTGAGATAAGACATGAATTAAATCCTTTTAATTTAGTTACCGGACAAATGCCAATGGAAGTGGCCAAGACTATATTCGATAACTTGGCGCGACAACGGGACATATGTATCTCGGATTGTACTTTGCACTTATATATAAACTTTGCCAGTCAGCGCATATCCCATCGCTGAACGGTACTGGATCACACCGGGCGCGCTCAGGTACTGTATGTATATACAGATCAGGAGCCCGCCCAATGATCAACCCTCTCCCGCCCCGCGGTCGCGGAACCGCCAGTAACCCGCACAACCGCTTCGCGCCGAACCGCTCGGTGGCGGAGGATGACGGCTGGTATCAGGAAGTGCCGCTGACGCAAGGCACCGAGGTGATGATCGAAACCGCAAAAACCATCATCACCCGTAACACTTCACCAGACTTGCCGTTCGACCGTTCCATCAATCCCTATCGAGGCTGCGAGCATGGCTGCATCTATTGCTACGCACGGCCCAGCCACGCCTATTGGGACATGTCACCCGGGCTGGATTTCGAAACGAAACTGATCGCCAAGACCAACGCCGCCCAAGTGCTGGAAGAACAGCTCGGAAAGAAAGGCTATCAATGTGCGCCGATCAACCTGGGTTCCAACACCGACCCGTATCAGCCGATCGAGCGTGAACACAAAATCACCCGCCAGACCCTCGAAGTGCTGCTGCGCTATAAGCACCCGGTGACCATCATCACCAAAGGCTCGCTGATTCTGCGCGACCTCGACCTGCTCACCGAACTGGCGCAGCAACGGCTAGTGGCCGTAATGATCAGCCTGACCACGCTGGACGACGAACTCAAACGCATCCTCGAACCGCGCGCCGCTGCACCCAAGGCACGATTGCGCGCGATCCGGGTGATGCGCGAAGCAGGCATTCCCGTTGGTGTGCTGTGTTCACCGATGATTCCAATGATCAATGACAGTGAAATCGAAAATCTGCTCAACGAAGCCCACGCCGCCGGTGCGCAAAGTGCTGCGTACATGATGTTGCGTCTGCCGCTGGAAGTGGCGCCGCTGTTCGAGGAATGGCTTCAGTCGCACTACCCGCAACGCGCCGCGCACGTGCTGAGCCTGATCCGCCAGAGCCGTGGCGGCGAACTCTACGACAGCCGTTTTGGTGCACGCATGCGCGGTGAAGGGGTGTTCGCCGATCTGCTCGCGCAGCGGTTTGCCAAAGCGATCAAGCGTCTTGGCTTGAATCATCGCGAGGGCTATAACCTCGATTGCACGGTCTTCTGTCCGCCGGGTCGCCAGATGTCGTTGATTTAGCGACAATTGGCCTATGGTTGAGGGGTTGGAATCCTTCCGCCGAAATCACCCAGTCACGTTTTTTGTGACCTGGAACACACGTTCTAGAGCGTTTGATTCAGTTTGAGTTAAGTTTCGGCGGCTACCTTGTTCATCGAGTGACTGACGGGTCGGGATGACCCGGATGTTTAAACAGCCACTGGCTTCATACCGGAATACATGGGAATGACTCCCCTAATCCGCCAAAGAGGATGAATCATGAGTGACAAGGATAAACAGCCGTTGGCTGCGTCGGCGCAAACCCCTGAAGCGGAATCCGCCGATGCAGCGCTGCGACAGATCGTAGACGGCTTTTTGCATTTTCATCATGAGGTCTTCCCACAGCAGGAAGAACTCTTCAAGAAACTCGCCACGGCCCAAGCGCCCAAGGCGATGTTCATCACCTGCGCCGACTCGCGCATCGTCCCCGAGCTGATTACCCACAGCTCGCCCGGCGATCTGTTCGTGACCCGTAACGTCGGCAACGTCGTGCCGCCTTACGGGCAGATGAACGGCGGCGTTTCCACCGCGATCGAATACGCGGTACTGGCGCTCGGCGTGCAGCACATCATCATCTGCGGCCACTCCGATTGCGGCGCCATGCGTGCGGTGCTCAATCCGGACAGCCTGGAAAAAATGCCGACAGTGAAAGCCTGGCTGCGCCACGCTGAAGTCGCGAAAACCATGGTGCATGAAAACTGTAACTGCGCCGACGAAAAAGAAAGCATGCCGATCCTCACCGAGGAAAACGTCATCGCCCAACTGCAGCACTTGCGTACCCATCCTTCGGTAGCCTCGCGCATGGCGAACGGTCATTTGTTCATCCATGGCTGGGTCTACGACATCGAAACCAGCGAAATCAAAGCTTACGACGCGGATCAGGGACGTTTCCTGCCGCTCGACGGTAGCCATCCGATTCCGGTGGCGACGCCCAAAGCGCGCTTCTAAATCTTCCTAAAAATCTGTGTGGTTTGACGCCGGCCGCTGTTTCAGCGGTTCGGCGAAGCCATGCCTGAAGAAAACTTCGGGAGAATCGCTATGCGTGCGGCTCAATTGAAAGCGGTGTTGCCACGGGAGTTGCTCGCTTCAGTGGTTGTGTTTCTGGTCGCGTTGCCGCTGTGCATGGGTATCGCGATTGCGTCAGGGTTGCCACCGGCCAAGGGTTTGATCACTGGGATCATCGGCGGTCTGGTGGTCGGTTGGCTGGCGGGTTCGCCGTTGCAGGTCAGCGGGCCGGCGGCGGGTCTGGCGGTGTTGGTGTTCGAACTGGTGCGCCAGCACGGCATCGAGATGCTCGGGCCGATTCTGCTGCTCGCCGGTTTCCTGCAACTGGTCGCCGGGCGCTTGAAGCTCGGTTGCTGGTTTCGGGTCACGGCGCCAGCGGTGGTGTACGGGATGCTGGCGGGGATTGGCGTCTTGATCGTGCTGTCGCAGGTGCATGTGATGCTTGATGCGTCGCCGAAACCTTCGGGGCTGGATAACCTTACGGCGTTTCCGGCGGCGGTGGCGCAGGCCTTGCCGTCGTTTGGCTGGCAGGCCGGGTTGCTCGGGCTGTCGACCATCGCGGTGATGTGGCTGTGGGAGAAGTTTCGCCCACATTCGTTGCGCTTCGTTCCTGGGGCATTGCTCGGTGTCGGGCTGGCGACCGGGGCAAGTCTGTTGCTGGCCCTGCAAGTCAAACGCGTCGAGGTGCCGGCGAATCTGGCCGAAGCCATCGATTGGCTGAAACCGGCGGACTTGCTCAGCCTGGCTGATCCGACGCTGCTGATCGCCGCGTTCGCGGTGGCCTTCATCGCCAGTGCCGAAACGTTGCTGTCCGCCGCTGCGGTGGATCGCATGCACAGCGGCGTGCGTTCGGATTTCGACCGCGAACTGTCGGCGCAAGGTGTCGGCAACATGCTCTGCGGTCTGCTCGGCGCGCTGCCGATGACCGGGGTGATCGTGCGCAGTTCGGCCAACGTCCAGGCCGGCGCGACCACGCGTTACTCGACGATCTTCCATGGTCTGTGGCTGCTGGCGTTCGTGCTGTTGCTGTCGAGTGTGCTGCAAAGCATTCCGGTGGCGAGCCTGGCCGGTGTGCTGGTCTATACCGGGTTCAAACTGGTCGATCTCAAAGCGTTTCGAGGCCTGGGACGTTATGGGCGCATGCCGATGTTCACCTACGCGGCGACGGCGCTGGCGATCATCTTCACTGACCTGCTGACGGGCGTGTTGATCGGTTTCGGTCTGACGATGTTGAAACTGGCGTTCAAGGCTTCGCGATTGAAGATCAGCCTGATCGATCTGCCGCAGGAGGGTGAGATGGAATTGCGTCTGGTCGGTGCGGCGACCTTCCTCAAGGTGCCGGCGCTGACGCAAGTGCTGGGCAGCATTCCCCAGGGGACGACGGTGCATGTGCCGCTCAATAACCTGAGCTACATCGACCATTCGTGTCTGGAGTTGCTGGAAGAGTGGGGCCGGGCGAATGCGGCGAAGGGCTCGAAGCTGTTGATCGAGTCGCGAGGGTTGAAGCGCAGGCTTGAGGGACGGATTCGAACCACTACCGGTATCGGTGCGGCCGGCTAAATTTGCTGGTTGAACTCAACCCCTGTAGGAGCTGCCGCAGGCTGCGATCTTTTGATGTTGTTTTTAACAATCAAGATCAAAAGATCGCAGCCTGCGGCAGCTCCTACATTGGATCGTGTGAACTCAGGCAGCAGGCTGGTCCAGCTCCAGGCCCACACCCAGGCGTCGGCTCATGCATGGCCAGCGTTTCCACGCGGCGCCGGTGTCCGGGCTGCTGAGTTTGCCGCGGTAGGCTTCTACCGACTCCAAGGCAAAACTCTCGTCGTTGAGCATCTCGTCGATGGCGTGATGCACCGCTTCGTCCAGTTGGTTGGCAAATTCCTCGCCGATCAATTGGTGAGCAATCAAGTTAGCGACCGTCATGTCCAAGGGGATCAGTGGCTGGCCGAAATGCTTGATGTACAGGTCGTTGACCTCTTCAACAAAACGGTGCGCCAGATAGGCTTCGTCGAGCAGGCTGTCCAGGCCAACGTGCCCGGCCATGATGGCTGGCGGCTGGAGGAAATACTGCTCGGCGATTTTCAGCACCGGTTTGATCTGCGATTCGATTCCCGCTTCCCTGGCAACTTCATTGGCTGCATCCAGCAGGTCTGGCACTTCATCAATGTAGGCGGCGACAAAACGCGTCAGCACACCGTTGGCGTCGGCTTCCGGCAATTGGATCGCCGGGTGTAAATGAGGCAGCTTGCTTTCCAGCTGACGGGTCAGCAGGCCGGTTTCTTTTTCGTGTTGTTGGGCTTTTTGGATCTGCTCGCGCAATGCGGCGGTGTTCATGAAAACTCCAGGAAACAAGGCAATGAAATAGGGAAGACATAACTTAGCTGGCTTACGAAAAATGCTAAGACGCATTTGTCATAATTATTTCATCCTTGATGCACCTGCGTTATATCGGTTTGCCACCACTCGTCTGCATCCTTCTCCATTCGTGCCCTTGAACGCAAGTGCCAGCTGTTTCAGCTGATTTACGTGCGCACATTGCAATTTCCCGTCGCTGTCTATACTCGCCATTGAATGGAGTTAGCTGATGACGCCCGACTGCACCCGCAGCAAGGCCCGGCGATTCAAGTTCGTAGTCTGATGCAGCCGCTCCCTTGCCGCAGGCGAAAGCCGGCGGGATAACAAGAACGATAAGGGGAACCCGCAATGATGCGACATCCACACGTCTGGATGGGCCTCCTGTTGTGGTCGATTTTCAGTCCGGCACACGCTGCCTGGACTGTAAATATGGCGCCTGGAGCGACTGAAATCAGTCACGCAGTATTCGACCTGCACATGACCATTTTCTGGATCTGTGTGGTGATCGGGATCATCGTCTTCGGCGCCATGTTCTGGTCGATGATGGTGCACCGCCGTTCTACCGGGCAGGTCGCCGCAAAATTCCACGAAAGCACTACCGTCGAAATTCTCTGGACCGTCGTACCGTTCCTGATTCTGGTGGCGATGGCCGTACCGGCGACCGCCACCTTGATCAAGATGTACGACACCAGTGAGCCGGATATCGATATCCAGATCACCGGTTATCAGTGGAAGTGGCACTACAAATACCTGGGCCAGGACGTCGAGTTCTTCAGCAACCTGGCCACCCCCGCCGAGCAGATCCACAACAAGGAAACCAAGGGCGAGCATTACTTGCTCGAGGTCGACAAGCCGCTGGTGCTGCCGACTGGCGCCAAGGTGCGTTTCCTCGTGACCTCGGCCGACGTTATTCACTCGTGGTGGGTGCCGGCCTTCGCGGTGAAACGCGATGCGATCCCGGGATTCGTCAACGAGGCGTGGACGCGCATCGACAAGCCCGGCATTTACCGTGGCCAGTGCGCCGAACTGTGCGGCAAGGACCATGGCTTCATGCCGATCGTGGTCGAGGTCAAAGAGAAGGCCGACTACGACAAGTGGCTCGCCGAGCGCAAAGCCGAAGCCGCGCAGCTTAAAGAGCTGACCAGCAAGGAATGGACCCTCGAGGAACTCAAGGAACGTGGCGACAAGGTTTATCACACCACCTGCGTTGCCTGTCACCAGGCCGAAGGCCAAGGCCTGCCGCCGATGTTCCCGGCGCTCAAGGGCTCGAAAATTGCCACTGGCCCGATCAAGGATCACTTGAGCATTGTCTTCCACGGCAAGCCCGGCACCGCCATGGCGGCGTTCGGCAAGCAGCTGTCGGAAGTCGATATCGCAGCGGTCGTGACCTACGAACGTAACGCCTGGGGCAACAACAAGGGCGACATGGTCACGCCAAAAGAAGTGCTGGAGCTGAAACAGGCGGAAAGCAAATGAGCCGGTCTATCGCGTACCTCGTGAACCGGTCGGGGCAACGCGCCCCGGCCTGCCTCATTCACTCACGTAAAGGAGACCGGCCATGAGCGCTGTCATCGATGACCACGGTCATGCCGACCACGCCCACGGCCCCGCCAAAGGCCTGATGCGCTGGGTGCTGACCACCAACCACAAGGACATCGGCACGCTGTACCTGTGGTTTGCGTTCTGCATGTTCCTGCTCGGCGGTACGTTCGCGATGGTGATTCGCGCCGAACTGTTCCAACCAGGGCTGCAGATCGTCGAACCGGCGTTCTTCAACCAGATGACCACCATGCACGGTCTGGTGATGGTCTTCGGTGCGGTGATGCCGGCCTTCGTCGGCCTCGCCAACTGGATGATCCCGTTGATGATCGGCGCGCCGGACATGGCCCTGCCGCGGATGAACAACTTCAGCTTCTGGCTGCTGCCGGCGGCGTTCCTGATCCTCGTGTCGACCCTGTTCACCCCCGGTGGCGGGCCGAACTTCGGCTGGACGTTCTATGCGCCGCTGTCGACGACGTATGCACCGGAAAGCGTGACCTTCTTTATCTTCGCCATCCACTTGATGGGCATCAGTTCGATCATGGGCGCGATCAACGTGGTCGCGACCATCCTCAACCTGCGCGCCCCCGGCATGACCCTGATGAAAATGCCGCTGTTCGTCTGGACCTGGCTGATCACCGCGTTCCTGCTGATTGCGGTGATGCCGGTGCTGGCCGGGTGCGTGACGATGATGCTGATGGACATCCACTTCGGCACCAGTTTCTTCAGTGCAGCCGGTGGCGGTGACCCGGTGTTGTTCCAGCATGTGTTCTGGTTCTTCGGGCATCCCGAGGTGTACATCATGATCCTGCCGGCCTTCGGCGCCGTCAGCTCGATCATCCCGACCTTCTCGCGCAAGCCGCTGTTCGGCTATACCTCGATGGTCTACGCGACGGCGAGCATCGCCTTCCTGTCGTTCATTGTCTGGGCGCACCACATGTTCGTGGTCGGCATTCCGCTGGTGGGCGAGCTGTTCTTCATGTACGCCACGCTGCTGATCGCGGTGCCGACCGGGGTGAAGGTGTTCAACTGGGCCAGCACCATGTGGCAAGGCTCGCTGACCTTCGAGACGCCGATGCTTTTCGCCGTGGCGTTCGTGATCCTGTTCTCCATCGGCGGTTTCTCCGGATTGATGCTGGCGATCGCCCCGGCGGACTTCCAGTACCAGGACACCTACTTTGTGGTCGCGCACTTCCACTACGTGCTGGTGCCGGGGGCGATCTTCGGCATCTTCGCTTCGACCTACTACTGGCTGCCGAAATGGACCGGCCACATGTACGACGAAACCCTCGGCAAGCTGCATTTCTGGCTGTCGTTTGTCGGCATGAACCTGACCTTCTTCCCGATGCACTTCGTCGGTCTTGCGGGGATGCCTCGGCGGATTCCGGACTACAACCTGCAGTTCGCCGACTTCAACATGGTCTCCTCGATTGGCGCGTTCATGTTTGGCGCGACGCAGATTTTCTTCTTGTTCATCGTCATCAAGACCATTCGCGGCGGCCCGCCAGCACCGGCCAAGCCTTGGGATGGTGCGGAAGGTCTGGAGTGGAGCGTGCCGTCACCGGCGCCTTATCACACCTTCACCACACCGCCGGAAGTGAAATGAACACAGATCTCCCTGTGGGAGCGAGCCTGCTCGCGAAGAACGATGACGCGGTTCATCTGGTGCACCGAGTTGTCTGCTTCGCGAGCAAGCTCGCTTCCACAAGGGATCTGGTGAGAGGCATGAACCATGGCTGACTCGATCTCGCTGAAAAAACTGGTCACCCGCCTGCTCGGGGTGGTGGTGGCGATGTTTGTCTTCGGTTTTGCCCTGGTGCCGATCTACGATGTGATGTGCAAAGCCTTCGGCATCAATGGCAAGACCGGTGGACAGTACGAGGGTGAGCAAGTGGTCGACACTTCGCGCCAGGTGCGCGTGCAGTTTCTCTCGACCAACAACGTCGATATGCCGTGGGACTTTTATCCCAAGCATGACGAACTCACCGCCAACCCCGGCGCGGTCAACGAGATGATCTTCATCGCGCGCAATCCCACCGACAAACCGATGAGTGCGCAAGCGGTGCCGAGTATCGCGCCGAGCAATGCGGCGGCGTATTTCCACAAGACCGAATGCTTTTGTTTTACCCAGCAGGTGCTGCAGCCCGGTCAGCAGATCGAGATGCCGGTGCGTTTCATTGTTGACCGCGACATGCCCAAGGATGTGAAGCACCTGACGCTGTCCTACACGCTGTTCGATATCACCGCCCGACATCCGCCGGTGGCTGTAAACACTGGCGGTTGAGCGTGCCCGATAAGGAGAACAATAAATGGCAACTCATGAGCACTATTACGTTCCGGCCCAGAGCAAATGGCCGATCATCGCCACCTTCGGCATGGCCATCACCGTTTACGGCCTGGCCGTCTGGTTCAACGATCTGAAGGCGACGCGGCCGGAATCCCACGGCCCGTACATCTTTTTCGTCGGCAGCCTGTTGCTGGCGTACATGCTGTTCGGCTGGTTCGGGGCGGTGATCAAGGAAAGCCGCGCGGGCCTTTACAGCGCGCAGCTGGATCGCTCGTTTCGCTGGGGCATGAGTTGGTTCATCTTCTCCGAGGTGATGTTCTTCGTCGCCTTCTTCGGCGCGCTGTTCTACGTGCGCCACGTCTCCGGGCCGGCGCTCGGTGGCGAAGGAACGAAAGGCCTCGCCCATATGCTCTGGCCGAACTTCCAGTTCACCTGGCCGCTGCTGCACACGCCGGACCCGAAACTGTTCCCGCCGCCCAAGGACGTCATCAGCCCGTGGGGCCTGCCGCTGATCAATACGATTCTGCTGGTCAGCTCCAGCGTGACCATCACCATCGCCCACCATGCCTTGAAGAAGGGCCATCGCGGCGTACTGAAAATCTGGCTGGCGATCACCGTGCTGCTCGGCTGCGCGTTTCTCGGTTTCCAGGCTGAGGAATACATTCACGCCTATCACGAACTGGGCCTGACCTTGGGTTCGGGCATTTATGGCGCGACGTTCTTCATGCTCACCGGGTTCCACGGCGCCCACGTAACCATCGGCACGATCATTCTGTTTGTGATGCTGATGCGCATCATGAAGGGCCATTTCGACAACGAACATCAGTTCGGTTTCGAAGCGGCGAGCTGGTATTGGCACTTCGTCGACGTGGTGTGGATCGGCCTGTTTATCTTCGTTTATGTGCTCTAACAACAGCTGCAAGCCACAACAAAAGCTGCGAGCTGCAAGCTTCAAGGCAAAACGGTAAGGCTTTTAACTTGTAGCTTGCCGCTTGCCACTTGCAGCGAGTGTCTACCACGTCACGTGGGACACCAGTTGGCCGCTGTAAAAGCCCCAGGCAATCAAGCCGACGGTGGCAGCGGCCAATGCCACCCGAACACTCAAGGCGATGACCAGGCGATTCGAGCTGCTGTCGTCCTTGACCAGGAAAAACAGGCCGCTGAACAGGCTGATCACCGTGGCAATCAGCATCAGGACGATCGCTGTTTTGAGCATGGGAAGAACTCCGGGGGACAGGCGATGCAATTGAGTATAGCGAGCGCAACGACTGACTTTGTGGCGCAGCCATGAAGCGTTTTCGCCCGGGCGTGATACCGACCGTGGTGGTGGCATTGTTGCTGCCGCTGCTGGTGTCATTAGGCTTCTGGCAATTGAGCCGTGGTGCCGAGAAAACCGCCCTGCTCGCCAGTTACGCCGAACGTCGTGCGGCCGATCCGATGGCCAGCACTGAGTTGCTGAACAGCGCCGATCCGGCCTATCGCCGCGTGCATCTGCACGGCCAGTTCGATGCCGCGCACAGTTTGCTGCTGGATAACCGCCAGCGTAACGGCAAGGTCGGCGTCGAGTTGCTGCAACCCTTTCAGGATCAACGCACCGGATTGTGGCTGCTGGTCAATCGCGGCTGGCTGCCGTGGCCGGATCGCCGCGTGCCGCCACAATTCACTACGCCCAGTGAAGCGTTGAATGTCGATGCCTGGGTCTACGTCGCCCCTGGCGCCACTTTTCAGTTGCACGCCGACCCGGTCAGCAGCACCTGGCCGCAAACCATCACTGCCGTCGAACCCGTCAAGCTGTGGAAAACCCTTGAGCGCGACGGCTTCACCTACGAATTACGCGCCGAATCCGGCCCGGCCAGCTACGAGGCCGATTGGCCGGTGGTCGCCATGGGCCCGGAAAAACACCTCGGTTACGCCGTGCAGTGGTTCGCCATGGCCACCGCCCTGCTCGGCCTCTACGTCTATTTGGGCTTGCACAACGCAAAGGAGAACCACCATGGGAACGGCCATGAATCCACCCAGCATGTCTGAGGCGAAGCCTGCCGCCACCCGTCGTCGCGGGCGCATTCAGTTATTGCTGATTGTGCTTGGCGTGATCGGGCCGATGGTGCTCGCCACCGGCATGTACAAATTGCAGTTCTGGGTGCCAGAAGGTCGCAGCTATCACGGCGAACTGATCGGCAACGGCCAGACCCGCGCCGACCTCGGCGTGCAAGCGGAGGAAGAGCGCTGGCAGATACTGGTCACCGCACCGAAAGAATGCGCGGTGGACTGCCAGCAACTGGTGTATCTGGCGCGGCAGATCCAGATCGGCCTCGGTCGCGATGCCGGCCGCGCAAGCCACGCCCTTGCTGCTGCGCAACCGGTGAGCGCTGATTACGACGCCAAGCTGACCCGCGAATATCCGCAACTGCAACGCTACCCGCTGGACGCCGGTGTGTTCAGCAAGACAACCGGCGACAAAGCAACGCCGCAACTGTGGATCATCGACCCTCACGGCAATCTCGTACTGCGTTACGAGCCGAATGTAAAAGGCAAGGATCTGCTCAACGACCTGCGGCACCTGCTGAAACTGTCGAACATCGGATAAGGGCATCGTCATGGCCAAACCTGGATTTCGCCTCGCGCTGTTTGCCACCCTGCTGGCACTTATTGTGGTGCTGCTCGGCGCCTACACGCGCCTGACCCACGCTGGCCTCGGCTGTCCGGACTGGCCGGGCTGCTACGGGTTTATCAGCGTGCCGAAAAGCGAAGCCCAACTGGCCCATGCCGAACTGCATTACCCCGACTCGCCAGTGGAGGCGCACAAGGGCTGGAACGAGATGATCCACCGCTATTTCGCCGGCACCCTCGGCCTGCTTATTTCGATTCTGGCCGGACGCGCGTGGGTTAACCGTCGTCATTCGGGGCAGCCGTTGAAACTGCCGCTGTTTCTGCTGGCTGTCGTGATCGCACAAGCGGCGTTCGGCATGTGGACGGTGACGCTCAAGCTTTGGCCGCAGGTGGTCACCGGGCATTTGCTCGGCGGCTTTGCGACGCTGAGTCTGTTGTTTTTACTGACGTTGCGATTGTCCGGGGTGCTGCCGGCGCTGACCGTGCCCAAGCGTTTGCAGTATTGGGCGACAGCGGGATTGTTGTTGGTGATTGGTCAGATCGCGCTGGGTGGCTGGGTCAGTTCCAACTACGCGGCGGTGGCCTGCATCGACTTCCCGACCTGCCACGGGCAATGGCTGCCACCGGCGGATTTCGCCAACGGTTTTCACCTGACCCAGCACATCGGCCCGAATTATCTGGGTGGGCAACTCGACAGCGATGCACGCACGGCGATTCACCTGACTCATCGTATCGGCGCGCTGCTGGTGACGCTGGTGCTGCTCGGTCTCGCTTGGCAATTGAAAGTGGTTGGCATGACGCGGTTGGCCGGTCTTGTGTTGATTGCCCTCGCGGCGCAGATCACCCTCGGCATCAGCAACGTGCTGTTCCATCTGCCGCTGCCGGTGGCGGTCGCGCATAACGCTGGCGGTGCGGCGCTGTTGCTGACCATGGTGCTGGTCAATTACCACGCGCGCACCAGTCTGGTTCGGGTCAAGCAACCGGTGCTCGCGCGCTGGCGCTTGAGCCCGCGCAAACATTCCGCCGCGCCCATCACTATTAAAGGAGAAACGCCGTGGCGATTCTGATTGGCGAACGTCCGCATCAGGCGATCTGGCGTGATTACCTGGAGCTGACCAAACCGAAAGTCGTGGTGCTGATGCTGATCACCTCGCTGGTCGGCATGTTCCTCGCGACCCGCGCCGGGGTGCCGTGGACGGTACTGGTGTTCGGTAATCTGGGCATTGCGTTGTGTGCCGGCGGCGCGGCGGCGGTCAATCATGTGGTCGATCGGCGCATCGATGCGGTGATGGCACGCACGCATAAACGGCCCCTCGCTGAAGGACGGGTTTCGCCGGCGGCGGCGCTGACGTTTGCACTGGTGCTGGCGTTGCTCGGTCAGGCCCTGTTGCTGACTTTCACCAATCCGCTGACCGCTTGGCTGACCTTGGCCTCACTGCTCGGTTATGCGGTGATCTACACCGGTTTCCTCAAACGCGCGACGCCGCAGAACATCGTCATCGGTGGCCTCGCCGGCGCCGCACCGCCGCTGCTTGGCTGGACCGCCGCCACCGGTCACGTCAGCGCCGAACCATTGTTGCTGGTGCTGATCATCTTCGCCTGGACGCCGCCGCACTTCTGGGCGCTGGCGATTCATCGCAAAGAGGAATACGCCAAGGCCGACATCCCGATGCTGCCGGTCACCCACGGCGAGCACTACACCAAAGTGCACATTCTGCTGTACACCTTCGCGCTGCTGGCGGTGAGTCTGTTGCCGTACGTGATCCACATGAGCGGTGTGCTCTACCTGATCTGCGCTCTCGGTCTGGGCGCAAGGTTTCTGCAATGGGCCGTGGTGCTGTACCGTGGCACTCGGCCGCACGCGGCGATCAACACCTTCAAGTACTCTATTTGGTACTTGTTTTTGCTGTTCATTGCCCTGCTCGTAGACCACTACTTACTGTTGAACCTATGACTCGAACCCAGAAAACCGTCTTCATCCTCGTCGCCGTGATCGCGCTGATCCTCGGCCTGACCGTCAACAAAGTGCTGAGCGGCAAGGGCCAGGGCGACCCCACCGCGCTGATCGACGCTGGCATCATTCTGCTGCCGCAAAGCCGTAATCTGCCTGACGTGACGATGACCGATCAGGACGGCAAACCGGTGGCGATCAATGAGTTGAAAGGTAAATGGAGTCTGCTGTTTTTCGGCTATACCTTCTGCCCTGATATCTGCCCGACCACGTTGGCGCAACTGCGGCAGATCAAGAGCGAGTTGCCCAAGGACGCTGTGGACAAGTTACAGATCGTGCTGGTCAGCGTTGACCCGAACCGCGATAACCCCAAGCAGTTGAAGCAGTATCTGGGTTACTTCGATCCGCAGTTTGTCGGCCTGACGCCGACCTCGATTGAAGAACTGCAGAAGGTGGCGAATGCGGTGAGTATTCCGTTTATTCCGGCGGATACCAGTAAGCCGAATTACACCGTCGACCATAGCGGCAATCTGGCAGTGATCGGGCCGGACGGGACGCAGCGTGGGTTTATTCGAGCGCCGTTGAATAACGCCAAACTGGTTGCGCAACTCCCGGTCATGCTTAATCGCAAGTAATCGCCTAAAGGCAAAAGCCCCTCACCCTAGCCCTCTCCCAGAGGGAGAGGGAACTGATTGGGGGATATTCAAGAGTTACGCCGACCTGAAAGTTATCCGCTGAATCCATAATCAACTCGGTCTGTCAGGTCGATGTAGAACGCAAGACACCTCGGTCGGCCCCCTCTCCCTCCGGGAGAGGGCTGGGGTGAGGGGAAGCTTCACAGCAGGTCCAAAGCCCAACACCAGACACAAAAAAGGGGACGCCATTAGCGTCCCCTTTTTCATTGCAGCCAGCCCAATCAGAACGCCGGCAGCACCGCGCCTTTGTACTTCTCGGTAATGAACTTCTTCACTTCCGGGCTGTGCAGCGCAGCAGCGAGTTTCTTCATCGCGTCGCTGTCCTTGTTGTCCGCGCGGGACACGAGGATGTTCACGTACGGCGAATCATTACCTTCAATCACCAGCGCATCCTTGGACGGATCAAGCTTGGCTTCCAGCGCGTAGTTGGTGTTGATCAGTGCCAGATCAACCTGAGTCAGCACGCGCGGGATGGTCGCGGCTTCCAGTTCACGGATTTTCAGGTCTTTCGGATTTGTCGCAATGTCTTTGACGGTCGACAGGATGTTGGTCGGATCCTTCAAAGTGATCACGCCAGCCTTGGCCAGCAGCAACAGCGCGCGGCCGCCGTTGGTGGCGTCGTTCGGGATCACCACGTTGGCGCCGCTTGGCAGATCCTTCAGGTCCTTGAGCTTGCTCGAGTAAGCGCCCAGCGGCTCCAGGTGCACACCGGTCACGGCAACCAGACTAGTGCCCTTGGCCTTGTTGAACTCATCGAGATACGGCTGGTGCTGGAAGAAGTTGGCGTCCAGACGCTTTTCCGCGACCTGTACGTTCGGCTGAATGTAGTCGGTGAACACCTTGACCTTCAGCTCCACGCCTTCTTTGGCCAGCGCCGGTTTCACGAACTCGAGGATTTCTGCGTGCGGCACCGGGGTGGCAGCAACGGTCAGGGTTTCGGCATGGGCCGAGAATGCCGCAACGGCAGCGAATGCAGCGATCAGTTTTTTCATTCAGCTAACTCCTTTTCAAAGCGCCCGTCTGGCGCCTGCCAGCGAATGGCCGGCTCATCTCTTGATTACAAAAACCGGTTATTTGCGCGAGAAATGCACGACCAGTCGATCACCGACCATCTGCAGCACTTGCACCAGTATCAGCAGCAACACCACGGTGACGATCATCACGTCAGTCTGGAAACGCTGATAGCCGAAACGGATCGCCAGGTCACCCAGACCACCGGCACCGACCACACCGGCCATCGCCGTGTAGGACACCAGTGTAATCGCCGTCACCGTAATCGCCGCGAAGATGCCCGGACGGGCTTCCGGCAGCAGAGCGTTGATGATGATCTGCCGCGTGGTCGCGCCCATCGACTGGGTCGCTTCGATGATGCCGCGATCGACTTCACGCAGCGCGGTTTCCACCAGACGCGCAAAGAACGGCGTCGCACCCACAACCAATGGCGGAATCGCACCGGCCACGCCCAGCGACGTGCCGGTGATCAGCACGGTGAACGGGATCATCACGATCAACAGAATAATGAACGGCAGCGAACGCAGGATGTTCACCGCCAGCGACATGAACGCGTAGAGGCCACGGTTTTCCAGCAACTGACGCGGGCTGCAGAGGAACAGCAACACGCCCAGCGGCAGGCCGAGCAACACGGTGAACAGCAGCGAACCACCGAGCATCAGCATGGTGTCACCGGTGGCCAGCCAGATTTCGTACCAGTCGATATTGGTGAAGAAACTGATCAGGTCTTCCATTAGCGCAATACCTCCATGTGAACGTCAGCGGCGGTGAAGCGGGCGAAGGCCGCTTCCATGTCGCCACCGGTGACGGCGAGGGTCAATTGCCCGTACGGAATGTCTTTGATGCGGTCGATGCGACCGGCAAGGATGCTGTAGTCGACGCCGGTTTCCCGGGCGACGGTACCGAGCAGCGGCGCGTAGGTCGCTTCGCCCTGGAAGGTCAGACGCACGATGCGGCCCGGCACGTGAGCGAAGTCATCGCGCTGCTCGCTTTCGTCGATCTGCTCGCTTTCCTGAACAAAGCGTTTGGTGGTCGGGTGCTTCGGATGCAGGAACACATCGGCCACCGAACCTTGCTCGACGATTACGCCGGCATCCATCACCGCGACTTGATCGCAGACGCGACGGATGACATCCATCTCGTGGGTGATCAGGACGATGGTCAGTTTCAGTTCGCGGTTGATCTCGGCCAGCAATTGCAGAACCGACGCGGTGGTCTGCGGGTCGAGGGCACTGGTGGCCTCGTCGCACAGCAGAATCTTCGGCTTGGTCGCCAGGGCGCGGGCGATGCCGACGCGCTGCTTCTGGCCGCCGGACAATTGCGCCGGGTACTTCTTGGCGTGGTCAGACAGACCGACTCGCGCCAGCAACTCGGCAACGCGCTTGTCGATGTCACTGCTCGACAGTTCGCCGGCCAGGGTCAGCGGCAACGCAACGTTGTCGGCCACGGTCTTGGAGGCAAGCAGGTTGAAGTGCTGGAAGATCATCCCGACTTGCTGGCGGAAACGGCGCAGGCCGTTGGCATCCAGCGCGGTGACTTCTTCGCCGTCGACGTAGATCTTGCCGCCACTGGAGTCTTCCAGGCGATTGATCAGACGCAGCAGGGTACTTTTGCCCGCACCGGAATGGCCGATCAGGCCGAACACCTGCCCGTTCTCGATAGAGAGACTGGTCGGGTGCAGCGCGGGAATGTCCTTACCGGCGACGCGGTAAGTCTTATGGACGTTTTGAAACTCGATCACGTAGCGAACCTTGTGGGGCGCGTTAGAAAAGGATCAGCGGTTAGCCGGGCGCGCATTTTAGCCTGTCCGTATAGAGGTTCTTAGCATTTATTTCGCAATTAACCTTCGATTTGGCAATAACAAGATCAAAGGTCATAAAAAAGGAACGTCCAAAGCAGCCCATCAGTCACTAAGTAAGCGACTTGAAAACCCTGGGTACCGTGCCCGGGAACCACTCAAGAGTCCCCGGCCAGCATCGGGGTCAACCGAGGAGTTTACGACTGATGAGCAAGAAGCCTACGTCCGACAAAAGCCAGATGGCCGGAACCGATGCCCCGGATCGCGCCAACACCAACGCCAAACTCGACAGCCTGGAAAAGTTTCGCTCCGACGCCACCGGCCAGGCGCTGCGCACCAACCAGGGTGTGAAGATCGCCGACAACCAGAACACCCTCAAGGCCGGCCCGCGTGGGCCGTCGCTGCTTGAAGACTTCATCATGCGGGAAAAGATCACGCATTTTGACCATGAGCGGATCCCGGAGCGCATCGTTCACGCCCGCGGCACCGGCGCGCATGGTTTCTTTCAGGCGTACGAGAACCATTCGACGCTGACCAAGGCCGGTTTCCTACAGGATCCGGGGAAAAAGACCCCGGTGTTCGTGCGCTTTTCCACCGTGCAGGGCCCGCGTGGCTCCGGCGACACCGTGCGTGACGTGCGTGGTTTCGCGGTGAAGTTCTTCACCGATGAAGGCAACTTCGATCTGGTCGGCAACAACATGCCGGTGTTTTTCATCCAGGACGCGATCAAGTTTCCCGACTTCGTCCACGCGGTGAAACCCGAGCCGCACAATGAAATCCCTACCGGCGGCTCGGCCCACGACACTTTCTGGGATTTCGTGTCCTTGGTGCCGGAGTCCGCGCACATGGTCATCTGGGCGATGTCCGACCGGGCGATCCCGAAAAGCCTGCGCAGCATGCAGGGCTTCGGCGTGCACACCTTCCGCCTGATCAACGCCGAGGGTAAATCGCGCTTCGTCAAATTCCACTGGCGCCCCACTGCCGGCACGTGCTCGCTGGTCTGGGACGAGGCGCAGAAGCTCGCCGGTAAAGACACCGACTACCATCGTCGCGACCTCTGGGAAGCGATCGAGATGGGCGATTACCCGGAATGGGAACTCGGCGTACAGGTCATCGAGGAGGAAAACGAGCACGACTTCGATTTCGACATCCTCGACCCGACCAAGCTGATCCCAGAAGAAATCGTGCCGATCACGCCGCTCGGCAAAATGACCCTGAACCGCAACCCGGACAATTTCTTTGCCGAGACCGAGCAGGTCGCGTTCTGCCCTGGCCACATCGTGCCGGGCATCGACTTCTCCAATGACCCGCTGCTGCAAGGCCGACTGTTTTCCTACACCGATACGCAAATCAGCCGACTCGGTGGGCCGAACTTTCATGAGCTGCCGATCAACCGCCCGGTCGCACCGTTTCATAACGGCCAGCGTGATGCCCAGCACCGCTCGGTGATCGACAAGGGGCGCGCTTCGTATGAGCCGAACTCGATTGATGGCGGCTGGCCGAAAGAAACCCCGCCGGCCGCGCAGGACGGTGGTTTCGAAAGTTATCCAGAGCGCATTGATGCGAACAAGATCCGCCAGCGCAGTGAGTCGTTCAGCGATCACTTCTCCCAAGCGACTCTGTTTTTCAACAGCATGAGCGATCACGAGAAGGAGCACATCATTGCCGCTTACAGCTTCGAGCTGGGCAAGGTTGAGCGCGAGTTCATCCGTGCGCGGGAAGTGAACGAGATTCTGGCCAACATCGATCTGGAACTGGCCAAGCGCGTGGCGGCTAATCTGGGTCTGCCTGCGCCGAGCAAAGGCACGGTGGATGTGCGCAAGGTGTCATTCGATCACTCGCCAGCACTGAGCCAGGCGAATCTGCTGCCGGAAAACATCAAGACACGAAAAGTGGCGATTCTTGCTGCTAACGGCGTCGATGGTGCGGCGATTGATGCGATGAAGAAGGCATTGGCGGCTGAAGGTGCGCATGCCAAGTTGCTGGGGCCGACTTCGGCGCCGGTGAAAACTGCGGACGGAAAAATGTTGCCTGTGGATGCTTCGATGGAAGGCATGCCGTCGGTTATTTTCGATGCGGTGTTTGTGCCGGGCGGTGCGGCGTCGGTGAAGGCGTTGAGCGGTGACGGCGTGGCGTTGCATTACCTGCTGGAGGCGTACAAGCATTTGAAGGCGATTGCGTTGCACGGGGATGCCAAGCAGTTGCAGGATCTGCTGAAACTGGAAGCGGATGCCGGGTTGTTGCAGGGCAAGGATGTACCGGCGCTAACCAAGCCGTTCTTTACGGCGATCGGGCAGCATCGGGTTTGGGATCGCGAGCCTAAGGCCAAGGCCATTCCAGCTTAAGATTTTTGCTGGCTGAGAGGACGCTTTCGCGAGCAGGCTCGCTCCCACATTGGGATTTTCAGTGAACACAATTCCTGTGATCGACGAAAATCTACTGTGGGAGCGAGCCTGCTCGCGAAGCTTTTTAGGGTTTACGCGGGCTCAGAACCATCTGCGCCGGCACTGTGCGCACGATCTGCTTCTCAATCTTCAGATCAAAATCCGGGTTCAGCTTCTTTACCCGTTTGGTCAGCAACGTCGACAACCATGGATAGTCATTCGTCCGTGGTGCCTGAATGGTCACCCCACACTCATAATTCACCACATCAGCAGCGATCGCATCCAGTTGACGGCGAAGTTTGCGACTATCGGTGATATTCAACGCAACCGTGGTGCTCTCTGCAGTCGGATCGATCACCTTGGCTTTCGGCTTCGCCTCGGCGGCCAGCAAGGCTGCTTCGGCCTTTTCCAGCTCAGCCTTGCGCGCTTCGGTGATGGCGCCGTTGACGCCACCGGTCAGCGCCGGCGCTTTGGGCATCAGCACGCGGGCACGGCTCAATGCTGTGGCGGCGGCATTCACATCACCCTTCTGCAACACGATCTGGCTGCGACGCAGATACGCTTCGGCAAGCTGCCGCTGGTACTGCTCAAGGGACTGATCGTTTGGGGCGTCTTTCTGCAAAGCAGCCAATTGGTCTTCAGCGGTGGCCAGTTCGCTGCTGGCCAGGCTTTGCTCCAGCTGTGCGATGGCCGTAGCCCGCGCATCGGGGGCTTCAACCACCGGTGGGGTACTTTGGCAGGCGCCCAGCAGCACTGAAAATGCGACAAGGAGCAGATAACGGGAGGCGAACGGCTTCATTCCTGCGACTCTCTATTTGCGCAAAAAGCGGCCAAGTCTACACCCCACGACGGGGCAGAACAAAACTCAGCAGAAACAGTGCGGCCGCCGTCACAACGATTGACGGGCCTGCCGGGGTGTCCTTGAACCACGACAAGGCCAGCCCGCCACACACCGCGAGCATGCCCAGCAGGCTCGCGCCCAGTGCCATCTGCTCCGGCGAACGGGCGTGACGCTGTGCCGCAGCTGCCGGGATGATCAACAGTGAAGTAATCAGCAACACACCGACGATTTTCATCGCCACCGCGATCACCACCGCGATCAACAGCATCAGTGCCATGCGCAGGCCAGCGACCGGCAGGCCTTCGACTTTGGCCAACTCTTCGTGCACGGTAATCGCCAGCAATGGCCGCCACAGCGTCACCAGCAACACCAGCACCGCCGCGCTGCCGCCGAGGATCCACGCCAGATCAGTCGGGCTGATCGCCAGCAGGTCGCCGAACAGATAGGCCATCAGGTCGATCCGCACTTCATGCATGAAGCTTAGTACCACCAGACCGAGAGAGAGCGTGCTCGGTGCGAGAATTCCCAAAAGCGTGTCAGACGCCAGCGGTTGACGCTGTTGCAACGTGACCAGCAGCACCGCCAGCAACAGACAGCCTACGGTGACCGCAACGGTCGGGCTGACATCCAGCAAAAAGCCCAGCGCCACACCGAGCAGCGCGGCGTGGGACAAGGTATCGCCGAAATAAGCCATGCGCCGCCAGACCACGAACGAACCCAGCGGACCTGCAACGATCGCCAACGCCAGACCTGCAAGCAGGGCATACAACAGAAAATCAGCCATGCTTGCAGTTGTCTCCGTGAACGTGAGGCTGGCCAATGACCGGCCCTTTGACCACTGAACCGTGCAGGTCGTGAGCGTGGTCGTGATGATGGTGATAGACCGCCAGGCTCTGCGCGTTCTTGCCGAACAGCTCAACGAACGCCGGATCGCCACTGACCTGCTCGGGATGCCCGGAGCAGCAGACGTGACGGTTGAGGCAGACCACCTGATCGGTGGTGCTCATCACCAGATGCAAATCGTGGGACACCATCAACACGCCGCAACCATGGCGATCGCGCAGACGGGTGATCAGGCTGTACAACTCGGCTTGCCCGGCGACGTCGACGCCCTGCACCGGCTCGTCGAGCACCAGCAATTCCGGTTCGCGCAGCAGCGCCCGAGCGAGCAGTACGCGCTGCATTTCCCCCCCGGAAACGCTCTGCACCGGGCTGTCGATGACGTGTTCGGCGCCGACTTCTTTCAATGCCGCCAGCGCACGCGGACGGTCAACGCCCGGCACCAGCCGCAGAAAGCGCAGCACCGACAGCGGCAAGGTCGGATCGACGTGAAGTTTTTGCGGCATGTAGCCGACGCGCAGCTTCGGCTTGCGCCAGACGCTGCCGCTGTCTGGTTTCAACAGCCCGAGCACGGCGCGCACCAGCGTGGTCTTGCCAGCGCCGTTGGGACCGATCAGGGTGACGATCTGCCCCGGCTCGACACTCAGCTCGATGTTGTCCAGCACAGTCTGCCCGGCAAACGTGACGGCGACCTGCTCCAGACGGATCAGCGCATTGCTCATCAAGCCCCCTGGCAACCGGAGCACAGGCCGACGACTTCGACGGTCTGCGCTTCGACGATGAAACCAACGTCTTTGGCGCTGTTGATGATCGCGTCGCTGATCACTTTTTGCTCAAGTTCGATGGCAGCGTGACAGTCACGGCAGATCAGGAACTGGCCCTGATGCGCGTGTTCCGGGTGCACGCAGCCGACGAAGGCGTTGAGCGAAGAGATGCGATGCACCAGGCCGTTTTCCAGGAGGAAATCCAGCGCGCGGTACACGGTCGGCGGCGCGGCGCGGCGGCCGTCCTGCTCGCTCAGCACCGCGAGAATATCGTAGGCGCCCAATGGCTTGTGGCTCTGCCATACCAATTCCAGCACCCGGCGGCGCAACGCGGTCAGGCGCAAGCCTTTCTGGGCGCACAAGGTATCGGCCTCGGACAAAGCGCTGTGTACGCAATGAGAGTGGTCGTGGGGACGGCTGGCAATCGGTGTAATAGGCATGGGCGGCGACGAGTTTTGATAGAGACGTTATTATGTTACCCGTTCTCGCCTCCTTGAGTGGTCATCGTGTCCCGACTTTTTTCTGTTTTTGTGGCTTTTGTCGCCAGTTTTCTGCTGATCGGTTCGGCTCAGGCCGAGGTCAAAGTCCTCACCAGCATCAAACCGTTGCAGCTGATTGCAGCGGCCGTGCAGGACGGCGTGGCGGTTCCCGAAGTGCTGCTGCCGCCGGGTGCTTCGCCACACAATTACGCGCTGCGGCCATCCGACGTACGGAAGGTGCAGTCGGTGGATCTGCTCTACTGGATCGGCCCGGATATGGAAGGTTTCCTGCCGCGCGTGCTGAACGGTCGTACGCTGCCGAGCGTCGCCGTGCAGGATCTGCCAGGGATGAAACTGCGGCGTTTTGCCGAGGACAGCCATTCCCACACCGAAGACGCCGACGAGCATGATCACGATCACCGCCCGGGCACGCTGGATGCGCATTTGTGGTTATCGCCGGTGAATGCGCGGGTGATTGCCGACAAAATGGCCGCAGACCTCAGCGCCGCCGACCCGGCCAACGCCGCGCGCTATCAGAGCAACGCCAAGGCGTTCGACGAGCGTCTCGATGCACTGGATCAGCGTTTGAAGAAGCGTCTGGCCAGCGTTGAAGGCAAGCCGTACTTCGTCTTTCACGAGGCGTTTGATTATTTTGAAGAGGCTTATGGCCTGAAGCACACCGGCGTGTTCAGCGTTGCGGCGGAAGTGCAGCCGGGTGCGCAGCATGTTGCGGCGATGCGCAAGCGGTTGCAGGAAGTGGGCAAGACTTGCGTGTTCAGCGAGCCGCCGTTGCGCCCGCGTCTGGCCGAGACTTTGGTGGCCGGGCTGCCGGTGAAACTGGCTGAGCTGGATGCGTTGGGCGGGTACACCCCGGCGACGGCTCAGGGTTATGAGCAGGTTCTGGAAAAGCTCGGCAATGATCTGGCCGGGTGCCTGGAATCGTTGTAAGCCATAGAAAAAGATCGCAGCCTTCGGCAGCTCCTACAGGGGATTGATGTAAATCCTGTAGGAGATGCCGAAGGCTGCGATCTTTTGATCTTAAAGCGCGAAAGGCAAAGGTGTTTGCACCTGCTGCCGCTGCGCCAAGCGCTGCTCAAACTCCTGCGGATCGTGAATCAACACATCCTGCCCGGCGAACTGCTCCGCCGCGATCAATCGCGACAGCCAGAACCGCACACAGGCCACGCGCAGCATGGTCGGCCACAACTCGGCCTCCGCAGCCGTGAATGGCCGCAGCGCCGCGTAGGCGCCGAGAAACGCGCGGGCTCGCGGCCCATCGATCAAACCGTCCTCGTCCGAACACCAGTCATTCAAGGCAATCGCCACGTCATACAGCATCGGCCCCGAACAGGCGTTGTAGAAGTCGATCAGCCCGGTCAGGTGCGTGCCTTCGAACATCGCGTTATCGCGAAACAGGTCGGCATGAATATTCGCCCGCGGCAGCGCGAGAATCTTGTCTTTGCGCTCGGTGATTTCATCCAGCGCCTTTTGCAGCAGTGCACGCGGTTCATCGCTCAGGTGCGAAAGAAACTCCGTGCCCTCCTCCAGCATCCAGTCGAGGCCACGATCGGTCTTGCGCTTGATCATGCGCTCGCCCTGGGTCGCAAGGTGCAGATGCGCCTGCAATTCGCCAACCTGCGCGCAATGCTGAGCATTGGCGACTTTGATGTGCTTGCCGGACAGGCGCGGTTGCAACAGCGCCGGTTTGCCTTTCAGCTCACGCAACGCCACGCCGTCGGTGGTGCGCAGTGCATACGGCACCGGCAAGTCGGCTTCATGCAGCACGTCGAGCAGGTCGATGAAGAACGGCATCTCCTGCACCGGGCCGCGCTCAACCAGGGTCAGGACAAACTCGCCCTGCTCCAGGCTGATAAAGAAGTTGGTGTTTTCGCTGCCGGCGGCGATCCCCTGGAAATCAAGCAGACGGCCAAGCCCGTAAGGGGCGAGAAAGGTTTCCAGCTCGGGCCGAGCCAGGGGAGTGAACACAGACATGTTTTAACTGCCAGTACGGGCGCCGCCAATTGCGGCGCCGGGTGAATTAAAAATCTACTTCCATTCGAAAATCTTCCACGACGGAATCAGCATATCCGGCTGATCCGAGCGGATGAAGTTTGCATCCGTCCCGTCTGCACGCACCAGAAAGTAGGGTGGTGCGCCCTTCGGCGTGACTTTGATCGCGTACAGGAACCCGTTTTGACGGTACTCCTGAATCGTCTTGTCGCCTTCCGTGCGAATGGTGACTTCAGGATCTCCCGACGGCGCATCATCCGCCGCCATCGCGGCCAACGGTGAGGCAGCAATCAGACCGACCAGCAGCAAGCGATTTAACGTACGCATGATAACCTTGTCCCTTTGTCGTCAACGGTCCCGCTATTCTAGCGCCGGACCCGCCGAAAAGGTTGATCCTGCTCATGAGCCAAGCCCCCCTCGTCCTGGTGGACGGTTCGTCTTACCTGTACCGCGCGTTTCACGCGCTGCCACCACTGACCACTTCCAAAGGCCTGCCGACCGGTGCGGTCAAAGGCGTGCTGAACATGCTCAAGAGTCTGCGCAAGCAGTACCCGGACAGCCCGTTCGCCGTGGTGTTCGACGCCAAGGGCGGGACATTTCGCGATGAGATGTACGCCGAATACAAAGCCAATCGCCCGAGCATGCCCGACGACATGCGCGTGCAGATCGAGCCGCTGCACCAGAGCGTGATCGCCCTCGGCTTCCCGCTGCTGTGCGTCGAAGGCGTCGAGGCTGACGACGTGATCGGCACCCTCGCCCGCAGCAGCGCGGCGGCGGATCGCCCGGTGGTGATCTCCACCGGCGACAAGGACATGGCGCAACTGGTCGACGGCCACATTACCTTGGTCAACACCATGTCCGGTAGCTCGATGGACGTCGAAGGCGTGAAGGAGAAATTCGGCGTCGCACCGGAGCAGATCATCGATTATCTGGCGCTGATGGGCGATTCGTCCGACAACATTCCGGGCGTTCCGGGCATTGGCCCGAAGACCGCTTCCGGCCTGCTGGTCGGCGTCAACGGCGGCTTGACCGAGCTGTACGCCAATCTCGACATCGTCCCGACCCTGCCGATTCGCGGCGCGAAAACCCTGCCGGCCAAGCTTGAAGAGCACAAGGAGATGGCGTTCCTCTCCTATCAACTGGCGACCATCAAGGTCGATGTGCCGCTGGACGTCGAACTCGATGACTTGCAGATG
Organism: Pseudomonas sp. M20; assembly: GCF_045037865.1. Classification (NCBI taxonomy): domain Bacteria; kingdom Pseudomonadati; phylum Pseudomonadota; class Gammaproteobacteria; order Pseudomonadales; family Pseudomonadaceae; genus Pseudomonas; species Pseudomonas sp. M20. Next base: position 5,653,430 of record NZ_CP173611.1, read on the forward strand.
GGCGCGGAAGACCCGGCCAAGCTCTACGAGCTGTACTCGCTGCTGGAATTCAAAAGCTGGATCAACGATCTGGATCGCGACGCCAAACGTCTGGAATTGAGCGCAGGCAGCGAGCCTGCGCCGGCTGGCGATCTGTTCAGCGCACCAGCAGAAGAAGCGCCTGCCGTTCCTGCTGAAGCCGCTTACGAAACCATCCTAGATCAGGCGCGCTTCGACGTCTGGCTGGAAAAACTCAACAACGCCAAACTGTTCGCCTTCGACACCGAAACCACCGGCATCGACGCGCAGCAGGCGCAACTGGTCGGCCTGTCGTTCGCCGTGCAGGCCAACGAAGCCGCGTATATTCCGCTGACCCACTCCTACATCGGCGTGCCGGAGCAGTTGGATCGCGACACCGTGCTGCGCGCGCTCAAGCCGATTCTCGAAGACCCGAGCAAGCTGAAGGTCGGCCAGCACGCCAAGTTCGACATGAACATTTTGGCCAACTGCGCCATCGGTGGCGACCAGAACAACGGCATCACCGTGCGCGGCATCGCCTTCGACACGATGCTTGAGTCCTACGTGCTCAACTCCACCGCGACCCGCCACGACATGGACAGCCTCGCGCAAAAGTACCTGGATCACACCACCGTGAGCTTCCAGGACATCGCCGGCAAAGGCGCCAAGCAGCTGACCTTCGACCAGATCGCGCTGGAGCAGGCCGGGCCGTACGCCGCCGAAGACGCCGACATCACCCTGCGTCTGCACCAGACGCTGTTCGAAAAACTCAGCGCGATCCCGAGTCTGGCCAGCGTTTTGACCGACATCGAGATTCCGTTGGTGCCGGTGCTGGCGCGCATCGAACGCCAAGGCGCGTTTGTCGACGCTGAGCTGCTCGGCATCCAGAGCATCGAGCTGGGCAACAAAATGGTTGCGCTGGAGCGCGAAGCCTTCGAAATCGCCGGGGAAGAATTCAACCTCGGCTCGCCGAAGCAACTGGGCGTGATTCTCTACGAGAAACTCGGCCTGCCGGTGCTGAAGAAGACCGCCAAAGGTCAGCCGTCCACTGCTGAAGAAGTGCTGGCGAAACTTGCTGAAGACGATCACCGCTTGCCGAAGGTGCTGATGGAGCACCGCTCGATGAGCAAGCTGAAAAGCACCTACACCGATCGCCTGCCAGAGCAGATAAACCCGCGCACCGGGCGTATTCACACCTCGTATCACCAGGCCGTAGCGTCGACCGGGCGCTTGTCTTCCAGCGATCCGAACCTGCAGAACATCCCGGTGCGCACCGCTGAAGGTCGACGCATCCGTCAGGCGTTTGTAGCGCCAAAGGGCTACAAACTGCTGGCGGCGGACTATTCGCAAATCGAACTGCGGATCATGGCGCACCTGTCCAAAGATGAAGGCCTGATGAACGCCTTCCGCAACAATCTGGACGTGCACACCGCCACCGCTGCCGAAGTGTTCAAGGTCGAACTCAACGAGGTGACTTCCGACCAGCGCCGTGGCGCCAAGGCGATCAACTTCGGCCTGATCTACGGCATGGGCGCGCAGAAACTCGGCAAGGACATCGGCGTAGACACCAAAACTGCCAAGGCTTACATCGACACCTACTTCGCCCGTTATCCGGGGGTTCGCGAGTACATGGATCGCACCCGCACGCAGGCGGCGGATCAGGGTTATGTCGAGACCTTCTTCGGTCGTCGCCTGTACCTGCCGGAAATCAACTCGAACAAGCCGCAGGAGCGCGCCGCCGCCGAACGCACGGCGATCAACGCGCCAATGCAAGGCACGGCCGCCGACATCATCAAGAAGGCCATGGTGGCTGTGGATAACTGGCTGGCGACGTCCGGACTGGACGCCAAAGTCATCCTGCAGGTACACGATGAATTGGTGCTGGAGGTTCGCGAGGATCTGGTCGAACAGGTCAGCGCCGAGATTCGCGTGCACATGAGCGAAGCGGCGAAGCTGGATGTGCCACTGCTGGTCGAAGTGGGTGTGGGCAACAATTGGGATGAGGCTCACTGAGCCATTTGAATACGGTTTTGCCGCGACATGACGTCGCGGCAGCCCCGGAAAATCTGCTTATTTCGAAAAGCGCTTGGGATTATTCCAAAGCTTTTTGAAAAAAATCTGAACTAATCTGGAAGGACACTACTCAGAGATACTGAATGGCTGGTGAAGCCCTTCGATGCTCCTATGTTGTGTTAAGTGTTGGCAGATATCTGAACCCCGCCCTAGCGGTTCGGAACTTAAACCCCGGAATTTCTCCCTCCCCAATGAAATCCGGGGCTTTTTTTGCCCAAAAATCGGCTGTAGCGCGGCCATGCTGCGTTAAAGGCGCTACTCAAAATGCTCATTTAGGTCCCCTAAACTCCGCTTTTGAGCATCACCTTTGCCTTGCCTGACCACACTACAACCAATTTTTCCCAATCCCGACTTACTCGGCTGCCGCCTCGGCGCCTTTGTCTGCCAGTTCCATCCAGCCGGCCAGTACAGTGTAGGCGTCTTCCAGGCCCATGCGTTTTGGTGCGGAGAACAGTTGGATGGTGACTTGATCGCCCCAGCCTTTGCGAATTTCCGACTGCACTTTGAGCAGGGTGTTTTTGGCTGCGCCGTAGGTCAGTTTGTCGGCCTTGGTCAGCAGGATGTGCATCGGCATGCTGGCCGCAACGGCCCAGTCGAGCATGAGCAGGTCGAAGTCGGTCATTGGATGACGGATGTCCATCATCAAAATCAAACCCTTCAAACTCTCGCGGCCACCGAGGTAAGCCTCAAGGTGACGCTGCCAGTGCATCTTCAGCGGGATCGGTACTTTTGCGTAACCATAGCCCGGCAGGTCGACCAGACGGCGATCTTCGTCTAGCTTGAAGAAGTTCAACAGCTGTGTGCGACCCGGAGTTTTCGAGGTGCGCGCCAGGCTGGCGTGAGTCAAAGTGTTCAGCGCGCTGGATTTGCCGGCGTTGGAACGACCGGCAAACGCTACTTCGAAGCCTTCGTCGTCAGGGCATTGATCGACTTTGGCGGCACTGAGCATGAACGTGGACTGTTGGCACAGGCCGAGGATGGGATTCTTGAGTTGCATGGGATTTCCGATGTGGGCGGCGCCGGGATTGGGCGCGGAACGCGGTGTCGCTTCCGTTTCAGTGACGCCAGTATATAATGCCGCAGATTTTGTGTGTGCTTTGTCCCAGCGAAGGATGAAGTTCACGAGAGCGACAGACTTTGATTGCGCATTAGAACGCAGAACGCTCTCAACCCTGAAAAGGTCGTTTTATGACGAAATGGCTGCTGGCTGCCGGAGTCTTGATGCCGCTTTACAGCGCACAGGCTACACAGGATCCGGAAGCTGTGTACAACCGTGTTTGTGGTGCCTGTCATTCCGGCCAACTACCCATGGCGCCCAAAAGAGGCGATCAGGAAGCTTGGACGCCGAGGTTGGCGAAAGGTATGGGGACGCTGGTGCAACACGTGACCCAGGGTTTCAAGGCGATGCCGCCGCGTGGTTTGTGCATGGACTGCAGTGCCGAGGATTACCAAGCCATCATCCTTTGGATGAGCGAGTAAACCCGGTCCATAACTTAACCCTTAGCCGTAGTTGGATTAGCTGATGAACAAATTGATCGTGAGTCTGCTGTTGACCGTGGGAATCTCAGGCTTCGCCCATGCTGCCGGTGATGCCGCAGCGGGCCAGGCAAAAGCCGCCGTTTGCGGAGCCTGCCATGGCCCGGACGGCAACAGCATGGCGCCAAACTTTCCGAAACTGGCAGGTCAAGGTGAACGGTACCTGACCAAGCAACTGCACGACATCAAGTCGGGCAAGCGCACCGTTCTGGAAATGACCGGCCTGCTGACCAACCTGAGCGATCAGGATCTGGCCGACATCGCCGCCTACTTCGCCACCCAGAAGGGCAGTGTCGGCGCCGCCGATCCGAAGATCGTTGCACGCGGTGAGGCCCTGTTCCGTGGCGGCAACCTGGCCAAGGGCCTGCCAGCTTGCACCGGCTGCCACTCACCGAACGGCGCCGGCAACGCGGCTGCCGGCTTTCCGCACCTGGGTGGCCAACACGCTCAATACATCGCCAAGCAGCTGACCGATTTCCGCAAGGAAGAAGGTGGCCGCACCAACGACGGCGACACCATGACCATGCAGACCATCGCCAAGCGCCTCAGCGACGAAGATATTGCGGCGGTCTCCAGCTACATTCAGGGTTTGCACTAAGCGCGCCGGATCGGGCGTTGAGCGAGGCTGAAGATCAAAAGATCGCAGCCTTCGGCAGCTCCTACAGGGGTGTTGCGTGATTCAATGCAGGAGTTGATATCTCCGGCAATGTTAACGCTCGATTAATCCGTCGCAGCAAGTATAAAAAGGGTGGCTTTGGCCGCCCTTTTTTGTGGCCGCTGCCGTTACACTACAGAACTCATGCCCGCCAGGATCTGTCTGAAAACAGGTCGCGCGAGGCGACCAAAATTGTCCAGGAGTAAAGCATGCGTAATCTGATCATCAGCGCCGCTCTCGTCGCTGCCAGCCTGTTCGGCGTGACCGCTCAAGCCGCCGAAGCCCCTGCCGCCCCTTACGTGGAACTGGCCAACCCGGTTCCGGTTGCAGAGCCTGGCAAGATCGAAGTGGTCGAGCTGTTCTGGTACGGCTGCCCGCACTGCTACGCTTTTGAGCCCGTGATCAACCCTTGGGTTGAGAAACTGCCCTCCGACGTCAACTTCGTGCGCATCCCTGCCATGTTCGGTGGCCCGTGGGATGCTCACGGCCAGATGTTCCTGACCCTCGAAGCCATGGGTGTCGAGCACAAGGTTCACAACGCCGTTTTCGAAGCAATCCAGAAACAACACAAGAAGCTGACCGACAAGAACGACATGGCTGACTTCCTCGCCACCCAGGGCGTAGACAAGGACAAATTCCTCGCCACGTTCGACTCGTTCGCCATCAAAGGTCAGATCGTAAAAGCTCGCGAACTGGCCAAGAAGTATGAAATCACTGGCGTGCCAACCATGATCGTCAATGGCAAGTACCGCTTTGACATCGGCTCCGCCGGTGGTGCCGAACAAGCGCTGCAACTGGCTGACCAACTGGTCGCCAAAGAGCGAGCGGCAACCAAGGCTGCTGCCAACTAAGCGCGGCTACCGCCATGCGCCGCTGGAAGTCTGAACGCATCGTTGGCCTGCATGATCCGCAGGTCAACGAGCATCACCTGGAGTCCACGGGCCTGCCCGCAGACCAGCGTTTGCGTCTGCTCAGTTTCAATATCCAGGTCGGCATCAGCACCGAGCGCTATCGGCATTACCTGACCCGTAGCTGGCAGCACCTGCTGCCGCACAACGGCCGTTCAGGCAACCTGCAAAAGATCGGTGACTTGCTCGGCGACTTCGATCTGGTCGCTCTGCAGGAAGCCGATGGCGGCAGCTTGCGTTCGGGCTACGTCAATCAGGTGGAACATCTGGCCCAACTCGGCGCCTTCCCTTACTGGTATCAACAACTCAATCGCAACCTCGGCCGACTCGCTCAGCACAGCAATGGCGTGCTCAGTCGCCTGAAACCGTCGGCGATCGAAGATCACCCGCTGCCCGGCCCGAAAGGTCGCGGGGCGATTCTGCTGCGTTTCGGCGAAGGCCCGGAAGCGTTGGTGGTGGTAATGATGCACCTGGCCCTTGGTGCGCGAACACGCAGCCTGCAACTGGCCTATATTCGTGAGCTGATCGGTGGTTATAAACACCAGGTGTTGATGGGCGACATGAACACCCACGCCAGCGATCTGCTACAACACTCTCCGTTACGCGATCTCGGCCTACTGGCCCCGCAGGTGGAAGCGACTTTCCCCAGCTGGCGTCCTCAACGTTGCCTTGATCATATTTTGCTCAGCCCGACCCTGACCCTGGAAAAGGTCGAAGTGCTGGCCCAACCGATTTCCGATCACCTGCCGGTCGCGGTAGAGATTCGTCTGCCGGGTTCGCTCACGGCCGATGCATTGCCCGCGTTGAGTCCTGCCCCTCGCGGAACCCCTGAATGAGCGACGACGCCCAGCGCTGGAAAGAGAAGTACCTCAAAAGCATCGAACAGCAGGACAAACTCGAACGCCGCTGGGCCGCCAGGCTCGACTTGCTGCGTCGCGGTCTGGTGCGCAGCACACTGGCGGCTGAAGGTACCGACAAGGTCGTTGATCAGTGCATGAAAGAGATGCGCGACGTGGTGCGCACCGACGACATGGACGCCGGCCTGGCCGCCCTTTTGCCGCGCCTGGAAAAAGCCGTGCTCGATTCCGAGCAGCGCCGCGAAACCCGCATTGATCAAGTCAGCAGCGCGCTGACATCGCTGGTCACGCAGTTGCAGGCTTTGCCGCTGCCACGTGAAGTCGCCCAGCCCTTGAAGAAGTTCGCCAAACAACTGGATGGCCGCGTCGGCTCGGCGCGGGAAATGCCGCTGCTGCTGAGTGAGCTCAGTGGTTTGCAGGGCAAGGCGTTGAGTCAGTTGGACACCCCGGCAGAGCCGGGTCGCCCGGGTCTGTTGCAACGTTTGTTCGGTAGCCGCGACAGCGAAGAAGCGCCAGCAACGGAATCACCCGCGCCGCTTCAAGCCACGCCGCCACTGCAACCACTTGACCCGCCGGCACCCAAGTCAGAGGCCGCACAGCCCGCCCCAGTCGCAGCGATTGAAGCCGTGACGGTAGCTCCCACCATCGATCCGCCTACGCCCGTCGAAACAACGACGCCAGCCACCCAGGCTCATTTGGAACCGGAACCGGCAGAGGTGGTTAACTTTGTACCACCCACGGTCGTCAGCAAAGTCAGCAGCCATCCGGTCGAACCGCAGGCTGAGCACATCAAGCTTGAGCCTGTTTTCACCCCGGCTCCTGCTCAGAATGAAATCGCGCCTGCCGCCATCAATCCCGATGAACTGATCCACCCCGGCGATCCGACTCCACTGATCCTCGACAGCTTGCCACTGCCCGAGCCAATTGCCCTGGCGCTGGCCGCCATCGACCCGGAGCAGCCCGAGCACGACATCCTGTTCGCCCTGCCAGACACCCCCGAGCCATCCTATAGCTCCGTGGCCAAACACATCGAAGACACCCTGATCGGGCTGCTCGACGACCTGACTCTGCCTGAACGTCACCGTCCACAAGCCGAAGCCATGCGTGAACGGCTCAAACACGGTTTGAACTGGTACGAATTGATCCCGATCCTCGACGATCTTGCGACGTTGATGCTGGCGATCACCGACAGCGGTCAGCACGAATTCGAAGCCTATCTGCAACAGCTCAACGAACGCCTCGAAGCATTCCAGAGCAACCTGCAAGCGGCCAGCGAAGGCCATGCCGACAACAGCTCGGCGGCGCGGGCAATGGACACGCAGATCCGCGAGCAAGTCGACGGCCTGCAGACCAGCGTGCAGGAAGCAGCGGATCTGGAAGACCTCAAGCACGTGCTGGAGAACCATCTCGAAGGCCTGCTCGGCACCATGGATCAGCACCAGAAGCAGCGCGACGCCCGCGAGCAGGAAGTCGCCACGCGGCTGACAAGCCTGTCAGAGCGCGTAGCGCATATGGAACAGGAAGCCCAAGGTTTCCGCGAACATCTTGAAGTACAAAGACAGAAAGCCTTGATCGATCCGCTCACCGGCCTGCCCAATCGCGCCGCGTGGAGCGAACGCCTCGAGCACGAAATCCAGCAGTGGCAACAACACGGCAACACCCTGAGCCTGGCCATGCTCGACCTCGATCACTTCAAACGGATCAACGACAACTACGGCCATCTGGCCGGCGACAAGGTGCTGAAAATCATCGCCACCGTGTTGCGCAAACGCCTGCGCGGCTCGGACTTCATTGCCCGTTTCGGCGGGGAAGAGTTCGTTCTGTTGATGCCGGCAACGCCGCCGGCAGTAGGCGCCAAACTGCTGGAGGCCCTGCGCGCAGCGATCGAAGCTTGCCCGTTTCACTTCAAGGGCGAGCGGGTGACGATCACCATTTCCATGGGACTGGCATCATTCCGCGCTGGAGAGCACAGCGATCTGGTACTGAAAAGAGCCGATCAGGCGCTATACCGCGCTAAAAATGCAGGACGCAATCGGGTCGAGCTGGGCTGAGCAAATTGTTCCATTTTGTTTAAATCCGCCCACTGGCCGTCGAGACGCAAGGCAGTACGTTACACTGTTGCATTACTGTCTTGCGTGTACTGCCTTCTGCCATGAAATTCTTTGCCCTCCTCGCTTCGCTGCTCGTTCTGGCCGCTTGTTCCAGCAGCCCGCGTTACGACATCAGCCATCCTTCGGCCAATTACGACAGCCGTATCCAGTTCGTGATCGTGCATTACACGTCGGCCTCGCTGGAGCGCTCTCTGCAATTGCTGACCCACGGCGAGGTCAGCAGCCATTACCTGATCGGCGACGACAAGGGCGGCACCGTCTATAAACTGATGGATGAGAACCAGCGCGCCTGGCATGCCGGCGAAAGCCAATGGCAGGGCCGTACCTGGCTCAACTCCAGCTCGATCGGCATTGAAATCGTCAATCCAGGCTTCAAAGACACGCCGACCGGGCGTCTGTGGTATCCGTACAGCGAAGCGCAGATCCAATCGTTGATCGTCCTGCTCAAGGACATCAGCAAGCGCAACGGCGTCAGCCCGCGGCACATCATCGGCCACAGCGACATCGCACCACTGCGCAAACTCGATCCGGGCCCATTGTTCCCGTGGAAGCGCCTCGCTGCCGAAGGCCTGGGCATATGGCCGAACGAACAGGCGGTTGCGCGTCAGCAGATGCTGTTCAACAGCAGCGAGCTGCCAAGCATCAGCTGGTTCCAGGCGCAATTGGCGCACTTGGGTTATGACACACCACAGACCGGCGAGCTGGACGTCGCCACGCGCCATGTCCTCGCCGCGTTCCAGATGCACTTCCGGCCCTCGCGCTTCGACGGCACGCCGGATGCGCAAACGGCAGCGTTGTTGCTGGTACTTAACCAGACAAAATAATGACGCCCGCCCGACGGTTAGGGCGAAATCGCAATCAGCAGCTATAACTCATTGGTAATTCTTCGGATATTCCATGATGGTTGCTACCCGAGAGACGCTGCGTAGCTGGTTTTATCGCCCGTGGTTTTTGGCGATGATCGCGGCTGTCCTCAGTGCCTGCCTGCTGATCGCCGGCGGAATGTTCGTGGCAATGCGACAGGTCGAGCAAAGCGAAAGTCAGGAAATGAACGCGCAAGGCGAACGTTTCCTCGCCCGCCTCGAACAATTGTTCGGCCAGTTACGCGAAAGTCTTGACGATCTCGAAGCGCAGCCATTGCGCAGTTGTGACGATGAAATGATCGCGACCCTGCAGCAAGTCACCTTCAACTATCGCTTCGTCTACGAAGCGGCTTACATGGACGCCACGCGGATCTGCTCCAACCGCCCACGTCAGGAAGGCGTGTCGGTAGTACGGGCGCCGGATATCAGAGGGCCGACTTACAGCTATTGGCTCAATACCACCACCGAACCCGATGAAAACCGCGCCGCGCTGATGCTGGGCCGCGGCAATTTTCGTGTGGCCACATCACGTGGGCATCTGACCGACATGGTCGATCTGTCGCCCGGCAGCAGCCTTTTGGTGGTTCTCGATCACGGCACCCGGGCGATCCCGGTCCTCGGTACGGCGCAGGCCTGGCCACCGACCGAACATTGGCCACCGAAAAGCCGCGAGTCATTACAAGTCACTCAGACTCGGCTGATCTACCGCATGCCCACCAACAACCCGGAATATCAACTGGTGCTGATCACGCCGCGCACCGGCATGCACATCCCTGCGATCTGGTGGTGGATGGTTCCGGCCTGTCTAGTGCTCGGCGCATTCCTAGGGTTCTTTGTGTTCTTGCTGGTGCGCCAGCGCCAGTCACTGGACGCCGAACTCAATGGCGCCATTCGCCGGGGCGAGCTACAGGTGCTCTACCAGCCGATCTTCGACCTCGACAGCCGCAACTGCGTCGGCGCCGAAGCGCTGCTGCGCTGGCGCCGCCCCGACGGCACACTGACCAGCCCGGACCTGTTCATCCCCATGGCGGAAAATACCGGGCAGATTCGGCAGATGACCGACTTTGTCCTCCAGCGTTTGCTGGAGCAACTGGGTCCGGTGCTGCGAGCCAATCCGCAACTGTATATCTCGGTCAACCTGGCTGCCTGCGACGTGATGGTGCCGCGCATCGGCCAGGTCATGGCGCGGCTGCTAACGCTCCATCGTGTAGCCGCGCGGCAGATAGCCTTCGAGGTCACTGAGCGTGGCTTGATTGACGTGGTGGTGGCGCGGGAAAACCTGCAAGCCTTGCGCGATGTCGGCCATCAGGTGTTGATCGACGACTTCGGCACCGGCTATTGCAGCCTCGCCTACCTGCAAACCTTGCCGGTGGACTGCCTGAAGATCGACAAAGCGTTTATTGATGCACTGGGTCATGACGCCGCCAGCAGCGGCGTCGCTCCGCACATCATTCACATGGCCCAGGCGCTGGATCTGAAGGTGATTGCCGAAGGCATCGAACTGGAATCACAGGCTGAGCTGCTCAGTAGCGAAGGCGTGAAATTCGGTCAAGGCTGGTTGTTCGCCCATGCGCTGAGCGCGGTGCAGTTCATCGAACTGATCACCCGTGGCCGACGCCTCGCGGGAAGGCGTATGGACGACGAAGCCTAAACCGCGAGCGCCATATAGAACTGCGTGCCCTGCCCCGGCCGCGAATAAACCCCCATGCGTCCGCCATGCAGCTGGACGATTTCCTTGCACAGCGCCAGACCCAGTCCAGCGCCGCCCTTCTTGCGCCCGACCTGCACGAACGGCTCGAAGATTCGCCCTTGCTGGCCGTAGGCAATGCCTTCACCGTTGTCTTCGACGCTGATTATCACCCGCTCGCCATGCCGACGTGCCTGCAAGCGAATCTGACCGTCGCGGGCGGTATGGCGCAGGGCGTTGTCGATCAGGTTGTCGAGCACGCGATCGAGTTGCGCCTGATCAGCCTGCAAACGTGGCAGCGGCGCCTGTACTTCGACATTCAGGGCGATGCCCTTGGCCGCCGCCGAATCGGCAAAGCGCAGCTGCGCCTGCTCCAGCAAGTCTTCGATGGAGCATGGCGCCAATGTGAGTTTCTGCAGGCCATTCTGATAACGCGAGAAGTTAAGCAAGTCATTGATCAACTGCATCAGGCGCTGCATTTCCTCATTCACGGTGTCGAGCAGATCAGCCTCGCGCGACTCCGCTGGAAACTTCGCTCGCTCGCGGAACAAACCGAAGGCCATGTGCATGCCGGTAACCGGCGTGCGTAGCTCATGTGAAGCGCGCAGCACGAATTCACTGCGCACCCGTTCGAAGGCACGCTGCTCGGTGACATCGTGCAGCACCATCACCGCGCCGAGAATATGCCCTTGGGTATGACTGACCGGCGTCAGGCTGTAGGTCAGCAGGCGTGATTCGCCGTCAACCTCAATACTCAAATCTTCCGGCGCCCGCTCCAGCGTGCCGCCGCGCAGCACCAGTTGCAGCTGCGCATCCAGCTCTGGTCGTTCCAGCGCCGTGCCCAGTCCCTGGCCGAGACGATCATCGCCCCAACCCAACTGCCGCTGAGCGACGGGATTGAGGTGCTCCAGATTCCCCTGGCGGTCGATCATCAGCAAGCCGTCATCGATGCTGTCGAGTACCGCTTGCAAGCGTTGCTGGCCGGCGAGCAATTCATCGACGTTGGTCGCCTGATGTTCGCGCAGTGCCTCAGCCATCATGCCGAAACGCTTGGTCAGCTGATTCATTTCCATCGCCGACGAAATCGGCAGGGTCACTTCAAAATTGCCTTGGCCGATATTGTCCGCCGCTTGCGCCAGCGCCTCGATCGGCGCGCCAAAACGCCTGGCAATCCCGTGGGCCGTGATGAAACCGATGATCAGCACCGCCAATCCGACAAATCCAAGCAGACCCGCAATCAACAAGGCACGGTCACGCGCCTCACGCTGTACCGCGTTGATGTTATCCAGTGCATGCTTGTGCTCGGTGATCAGTCCGTTGCGCAACGTATTGAAGCGCTCCCTGAAGTCAGCGCTGCTGCTTATGGAGCCGGCCGGGTCACGCGACAAATCGAAAGCTTCCAGGAAGCTCAGATAATCCGCTTTTGCCCGACTGAAGCCGTATAGCCGACCATCGCCCTCTTGCTCTTGGGCGATGCCTTGGTCCAGCAACTCGAAGTAATGCTGTTTCGACGCTTCGAACGCCACGGGATCAGGCTTTTCGGCCAGCATGATGATCAGTTGATCACCCAGCGTCTGCCGCAACTTAAGCCCCAGATCCAGAGTGACGAAGTTGCTGCGCACCAAAGCTTCTTGAGTGCCGGCCATCTGCATCACGCTGACCAGCCCGAGCAACAGCCCGAGCAAGGCCACCGTGATCAAGGCGGAAATACTCAGGAACAACCGCGTGCGCAACTTCATCGCCAGTTTCATCGCCCGGCGCTCACAGGTTGTACTGCTTGCGCTTGCGATACAGGGTCGAGGCGTCGATGCCCAGGGTTTTCGCCGCTTGATCCAGCGTGCCGGCGGTGGCGAGCACCGCGCCGATATGGGCTTTTTCCAACTCGTCGAGACTCAGCGCCGCACCGACTCTTGGCGCATTGTTGGCCGGTTGTTCGGCCATGCCGAGGTGGCTGATTTCCACGCGTTCCTGCGGGCAGATGATGCTCGCCCGCTCAACCACGTTACGCAGCTCACGAATGTTGCCCGGCCAGCGGTAGCCCAGCAGCGCCTCGCGAGCCTCGTCGCTGAAGCCCCGTGCCGGACGTGCGTACTCTTTAACGAAGCGAGCGAGGAAGCGATCAGCCAAAGTCAGAATGTCTTCGGCGCGCTCACGCAGTGGCGGCAAGTGCAGGGTGATGACGTTCAAGCGATAGAGCAGGTCTTCACGGAAACGCCCGTCACGGACCATGTCTTCCAGGTTGAGGTTGGTCGCAGCCAGAATGCGTACGTCAGCGCGACGGGTGACTGGATCCCCTACCCGCTCATATTCCTTGTCTTGAATGAAACGCAGCAACTTGGGTTGCAAAGTCAGGGGAAAATCGCCGATCTCGTCGAGAAACAGCGTACCGCCGTCGGCCTGATTAACCCGGCCCAGCGTGCTTTCACTGGCGCCGGTAAACGCACCGCGACTGTGGCCGAACAGCTCGCTTTCCATCAGTTCGGCGGTCAACGACGGACAGTTGATGGTCACGCAGGATTTCTTCTCACGTTTGCTCCAGCCATGAATCGCTCGGGCCAGCTCACCTTTACCGGTACCGGACTCGCCGAGGATAAGAATGTTGGCGTCGGTGCCGGCGACCTGGCGGGCGGTTTCCAATACGACTTTCATCGCCGGGCTGTGGGAATCGAGCCCGTCCTTCGGTTTGCGGATCTCGCCTTCCAGCGCTTCGAGGCGCGCTGACAGTTGGCGCACTTCCAGTTGCTTGGCGGTGGCCAAACGCAACTGATCCGGGCTGCACGGCTTGACCAGATAGTCGGCGGCGCCCGCCTGGATCGCATCGACGGCGGTATCGACAGCCGAATGCGCGGTGACGATGACCACGCGCATCCACGGCGCCTGAATGCGCATCTGCGCCAGCACGTCGAGACCGTTGTCTTCGCCCAGGCGCAAATCAAGGAAGCACAGGTCGAAGACCTGGCGCTGCAACAATGCCTCGGCCTGAGCCGCGCTGTTGGCGGTGGCCACCGTATAGCCCTCGTCTTCGAGGCAATAACGGAAAGTACGCAGGATGGCGGATTCGTCGTCCACCAGCAGAATGCGGCCTTGATGCTCAGTGGCAGATTCCATTTTTCCTACGCTCCATAGTGATTGGTCTTGGGTTAGTCCCGGAAAAATCGGGCAAGTTGCATGGTTGATTCTGAACGATGCCAGCCATAGGAGGGTAGCTCTCTCCTGCCTTTACAGCCAAGTTGTTGGTTTTGCTGGTTTTTTAAACAAATTCAGATTTGCAGGGCATTCCCTGCGTACTTTTCTGACATCTACGCCCTGCTCTCAATTCCATAAGAATGAATTCTCCTACGAAAAAATCGTGCATTGCGCACGACCCCAGAGGACCCATCGTGCAGGATGCGTCGCAGACGTTTTTCATCATGCTTACAACTCATTGATTTTATTGAATATTTTTCAAATAAAAAACTGGCATGCAGGCTGCAATATCTCACTCATCCCGGGCAGATCAGAACTGCCCCAACCGAATAAGAGTGAGGAACCCAGGATGACTCGCCCACGTGCCGCCCAAGTGCGTATCTCGCCACTGTACATCCAGCAAGGTCTGTTTGGCGTATTGGCGCTGCTGATCACCCTGATCGCCTGCCAGCAATACCTGCGCTGGGAAAACAGCCAGCAGGTTGAGCCGTTGATTTCGATCCAGCACAACACGCAAACGCACTTCAGCGCCGTCAGCAGCAGTCAGGCCGAAAGCGCCTCGATGCGCATGATGGACGTCGATCAGGCGCAGCCACTGGATCAACTGCCACGTGAAGAGCGCTGGGTTTTCTAAAGAGCAAACGAATTCGGGCGCAGAGCGCCGGAACACGTAACACCCCCAAATAGAGAAGTAAGGAGAATCACCATGTTGAGCTGGGCAATTACATTCTTGATCATTGCCATCATCGCTGCAGTACTGGGCTTCGGTGGTATCGCGGGCACCGCCACGGGTATCGCCAAGATTCTCTTTGTCGTGTTCCTGGTGATGTTCATCGCTTCCTTCTTCTTTGGCCGTCGCGGCCGAGGTTAACGATGAGTGTGTTAAAGACACTGGCAGCCGCCCTGCTTCTGGGCGGTAGTGCCATGGCGATGGCGGCCAATGACGGCCAGACGCGAGTCAACGAACTGTTGAGTTCCGACCCGCAATACCGGGAAACCTGGGAAGGCGTGGTGAAGAAGGAAGAGCGCCTGCCGGAATGGGTGATGAACCTGTCCGGCACGCCTGACCAGCAAATGAATGCCGTAACTGAAGATGGCGACCAGTATCTGGTCGGGCCGCTCTGCGAATCCGCAGACAAGTGCTTGAACCACCGCTTGATCGTCGCGTTCAGTTTCGACAAGAAAGACGCTTACGCCATGCTCGTTGATGTGCCCGAGGGACTGCCGGCCGACAAGTCGCCAACGCGACATGCCACCTACCGCTTCCTCGGCAAACCCGACCAGGGCATGCAGGATCTGCTGATGGAAACCCTGAAAAAAGATCCGAAGTGGTACTGATCTGCACATGAAGACAGCAGCCCTGCTGTCTTCCATTGCGCCGACCTGAGGAAGGCTGGCGCATGACCAGGGGGCCGGGACGTTCTGACTGTTGCAGGGTCGGAGTGACCTACGGGTACAGGGAGTGCCTGCGCGAGGGCCGGGTCAGGGTAAAAGCTGCGCCGCAGGTTCGCCGACCCACAGTGGTTCGACGGACTTGCGCTGAGCTTTCAAACACGCAAAACATTGATCCAGAGCGTCCAGCTCATCCTTTTTATCGCTGACACTGCGCGCAAAAACATTACGCGGTGTTTCACGGCGACCGTATATCGACAAAGAGACCGTTTAAACAGTAGGACTTCTAGTCTTCCTGCGTAGGCTTTTTCCTAGATTTTTTGTCGATTTTTCTCGTTCAAAAAATAACCAACCCACGCTGTAAAGACCGGTTCACGGCACTTATGCCGGCCGAAATGTCACAATCGAACCGGTTGGGACGCCAGTTTCATTTAAAAAAGCTCATGCCGATTCGGCATAGGGTAGGCGTTTACGGCATTAGACGGCGCAACCTTGCATCGGAATAGTTGCGCCTTTTTTCGCCTGCCGAAGAGCCGTAATCACGCGCTTCGGGGCACCTTATACGGAGGCAGATGCACAGACTTTTCCGCTAATGAGCGTTCCAGTTCCTGCATGTGCCTGAGTCAAACGCAAGTAAGGGTAAAGATAATGAAGAAGGCAAAAATTAGCCTCGCCTGGCAGATCCTCATCGGTCTGGTTTTGGGTATTGCAATTGGTGCGTTGCTCAACCACTTCAGTGCCGAGAAGGCCTGGTGGATCAGCAACGTCCTGCAACCGGCAGGCGATATCTTTATCCGTCTGATCAAGATGATCGTGATCCCGATCGTCATCTCTTCCCTGATTGTCGGCATTGCCGGCGTGGGCGACGCCAAGAAGCTCGGGCGTATCGGCCTGAAGACGATCATCTATTTCGAAATCGTCACCACCATCGCCATCGTCGTCGGCCTGTTGCTGGCCAACCTGTTCCATCCGGGCACAGGCATCGACATGAGCACCCTCGGCACGGTGGACATCTCCAAGTACCAGGCAACCGCCGCCGAGGTACAGCATGAACACGCGTTCATCGAGACCATCCTCAACCTGATCCCGTCGAACATCTTCGCGGCCATGGCCCGCGGCGAAATGCTGCCGATCATCTTCTTCTCCGTGCTGTTCGGTCTCGGTCTGTCGAGCCTGCAGTCGGACCTGCGCGAGCCGCTGGTGAAGATGTTCCAGGGCGTCTCGGAAAGCATGTTCAAAGTCACCCACATGATCATGAACTATGCGCCGATCGGCGTGTTCGCACTGATCGCGGTGACCGTCGCCAACTTCGGCTTCGCCTCGCTGCTGCCGCTGGCCAAACTGGTGATCCTGGTTTACGTCGCCATCGCCTTCTTCGCCTTCGTGGTACTGGGCCTGATCGCCAAGCTGTTCGGCTTCTCGGTGATCAAGCTGATGCGCATCTTCAAGGATGAGCTGGTGCTGGCCTACTCCACTGCCTCCTCGGAAACCGTGCTGCCACGGGTGATCGAGAAGATGGAAGCCTACGGCGCACCGAAAGCCATCTGCAGCTTCGTGGTACCGACCGGTTATTCGTTCAACCTCGACGGTTCGACCCTGTACCAGTCGATCGCCGCGATCTTCATTGCTCAGCTGTACGGCATCGATCTGTCGATCAGCCAACAACTGCTGCTGGTCCTGACCCTGATGGTCACCTCCAAAGGCATCGCCGGCGTACCGGGCGTGTCCTTCGTGGTACTGCTGGCCACTCTGGGCAGCGTCGGTATTCCGCTGGAAGGTCTGGCGTTCATCGCCGGTGTCGACCGCATCATGGACATGGCGCGTACCGCTCTGAACGTGATTGGTAACGCCTTGGCGGTACTGGTTATCGCACGTTGGGAAGGCATGTACGACGACGCCAAGGGCCAGCGCTACTGGAACTCCCTGCCGCACTGGCGCAGCAAGGAAAAACTGCCAGCAGGCGAAATCTCCAAGAACTGACACAAATCCCTGTAGGGGGAGCCTGCTCGCGATGAGGGCTGTACATTCAACATCTCTGTTGTCTGATACACCGCGATCGCGAGCAGGCTCACTCCTACAGTGGACCGAGTCAGCCAAACGAACCCCGGAGAAATCCGGGGTTTGTCGTTTCTGGCGACCCCGCTATCATTCGCCGCATTCTTCGGGGGATTTGACTGATGCTTAATGGCCTGTGGCTTGGCTTCTTCATCGTGGCAGCCGTATCGGCGCTCGCGCAGTGGCTGATCGGCGGCAACGCCGGGATCTTTGCGGCGATGGTGGAAAGCATTTTCGCCATGGCCAAGCTCTCGGTCGAAGTCATGGTGCTGCTGTTCGGCACCCTCACCCTGTGGCTGGGCTTTCTGCGCATCGCCGAGAAGGCCGGGATCGTCGAATGGCTGGCCAAGGTACTCGGCCCGCTGTTCCTGCGGCTGATGCCGGAAGTCCCGGCCGGCCACCCTGCCCTTGGCCTGATCACCCTGAACTTCGCCGCCAACGGTCTGGGCCTCGACAACGCGGCCACGCCGATCGGCCTGAAAGCCATGAAGGCGCTGCAGGAGCTCAATCCCAGTGCCACCATCGCCAGTAACGCGCAAATCCTCTTCCTGGTGCTCAACGCCTCCTCCCTGACCCTGCTGCCGGTGACGATCTTCATGTACCGCGCCCAGCAAGGCGCGCCGGACCCGACACTGGTGTTCCTGCCGATCCTGCTGGCGACCAGTTGCTCGACGATCGTCGGCTTCCTCTCGGTGGCGTTCATGCAGCGTTTGCGGATCTGGGATCCGGTGGTGTTGGCGTATCTGATTCCCGGGGCGTTGATACTGGGTGGTTTCATGGCGCTGCTGGGCACCCTTTCGGCGACGGCTCTGGCAGGATTGTCGTCGATCCTCGGCAATCTCACGCTGTTCGGGTTGATCATGCTGTTCTTGCTGATCGGCGCGTTAAAGAAAGTGAAGGTCTACGAGGCGTTTGTAGAGGGCGCCAAAGAGGGCTTCGATGTCGCGAAGAATCTGCTGCCGTATCTGGTGGCAATGCTCTGTGCTGTAGGCGTGTTGCGTGCCTCTGGTGCCTTGGACTTCGGGCTGGACGGAATTCGCCATCTGGTCGAGTGGGCCGGTTGGGACACGCGCTTTGTCGATGCGCTGCCGACAGCAATGGTCAAACCGTTCTCCGGCAGCGCGGCACGGGCGATGTTGATCGAGACGATGCAGACCTCGGGGGTCGACAGCTTCCCAGCGCTGGTCGCGGCGACGATTCAGGGCAGTACCGAGACCACGTTCTATGTGCTGGCGGTGTATTTCGGCGCGGTGGGGATTCAGCGGGCGCGGCATGCGGTGGGGTGTGCGTTGCTGGCGGAGTTTGCTGGTGTCGTTGGCGCCATTTTCGTCTGCTACTGGTTCTTCGGCTGAACAAATATCCAATGTGGGAGCGAGCCTGCTCGCGAAAGCGGTGTGTCATTCACGTTGATGTGTCTGACACGACGCCTTCGCGAGCAGGCTCGCTCCCACAGGGATTGATGCCTGGCTTAAGGTTTCGGTGGGGCAAGTCTTTGGCCTTGATCTACGGCCCACGCGACGACTTTCGCGGTGAGGCGATCACTGGCCTGGCCAAACCCGGCGACCACCGCCGGCACCTGAACATCACTCAACGGCTGACGCTCTTCAAAGCGGCGACTGGCCAGAATCCGCTGGTCATAACCACGCACCAGCAACGCATCAACCCGCACCACGACGCTGGCCTGCGTGCCCTGATACTCGGTCTGAAACGCCTGCAAACTGCCGCCCAATTCCAGATCCGCAGCAAAGTTGCTGTCATCGGTACTGAGCAACGTCACCCGACCATCACTCTGAAACCCATCCAGCAGACGATTACGCACCAGCACCGGCGCCGGATCGCTCCAGCGCGAGCCCTTGTAGCTGCTGATCACATCGCCCTGCGGAATCACCGCAATCGTCGGCCGGTTCAACGCCTCACTGGCCTGCAGCTTGTTCAGCCGCAACGACCACTGCTGCGTTGCCGCCGAGCTGGCCGAGGCGGGCGCCTGTGCGGCCGGCAGGCGATAGACATCCGACGGCTCGGACTGGGGCAGAATCGAACAGGCGCTGATCAGCGTGAAGCCGGCGAGGAGGGCAAGTCGAGTCAGCTTCATGGTGTGAATTCCTTGTTCTTGTCACGGCC
Source organism: Pseudomonas sp. M20 (assembly GCF_045037865.1). Lineage (NCBI taxonomy): Bacteria > Pseudomonadati > Pseudomonadota > Gammaproteobacteria > Pseudomonadales > Pseudomonadaceae > Pseudomonas > Pseudomonas sp. M20. Next base: position 5,672,871 of record NZ_CP173611.1, read on the forward strand.
CAACAGGTAGCCGCTGGGGTTGGCCTCAAGGCGTTGCGAGATGGCGCGCAACGAAGTCAGCGTCTCGCGCAGTTCGCGGATCGCCGGGGCCAGGCCATTGAGGCCCTGCATGCCGTTATCGAGGGAGTTTTCGTTTTTGCTGAGCAAAGTACTGATGGTTGCTGTGCTTTGCTCCAGCGACTTCATCGCTTGCTCGGCGCTACCCAACGCTTGCTTGCCCTGATCGTTGATCAAGCCGTTGGCGTTGCGCATCAGTAACGAGGTCTGTTCGAGCATGCTGCCGGCCTGTTTACCGACGGTCGCCAGTTGCTGCATGGCTTGCTTGATGTCACCGCGCTGATCATTGATGGTGCCGGTAGTCTGCTCCAGATGGGCGAGGGTTTTGCTGACGCGCTCGACGTTCTCGGCAGAGAACATCTGATTGGCGTTCTGCAGCAGCGCAGTGATGCCGGTCATCAAATCGTTGGAGTCATTGAGCAAGCGCGAAATAGGCGAGGGCGACGCGACGATGGTCGGCAGATTACCGTCATGCCCACGCAGTTTCGGGCTTTCCGGGGTACCACCGCTGAGCTGGATGATCGACGTCCCCGTGATCCCGGCCAGCGCCAGCTTGGCCTGGGTGTCTTCCTTGACCGGCGTATCACCGGCCAGACGAATCCGCGCCAGCACCCGCCGTGGATCTTTTGGATCAAGGCGCAGGTTGATCACATCGCCGACCTTGATCCCGCTGTATTGCACAGGGCTGCCCTTGGACAAGCCACTGACCGCCTCGCTGAAGACAATCTCGTAATCCTTGAATTCGGTGTCGACGCTGGACTTGGCCAGGAACAGACCGAAGAGCAGGGCGCCTGCCACCACAATCACCGTGAACAGGCCGATCAACACATGATGGGCTCGGGTTTCCATGTCAGACCTCGTTGAGCAATTTGGCGGCGTCCAGCGCCGAGCGGCCGCGCGGGCCGTGGAAGTATTCGTGAATCCACGCGTCGTCGGTTTCCGAAACGACGTCGATGGGACCTGCGACCAGGACTTTTTTCTGCGCCAGCACCGCCACGCGGTCGGTGATGGTGTAGAGCGTGTCGAGGTCGTGGGTCACCAGAAATACGCTCAGACCCAACGCATCGCGCAGGGTCAGAATCAGTTGATCGAACTGCGCAGCGCCTATCGGATCAAGGCCGGCAGTCGGCTCGTCGAGAAACAGAATATCCGGATCCAGCGCCAAGGCCCGCGCCAGCGCAGCACGCTTGATCATGCCGCCGGACAGCGACGCCGGGTATTTGTCCGCCGCCGACAGCGGTAATCCGGCCAACGCCAGTTTCACTGCCGCCAGGTGCTCGGCATCGTTGCGGCTGAGGCCCGCATGTTCGATAAGGGGCAGGGCGACGTTCTCGGTGACCGTCAGCGAGGAGAACAGCGCGCCTTTCTGGAACAGCACACCGAAGCGTCGTTCGACCAGCGAGCGCTCATGCTCGGACAGGCTCGGCAGGTTCTTGCCGAACACTTTGACCATGCCTTCGCTGGGCCGGCGCAAACCGACGATGCTGCGTAGCAGCACCGATTTGCCGCTGCCGGAGCCACCGACCACGGCAAGAATCTCGCCTTTGTACAAATCCAGATCGAGGTTCTCGTGCACGCTTTGGCTGCCGAAGCGATTGCACAGGCCACGGACTTCGATCACCGCCTCCGAGGGCGCGCGGGGTAGACGACTCACCAGCCCATCTCCATGAAGAACAGCGCGGCCACCGCATCGAGCACGATCACCACGAAAATCGATTGCACCACAGCGGAGGTGGTATGGGCGCCGACCGACTCGGCACTGCCGCTGACCTTGAAGCCTTCCAGGCAACCAATCGCGGCAATGATGAAGGCAAAGATCGGCGCTTTGACCAAGCCAACCAGAAAGTGCTGCACGCCGATGTCCGACTGCAACAGCGTCAGGAACATCGCCGGCGAGATATCCAGCGACACCGCACACACCACGCCGCCACCGATGATCCCGCAGAGCATGGCGAGAAAGGTCAGCATCGGCAGCGCCACCAGCATCGCCAGCACGCGCGGCACCACCAGCAGCTCCATCGGGTCGAGGCCAAGGGTGCGGATTGCGTCGATTTCTTCGTTGGCCTTCATCGAGCCGATCTGCGCGGTGAACGCGCTGGCGGTGCGCCCGGCCATCAGGATCGCCGTGAGCAGCACGCCGAATTCGCGCAGGAACGAGAAGCCCACCAGATCCACGGTAAAAATCGTCGCGCCAAAACTGGCCAGCACCGTCGCCCCGAGAAACGCCACCACCGCACCGACCAGAAAGGTCAGCAACGCCACAATCGGCGCGGCGTCGAGGCCGGTCTGCTCGATGTGCGCAATCATTGGGGTGATGCGCCAGCGCTTGGGCCGGAACAGGTTGCGAGCGATGGTTTCCATGATCAGGCCGACGAACCCGAGCAGTTGCAGGGTGTCTTGCCAGACCGTGTCGACCGCGCGACCAATGCGCGTCAGCAGCTGCACGCTGACGCTGATTTCCGCTTCCTTGATCGGCACGCAGAAATCGGTCATCGAGCAGTACACGGTTTGCAGCAGCGCGCGGTCGGCGGAGGTCAGGGTGCAATCGGGGTGTTCGGCGGATTTGCCCAGGCGCTCGGAGCCGAGCAGTTCGACCAGCAACGAAGCGCCAGCGGTGTCGAGGGCGCCGAGGCTGTTGAGGTCGATCGGGGTGTTGGCATCGTACTGGCCGTGGAGCTTTTCGCTCAGTTGCTTGAGCTCGGCGTAATGGGCAAGCGTCCAGTCCCCCGTGACCCGCAGGCGGGCAGGGGTTATCGACGTGTCCAGTTGGGCATTACCGCTGATCGAGCTGCTGGTCATAAGCTCCGTGCTTGTTCGGCCTTTATGCGAACTAACGTAATAGCACGAACCGGATTACTTTTCTTTGTTCACTGTGCTGTCCGTGACTTCGAAGCGCAGCACGCCGATCACCTGGCCATCCTCGGTCAGCACCCGCACCTGCCACTTGCCCGCCGGGTTGCCGGGGAAGTTCTGCTTGTGCGTCCACGCCCGGTAGCCTTCCTTGCGCCCGCCGTGGATATCGAGGGCGATGCGGTCGACCTCTTTGCCGTTGAATTGCCAGACGTGATAAATCCGCTCATCCAGCCCGCGCGGCGCGTTGATTGCGGTGTAGGCATACAGGCCATCGCCGCGAATCTGCTCGGCGCTGACCGTGTCGAGGCTGGCACCGGGGGTGCGGTCCTGCATTTGCGTGCTGATCGCCACGTCGGTCATCCACAGCGTCGCCGGCGGCACCCACGAACGCAGCGCCCAACCGACGCCGCCAATACCAACGGTAATGCACAGGATCGCCAAGGCATTGCGCAGCGTGCGGATCGGGAAGATCGACGCCAGACTCGGGAACGACAACAGCACGGCAATGCCCAGCGCCCACTTGAAGCTCTGCGCGGTGGTCAGGTGCATGATCACCGGCAACGCAGTGAGCAGGGCGGCGAACAGGGTCAGGGTGTGCAGCGCGAGAAACGCCCAGCGCCGTGGCGCCAGCCATTTGTAATAGAGCGGATCAACGATCGAGATCAGTGCCGCCACGCTGAGCAGGCCGGTGAAAAACAACTGGCCACTGTTCCAGGTCGTGGTGATGAAGAAAAACGGCAGGACGAAAAACAGGCTTTCCTGATGGATCATCTGCGTCGCGTAACGCAGCAGCGGCTGGGGGATCTCGCGTTTGAAGATGCGAGTGAAGAGGCCGGTAAGGGTGTTCTCCAGCATCAGCCAGATCCAGCTGAGCAGCATGATCACGGTGACCCAGCTCGCCAGACCCTGCTGACGATCGACCATGATGAAACTGCCGACCCCGGAGATGAACCCGCCAAGCGCAATGACCCCGGGATAGCGCTTCATCAGTTCGAGAATGCGCTGGATCAGGAGCTGTATTTTTGGCATTTGGGCGGTTCACGACTGGATAGGAAAAAACCTCGACAGAGTAGCGCCCGCCGGGCGCTGTGGCGAGGCTGCCGGTCACTTAAAACCAACGCATTCCCTTGTAGGAGTGAGCCTGCTCGCGATAGCGGTGTATCAGCCGAAGAAATGGTGACTGAAGGACCGCTATCGCGAGCAGGCTCACTCCTACAGGATTAGTGCTCGGCCGGCCGGCGGCGGTGATGCAAACGCCAACCGATCAGGACCAGCAACACCAGACCCAAGCCACCCGCACTCAGCCACAACACCTGATCATCACTGATCAACGGCTTCTCGATCCGCAGATACCCCGGTTGCAACAGCAACTCACGCATGGCCTTGTTCGCCGCTTCCAGCGTCACGCCTTGAAGCTCGCGCGCCGGGTTGGCAAAGCGGCCGTCCTGATAATCGCCGAGGGCGCTCCAGTAGTAATCCGCCAGCGCACTGTTGCCCTGCACCGCCCAGGTCTGATGGGCGATGGAAGCCTGTTTGATCCGCGCAAAGGTGTCCGGATCGAGGCCGTTTTTCAGCAGGTCGGCCTTGAGGTCTTCCAGCACCTGAATGGCTTCGTCGACGTCATCACGATCCAGATCGGCGTTCAGACTCATGAAGCCCACACCGCCAAATACCTCACGCTCAGCCCATGGCCCGTAAGACAAGCCGTGGTTGAGGCGGATCTGTCGGTACAACGCCCAGTCGAGGTAATCCTTGAGAATGTCGAAGGTCTGGTCGTACTGATCATCGAGCATCGGTTCCGGCACCAGCCAGTGCAACTTGGCGCTGTCGCCGATAAAGCCACGGGTGAGGGTGCGTTCATGGGCGGCGCTGGTGCTGATGTCCGGCAGTGCACGGTGCTCGCTCGGCTCAACCGCTTCGAGCGCGCCCCAGGTGCGCTCCAGATAGGCCGGCAGCAGTTTGTCGAGTTCGCCGACGACAATCAGGGTCATATTGTTCGGCGCATACCAGGCCTTGCGCACCTTCTCCAATTGCTCCTGAGTCAGGTGACCGACCTCGGCGCGCTGCGGGCATTTCAGGCCCAGTTCGACGGCGAGCTGATTGCTCGCGGTGTGGCCGAGATCCTGACGATCGAGAAAGCGTTGCAGGCGCGTGTAATGGCCACCGTCCTCACGCTCGACCACGCGTTTGGCGGCGTTGATCGCATTGTCGTCAATGCGCGTTTGCGTGAGCAGAGCGAGCAGCAGGTCGAGGACCTTGCGCTGATTCTTCGCCGGTGCTTCGATGACGAACGTGGTATCGGCGTTGCTGGTAAAGGCATTCCAGTCACCGCCCAGTGCTTGCATGCGCTCCTCCAGACCGCCTTCGCCAGTGGCGTCGATGCCGCTGAACAACAGGTGTTCGAGCAGGTGCGGCAGCTCTTTTTCAGCGCAATCGAAATCATCGAGGCCAACGCCAACCACCAAGCGAATCGCCACATGCCCGCGTTCGGTGCCGGGTTTGAGCATCAGCTGCAAACCGTTGGGCAGCGCATAGCCTTCGACCTGAAAACGATCCAGGGCAAAGGCGGGCAGGGAACCGAGCAACAGACAGGCGAACAACAGGCAACGCATAACAGGCTTCCGTACGGCTGATTTGGAGATCCGTGTCGCTATTCAGGCCGCCATTCGCGAGCAGGCTCGCTCCCACAAGGGAATATATTTCAAATGTGGGAGCGAGCCTGCTCGCGAAGGTCTTAAGGCTGAATCAATGTAACTGACTAAACCCAGCCCCAGTCGTTCAAGGCGAATGCGTAATGTCGGCAATATCATCCGCCGCCAGCGCTCCGGTGTCCGCCGTTTCCAGCACCACATACGCACTGCCGCAAAACAGCGAATTCAGGCGTTTCATGTCGGCAATCAACTCCAGATGCAGCGAGCTGGTCTCGATACTCTGGACGATCTTGCGTTGCAAACGGCTGACATGCGCATGGGCCAGACGGCGCTCCTGTGCGCGAAAGCGGCGTTTCTCGCGCAGCAACTGCCGGGCGCTTTCACGATCGCCACTGAGGAATACCGACAGGCCCAGACGCAAGTTAGAAATCAGTTGCTGCTGCAATCCGGCCAGATCCTCCAGACCTTCCTCGGAAAACGAACGGCGCTGCGAGGTCTTCTGCTGCTGGATCTTGCGCAGCATGCGTTCGATCAGGTCGGCAGCCAATTTGAGGTTGATCGCCAGCTCAATGATCTCGGCCCAGCGTCGACTGTCCTGCTCGCCGAGGTCTTCGCGGGGCATCTGCGCCAGATACAGCTTGATTGCGCTGTACAAGGATTCGATGTCATCGGTCAGCCGACGTATTTCCTGGGTGACAGCGGTCTGCTTGCCGCGCAGTACATCAAGAGTGGCGTCGAGCATGTTCTCCAGCAGATCGCCCATGCGCAGGGTTTCCCGCGCGGCGTTGGCCAGCGCCAGGCTCGGTGTGACCAGTGCAGTCGCGTCGAGATGACGCGGTTTGGCAGTGCCGTTGACCTCCGGCCGTTCCGGCAGTAGCCACGCGCAGAGGCGCGCCATCGGGCCGACGCTTGGCAGCAGAATCAGGCAGCGCGCGGTGTTGTAGAGCAAGTGGAAGCCGATGACCATTTCCTGCGGGCTGAAGTCGAGGCTGTCGATCCAGTGCACCAGCGGGTCGAGCACCGGGATGATCAACAGCAGGCCGATCAGTTTGTACAACAGACTGCCCAGCGCCACTTGACGGCCAGCGGCGTTCTGCATGCTGGTGCTCATGAACGCCAGCACGCCGCTGCCGATGTTGGCGCCGATCACCAGACCAATTGCCACCGGCAAACTGATGACCGCAGCACCGGCCAGCGTCGCGGTGAGCAGCACGGCGGCGAGGCTGGAGTAGGAAATCATCGCGAATAATGCGCCGACCAAGGCGTCGAGGAGGATGTCGCCAGTCAACGAGGCGAAAATCACCTTCACGCCTTGAGCGTGGGTGATCGGCGCGGCGGCTTCGACGATCAATTGCAGCGCGAGAATGATCAGCCCGAGCCCGATCGACACCCGGCCCATCTGTCCGAGCCGCGTCTGTTTGCGCGACAGAAAGAAAATCACCCCGAGAAAAATCAGCAGCGGCGACAGCCATGACAGGTCAAACGTCAGCACCCGCGCCATCAGCGCGGTACCGACGTCGGCGCCGAGCATGGTCGCCAGCGCCGGGGTCAGCGCCATCAGTCCTTGGCCGACAAATGAAGTGACGAGCATCGCGGTGGCGTTGCTGCTTTGCACCATCGCGGTCACGACGATGCCGGCGACAAAGGCGAGCCAGCGCTTGGACATGTTTTGGCCAATCACATGGCGCAGGTTGGTGCCGTACACCCGCAGGATGCCGGTTCGGACGATGTGCGTGCCCCAGATCAACAGGGCCACGGCGGAAAGCAGATTGAGCAGGGTGAGCATACAAACCCCCTGTAGTAGCAGCGCCCCAGAGGGGCAAGTTGACGGTACCGCGCGGTTTCTACGTTTTTGATACTTAAGCTGTAGTTGGCTAACGGTCTGGGCGCCAGCATTGCACAGCTAAAGTGTCGATTGAAACAAAAGTGTCATGAAAGGCGCTTCATCCACCCACCTGAATCCGACACGGTTCCCGTGTGTTGCCCAAAACAAATGTGGGAGCGAGCCTGCTCGCGAAAGCGGTGGATCAGCCAACATTTCTGTCGACTGACACTCCGTCTTCGCGAGCAGGCTCGCTCCCACAGGGGTACTGCGTATTGCCAGACTACCGGGTTACTGGCCCGGGATGTCCTTGCGCAGTTTCACCGGGTCTTGCTGCTGTTTTTTCTTGGCCATCGCGCCGCGCAGCTTGATGTTGATCGCTTCCACCGCCAGCGAGAACGCCATGGCGAAGTAGACGTAGCCCTTCGGCACATGCACGTCGAACGACTCGGCGATCAGCACGGTACCGACCACCAGCAGGAACGACAGCGCCAGCATCTTCAGCGACGGGTGCTTGTCGATGAACTCGCTGATCTTGCCCGAGGCCAGCATCATCACCAGCACGGCCACAACGATCGCCGCAACCATCACCGGCACGTGGGAAACCATGCCCACGGCAGTGATCACCGAATCCAGCGAGAAGACGATGTCGATGATCGCGATCTGGATGATGGTGTAGAGGAAGTTGCCGCCCTTGCCGCCGGGGGTGTCGTCGCTTTCGTCTTCGCCTTCCAGTGCGTGGTACATCTCTTGCGAGCTCTTCCACAGCAGGAACAGACCACCGAAGAACAGGATCAGGTCGCGGCCGGAAATGCCTTGGCCGAACACTTCGAACAGGTCGGCGGTGAGACGCATGACCCAGGTGATCGACAGCAGCAACAGGATGCGCGTGATCATGGCCAGGCCAAGACCGAAGATCCGGGTGCGCTGCTGCATGTGCTTGGGCATGCGGCTGACCAGGATCGAAATCATGATGATGTTATCGATGCCGAGGACGATTTCCAGGGCGGTCAGGGTGAAGAAGGCAACCCAGATTTCGGGGTTGGTCAGCCATTCCATGTGTATTCCTTTGAGCGATTGTTAAACCGAAAAAGGTCCGGGCTTCAAACCGCGAAGCCAGGACCCGAAACGGTGAGTCTTGGGCTTATAGAGTGCTGAACACCGGGAAAGTCCCCAACAGCAGTGCAGCAATCAGGATGCAGATACATACCAGGATCGCCCATTTCAGGGTGAAACGCTGGTGGTCACCGAAATCAATGCCGGCCAGGGCCACCAACAGATAGGTCGATGGCACCAACGGGCTCAGCAAGTGGACGGGCTGACCGACGATCGAGGCACGGGCCATTTCGACTGCGGTGATCCCGTAGTGGCTGGCGGCTTCGGCCAACACCGGCAACACGCCATAGTAGAACGCATCGTTGGACATGAAGAAGGTGAAGGGCATGCTCACCAGCGCCGTGATCACGGCCAGATACGGGCCGAGGAAATCCGGAATCACTGCCAACAGGCTCTTCGACATCGCATCGACCATGCCGGTGCCGGACAGGATACCGGTGAAGATACCCGCCGCAAAGATCAGCCCGACCACTGCCAGCACGCTACCGGCGTGAGCCGCGACGCGATCCTTCTGCATCTGCAGGCAAGGGTAGTTGACGATCATGGCAATACTGAACGCCACCATGAACAACACCGGCAATGGCAGCAGGCCGGCGATCAGCGTGCACATCAGGCCGAAGGTCAGGGCGCCGTTGAACCAGATCAGTTTTGGACGGCGTGCGTCGGGGAATTGCGAGACGCTGATTTCGCTGTGATCGACATCATCGCCAACCAGATGCAGCTCACCGAGACGTGCACGCTCACGCTTACCGTAAAAGTAGGCGATGACCAGGATCGCCAGAACACCAGCCGCCATCGCCGGAATCATCGGCACGAAGATGTCCGACGGGTCGACATGCAGAGCACTGGCGGCACGGGCAGTCGGGCCGCCCCACGGGGTCATGTTCATCACGCCACCGGCGAGGATGATCAGACCGGCCATGATCCGCGGGCTCATGCCGATGCGGCTGTACAGCGGCAGCATGGCGGCCACGCAGATCATGTAAGTGGTCGCGCCGTCACCATCGAGGGAAACGACGAGCGCCAGTACGGCGGTGCCGACCGAAACCTTCAGCGGGTCGCCCTTGACCAGTTTGAGGATCTTGCGCACGGCCGGGTCAAACAGGCCAGAGTCGATCATCAGGGCGAAATAGAGAATGGCGAACATCAGCATCACGCCAGTCGGCGCAAGCTTGGTGATGCCTTCGAGCATCATCGGACCGATCTTCGGTGCAAAACCGCCGAACAGGGCGAAGACGATCGGGATGATGATCAGAGCGATCAGCGCGGACAGGCGCTTGGTCATGATCAGGAACATGAACGTGATGACCATGGCGAAGCCAAGGAAAGTCAGCATGGGAATACTCCAGGCGTAGCGCGGCTAGTTAAATGAGCAGATCGGACGGGATCAGCGCAGAACGGGAAGCACGAGACGTACGGGCGGAGTTGAAGCGAGGAGGCGGGTTACAGAGGACATCAGAATCACCATTGTTGTTGTTAATTGGGCCGTTCGTGCGAGGTATCACACGCATTGGCCAACCGGTCTGTTGCCGGAAGTGGAGGCGATGCTAATCGGGGAAGCTTTCAGCTACCTTTCGTTGAAGAAAGCTTTGGGTGAACGGTCAACCGGCCGTCGGATGCGAACCAGAGTCAATAAACACGGGAAGGGGAGCTTCGAAATGAGCGAATTGCACAGCGGCGGCTGCCATTGCGGACACATTCGTTATCAGTTCAGCGGGGCGTTGCAGGATATCGCCCATTGCCATTGTTCGATTTGCCGCAAGGTCAGTGGCGGGATTGTCACGACCTGGATCACCGTGCCGGTGGCGAATTTCCAGTGGCTGGCCGCCGCGCCATCGCGATATGACTCGTCGGGTAGTTGCGCGCGGTTCTTCTGCCCGAACTGCGGTGCGCAACTGGCGCTGGTGACGCGGCTTAGCCCCGATAGCATCGACGTGACCATCGCTACCCTTGATCAGCCGCAACTGGCGCCGGCCGAGCGGCATATCTGGACTGACAGCCAATTGCCCTGGCTGCATCTGGACGAGCATCTGCCAGGCGAAGCCGAAGAAACGCTGTAGGTTTACAAGAGCCTGATCAAAAAATAGACAGATCCAGCGTTCGGATCGCGCCCATCCAGATCGCGTGCTCAGTATGATCGAGCAAGTCATCGCCAGTGTCCGGGTGCAAAAACACCACCAGGCCTTTGCGATTGAGCGCCAGCCACGGCAGCACATCGCCGATCAGCTCAGGGCCGAAGGCCAATTGGCAACTCCAGTCCGGATGCGGCCCGACCGGGCGTTCGTGGACGCGGCCCATTTTCAGCGCAAATAATTGCGCGGCCTGCTCGCACAAGGCCCGCGCCTGCTCGATGGTCCTGGCGTCGAAATAGACATGGGCGTGATAACCCTTGATCGCTTGCATCTGAAAGCCTCTGAATCGGTTCGAACCCTCGGCGTTGCTCGTATGTCACACGCCATACAAAGGATAAGAAAAGGGATCAGCCATGAAAAATGCCGAAACCCCGGCGGTAAAAGTGGTGCTCTATGGTGCCATGAGTAGCCTGGGCAGCGCGTTGATGGCTGAGTTGCTGCGCCGTCAGCACGAAGTCATTGCCATCCTCGACGATTTGACCGCACTGGCACCGCGTCCGGGTTTGCGCACCAAAACCGGCGATTTGTTCGACTCGGAGCGGATCAATCATAGCGTGGCCGGTAGTTCGGCGGTCATCTGTTTACTGGATGCGCCGGGGTTGCCGTTCAGTAGCGATCATGTTGAACGGGCCGTCGTGCTCGGGCCGGTCGAGCAGGTGCTGGCCGTCGATGCGCTGGTCGATGGGCTGCAAGCGGCCAATGTGTCGCGGCTGTTTCTGGTGGGCGATTTTGCCGTTCTTGATGAACCGGATGTCGATGATCGCCTGCAACGCCATGCCGCCGAGGAAATTCGCGAAGCCGTGCAAAGCAGTCCGCTGCACTGGACGCTGGTGAATGCGCCACATGGCGTCGCGGGCCTGACGATTGAGCATTTCAGTCAGGTCGGCGGCAATCTGGAACCGGGTCTGGCCGAACCGCTGGAGCGTTTGAATCGCGTGGCGGTGGGGATTGCTGATGAGCTGCGGTTGAATCTGCATGTGGGCCAGCATGTGAATTTCGTGGCGGCTTCAGATTCGTAAAAGATCGCAGCCTGCGGCAGCTCCTACATGAGATCGGTGTAGGAGCTGCCGCAGGCTGCGATCTTTTGATCCTCAAACCGCAATCGAAGGCAGCGCCAGCCCACTCAAGGACTCCGCGCTGCTCGCCTGTTCCGCCATCAGCCAATCGACAAACTGCTGAATCAACGCACCCCGGCGTTTGCGTTGCGGCAGCACCACGTAATAACCGAGGCGCGACAGGGTCGTTTCGGCGATGGGACGGCACAGCAAACCCTGACTCAGCAAGTTATCCACAAGGTGGCGCCAACCAATCGCCACGCCTTGGCCGCCAATCGCCGCTTGAATCAACAGCGTGTAATTGTCGAAGCGCAATTGCCCCGGCGCCGGCGGTGTATTGATACCGAGTTCACGGAACAGACCACTCCAGTCAAACCAGTTGCTGCTGTTTTGCCCGCGCAGGTGCAACAACGGAAACTCCAGTAACGCCTGAGCCGGCAGGGGCTGGGCGCGATCCTTGAGCAACTGCGGACTGCACACCGGGAACACTTCTTCGCTGAAAAGCCAATGGCTTTCGCCCTGTTTAAAGCGTCCATCGCCAAACAGGATCGCCACGTCGATATCGGTGCGCAGCATGTTGTGGTTGCGTTCACTGGTCACCAGGCTGACGTCGACCTGCGGATTGGCCTCGTGAAAACGATGTAGCCGCGGCATTAACCAATAAGCGGCGAAGGCAAAATCGGTGGCAACTTGCAGGACCTCGTGTTGCTGTTGTGAGCTGATCGCGCTCAATCCTGCGTCGATGTTCTGCAAACCAAGGGTAACTTGCTCGAACAGGATCGCACCGACTTCGGTCAGCTCGATCCCTCGGTAAATCCGATCAAACAGCCGTGTGCCGAGCTGTTCTTCCAGCCGTTTGATCTGCTGACTGATTGCTGGTTGCGTAGTGCCAAGCTCTACCGCCGCGGCGGTAAAGCTGCGCTGGCGAGCGGCCGCCTCAAAGGCGCGCAGCAGGTCGAGGGACAGATCACCCAAGGCGTCATACATAAGCTGTGCTTATCCTAGTCATTGTCGGGCGCGGGCTTTACCAGACAAAGCATGAACTCCATGCTCGATCGCAGCAATGTCGCATAAATATTCACTATGGAATGCCGCGATCACATGAAGCGCAAGAATATTCTTTTCATCATGGCCGATCAGATGGCCGCGCCAATGTTGCCGTTCTACGGCCCTTCGCCGATCAAACTGCCGAATCTTTCCCGCCTCGCCGCTCAAGGCGTGGTATTCGACGCCGCATACTGCAACAGCCCGTTGTGCGCGCCGTCTCGTTTCACCTTGGTCAGCGGCCAATTGCCGAGCAAGATTGGCGCCTATGACAACGCTGCCGATTTCCCCGCCGATGTGCCGACTTACGCCCATTACCTGCGCCGTCTCGGCTACCGCACCGCGCTGTCGGGCAAGATGCATTTCTGTGGCCCCGATCAGTTGCACGGCTACGAAGAACGCCTGACTAGCGACATCTACCCGGCCGACTATGGCTGGGCGGTGAACTGGGACGAGCCGGATGTGCGGCCGAGCTGGTATCACAACATGTCTTCGGTGCTGCAGGCCGGACCGTGCGTACGCACCAATCAGCTGGATTTCGATGAAGAGGTGGTGTTCAAGGCGCAGCAATACTTGTTCGATCACATTCGCGAAGATGGCGATCAGCCGTTCTGCCTGACCGTGTCGATGACTCACCCACACGACCCGTACACAATTCCCAAGGCTTTTTGGGATTTGTACGACGATGGCGAAATCCCGCTTCCGACAACGCCGGATCAACACGAACTCGATCCGCACTCGCAGCGTCTGCTCAAGGTCTACGACCTGTGGGATAAGCCATTGCCTGTGGATAAAATTCGTGATGCACGCCGGGCGTACTTCGGTGCGTGCAGCTATATCGACGCCAACGTCGGCAAACTTCTGCAAACGCTGGAAGAAACCGGGTTAATCGATGACACCATCATTGTCTTCTCAGGCGACCATGGCGACATGTTGGGCGAGAAAGGCCTCTGGTACAAAATGCACTGGTACGAAATGGCAGCCCGTGTGCCCCTGTTGATAAGTGCGCCGGGGCAGTTCGAATCGGGCCGCGTCAGCGCTGCCGTGTCGACCGCCGACCTGCTGCCGACATTCGTTGAACTGGCCGGCGGCACGCTGGAATCGGGCTTGCCGCTGGACGGCCGCTCACTGGTTTCACACCTGCAAGGGCAGGGCGGTCATGACGAAGTGTTTGGCGAATACATGGCCGAAGGCACCATCAGCCCGTTGATGATGATCCGTCGCGGTGCCTACAAATTTATCTACAGTGAAAGCGACCCTTGCTTACTCTTCGACGTAGACAACGATCCGCGTGAGATGGAAGAACTCAGCCAATCGCCGCAGCATCGCCAGCTGTTCGATGATTTTATCGCCGAAGCGCGGGCCAAATGGGACATTCCGGCGATTCACCGTGAGGTCCTCGCCAGCCAACGCCGTCGCCGATTTGTTGCCAAGGCGCTGACCATCGGCAAGCTGAAGAGCTGGGATCACCAGCCGCTGGTGGACGCCAGTCAGCAGTACATGCGCAACCACATCGACCTCGATGATCTGGAACGCAAAGCACGTTATCCACAACCCTGCCAAAACCAATAATGTTAAGGGGAAGTCCATGCGTAAGTTATCCACAGTAGTGACGGTTGGCCTGCTCGCGCTGAGCAGCGCATCGGCCTTCGCCGAGCAAGGCTGCGACACGGTGAAAATGGCCGACCCGGGCTGGAGCGATATTGCCGCGACCAATGCGATCACCGGGTTTCTGCTGGACGGCATGGGCTACAAGGCCAAGGTCGACACACTCGCGGTGCCGATTACCTTTGGCGGTTTGAAGGACGGCCAGGTGGACGTGTTCCTCGGCAACTGGATGCCGGCGCAGCAGGGCTTCTATGACAAGTTCGTCGCCACCGGCGATGTCACGCAACTGGCGAAGAATCTCGACGGCACCGAATTCACCCTCGCCGTGCCGGATTACGTGTGGGATGCGGGTGTGCATAACTTTGCCGACCTGAACAAATACGCGGACAAGTTCGAGCGCAAGATCTACGGCATCGGCTCCGGCGCGCCGGCGAATATCTCGTTGCAGGAAATCATCAAGAAAAACGACTTCGACATGGGCCAGTGGAAGCTGATCGAATCCAGCGAACAGGCGATGCTGGCTGAAGTGTCGCGGGCCGTGAAGAAACAGAAATTCGTCACCTTCCTCGGCTGGACCCCGCACCCGATGAACGTGCAGTTGAAGATGCATTACCTGAAGGGTGGCGAGAAGTATTTTGGCGATACCGGCAGCGTGTTTACGTTGACGCGCAAAGGCTATGCCGAGGCGTGTCCGAATGTGGGTAAATTGCTGAGCAATCTGTCGTTCACCCAGGAGATGGAGAACAGCATCATGGCTGAGGTGGTGAACAAGAAGGTCACTAATGCCGAGGCGGCGAAGGCGTGGATCAAGGCGAATCCGGCGGTGCTGGATAAGTGGCTGGACGGGGTGAAGACGGTTGACGGGAAGGATGCGTTGGCGGCGGTGAAGGCGAAGCTTTGATCGTGGGGTTGCTGGAATTGTTTACGGCTTGAGATTTATTCCCCCTCACCCCAGCCCTCTCCCCCAAAGGGGGCGAGGGGGAAAGGGAGCCGATCGTTGTTTGATTCGAGACCTGAGTTCGACGCTGATTCCTCAGGTCGATGTAGCCAGTCCAAACACCTCGGTCAGTCCCCTCTCCCTCTGGGAGAGGGCTAGGGTGAGGGGCCTTTCCCCAGGCACCCTGATAACCTTGAACAAAACCCCAACCGCGAGGACCCATGGCCTTCCCCAGCCGCCACTCTCTCTTGCCCTTCCTCACCTGGCTACCGCGGCAAACCCGCGCCAGCGTCGGACGGGATCTGATCGTCGGCCTCAGCGGTGCGATTCTCGCGTTACCCCAGTCGATTGCCTACGCGTTGATCGCAGGTCTGCCACCCGAGTACGGCCTCTATGCGGCGATCATCCCGGTGCTGATCGCCTGCCTGTGGGGTTCGTCGTGGCATCTGATCTGCGGCCCGACGGCGGCGATTTCCATTGTGCTGTTTGCCAGTGTCAGTCCTTTAGCGATTCCGGCGTCGCAGGACTACATCACGCTTATCCTGCTGCTGACCTTCCTCGCCGGGATTTTCCAGTGGCTGCTCGGTTTACTGCGTTTCGGCGCGCTGGTGAACTTCGTCTCGCACTCGGTGGTGCTGGGGTTCACCCTCGGTGCCGCAGTGGTGATCGCCATCGGGCAATTGCCGAACCTGTTGGGACTGGAGTTGCCGGCCAAGGCCACAGCGCTGGCGAGTTTGATGGATCTGCTGCAACACCTCAGGGCTGTGGATAAACCTTCGTTGGTACTCGGTGTGGCAACGGTAGTCGTCGGTGTGGTGTTGAAACAATTGCTGCCACGCTGGCCGACGCTGTTGATAACCCTCGCATTGGCCAGTCTGCTGGTGTGGCTGTGGCCGGCGATGTTCGGCCATGTGCATCTGGTCAGCGCCTTCGTTGGGCGTTTGCCGCCGTTCAGTGCGTTGCCGCTGGATCTGGACCTGATTCTGCGTTTGCTGCCGAGCGCCGTGGCGGTGGGCATGCTCGGGCTGGTCACCAGCCTGTCGATTGCCCGCTCGATTTCGGCGCGTTCGCAGCAGTTGCTCGATGCCAATCAGGAAGTCCGCGCGCAGGGTTTATCCAATATCGTCGGCGCGTTCTTTTCCGGCTCGCTGTCAGCCGGATCGTTTACCCGTTCCGGTTTGAGTTACGAGGCGGGCGCCTGCTCGCCGCTGGCCGGGATTTTTTCGGCGATCTGGGTGGCGTTGTTTGCGATTTTTGGCGCGGGACTGATCGCGCACATTCCGATCCCGGCGATGGCCGGCTGCATCCTGCTGATTGCCTGGGGCCTGGTCGATCATCGCGGCATTCGAGCCTTGCTGCGGGTCAGTCGTGCCGAGTTCGTGGTGATGGCCCTGACTTGTCTGGCGACGTTGCTGCTGGAGTTGCAGACAGCGATTTATGCCGGTGTGCTGGCCTCGTTGTTCTTCTACCTCAAACGCACCTCGCAACCGCGCGTGCAGCATTGGCGAGACGGTGAGGACGATGTGTTGCGCGTCGGTGGCTCGATCTTTTTTGGCGCCAGCCATTACCTGCAGGTACGCCTGCAACGCATGCATGGCGCGCGGGTGGTGATCGAGGCGCAGCAGATCAACTTCATCGATTATTCGGGTGTGGAGATGCTGCATCAGGAGGCGCGGCGGCTGTTGCGCCAGAATCGCAGTTTGACCTTGCGCCGAGCGCGGCCGCAGGTGGTGGAGGAGTTGAGGAAGCTTGAGGGGCCGGAGAAATGCCCGATCCGGTTTGAGGATTGACCTGATATCACCGCATAACCCTGTAGGAGTGAGCCTGCTCGCGATAGCGGAGTGTCAGATACACATGTTTCAACTGATACTCCGCTATCGCGAGCAGGCTCACTCCTACAAGGATTACTGGGCCAGTTGGCGGCGGAGTTCGGCCAGCACTGGCGCCGTGTCGGGTCGGACGCCCCGCCACAGGAAGAACGCCTCGGCGGCCTGCTCGGCAAGCATCCCCAACCCATCCATCACCACCGCCGCACCCTGTTCGCTGGCCCAGCGGCAGAACGCCGTCGGTTCCTTGCCGTACATCATGTCGTAGCACAGGGTTTTACCCGGCTCGATCAGGCTCGGCGCAATCGGCGGTACATCGCCGGTCAGGCTCGCCGACGTGGCATTGATGATCACGTCCACCGGCTCGCGCAGCCAGTCGAAACCACTGGCCGACACCGGCCCCAGGTCGCAGAACAACTCCGCCAGCAACTCAGCCTTGTCCACCGTACGATTGGCGATGACTACCGATGCGGGTTTCTCCGCCAGCAAAGGCTCCAGCACCCCGCGCACAGCGCCACCCGCCCCCAACAACAGGATGCGCTTGCCAGTCAGGCTGAATCCGGCGTTCACCGTCAGATCGCGCACCAGCCCGGCGCCGTCGGTGTTGTCACCGAGCAGCGAGCCGTCAGCCAGTTTGCTCAGGGTGTTCACCGCGCCGGCCCGTTGCGCACGAGCAGTCAGGCTGTTGGCCAAACGGTAAGCGTCCTCCTTGAACGGCACGGTGACGTTGGCGCCGCGACCTTCCTGGAAAAACGCCGTGGCGCAGCCAGCGAAATCTTCAAGCGGCGCCAGCAAGGCGCTGTAGTCGAGGCGCTGACCGGTCTGCTCGGCGAACAGTTTGTGAATCATCGGCGATTTGCTGTGACCGATCGGGTTACCGAAAACGACGTAACGATCCATCAGAAATCCTCAGGCCTCGGCCAGCCAGTCGCGATCTTGCAGGAAGTACTCGGTCAGGCGCGCTTCTTCGCTGCCAGGCGCAGCCTTCCAGTCGTAACCCCAGCGCACTTGCGGCGGCAGCGACATCAGGATCGACTCGGTACGCCCGCCCGATTGCAGGCCGAACAACGTGCCACGGTCGTATACCAGGTTGAACTCGACGTAGCGGCCACGGCGGAATTCCTGGAACTCACGTTGTTGAGCGGTGAACGCGGCGTTTTTGCGGCGCTGCACGATCGGCAGATAAGCGTCGATGAAAGCATCGCCGATGGCGCGCATGAAGGCGAAGCTGGTGTCGAAGTCCCACTCGTTCAGGTCATCGAAGAACAGACCGCCGATGCCGCGCGGTTCGTGGCGATGCTTGATGTGGAAATAGGTGTCGCACCAGGCCTTGTAACGCGAATATACGTCCGGCCCGAAAGGCGCACACGCCTGTTCGGCAACGCGGTGCCAGTGGATGCAGTCTTCTTCGTTGCCGTAATACGGGGTCAGGTCAAATCCGCCGCCGAACCACCAGACCGGTTCTTCACCTTCTTTCTCGGCGATGAAGAATCGCACGTTGGCGTGGGACGTCGGCACGTGCGGGTTGTGCGGGTGAATCACCAGCGACACGCCGAGGGCTTCAAAACCACGGCCGGCCAGTTCCGGGCGGTGGGCGCTGGCTGACGGTGGCAGACCGCTGCCGAAGACGTGGGAAAAGTTGACACCGCCCTTTTCGATCAGCGTGCCGTTCTCGATCACGCGGGTGCGACCGCCACCGCCGGCAGGCCGGGTCCAGGCGTCTTCGACGAAGCGCGTGCCGCCGTCTTCGGTTTCGAGAGCCGCACAGATGCGGTCTTGCAGATCGAGCAGATAGGCCTTTACGGCGTCGGTGCGGGTCGTCATGGCTTCACCTTGAATCGGGCGGCGCCCCGGCAGACGGGCGACGCAAATGGGCGCGTAGCATACCACCGCAGACTGGCGCGCCGCAGTTGACGAAGATCAAGCATGAGAGTTGGATAGGGGGCTTACGAAAGACCCAAGGAGAGCAGGCAGATGGCAAAGCGTATCCAGTTCCGCGCCCACGGCGGCCCCGAAGTGCTCGAATATGTTGATTACCAACCCGCCGCACCCGGCCCGAATCAGGTGCGCGTCGCCAACAAGGCCATCGGCCTGAACTTCATCGATACCTATTACCGCAGCGGTCTGTATGCGCCGCCCGCCTTGCCGTCCGGCCTGGGGGCGGAAGGCGCGGGCATCGTCGATGCCGTGGGCAGCGACGTCACCAGGTTCAAAGTCGGCGATCGCGTCGCCTATGGCAGCGGCCCATTGGGTGCTTACAGCGAATTGCATGTACTGCCCCAGGACAATCTGGTGCACCTGCCCGACGAAATCAGTTTCGAAACCGCTGCCGGGGTCATGCTCAAAGGCCTGACCGTGCAATACCTGTTGCGCCAGACCTATGAACTTAAGGGTGGCGAAACCATTCTGTTCCACGCCGCCGCCGGTGGCGTCGGTTCGCTGGCCTGCCAATGGGCCAAGGCCTTGGACGTGAAGCTGATCGGCACCGTCAGCTCCAAAGAAAAAGCCGAACTGGCCAAGGCCAATGGCGCTTGGGCGACCATTGATTACAGTCACGAAAACGTCGCCCAGCGTGTGCTGGAGTTGACCGACGGTAAAAAAGTCCCGGTGGTCTATGACGGCGTTGGCAAGGACACTTGGCTGACCTCGCTCGACAGCGTATCGCCGCGCGGTCTGGTCGTGAGCTTCGGCAATGCTTCCGGTGCGGTGGACGGGGTCAATCTGGGCATTCTGGCCGCCAAAGGCTCGCTATACGTGACCCGGCCGACGCTGGCAACTTATGCCAACAATGCCGAGAATCTGCAGCGGATGGCCGATGAATTGTTCGAAATGATCATCAGCGGCAAATTGAAAGTGGACGTCAGCCAGCGGTATTCATTGGCCGACGCAGCGAAGGCGCAAACCGAGCTGTCGGCGCGGCGCACTACCGGCTCCACCGTTCTGCAACCCTGAAACGCAGCCATCAAACGAAGCACCCGGGCGAGCCTCACGAGGCTGGCCCGGGACGTCACCTCTCGACAAAGAACGGCGTCTTGCCTGCCAGGGTGGTTGCGAAATCACCACGGGGCAGACGCTGTACCTGCATGCCCAACACACCGGGCAATCTGAGCAATGCGCTCGCTTGCGCCTCGTTGTGCAAAGCCTGTTCGATGACACGTTCAGCAGCGGCGGGTAATCGGTCCTCCGCGATAAGCAGCCGCAGCTGCGCACCGTCGGCCTGTCGATCAATCTGCACCTGCACATCCGAAGCGTGCAGTTCGGGCAACGCTTCTGCGAGCACGCTCAGGACCTGTCGCTGAGTGATGATCGCTCCGCCCAGCTTGATCGAAGTTTCGATTCGACCCTGCAGTTCCAGTATTGGCAAAGCGCTGCCACAGGCACAGCCGGATTGCCTGGGCAAAACTCGCCCACGATCACCAATGCGGTACCGCAACAAAGGCACCTGATCGGGCAGCAAAGGGGTCAGCAGAAACTCGCCGGGTTCACCGTCCACCACCGCTTGCAGGCTTAAAGGATCGACCACTTCAAGCAGCATGGCATCTGCATGCAGATGGTAGAAACCATGCTCAAGGTGCGCGCACTGGAAACCGATCGGGCCGGTCTCCGTCGAGCTATAACCCAACGATCGTATGTTCAGGGCTGGCCAGTCTCGTGCCAGTTGCTCGCGTAGCGGCTGACGGCAAGGTTCACCGATGTAGTAGAGCCATCTCAAACTGCGCAGCTGCACTCCATCGACATCGGCATGATTGAACAGCGCCTCGGCGAACGAGGGCGTGCAGATCAAAGCGTCGGCCGCTTGTGAATGAATCAACCCGGCTATGCGCTGCATGCCCATCAGCGCGCCTGCAGGCAGCAGACGCGCGCTAATGTGCTGGACGATGGCCGCCGCGTATTGAAAGGCTCCCTGCATTTCACCAGGCGTCAGGCAATTGATGACGACTCGTGGCAGGTCATCGGTCGCAGCAAATACTCGCGCGCCCAAGGGCACGATGCTTTCGTTGAATGCCCAGGAATGGGTGATGTGCTTGCAATTGCCGGTGCTGCCACCTGAAGTCAGGGTCAGCCCACCGCCCGGTGCGCGATGTGACGCATCGCTGAGGTGAGTAAACAGCAACCCGCCCTGATCGTCCTCCACGGCGAGGATCGGTAGCCGATGCAGATCCTCTGCGGTCTGTACGTGTTGAATCTGCGGACACAAGGTGCAGAACCATGGCAGAGACCGCGCATCGTCCAATTTACGCGCGAAGGCCTCTGCAGCTGCAGCCTGAATGGTCTTTGCACAGCTCCGTTGCATCAGGTCACTGCACATGATGCGGCTCTCCCTGACGAATGCCCAACTCAGCGAATCCTTCGTTGACGGCACTCGCCAGATGCTTCAACTGAACCTCGCTGTGATTGGCGCTGATGGCCAGTCGCAGGATTGCTTCACCTTTGGCCACCACCGGAAACAAGGCCGTGGTGACCGCGATGGCGTGCCGACGCAGGTGCAACGCCAGGCTGATGGCGTCTCTTTCGGCTCCGACCCGGACGAAACGTATCGGTGAAGCAATCTGATGGTTGCCCAGAACCGGCCCGAGCAGACCATCGATAACTTCAACATTTTTCCATAATGAAGCCTGCAACTCCCGCAAACCTGCAGATAGATGAATCTTTGTCGAGGCGACTGCCGCACCGACTCCGCCCATGGACAGTGGGCCCCCGAACGTATAAGTCGACGCATGACGCCGAATCAGCTCGGCATCGACCGACGTCAGCACCGTAATTGCACCGCCGGTTGCGCCGAAGGCTTTGGACAATGACGACAACAGGATCAAACGATCGCGCAACGGCTCAGCGGCGACATCAAGCGCATAACCGCCCCCGTTCAGGCCATGGATCGAAGTGCCGTGAGCGTCATCCGCATACAGATAACCCTCAAAGCGCTCAGCCAGTTGCAGCAGCCTGTTAACGGGATAAAGCCCGCGCATCGAGCCGATGCTGTCAGTCAGGATAATGGGGGTATTGCCGGCAGCGACAGCGGTGGAGCAGGCATCTTCGACTTGCTGAAGATCACTGCAATCGCAGCGCTGGACAGGGCCGAACTGCCACAGAATGCCTTGCAGTACCTGCATTGAAGCATGGGCCGCGCGGTCAACGATCCAGCCCGGGCCACGGCGCAGGGGGTACGACGGCAGCTCACCGGAGCCCAGCAGCGGCAGACAACCCAGATGGGCGCTGCCCACCGAGTTGAATGTCACCGTATGCCCCTGGAAAATGCGGTTCAACTGCCCATCGAGTTCGCGCATCGGCGGTAGCAGCGCTCGGGTGCGGGCGGCAGCAAACTGCACACCGAAAGACTCGACGGCTTGCACTGCGCCTTGAACCAGACGGGGATCGCTCTCGAGTCCCAGATAGGAGCACGAGAGAAATTCGGTCAACTGCTCGCCACTGCTCAACTCTATGACCTTGCCATCGCGCTGCACCAGGTTCAGGCCATTGAGCCCGGCGTCGAACAATTGCTGTTGATCGTCACGCGCCTGACGGACACGGTTCTTGACCCAATTGACGGTCGGATGAGGTGTGTTCATCGAGATACCTGCACAGATGATGTCTGGCGATAGACCTGTACTCGCCAGAGTTGAGTTTTTTCTCGTGCGATCGCCTCCTGAAACTGCGCGGTAACGTCGCAGAAGCCTGTGCTATCGGGCCTGACCACATGCAAATGGCCACGAATAACCGTCAGCGCATCCTCGCCCAGGGCGGGCCGGAGCCGCTGCAGGACATCCATGCCAACCTCCGCCGGCAGGAATGAAGGCACGTCGGAAAACGAGACGAAGTCGACATCCCTGCATCTCGAAGCACAGTCGAAGATATCGCCCTGCACCACAGTCAACCGGCATTGCTGCTGCGCCTTGCGTGCCAGTTGAAAAACCTGTGGATTGCACTCCAGCGGAAAGCCCTGCGGATATCGCAGTTCACCGAAAAACAGCATTTGCAGGAAAAAGCTTTCGCGCACGACCTGGGTGGTAAACAAGGTATGGAAGATATCCAGATACACCTCGCGGGAACTGATACCCAGGTTGTTGCGGGGAAACGCCCCTTTGTACAACAGCGAATTGAGCACCGCTGCGTTGCCCAACAAGGCGATCACAGCCTTCCAGCGCTTGAGGGGAAACCGGCTTTGGTAATAAGCCGATTGCTCTCCCAGATCACGAAACTGGAAAATCGCCCGCCCCGCCTTGCCGGTGAACAAACCATTGATCTTCGCCAACCGCTGCAGGGTCTGCTCGAAGGCCCCTTGGTAAATCGGTGCCTGCCAATGACGGGAATGAAACAGGTCCGCCAGCCAGCGGCGATCAAGCGGAGGCAGATCCAGAAGGCGAAAGATGGATTTGCGCCGTGCCACCGACGTTTCCGGCCAGTAGCCCATGAAATCCATGAACGACTGGCGATCGGTCTGCTCAAGCAAAGCTAAACGCAAGCGGGTGAAGGCCAGTTGCGGCGCACTGATATCAGCGCAAGTCATGCGGGCAGGGTGACGGGCCAGCAACGGCAGAAGCCGCCCGCCGCAGCCGGCTACACCCAACACATGCCTGGATTGCTCGGGCAAAATCGTGTACTCGAGTGCGGTGTCTTCATCCCCCAACGCGTAGTTCAACCGCTCGAAGTAGTCAGCCATCTCGACCTCCGCCTGCCCGACGTGAAAATGAACGGGAAGGCGTCATGATTTATCCAGCACATGGAGGAATTCGTAGCGGGGCGCGAGGCCGTTTTGCCAGGCTTCATATTGCTCATAAACGGCTTCGAGCATGTTGCCGGTCAGGCGCAGACTGGTTTCCATCACGGTGGCAATGGCATCCCAGTCAGCCTGACGCTTGCAGGTCCGCTGGAGGATGAGTTTGATCTCATTGAAGTGCTCGACATCGATATCCGAATGAGCAATGAAGAACGTCAGTTGAGCGGGCTTCAGCGCCAGTGTTTCACTCAGCTTGGCGATCAACGGAGTAATAAAGTGATAAGCGTTTTCCGCCCAGTAACTGTATCCCAGCCGCTGTAACGGATTACCGGTAAAAGAAATCCAGTACAAATAAGCAATCAATACTTCCGTCGCCGGAAGTGCCGGTGGCATATCAAAGACTTCATTCTTCAATCCCAGGCTCATGACATCATGCAAGGCCATTTTTTCATGACCGACTTCTTGCGCAGCATGTTCAAAACAGAATTTCGCATAAACAGGATTATCGGCATGCCGCACACCGACCAAACCCTGATTTCGGGCATTGTGTGCGGTGTAATGAAAGGTTTCGATCATGTAGATCGCATATAACGCTCTGGAAACACTGCCCTCGCGGATAGCCTTGACCATCCGGGAATTATCCAGAATATCGGCCCACGCTTTTTCAATGCGCTGATCGAGCAGAATCAGCTGTTGTTCAAAACTGACGGACGCATTCATCGCGACTCTCCGGGTAGTTGCCGTTGATGGGGAAAGGTTGTTGCAGCGCCGTGAGGACTTCCCGCCATTGCGCAGACAGCAGCCAGTAATCGCCGCGCGCGCGGTGTTCGATATGCAGTGAGCTGGAAGTGATCGGGGTCAGGCCAAAGCGCTGGAACAGTCGCCGTTGTGGCGATCGGCACAAGGCCGTCACACCTTGATAGCCGCGATCGATCGCCCATTCGGTGGCGGCTGCAAGCAGCACATTGGTCAGCGCCGGTCGGTGCTGTTGCGAATGCGTGATCAGGCGACTGAACTCGACATGACGCGCCAGCGCCACGGTCGGAGAAACATACTGGTGCGCCAGCGAAGCCCATTCGAAAGGCGAAGGGGTCACTCGCAAAACCGCCGTCAGTTGATCGCGTTGATACAGCAGAAAATGTGTACTGCGCGATGAAATCGCCAGCCTTGTTTCAAGTGCCCGGGCTCTGGAAGTCAGCATGTAATGCTTTAATCGCAGACGAAACTGGCGGCCGATGAATCGTTCAAACTCGCTGGCATCTGACCCCGCATCAAGCATAACAATACGATAATCGGCATGCTGCCTGGTTAATGTCTCTTGAAGCCCCTGCAGATAATCCTTGAGTTGTAAGTTCGTAGTATCCATTCCTTCTCCGCAGACGTTAACTTATCGAAGTTTCTGAGCGCATTGAAATAATGGATGCTTTTAGAAATATCGCCACTACGCGACTTCTGATAATGACGTGGGAAAAGTTACTGAAACTTCTAACTTATCGATTTATCTGACACACAGCAGTACAACATAAACAACAGATTGTTTAAGTTATGCAGATTACCAAGGATAAATCGCAGACAGAAAAAAACTCCTCGCCAAAACAGTCGAGGAGTTAAAAACAGGTGAGGCGGAAATCGGGTCAGTCGGGACGAATAACCTTACCCGTCGCCAGATCGCGAATGACGCTAGGATTTTTCCGCCCGCCAAGGCTGCCGCCCAATACCAGATCGATCTGGCCACGGAAATATTGCTCAACCCGTAAACGCGTGCGCGCTGCCGGGCGACCCTGCGGGTTGGCAGAGGTCGAAATCAATGGCCCGATCATCGAGCACAAATCACGCACTTGCGGGTGATCGCTGACCCGCAGTGCCACGGTGTCGTGCACGCCGGTGACCCATTCCGGCAACAAGCCCTGATGTGGCACCAGCCAGGTGTTCGGCCCCGGCCAGGTGCTGGCCATGCGGTCGATCCACTCTTGCGGGAAGTCTTCGAACAGGAAGTCGAACTGGCGAATGTTGTCGGCGACCAGGATCAGCCCTTTGACCACCGAACGATTCTTGATCGCCAGCAACCGATCCACTGCCTCTTCGTTCCACGGGTCGCAACCCAGCCCCCAGACGGCTTCGGTTGGATAGGCAATCACCGCTCCGGCGCGAATCTCTCGTGCGGCTTGCTGCACACGCCAACTGTTGACCATGAAAAAACTCTCCGCAAACAGGTTTCGCGCAGTTTACCGATCTTCCTTGTAAAACCTAGCGCGTCCTGGCCAACCAGCGACCGTTTTCGCACACCGCACGGCCATCCATTTCCAGTTCGGTGAGGGCCGCCAGCACTTTCGGTAATGCCCAGCCGCTGCTGTCGGCCAAGCCTTCGCTGGTGTGCGGCGCGGCGTGGAGCAGGGCGAGCAACGGATGATCGACTTTCGGAGAATCCGTGGACAACGGCAAATGCTGCCAGCCACGCAACGCTTCGAGGATGTGTTCGATGGTTTCCACCAGCACTGCACCGTCTCGAATCAACTGGTGACAACCGCGCGCACCGGGGTGATGAATCGAACCGGGAATCGCGTAAACCTCGCGCCCCTGTTCCGCCGCCAGCCTTGCGGTAATCAAAGAGCCGCTGGCAACGCTCGCCTCGACTACCAGAACGCCAAGGGACAAACCACTGATGATGCGGTTGCGTCGCGGGAAGTTGCTCGCGGTCGGCCCGGCGTCCAGAGGAAACTCCGAAAGCACCGCGCTGCCGGACGCAATCATCGCATCAGCCAAGCGTCGATTGCGCTGTGGATAAAAGTTTTCCAACCCGGTGCCGAGTACGCCCACGGTCAGCCCGCCAACATCCAGAGCAGCCTGATGCGCAGCGGCATCGATACCCAACGCCAACCCGCTGGTGATGACAAAACCGGCCCCGGCGAGGCAGCGGGAAAATGCTGCGGCGGTGTCCATTCCCGGACGCGACGCGCGACGGCTACCCACCATCGCCAGTTGCGGTTTCTCGAGAATCAGCGGATCACCGGCAACGAACAACATTGGCGGCGGATCAGGAATCTGCGCCAGCAGCGCCGGGTAATCGGCTTGATCCCACATCAGCAAATGATGCTCTGGCCGCTCTAGCCAGCGCATTGCATGGCTGGCACCGTCGCGAACGTCTGGACAGCGCCGCGCTTCGGCGCACGTCGCCGGCAAACCCAACGAACGCCACGCACTGGCCGGAGCGCTGATGGCTTTTGAGGCCGAGCCGAAGGCTTCAAGCAATTTGGCAAAGCGCTTCGGGCCGACATCCGGCAAGCGGTGCAGGCGCAGGCGCGCTTCCAGTTCCGCTGGGGAAACCGGCGTACAGACAGGCAATATCATGGATCATCCTTGATCGTTATAAGCCCCGAACCATTCGGAACAAGCTGTGGATAACTCTGTTGGTAACTTGTTAAGCAAGCTTACGGATTTCGCACCTTGTCGAGCACCGCCAGCGAGCGTGAAGCGTTGAGAACGAGGCCGTAGCTGAGTTTGTCGTAGGTGCGGAACACCATCAGCAACCCGGCGCGTTCGTCGGGGATCTTCAGCGGTTGGCCGGTGACACGGTCGCGCACGGTTTCCCCGGTCTTCATCACCACCAGCACATTGCCTTCGGCCAGACCGTCGCGCTTGCCCTTGTTCAGGGTGACCACATCCATCAAGCCGATCTGGGTGACGCCACGCGGCACGTCGATGATCACGCCGTTGATACTGGTGGTCGGTGCGCTGGGCATGAAGGTCGAGTTGATCGAGCGCTCTTCGCCGCTGAACAAACGATCGCCGAGGCGCACTTCCTGGGTGGTGCGTTGCAGGGCGAGGGTGGCGACGTCGCCTTCGGTGGC
The DNA here is from genome assembly GCF_045037865.1 of Pseudomonas sp. M20. NCBI lineage: Bacteria > Pseudomonadati > Pseudomonadota > Gammaproteobacteria > Pseudomonadales > Pseudomonadaceae > Pseudomonas > Pseudomonas sp. M20. The sequence goes on from NZ_CP173611.1 coordinate 5,700,535, forward strand.
GACGATCTCACCGCCACCGATATCGTCTGCGTTGATCCCGAGGAACTCCTTGGTCTCAGGATCGGTGTAGACCTTGCCCTGACGGAAGATCCCGTAAACCGGCTGATTCGGGTCGAAATGGCCACGTGCAAATATACGGTCACCGGTGCCGCTGAGCACGCGCTCGGCATCGCCGGCGACGATGTACGGCGCCTTGTCGAAATCTTCGGCCTTGTCGACGATGCGGTTGCTCAGCAGAAAGCTGTTGATCGATTTCAGTGGAATGCTCGGAATCGCCTCGGCCACCGGGCTGGTGCGGATTCGTGGCGAGAGCTTGATGGTGCCGCGCGACTCGCCGCGATTGACGGTCAGACGCGGCTGGCCATCGACATAACTGAGCGTCAGCGTGTCGCCGGGATAGATCAGGTTGGGGTTTTCGATTTGCGGATTGGCCCGCCACAGTTGTGGCCACTGCCAGGGCTCGCGCAGGTATTTGCCGGAAATGTCCCAGAGCGTATCCCCCGAAACCACCGTGTATTGCTGTGGAAAACCATCCCTGAGTTGCACTTGCCCTTGCGCCACGCCGGCCGAGGCCAACAGCAGCAGGGCGAGTAGTGTTTTCCTCATGCAGTGAATCCCTTTATCATGTGCATTCGCGTGAACCGTCAGAGCCCCCGTGGCTCGCTTGTGCAAAATGCACAAGCTACGCTTCACAACGGTAGCCTGCATCTTCGGACCTGCCAGGCCATCGCCCGACTTTACTCAACGTGTGCAGCAATCAAAGCCTATGGCCATTTTAAACATCCTCGAATTCCCGGACCCGCGTCTGCGCACTATCGCCAAGCCTGTGGCTGTAGTGGACGACGAAGTGCGTCAGTTGGTCGATGACATGTTTGAAACAATGTATGAAGCGCCGGGCATCGGCCTTGCCGCGACCCAGGTCAACGTGCACAAACGTATCGTCGTGATGGACCTTTCCGAAGACCGCACCGAACCGCGGGTGTTCATCAACCCCGAGTTCGAATCGCTGACCGAAGAAATGGACCAATACCAGGAAGGCTGCCTCTCGGTACCGGGTTTCTACGAAAATGTCGATCGCCCGCAAAAGGTCAAAATCAAGGCGCTGGACCGCGACGGCAAGCCCTATGAGCTGATCGCCGAAGGCCTGCTCGCGGTGTGCATCCAGCACGAATGCGACCACCTCAACGGCAAATTGTTCGTCGATTACCTGTCCACGCTCAAACGCGACCGGATCAAGAAGAAACTGGAAAAGCAGCACCGCCAGAACGCTTGATGCCCCTCCTTCAAAGGCTTGCTGCGGCAAGCCTTTTTCTTTTCAAGAGACGCCCTTCATGACTGAGCCACTGCGCATCGTTTTTGCCGGCACCCCGGAATTCGCCGCCGAACACCTCAAGGCCTTGCTGAACAGCCCTTACGAGATCGTTGCGGCTTACACCCAACCGGATCGTCCGGCCGGTCGCGGGCAAAAACTGATGCCGAGCCCGGTCAAACAGCTCGCCCTGGAAAACCATATCCAGGTGTTGCAGCCGCCGACATTGCGCAATCCTGAGGCTCAGGCTGAACTGGCCGCGCTGAAACCGGATCTGCTGGTAGTGGTCGCCTACGGACTGATCCTGCCGCAAGTGGTGCTGGATATCCCGCGTTTGGGCTGCATCAACAGTCATGCCTCGCTGCTGCCACGCTGGCGCGGTGCGGCGCCGATTCAACGCGCCGTAGAGCACGGTGATGCCGAGAGCGGCGTAACCGTGATGCGCATGGAAGCCGGCCTCGACACCGGGCCGATGCTGCTCAAGGTCGTCACGCCAATCACCGGTGAAGACACTGGTGGCTCCTTGCATGATCGCCTCGCAGAAATGGGCCCACCAGCCGTGGTGCAAGCGATTGCCGGTCTGGCTGCTGGCACGCTGGAAGGCGAAGTGCAGAATGATGAGCTCGCCACTTATGCACACAAGCTGAACAAGGACGAAGCGCGCATCGACTGGAGCCGTCCGGCGGTTGAGCTGGAGCGACTGGTGCGCGCCTTCAACCCATGGCCGATCACCCACAGCACCCTTAACGGTGAAGCGCTGAAAGTCCTGGCGGCAACACTCGCCGAAGGTAAAGGCGCACCGGGTGAAATCCTCAGCGCCAGCAAGGACGGCCTGGTCGTCGCCTGCGGTGAGCAGGCGCTGTGCCTGACCCGCCTGCAATTGCCCGGCGGTAAAGCGCTGAACTTCAGCGACCTGTTCAACAGCCGTCGTGAGAAATTCGCCGTCGGCACTGTGTTGGGTGCAACGGTGGACGCGCAATGAATCCGCGTCTGGCCGCCGCCAAGGCACTCGCCGCCGTGCTCAGCGGCAAAGCCTCGCTGAACAGCTCCCTGCCGACGCAACTGGACAAGGTCGAGGATCGCGATCGCGGTTTCACTCAGGATCTGGCCTTCGGCACCGCGCGCTGGCAGCCACGTCTTTCGGCGCTGGCGGAAAAGCTGCTGCAGAAACCGTTCAAGGCTGCCGACGCCGATGTCGAAGCCTTGCTGCTGGTCGGCCTCTACCAATTGCTTTACACCCGCGTGCCGGCCCACGCCGCCATTGGCGAAACCGTCGGTTGCGCCGAGAAGCTGAAAAAGCCGTGGGCCAAAGGCCTGCTCAACGCCGTGTTGCGCAATGCCCAGCGCGAAAGCGAGACGATTTTCGCCGAGCTGGAACGTGATCCAGTGGTGCGTACCGCTCACCCGCGCTGGCTGCAAAAATCCCTCAAGGCTTTCTGGCCGGAACAGTGGGAAGCAATCTGCGAAGCGAACAATGCGCATCCGCCGATGATTCTGCGGGTCAATCGCCGCCATCACAGCCGCGACGCTTACCTTGGTTTGCTGACTGAGGCCGGGATTGCCGCAACACCGTGCATTTACAGCCGCGACGGCATCATCCTCGAAGCCGCTGCTGACGTGCGCAGCCTGCCAGGTTTCGCCGAAGGCTGGATCAGCGTGCAGGACGAAGCGGCGCAACTGGCTGCCGATCTGCTCGATCTGGCGCCGGGGCAACGCGTGCTCGACGCCTGTTGCGCGCCCGGCGGCAAGACCTGCCACATCCTCGAAGCCGAACCGGCGCTGGCCGGTGTGGTGGCGGTGGATCTGGAAGCCAAACGGCTGGTGCGCGTTAAGGAAAACCTCGAACGCCTCGGCTTGAACGCGGAACTGATCGCCGCCGACGGTCGCGACACCGAGAAATGGTGGGACGGCAAACCCTTCCAGCGCATCCTGCTCGACGCGCCGTGCTCGGCCACCGGCGTGATCCGTCGCCATCCGGACATCAAGCTGACCCGTCAGCCGGCCGACATCGTCGCCCTCGCGCAACTGCAAGGCGAACTGCTCGATGCGATGTGGAAAACCCTCGAAGTCGGCGGCATCCTGCTGTACGCCACCTGCTCGACGCTGCCGACCGAAAACACCGAAGTCATCGCCGCGTTCCTCGAGCGTACGCCGGGTGCCCGCGAACTGGATCTGGCCACCAGTGCCGGGATCAAACAGCCCCATGGTCGCCAATTGCTGGCCCAGCAGGGCGGGCATGACGGGTTCTACTACGCCAAGCTGATCAAGATCGCTGCCGCGCGCGGCTAAATGGGTTCAATGGAGTGACTGGATGAAAATCATCATCCTCGGGGCGGGGCAGGTCGGCGGTTCGCTGGCTGAGCACCTCGCCAGCGAAGCCAACGACATCACCGTGGTCGATACCGACGGCGAGCGCCTGCGCGACCTCGGCGACCGCCTCGATATTCGTACCGTGCAGGGCCGTGGCTCGCTGCCGTCGGTGCTGCGTCAGGCCGGCGCCGACGACGCCGACATGCTGGTGGCGGTGACCAACAGCGACGAAACCAACATGGTCGCCTGCCAGGTCGCCCACACGCTGTTCCACACCCCGACCAAGATCGCCAGGGTGCGCGAAGCGTCTTACCTCCATCGCGAAGAACAGCTGTTCCAGAACGAAGCGATTCCGGTCGACGTGCTGATCAGCCCCGAGCAAGTGGTGACCAACTATATCAAGCGCCTGATCCAGCATCCGGGCGCCTTGCAGGTGATCGACTTCGCCGAAGGCGCGGCGCAACTGGTGGCGGTGCGCGCTTATTACGGCGGGCCGCTGGTCGGTCAGCAATTGCGTCAGTTGCGCGAACATATGCCGAATGTCGAGACGCGCGTGGCCGCGATTTTCCGCCGTGACCGACCGATCCTGCCCCAGGGCGATACGGTGATCGAGGCCGATGACGAAGTCTTCTTCATCGCCGCCCGTGAGAATATTCGTGCGGTCATGAGCGAAATGCGCCGTCTCGACGAAACCTACAAACGCATCGTCATCGCGGGCGGCGGGCAGATCGGTGAACGGCTGGCCGAGGCCATCGAAAGCCGCTATCAGGTGAAGATCATCGAGATGAACCCGGCGCGTTGCCGTTATCTCTCCGACACCCTCGACAGCACCGTGGTGCTGCAGGGCAGCGCGTCCGACCGCGATTTGCTGCTGGAAGAGAACATCGCCGACGCCGACATTTTTCTAGCGCTGACCAACGATGACGAAGCCAACATCATGTCGTCGCTGCTGGCCAAACGGCTGGGGGCGAAGAAGGTCATGACGATCATCAACAACCCGGCCTACGTCGACCTGATTCAGGGCGGCGATATCGACATCGCCATCAGCCCGCAACTGGCGACCATCGGCACCCTGCTGGCCCACGTCCGTCGTGGCGATATCGTCAGCGTGCACTCACTGCGTCGCGGTGCGGCGGAAGCCATTGAGGCGATTGCCCACGGTGATGCGAAGTCGAGCAAGGTGATCGGTAAACCGATCGAGAAGATCGGCCTGCCGCCGGGCACCACGATTGGTGCCGTGATCCGCAACGAACAGGTGATCATCGCCCACGATGACACGGTGATCGAAGCGGGCGACCATGTGATTCTGTTCCTTGTGGATAAAAAGCATATTCGCGATGTGGAGAAGCTGTTTCATGTGGGGTTGAGCTTCTTCTGATCCGGATTATCGGGGGATCAGACTGGTGTCATCGCGAGCAGGCTCGCTCCCACATTTGGAATGCGTTCCCCTGTAGGAGTGAGCCTGCTCGCGATAGCGGTATCCCATAGCAAGACTCATCCCTGACACACCTCATTCAAGGAATCTCCCATGCTCGAATCCCTGGAAAAAATGCTCGCCAAGGGTGTGGATAACTCATTGCTGCGCTTCGGCCTGGGCAAGGGTTATCTGGATCTGGGCGAAAACGCCAAGGCTGCCGAGCATTTCCAGCGCTGTGTCGGTTTTGATCCGAAGTATTCGGCGGCATGGAAACTATTGGGCAAGGCGCATCTGGCGCTGGGCGATCACGTCGCCGCGCGGCAAGCGTGGGAACAAGGTCTGGAAGCGGCCCGCGCCCATGGCGACAAGCAGGCCGAAAAGGAAATGACGGTGTTTCTAAAGAAACTGGATCGTCAGGCGCAGTGAATCAAAGGTAACGAAGACCGATGCCTTCGGCATTCACTGTCACCACTTCCATGCGCACCCGTGGCGCGCCTGTGGGTAACCCCTGCACCTGGCCGTAAACCACTGCACCTTTGGGCAAAGAAGCCAAAACCGGATGCTGCACAAACACCCCGGTAGGCGACAGGTTGCGCGTCTGTCCGAGGCATTCGCCGAAGCTGTCGTGGGTGATCTTGATGCGGAAGGATTTGCGTTGTTCGGACATCTTCTTGCGCCCTTTGATGAACGGTTGTGGATAACCTCACCAGTGAGGTTATCCACAGATCATGCCAATCAGCTCAGTACCAGCGCTCTTCGCCCGGCGGACGCTTTTTGAAGCGCTTCATGCTCCACATGTACTGGCTTGGATACGCCGCCACATAACGCTCGACGACTTTACTCATCGCTGCGCAGGATTCGGCGGTATCGGTGCTGTACATGGCTTCCGGCGCCGCTTCGAGGATCACTTTGTAGCCAGAACCGTCTGGCAGGCGCAGCGCATGCAGGAACACGCCAACGGCTTTGCCGCCGGCCAACATGTTCGGCACGAATTTACTGGTCAGCGCTTGAGTCGCGAAGAACGGCACGAAGATCCCGGCGGATTCGGCCGGTTCCGGGTCAGCGGGAATGCCCACTGCACCACCTTTGCGCACTTCCTTGATGACGCTGAGGATGCCTTCCTTGGTGGAAGCAGCGACTTTGTTGCCCAGTTGCACACGCTGTTTGCGCAGCAATTCATCCACAGCCTTGAGCTTCGGCGGACGGTAGAAAATGATCGGTTTGCACTGGCTGCAATAGAAGTGGTTGAGCACTTCCCAGTTGCCGAGGTGGCTGGTGATGCCGACCACGCCTTTGCCCGAGGCCAGCGCATCCTTGAGCACGTCGAGACCTTCGACTTCACGCACCAGGTCGATCGAACGCTGCGCCGGCCAGATCCACGCGCAGGCGCTTTCGGTCAACGACTTGCCGATGTCTTTCAAACTCTGGCCGACCAGACGTTCACGTTCGACCGGATCCATCTGTGGAAAACATTTGGCGAGGTTGATCCGCACCACTTCGCGGGAACGGTTGGGGGTTTTCCACATGATCCAGCCGATCGCCGAACCCACGGCCTGCACCGCCCGCCATGGCAGCAGGGCAAACAGCCGCAGAGCGCCTACCAGCAAGGCGCCTTTAAACTTTTCCACAGGTCACTCCTGATCTTGTGCGGTTCGCGAGGCGGCCATTCTAACCGCCGTTGGCGAGCTGCGCGTAGCGGTCGCAGTCCTGCGTGTGGTCCATGACCATGCCCGAGGCCTGCATCAGCGCGTAGCAAATGGTCGGGCCGACGAACGTGAACCCGGCCTTTTTCAAGGCTTTGCTCATCGCCAGCGCTTCGGGGGTGATCGCAGGGACTTCGCTGCGATCCTTGAAATGATTGATGATCGGTTGATCGCCAACGAACGACCAGAGCAACGCCACCGGGTCCTCCAGCGCCAGCCAGGCCTGGGCATTACGACGGGCGGCGTTGAGTTTGAGGCGGTTGCGAATAATCCCCGGATCAAGCATCAATTCGTCGATTTCGGCGTCGCTCATCTGCGCCACACGCTGTACGTCGAAGCCGAACAACACCTCGCGATAACGCTCGCGCTTGCGCAGCACGGTGATCCAGGACAACCCGGCCTGGAACCCTTCGAGCAAAAGCAACTCGAACAAACCCTGCGCATCGCGTAGCGGCGTGCCCCACTCCTGGTCGTGATAAGCCATGTACAGCGGATCTTCGGTACACCAAAAGCAGCGTGGCATAAGGCTCCAGGGGGCGTGCGCAGCAATGAATCGGGTATACTCCCGCTCTTTAAATCGCAGCCCAAGAAACAGGTGAATTTCGTGAGCCAGCCTACGCCAGCCGTGCGTACCTTCCAAGACTTGATCCTCGCGCTCCAGCAATACTGGGCCGAGCAAGGTTGTGTGGTACTTCAGCCCTACGATATGGAAGTAGGCGCCGGCACTTTCCACACCGCGACCTTCCTCCGCGCCATCGGCCCGGAAACCTGGAACGCCGCCTACGTGCAGCCAAGCCGCCGTCCGACTGACGGCCGTTACGGTGAAAACCCGAACCGTCTGCAGCACTACTACCAGTTCCAGGTGGTCCTCAAGCCGAACCCGGACAACTTTCAGGAGCTGTACCTGGGCTCGCTCAAGCATGTCGGCCTGGACCCACTGGTCCACGACATTCGCTTCGTCGAAGACAACTGGGAATCGCCGACCCTCGGCGCCTGGGGTCTGGGCTGGGAAGTCTGGCTGAACGGCATGGAAGTGACTCAGTTCACTTACTTCCAGCAGGCGGGCGGTATCGAGTGCTACCCGGTGACCGGCGAGATCACTTACGGTCTTGAGCGTCTGGCCATGTACCTGCAGGGCGTGGATTCGGTCTACGACCTGGTCTGGGCTGACGGCCCGATGGGCAAAGTCACCTACGGCGACGTGTTCCACCAGAACGAAGTGGAGCAGTCCACTTACAACTTCGAACACGCCAACGTCGACAAGCTGTTCGAACTGTTCGACTTTTATGAAGGCGAAGCCAAACGTCTGATCGAACTCGACCAGCCGCTGCCGTTGCCGAGCTACGAAATGGTCCTGAAGGCGTCGCACACCTTCAACCTGCTGGATGCGCGCCGGGCGATCTCGGTAACCGCGCGTCAGCAATACATTCTGCGCGTACGCACCCTGGCGCGTTCCGTTGCGCAAGCCTACCTGCTGGCACGCGCCAAGCTGGGCTTCCCGATGGCGACCCCGGATCTGCGTGACGAAGTACTGGCCAAGCTGGAGGCTGCACAATGAGTGCGCAAGATTTTCTGGTTGAACTGGGCACCGAAGAACTGCCACCGAAAGCCCTGAACACCTTGGCTGAGGCGTTCCTCGCCGGTATCGACAAAGGCCTGCAAGCCGCCGGCCTGAGCTACGAGACTAAAACCGTCTACGCCGCGCCACGTCGTTTGGCTGTGCTGATCACCGCGCTGGCGACCCAGCAACCGGATCGCAGCATCAACCTCGACGGCCCGCCACGTCAGGCGGCGTTCGACGCTGAAGGCAATCCGACTCAGGCAGCCCTGGGCTTTGCCAAGAAGTGCGGCGTTGATCTGAGCGAAATCGATCAGAGCGGTCCGAAACTGCGTTACAGCCAGAGTATCGCCGGCAAGCCGACCGCGAGCCTGCTGCCGACCATCGTCGAAGATTCGCTGAACGACCTGCCAATCCCGAAACGCATGCGTTGGGGTGCGCGCAAGGAAGAGTTCGTGCGTCCGACCCAATGGCTGGTGATGCTGCTCGGTGACCAGGTCATCGATTGCACCATCCTCGCGCAAAAGGCTGGCCGTGATTCCCGTGGTCACCGTTTCCATCACCCGCAAAGCGTGCGCATCGGTTCGCCGTCGAGCTACCTCGCCGACCTGCGTGCCGCTTATGTACTCGCCGATGCAAACGAGCGTCGCGAGATCATCAGCAAGCGCACCGAAGAACTGGCCACCCGTCAGGAAGGCACGGCAATCGTTCCGCCGGCACTGCTTGACGAAGTGACCGCGCTGGTTGAATGGCCGGTGCCGCTGGTGTGCTCGTTCGAGGAACGTTTCCTCGACGTGCCGCAGGAAGCGCTGATCACCACCATGCAGGACAACCAGAAGTACTTCTGCCTGCTGGATGCCGACGGCAAGTTGCTGCCACGTTTCATCACTGTGGCCAACATCGAAAGTAAAGATCCGCAGCAGATCATCGCCGGTAACGAAAAAGTGGTTCGCCCACGCCTGACCGACGCCGAGTTCTTCTTCAAGCAAGACAAGAAGCAGAAACTCGAAGCTTTCAATGATCGCCTGAAGAACGTGGTGTTCCAGGAAAAACTCGGCAGCGTCTACGACAAGGCCGAACGCGTATCGAAACTGGCTGCGTACATCGCCGCACGCATTGGCGGCAACGCTTCGTGGGCTGCTCGCGCTGGCCTGCTGTCGAAGTGCGACCTGGCCACCGAAATGGTCGGCGAGTTCCCGGAGATGCAAGGTGTCGCCGGCTATTACTACGCCCTCAATGATGGCGAGCCGGAAGACGTCGCGCTGGCGCTCAACGAGCAGTACATGCCACGCGGTGCCGGTGCAGAACTGCCAGCCACCCTGACCGGTGCAGCCGTCGCGATCGCTGACAAGCTCGACACCCTGGTCGGTATCTTCGGTATCGGCATGCTGCCAACCGGTAGCAAAGACCCGTACGCCCTGCGCCGTGCGGCACTCGGCGTGCTGCGTATCCTCATCGAGAAAAAACTCGATCTGGACCTGAACGACGCCGTCGCATTCGCGGTGAATGCGTTCGGTGCCAAGGTCAAGGCTGCCGGCCTCAACGAGTCCGTATTGGAGTTCATCTTCGACCGTCTCCGTGCACGTTACGAAGACGAAGGCGTTGAAGTGGCGACTTACCTGTCGGTGCGTGCCCTGAAGCCGGGATCGGCGCTGGACTTCGATCAGCGTGTGCAAGCGGTTCAGGCCTTCCGCAAACTGCCGGAAGCGGCAGCGCTGGCGGCGGTGAACAAGCGTGTATCGAACCTGCTGAGCAAACTCGAAGGCGCGGTGCCGACCGAGGTGCAAGCCAAGTATTTCGACAACGCCAATGAGTTCTCGCTGTACTCGGCGATCCAGCAAGCGGATCAAGCGGTGCAGCCAATGGCCGCGGCGCGTCAGTACAACGAATCGCTGGCCCGCCTGGCGGCATTGCGTGAGCCGGTGGATGCGTTCTTCGACGCGGTGATGGTCAATGCCGACGACGCCAATGTGCGGGCCAACCGTTACGCGCTGCTGGCGCGTCTGCGTGGCCTGTTCCTCGGTGTTGCCGACATTTCGCTGCTGGGTTGAGGGATTGCTGTTGAAACTGCTGATTCTCGATCGGGACGGAGTGATCAATTACGACTCCGACGCTTACATCAAGTCCGTGGCGGAGTGGATTCCGTTGCCCGGCTCGATCGAAGCGATTGCGCAGTTGAGCAAGGCCGGCTGGACGGTGGCGGTGGCCACCAACCAGTCGGGCATTGCTCGCGGCTATTACGACCTCGCCACCCTCGATGCCATGCACGCGCGTTTGCGCGAGTTGGTGGCGGAGCAGGGCGGTGACGTCGGGCTGATCGTGTATTGCCCGCACGGGCCGGACGAAGGCTGCGATTGCCGCAAACCGAAACCGGGAATGTTGAAAACCATCGCGGCGCATTACAACGTCGAGCTGACCAATGTCTGGTTCGTCGGCGACAGCCTTGGTGACCTGGAGGCCGCCAAAGCCGTCGATTCACAGCCAGTTTTGGTAAAGACCGGAAAAGGCGCAAAGACTCAGGGCAAAACCCTGCCGGTTGGCACTCTGATTTTTGACGATCTGGCGGCGATTGCCGCAGAACTTATCCACAACTAGAGTACTTCTGAAGTTCCTGACCAGGGATTGATCGGGAGTGCGCTTGAACACTCGGGCATTGCCCCGTCACGGTAAACGTCACTATGTCGATACTGCGGGCCATCAGGATTTTTCTCTTTTACCTGCTGCTGGGCACCACCTCCCTGCTGTGGTGCAGCTTGAGTTTTTTTATCGCGCCGTTTTTGCCATTCAAGGCGCGTTATCGTTTTATCAACGTGTACTGGTGTCGCTGCGCCTTGTGGTTGACCAAGGTGTTTCTCGGTATCCGTTACGAAATCAAAGGCGCGCAAAACGTGCCTGACAGGCCCTGCGTGATTCAGTCGAACCACCAGAGCACTTGGGAGACGTTCTTTCTCTCCGCTTATTTCTCGCCGTTGAGCCAGGTGCTCAAGCGCGAACTGCTTTACGTGCCGTTCTTCGGCTGGGCGATGGCCATGTTGCGGCCGATCGCGATTGATCGCGATAACCCGAAAGCTGCTTTGAAACAAGTCGCGGCGAAGGGTGATGAGTTGCTGAAGGACAACGTTTGGGTGCTGATCTTCCCGGAAGGTACACGCGTTCCTTACGGCACTGTCGGCAAGTTCTCCCGCAGTGGTAGCGCTTTGGCGGTGAATGCGGCGCTTCCTGTGCTGCCGATTGCACACAATGCCGGCAAGTTCTGGCCGAAAATCGGCTGGGGCAAGAAGTCCGGGGTGATCACCGTAGTCATCGGCGAACCGATGTATGCCGAAGGCACAGGCCCGCGCGCCATCGCCGAGCTGAACGACCGGGTGCAAGCCTGGAACGAGAAGACTCAGCGCGAAATGGGCTCGCTGCCACCGGCCCCGCAGGCACCTGCTGCAAGCGATCAAGTGGCTGTCTGAGATTTTGTGGATAACCTGTGTACGGTTTTGTTGAAAACGCTTGAATATTGATAATAAGTGATTGATTTACTTATATATTTCTCAAGCTCATAAAAGACCGTAAAAGGTGCATAAGTTTTTTTCGGTTGTAAGAAAACCGGCTGATATAGCCGGTTTTTTTGTGCCTGATCAGTCGGGGACAAGCGGTAACTCAAGCAGGAAGGTGGTGCCTTGATCAACCGCGCTGCGGCATTCAATTTTGCCGCCGTGATGATCGACTACCGCTTTGACCATCGATAAGCCGAGGCCCACGCCGTCGATGCCCTGCGCGGAAGAAAAACGTCGGTATTGACTGAACAGGTCGGGCAATTCATCAGCGGCGATGCCCTTGCCTTGATCGATCAATTCACAGTGCAACCATTCCTCGCGGCAACTGAAGCGCAGGGTGATAGTGGTATCTGCCGGGCTGTACTTGATCGCGTTCTCCAAGAGGTTGAACAGCGCGCGGGTCAGCAAGCCCTGATCAGCATTGATCAGACGTTCTTGCGACTCTTCATCCATGTCATGCAGCAGCTCGATACGTTTCTGCTGGGCGATGGGCAACGCTTGATCCAGCACGTCCAGCACCAACATCGCGAACAACGTCGGCTGAAATTGGTAAGCCTCGGATTCGGCACGCGCCAGCAGAACAAACCCGTCAGTCAGATCCAGCGCGCGACGTACCTGGCGTTCGATTTGTTCGAACAACGGCGCATCGGCCCCCACTTGATGACGGTGCACATCGAGCAAGGCGAGGATCGCCGAGTGCGGGGCGCGCAGGTCGTGGGAAAGGAAGCGCAGCAACACGCTACGTTGTTCCTCGGCCTCGCGTTCAGCGCTGAGGTCAGTGAGGCTCAGGAGCCAGCCAATTGGCGTGTCACCGTCCACCGGAAGGAGGGCGGCACGCTCGAGACGCAGGCTGCGTTCCTTGCTATCGCGAAACTCCAACAGCGGCAGGGCGGACAAAGTCGGTCGCGCTTCTGTGGATAAATCCGGGTAACCGAGGCTCGCCAGTTGATCGAGAACATCGTCCCCCACCAAGTTGTGATCGAATAGCTGGCGAGCCTTGCGATTGCCCAGCAGGATCTGGCCCTTGGGATCGCTGATCAGCGTGGCGACTGGCAGATACTCCAAGCCGTCGGCAATAAAGCGCCGGGTATCGCGGGTACGGCTCATGGCTTGCTCAAGCGCCATGATCTGGCCCTGCAGGCGATCAGCACCCGTGAATTGCGAGCGACGGCGTTCGGGGAAAACTTTCGGCTCGCTGTCGAGCCGTGCCAGCTCCCAACCGAAATAGGTCAGCACTACACTCAGGCGCCGCCAGTTCCAGATCAGATAACCGAACAACATCCCCAGCACTGCCGGCGTCGGCGACCACCAACGACGCGCTTCCGCTAAACCTGCACTGGTCAGCAACGCGCACGCCATGCCGATCAACGTTACCCAGAGCGCCCAACGCGGGCGCCATAACAGAAATCCAAGACTGCCCGCCACCAAAGCAACTGACAACAACGCGCCCATAACTGGAGTCGCATCGTGCAGGTTGATCTGCGCGCGATAAGACAGCAACGCAGTCAGCGGCAACAGCACTAGACTTATCCACAACCACTCACGCACCAACTGTCGAAACAGTCGCTGCACCTGACTCGGCTCACGGCTTTCGCGCCGGCGCTGATTGTTCATGGGGAAAAAGGGCGGGGCAGGGTGAATGCTTTCATAGGTCACAGGTCTGAGACGTAGACCCGAAGAATCATAGCGGACGTCGACCAACGGCGGGCCGCTTACTTTCAAGGTGATGACCAAGCGACTATGGTTGACGCCCAACTGCCCAAGCAACAAGGAACTATCGCGTATGCGCGTTGCGATACTGGACGACGAACCCGCCGAACTGCGCCGGGTCGAGCAAACCCTGCAGCAGATGGCCGATACCGGCGAACAGCCGTGGTCACTGCACAGTTTCGAACGCGGTGAGGACCTGCTGCGCCAACTGCGCCGGGAAACCTTCGACCTGCTGATCCTCGATTGGCAACTGCCCGACCTCACCGGTCTGGCCCTGCTGCGCTGGACCCGCGAGCATATGGAAGCGCCACCGGCGGCGATTATGCTGACCAGTCGTGATGGCGAGAGCGATATTGTTCAGGCGTTGAATGCCGGGGCTGATGATTATGTGAGCAAGCCGTTTCGGCCGAATGAGTTGAAGGCGCGGGTGGCTGCGGTGTTGCGTCGGCATAGCCAGCAACGGGCGGCTAGCGAAGTATTGAGCTTCAATGACCTGACCTTCGATGACGCCGAACTGACCGTCACCCGCGAGGGCAAACCCATCGTCATGACCGAGCGTGAGTATCGACTGGCTCGGTGTCTGTTCAGCAATCTGGGCCGGCCATTGTCTCGGGATTATCTGTATGAGCGGTTTTGGCCGCATGAGGAGATGGCATCGTCACGGCCGTTGGATACGCATATCTATAGATTGCGCAACAAACTCGGGCTGACGGCGGATCGAGGGTGGCAGTTACTGACTATTTATGGATATGGGTATCGGTTGGAGAGTGTGGCAGCGGTAAACGAGTGAGTTACGTGCAATAAATTGATCAAAAGCGCCTGCAAGCTCCAAGTTAAGTTTCCCATCTTGACCAAGATGTTGCCGGCGACAGGCCTTGATCAATGGGGTGGAGCACTTGTCGGTTGACGCCAGGTTGAATACAGAAACACGATCGCCAACAGGGTGAACGGGACGGCGGTGACAGGAGCAAATCCCGAAACTATATAACCCGCTGATCCTCCTACCATAATTGCCAATGCGAGAAAGAAATAGTCACTTTTTTTATGGGTGTCTCGGATAATAAGTTTAAGCATCTTGATTTCCGCGAATAGTTGAACATCGTGATCCATAGAGCGCCGTATGCTGTCGCGGTGTGTTCAATCTTTCCCGCAATTAACACGGTCGCAACTTGAATGCTGTCAGGATAAACATGGGCACAGCATATGTTTTAACCAAAGACGGCATTCCAATCCAATTTATTGTAATCGGCACAGGTCAATTCACCCGCCTGACTTCAGCATTAAAGGCAACAGCGCGTGACATTAATCGCAGGTACTGCGACGCACTACCCAAAACAATCAATAGTAGTTTTCCTGGAAAAATCACGCCGCCCTAAAGTTTATGCAAACGCACTTAGATTAAATCTCTATCCCTCGACCGACACCAGCGCGCCGGTGATACTCCAAATGCTTTTTTGAAATGCTTGGTCATGTGGCTTTGATCAAAAAAACCTGCCTCTACCGAAGCTTCCACCAGCGATTTACCCGCAAAAATCGCCGCTTTGACTCGGTCCAAACGTCGCATCGTCAGATAGCGGTGGGGGCTTGTGCCGAAATAAACCCGATAGTCTTTGGATAAACTCCACTTGTCCCGACCGGTGCAATCAGCCAGGTCATCCAGGCTGACCGGTTGCTGAAGATTATCGTTCATATACTCCCGCGCTCTGTCGGCCGCCGTAAAGCAATTGGCACCGGTAGCGGCACGCTCGCCACATATGGCTTGCAGCGTGGTGAAGAGTTGAAATATAGCGTCGTCCTCCTCTAGCGGATCGAGCGGATCATCCAACGCGGAAAGTATGTTGTCAGTTGCAGCGGCAAACCGGGGATCACTGGAGATGCCTCCTTTCAGGAAGGGCAAAGGTTTACCGTGCAGCACCTGCTGAGCTAACTCCGGAGTGATATACAGCATTCGATAACGGAAGCCCGAATCGCTGCCGGCATGGCCGTCGTGTTCTTCATCTGGGTGCAGGACCAAGGTTTCCCCTGGCAGGCTATTCCGATTCTCCCCGCGATAGCGAAAACTTTGCACGCCCGAAAGTGTCCGGCCAATGGCATATGTGTCATGCCGATGAGGGTCAAAACCATGTGCGCTAAAAAAAGCTTCCAACCGCTCGAGTTTTGATGTGTGAGGCGAATGTCGTACCCAATCCTTCGGAGATGGAAGCTCAATCATGGCCGAACTACCTGGCTTTTGAAGATTCCTGACATAGTGCTGATCCTTAGCGAGATGGTCTAACGTTTGACAATTGGCAGGATAATAAGCATGCCCAGCTTTCAAGAAGCTAGCACTGTGCTCTGATTTTTTGAAGAGCCACCTGCTCTCCAGCACAGAACTTTCATCTAAGGTATGAGTACTATAGATCCAGTCGTGTTACGACTTTCCAACAACGTGTGTGCTCGCTCGGCTTCCGCAAGCGACAGGGTTGCGCCCACTTGAACCTTCATCCCCTCTCGCAAACACTGGAAAAATTCCTCCGCATAGCTTTGCAGTACTGCTGAATCGCTGATGTAGTCGAACAATATGGGGCGGCTGACTGTT
Organism: Pseudomonas sp. M20; assembly: GCF_045037865.1. Lineage (NCBI taxonomy): Bacteria > Pseudomonadati > Pseudomonadota > Gammaproteobacteria > Pseudomonadales > Pseudomonadaceae > Pseudomonas > Pseudomonas sp. M20. Next base: position 5,716,665 of record NZ_CP173611.1, read on the forward strand.
AGTGATCCCGCGCGTGCCAGTTGCGCTAGTGCCACGTTTTCAACGGGCCCTGATGAATTGCCAAAACTGATGATATGCCCGCAGGAAGCTGTGGCATTCAGCGAGGCTTGCCAGGTAGAACGCCCGACTGAGTCGTAGACAAATGGCACCCCCTTTCCGCCGGTTAGCCGCCTTGTCTGGTCGGCGATGTCATCTCCAGCAAGCAGGGTCGTCCACGCTCCCGCCGAGCGCGCCAACTCAGCCTTGGCTTGCGTTGAAACAACGCCGATCAGGCGAATACCTTTGCGCTTGGCGTATTGGCAGGCCAGCAAGCCCACGCCACCGGCTGCGGCATGAAAAAGAACCGTATCCCCGCTTTTCGGCTGACTGACCCGATTGAACAAGCAAATCGTGGTAAGACCCTTTAGCAAGCCGCCGGCGGCGGTTACGTAGCTGATATCGTCCGGCAGGTGAACAAGTCGGCTTTGATCCACCCAGTGTTGTGTTGCATAGGCGCCCAGCGAAGATTGTACGTAAGCAACCCTGTCACCAATCCGGAATCGCGTCACATCGTCTGCACATTCAATCACCGTACCAGCGCCCTCGGTGCCCAACCCTGAGGGCAACGCAGGAGGAGGGTACAGTCCGGAGCGGAAGTAGGTGTCGATAAAATTCACACCAATCGCGTGATTGTGGATTCTCACTTGTCCCGGCCCCAACGCATTGACCGCCATAGACTGGTACTCAATCACGGAAGGTGATCCGTGGGAACGAAAGATCACTTGTAGTGTGTCGTCAGTTTTCATTTGAGTGCCGAGCAAGTCAGGTAAATGGAAAAGGAGAGTAGAGACAGCCCGATCAGTTTGGGCACCCAGAGTTGCATGGCATGGCTTGGAGCTGTCCGTACGACCTGCCCCAACCAGGCCCAGGCGAATCCAATCGGCACGACGATCAGGACGAAGGACAGCAGCGCCCAACTGTAGAGCTGCGCAGTACCATAAACTTCTCGCGGAAACACCACAGAGGCAAATAACAGTGCCTTGGGATTGAGCAACGTTGCAGTCAGCAATGATCTGGAGCTTACTGCCGGGCGGCGGGACTCGCTTGCCAGCAGCTTCGTTGAGGCAATGCGCACAGCCAGATAAGCCAGATAGGCCGCGCACAGTAACTTCACTGCTGTACCGATGCCCGGATACCGTGCGGACAATGCTATGAGTACAAACCCCCAAGCGCTGATTGCAATGCTGTAGCCAAATGCTTCGGTGGCGATCAGAGGCAAAGTTTTGGCTGGGCCACAGGTATAACCGGATGTCATTAGCAAGGTGTTGGTAGGGCCAGGCATCATCAAAATCAACGATGCACCTGTGGTGACGTTGAGAAACACGTTAATGAAATCCATTTCAAAGGCGATCCAGTCGAGTTACAAGGCGATAAAATCTCGCAGGCTGTCTATTACTTCCGGCAGGTTCTGACGAACGAAAAAGTGATCACCAGGGAACACTTGGTGGAAACAATTCTCCGTGGTCTTGCTAGACCATGCCTCCAAACCGGAGATCGGGACAGAAGGGTCGGCATCGCCGCCGATCGCGAGAACGGGTATTGAAACCGGGTCAGCGTCAGCAAGATTTATGCTTTCAGAAAGAATGAAGTCGCTACGCAAGGTCCTCAGGGCAATCGCACGCAAACCCGGATTAGCCGCCACTTCTTGGGGAAGACCTCCGAGCCCCATGATGTACTTCATGAACTGCTCGTCGTTCATGGTTGATGAACACAATCGATCTGCGGCAGCTGCTGAGCTCGCACATGCCGTAAGCGAAACTATCCGCGCATTGGGATAGAGAGAATCGCAGTAGGTAGCGAATTTATGCGCGATGCCAGCACCCAGGCTGTAGCCAAACAAGTGCAAAGGCAGCTTGAACAGATCGCTGGCAGCGTGGACCAATGGCGGCAAAAGATCATTGATATCCGTGATGAACGGCTCGCCAAAACGTGCTTCCCGTCCTGGTAACTGGATAGCGCAAACTTCAATTTGCGGGCCCAGCATCGCTTGCCAGTCTCTATAGAACGAGGCGCTGCCGCCGCCGAACGGAAAACACAGCAATCGACTGCGAGCTGCCGGTTGGACAGTTCTCTGCAGCCATCTGGTCGAGGGTGGGTTACGCATCGTTCGCCTCGACCGGCCGTTCGAAATAGTCGTTGCCATTCGTGGTGAACCAGTCGCGGCGTGGTGGCGTAAACACATCAAGGTCGATCGTGTCCTCAAGGCACTCCGCTGCGTGCGGTACATTGGCTGGAAAGTGCAGAACGTCCCCCGCACACAATGTTGTGCTCTGCTCCATATCCAGCCCGTGTGTGAAGCGGATTTTTCCCTTGAGGATATAAGTCATCTGTTCGTTGGGATGACTGTGATGCTTAACGACGGCGCCAGCCTTCATCGTCAGCTTGACCATCATCAGCTCATCACCGCTGACGATCTGCCGGACTATCAAGTCGCCCAATTGCTCTCTCGGGACGGTATCCCAATTGATCACCGGCTGTTGCTTGTGCATGTCAGAGTCCTTGCGTGTGAGCGTAGAAGTCGTAAAGCATGAAAGCCGCACAGATCGCCAGAGCGACACCCATCAGCCGATTGAAGAAGTTGAAGTAAGACTCTTTGGTGATGCGCTTGCCAAGAACAGCGCCCAGCAGCGAATAGATACCGGGGGCTCCTGCGCCGCCCAGTGCGATCATGGTTGATACCACCGCGATACTGGCACCGGTGACATGGGCAGCCGGGAACATCACCGTGGTGATGGGCAGAACCACCATCATCCCTTTTGGATTCAGCGCCTGGATCAAGAAGCCGTTCCAGAATGTAAGTGGTTTGTCCGGCGACTGCGTCTCTTCGGTCTTGCCCGGCAGAACCACTTTTGAGGTAAATACCTTGAACGCCAGGTACAAGGTATAAAGCCCACCGATGAGCGCCAGGTATGGCAGTACGGAGCGAGAAATCAGCGCCTCGCCGGTGTAACCAAAAATAAGGAATAACGCGAACATCGCGCAGCCTACGCCGATGAAGAATCCGACCGTGCGACGAAACTGTCCCGTGAGTCCGGCATTCAGACCCATCACATTGACCGGACCGGGGCTGTACATGACGCTGAACGCGTAGAGGAAGATTTCCATGTCGTGATCTCCTGTTTCAGGCCGATTTGAGGCCAAATGTTGAAAGAATCGAGGTGTAGGCAGACTGGTCGACTACTTCATCGTTAGCGACCATCTGCTTCTGCCATTGGTAAAAGGTCCGGAAGGCCGAGACCGGATCGCCTTGGGTTAGCGCGGTAGTCACTTGAGCAGGCGGCAATGCACCGTTCTCTCCCAAACGAGCTGAAAGCTTCTGACAACCATTGAGGAAACTGTCGATCTGGTCGATCAAAGCCTTGCGGATCACTAGCACCTTCTCGGGTTCTTCCCCAACCAAAAGCGCAAGGTCTACCGCTGGATCGCCTTCACTGCGGCTACCGGCATACTCGACGGACTCAAGCAGCGTCAGAGGAACAAATGCCTCTAATCCACCCAAATCGAAGATCAGCCCGGCAAGCACACCAATATTCTTCTTCTGTATTGCCGCGTCGACTTGCAGATGATCCGGGCGATGCGCGACCGTGGTCACCGCTGCCTGAAAACTTGGGCTGAAATCCACCCGAACGGGTAATCCTTGGGTCGATTCCTGATGGAATGTCCCGTGTTGAGGGCTCCAGTACAGTTCTGCCCTCTCTGGCGAAGTTTGCTCAATACGAGCAATCACTTCGCCAGGGATGCGTTTATCTTCGTGCAACCGAGCGCTACCCTTGCGCAGAAGCACGTTGATTGTGTCGTTGTGGACTTGCGCCGCAGGCTTGCTATCAAGCCAACCGGTGCGGATGGCGAAACCAGCTTTGAGCACAGGGGGGGTCGGCATCGAGTGCTCGTCCACTTGCGCATCGAGAGAGAGGGCGAACCGAATCGGCAGACCGACCTGCTTGGCGAACTCAAGATCAGTCTTGTTGTGAGCAGGGTTAACCAGTACGGCACCCGTACCGAAGTCGGGCTTGACCCAGTCCGCGACCCACACGGACATCAGGTCGCCAGTTAACGGATTACGGACATAGGCACCGGTGAAATAGTTGTCGGCATCGGGGCGTTCGGACAATCGACGTGTGAACCAGTGATATTTGTGTACGGCGATGGCGCAGGCTGCTGTGCAGGAGCTCCAGTCCGTGACGAATACATCGATGGACTCTGGCGAATCGAAAAGCTTCAACGAACAGATCGCGCCTTGGGATTGACGCACGCTCTTTCGAATCCGCGAGACAATTTTTTCCGACCAGAATGGAATCTGTGTCGAGATTTGCACCGTGGCATCGCTGGATGGACCATAAAATGCCTCGAATGAACCATCTTCGAGTGTGTTGAAGTGCACTTGACCATTTTCCAGCAGCCGGTTCAGGTGCAAGCCCGCCTCGATCTTATCGGCAGTGACCGGCGCGCATTGGGTTGCACGACTCATGAACGCGGCAAACAGCGAGCCTCGCTTGAAGGTAAGGTCAGCAGCTTCGCCAGTTTGTGGCTGCTCCAGCAATGCGAAAGTTTTCATCATCTTTTCTCCAGATAAAGCCGGCCCGCGCAGCTGACGCAGGCCGGCCCAGGCTTAGGCCGTTTGCTCGGTCAGCGTTGGTTGGATGGCCTTACTCAGTTTGATAACCGAGGAGTTTCGGAACAGTGACTCCATGTTGATGTGAACTTTCAGATCCTCATGCAGTTGGCGTTGGATCTCGGCCATCATCAGGGAATGGCCTCCGACGTCGAAGAAGTCCTCATCCATTTCCAGTTGCGGGTAGTTCAGGACTTCTGAGCAGATCTTGTGAATAGCATTCAGCATGGGGTTTTCTCCTCTGCCGGAGAGAATGAGAACTCTTGGCCGCGGTTGTTGGCATTGCGAATTTTGTTGTGGTCGTAGGTGTCCTCACCGGATACGAGCACCGTCGCGTAGTCAGCGAGGTCGAATGTTTCGCCATGCGCGTTATAGCTCTTCAGATCTGGATAGACGCGGACATGGGTCGGAACATAGCGGCCGGAAATAGCCAGGCGGGTCTGCCGTTCGGTGGTGTTGTCGTGAGAAGCGTGTGCGCAGGACGCCGTAAAAATCACGCACTCGCCAGCTTGCAGTTCCATATCTACCGGGTTTGCACTTTCAGGGTCCCAGGATGGGTCGACCTTGAATTCGGAAAAGTCGTAACCGAAGAAACCGGTGTCCGTCTGGGTGTGCTGGTATTCACCGTTACGCCCCGTGGAGACGCTTTTCTTCTCATCGTAGTAATACTTTTTATGCGAACCCGGCAGGAAGCGCATGCAGGCCGTTTCCTTGGTAGCGGGCGTGAACGCGGTCCATACCGTCAGATCGATGTAGGCGTTCCAGTCTGTCTGAGTCGGGACAATCAGTGGGTTGCCATCGGTATAGCTGTAATCGCGAACCTGGTGCCATTCAGTACCTCGCCCGCCTGGAAATTTGGCGAACCATTCCGAACGCCAGCACAGCAGATCGGCCCCCAGAATGCCGCGAAGGTACTTCAGAATCGTTGGGTGCATGATGTGACGGGACAGTTCGGGAATATCGAAATGTCGGTCGTAGTTCATGTTGTTGTCATAAAGAATGTGCGAACGATCATGGTTTGCAGCGCGTAATGCGCGCAGGATTTCTGCCGCTTCATCCGGTTCGTACAGTTTGATCGGACCGATGAAGCCATTTTTTTCGAAGAACTCGATATCCTTCTGAATGTCATCAGTGATTACTGCGCTCGCAGGTAATCCAGTCGTTGCCGAAATTTTTTGGTCCATCTGGCTCATGTGTTGCTTCCTTTTTTGGATGTTGCGTACGCTTGGTTCAGGCCAGGTTCAAAAGAGCCTGGCGATCAATCTTGCCGTTCTGGGTCAAGGGAAACTGTTTGCAGGCCACATAGCGGCGTGGATGCATATGGCGGGGCAGGAGATTCCCGAGCCGATGACCGATATCGCGGATCGGTGGAAGTTCGCCCGCGGTCGCCACGAAGGCAGTGAGCTCCGGATCCTGGCCGGGTACGGCTTGAGTGTTCAGGACAATCGCGTCCTCGGCAGCTGGCAAGGCGTTGCGAACCCCGTTCTCGATCTCGGACAGATTCACCAGCATGCCTCGGATCTTGATTTGGTTATCCCGTCGACCCAGGCAGATAGACTTGTGCTCAGACAGGCGCCGAGCGTAGTCACCGGTGAAGTACGCCCGCTGTACAACGCCATCAATGGATATTTCCCGGAAGCGCTCTGCCTGCAGAGGGAGGTTGTTCAGATAGCCTCGGCCGACCCCCATGCCGGAGATAACGATCTGGCCGATATCGCCGACCGACACAGGCCGATCTTCGTCATCAAGTATGTCGACCCGGCAATTACCGACAGGGCTTCCCATTGGAATACCTTCGGCCAGATAGGACTCGTAGTCGGACATCGAATAGGACGTGGCAACATCGGTACACTCGGCAACGCCGTACTGATGGATCAGGTTGCATGCTGAACCTTTTTTCCGCGCCCACTCCATTACCCGGGCTGTAGCCAGTGCTTCGCCGCCGATGAACAGATGCCGTAGTGTGGCGAGACGATCACCCGCCTGTCCGGCCTGGATGATCAGATAGAGCGAACTTGGAGCCAGGTGAATACTGCCAATCCGGTGACGCTCAATGAGGTCGACAATCTCATACCCATCGAATACAGCACTGCTGGTTAGCGAAATCGCCGCCCCGCAGTACAGAGGTGTCACGAGGCTGCGCTGGGAAATATCGAACCCGAACGCCGACACCAGGATGCCGTTGGCTTCGCGGTCAAGGCGGTATTCATCCACATGCCAACTGATCAGGTTCGCCCAACTGCGATGGGTGATTGCTACCGCTTTGGGAATACCGGTGGTGCCCGACGTGAATACGGTGTAGCAAAGATCGTCTTCACGGGCAGACGAAACTACCGCAGTGGCTGTCGGAGCTGCTGCCAAGTCTTTACGCAATGACTCGATTTCGATGACTGCAATCGGCAGATCCTGCAGCAGATCAGCGGCATTTTCGGAGGTGAAGATAAGTTTGAGATTCGCCAACTGTTGAATCATCAATGTCAGTCGGGCAGCCGGATTGGCGATATCCAGCGGCACATAGGCAGCACCGCTTTTAAGAATGCCAATGATGCAAACCAGGGTCGACACAGAGGGCTGAAGAAATATTCCGACCAGATCTCCCGCCTGAATTCCTTGCTCACCAAGATAGGAAGCCAAAGCGCTGGATTCGCGATCAAGTTGGGCATAATTCAATGTTTCATATGCACTTCGTACAGCAATCGCATCAGGCGTTTCATTCGCCCAATACGTTACTTTTTCATGAATCATGGGCGCGCGAGGGCCCTGCTTATCATTAACAGACATCGACTTATTTCCTGAAGTGGCGTCAGTTGGCAGTAGAAAGTTTGGCCGCGGTCTCGATGATGATGTCTTCCTGTCCAGCCACTAACTTGCGTTGCCCCAACAATTGATAGAGGCGAAATTCATCCACGCTGAACTGTTCCGCTGCGCGTCTTATATGCGGCGCAAAACCAGAGAACAGCCCATAAATGCCACTAGCGATATTGGCAGCGCCAATGTGCGGCGTCAGGCAATCGAGATATTGTTCCGAAGTGCGAGCTAGTCCGGCGACAGCCTCGAAGGAACACTGAGTCCGATACCCCAAGCGATTCAACACGGCGATCAGGGTCTCCAGTTGCGTATTACCGGCACCCGCTCCAAAGCCCTTGATGCAAGCATCCAGCAGTTCAGCACCTTCCTCGACTGCAGCAATTGAGTTGGCAACTGCCATGCCGAGATTGTTGTGTGCATGGAAGCCAAGCTTGGTGTCGGTTAACCGCTGGATAGCCTGAATTCGCCAACGCACGTCGTCAGGCGTCAGGTGACCTGCACTGTCCATCAGAATGACCGCATCGGCGCCGTAGCCAGCCATGAGTGACGCCTGCTCAGCCAGTAACTCAGGCTCAGCCATATGAGTCATCATCAAGACGCCGTATACGGTTTTGCCTTGATTCTTGACCGACTCGATGTAGGGAGCAGTGATGTTGGCTTCCGTGCAGTGGCTGGCTATACGGAAAACATCTACACCGACGTCGATAGCCATCTCAAGATCTGTCGATTTGCCCAGCCCAGGGATGAAGTGGATACCCAAACGTCCGTTTTGAATGGCCGATCTGGCAATTTCGAGCATTTCTCGATCATCGACGCAACTGATACCCAGAAGTGCCGAAGAACCGCCAAGTCCGTTGCCGTGGCCGACCTCGATAATATCGATGCCTGCAGCGTCGGCCTGCGCTGCATATCGGTGAATCTGTTCTTTTGAAAGCTGGTGCCGGACAGCATGATTGCCATCACGCAAGGTGCAATCGGTAATGGTGATCATGCGGCGTTACGCTCCCAACAGGCAGAGTGGAATTCGGCTACGGCAATCGCGGCGCAGTTGATGATGTCCAGGTTGCCTGCGTAGGCGGGAAGGTAGTCACCGCTACCCCGTACCGTCACACTCATGGTCAAGTGGCCTTTCGACTCGATAGGTTCCAGAACCATCTGATAGCCAGGTACATATTGTTGAACACGGGCAACCATCTGCCGAACGCTCGCCCGCACCTTCTCGATGCATTCGTAGCGGCCTTTGGCGAATACCGTCGTCTGCATGTCGATGCCAGGTTTAGCCGGGTTGATATTCAGAACCGCTTTGGTCGAGCCCGCACCGCTAAAGTGTCGTAATGCCTGCTCGGTGGTCAAAATGTACTGATTAATGTTTTCCCGAGTCGCCAGACCGGCGCTGTCCGATGCGATGGTCGAAGCAACCTCGATGTACTCCAGAGATTCGAACGATTGAGCAATCGCAAAGGCCAACGGAATACTTGCCTGTCCGCCACACGTAACCAGATTCACGTTGCGCTCATTGGCGATGCTGTCGAGGTTGATCGATGGCACACAGATCGAGCCAATCTTGGCCGGGGTCATGTCAATCGCCAGGAGGTTAGCCTTGCGAAATACCTGATCGTTAATCCTGTGTGATTGAGCAGATGTCGCGTCAAAAACAATATCGAGCTCATTGGCGTGTTGCGCCAGAAACTCAATTCCATCGGACGACGTAGCAATGCCCAACTCACGGGCTCTAGCCAAACCTTCGCTATTGGAACTGCGTCCTATCACCATTCTGAGATCCAGATGGTGAGAGCGCATCGCCTTGTACATCAAATCGATTCCTATACTTCCCGATCCGATTATTGCTGCGCGTTTGCGAGGTATTACTGATTCCATTTTTGCTGCCTCCAGACCTGACATCCATCCCCGTTACCTCGCTTGGGACTCTATTTCCGAGAGCCCCGAACCCGTTTAGAGACCTTAAGCCAGCGACCTAGAGCGTTGCTTGTACGTTCTTGGGTAGATGAGGAAATAGAAACAATTTATTGCCGAGTTCACTGACTGGCTTAGAAGCGAAGTGTCAGGACAGGTAACTGGATGAGGCGGGAATCTTGGACGAGGAGCGCTTTTTTCCCACAAAAAAAGGCCAACCCACAGGGGTTGGCCTTTTTTATCGGGGCAACGAAAGCAACTGATCGTGAAATACAGTCGCTTCCGGGATCCTGCAACCGGATCAGAAATCCAGGTTCGAAACCGCCAGCGCATTGCTCTCGATGAAATCACGGCGAGGTTCGACCGCATCACCCATCAGGGTGTTGAAGATCTGGTCTGCGCCAATGGCGTCTTCGATGGTGACTTTCAGCATGCGGCGCACGCTTGGGTCCATGGTGGTTTCCCAAAGCTGATCCGGGTTCATTTCGCCCAGACCTTTGTATCGCTGAATGGTGTGGCGCTTGGTGCTTTCTGCCATCAGCCAGTCGAGTGCTTCCTTGAACTCAGTGACCGCTTTCTTGCGCTCGCCACGCTGGATGTACGCGCCTTCGTCGAGCAGGGTGCTCAGTTGAGCACCGAGGGTGACGACGGTCTTGTAGTCGTTGCTGCCGAAAAAGTCGCGGTTGAAGGTGACGTAGTTTGACAGGCCATGGGAGATCAGTTCGACCTCTGGCAGCCAAACGCCACGTTCACGGTCTTCACGCAGGCTGGCCTTGTAAACCAGACCGGACTTTTCCACGGTGCGCAGACGCGCTTCGTACTGAGCCAGCCACTCTTGCATCGCTGCGTGGTCGCCAAGCTTTTCCAGGCTCACGGCCGGCAGGTAGATGAAGTGCTCGGTCAGCTCCTGCGGGTACAGGCGCGACAGACGCTTGAGGGTCTTCATCACCATGCGGAAGTCGTTCACCAGACGCTCAAGCGCTTCACCGGAAATGCCCGGGGCTTCTTCGTTCAGGTGCAGGCTCGCATCTTCCAGGGCCGACTGCGTCATGTACTCTTCCATGGCGTCGTCGTCTTTGATGTATTGCTCTTGCTTGCCTTTCTTGACCTTGTACAGCGGCGGCTGGGCGATGTAGATATAGCCGCGCTCGATCAGCTCCGGCAACTGACGGAAGAAGAAGGTCAGCAACAGGGTACGGATGTGCGAACCGTCGACGTCAGCATCGGTCATGATGATGATGTTGTGATAGCGCAGCTTGTCGATGTTGTATTCGTCGCGACCGATACCGCATCCCAGTGCTGTAATCAAGGTGCCCACTTCCTGGGAAGAGATCATCTTGTCGAAACGGGCTTTCTCGACGTTGAGGATCTTGCCCTTCAACGGCAGGATCGCCTGGGTCTTGCGGTTACGTCCCTGCTTGGCAGAGCCGCCCGCAGAGTCACCTTCCACGAGGTAAAGTTCGGACAGTGCCGGGTCTTTTTCCTGGCAGTCAGCGAGCTTGCCTGGCAGGCCGGCGATGTCCAGCGCGCCTTTGCGGCGGGTCATCTCACGAGCTTTGCGCGCCGCTTCACGGGCACGGGCGGCATCGATCATCTTGCCGACAACCAGCTTGGCTTCGTTCGGGTTTTCCAGGAGGAAGTCGGAGAAGTACTTGCCCATCTCCTGCTCGACCGCGGTCTTCACTTCGGAAGACACCAGCTTGTCTTTGGTCTGCGAGCTGAACTTCGGATCCGGCACTTTTACCGAGATGATCGCGGTCAGGCCTTCACGGGCATCATCACCGGTGGTGGCGACTTTATGCTTCTTCGCCAGACCTTCCTGCTCGATGTAGTTGTTTAGGTTACGCGTCAGTGCCGAACGGAAGCCCACCAGGTGAGTGCCGCCGTCGCGCTGAGGAATGTTGTTGGTGAAGCACAACAGGTTCTCGTTGAAGCTGTCGTTCCACTGCAGGGCGATTTCCACGCCGATGCCGTCTTCACGCTGGATGTTGAAGTGGAACACCTGGTTGACCGCAGTCTTGTTGGTATTCAGGTATTCAACGAACGCACGCAGACCGCCTTCGTACTTGAACAGCTCTTCCTTGCCGCTGCGCTCATCCTTGAGGACGATGCCGACACCGGAGTTGAGGAAGGACAGTTCACGAATACGCTTGGCGAGGATGTCCCAGCTGAAATGAATGTTCTTGAAGGTTTCGCTGGAAGCCTTGAAGTGGATCTGGGTACCGGTGGTTTCGCTGTCGCCAACGATGGCCATCGGCGCCTGAGGTACGCCATGGACGTAAGTCTGTTCCCAGATCTTGCCGCTGCGGCGAACGGTCAGTACCAGCTCTTCGGACAGTGCGTTCACTACCGACACACCCACACCGTGCAGACCGCCGGAAACTTTGTAGGAGTTGTCGTCGAACTTACCGCCAGCGTGGAGGACAGTCATGATGACCTCGGCGGCGGAAACGCCTTCCTCTTTGTGCACGTCTACCGGGATGCCTCGGCCGTTGTCTTTAACGGTGATGGACTCATCCGGGTGGATGATGATGCTGATGTCGTCGCAGTGGCCGGCGAGGGCTTCGTCGATCGAGTTGTCGACCACCTCGAACACCATGTGGTGCAGACCGCTGCCATCATCGGTGTCGCCAATGTACATACCGGGACGTTTGCGTACGGCATCCAGGCCTTTCAGCACTTTAATGCTCGTTGAGTCGTACGTATTTTCTTCGCTCAATGCCTTCACTCCCGATGGTCGTGGGTCTGGGTGATACGGCCCTGTTCCACGTGGAACAGAGCGACTGGCGTTTCCGTCTGCCAGCCTTCCCTCAATAATTCGTGATCTACACAGGTGATGAACACCTGGCAGCGTAAGTCTTCCAGCAAGCGGCACAGCGCGCGACGGTGGCCCTCGTCCAGCTCGGACGGCAAATCATCCACCAGATAAATACACTGACCGCGGCGGGCCTGGCTGACCAGATGCCCTTGGGCAATCCGCAGTGCACAGACCACCAACTTCTGCTGACCCCGGGACAAAATGTCCGCGGCATTGTGCGCGCCCAATCTAAGACGCAAATCAGCCCGTTGCGGTCCGGCCTGGGTATGACCCATTTGCTGATCCCGTTGTACGGAACCAGCCAGTACGGCGCTCAATTCCCGGTCTTTGTCCCAGCCTCGGTAATAGCTGAGCGTCAAACCTTCGAGCTCAACCAGTTCGCTCAAGGTTTGTTCAAAGACTGGTTTCAAGGCTTTGATGTAAGCGCGGCGGTATTCATCGATTTCAGCGCTGGCCTGGCACAGTTCCCTGTCCCAAACCGCTTGCGAAACGGCGTCAAGTGTACCATGCCGCAGCCATGAGTTTCTCTGGCGCAAGGCCTTCTGCAAACGCTGCCAAGTGGCCATGAACCGTGGCTCGACGTGGAACACGCCCCAGTCGAGAAACTGCCGACGAATCTTCGGCGCGCCTTCGAGCAGACGGAAGCTGTCGGGGTTGATCAACTGCAGCGGCAGGATCTCCGCCAGTTGCGCAGCACTACGGGCGTTCTGGCCGTCGATGCGGATCTGGAACTCACCCTGACGATCGCGCGAGATGCCCAAAGCGCTATGCCCACCCTCGGCCAATTCGACCTGACCGAACACGGTACAGGCAAGTTGCTCATACTGGATGACCGGCAACAGCCGCGTGCTACGAAACGAACGGGCAAGCCCCAGCAGATGAATGGCTTCCAGAACACTGGTTTTGCCGCTGCCATTAGCGCCGTAAAGAATGTTGATGCGGGGGGAGGGGGAGAAGGTCACCGGGTGCAGATTGCGCACCGCGGTGACCGAAACACGACTTAAGGACATCCAGGGTCAGCTGATTACAGACGCATCGGCATGACAACGTAAGCCGAATCGTCGTTGTCGGACTCTTGCACCAGCGCACTGCTGTTGGAGTCGGACAGGATCAGACGAACCTGCTCGGTAGTCATCACGCCCAGCACGTCGAGCAAGTAGCTCACGTTGAAGCCGATTTCCAGCGAGCCGCCGTTGTATTCAACGCCCACTTCTTCTTCCGCTTCTTCCTGCTCCGGGTTGTTGGCCTGGATCTTCAACTGACCACTGGCCAGCTGCAGACGGATACCACGGTACTTCTCGTTGGACAGAATCGCGGTACGGCTGAATGCTTCACGAAGAGCCTGACGATCGCCCAGTACCAGCTTGTCGCCGCCCTTTGGCAGAACGCGCTCGTAGTCCGGGAACTTGCCGTCGACCAGTTTCGAGGTGAAGGTGAATTCGCCGGTAGTGGCGCGGATGTGGTGCTGGCCCAATACGATACTGACATTGCCGTCCGGCTCGGTGAGCAGACGTGCCAGTTCGAGAATACCTTTGCGCGGCACGATCACCTGATGGCGATCCGGCTGGCCGATATCGGCTTTCATCGAGCACATGGCCAGACGGTGACCGTCGGTGGCCACGGCGCGGATGATGCCTTCGGACACTTCCAGCAGCATGCCGTTGAGGTAGTAACGCACGTCCTGCTGAGCCATGGCGAAGCTGGTGCGTTCGATCAGGCGACGCAGTTTGCTTTGCTCCAGGCTGCAGGTCAGCGAGCCCGGACCTTCTTCAACGGTCGGGAAATCGTTGGCTGGCAGGGTCGACAGGGTGAAGCGACTACGGCCAGCCTTTACGACCAGCTTCTGCTCGTCGACCTTGATGTCGATCAGCGCATCGTTGGGCAAGCTTTTGCAGATATCCATCAGCTTGCGCGCAGGCACGGTGATGGAACCTGTTTCAGCCGGCTCTTCAAGTTGCACACGACCGACCAGCTCGACTTCCAGGTCGGTACCGGTCAGCGACAGTTGCTGGCCTTCGACAACCAGCAGCACGTTGGAGAGTACCGGCAAGGTCTGTCGGCGCTCGACGACGCCTGCGACCAGTTGCAGGGGTTTCAACAGGGCTTCGCGTTGAATGGTGAAATGCATGGTCTAGTCCCTTGCCTTAATAAGCTGCGCTGGTGTTCATCAAGTGGTCAGTGTACGCAGCAGGTTCTTGTAGTCCTCGCGGATGTCCGCGTCGGATTCCTTAAGTTCGTTGATCTTGCGACAGGCGTGCAACACGGTGGTGTGATCGCGGCCGCCAAACACATCGCCGATTTCCGGCAGGCTGTGGTTGGTCAGTTCCTTGGACAAGGCCATGGCCACCTGACGCGGACGCGCTACCGAGCGCGAACGGCGCTTGGACAGCAAGTCCGAGATCTTGATCTTGTAGTACTCGGCGACGGTGCGCTGAATGTTATCCACAGAGACCAGTTTGTCCTGCAACGCCAACAGGTCTTTCAGGGATTCGCGAATCAGCTCGATGGTGATGTCGCGGCCCATGAAGTGCGAGTGGGCGATCACGCGTTTAAGCGCGCCTTCCAGCTCACGGACGTTGGAGCGAATGCGCTGGGCAATGAAGAACGCGGCGTCGTGCGGCAAGTCGACTTTGGCCTGGTCGGCCTTCTTCATCAAGATCGCCACGCGGGTTTCCAGTTCCGGCGGCTCGACGGCAACCGTCAGGCCCCAGCCGAAGCGGGATTTGAGGCGCTCTTCAAGGCCTTCGATTTCTTTCGGGTAGCGGTCACTGGTGAGAATGACCTGCTGGCCACCTTCAAGCAGGGCGTTGAAGGTGTGGAAAAACTCTTCTTGCGAGCGCTCTTTGCGGGCGAAGAACTGAATGTCGTCGATCAACAGAGCATCCACCGAACGGTAGAAACGCTTGAACTCATTGATCGCGTTCAGCTGCAGTGCCTTGACCATGTCGGCCACGAAACGCTCGGAATGCAGATACACGACCTTGGCATTCGGGTTCTTCTTTAACAGATGGTTACCCACCGCGTGCATCAAGTGAGTCTTACCCAAACCAACGCCACCATAAAGGAACAGTGGGTTGTAGCCGTGCTTGGGGTTGTCCGCCACTTGCCAGGCCGCCGCGCGTGCGAGCTGGTTGGATTTACCTTCGACGAAGTTTTCGAAGGTGAAGGTGCGGTTCAGGTAACTGGTGTGCTTGAGCGCGCCTTCGACCTGCACGGTGCGCTGTTCGGCGCGGACCGGGGCTTGCTGCGAAGCGGCACCGGACATCGGGTCGAAACTGTCGCGAGACGGCTCATCGCTGACTTCAGGGCTTTTCTGCGTCGAACGCTTGGCTGCCGGCGCTGGCGTCTGCGTGGGTGCCGGCGTACTCACAGGCGTGGCATTTGCCTGGGCCTGCTGGGAAACCTGCGCGGCTGCAAGCGGCGCGTTCGGTGCTGCACGCGGAGCGGAACTGCGTTTGCTGCCTATTAATAAGGAAAGCGCAGGCGCCATGCCGTTGCCGTGCTCATCCAGCAGTTCAAGGACGCGGCCCAGGTACTTTTCGTTGACCCAGTCCAGCACAAAACGGTTCGGTGCGTAGACGCGCAACTCGTCGCCTTCGGCTTCGACCTGTAGTGGACGGATCCAGGTGTTGAATTGTTGGGCAGGCAGCTCCTCGCGCAAAAGCTCCACGCACTGCTGCCAAAGTTCCACTGACACGGATATCCCCTAAGTTGAAAGCCGGTGAGGCAAAAACAAGCGGCCATTGTAGCGGCGAGCCGCCCACTTATCCACATGCAGGTTGCCCGGTGTCCATGATTTATCAATGCGTTGAATCAGAAAAAGGCGACCAACGGTGTGTGAATAAGCTCTGTGGATAACCACCTCTAAGGGCACTGGACAACTGGGGGTTGAACTCGGTGGATAACCTGCCTGTGGATAACAGTCCATTCCACACACAGGTTATCCGACAGCGCAGCACAGGCTGAACACGGTTTTCCACTGTAGTTGTCATTCTCTGTACATCACGTCAGACAAGGCCTAATGCTACTTATCCACAGAAGAAGGTGTGCCTAGCTTTTATAAGCTTTACAAAAAAGCTTTAAATAATTCCCTTCTTTATTTTTATGTATGACGAGCAGGTGATCAGGCAAAGAACACCTTGAGATCTATTTATAAGGAAACGCTGGTTGGAAATTGACCTGAAGGCTTGCTTTCTCTAGAATCCCCGGTCTCTTAAAACGGGGGCCATTCCGGCCCGTTGTGGACGAACCAGGTAACACGACATGAAACGTACTTTCCAACCAAGCACTATCAAACGCGCCCGTACCCACGGTTTCCGTGCTCGCATGGCTACCAAGAACGGCCGTGCAGTCCTGTCGCGTCGCCGCGCCAAAGGTCGTGCGCGTCTGGCAGTTTGATAATCCGGTACTGGAGGTGAGTCAGGACTTCAGTCGGGAAAAGCGTCTGCTTACTCCCCGGCATTTCAAGGCAGTCTTTGACTCCCCTACCGGCAAGGTTCCGGGGAAAAATCTCCTGCTCCTTGCACGCAACAACGATCTTGATCACCCCCGTCTCGGGCTGGTTATCGGGAAAAAGAGCGTAAAGCTCTCCGTTGAGCGCAATCGCCTCAAACGTTTGATGCGCGAATCGTTCCGTCTGCACCAGGATTCACTGGTCGGCTGGGACATCGTTATCGTCGCGCGCAAAGGTCTGGGCGATGTAGAAAACCCCGAATTGATTCAGCATTTCGGCAAGCTCTGGAAGCGTCTGGCACGCAGCAAGCCAGTTCCAGAAGTCAAAACCGAAACTGTAGGGGTAGACAGTCCAGATGCGTAAACTGGCCCTCGTTCCGATCCAGTTTTATCGCTATGCCATTAGTCCTTTAATGGCCAACCACTGTCGTTTCTACCCCAGTTGTTCCTGCTACGCGTTAGAAGCCATCGAAAATCATGGCCTTCTGCGCGGTGGCTGGCTGGCCTTTCGTCGTTTAGGTCGCTGTCATCCGTGGAATCCCGGTGGTTATGACCCGGTTCCACCTATCCCTACCTCCCGTTCTTCTTCGATGGCCGAGTAATCATGGATATCAAACGCACGATCCTGATCGTCGCCCTGGCAATCGTGGCCTACGTTATGGTCCTTAAATGGAACCAGGACTATGGTCAGGCTGCCCTGCCGACTCAGAATGTTGCTTCCAGTACGACTACATCCGGTTTGCCGGACACCGCCACTGGCAATAATGCTGCAGCCAGTGACGATATTCCGCGTGCCGCTAGCGATACCAGTGCACCTGCCGAAACGCCGGTAGCCGCCAGCAAGGATCTGATCCAGATCAAAACCGACGTGCTCGATCTCGCGATCGATCCACAAGGTGGTGATGTTGCTCAATTGACCTTGCCTCTGTATCCACGTCGTCAGGATCGTCCTGATGTTCCGTTCCAGCTGTTCGATAACGGCGGCGAACGTGTGTATCTGGCACAAAGCGGTCTGATCGGCACCAATGGCCCGGATGCAAATCCGGCCGGTCGTCCGGTCTACTCCTCGGAGAAGAAGACTTATCAACTGGCTGACGGTCAGGACCAACTGGTCGTAGACCTGAAGTTCAGCAAGGACGGCGTCAATTACATCAAGCGTTTCACTCTGAAACGTGGCCTGTATGACGTAGCCGTTTCCTACATTGTGGATAACCAGAGCGCTCAGCCCTGGAATGGCGCGATGTTCGCGCAGTTGAAGCGCGATGCTAGCGCTGATCCTTCGTCCACAACCGCTACTGGCACCGCAACTTATCTGGGCGCTGCCCTGTGGACAAGTTCGGAGCCGTACAAGAAAGTGTCCATGAAGGACATGGACAAGGCACAACTGAAAGAAACCGTCACCGGTGGTTGGGTAGCCTGGCTACAGCACTACTTCGTGACTGCGTGGATTCCGGCAAAGGGCGAAAACAACATCGTCCAGACCCGTAAAGACAGCAAAGGCAACTACATCATCGGTTACACAGGTCCAACACTGACCGCTGCACCGGGTGCCAAAGTTGAAACCAGCGCTATCCTTTACGCCGGTCCGAAAAGCCAGGCTGTGCTGAAAGAGTTGTCCCCAGGTCTGGAACTGACCGTCGACTACGGCATTCTGTGGTTCATTGCTCAGCCAATCTTCTGGCTGCTGCAACACATTCACGCCATTGTCGGTAACTGGGGCTGGTCGATCATTTTCCTGACCATGCTGATCAAGGGTATTTTCTTCCCTCTGTCGGCTGCCAGCTACAAATCGATGGCGCGTATGCGTGCCGTTGCGCCGAAACTGGCTGCTCTGAAAGAGCAACATGGCGACGACCGGCAGAAAATGTCGCAAGCCATGATGGAGCTGTACAAGAAAGAGAAGATCAATCCGCTGGGCGGCTGCTTGCCGATCCTCGTGCAGATGCCGGTTTTCCTTTCTCTGTACTGGGTTCTGCTGGAAAGCGTGGAAATGCGCCAAGCGCCGTTCATGCTGTGGATCACTGACCTGTCGATCAAGGATCCGTTCTTCATTCTGCCGATCATCATGGGCGCAACCATGTTCATCCAGCAGCAGCTGAACCCGACTCCTCCGGATCCGATGCAGGCGAAGGTCATGAAAATGATGCCAATCATCTTCACCTTCTTCTTCCTGTGGTTCCCGGCAGGTCTGGTGCTGTACTGGGTTGTGAACAACTGCCTGTCGATTGCACAACAGTGGTACATCACACGTAAAATCGAACGGGCTACCCAAGCCGCTGCTTGATTTACACTGTGGATAACCACTCAAAACGCCCCCTAGTGGGGCGTTTTGCTATCTGTCATTTTTGTCTGGATACCGGTCAATGAGCGCACCTCGTGAAACCATCGCCGCTGTCGCCACCGCTCAAGGCCGTGGTGGTGTGGGCATCGTTCGTATTTCCGGGCCGTTGGCCAGCGTTGCAGCGAAAGCCATCACCGGCCGCGAACTGAAACCGCGTTACGCCCATTACGGCCCGTTTTTCAGCGACGACCAGCAAGTCCTCGATGAAGGTCTGGCGCTGTATTTCCCGGGGCCGAACTCGTTCACCGGTGAAGACGTGCTGGAACTGCAAGGCCACGGCGGCCCGATCGTTCTGGATATGTTGCTCAAACGCTGCCTGGAACTGGGATGTCGCTTGGCCCGTCCTGGTGAATTCAGCGAACGCGCCTTCCTCAATGACAAGCTCGACCTGGCCCAGGCCGAGGCGATTGCCGATTTGATCGAAGCCAGTTCTGCACAGGCTGCGCGCAATGCTCTGCGTTCCTTGCAGGGTGCGTTTTCCCAGCGTGTGCATAACTTGACCGAGCAACTGATCGGTTTGCGTATCTACGTCGAAGCCGCCATCGACTTCCCGGAAGAAGAAATCGACTTCCTTGCCGATGGCCATGTGCTGAGCATGCTCGACAAAGTGCGCGTCGAGTTATCCACAGTACTGCGAGAAGCCGGGCAGGGTGCGTTGCTGCGCGATGGTATGACTGTGGTGATCGCCGGTCGTCCGAATGCCGGCAAGTCCAGTCTGTTGAATGCCTTGGCCGGTCGTGAAGCCGCCATCGTTACCGAAATTGCCGGTACGACCCGCGACATCCTGCGCGAACATATCCACATTGATGGTATGCCACTGCACGTTGTCGATACGGCCGGACTGCGCGATACCGATGATCATGTGGAAAAGATCGGGGTCGAGCGCGCATTGAAAGCCATTGGCGAGGCTGATCGGGTGTTGTTGGTGGTCGACGCCACTGCGCCGGAAGCGCTGGATCCCTTTGCCCTATGGCCGGAATTCCTTGAAACCCGACCAGATCCGGCGAAGGTCACCCTGATCCGCAACAAAGCCGATTTGACCGGCGAAGCCATTGCCCTGAAAACCAGTGAAGACGGCCATGTGACGATCAGCCTCAGCGCCAAGTCGGCCGGTGAAGGCCTTGACCTGCTGCGTGACCATCTCAAAGCCTGTATGGGTTACGAGCAGACCTCGGAAAGCAGTTTCAGCGCACGTCGCCGGCATCTTGAAGCCTTGCGCCACGCCAGTGCAGCGTTGGAACACGGCCGCGCCCAGCTGACCTTGGCTGGCGCCGGAGAGTTATTGGCGGAAGATCTGCGTCAAGCCCAGCATTCTCTCGGCGAAATCACTGGTGCCTTCAGCTCCGATGATCTGCTAGGTCGGATATTTTCCAGCTTCTGCATTGGCAAATGACAAAGGGGCTGTGGACAATTTATCCACAGCCCCTTTTCATTTACCAGTTGTAGGAAACCGTACCGAGCAAGGTCCGGTCTTCTCCCCAGTAGCAGCGGCCGGCATCATTGCATCCCGACACATATTCCTTGTCGAACAGGTTTTTCGCATTCAGGTCCACGCTCCAGTGCGTGTCGATCTGATAGCCGATCGCCGCATCAACCAAGGTGACATCGCCGGCATCCAGCTTTCCGTACAGAGAAGGCGAGGTGTAGGCGAAGGCACTGTCGAAGTAACGCACACCGCCACCCACATACAAACCTTTCAGATCGCCATCGAGGAATCGGTATTTCGCCCAGGCCGAGGCCTGATTACGCGGCACGCCGGTCATCTGATGGCCTTTGACCAATGACGTCGCGGCATCCTTGGTGATTCGCGCGTCGGTGTAGGTGTAGGCCGCCGTGACGTTGAGGTTCTGCGTCAGATTGCTGTTAAGTTCCAGCTCTACACCCTTGGAACGGCTTTCGCCCACTTGGCGATAGCTCGACGTGGTGGCGTCGAAGTAGGTGTCGTCCTTTTTGCGCAGGTCGTACACCGAAGCAGTGAACGCTGTGTCCCAGCCGATCGGCTCGTATTTCAGGCCCACTTCATATTGGCTGCTGGTGATCGGATCAAGCGGTGCGCCGGCGTTGGAAATCTGCTGCACCGGCACGAACGAGGTCGAGTAGCTGACATACGGCGTCATGCCGTTGTCGAACTGGTACATCACGCCGCCCTGATAAGTGAATTTCTTATCCTCGGAGCTGATGTCACTCGACTGGGCCACCTTGTCGCGGAAATCACTGTCGACCCAATCCTGACGACCGCCGAGCAGAAACAACCAATGGTCGTACTTGCTCTGGATCTGTGCATAAACCCCTTTCATCTGCTGCTCGAGCAAGGTGTTTTGCACCGCAATCGGTGTGGTAGGGTCGCGCAGGTACACCGGGTTATACACATCGATCGGCCCGACGACGCCGGCATCCCAGTCTTGATTGAAGGAAGTGCGGTCGTAGCTGGCGCCGAATAGCACGGTATTTTCCAGACCGCCGACCTGGAATTTGCCTTCCAGTTGGTTATCCAGCGAATACACCATCGATTTGTTGTAGCGATCGTAGGCCGTCATGTTCAGGCGTGTGCCGAAACCGGCATTGTTGAGGTTGCCCGGCCAGGTTTCGTGGCGGGTAATGCGCGACTGCATGTAGCGCGAGTTCTGCCGGAACTGCCAGTCGTCGTTGAACGAGTGACTGAACTCGTAACCGGTGCTCCAGGTTTCCCGTTCGAAGGTATTCCAGTCCGGATCGCCGAGCATTGTGCCCTTGGATAACTTGCCGTTGGGGTTGGTCAGCAAAGTCCCGGCGGCCGGTAGGCCAAGTTCCATGTTGGTGTGATCCTTCTGGTAGTTGGCCAGTAGGGTCAGCGTATTGAAATCGTCGAAATTCAGAGTCAGCGATGGCGCGATGTAGATCCGGTCATCCGGGACATGATCGGTCTGGGTGTCCGACTTGCGCCCGAGCATCACCACCCGCCCGAGAACATTACCGCTGTTATTGAGTGGACCGGAGACATCGACGCCGATCTGCCTACGATTATTCGAGCCATAACCCAATTGCACTTCGCCTTGTGGCGCGGCGGTCGGGCGTTTGCTCACCAGATTGACCAGACCGCCGGGAGCGTTTTCCCCGTACAGCAGAGAAGACGGGCCGCGGAAAATCTCCACTCGCTCAAGACCATAAGGCTCGGTGCTGGTGTCATAGCGGTTGCCCTGTACGCGTAGTCCATCGCGCAACAGACCGTAGCCGTAATCGGTGGCATTGAAACCCCGTATGAAAAACAGATCTCCGGCCAGACTGTCGCCGGCGGCAAACGGAGGGGCAAAGATCCCCGGGACGTAGCCAAGCACCTCGGTGAGCGTCTGGGATTTCTGATCTTTCATGCGTTGCGCGGTTACGACTGACACCGAGCGTGGCGTTTCCGACAACGGTGTGCTGGTTTTCGTACCAATCCGGCTGCTTTGCGCCTTGTAGCCAACGTCGGCGGCGTAATCCAGGTTCATCGGGTTGGCTAATTGCCCGTTGATGTTGGTCGGGGCCAGTTCCAGCGAGTCACCAGTGGGCAGCGCCTGCAGAATGTAGCTGCTAGGCGCCTGCGGTATGGCTTGCAACCCCGAGCCTTGCAGCAGTTGGGAGAATCCCTGTTCGACGGTGAAGTTGCCGTTCAGTCCCGCACTGCGTAAACGGCTGGTCTGTTGCGGCGAGAACGACAGAATCACGTTCGAAGCAGAGGCGAACTGGCTCAACGCATTGTCCAGCGGGCCGGCAGCAATGGTGTAGCGCTGGGCGGCCATCGCCGCGAAGGCGTTATTGGTCATTACCAGGCAAGGCGCGGCACTGGTCATCAGTAGGCTGTAGGCAATGCAGTGGTGGGAAAAACGCTGACGGAACGTGGGAAGACGCATGTGTGGATAAGCCCTGAAGGTGGCGAAGAGCCGCGTTTATCGCGATTACCTGTAGGGCCGGGTCAGGGCAAAAAAAGATAACCCTGGTTTCAATTTATTTTTCCCCAGGTGATTTTCGATCAGACGTTGTGGCTGATCGAGACCCAGTAACGGGTGAAGTAGCGGACGTTGATCGGTAACGAGGCCTGGAGATTGGCCAGAACGGCATCGGTGGAGTCGAGCCGAAAGGTGCCGGATACCCGCAGATCCCGGGCGCGCGCGTCGCAGTGCAAAACCCCGCTGCGATAACGGCCCAATTCTTCGATCACATCGCCCAAACGTGCATTGAGGACGATCAATTGGCCGTTGGTCCATGCCACTTCCGAGGGTTGGAAGGGATGAATGAGTCCGATATGCCGGCTATCGAAGTCAGCGCCTTCCCCTGCATTCAGAATAATGGCGGCTGTTGATGAATCCCCCGGTTGAACGCTGACCCGATTTTCCAGCACCCCCACGCGGGTAGAACCCGGGAACTGGTGGACGGAGAATCGAGTGCCCAAGGCTTGTATCCGGCCATCACGGGTTTCGACGAAAAAGGGTCGTTGATCGCCAAGCTTTCCGGTTTGGATCAGGATTTCGCCCGAGCGCAGGCGAATCAGCCGCTGTACCGGGTCGAAAGACACGTCAATGGCAGTGTCGGTGTTGAGCTGAATCTGGCTGCCATCCGCCAATGCGATATTGCGAAGCTGACCAACCCCGGTTTTATAGTCCGCCCAAACATTCCCCAAGGAAGCGTGATGCTGAACATTCCAGCCAACGAACCCCGTCCCCGCCCCGAGCAGCAACAGTTTCAGCACCTGACGGCGTTGCTGACCGGTGTTCAGTGCCCGACGTTTCAGATCCTGCGGTAGTTTGCCGAGGTGGCGTTGCATTTGTTCCATCTGGTTCCACGCCGCCAGATGTGCCGGGTCGCTATCTATCCACAGCTGCCAGGCCTTCTGTTCGGCGAGCGTCGGCGGATCCGTTTGAAACTGCACATACCAACTGGCGGCCGCTTCGAAAACCTGACGGTTGGGGGCGATGGCCATCAACGCTGCGCCATGACCAGGGCACATTCCGTCAGGGAGCGGATCATGTGTTTCTTCACCGTGGTCAGAGAAACCTTCAGCTGCAGGGCGATCTGTTGATAAGTCAGGCCATCGATCTGCGACAGCATGAAAATCTGTTGGCTTCTGGCGCCGAGCCCGGCCAAGGCTTTATCCACAGCGACCAGAGTTTCGATGATCAGCGCCTTGTCTTCCTCGCTGATGGCGGTGGCTTCCGGTCGAGCCGCCAGGGTCTGCAAATATGCTGCTTCGATAGCCTGTCTGCGATAACGATCAATCACCAGACCGCGTGCAATTGTCGCCAGATAGTCCCGTGGCTCGCGAATCTGCGCGGCATTGCGGGCCGCCAGAATCCGCACAAACGTGTCATGCGCCACATCGGCGGCATCGCAGGCGTCATGCAATTTTCCCTTGAGCCATCCATATAGCCACGAATGATGTTGCTCGTAGATTTGCTCAATCGCAGCGGTGTGGGCGGGTAGGGACATAGGGAAAACTGATGAGTTAATGATAATGCCTATTATTAGCCCCTGTTACGTTCTCTCACAATAGCCCTCGCACTTCCCTCCATCAGCTTCTTTGTCGCCAGCGAACCCTCGCTGGTGTTTTTTTTGCGCGCTGAAAAAGCTGCTGTATCGTTTTTTCTGTGGATTAAGCCCTGTGAATAACTGCCACTGAGGTCGGTTGATAACAGGGCTTAAAAACTGGACATAAACCCCTCTGTGGATAACCTTCCCTTTCATCCACAGGCTTACAGCGGTTATCCAAGGGCCTCATTAGCACATGAGCACAGGGTTTTAAAACTCTGTACACATTGAATATAAAGGCCTGTAGCAATCTATCCACAGAAAGGTGGCTCAGTAAGAATAAACATAAAAACAAAGGTTTTATAAATTTCTCTCTTTTTTATTCTTTTAACCTCGAGTTCTCCACAGCTGGTTAAATTTTGTGCAAAGGGTTCTTTAGGAAGGGCGAAGTCCCTATACTTGTCGACCAGGTTCAGAAACCTGATCTCAAACTATTCCTGAATTACCTACTTAAGCAGGCACGAGGTGCGTGGTGGATTTCCCTTCCCGTTTTGAAGTGATCGTCATCGGCGGCGGTCATGCCGGTACCGAGGCAGCACTGGCCTCAGCACGTATGGGGGCAAAAACCCTGTTGCTGACGCATAACGTGGAAACCCTCGGTGCCATGAGTTGCAACCCGGCCATCGGTGGTATTGGCAAAAGCCATCTGGTCAAGGAAATCGATGCCCTCGGCGGCGCGATGGCAACGGCCACCGATTTGGGCGGCATCCAGTTTCGCGTGTTGAACAGCCGCAAAGGCCCAGCCGTACGGGCGACCCGTGCGCAAGCCGACCGGATTCTGTACAAAGCCGCTGTCCGCGAAATTCTGGAAAACCAGCCGAACCTGTGGATATTTCAACAAGCGGCTGACGACCTGATCGTCGAGCAGGAACAAGTCCGTGGTGTTGTCACGCAAATGGGTCTGCGCTTTTTCGCCGATTCCGTGGTGTTGACCACCGGTACGTTCCTCGGCGGACTTATCCACATCGGTTTGCAGAATTTCTCCGGCGGTCGCGCCGGTGATCCGCCGTCGATCGCCCTGGCTCACCGTCTGCGTGAACTGCCACTGCGTGTCGGTCGCCTGAAAACCGGCACACCGCCGCGTATCGACGGCAAGTCTGTGGATTTCTCGGTGATGACCGAGCAACCCGGCGATACGCCGATTCCGGTGATGTCGTTCATGGGCAACAAAGAACAGCATCCACGTCAGGTCAGTTGCTGGATTACTCACACAAACGCCCGCACCCACGAAATCATCGCCGCGAACCTCGATCGTTCGCCGATGTATTCCGCCGCTGGTGAAATCGAAGGCATCGGCCCGCGCTACTGCCCGTCGATCGAAGACAAGATCCATCGCTTTGCCGACAAGGAAAGCCATCAGGTGTTTATCGAACCGGAAGGTTTGACCACCCATGAGCTGTATCCGAACGGGATATCCACAAGCTTGCCGTTCGACGTGCAATTGCAGATCGTGCAATCGATCCGTGGCATGGAAAACGCGCACATCGTGCGTCCGGGTTATGCGATCGAGTACGACTACTTCGATCCACGCGACCTGAAGTACAGCCTGGAAACCAAAGTCATCGGCGGTCTGTTCTTCGCCGGGCAAATCAACGGCACCACCGGCTACGAAGAAGCTGGCGCCCAAGGTTTGCTCGCTGGCGCCAACGCCGCACTGCGCGCCAAGGGCAAAGAAGCCTGGTGCCCGCGTCGCGATGAAGCCTACATCGGCGTTTTGGTCGACGACCTGATCACCCTCGGTACCCAAGAGCCGTACCGCATGTTCACTTCCCGTGCCGAGTACCGTCTGATTCTGCGTGAGGACAACGCTGACCTGCGTCTGACCGAAAAAGGTCGCGAGCTGGGTCTGGTCGATGACGCGCGTTGGGCGGCCTTCTGCAAGAAACGCGAAAGTATCGAGCTGGAAGAGCAGCGCCTGAAAAGCACCTGGGTTCGCCCGAACACGCAGCAGGGCGATGCGATTGCCGAGAAATTCGGCACGCCGCTGACCCACGAATACAACTTGCTCAACCTCTTGAGTCGACCGGAAATCGACTACGCTGGTCTGGTCGAAGTGACCGGCAACGGCGCCGAAGATCCACAGGTTGCCGAACAGGTGGAAATCAAGACCAAATACGCCGGTTACATCGACCGTCAACAGGACGAAATCGCCCGTCTGCGCGCCAGTGAAGACACGAAACTGCCTGTGGATATCGATTACACCAACATTTCCGGTCTTTCCAAGGAGATCCAGAGCAAGCTCGGCGCGACTCGACCAGAGACGCTGGGCCAGGCTTCGCGGATCCCGGGTGTGACCCCGGCAGCGATTTCGCTGCTGATGATTCATTTGAAAAAACGCGGCGCGGGCCGTCAGTTGGAGCAAAGCGCTTGAGTTCTAAGGTCACTTCGCAACACGCCGAAGAGTTATCCACAGGAGCCCGCGAGCTCGGTGTCAATCTCACTGAAACCCAGCACGAATTGCTGCTGGGTTATCTGGCCCTGTTGATCAAATGGAACCAGGCCTACAACCTGACCGCTGTGCGCGATCCGGACGAAATGGTGTCGAGGCATTTGCTCGATAGTCTCAGCGTGATGTCGTTCATCGAGAACGGTCGTTGGCTCGACGTTGGCAGTGGCGGCGGCATGCCAGGCATCCCGTTGGCGATCCTGTATCCGGATTCGCAAGTGACTTGTCTGGACAGCAACGGCAAGAAAACCCGCTTTCTGACTCAGGTCAAACTCGAACTCAAACTGGATAACCTGCAAGTTATCCACAGCCGTGTCGAAGCCTTCCAGCCTGCACAGCCGTTCAACGGGATTATTTCCCGGGCGTTCAGCAGTATGGAGAACTTCACCAACTGGACTCGCCACCTCGGCGATGCCGATACACGATGGCTGGCAATGAAGGGCGTTCATCCGGCCGATGAGCTGGTAGCATTGCCGGCAGACTTCAAACTCGATAGCGAACACGCCCTGGCCGTACCCGGTTGCCAAGGCCAACGCCATCTGCTGATACTGCGCCGCACGGCATGATTGGGAACACAAGCAAGAATGGCTAAGGTATTCGCGATAGCGAACCAGAAGGGTGGTGTGGGTAAGACCACCACCTGCATCAACCTCGCAGCATCCCTGGTCGCGACCAAGCGCCGGGTGCTGTTGATCGATCTCGATCCACAGGGCAACGCCACCATGGGTAGCGGTGTGGATAAACACGGCCTGGAAAACTCGGTCTACGACCTGCTGATCGGCGAATGCGATCTGGCCCAGGCCATGCACTATTCCGAGCACGGCGGTTACCAACTGCTGCCGGCCAACCGCGATTTGACGGCGGCCGAAGTGGTGCTGCTGGAAATGCAGATGAAGGAAAGCCGTCTGCGCAGCGCGCTGGCGCCGATCCGTGAAAACTACGATTACATTCTGATCGACTGCCCGCCGTCGCTGTCGATGCTCACGCTGAACGCACTGGTCGCCGCTGACGGGGTGATTATCCCCATGCAGTGCGAGTACTTCGCGCTCGAAGGCTTGAGTGACCTTGTGGATAACATCAAGCGCATCGCTGAATTGCTCAACCCGAACCTGAAAGTCGAAGGCCTGCTGCGGACCATGTATGACCCGCGCCTGAGCCTGATGAACGACGTTTCGGCGCAGCTCAAGGAACACTTCGGCGATCAGCTGTACGACACGGTGATCCCGCGCAACATCCGCCTGGCCGAAGCGCCGAGCTACGGCATGCCGGCGCTTGCCTACGACAAGCAATCGCGCGGCGCCCTGGCTTATCTGGCCCTGGCCGGCGAGATGGTTCGTCGTCAGCGCAAAAACTCACGCATCGCCGCCGCTCAGGCAACTTAAGGAATCCCCATGGCCGTCAAGAAACGAGGTCTCGGACGTGGACTGGATGCACTGCTGAGTGGTCCGACCGTCAGCGCGCTGGAAGAACAAGCGGCGCAAGCTGACACCCGCGAACTGCAGCACTTGCCACTGGATCTGCTGCAGCGCGGCAAATACCAGCCGCGCCGCGACATGGATCCTCAGGCGCTGGAAGAACTGGCAGCGTCGATCAAGGCGCAAGGCGTGATGCAGCCGATCGTGGTGCGCCCGATTGGCGGTGGCCGCTTCGAGATCATCGCCGGTGAACGCCGCTGGCGCGCGAGTCAGCAAGCCGGGCAGGAAACCATCCCGGCGATGGTGCGCGACGTACCGGATGAAACCGCGATCGCCATTGCGCTGATCGAGAACATCCAGCGTGAAGATCTCAACCCGATCGAAGAAGCGGTGGCCCTGCAGCGTTTGCAGCAGGAGTTCCAGCTGACGCAGCAACAGGTCGCCGAGGCTGTGGGTAAGTCCCGCGTCACTGTGGCTAACCTGTTGCGGCTTATTGCACTGCCGGAAGTCATCAAGACCATGTTGTCCCACGGCGACCTGGAAATGGGTCATGCCCGTGCTTTGCTCGGTCTGCCGGACAATCAGCAGGTGGAAGGGGCGCGACATGTTGTCGCACGCGGCCTCACCGTGCGCCAAACTGAAGCACTGGTTCGTCAGTGGTTGAGTGGCAAACCGGAGCCTGTGGAAGCGAGCAAACCCGACCCGGATATCGCCCGCCTCGAACAGCGTCTGGCCGAGCGCCTAGGCTCTGCGGTGCAGATTCGCCACGGCAAGAAGGGAAAGGGTCAGTTGGTGATCGGTTACAACTCCCTCGATGAGCTTCAAGGTGTGCTCGCGCACATCCGCTGAAACATTTCCTCATGTAGCGCGCAGTCGGAAATCACTACCTGACAGTTGAATAGGGGCAGAACCGCCCCTATACTCTGCGCGCATTTTGTCGGCACAAATTATGCCAAGTTATTGAATTCTGGCAGCCGACCATTGGAGAGCAAACGTGATGGAAACCCGCAAGCCAAACCGCCTGCCGTTCCATCGCCTGGCGGTTTTTCCGGTGTTAATGGCTCAATTTGTCATTTTGCTCATTGCCGCTTTGGCGCTCTGGCAATGGCACGGAGTCGTTGCCGGATACTCGGGACTTTGCGGGGGCCTGATAGCCTTGCTGCCCAATGTTTATTTCGCTCACAAGGCATTTCGGTTTTCCGGCGCCCGAGCAGCCCAGTCCATCGTCCGGTCATTTTATGCCGGCGAGGCAGGCAAACTGATTTTGACGGCAGTGCTCTTTGCACTGGTGTTTGCAGGTGTGAAGCCACTGGCGCCGATAGCTGTATTCGGCGCGTTCGTGCTGACTCAGTCGGTCAGCTGGTTCGCTCCCCTGCTGATGAGAACAAGACTTTCGAGACCTTAGGGCGTTTGAGGCAACCATGGCAGAAACAACCGCTTCGGGCTATATCCAGCACCACTTGCAGAACCTGACCTTCGGTCAGCTACCTAACGGCGGCTGGGGCTTTGCCCATACCGCAGCAGAAGCCAAAGAAATGGGCTTCTGGGCTTTCCACGTCGATACTCTCGGCTGGTCGGTCGCGTTGGGTCTGATCTTCGTTCTTCTTTTCCGCATGGCGGCAAAGAAAGCGACTTCGGGTCAGCCGGGTGCTTTGCAGAACTTCGTTGAAGTATTGGTCGAATTCGTCGATGGCAGCGTGAAAGACAGCTTCCATGGCCGTAGCCCGGTGATTGCACCGCTGGCACTGACCATCTTCGTCTGGGTGTTCCTGATGAACGCCGTCGACCTGGTACCGGTCGACTGGATTCCTCAGCTGGCCATCCTGATCTCCGGTGACCACCACATCCCGTTCCGCGCCGTGTCGACAACCGACCCGAACGCGACCCTGGGCATGGCGTTCTCGGTTTTCGCACTGATCATTTTCTATAGCATCAAGGTCAAGGGCTTCGGCGGCTTCATCGGCGAACTGACCCTGCACCCGTTCGGCAGCAAGAACATCTTCGTTCAAGCTCTGCTGATCCCGGTGAACTTCCTGCTGGAATTCGTGACCCTGATCGCCAAGCCGATCTCTCTGGCTCTGCGTCTGTTCGGCAACATGTATGCCGGCGAGCTGGTGTTCATTCTGATCGCTGTGATGTTCGGCAGCGGTCTGCTCTGGCTGAGCGGCCTGGGCGTTGTTCTGCAGTGGGCATGGGCTGTGTTCCACATCCTGATCATCACGCTGCAGGCGTTCATCTTCATGATGCTGACCATCGTCTACCTGTCGATGGCGCACGAAGAAAACCATTAAGGCCAGTCTCGACTAGTCTGATGTCCTTCCCGGTCAAACGGGAAGGGGCTCTTCACAGGGCACCTGAAACGATTTGTTTTACCGCTTTAATCTAAAAAACCTAAACCATACGACGTAAAAGTCGGGAGGAAAGATGGAAACTGTAGTTGGTCTAACCGCTATCGCTGTTGCACTGTTGATCGGCCTGGGCGCACTGGGTACCGCAATTGGTTTCGGCCTGCTGGGCGGCAAGTTCCTGGAAGGCGCAGCGCGTCAGCCAGAAATGGTTCCAATGCTGCAAGTTAAAATGTTCATCGTTGCCGGTCTGCTCGACGCCGTAACCATGATCGGTGTTGGTATCGCTCTGTTCTTCACCTTTGCGAACCCGTTCGTTGGTCAGATCGCTGGCTAATTACCCGGATTCTTCCGAGTAATTTGATGTGATGGACAACGTAACTGCGAGGTGTTGGCGTGAACATTAATGCGACCCTGATTGGCCAGTCCGTTGCGTTCCTGATTTTTGTACTGTTCTGCATGAAGTATGTATGGCCTCCGGTCATCGCTGCCCTGCACGAACGTCAAAAGAAGATCGCTGATGGTCTGGACGCTGCCAGCCGTGCAGCTCGCGACCTGGAGTTGGCCCAAGAAAAAGCGGGTCAGCAACTGCGCGAAGCGAAAGCTCAGGCAGCTGAAATCATCGAGCAAGCCAAGAAACGCGGTAACCAGATTGTCGAAGAGGCCGTTGAAAAGGCCCGTGTCGACGCTGACCGTGTGAAGGTTCAGGCTCAAGCCGAGATCGAACAGGAACTGAACAGTGTCAAAGACAAGCTGCGCGCCCAAGTGGGTTTGCTGGCTGTCGGCGGCGCCGAGAAGATCCTGGGTGCCACAATCGATCAAAACGCGCACGCAGAGCTGGTTAACCAACTGGCTGCTGAAATCTAAGCGAGGGCGATCATGGCAGAACTGACCACGTTGGCCCGACCTTACGCTAAGGCGGCCTTCGAGCACGCTCAGGCCCACCAGCAACTGGCCAATTGGTCAGCCATGCTCGGCCTGGCTGCAGCGGTGTCACAAGACGACACCATGCAGCGCGTGCTCAAGGCCCCGCGACTGACGAGCGCAGAAAAGGCCGCCACGTTTATTGACGTGTGCGGCGACAAGTTTGATGCCAAGGCACAGAACTTCATCAATGTCGTTGCCGAAAACGACCGTCTCCCGCTTCTGCCGGAGATTGCCGCTCTTTTCGACCTGTACAAGGCCGAACAAGAGAAGTCGGTAGACGTTGAAGTGACCAGTGCTTTTGCATTGAACCAAGAACAGCAAGACAAACTCGCCAAGGTTCTCAGTGCACGACTCAACCGGGAAGTGCGCCTGCAAGTTGCGGAGGATGCTGCCCTTATAGGTGGTGTCGTTATCCGCGCCGGCGACCTGGTTATCGATGGCTCGATTCGCGGCAAAATCGCGAAACTTGCCGAAGCATTGAAATCTTGAGTTTGAAGGGGCAGCAGAGCAATGCAGCAACTCAATCCTTCCGAAATAAGTGAAATTATCAAGGGCCGCATCGACAAGCTCGATGTGACCTCCCAAGCCCGTAACGAAGGCACTGTCGTCAGCGTATCTGACGGCATCGTGCGGATTCACGGTCTGGCCGACGTAATGTACGGCGAGATGATCGAGTTTCCGGGCGGCGTCTACGGTATGGCCCTCAACCTGGAGCAAGACTCCGTAGGTGCCGTTGTACTGGGCGCTTACCAGTCTCTGGCTGAAGGCATGAGCGCCAAGTGCACCGGCCGCATCCTCGAAGTTCCGGTTGGTAAGGAACTGCTGGGTCGCGTAGTCGACGCACTGGGCAACCCTGTTGACGGCAAAGGTCCACTGGGCAACACCGAGACCGACGCGGTCGAGAAAGTTGCTCCGGGCGTGATCTGGCGTAAGTCGGTAGACCAGCCTGTACAGACTGGCTACAAGGCTGTCGATGCCATGATCCCTGTCGGCCGTGGCCAGCGTGAGCTGATCATCGGTGACCGTCAGATCGGTAAAACCGCTCTGGCGATCGACGCGATCATCAACCAGAAAGACAGCGGCATTTTCTGCGTCTACGTAGCTATTGGTCAGAAACAATCGACCATCGCCAACGTGGTTCGCAAGCTGGAAGAAAACGGCGCCCTGGCCAACACGATCATCGTGGCTGCCAGTGCTTCGGAATCTCCTGCGCTGCAATTCCTGGCACCGTACTCCGGTTGCACCATGGGTGAATTCTTCCGCGACCGCGGTGAAGACGCGCTGATCGTTTATGACGATCTGTCCAAGCAAGCAGTGGCTTACCGCCAGATTTCCCTGCTGCTGCGCCGTCCACCAGGCCGTGAAGCTTACCCAGGCGACGTGTTCTATCTCCACTCCCGTCTGCTGGAGCGCGCATCCCGCGTTTCGGAAGAATACGTAGAGAAGTTCACCAACGGCGCAGTGACCGGCAAAACCGGTTCCCTGACCGCATTGCCGATCATCGAAACCCAGGCTGGCGACGTTTCCGCGTTCGTTCCGACCAACGTGATTTCCATCACCGACGGTCAGATCTTCCTGGAATCGGCCATGTTCAACTCGGGCATCCGCCCTGCAGTGAACGCCGGTGTTTCGGTATCCCGTGTGGGTGGTGCCGCTCAGACCAAGATCATCAAGAAGCTGTCCGGTGGTATCCGTACCGCTCTGGCTCAGTACCGTGAACTGGCGGCATTCGCCCAGTTCGCTTCTGACCTGGACGAAGCGACCCGTAAGCAACTTGAGCATGGTCAGCGCGTTACCGAGCTGATGAAGCAGAAGCAATACGCACCAATGTCGATCGCTGACATGGCGCTGTCGCTGTATGCCGCTGAGCGTGGGTTCCTGACTGACATTGAAATCGCCAAGATCGGCAGCTTCGAACAAGCGCTGATTGCTTTCTTCAACCGCGATCACGCCGATTTGATGGCCAAGATCAACGTTAAAGGTGACTTCAATGACGAAATCGACGCTGGCATGAAAGCCGGTATCGAGAAGTTCAAGGCCACCCAAACCTGGTAAGCCGCAGCGGGAGCCGCGAGGCTCCCGCTTGCTAACCTGATAGGTGTTACATGGCAGGCGCAAAAGAGATTCGCAGTAAGATTGCGAGCATCAAAAGCACGCAAAAGATTACCAGCGCCATGGAAAAAGTGGCGGTCAGCAAAATGCGCAAGGCACAAATGCGCATGGCTGCTAGCCGTCCTTATGCGGAGCGTATCCGCCAGGTTATTGGGCATCTGGCCAACGCCAACCCGGAATACCGCCACCCGTTCATGATCGACCGCGAAATCAAGCGCGTTGGTTATGTTGTGGTGAGCAGTGACCGTGGTCTGTGCGGCGGCTTGAATACCAACCTGTTCAAGGCCCTGGTCAAGGACATGGCGGTAAACCGCGAAAACGGCGTCGAGATTGATCTGTGTGTCGTTGGTAGCAAGGGTGCGGCCTTTTTCCGTAACTTCGGCGGTAACGTCGTTGCAGCTATCAGCCACCTGGGTGAAGAGCCGTCGATCAATGACTTGATCGGCAGCGTCAAGGTGATGCTGGATGCCTACCTGGATGGCCGTATTGATCGCCTGTCCGTGGTGTCCAACAAGTTCATCAACACCATGACGCAACAGCCTACCGTGGAGCAGTTGATTCCACTGGTGGCCACCCCGGATCAGGATCTCAAGCACCACTGGGACTATCTCTACGAACCGGATGCCAAAGAGCTGCTTGACGGCTTGATGGTCCGCTACGTTGAGTCGCAGGTCTACCAGGCGGTGGTCGAGAACAACGCGGCTGAACAAGCTGCGCGGATGATCGCGATGAAGAACGCTACCGACAACGCCGGTGATTTGATCAGCGATTTGCAGCTGATCTACAACAAGGCGCGTCAGGCTGCGATCACCCAAGAGATCTCGGAAATCGTCGGCGGCGCTGCCGCGGTTTAACGGTTCAAATATTCAGAGGATCCAGCTATGAGTAGCGGACGTATCGTTCAAATCATCGGCGCCGTTATCGACGTGGAATTTCCACGCGACAGCGTACCGAGCATCTACAACGCTTTGAAAGTCAAAAGCGATGCCGGCACCACTCTGGAAGTTCAGCAGCAGCTGGGCGACGGCGTGGTTCGTACCATTGCGATGGGTTCCACCGAGGGCTTGAAGCGCGGTCTGGAAGTTACCGACTCTGGCGCAGCCATCTCCGTACCGGTCGGTAAAGCGACCCTGGGCCGGATCATGGACGTCCTCGGTAACCCGATCGACGAAGCTGGCCCGATCGACACCGAAGAGCGTTGGGGCATTCACCGTCCAGCGCCTTCGTTCGCTGAACAGGCAGGCGGCAACGACCTGCTGGAAACCGGCATCAAGGTTATCGACCTGGTTTGCCCGTTTGCCAAAGGCGGTAAAGTTGGTCTGTTCGGTGGTGCCGGTGTAGGCAAAACCGTGAACATGATGGAACTGATCCGTAACATCGCCATCGAGCACAGCGGTTATTCCGTGTTCGCCGGTGTGGGTGAGCGTACTCGTGAGGGTAACGACTTCTACCACGAGATGAAGGACTCCAACGTTCTGGACAAAGTGGCACTGGTTTACGGTCAGATGAACGAGCCGCCGGGTAACCGTCTGCGCGTAGCACTGACCGGCCTGACCATGGCCGAGAAGTTCCGTGACGAAGGTAACGACGTTCTGCTGTTCGTCGACAACATCTATCGTTACACCCTGGCCGGTACTGAAGTATCCGCACTGCTGGGCCGTATGCCTTCGGCAGTAGGTTACCAGCCGACTCTGGCTGAAGAGATGGGCGTTCTGCAAGAACGTATCACTTCGACCAAAGAAGGTTCGATCACTTCGATCCAAGCGGTATACGTACCTGCGGATGACTTGACTGACCCGTCGCCAGCGACCACCTTCGCCCACTTGGACGCCACCGTCGTTCTGTCCCGTGACATCGCCTCCCTGGGTATCTACCCAGCGGTAGATCCACTGGATTCGACTTCGCGTCAGCTGGATCCGAACGTAATCGGTCAGGACCACTACGACACCGCTCGCGGCGTTCAGTACGTTCTGCAACGTTACAAAGAGCTGAAGGACATCATCGCGATCCTGGGTATGGACGAGCTGTCGGAAGCCGACAAGCAGTTGGTAAACCGTGCTCGTAAGATCCAGCGCTTCTTGTCGCAGCCGTTCTTCGTGGCTGAAGTCTTCACCGGTGCTTCGGGTAAATACGTTTCCCTGAAAGACACCATTGCTGGCTTCAAAGGCATCCTCAACGGTGACTACGACCACCTGCCAGAACAAGCGTTCTACATGGTTGGCGGCATCGAAGAAGCGATCGAGAAAGCCAAGAAACTGTAATCCCGGCGCCCGGCAACGGGCGCTAATTTAGGTTGAGGCAATCAGATGGCTATGACAGTCCATTGCGATATCGTCAGCGCGGAAGGGGAAATCTTTTCCGGCCTGGTCGAGATGGTGATTGCGCACGGTGCACTGGGTGATCTTGGTATCGCTCTGGGTCACGCGCCGCTGATCACTAATCTGAAGCCAGGTCCGATCCGCCTGATCAAGCAAGGCGGGGAACCCGAGGTGTTCTACATCTCCGGTGGTTTCCTCGAGGTTCAGCCGAACATGGTCAAAGTGCTTGCCGATACCGTGCAACGTGCCGCCGACCTGGATGAAGCTCAGGCTCAAGCAGCTCTCAAGGCTGCCGAGCATGCTCTGCATGAAAAAGGCGCTGATTTCGACTACAGCGCTGCGTCAGCACGGCTGGCCGAGGCTGCAGCTCAGCTGCGCACCGTCCAGCAGATCCGCAAGAAGTTTGGCGGTTAATCCGTCAGCCGCTTGTTGTGCGATTGATAAAAAAGGGTAGCCTCGGCTACCCTTTTTTCTTTTCCGAATTCCCGAAACCCGGTCGCAGTCGCTGACCACCCAGGATTGGTAGCCAGTCATGTCTCTTGAAATCGTTATCCTCGCGGCCGGTCAAGGCACTCGTATGCGTTCGGCACTGCCGAAAGTGCTGCACCCGATTGCCGGCAACTCCATGCTGGGCCATGTTATCCACAGCGCCCGGCAACTTGAGCCACAACGCATTCATGTGGTGATCGGCCATGGTGCCGATGTGGTGCGTGAACGCCTGGCCGCTGAGGATCTGAATTTCGTCCTGCAAGACAAACAACTCGGCACCGGTCATGCCACTGCCCAAGCGGTGCCGTTCATTACTGCCGACACGGTGTTGATCCTATACGGTGACGTGCCGCTGATCGAAGTCGAAACCCTGCAACGTTTGCTCAAGCATGTCGTGCCCGGGCAGATGGGTTTGCTAACCGTCGAACTGGAAGACCCAACCGGTTACGGCCGCATCGTGCGCGATGCTGACGGCAAAGTAGCCGCCATTGTTGAGCACAAAGATGCCAGCGAAGCCCAGCGCGCCATTCCTGAAGGCAACACCGGCATTCTCGCGGTGCCGGCCAATCGTCTGGCCGATTGGATGAGTCGCCTGTCGAACAACAACGCTCAGGGCGAGTACTACCTGACCGACGTGATCGAAATGGCGGTCAGCGATGGTCTGGTGGTGGCCACCGAACAACCACACGACCCGATGGAGGTGCAGGGCGCCAATGATCGCAAGCAGCTGTCCGAGCTGGAGCGTCATTACCAGCTGCGCGCTGGCCGTCGTTTGATGGCGCAAGGCGTGACCCTGCGTGATCCGGCGCGTTTCGATGTGCGTGGAGAAGTCACTGTGGGTCGCGACGTGCTGATCGATATCAACGTGATCCTCGAAGGCAACGTCGTCATCGAAGACGATGTGGTGATCGGCCCGAATTGTGTGATCAAGGACAGCACCCTGCGCAAAGGCGTGGTGATCAAGGCCAACAGTCATATTGAAGGTGCCGTTATGGGCGAGGGCAGCGATGCCGGCCCGTTTGCGCGTCTGCGTCCAGGCACCGTGCTCGAAGCGCGTGCGCATGTGGGTAACTTTGTTGAACTGAAAAACGCCCATATGGGTGAAGGCGCCAAAGCAGGTCACCTGACTTATCTGGGTGATGCCGAAATCGGTGCGCGTACCAATATTGGCGCCGGCACCATCACCTGCAACTACGATGGCGCCAACAAGTGGAAAACCGTGTTGGGTGCTGACGTGTTCGTCGGCTCCAATAACTCGTTAGTCGCGCCTGTGGATATCTCTGCCGGTGCGACCACGGCAGCCGGTTCGACCATTACGCAGAATGTGGATAACGCGCAGTTGGCCGTGGGCCGAGCGCGGCAGAGGAATATCGACGGCTGGAAGCGGCCGGAGAAGATCAAGAAGAGCTGAGTTATCCACAGCGGTTTTTTGAAGATCAAGAGATCGCAGCCTTCGGCAGCTCCTACGGGAATGTTGAAGGCTGCGATTTTTTTTGGGCGACAGCTTGACGATTTAGGGCTGATAGGTTTTGATTGCTTACGTTATCTTTCGAAACGAAACTTAAGCCATGTCGAAACGCAACACGCCGCAACGCCGCCACAACATCCTCGCCTTGCTCAACGAGCAGGGCGAAGTCAGTGTGGATGAACTGGCCAAGCGTTTCGAAACCTCCGAAGTTACGATTCGCAAGGATCTTGCTGCGCTTGAAAGCCATGGCCTGCTGCTGCGCCGCTACGGCGGGGCGATCACAATGCCCCAAGAGTTGGTAGCGGAAACCGCGCAGAGCGTTTCCAAATACAAACAGGCGATTGCCCGTGCAGCGGTGAAACGCATCCGCGAACACGCGCGGATCATCATCGACAGCGGCAGCACCACCGCCGCCATGATCCCGGAGCTTGGCCAACAGCCCGGTCTGGTAGTGATGACCAACTCCCTGTACGTCGCCAATGCCTTGAGCGAACTCGAACACGAACCGGTGCTGCTGATGACCGGCGGCACCTGGGATCCGCATTCGGAATCCTTTCAGGGCCAGGTCGCCGAGCAGGTACTACGCTCTTACGACTTCGACCAATTGTTCATTGGCGCCGACGGTATCGACCTGATGCGCGGCACCACGACCTTCAATGAGCTGCTCGGTTTGAGCCGGGTCATGGCCGAAGTGGCGCGGGAAGTCATCGTCATGGTCGAGGCCGACAAGATCGGTCGCAAGATTCCCAACCTGGAGCTGCCGTGGAGCAGCGTCCATACCCTAATTACCGATGATCGCCTGCCTAGCGAGGCACGCGATCAGATTCAGGCCCGCGGTATCACCGTGATTTGCGCGGCTGTCAGTCAGGAGAAATAAGCATGTGTGGAATTGTCGGCGCAGTTGCTGAACGTAATATCACCGCCATCCTGCTCGAGGGCCTCAAGCGCCTGGAATACCGCGGCTATGACAGCGCCGGTGTCGCGGTCTTCACCAACGATGAAACCCTTGAGCGCATGCGTCGCCCGGGCAAGGTCAGCGAACTCGAAGCAGCGCTGGCTGAACACCCGCTGGTTGGCCGACTCGGCATTGCCCACACCCGTTGGGCCACCCACGGCGCACCCTGTGAACGCAACGCCCACCCGCATTTTTCCGGCGACATCGCGGTGGTGCACAACGGCATCATCGAAAACCACGAAGCCCTGCGCGAACAGCTGAAAGCGCAGGGTTACGTGTTTACTTCGGATACCGATACCGAAGTCATCGCTCACCTGCTCAACCATAAACTCAAGGATCAGCCTGATCTGAGCGTTGCGCTTAAAGCAACGGTCAAGGAACTGCACGGTGCTTACGGTCTGGCCGTGATCAATGCCAAGCAGCCGGATCGTCTGGTCGCCGCGCGCAGTGGCAGCCCGTTGGTGATCGGTCTGGGTCTGGGCGAGAACTTCCTCGCCTCCGACCAGTTGGCCCTGCGTCAGGTCACCGACCGCTTCATGTACCTGGAAGAAGGCGATATCGCCGAAATTCGCCGCGATGAAGTGCAAGTCTGGGACATCAACGGCAATGCTGTCGAGCGCCAGACCGTGCAGTACAGCGACGGTGCCGAAGCCGCCGACAAAGGTGAATACCGCCACTACATGCTCAAGGAAATCCACGAGCAACCGGCCGTTGTGCAGCGCACCCTCGAAGGTCGCCTGAGCAACGATCAAGTGTTGGTGCAAGCCTTCGGCCCACAAGCCGCCGAGCTGTTTGCCAACGTCCGCAACGTGCAGATCGTCGCCTGCGGCACCAGCTATCACGCCGGAATGGTGGCGCGTTACTGGCTCGAAGAACTGGCCGGTATCCCGTGCCAGGTCGAAGTCGCCAGCGAATTCCGCTACCGCAAAGTGGTGGTGCAGCCGGACACCCTGTTCGTGACCATCTCGCAGTCCGGTGAAACCGCCGACACCCTGGCAGCCCTGCGCAACGCCAAAGAGCTGGGTTTCCTCGCCAGCCTGGCGATCTGCAACGTCGGCATCAGCTCGCTGGTGCGCGAGTCCGATCTGACCCTGCTGACTCAGGCCGGCCGCGAAATTGGTGTGGCCTCCACCAAAGCCTTCACCACGCAATTGGTCGGCCTGTTGTTGCTGACGCTGTCGCTGGGTCAAGTGCGCGGCACGTTGGCTGACGGCGTTGAAGCGCGTCTGGTCGAAGAGCTGCGTCGTCTGCCAACCCGTCTTGGCGAAGCGCTGGCCATGGACAGCACCGTGGAGAAGATCGCCGAGCTGTTCGCCGAGAAAAACCACACCCTGTTCCTCGGTCGTGGTGCGCAATTCCCGGTGGCGATGGAAGGTGCCCTGAAACTCAAGGAAATCTCCTACATCCACGCCGAAGCCTACCCGGCCGGCGAGCTGAAGCACGGCCCGCTGGCGCTTGTGGATAACGACATGCCGGTGGTCACTGTGGCGCCGAACAACGAACTGCTGGAAAAGCTCAAGTCCAACCTGCAGGAAGTCCGCGCTCGTGGCGGTGAATTGATCGTGTTCGCCGACGAAAAAGCCGGCATGACCAACGGCGAAGGCACCCACGTGGTGCAGATGCCGCATATCCACGACATCCTCTCGCCGATCCTCTACACGGTTCCGCTGCAGTTGCTGTCGTACTACGTTGCGGTGCTCAAGGGCACGGACGTCGATCAGCCACGTAACCTGGCGAAGTCGGTGACGGTGGAATAAGTTATCCACAGCTGACATCGGCGCAAAAAAATCGCAGCTTCGGCTGCGATTTTTGTATCTGACTTGAGGGTCTCCATGGATCGCTTCCAGGAAATGCACATCTTCACCATCGTCGCCCAGGAGCAAGGCTTCTCTGCTGCCGCGCGTCGTCTGGGTTTGTCAGCGGCCAGCGTCACGCGGGCGGTGGCGGCGCTGGAGTTGCGCATCGGCACGCAGTTGTTGATCCGCACCACGCGCAGTGTGCATTTGAGCGAAGCGGGGCAGCGTTACCTGGAAGATTGTCGGCGGATTCTCGCCGAGGTGCAGGAGGCAGAGGATTCGGCGGCGGGCAGTCATGCCGAGCCGCGTGGGCAATTGACGGTGACGGCGCCGGTGTTGTTCGGTGATTTGTTTGTGACGCCGGTGATGGCGCGTTATCTCGCGCAGTATCCGGATGTCACGATCAATGCCGTACTGGTTGATCGTATCGTCAACATGGTTGAGGAGGGCATCGATGTCGCGGTGCGCATTGGTGATCTACCGGACAGCAATCAGCATGCGATTCGGGTCGGGGAGGTGCGTCGGGTCATTTGCGGCTCGCCGGACTACTTTGCCAAATATGGCCGGCCGGCTCATCCCCACGCATTGGCGGGCGCGCCAGTGGTGGCGACTTCAGCGATTGGCCAGCAACGCAGTTGGCCGTTTCTCGACGCGGGCGAACCGCTCAGCGTGCGTCCAGAGCCGCGTCTGATCGTGACCGCCAATCAGGCTGCGATTACAGCAGCTTGCACGGGCTTGGGTTTGACCCGGGTGTTGTCCTATCAAGTGGCGAGTCAGGTTGCCGCCGGCACACTGGAAATAGTGCTCGCCGAATTTGAACTGCCGCCGCTGCCGATCCACGTCGTGTATCAGGGCGGGCGCAAGGCGCCAGCGCGGATCCGCAGTTTTGTCGATTTCACGGCAGAGGCTTTGCGCGAACATCCGGCCTTGAAAAATGCTGCGTTATTTCACTCAGTGAAATAATCGATTGCAGTTGCTGGTGATTCTGTTGTTTTCGCGATAAGTGGAAGATGGCCTCCATCGGCGCTCTCATCCCCGCAGTGGCGCCCCTGTTCAACGGAGTCGACCATGCAAGCGATCAAACTCTACAACTTCCCACGTTCCGGCCACGCCCACCGTGTCGAGCTGATGTTGTCCCTGCTGCAACTACCGACCGAGCTGATCTTCGTCGATCTGGCCAAAGGTGAGCACAAGCAGCCGGCCTACCTCGCGATCAACAGTTTCGGCCAAGTGCCGGCCATTGATGACGACGGCGTGGTGCTGGCCGATTCCAACGCGATTCTGGTGTATCTGGCGCAGAAATACGGCCATGGTCGTTGGCTGCCAACCGATCCTGTCGGCGCCGCACGGGTACAGCGCTGGTTGTCGGCCGCCGCAGGACCGATCGCTTTCGGCCCCGCTGCTGCGCGATTGGTCACGGTGTTTGGTGCCCAACTGAATGCAGAAGAGGCGATTACCCGTGCGCACAACCTGCTCAAGGTGATGGACATCGAATTAGGCAAAACCGTGTATCTGGCCGGTGACGAGCCGAGCATTGCCGACGTTTCGGCCTACAGTTACATCGCCCACGCACCGGAAGGCAACGTGTCGCTGGACGACTACGGCAACGTCCGCGCCTGGCTGGCCCGGGTCGAGGCCCTGCCTGGTTTCGTCGGCATGCCGCGCACGGTTGCCGGTCTGCAAACCACCGCCTGATTTTCGCAATCCACACTGTGCCGACGGTGCAGGGGAGAGGTCGTGATGGAACGTTCACCGTGGCACGCTGGCGAGCAACAGTTGCAAGCGAAGGTCGGGGTTGCTGAACGCATGGAAGCCTTCGGGCGTAAGGTGATTCGCACCTGGATGCCGGATCAGCACCGCGAGTTCTATCAGCAACTGCCCTTCATGCTATACGGCGCAGTCGATGCGCAAGGGCGGCCGTGGGCCAGTGTGCTCGAAGGCGCGCCGGGGTTTGCCCATTCGCCGGATCCCGAGCATCTGCATTTCGCCAGCCAGCCTGCTGCCGATGACCCGGCGCAACTGCGTAACGGCGAACCGATCGGTTTGCTTGGCATCGAGTTGCACACCCGCCGGCGCAATCGCCTTAACGGCCATGTCGGCAATCTGAGCGCTCAGGGTTTTGAGGTGAGCGTGGATCAAGCCTTCGGCAACTGCCCGCAATACATTCAACTGCGCCAGTATCAACGTGTGCCGCTGACGGATCCGCAGACGCGCCGGGCTGAATATCTGCACGGCCTAGATGACGCGGCCACTGCGTTGATCACTGGCGCCGATACGTTTTTCGTCGCCAGTTATGTGGATGTCGAGGGCGAGCGCGCGGTGGATGTTTCTCATCGTGGCGGCCAGGCCGGTTTCGTGCGGGTGGAAGGCAATCGTCTGACCATCCCCGACTTCGCCGGCAACCTGCATTTCAACACTCTCGGCAATCTGTTGCTCAATCCCAAGGCCGGCCTGCTGTTCATCGACTTTTCCACAGGTGATCTGCTGCAACTCAGCGGGCGCACCGAGATCCTTCTCGATGACCCGCAGATCGAGGCGTTTCAAGGTGCGGAACGGTTGTGGACATTTGAAGTGGAGAAACTGGTGCGGCGCCCGGCAGCCTTGGCGTTGCGCTGGCGCTTCGACGGCATGTCGCCGACTAGTCTATTGACGGGTAACTGGGCCGAAGCCGACGCGCGTTTGCAAGCGCAGGCGCTGGGCAACCAATGGCGGCCGCTGCGCGTGGCGAAGATAGAAGCGGAGAGCCGCCACATTCGCTCGATCTATCTGGAGCCGACTGACGGCGCCGGTTTGCCGGTGTTTCTCGCGGGCCAGCATTTGCCACTGCGTTTCACCCTGGACGGTGAGGTGCATATCCGTACCTATAGTCTTTCGAGTGCGCCATCGGATGGGTTCTACCGCATCAGCGTGAAGCGCGAAGGACTGATCTCGTCGCACCTGCATGAGCAGATTCGTGTCGGCGATGTACTCGAAGCACGGGCACCGCAAGGGCATTTCACCGTCGCGCCGCAGGAGCAGCGACCGTTGGTGCTGTTGGCCGCCGGTGTGGGCATCACGCCGTTGCTGTCGATGTTGCGTGAGGTGGTTTACCAAGGCTTACGCACTCGGGGGATTCGTCCGACATTGTTGCTGCAGAGTTCACGCAGCCTCGCGGATCAGCCGTTTCGCAGGGAGCTGGATCGTTTGCTCGAAACCGCAGGTGACTCTGTACGAATCCTGCGATTGCTCAGCCAGCCGGAAGCCGATCTGCAAGAGGGCGAGGATTTCGATGTGCGTGGTCGCATCGACGGCACCGTGCTGAGGAACCTGCTGGATGCCGAAGACTTCGACCAGCTCGACTTTGTGCTTTGCGGCCCCGGTGCTTTTACTCAAGGGTTGTACGACACCCTGCGCGAGCTGGATGTGCGTGACGCACAGATTCATGCGGAAACCTTTGGCCCGTCGACGCTGAAACGTCAGGCCGATCCGGACGCGATCGTCATCGAACAACCGCCCGCAGCGACCACATCGGTCCCGGTGGTGTTCGAGCGCTCGGCGAAAGAGGCGCGCTGGCAGCCCGATGGCGGG
The DNA here is from genome assembly GCF_045037865.1 of Pseudomonas sp. M20. Classification (NCBI taxonomy): domain Bacteria; kingdom Pseudomonadati; phylum Pseudomonadota; class Gammaproteobacteria; order Pseudomonadales; family Pseudomonadaceae; genus Pseudomonas; species Pseudomonas sp. M20. The sequence goes on from NZ_CP173611.1 coordinate 5,761,028, forward strand.
AGTTTGCTGGAGCTGGCGGAAAGCCGCGGATTACGGCCGGAGTTCAGTTGCCGCGGTGGTTCGTGCGGTACGTGCAAGACCCGGCTGGTCAGTGGTGCAGTGAATTATCCACAGCTGCCGGCGGATATTCCGGAAGCGGGGCATGTGCTGATTTGCTGTGCCGTTCCGGCGCAAAGCAATCAGCCACTGGTCTTAGACCTGTAACCCGAACCCGTGTAGGAGCTGCCGAAGGCTGCGTTCTTTTGATTTTGATTTTTAAAAACAAGATCAAAAGAATGCAGCCTTCGGCAGCTCCTACAGGGGATCGGTATTCAACCCACGCTCAGGCGTAGGACAGGGATTTCTCTTCCAGCAATTCCTGATACAGCTCTGTCCATTTGCGGCCCATTTCATCGGCTGTGAATAACTGCCGGTAACGCGCTTCGGCTTTCACCCCCATGGCAGCGGCGCGCACCGGGTCTTCCCAGAGCGTGCGCATCGCCTCGCGAAACGCCTGTGGATGACTGGGCGGGACCACCAGCCCGGTTTCGTTGTGAATATTGATGTAGCTGGTGCCAGTGCCGATCTCGCTGGAAATCATCGGTTTGCCGTACATCGCACCTTCCAGCAGCGAGATGCCGAAAGCTTCCGAGCGCAGGTGTGACGGGAAAACAATCGCGTAGCTCAGTTGCAGCAGCGCGACTTTGTCCTCGTCACCCAAGCGTCCGAGGAAATGAATATTGCGCAGGCCCAGCGCTTGCGCTTGAGCGTGCAGTTCCAGTTCCAATGGCCCGGCACCGACAATGACGACGGGATAATCCACGTCTTTCAGCGCCTCGAGCAGAATGTGCAGGCCCTTGTAGTAACGCATCACCCCGACAAACAGAAAAAACTTATCCCCAACCTGCTGGCGCCAGCGATTCATCCGCTCTGCATCCGCCTGTGGATAACCAGCCTTGTTCAAACCGTAGGGAATTACTCGGGTCTTGTTCTGGAACTGTTGCAGCACATCGCTGGTGTGCAGGTAGTTCGGCGAAGCGGCAACAATGCGGTCGGCGCTGGCGAGGAAGCGGTTCATCAACGGGCGATAGAGTTTGAGCAGGTGCTTCTGGCGAATGATGTCCGAGTGGTAAGTCACCACACTCGGTTTATTCATCGCACTGGCGAAATGCACCAGGTCCATGAACGGCCACGGGAAGTGGTAGTTGACCACGTCGGCCTCGGCCGCCAGTTCGCGAAACTGTTTGAACACGCTCCAGGAAAAGCCCGTGGAGGCGAACTGGATGTCGAGTTTGGCGCGGTGCACTTCGTGCTGGCCCAATTTCACCACGGGCGGTGTCGGGTCAGCACTGAGGGTCAGCACCTGGCCGTCGATACCGTGCTGGGCGCCGCTCTCGCACAGTTGGAAGATCACTTGCTCAATGCCGCCGACCGAGTCAGGCAGGTACGTCTTGAAAAAATGAAGAACTCGCATTCAACCTCCCATGGCCTGGCGGTAGGCACTGGCGGTGGCCTGTGCACAACGCTCCCAGGAAAAAAGCCGTGACTGCTGTAACCCGGCTTCTTGGCATGCCTGCCAATGCGCTTGATCGTCGATCAGTCGGCTCAGCGCATCACGCAGGCCTTCTGCATCGTCAGCTTCAATATAGTTGCCCGCTGCACCGGCGACTTCCGGCATCGCCGAAGAACGCGTGAGCACCACCGGGGTGCCACTGGCCATGGCCTCCAGTACCGGCAGACCAAACCCTTCGTACAGCGATGGAAAAATCAGTGCGCGGGCACCGGCCAGCAATTGCGCGACCTGTTCATCGGGCAGATAGCCGAGCAGGCACACATGCCCGCTGGCCAGCGCCTGACGCAAAGGTTCACTGAACTGCTCGCGCTCCCAGCCGGCCATGCCGACGATCAGCAGCGGATAACGCTGGCGCACGGCTTCGGGTAACAGGGCATGGGCGCGCAGGGCCAGGCCAAGGTTCTTGCGCGGCTCCAGCGTGCCCACGCATAGAAAATATTCCCGCGCCGCCACCGCATGCGCCTTGAGCACCGCATCAATGGTGCTCGCCTCGCGCGGATGAAAGCGCTCGGCGATGCCCAGTGGTGCAACGACGAAACGCTCGGCAGGCAGGCTGAAATAGGCTTGAGCTTCCTCGGCGATGGCTTGCGAGTCGGTGAGAATCACTTGGGCTTGCTCCACACCCACGGCCAATCGACGTTCGATTTCCTTGAGCCGCGCCGGGGGCTGGGTCTCAGGGAAATGCAGGTGGGTCAGGTCATGCAGGGTGATCACGGTCGGGCCGTCGAAGGCCAGCGGCCACAGGCTCGGTTCGTGATAGAGGTCGATACCTTGCGCGCGCCCCTGATCGAAGCGTTTCTGCTCCAGCCAGCGGCGCGCCTGATAAGCCCCGGGAATCTGTCGCAGCAGCGGCGTCAGGCGCGAGTAACCGGGCATGGCCGCTTCCGGCAGCGCCGAGCTCCAGCCCCACCCGTGGAACAAGGTCACGTCAATCTCGGGTTCGCTGCGCAAGGCGTTGACCAGTTCGGCAACGTAATGGCCGATGCCGGTGCGCGGTGCCTGGAGAATGCGTGCGTTAAGCGCTATGCGCATGCTGCCTCGCTGGCGCCGCCGGCGCTTGCAGAACATTACGCACACTGCGTTCGGCCAGTTGCTGACTGGCTTCGCGCCAGCCGATCCACTGCCAATCAGCAACATCGCGGGCGGCAGGGAACTGGCCGCTGCACTGGAAGCCGTTGATCAAGTCGGCAAGGCTTTGCGGATCCTGCAAATCGAAATACGCCATGAACTCGCCTCCGATTTCGCGAAACACCGCAATGTCACTACCCATCGCCGGCAAGCCACGCTGCATGGCTTCCACCAAGGGCAAGCCGAAGCCTTCGACGAACGAAGGAAACACCAGTGCACTGGCGTGGGCGTAGGCGTGTTCAAGGCTGGTGTCACTGAGGTCGTTAAACATGAACAGACGCTGATTCAGCTCTGGATGATTGCGCACCCGGGCGAGGAGGGCATCGCATTTCCAGCCGACCCGCCCGGCGATGCACAGCCGTGCGGTCGAGCCTGTGATCCAGGCGCGTTCGAAGGCATCGAGCAGATACGCATGGTTCTTGCGTGGTTCGATGGTGCTGACCATCAGGTAAACCGGGTCTGTTGTCGTGAACAATTGCTTCAGGCGCGGATCGACCGTCGCATGGTCGGTATGCAGATCCAGTTCGGAACCCAAGTGAAAGAAATCGAACCAGCGCTGGTCGGTTTGTTCGGCACCGATTCTGCGCTGCAATTCTTCACGCACCTGATCGCGCACCGTGGCGGAGATAGCCATGTAGCCGTCGGCCGTGCGGGTGATCCAGTCGAACCACTCGCTGAAAACCTCGACCAGACGCGTGTCGTAAAACTGCGGATGAGTCAGAGGGATCAAGTCGTAGATCACCGCGATCATGCCGACGCCGTCGCGTTTGAGTCGCTCGACGTGGGCGAACAAATCCGAGTGCCAGGATGAATCCAGCAACACCAGTTGATCGCCCGGCCGATGTTGCAGGGGGGAGCAACGTTTGAGCAGTTGCGTGCGGTTGATCTGTCGGATCAGGCGGATCGGCAGGCCGAACGCGCCGAAGATTGTCAGCCGGTAGCCGACATACAAAATCCGTCGCGCCAGTTTCGAGGTGAGTTGCGCATCACGACGCTGATGCCACTGCCAGAAGCGATGAGCGAGGCGCTCCAGGCGTCCTCCGAAGGTTTCCAGCCTGTTGAAAAAAGGCGTATCGAGCGATGCCAGTTGCAGCACGCGGTAGAGTTCGCCATTGAGTACCACCACCGGCATGCACTCCACACCTGCGGCGCTGGCGGGCAGTTGCTTGATGACGTTGCGCACCACACGCTGAATCCCCGAGTTGATGGTCGGGTGTTTGAACACATGGGTGCATTCGACGAGCAAGCGGGTCATGGCAAGCGCTCGACAGGCCGGACTTCGGTGTCGCGCGAGATGGTGGTCTTGGCACCCAGCCATGAGCAGCCGACAAAATCTTCCTGCCGATTGTTGATCACGTGGAACACCAGCCCGTAGTCGCGCCATTCGAAATTGCGATCGAGGTGAGAGTCCAGGCGCGACAGGCTCAGCGATACGGAATAATTGCCTTTGCCCAATCCCATGACGAAAGCGAAGCGATAGGTGAAACGCTCGCCGGCGTGCAGGTCGGTCAGCGCCTTGTCGAGGCGGTGGGTGTTGATGCCGTACATCATCTGGCCCAGACGATCCTTGAGGATAAAACCCAGTACCAGCCGTTCGATGTCCTTGCGCACTTCAACTTTCACTTCGAGCACCACCGCTTGACCGACTTCGGCAGCGTCGATGCTGCGATCGTTTTCATCGAGCAGGCGCACGCCGAGAATCGCTGCTTCGCCGGTACCGGAGACGGTTTGCACTTCGCCGCCGGCGAGCATTTCCTGACGGACGATCTGGCCCTCGCGTTCGGCCATCAGCGCGTTGTAATAATCGAGCACGGGTTCGGGTTTGCCGTACATGGCCATGCGGCCATCCTTGAGCAGAATCGCCGAATCGCAGATCGATTGAATGGCCGAACGGTCGTGGGACACGATCAGCAGCGTGGTGCCGGATTTGCGGAAACTGCGGATGCGTTCGAAGCTTTTGTGCTGGAAGTAGGCGTCGCCCACCGACAGTGCCTCGTCGACGATAAGGATGTCCGGGCGTCGCGCCGTGGCGACGCTGAACGCCAGGCGCATCTGCATGCCGCTGGAGTAAGTGCGTACCGGCTGGTCGATGGCGTCGCCGATCTCGGCGAAATGCTCGATGTCGGGTATCAGTGCCTCGATTTCTTCGAGCTGCATGCCCAGCAACTGGCCGGCCATGATGGCGTTCTGGCGACCGGTGAAATCCGGGTGGAAACCCATGCCCAGCTCCAGCAGCGCGGCCACGCGGCCTTGCAGTTCGATTGTGCCGGTGGTGGGCTGGGTGGTGCCGGTGATCATCTTCAGCAAAGTGCTTTTGCCCGCGCCGTTGGCGCCGACGATGCCCACCGCTTCACCGGGGGCGATTTCGAATTCGACGTCTTGCAGCACCCAGTGCTGGCGGTGGCGGATCGGCGAAAACGGGAGCAGCCACTCGGCCAGTCGGCTCCAGCGGTTAGGGTATTGTTTGTAGGCCTTGCTCAGGCCGGTGACGCGAATATGCCCCATCAGAGTTCATCCACCATTTCGCCGACGCGCTGGCGAAACAGCCGCAGACCGATCAGACAAAACAGCACACCCGTGACGAAGATCGGCAGCAGCGAGCTCCAGACCGGCCACTGACCGTAGAGAAACAGGTTTTGATAACTGCTGAACAGATTGGTCAGCGGGTTGAGTTGCAGCAGGCGCTGTACCCATTCCGGCAGGATCGTGATCGGGTAAACGATCGGCGTCAGCCAAAACCAGAATTGCAGGCAGATGCCGAACAGCTGACCGACATCACGGAAGAACACGTTCAATACGCCGAGGACCATGCCCAGTCCGGCGCAGAACATCATTTGCAGGGCGATCAATGGAATCAGCGCCAACAAGGCCATGCCCGGCCAGCGTCCGGTGATCAGCAGAAAGCCGAGAAACAGGCTGATGATGATCGCGAAGTTGATCCCGGCGTTGCACAGCACTATCACCGGCAGGCAGATGCGCGGGAAGCTGATTTTCTTCAGCAGGTTGGCGTTTTCCAGAAACATGTTCTGGCTGCGCAGGGTAATTTCGGAAAACAGTCCCCACGCCAGCAGCCCGGCGCAGAGGTAGACGCTGTAGGCCATGCTGTCATCCACGCCGGGTAAACGGGCGCGCATGATGTGGGAAAAGATCACGGTGTAAACGACGATCATCGACAGTGGATTGAAGATCGGCCACAGCGCGCCGAACAACGAATTGCGGTACCGGGCTTGAAACTCTCGCTGCACGCTGCCGAGGATGAAGCCCCGGTAGCCATGCAACGAGCGGAACAGGGAAAGCAGCATTTAAACCGTCCTGCCGTATTGGTCTTCGAAGCGAACGATGTCGTCCTCTCCCAGGTATTCGCCGCTTTGCACTTCGATGATCACCAGGTCGATCACCCCGGGGTTTTCCAGGCGATGCTTGTGGCCGGCGGCGATGAAGGTCGATTCGTTCTTGGCTACCAGCGTTGTACCGCTGCCATTGTTGGTGACCTTGGCCATGCCTTCGACCACCACCCAGTGTTCGTTGCGGTGATGGTGCATTTGCAGCGACAACTTGCCGCCAGGCTTGACCACGATGCGCTTGATCTTGAAGCGCGGACCTTCTTCGAGAACCGTGTAAGTACCCCACGGGCGGCTGACGGTACGATGCAACCGATAGGCTTCGTGGGATTTGTCCTTGAGTTGCTTGGCCACGCGGCGTACGTCTTGCGCACGGTCGGCATGGGCCACCAACACCGCGTCGGCGGTGTCGACGATGATCAAGTTATCCACACCCACCGTCGCCACCAGACGACCTTCGCTCTGGACGAAGTTGTTGTGGCTGTCGATGAAAATCGCTTCGCCGCTGGCGCGGTTGTTGTCTGCGTCGGCCGGCACCAATGCCGCGACGGCGCCCCACGAACCGATGTCACTCCAGTCGAAGCCTGCGGGCACGACAACGACTTTTTCCGAGCGCTCCATCAGTGCGTAATCGATGGAAATGTCGGTGATTTCCGCGAACAGCGCCGGCGACAGTTCTTGCTGCAGGCAACCGACGGTTTCAATCGGCGCGCTGGCGGCCATGCAGGCGCGAGTCTGCTCGAGCAGTTCGGGCGCGTGCAATTGCAGCTCGGCAATCACGGTGGCGGTGGTGAAGCAGAACATGCCTGAGTTCCACAGGAAGTTGCCGCTCTCCAGATAATGCGTGGCGGTTTGCAGGTCGGGTTTCTCGACGAAACGCTGCACTTTCGCCGCACCTTTGGCATCCAGTGGGGCACCGGTCTCAATGTAGCCGAAGCCGGTTTCCGCCGCCGTCGGGATCACGCCGAAGGTCACCAGATAGCCGTCTTTGGCCAGATTGACCGCGTGCTCGACCGCCGTTTTCAGCGCGTCCTGATTGACGATCAAATGGTCGGCGGGCATCACCACCATGATCGCGTTATCACCATGCAGTGCTTGCAGCGACAACGCGGCAGCAGCAATGGCCGGCGCCGTGTTGCGCCCGGTCGGCTCCAGCAGGAAGTGCCCGCGATGGCGCGACACGTGGGCGGCGCAATAGTGATCCTTGCTCTGGAAGTAGTACTCGCGGTTGGTCACCGTGACGATGTCACCCCAGCCGTCCAGCAATGCGGCGGCACGCTGGTAGGTCTTGCCCAGCAGCGACTGGCCGTCGGGCAGGGTCATGAACGGCTTGGGATGGCCCTCGCGGGACACCGGCCACAAACGGGTGCCGGCACCGCCGGACAGAATCACGGGGATCAGCATGGCCTACTCCTTGGCGACGCGTTTCATGTCCGCATCCATCATCATGCGGATCAAGGTATCCAGGTCGGTTTTCGGCTTCCAGCCCAGCACGCGCTGAGCCTTGGCCGGATTGCCGAGCAGCACTTCGACTTCGGCCGGGCGGAAGAACGCGGGGTCGATCTTCACGTAATCGCGGTAGTTGAGGCCGACGTGATCGAAGGCGATGCGGCACATTTCCCGTACGGTGGTGGTGATGCCGGTGGCGACCACAAAATCGTCAGGCTTGTCTTGTTGCAACATCAGCCACATGGCTTCGACGTAATCACCGGCAAACCCCCAATCACGTTTGGCGTCGATGTTGCCCAAGGCCAGCTCCTGCTGTTTGCCTTGTTTGATGCGTGCGGCGGCGTCGGTGACCTTGCGGGTGACGAACTCGATGCCGCGCAGTGGCGATTCATGGTTGAAGAGAATGCCGCTGCTGGCGTGCAGGTTGAAGCTTTCGCGGTAGTTGACGGTGATCCAGTGGCCGTACAGCTTGGCCACACCGTAAGGGCTGCGGGGGTAGAAGGGTGTGTTTTCGTCCTGCTGCTCAGCCTGGATCAGACCGAACATTTCACTGGTCGAAGCCTGATAGAAGCGGGTGTGCGGGCTGAATTGACGGATCGCCTCGAGCAGATGGGTAACGCCCAGGCCGTCGACGATGCCGGTGGTCACCGGTTGATCCCACGAGGCGGCGACAAAGCTTTGCGCGGCGAGGTTATATACCTCGTCCGGCGCCGACTTGATGACCGCACGCTGCACCGAGCAGGCATCGGCCATGTCGCCATCGAGATAAACGATGTCGGCTTCGACACCCATCTCGCGCAGGCGCCAGCGCGAATCGCTGCTGCGTCGTGCTACCAGGCCATGAACCTTGTAGCCCTTGTCGAGCAACAGTTTGGCCAGATATGCGCCGTCCTGGCCAGTAATCCCTGTGATCAGTGCACTTTTAGTCATTCTTGTTTTACTCGCTTCTCCCAGTCGGACAGGATCGCCCGCAGGGATTGTTGTGTTGTGATTTCAGGCGTCCATCCGGTGATCCGGCTCAGCTTGGTATGACTGCCGCAAACGCGGCGCTGGTCGGCGCGGCGCATGCGTGCCGGATCTTGAACCAGTTGCACTGGCGCTTCGGCCAGATCGGCCAGTTGTTCAATCAGACTGCGGATGCTCTGCTCGCGCCCTGAGCAGATGTTGTAAACCTGTCCCGGTACACCTTTCTCCAGCAGCGCGAAATAGGCCGAAATCACATCGCCGACATCGAGGAAATCCCGCGTTACGTCGATATCGCCGACTTCCAGTTGCGGGGCTTGCAGGCCCTGTTTGATGCGATTGATCTGACGGGCGGCACTGGCGATGACGAAACCTTCTTTCTGTCCTGCGCCGATGTGGTTGAACGGCCGCGCGACGAGCACCGGCCAGTCCTCACTCAAACCCCATTGCAGGCTGAGAAACTCGGCCGAGAGTTTGCTCACCGCATACGGATTGCGCGGGCAGGGCGCTTGTTGTTCGGTGATCGGCAGATCGCTTTCGCTGACCTGACCGTAAACGTCGCCGGAGCTGACGTACAGGAAGGTGCCCTGAAAACCACGGGCCTTGAGAGCCTGCAACAGATTGAGGGTGCCGAGCAGATTGATGTCGAAGGTCCGTACCGGGTCGCGGAAGGCTTCGGGGACGAAAGTCTGGCCGGCCAGATGAATGACCGCGTCAGGCATTTGCGGCCACAGGTCGACAAGGCTGTCTGGAGCCGTCAGGTCGTAACGTGAAGCTGCAGGCAGCAGTTCCCACGCAGAGTCAGGCGAGGCCAAACGTGACTGAATATGTTGTCCAACGAATCCACTGAGACCCGTGACGAACAGACGCTTTTTCAAACAGCGACCCCTTGGTCTTGGTTTTCGCAGCACTTCCTACAGGCTTTAGAGAAGGGTCTGTCAGACCGGTTGGAAAAAACCGCTAAGACGACAGGCGAAAACGTTGTTGTAGTTATTTGCTGTCAATCTGTGCCAATTGCCGAGCAATTTCAACTGGCCATACCGTGACTGGTCAGTTCTCGTCAGCGTAGCGGATTTATTCTCGCCGGGCGGTTCACGAATACCTGACGGATGTGTTTAGAATGCCCTTCGTCGCCAAATCCCGAGCTTTGATTCGAGAACCGCGACGCAGGGTGAAACCGACCACTAAAACAAGAACGAAGACGTACCCGATGACGAAGGACGAGGGCCTGCCATGCCGACTCGATCCAGCGCACGGCCGTCATAGCATGAAGGTACCGGGATGGCGCCTTCATCGTGGGATGCCATGAATTTCATTCTTTACTCGGACGTCAATGACAGTTCCATCGGCCAGAGTCTCGGCCGTCCGGAATACAGTTATTACTTCGTGCTCAAGGCCTATCGCCCGGTGCTGGAAAGCCTTGGGCGCGTGCACGTGGTCGCGTCCACCGCCGACGTCGATCCGCTGTATCGACAACTGCTCGCCGCTGGCGAAGACAGCCTGTTCCTGTCGTTCACTCCGCCGCAGAAAACCCCGGTCGACCTCGAATGCCCGACGGTGTGTGTGGTGGCCTGGGAGTTCGACTCGATTCCTGACGAACAGTGGGACAACGACCCGCGTCAGGACTGGACGCAGATGCTCGCTCGCCATGGGCGGGTTATCACGCTGTCGAGCCACACCGCTCGAGCCATTCGTCGTGCCATGGGCGAAGACTTCCCTGTGCTGGTATTGCCCACGCCGCTGTGGGAAAACTTCGCGGCGATCCGTCAGCAGACACTGGGTGCGCCAGTCAATCCAGGCACCACGCTGGCGATCAAGGGCTGCATTTTCGATACTCGCACCCTCGGCCTCTGCGCCGATGCACTGATCCCGACACCGATCACGCCGGAAGAAGAAGCCGCGCTGGCGGCCGAAATCGAAGCCGCGCGTCCGCCACCGCTGACCCTCCAACGCCGCTTCGTCATTGCCCGGCATTACCTGCGTCTATGGGTGCTGGATCTGGGACACGAGCAGGCAGAACCGGTGCCACGGGTGAAGTTTCTCTACAACTGGTATTGGGAAGGCATTCGCGATCTGGTGCCAGATACGCTGCACGGCTGGCTCGAACAACGCTTGCCGGCGGTGTGTGGGCCGCTGCCGGTCCCCGTCGTCGAACCGGTGACGCTGAACTTGCCGGACACCACTTCGGTGGTCGAAACCACGGTCGACGGTGTGGTTTATGTCACCGTGTTCAACCCCAGGGATGGCCGCAAGAACTGGCATCAACTGATCACCGCATTCTGTTGGGCGTTTCGCGAAACGTCCGACGCGACGCTTGTGTTGAAGATTACCCAGAACGATCTGGCTTCCTATTACAGCGAGTTGATGACATTGCTTGCGCAACTCACGCCGTTCGCCTGCCGGGTGGTGGTGATGCACGGTTATCTCGACGACACGCAGTACGCCAGGCTGTATCAGGCCGCAAGTTTCTACGTGAACGCCTCGCGCTGTGAAGGCCTGTGCCTGCCGCTCATGGAGTTCATGTCCAGCGGCACACCGGTGATCGCCCCCGATCACACGGCGATGGAAGACTACATCGATGACGCGGTGGCATTCGTGATCAAGTCCAGCGAAGAGCTGACGATCTGGCCGCAGGACACGCGCATCATCTACCGTACTTTGCGCTATCGCCCGGACTGGGGCTCGCTGAAACACGCCTACGAAAACAGCTATCGGATGGCCAAGACCCAGCCACTGGATTATCAGCAGATGTCGGCGGCCGCCATCGAACGCATGCACGATTACTGCGCGTTCGCCCCGGTGCAAAAACGCATGGCGGACTTTTTCGCGCTGGCCTCCGATGCTGCCGATGTCGCGCCCGTGACGGATAACGCCTCATGCTGATCATCATTCATTCGGAAACCAACCAGCACACCATCGCGCAGAACCTCGGGCGTTCGGAGTACAGCTATTACTTCGTGCTCAAGGAGTACCGTCCGGTGCTCGAACGGCTCGGGCGGGTGGTGGAAGTGCTCGATCCGCAAGCCGAGGTCGATGCGCTGTACCTGGAATGCCTGAGCCGTGGCGAGCCGTGTGTATTTCTGTCGTTCTCGCCGCCGCATCGCACCCCGGTGCACCTGGCGTGTCCGACGTTGCCGGTGTTTGCGTGGGAATTCAGCACCATCCCCAACGAGCCGTTTGCCGGTGAACCGCGCAACGACTGGCGCACGGTGCTGGCAGCCTGTGGCGCAGCGATCACCCATTCCAATTACACGGTCAACGCCGTGCGCGAAGCGATGACGGATGACTACCCGATCGTTGCGGTGCCGGCACCGGTGTGGGATCGCTTTGCGGCCCGTGGCGCGCAGTTGCAGGGGCAAACCTCGACGGGGCCGCTGCGCCTGACTATCAAAGGGCTGGTGGCGGACAGTCGCAAGCTCGACTTGAATGCCTTTGGCCCAGCGCATCTGCGCAGTGGTGAGGGCATCGATTTCACTGCGCCGGTCACCGAACAAGAGTTGTTGCTCGACGGCGTGGTGTACACCTCGGTGTTCAATCCCGGCGACGGGCGCAAGAATTGGGAAGACATGCTCAGCGCCTTCTGTGTCAGTTTCCGCGACGTCGAAGACGCCACGCTGGTCCTCAAACTGACCCATCACGATGCCGAAGAAGCGCTCAGCGACATCCTCCATCACCTGTATAAAAACCAGTCCTACCGTTGCCGCATCGTGTTGATCTACGGCTATCTCGCCGACCCGGATTACGAGCGTCTGGTGCAGGCCACCCGTTATGTAGTCAACACCTCGTATGGCGAAGGCCAGTGCTTGCCGCTGATGGAATTCATGTCCTGCGGCAAACCGGCGGTGGCACCGCGCACCACGGCGATGATCGATTACCTGAGCGCCGACAACGCCTTTCTGATCGAGTCCACGGATGAACTCACCGCCTGGCCGCACGACCCGCGTCGAGCCTTTCGCACCTTGCGTTACGTAACCAACTGGGCGTCGTTGTGTGAAGCCTACAAGGCCAGTTACGACGTGGCGAAAAACCACCCGGCGCGTTACGCACAGATGTCGGCGCAAGCCGTCAGCAGTCTGCAAGGTTTCTGCAGTCAGGCCGTGGCCGAACAACGCTTACAGGTGTTCCTCGCGCAATTGTTCGAACAACGCGCAGTGGCCATGGAAGCCCCTGAAGCATGACCAGCAAACGGATCATGGACATTGAAGTCCTGCGCGCGATTGCCGTGTTGGGCGTGTTGTTCCACCACATGCAGGGCAGCCTGTTCACCGACCCGGTGCCGTTGCTGGAGAAGATTCATGGCTGGGCGCAGCCGTGGTGGGGCGTCGATCTGTTCTTTGCGATCTCCGGTTTTGTCATCGCCCGTAGCCTGATCCCGACGCTGCAAGGCTGTACGACGCGGCAGGAATACTGGCAGGAGACCCGAAATTTCTGGCTGCGCCGGGCGTTTCGCTTGTTGCCGTCGGCCTGGTTGTGGCTGGCGCTGATGCTGCTGGCCTGCGTGTTTCTCAATCGCTCCGGGGCGTTCGGCACGCTGAGCGCCAACTTGCAAGCGACGCTGGCCGGGGTGCTGCAGTACGCGAACTTTCGTTTTGCCGACAGCTTCTTTCATTACGAATACGGCAGCAGTTTCGTATATTGGAGCCTGGCGCTGGAGGAGCAGTTTTATCTGCTGTTCCCGCTGTTGATTCTGCTGTTTCGCCGGCGTCTGGTCTGGGCATTGCTGGCGCTGGTGGCGGTGCAGATTCTGACCGTGCGCACACCGTTGCTGATGGTCGTGCGTACAGACGCGCTGGCCCTCGGCGTGCTGTTGGCGATGTGGAGCGCGCAGCCGGGTTATCAACGCTGGCAGCCGACCTTCCTGCGTCGACCGTGGGCCGGAATTTCGGCGTTGATCGCCATCGGATCACTGTTGAGCTTCATGGCCACTGACCGTTTCACCTTTGCTCCTTACCGCATCGGCTCGATTGCCGTACTCGGCGCCTTGCTTGTGTGGATCGCTTCGTACAACCGCGACTACCTGATGCCTGCCGGTGCTGTGCAGCGTGTGCTGGCGTGGGTCGGCAGTCGCTCCTACGGTATGTACCTGATCCACATTCCGGCCTATCAACTGGTACGTGAACTGATCTTCCGTTTGCAGAGCGCCGGTTTGCCCAGCCCCGCCGGGCATCCGATCGTCACACTGCTGCTGGCGTTCGGCCTGATCGTGCTGCTCAGCGAACTGAATTATCGCCTTATCGAAATGCCGATGCGCAACCGTGGCGCTGCGCTGGTCAAACGCCTCGGCACGTCTCGAACCGCCATCCCATCCTCTGGAGCTACCTCATGCTGAGCCTTTTGAAGAAACTCACGGCGGGCACGCCTGCTCCGGTCGCCGCGCAGCCTGTCGTGGCGGTCGCCGAGAAGACCGATCCGTACATGCTCGGCCTGCACGATGCGATGCTCAGTGGCTGGTTCAACCAGGAAACCGGCGAGCTGTTCAAAGGCTTTCCGGTGACCGCCGCCGACACCTTGCTCGACGTCGGCTGCGGTGATGGCGGCAATGTGCACTTCTGTGGCATGCGTGGGGCGAAGATCATCATTGCCGATATCGACGGAGCGAAGGTCGAAGCGACCCGTCAGCGTCTCAGCGATACGCCAGCGCGGGACATCGAATGCCACGTCACCGACTGCAATCCACTGCCGATTGCCGACGGCACGGCCACGCGTGTGGTCTCGACGGAAGTCATCGAGCACGTCGACGACCCGGCGCAGTTCCTTGCCGAACTGGTACGCGTCGGCAAGCCGGGGGCCCTGTACCTGCTGAGCGTGCCGCACCCAAGCTCCGAAGACCTGCAAAAAGACATCGCCGCGGCCGAGTATTTCCAGAAGCCCAACCACATTCGCATCATCAGCGAAGAACAGTTCAAGGCGATGGTCAGTGAAGCCGGGCTGGAGATCATCAGCCACAGCCAGTACGGTTTTTACTGGTCGATGTGGATGTTGCTGTTCTGGGAAGCCAAGGTCGACTTCAGCAACCCGGATCATCCGTTGCTCAATCACTGGGCCGACACCTGGCAAGCGGTGCTGGACTCGCCGCGTGGCGCGCAGATCAAACAGGCGCTGGATGCGGTGGTTGCGAAAAGCCAGGTGATCATCGCCCGTAAACCCGCCGCCCCCCTGTAGGAGCTGCGGCACGCTGCGATCTTTTGATCTTGATCCTGAAAAAAGATCAAAAGATCGCAGCCTCGTTTCACTCGACAGCTCCTACAGGGTTTTTGTGTAACCTTGCAGCCTTGTGGTGTCAGGGGGTTGGAAGGTATGCGATTTATTGTGGTTCTGTTCTTGGGCATCTTGCTTGTGGCTTGCAAGCAGCAGGACGCTCCGCCCCTCGACCAACAACTCTACATCTGGCAACGTCAATGGACGCCGGCCCACGAGGCGGCGCTGCGTGACAGTCGCCAGGATTTCTCAACGCTACGCGTCCTCGCACTGCAAGCCTTTCCAAATGCCGGATGGAGCAGCGCGCGAATCGATGCGCCGTTATTGAAAGCCGATGGTCGTCCGTTGATTGCGGTGATTCGTCTCGACGGACAACTCAAGTCGCTGGATCAGGATCAGGTCACCGCGCAGATTCTGCAGGTGCTAGCCGACTGGCAGGCGCAAGGCCTGAGGCTGAGCGGCGTCGAGATCGATCACGACGCCGGTAACGCACGCTTGCCGGCCTACGCTGAATTCCTCAAACATCTGCGCGTGGCATTGCCGACGGACATCCCGCTAAGCATCACCGCGCTGCCAGCCTGGCTCGATAGTTCGCAATTGCCCGTACTCCTGCAAACCGTCGACAGCAGCGTGTTGCAAGTCCACGCCGTCAGTGACCCGCGTCGAGGGCTCTTCGATTCCGATCAGGCGTTGAAGTGGGCCAAGGCCTGGGCGCGAATCACCGATAAACCTTTTTATCTCGCGCTGCCGGCTTACGGCGTGGCGCTGTTACCGGATGACGGCGGGGCGCCAGTGGTGGAAAGCGAAGTGCAACTTGAGCGGAGCGGTGAGCGCCAGGAATTGCTCGCCGATCCGCTGCAATTGAGCCAACTCGGCAAGGCCTTGCGCGAAGACCCGCCGGCGCATCTGGCCGGGTTGATCTGGTTTCGCTTGCCGCTGGCCAATGATCGCCGTGCCTGGAGCCTGACCACCCTGCGCGCAGTCTCCCGTGGTGAGCAACTCGCCAGTCAGCTCGGCGTGGTGTTGAGCGAATACAACGGTCTCTACGACATCAGACTCGACAACCCGGGCAACCTCGACAGTGGCTGGCCCGCACGGATCACGCTGAAAGCGCAAAGCTGTGAAGGCGCTGATGCGCTCGCCGGTTACTCGTTGCAACAAAGCCCGGATCTGCTTACCTTCACCCGCCTGCGCGACGGCCGCATGCCGGCGGGCGGACAACGCGCCATCGGTTGGGCGCGCTGCGCACATATTGATCAAGGAGGTTCGCATGTTGACCCGTAACTGGCCCCGCCATCTGCTCTGCCTGAGCCTCTGCTTTCCGCTGGGTTCGGCGCTGGCCTGCGGGCCGGATTTCCCCATGCGCCTGCTCGACAATCGCGGGCAGACCCTCGCAGATCTGCCTGAGGGCAACTTCAACTTCGAGCTCAGCCGCCTCGGCAAAACCATCGCCGGGCTGAAGAACGTCACCGCGGCGACACACAATCCCAATGATATGTACGGCGAGGAAAACGCGGCGGCCGAGTCTCGGGAAATCGCCGAACAAGCCGGCCTGAGCGCCGAGCAACAAGCGTTGGTCAAACAGCTGCGCGGCCTGACCGATGCGCGTCAGGTCGAGGCGCAGGGTGCCAGTCTGCCAGCGGAAATCCGTTTGTACGTCGCCGGCGCGGTGGCGTTTGCCACGGGCGATCATCAACTCGCCATCGCTTATTTCGACAAGCTGCTGGCGCTGCCGGCGGATCAGCGCGCGTTGCGCAGTACCTGGGCGGCGTATTCTCTCGGGCGTACCTGGTTCGCGATGAGCAGCGAAGCCGCGGATGCGGTCGTGTCGCTAGAGCGATCGCGTGATGCCTTCCGCCAGGCCCGGCAACTGAGCATCGACGGTTTCAGCGATCCGTTGGAGTTGGGTGTTGCCAGTCTCGGTGAAGAGGCGCGGGTGTTGCGCACGGCGGGCGACTGGAACGGCGCCATCGAATTGTATGAAGCACAGAACCTGCACGGCTCGGCCGTGGGTTACACCTCGCTCAAGCAATTGATGAATGAACTGGCGGAGCTGCCTGAGGCCGAACTGGCCGAGCTGCTGCAGCACAAAGCCGTGCAGCAACTGGTCACGGCATCGTTGGTAAGCCGCCAGGGCTGGTCGTTTGGCGATGAGCTGCCGAACGAGAAGAAACTGGTCAAGCTGCTGCAAAACAGCACCCGTGGCAGCCTCGATAATGCTGATCGCCTGGCGGCGATGAGTTATCAACAGGGCGATTACGCCGGAGCCAAGGCTTTTCTCGAGAACTCCGGCGACGGCGGACTGGCGTGGTGGCTACGGGCGAAACTGGCGGTGCGTGACGGCGATAAAAATGCCGCGGCTGCGGCCTATTCGAAAGCCGCGCAAGCTTTCCCGCAGAGCGAAGACTGGGGTTACCGGCGCACACCGGACTGGGCGTATGAAACCGTTCAGCCGAAGTGCCGGGTCGAAGGTGAAAGCGCGATTCTCGCCTTGCAGCGCGGCGAATACCTGCAAGCCTTTGTGCAGTTGTATCGCAGCAACAGTGTCTACTGGTTCGATGCCGCGAGCGTGGCCGAGCGCGTGCTGACGGTCGATGAGCTGAAAAAATACGTCGACGATAACGTCCCGGCTCCGCCCGCGCTGACACAGCAGGAGCGTGACAACTACGTGCCGTTGCCGGTCGCTGCCAGCCTGCGCAATCTGCTCGGCCGGCGTTTGCTGCGTGAGGGGCATTACGCCGATGCGGTCGCTTATTTCGACAATCCCGACCTGCAAAACAAG
The DNA here is from genome assembly GCF_045037865.1 of Pseudomonas sp. M20. NCBI lineage: Bacteria > Pseudomonadati > Pseudomonadota > Gammaproteobacteria > Pseudomonadales > Pseudomonadaceae > Pseudomonas > Pseudomonas sp. M20. Next base: position 5,778,441 of record NZ_CP173611.1, read on the forward strand.
GCCCGACTCTACGGCGAACAACGGCTGAAGGCCGATGCTTCGTGGTGGCCGACCAAACGTGCGAGTGCGCTGTACAACGCCGCGTGGACAGCTCGCGAGTGGGGCATGGACATTCTCGGTTACGAGATGGCGCCGGACTACGCCACGTTCGGTGGCAACTACAGTCTGGAAAGCACGGAGCTGAAAGTCGGCCCGCTGGTAAGCGAGGCCGAAGTGCAACGTCAGGCCGCCAGCGAAGCGAAACCGGATCAGCGCTATCACTACCGTTTTGTCGCCACTGCGCTAGCCGGGCGCGCCGCAGACAATCTGCCGCACACCAGCCAGGCGTTTGCTGCTGTACTGTGCAACGCCGCCGGCTGGAACAGCAGCCTGGAAGATCAGAGCGCGCTGTATCAGCGCTACATCAAGGAAGGCCCGTTCGTACCGTGGGCGGTGGACTTCGGCAATCAGTGCCCGTACCCGGATTTCGAAAACGCCGACAAGCGTTACGTCACCCAGGTAACCGATGCTGTGCGCTCGTCGCTGCGGCCGTACAAGTGGCCGGTGCAGATCGGTGCGGTTGTGCTGGTCGCGGCCGCTGCGTTGCTGTTCATCAGCCGTCGCCAGCGCAAGGCCCGCAAAGGCTAAGCCTGCTGGACGAACGTCAGGCGCACGGCGAAACCGATCAGCAGGCTGCCGAACAGCCATTGTTGTACACGTTGGGCCGTTGGACTGTGTTGCAGCCAACGACCCAGCGCGGCGCCGGTGAGGGCGTAGGCGCTGTCGAACAGCAGGCCGACGCCGACCAGCAGCATGCCCAGCACGGCGAACTGGCTCAGCACCGCTGCGCCTTCATTGACGATGAATTGCGGTAGCAGCACCGAGCAGAACAGTAACGCCTTGGGATTGAGCAGGTTGGTCAGCAAACCGCGTCTGACGGCTTCGCGCCAACGCCCGTGGGAATCGCCAGGCTCGCCAGTATTCAGGTTCGGCAGCAGATTGCTGCGTAGGCATTGAATGCCGATCCATAACAGATACGCCGCCCCCGCCAGCCGCACTACCTCGAATGTCCACGGCGCAGCCTTGAACAGCGCGGCCAGCCCCAATGCCGCCAGCGCCACGTGACAACCACGGGCAATGCCCAAGCCAATAGCGGTGGCCAGCGCCGCGCCGCGTCCCTGCCGGGCACCAGTTTGCAGCAGCAGGATCATGTCCGGGCCGGGCAACAGATAGACCACCGCCAATGCCAGGAAAAACAGCCAGAAATTCGCCATGTTGCCGCCCTTTCGTTGTCGATTCAGTGCACCAAGTCTAGGGCCGAAGGGCGGGGCAGGTGCTTGCGTAGTCCGCTTCAAAAACCTTCTTGATTGGCATAATCTGCTGGTTTTCCATTTCACGACTATCGGGGTCTGCCAAAAATGAAACTCGATGCCTTCGATCGCAAGATTCTCGCGGCCCTGCAACGTAACGGGCGCCTGAGCAATGTCGAGCTGGCGGATGAAATCGGCCTGTCGGCCTCGCCGTGCCTGCGCCGGGTGCGGATGCTGGAAGAGGCCGGGGTGATTCGCGGTTATCAGGCCAATCTCGATCGCGATGAAGTCGGGCTGGGACTGACGGTGTTTGTCGGGGTCAAGGTCGAGCGGCACAACGATGCACAGGCCGAGGCGTTTTACACCGCAGTGACGGCGTTGCCGGAAGTGATCTCGGCGTTTCTGGTGTCGGGAGAGTCGGACTTTTTGCTGCAAGTGGTGGTGCCGGATCTGCGTGCGTACGATCGCTTTCTCAGCGGTTGCCTGCTGAAGCTGCCGGGGGTGAGTGACATCCGCAGCAACTTTGCGATTCACACGGTGAAGACGCCGGGGGCGTTGCCTCTCGGACATCTTCCGCTATAGACCGAGTCGCATCCTTCGCGAGCAAGCTCGCTCCCACAGTGACCGCGCTCTTTCAGGCGTATCGCGGTCGAATGTGGGAGCGAGCCTGCTCGCGAAAGCGCTGGGGCAGCCAATAAAAATTCCGAAACCTACATCTGCGTCGCCATCCCTTCGACATTCATCGCCGCCTGGCGCAACGCCTCTGACCGCGTTGGATGCGGATGGCACGTCAACGCAATGTCCTCCGCCGAAGCACTGAACTCCATCGCCACACAAAACTCGCCAATCATTTCACTCACGCTCGGACCGACCAGGTGAACGCCGAGTACTTCATCGGTGCGCTCATCAGCGAGGACTTTGGCGAAACCTTCGGTCTCATGGTTGATCTTCGCCCGGCTGTTGGCGGTGAAGGGAAACTTGCCGACTTTATAGGCACGGCCCTCGGCCTTGAGTTGTTCTTCAGTCTTGCCGACGCTGGCCAGCTCCGGTCTGGTGTAGATCACGTTGGGGATCAAATCGTAATTGACCTCGCCGGCCTTGCCATGGATCTGCTCGACGCAGGCCATCGCTTCGTCTTCAGCCTTGTGCGCGAGCATCGGCCCGGAGGTCACATCGCCGATCACCCAGACTCCGGCGGCTTCGGTGCGGTGCTGTTTGTGGGCGAGCATGCCGCGTTTGTCGGTGCTCAGGCCGACGTTCTCCAGACCGAGGCCCTGGGTGTACGGGCGACGACCGATGGCCACCAGCACGTAATCGGCTTCCAGCAACTCGGCAGTGCCGCCAGCGGCCGGCTCGACGCTGAGTTGCACACTGTTGGCGGAAGCGGTGGCGCTGGTGACTTTCGAACTCAACTTGAACGCGATGCCCTGTTTGCTCAGTGAGCGTTGCAGGGTTTTGCCGGCCTCGCCATCGACGCCCGGGCAGATGCGGTCGAGGTATTCGACCACGGTGACCTGCGCGCCGAGGCGCCGCCACACCGAGCCCAACTCCAGGCCGATCACACCGGCACCGATCACCACCAGGTGTTTGGGCACTTCACTCAGGGAAAGCGCACCGGTCGAATCAAGGATACGTTTGTTGTCGATCTCGACGCCCGGAAGGGGAGTGGGCTCGGAACCGGTGGCGATGATGATGTCCTTGGCGGTCAGTTCGACTTTGCCGCCCTGATCGTCGGTCACCGTGACCTTGCCCGGGCCGTCGATGTGGCCCCAGCCTTTGATCCAGTCAACCTTGTTCTTGCGAAAGAGAAACTCGATGCCTTTGGTCAGGCCGGTCACGCTCTCGTCTTTCTGTTTCATCATTTGCGCGAGGTTCAGCGTCGGTTTGACTTCGATGCCGAGATTGGCGAATTCCGCACCCATCGCCGCCTCGTACAGCTCCGAGGCATGCAACAGGGCTTTGGACGGCATGCAACCGACGTTCAGGCAGGTGCCGCCCAGCGTCGCACGACCTTCCACACACGCGGCCTTGAGGCCCAACTGGCCGGCACGAATCGCCGCGTTATAGCCTCCGGGGCCGCCGCCCAGAATCACCACGTCATAGTTGCTCATGAGCTTGCTCCTGATGGATGAATGCGGATCGCTAAAAGTAGTTCTGAATAAAAATTACGAACGTAATATGTGCGTTTCCAGGCATTTCGGTCAAGGCTTCAGGCAAGCGACAGGTTGGGCATCTTTGAATACGCGTAATTGTGTACGAATATTTCACGCTTTTCGTTATATCGTAACGATATGAACGGCAAGCCAATGATGTTGGGGTGATATGCGAGTTGATCTGGAGGTGGATGGCACGCTGGTGGCCGGGCTGCCGCGTTTTCAGCAGGCGGCCACACAGGGCAGGCGACTGCGGCGCTGGGCTTTTGGTCTTGGCGCATTGGCCGGGGCAGGCTGGGTGTTGGCGTTTTTCGTCGGGCTGTTTGCGCCGCAGTCATTGTGGCTGCCGCTGCTGGTTAATTTGAGCGCGGCGCTGCTGGTGTTGGTCGCCGGGCTGCAATCGGCGTGGTGGGTGACGCAATGGCGCGCGCGAGTGATGAATCCTGTTGTCCTGGCGCCGAATGCCGGTGGGGAGTTCTCTGCGCCGGAAGGTTGGTACGACCGGTTGCTGGATCGCCTCAGTCAGCGTGGCTTGCATATGCTCGGCCAGATCGGCGCAGCGACGCTGTGGTTAGGCGGCTGGGCGTTGTTAGTGGCGCTGAGCATCGAACAGGTGTGGAACCTCGCACTGCCCGCCGCAGCCGTTGGATTGTCCGCCACGGTGGGCGCGGCGTTGGCATTACTGCTGGCGTTCGGCTTGCTGGTGCTTGAGCGCCAACTGGCTCAGGAGAATCCTGCGCAATGGCCGGAAGCCGGTTCATTGGCGCAACTGACGCGCGTGGCGATCATCAGTCTGGTGCTCGGCGCGCTGTGTTTGTTGTTTGCTGGCGAGAATGCCGTTTGGCCAGTTCGCGTGTCTGTACTGATGGGTATCTTGCCGGGATTGGTCGCGATCGAGTTGCTATTGCGCGCCGTTCTTTCCGTCTTCAGCCCTCGTCGCGAACAGCTTGAGCCTACGTTGCTGGCGCGCAGTTTTGTTGCCGACATGCTGCGTTGGCCACCCCAGCCTTTACTCGCGTTGCAGCACGAATTGCACAACCGCTTTGGCATCGATCTGCGCCAGATCTGGGCGTTCAGTTATATGCGCCGAGCGTTTCTGCCGGTGCTGGCGCTTGTCGCAGCGGTGGGTTGGCTGCTCACCGGTATCCATGAAGTCCCCCTACAGGGTCGCGGCATTTATGAGCGTTTCGGCAAACCGGTGCAGGTGTTCGGCCCGGGATTGCACACAGGTTTGCCGTGGCCGTTGGGCCGAGTATTGATCGTCGAAAACGGCGTGGTGCACGAATTGGCCACCAGCGTTGGCGAAAACCCTGCGCCGCTGCAGGCCGATCCCGCCGAAGGCCCGGCGCCGATCACAGCCAACCGCTTGTGGGACGCCAGCCACGTCAACGACAAGTCGCAAGTCATCGCCAGCAGCCGTGGCGCTCAGCAGAGCTTTCAGATCGTCAATATGGACGTGCGTTTCGTCTATCGCATTGGCTTGACTGATCAGGCCGCGCTGGCCGCGACCTACAACAGTGCCGATGTGCCGACGCTGATTCGCAGCACGGCGAGCCGGATTCTGGTGCACGACTTTGCCTCGCGCACGCTCGACGGTTTGCTCGGTGAAGACCGGGTCGGGCTGGGCGAGGAGATCGGTCGCGCGGTGCAAAGTGATCTGCAACAACTCAACAGTGGCGTGGAAATTCTCGCCACGGTCGTTGAAGCCATTCACCCGCCGGCCGGTGCCGCCAATGCCTATCACAGCGTGCAAGCCGCGCAGATCGGCGCGCAAGCGTTGATTTCCCGTGAGCGTGGCGCGGCGGCCGAGGCGAGCAATCAGGCGCAATTGCAGGCCAGCCTTGCTCGCGATCAGGCCAGCGCCAATGCCCGCGAAACCAGTGCCACCGCGCAGGCGGCGGATCTGAAATTCACGGCCGAGCAAAAAGCCTACGCCAGTGCCGGTCAGGCTTTCGTGCTCGAGCAATATCTCGGTCAGCTCGGCCAAGGCCTGAGCAAAGCCAAATTGCTGGTACTCGATCATCGTCTCGGTGGCAGCAGCAATGGGCCGACTATCGATCTTCGGACTTTCACGCTGCCGGCTGACCCGACGCCCGCGCGTACCACCGCTCAACCAGGAGTCGCCCATTGAGCCAGTCACACACTCACGAACCGCATGATCACAGCGGCCACGATCACGGCCACGGCGGGCATCATCACCATCACCACGGAGCGCCGGAAGAGGCGGGGCCTTTTCCGTGGCGACGCATGGGGTGTGCCGTGTTGCTGGTGGCGTTCGCCATCGCAGCAGCGAGCCTGGTGCAAGTGCGCTCGGGCGAAGCCACGGTCATCACGCGTTTTGGTAACCCCGCGCGGGTGTTGCTTGATCCGGGTTTGAGTTGGCGCTGGCCGGCGCCATTCGAGGCGGCGATTCCGGTGGATTTACGTTTGCGCACCACCTCTAGCGGCTTGCAGGATGTCGGCACTCGCGACGGTTTACGCATCATCGTCCAGGCCTATGTGGCGTGGCAGGTGCAGGGTGATCCAGACAATGTGCAGCGCTTCATGCGCGCGGTGCAGAACCAGCCAGATGAAGCGGCACGGCAGATCCGCACTTTTGTCGGCTCGGCGCTGGAAACCACGGCCAGCAGCTTCGATCTGGCCAATCTGGTGAACACCGATGCCAGTCAGGTGCATATCGCCGATTTTGAAGCGCAGTTGCGTCAGCAGATCGATCAGCAATTGCTCGCGACCTATGGCGTGCGCGTCGTGCAAGTCGGCATCGAGCGTTTGACCTTGCCGTCTGTAACACTCACCGCCACTGTCGATCGCATGCGCGCCGAGCGTGAAACAATCGCTACCGAACGTACGGCGATCGGCAAACGTGAAGCTGCGCAGATCCGTTCCGCTGCTGAACGCGATGCGCGAATTGTGCAGGCTGATGCGACAGTGAAAGCCGCAGAAATCGAGGCGCAGTCTCGCGTGGAAGCGGCGCAGATTTATGGCCGTGCTTACGCCAGTTCGCCGCAGCTCTACAACTTGCTGCGCTCGCTGGACACCCTTGGCACCATCGTCACCCCGGAAACAAAACTGATCTTGCGCACTGACGCGGCGCCATTCCGCGTGCTGGTCGACGGCCCGCCAACACTCGACAGTAAATCCGGATCGCAACCATGAGTGAAGAAGTTCCACGTGGAACACATTCGCTGAACAGTCCGTGGGTTCAGGCCGGTCGTTTGGCATTTCTCGCCCTGTACGCGGTGACGGTGTTGGCCGCTTTGGCTTGGGCATTTTCCAATGTGCGGCAGATCGATCCGCAGAATCGTGCTGTGGTTTTGCACTTTGGTGCACTGGATCGCGTGCAGAACGCCGGGCTGTTGCTGGCTTGGCCACAGCCGTTCGAACAGGTGGTTTTGTTGCCAGCCGCGGATCGGGTGATCGAGCGGCGGGTGGAAAATCTTCTGCGCAGCGATGAGGCACTCAAGGCTGATCGGGTCGCTTCCTTTGCCACACCACTGAGCGACGCACTGGCCGGATCTGGTTATTTATTGACCGGTGATGCCGGCGTCGTGCAACTGGATGTGCGGGTGTTCTACAAAGTCACCTTCCCCTATGACTTCGTGTTGCAGGCTGAGCATGTGCTGCCGGCGCTCGATCGGTTGGTCACTCGCAGTGCCGTGGCACTGACTGCCGCCAGAGATCTGGACACCATTCTGGTCGCTCGTCCGGAATTGATCGGCGCCGACAACCAGGCTGCCGAACGGCGTGAGAGATTGCGCGGTGATCTGGTACAGGGCATCAACAAACGCTTGGCCGAGTTGAAGGCGAGCGGGCAGGGCATCGGGATTGAAGTGGCGCGGGTCGATGTGCAATCGAGTCTGCCCAACCCTGCGGTCAGTGCATTTAACGCGGTATTGACCGCCAGCCAGCAGGCCGACAAAGCCGTGGCCAATGCGCGTACCGACGCCGAGAAACTCACCCAAACCGCCAACGAACAGGCCGACCGCACACTGCAGGTTGCTCACGCGCAGGCTGGTGAACGCTTGGCCAAAGCCTCTGCCGACACTGCCACGGTGTCGAGTCTGGCCAAAAATACAGACCCGCAAATGCTCCTGCGTCTGTACCGCGAGCGTATGCCGAAGATTCTCGGTCAGGCCGGATCGGTCACCACGGTCGACCCGAAAGACGATTCCCGCCTGATCATTCAGGGAGCCAGTAAATGACTGCGACGACCGCTGCACCGAGCCTGTTGTCCTCGGCCGAACAACGCCGCGCCGCACGGCAACTGACTTTGGCGATGCTCGCGCTGGGCCTTCTTGGTCTGGGGCTGATCTGGCGCTGGCTGGTTCCGGAGCAAACCGGGGTCAGCCAGTTGTTGCTCGGTTTCGCCTCTTTGTTGGTCGCCGTGCCGGTGATGCGTTCGGCATGGTACAGCCTGCGTTATCCGAGCCTGCACGGCATCACTGATCAGCTGATTGCCTTGGCCATGCTCGGGGCGTGGGCGACTGGCGATCTGCTGACGGCGGCATTGCTGCCGATCATCATGATCTTCGGTCATGTCCTGGAGGAGCGCAGCGTCATCGGCTCGCAGGAGGCGATTCACGCCCTCGGCCAACTGACCCGCAGCCATGCGCGCAAGGTTCAGGCCGACGGCTCGATCATTGAAGTAGACAACGGCACGCTGAAATCCGGCGACACCGTTGAGGTGCGCGCGGGGGATCGGGTGCCGGCGGATGGTCGGGTTTTGTCCGGTCAGGCCAGTCTCGATACGGCTTCGATTACCGGTGAATCAGTGCCAGTCGAGGCGGGTGTCGGCATGACGGTGTTCGGCGGTGCGATCAACCTCGACGGTTTGTTGCGCATCGAAGTGACCCGCACCGGCGATGAGTCGACCCTCGGTAAAGTCATCGCACTGATGCAGAACGCCGAGCGTTCGAAGCCACCGATCACCCGGTTGCTCGAACGTTACGCCGGTAGCTACATGGTGCTGGTGTTGTTGCTGGCAGCGGTGACCTGGTTTATCACCAACGATGCGCAGGCCATGCTCGCCGTGCTGGTAGCCGCGTGTCCGTGCGCGTTGGTGTTGTCCGCTCCGGCGACGGCGATTGCCGGTGTCGCGGTGGCAGCGCGTCACGGGATTCTGATTCGCAGTTCGGCGTTCCTCGAAGAACTGGCTGATCTGACATCGCTGGTCGTCGACAAGACCGGGACGCTGACTTATGGCACCTTGCGTTTGCAGTCGATCAACAGCCCACAGGCACAGTCGTCTGCGGTCATGGCGCTTGCCGCTAGCCTCGGCGCGGCGAGTAGTCATCCGGTCAGTCGGGCACTCGCAGGGTTGGTCAGTCAGGACCAGTATCTAACGCTGAGTGATATTCACGAGCGTCAGGGGCTCGGTGTAGTCGCCATGACCGGGCAGGGCGAAGCGGCGCTCGGTCGGCCAGAATTGTTCGCGCAACTGGGTATTGCCACGACCAAGGTTCCCGATCACGACGGCCCGATCGCCGGTCTGGCGCTGAACGGTGAATTCCTCGCCTGGCTGTTGCTCGCTGACAGCGTCAAACCGGAAGCCCGGTTTGCCCTCAGTGAATTGCGTGAGTTGGGCCTTGGGCGACAACTGTTGCTCACAGGCGATCGACACAGCGTGGCTCAATCGATGGCCAAAGAGGTCGGTTTGCATGAGGTCGAAGCCCAGGCGTTGCCCGAGGACAAACTCAATCGCGTGCTCAGGGAAATCGACAATGGTTTCCGGCCAATGGTGGTCGGTGACGGCATTAATGATTCGCTCGCGCTGAAGGCGGGAGTGGTCGGTGTGGCAATGGGCGCCGGTGGTGCAGACATAGCGTTGGCCTCGGCCGACATCGTTTTGATCGGCAGCGACCTGCGCCGGCTCGGCACCTGCGTGCGCCTCAGCCGCCAATGTCGCCGGACATTGCAGGTCAATGTGATCATCGGTCTGGGCTGGACGCTGGCCATTGTGGTGTTTGCCGCATTCGGCTGGTTGGGTGCAGCAGGGGCGATGATTGCGGCGCTGCTGCATAACCTCAGCACCTTGCTGGTACTCGGAAATGCCGGGCGGTTGCTGCGCTTTCAAGAGCCGCTACTAAAACTCAAGGAAGACCTTTGACATTATTTTTCGATCCGCTGTAACGCCGTCGGGGCGGCTCTCTCTAGTGCTATGTCGGGACTGAACAAACCTTTCAGCCGACACCCCTGACGATTACCGAGGATAAGAAAAATGACGATCAAATCCGCTGCTGCTGGTGCCGCTCTCGCTTTGGCTGCCGCCACAATGTTTGCCGGTGTTGCCACCAACGCAATGGCTGCCGATGCCAACGTGCATTGCTATGGCGTGAACGGCTGCAAAGGCCAGAATGACTGCAAGACCAAAGACCACGCCTGCAAAGGCATGGGTGCCTGTAAAGGCCAGGGCTTCAAGGCAATGACTCAGGCGGCGTGTGAACAGGCCGGTGGCAAGGTCGGCGAATAACTGACCGGCAAGTGTCGCCGCAGTGGATGGTTCCACTGCGGCCACTTTTTATCAGGAGTTCGCCGCATGTCTGTTTCCATTCCCTCCCTGGGCTACGGCCTGGGTTTGCGTAGCGCTTATTACCAGCAGATCCTTGAGCAGTCGCCAAATGTCGACTGGTTCGAAGTGGTCTCGGAAAATTTCATGGTGCAGGGCGGCAAGGCCCTGTATTACCTTGATGCGATCGCCGAGCGTTATCCGTTGGTGATGCACGGTGTATCTCTGTCTATCGGCGGGCCGCATGCCCTCGATCCGGACTATCTCAAACAACTCAAGCAACTGGCCAATCGGGTCCGACCTGCATGGATCTCCGATCATCTGTGCTGGAGCCGTGGCAATGCCCATCAGTTACATGATCTGCTGCCGCTGCCTTACACCGAAGAAAGCCTGGATTACATTGCCGCTCGGGTGATGCAGGTTCAGGATGTTTTGCAGCGTCCGTTGGTTCTGGAGAACGTCTCCAGTTATGTCCGTGCCGCCTCTGATGATTTCACTGAGTGGGAATTTCTCGCTTTGCTTAGCCGCGTGAGCGGGTGCGAATTGCTGCTCGACGTGAACAATGTCTACGTCAGTTCACGCAATCATGGCTTCGATCCGTGGGTCTTTATCAGTAGCCTGCCCGTCGATAAAGTCCGCCAACTGCATCTGGCAGGGCACAGCGATTATGGTGACTACGTGATCGACACCCATGACCATCCGGTGAGCGATCCGGTCTGGGCGCTGTACCAACGCACGCTCGAACATTTCGGCCCGGTGGCCACGTTGCTGGAACGCGACGATCATTTTCCGCCCTTCGACGAATTGCTCGATGAACTGCAAAAGGCCCGTCAGCTGGGGAATAAGGCTCTGGCCGGGAGGCAGCAATGCGCCTGAAAGAGTGGCAACTGGCATTCGAATCCTTTCTGCTCGAAGAAGACACCGGCGCAAATCTGACCCTGAGCAGGAGCCTGATCGGTGGCCCGACACTGGATGTCGAAACGGGCTTGGCGATCTATCACAACGCTTACAAAGCGCGCTTGCTGGAAGTCTTGCGCAATGACTTTCCGACGATCCTGCACTGGATGGGTGATGAAGAATTCGAAGCGCTCGCCATGGCGTACATCCGTCAGTGTCCATCAACGCACTACAGCCTGCGCTGGTTGGGCAGAAGCTTCGAAGGCTTTGTCCGCGAGTATCTGGTGCCGGAGCAGAGTGCGCCGCTGGCCGAGATGATCGCGCTCGAATGGGCTTTCACCCTGGCTTTCGATGCACCTTTTGGTGAACCGCTGACGATTGAAGCCATGGTCGCCCTCGCTCCGGAAGAATGGCCAGAGCTGCGGGTCAGACCGGTGCCGTCCCTGCAGTGGCTGGAGTGCCGCTGCAATAGTCTTTCAATGTGGCGCGCGGTAAAGGAAGAATCGGAATTCCCTGACAGCATGGCGCTCGAAATCCCACAGATCTGCCTGATCTGGCGCAACCAGTTGATCTGCAGTTACCGCAGCCTCGATCCGGCGCAAGCCACGGCCCTCGATGGCTTGCTCAACCAAGGATGGAGTTTCGCCGAACTGTGCGCCGAGTTAGCAGTCACTTATGGTGAGGGCGCGCCACTTCAAGCCGTTACCTGGCTGAAACAGTGGATTCAGGAAGGCTTGTTGGAGCGTCTGCAACGATAGATAAGGCTAATCAAATCGATAGCCTGCTATTTTTCCGGGATGGTCTACCCTCAGATCTGACGTCTGAAACAAGGGGGATTTTCCATGCTCGTGCAACTTCCACCGGCCTTACAGAATCTGCAGCTTCCGCTTCGCCTGCGACTCTGGGATGGCCATGAGTTTAATCTGGGGCCGGCGCCCAGCGTCACCATCGTGGTAAAGGACCCGCAGATGGTCAGCCAGTTCACCCACCCAAGCCTGGATGCGCTCGGAGCGGCATTCGTTGAAGGCAAACTTGAACTGGAGGGTTCGATCAGCGAAGTCATCCGGGTCTGCGACGAATTGAGCAACGCTTTGCTCGGCGAAGATGACGACAGTCAGCCAGTACGTTCGGTGCACGACAAGGAAACCGACGCCAAAGCCATTTCCTACCACTATGACCTGTCCAATGCGTTCTACCAGCTTTGGCTGGACAGCGACATGGCGTATTCCTGCGCGTACTTCGAAACGGGCAGCGAAACCCTCGAACAAGCGCAACAAGCCAAATTCCGACATTTATGCCGCAAGCTGCGCTTGCAGCCAGGCGACTACCTGCTGGATGTCGGTTGCGGCTGGGGTGGGTTGGCGCGGTATGCCGCGCGGGAATTCGGCGCAAAAGTCTTTGGCATCACCCTGAGCAAAGAACAGCTGGAATTGGCGCGTGAGCGGGTCAAGGTCGAAGGCCTGGAAGACCAGATCGAACTGCAGTTGCTCGACTACCGCGATTTGCCCCAGGACGGGCGTTTCGACAAAGTGGTCAGTGTCGGCATGTTCGAACATGTCGGTCACGCCAATCTCGCCGAGTACTGCAAAACCCTGTTCGGCGCGGTGAAGGAGGGCGGCCTGGTGATGAACCATGGTATTACCGCCAAACACACTGATGGCCGACCGGTAGGACGCGGTGCCGGGGAGTTTATCGAGAAGTACGTGTTTCCCAACGGTGAGTTGCCGCACGTGGCGATGATTTCGGCCGAGATCAGCGAAGCCGGCCTGGAGATTGTCGACGTCGAAAGTCTGCGCCTGCATTACGCGCGCACGCTGGATCACTGGAGCGAGCGGCTGGAGGACAATCTCGAAGCCGCCGGCAAACTGGTACCGGATCAAGCGCTGCGCATCTGGCGTTTGTACCTGGCCGGCTGCGCCTATGCGTTCGCGCGTGGCTGGATCAATCTGCACCAGATCCTCGCGGTAAAGGCCCACCCGGATGGCAGCCATGAACTGCCGTGGACTCGCGACGACATCTATAACCCTTAACACTGAATAATCCTCTCTCCCTTTGGGAGAGGGTCAGGGTGAGGGGTTTTTAGAGAATCGGCGAAATCAGCCGGGCGATCCGCATGCCGACCTGTTGCAGGCGGTGGATCTCCCGGCTTTCTTCCTTGGCGATTTCATAGGCTTGTTCGAAATCCTCTTTGAGCATGTTTTCCACACTGGCGGCAAAGTCACTGTCGACGGTCAGCAGCATCACTTCGAAATTCAGCCGGAATGAGCGGTTGTCCAGATTGGCGCTGCCGATGGCGCTGATCTCGCTGTCGATCAACACCACTTTCTGATGCAGGAAACCGGGTTCGTAGCGGAATACCCGCACGCCGGCGCGCACGGCTTCAAATGCGTAAAGGCTGGAAGCGGCGTAGACGATGCGGTGATCGGGACGCGACGGCAGTAGCAATCGAACATCGACCCCACGCAACACGGCCAAACGCAATGCAGCGAACACGGCTTCATCAGGGATGAAATACGGGCTGGTGATCCACACTCGCTCGGTCGCCGCGTGAATCGCTTCGACAAAGAACAGCGAGCAGGTTTCGTAGGCATCCGCCGGGCCGCTGGCGAGCAATTGGCAGAGCACGCCGTCATCCGGGTATTCGTCGGGCAGGATCAGCGGCGGCAGGGTACGCGCAGCCCAGAACCAGTCTTCGGCGAAGGATTCCTGCATACACGCGACGACCGGGCCACGTACCTTCACATGGGTATCGCGCCAAGGTGCCAGTGGTGGTTTTTCGCCCATGTATTCATCGCCGACGTTATGTCCACCGACAAAGCCGACCACGCCATCGACCACGACGATCTTGCGGTGGTTACGGAAGTTGACCTGAAAGCGATTGAGCCAGCCGCTGCGTGTGGCGAATGCTTTGACCTCGACGCCGCCATCGCGCAATGCCTGCACATAACTGTGGGGCAGGGCGTGGCTGCCGATGCCGTCGTAGAGCAGGTGAATAGACACGCCTTCGGCGGCTTTCCTCAGTAACAGATCGCGCAGGCGCTGGCCGAGCCGATCATCGTGAATGATGAAAAACTGGATCAGCACCGCTTCTTTCGCTTGATCGATCGCCTGGAAGATCGCGTCGAAAGTGGCCGCACCGTTTATCAACAGTTGCACTTGATTGTTCGCCAGGCACGGCATGCGACCGAGTTTGGGCATGGCGCGTAACGAGGCGTAGGCATTCGAGGCGCGCGCAGTCAGTGCCTCTTCCACCCACGGACGCCAGTTCAATTCGGAGATGGCCTGACGCATCTGTTCATTCGCCTGGCGCCGCGCCTTGATGTATCCATCAAAGGTGCTGCGGCCGAACACCAGGTACGGAATAAGCGTGAGGTAGGGAATGAAGATCAGCGACAATGCCCAAGCGATCGAGCCTTGAGCCGTGCGTACGGTGAGTACCGCGTGGATGGCAGCGATCAAGCCGAGGGTGTGTATCAGGGCGATCAGATAACCGAAAATGTGCGGTCCAAAATAATCCATGGGGCAGCCTTGCTCCGGAAGATTCAATGCTTAACAGACCATGTTCTGTCGCGAATGTCGCTATTTAATTGGTGCATGAACCGAAGCAATCGGCCGACGTCTAACGGCCACTACTGATCAGGAGTTTTTCGATGAACGTTCGTCTGCTGGGTTTGGCGCTGGGCCTGGGTTTGGCATTGCCGGTGGTTGCGCAGGCGCAGATGCTGCAGCCGGGGCTGTGGGAAATGACATCGAGCAACGTCAAGGTCGATGACCAGCCGATGGATGTGCAATCGATCCTCGGTCAACTGCAAGGTCAGATGACCCCGCAACAACGTGCGGCGCTGGAGAAGAACGGGATCAACATCGGCGGCAAAGGTATCCGCGCGTGTCTGACGCCGCAGCAAGTGGCGACCAACGATATCCCGCTGGCCGATCCGCAATCGGGTTGCAAACAGCAGATCACCGAGCGCAGCGGCAACCAATGGAAATTCCGTTTCAGTTGCCCGAAAGCGCAGGGCACCGGGGTGGCGACGTTCCTCAGTGATCGTGAGTTCACCACTGTGGCCAACGGCACGTTCAACGCGATCGGGATCAACCAGAAGGGCAGTCTCGAGACTCGCGCGGTTTGGCTGGGCCAGGATTGCGGCGCTGTGAAACCTCGCGCGTAAAACATTCCATGTAGGAGCTGCGGGACGCTGCGATCTTTTGATCTTGATTTTACAAAAGGATCAAAAGATCGCAGCCTCGTTTCACTCGTCAGCTCCTACAGGGGTTTGAATCAACGCATAAACCTCAGCGCCAATCCTCGACACGCCTCATTCACCTGACCCTCCCGCCAGGCAATCTGCCCCGAAACAATCGTCGTATTCACCCGATGCCGAAAGCTGCACCCGGCAAACGGCGTCCATCCGCACTGCGACAGAATCGGTTGCCGATCGACCTCCAGCGTTTGCCGTTCAACCAGCACCAGATCCGCCCAATACCCCTCACGCGAATACCCACGATCCGGAATCGCAAACAGATCCGCGACGCGATGGCTGGTCTTCGCCACCAAGGTCGTGATCGGCAAAATTCCATCCGCCACCAGCTCCATTAACGCGGGCAACGCATGCTGTACCAGCGGTAATCCGGAAGGCGCCTGCGCATAAGCTCGCTGCTTTTCTTCCCAGGTATGTGGCGCATGGTCACTGCCGATCACGTCCAGTAGATTGCTGTTCAGGGCCGCGCGCAACGCATCGCGATCGGCCTGAGTCTTGATCGCCGGGTTGCACTTGATCAAGTTTCCAAGGCTTGAGTAATCGCGATCATCGAACAGCAAATGATGCAGACAGACTTCAGCGGTGATGCGTTTCTGCGCTAGGGGTTTGTCCTCGAACAACGTCAGTTCACGCGCCGTGGTCAGGTGCAAAACATGCAGGCGCGTGCCGTGACGTTGCGCCAGCTCCACCGCCAGTGAAGAGGATCGATAACATGCCTCGGCATCGCGGATAAGCGGGTGAGCGCCGGGCGGTATTCGCTCACCGAACAACTCACGCAGATTGGCCGCGTTGGCGTCGATACTCGGAGTATGTTCGCAGTGGGCCAACAGGATCGTTGGCACTTCCGCGAACAGTCGCTCAAGAATTTGCGGATCATCCATTAGCATGTTGCCGGTGGACGCGCCCATGAACACTTTCACCCCAGCCACTTCGCAGGGATTGAGCGCGGCGACCGTATCGAGGTTGTCGCGGCTCACGCCAAAGTGAAAGCCGTAATTGGCCACCGAACCGAGCGCCGCCCGGCGCTTTTTGTCGGCCAGCGCTGCGAGGGTGAGGGTGGCCGGGTTGGTATTGGGCATGTCCATGAAACTGGTGATACCGCCGGCAACCGCCGCCCGAGATTCGCTATGAATGCTGCCCTTGGCTGGCGCACCGGGCTCACGAAAATGCACCTGGTCATCGATCATTCCCGGCAACAGCCATTGGCCATTCGCGTCGATTTCCACCTTGGCGTTTTCGCCTTCGATGCTGTGGGCAATCTTGACGATGCGCCCGTTGCTGACCAACAGATCGCCGTCGAACTCGCGTCCTTCATTGACCAGCCTTGCGTTGCGAATCAGCACGCTGCTCATGGTTCAGAACTCGTTCTGCAAGGCTTTGTACCCGCGCACCAGATCGACGTTGGTGCGCGCCACGTCTTCGGAAAACTCCGAGGCACTGACACTCACTGGCGGGAATAACGAGAGGTCGGTGTTCGGGCCGATGCGAGTAGTCGAGGGCACATAAAAGGCGTCCGGCAAATCGCGACCATCGACCACCGAGTTGTGCCGCACCACGCAACCATTGCCGACGATGCAGTTGAACAACACGCTGTTGAAGCCGATGAACACGCGGTTGCCCACGACGCAGGGGCCGTGGACGATCGAGCGGTGGGCAATGGAAGTGAACTCACCAATGGTCACTGCTGCGCCGGATTTGGAATGGATGACTACGCCGTCCTGGATATTCGAATTGGCGCCGATGGTGATCGGCTCCATTGCACCCGAGGCGTCCACTTCGTCGGCGCGGATCACCGCGTAGGGACCGACGAACACGTTCTCGCCGATCACCACTTTGCCGCAGATGATTGCGGTTTTGTCGACGTAGGCTGACTCGGCAATTTGTGGCAAATCACCTGAAGGATTCTTGCGGATCATGGTTGGCTCAGCGCGTTGTAGAGGGTGTCGAGGTTGTATTCGAACAGCCCGGTGAAGGTGCTGGCGGGGCCGCTGGCGGCGAGGGCGTCGGAGTAGAGCGTGCCACCAATGTGCGCGCCGCTTTCGTCGGCGATCTGTTTGAGCAGGCGCGCGTCTTTGATGTTTTCCATGAATACTGCTTTGACGTGAGCTTGGCGAATCTGGGTAATCAGCGCAGCGACTTCCGCGGCCGATGGCTCTCGTTCTGTGGACAAGCCTTGCGGTGCCATGAAGTCGATGCCGTACGCCTGGCCGAGATAACCGAAGGCATCGTGGCTGGTGACGATTTTGCGGTTGCCCGGAGGCAGCGCACCGAGTTTGTTTTTGGCCTCGGCGAGCAGGGCGTAGATCTGCTTCAGATAGATTTTGCTGTTGCGTTCGTAGTCGGCTTTGTTCGCAGGATCTGCAGTGACCAGTGCCTTGGTGATATTGGCGATATACAACTCGGCGTTCGCCAGATTATGCCAGGCGTGTGGGTCGGGAACGGTTTCGCCGTCCTCATCCAGCGAGCGGGGAATCACGCCGTGACTGGCACTGATGACCGTGGCTTTAGTGTCGGTGCTGGTGACCAGACGATCCAGCCACGGCTCGAAACCGAGGCCGTTCTTGATGATCAATCTTGCGCCAAGCAATGCTTTGGCATCGTCCGGTGTCGGCTCGTAGGTGTGTGCGTCAGCGTCCGGGCCGACCATGTTGGTGATCTGGATATGCTCGCCGCCGACCTGATGCACCATGTCGGCGAGGATGCTGAAGCTGGTGACCACCGGTAATTTTTCCGCCGCCGACAAGGACATCGACAGCATCAGGCTAAGCAACACGAGTAGAGCGCGCATCGGGAAACACCTCATTGGGATGTGAGCAAAGGCGGGCGGCGCAACAAACCGTGGACCGGCCCGAACACCACGGACAGCAGATAACCGACACCGGCGACCAATACGATGGCCGGGCCGCTGGGCAACGAGCAGCAGAACGACAGCAGCAAGCCAAGCCACACCGAGAGGCAACCGATGACGGCCGCGATGGCCATCAGGATCGGCAGACGGCGGCTCCAGAATCGCGAAGCGGCGGCGGGAAGCATCATCAGTCCAACCACCATCAGAGCGCCGATTGCCTGGAAGCCGATCACCAGGTTGAGTACGACCAGAGTCAGAAAGACGCCGTGGGCGATGGGGCCGAGGCGGCTGACGGTTCTCAGGAACAGCGGGTCGAGGGTGTCGAGCAACAGCGGCTTGTAGATCAGCGCCATGGCGACCAGGCTGAATCCCGAAACCCATAACATGCCGGTGAGGGTCGGGCCGTCGACGGCCAGTGCTGAGCCGAACAGCAGATGCAACAGGTCAAGGCGTTTGCCGGCGATGCCGAGTATCAGTACGCCGCTGGCGAGGGAAATGGGATAGATCGCGGCGAGGCTGGCGTCTTCGCGCAGGCCGGTGCGGCGGGTGATCCAGGCGGCGAGGCCGGCCATGCTCAGGCCGGCCCCGAGACCTCCGAGCGTCAGTGCAGGCAGGCTGAGTCCGGCAAACCAGAAACCCAGTGCGGCGCCGGGAAGTATTCCGTGGGCCACCGCGTCACCGATCAGGCTCATTCGCCGCAGGATCAAAAACACGCCGAGCGGCGCAGTGCTGCACGCCAATACCAAGCCGCCGAGCAGGGCGCGGCGCATGAATAAAAATTCGTTGAACGGCTGCCAGAAATGGGCGACGGCGAGCATCAGGCCACCTGCGTGTGAGGGGTTTGCCGGATCAACTCGTTGCTGGCTCCGAACACGCATTCGTGGTTTTTGATCAGCAAGGTTTGCGGGATGTGCTGGCGTACGGCGGCGAGGTCGTGGCACACGACGACCAGTGTTCGACCTTCGCCATGCCAGGTATGGATGTGCTGCCAAAGCAGTTGTTGGCCGAGCTCATCGAGTGCGGCGTGGGGTTCGTCGAGCAACAACACTGGAGCGTCGGTCAGACTCAGGCGGGCGAGCAGGGCACGTTGCAGTTCTCCACCGGACAGGGCCATGAGTGGACGCTCCCCGAGTCCGCTGAGGTGCCAGTTTTCCAGTGCGTCTTTCAGACGTTGTGCGCGCAATCGTGTTGAAAGCCGTCGGCCCCAGAAACCGGCGCAGATCAGTTCTTCCAGGCTGATGGGGAATTGTCGGTCGAGATGCTGTTGCTGGGGCAGGAATGACAACCCGCTTTGACGTGGAACACTGAGGGCAACGTTGCCTGCCAAAGGTTTTTGCAATCCGGCGATGACTTTCAGCAGGCTGCTCTTGCCGCAGCCATTGGCACCGATGATCGCGGTCAGGCTGCCGCTGTCGAACTCAATACTCAGCGGGCTCGTCAGTGGTTGACCGGGGGCGCCCCAACTCAGCGATTGGCAGCGGATCATGCTTGTTCACGCTGCCAGTGGCTTTCGGCGACGGCGTCGTGGGCGTGTAGGCTTTCGGCGTGAATGACCCGCAGATTGAATCCGCTGACTCCTGGGGTGCGACGCAATGCCATATTCAGACGGCGCGCGGCATCTTCACAGAACATCAGGTTCTGGCCGTTGGCGAGGGCGAAGGCTTGTTCGTCCGCGCGCTTTACTGCGGTTTGTACAGCGGTGCCAAGGGCCGCCTCGGCGTCATTGATGATCACGCTCAGCGGCAATTCATCGATGAATTCGTCTAGGTGCAGATGCAATTGCGCAATGCTGCGTTGGCTGTGAGGTGTGGCGACGATGCCTTGAGTCGAGCCTAGCCATGCCAAAACGTCTGCGTGCTGAAGACCTTTGTTGGCGAAGTCGTCGATAAATTGTTGCTGGATCAACTGCCGCGCCAACGCCGCTGAGCAAGGGCAAGTCGAAGAGTAGGGCACGTCAATTTTGAGTTCCACGTGGAACATTTGATTTTTCAGGCTTGCCGAAATAGTCGTCGGATAGGATTTCCAGCCGGCCAACGGGCTGATTAGCGCGGGGCGTTTCAGCAGTAAGTCGCAGTGAATATTCACGTACGCACAGTTGGATAACCCCTGGTGGCTTTCTAGAAAGCGCTTGAGTACTTCGTGCAGGAGAGCGGGTGTCAGGCGTTCCTGTTCGAGTATCTCCAGGGCCAAATACAGCCGCGACATATGAATGCCGCGCGCCTCGCCATCATCAAGGCTCACTCCAGCGTCAGCCTTGGCATTCAGGTGTTGGCCTTCCAACAAAACGGGTAATGCGATGCCTTGCATCCCCACCCATTCGAGTGGCAAAGCTTGGCGAGCGGTCTGCGCGGCGATATCCGGGAGTGAAAGCGAATTCATGTTCGGGACCATCATGGTGATTCAATTCAATGTTACATTATAACAATTCAAATCACGATGTCTTTTTCATGAACAGGTTTTCATATGCACAGACGTCAAGTGCTCAATCTGATTTTGGCCAGCGCCGCTTTTGCTTTGCCCTTCAGCGTGTCTGCTACGCAAATTCGTCAGGCACGACTTTGGCGATCTGAGGACAAAGTGCGGTTGGTGTTCGATTTGAGTGGGCCGGTCAGCTACAAGACCTTCACGCTCAGTGCGCCTGAACGACTCATCATTGATGTGAGTGGGGCAAGCTTGGGTGGGGATTTCAGCCACTTGGCGCTGAATGACACGGTGATACGCGCGATCCGATCCGGGCCCTTTGGTCAGGGCGATACGCGAATTGTTCTGGATCTGAGCAGTCCGGTATTACTGAACAGCTTTCTTTTAGCGCCGCAAGACGGGCAAAGTCATCGCTTGGTATTGGACTTGGTCAGCGCAAAACTGATTCAAATAGCTCCAAAGGTTCCACGTGAAACACCGCAGATCAGTGCTCATCCGAAGCGCGACATCGTCGTAGTCGTCGATCCGGGACATGGCGGAAAGGATCCCGGCGCGGTCGGCGCCAAGGGCGAACGCGAAAAAGATGTAGTGCTTTCCATCGCGCAGATGCTGGCTAAGCGTCTGAAAAAAGAGAAAGGCTTCGACGTAAAACTGGTACGCAATGACGACTTTTTCGTTCCATTGCGCAAGCGCGTGGCGATCGCCCGTCAGCACAAAGCCGACATTTTTATCTCGGTGCATGCCGATGCAGCGCCGCGTCTGACGGCTTCTGGCGCATCGGTGTATTGCCTTTCTGAGGGGGGCGCAACGTCGGCGACTGCGCGCTTCATGGCGCAGCGAGAGAACGGCGCGGACCTGCTCGGTGCAACGAGTCTGCTCAACTTGAAAGATAAAGACCCGATGCTCGCCGGGGTGATTCTCGACATGTCGATGAATGCAACGATTGCCGCTAGTTTGCAGCTTGGCAGTACGGTGCTGGGCAGCCTTGCCGACATTACGACTCTGCACCAGAAGCGCGTGGAACAAGCTGGATTCGCAGTGTTGAAATCGCCGGACGTGCCCTCAATCCTTGTGGAAACCGGCTTTATTTCCAATGCGCGGGACAGCCAGCGATTGGTCACCGCTCGGCATCAGCAAGCCGTGGCGGACGGTTTGTTCAAAGGATTGCAGCGCTACTTTGAAAAGAATCCCCCCGTCGACAGTCACCTGGCCTGGCAGCAGGCGCAGCGAGAGGCTCAGGTTTAACAGCCGGTAATCCGGCTGCAGGTGAATTTCGCGCTGCTACCACCCGAGCTGGAGAAGCGATTGATCGTCGTCCAGCCGACACGTCGTGTGTAGCCCACCCAAGCTTCGCCGTCAGAAGCGATGCCGGTGAAGAACGTCAGTTGCCCGAAACGGCTATTGGTTTGCGCCCAATAACGCTGGCCGGCCTTTTCAAACCCACGCAGATAAAGCGTGTTGCCGACGGTGTTGACGCTATAGGCGTTGCCGTCGGCATCGACGCAGGCCAACAGATTTGCGCTGCGTGTGCAGGCCGCAAGCGCCGGCATCTGAGCCGATGCATTGCCGATCATCAACAATCCAAGGCTCAACAACGAGCATTTCAGCGCATTTTTCATTGCGAATTCCGGAGTGGTATCGGCTCAGCTTCCTGCGGTTTATCGCTTAGGACAAGAGGAGGGCTGGTTTATTTACATTGTTATACTATAACATAAAAGATAACCGAGCCTGAGCAGGCCGATTTCAAGCGTTTACGTTCAGCGCAACCCTTCGCATGAAGCACAAAAACGCCAAGCGCCAGCAAAGCGCTAATCGCTTGCCATTAAAAGAGGATTATCCAATGTCAGCCGAGCTGCCCGTTACCGTACTTTCAGGATTTCTTGGCGCTGGAAAAAGTACACTTTTGAATTACGTACTACGTAATCGAAAGGGTTTGCGGGTAGCAGTCATCGTCAATGATATGAGCGAGATCAATATTGATGGCAGCGAAGTTCAGCGTGATGTCAGCTTAAACCGCGCAGAAGAAAAAATAGTCGAAATGAGCAACGGTTGTATCTGCTGTACGTTACGCGAAGACCTGCTGGAAGAGGTCAGTAAGCTCGCCCGTGAGGGCCGCTTCGATTACTTGTTGATCGAATCCACCGGAATCTCCGAACCACTGCCCGTGGCCGAAACCTTTACCTTCCGCGATGAACATGGCCAGAGCCTCTCCGACATCGCGCGTCTCGACACCATGGTCACTGTAGTCGACGGCTTGAATTTCCTGCCGGACTACCACGCGGCAGAGAGTCTCGCCTCCCGTGGCGAGATTCTCGGCGAAGAAGACGAACGCTCGATCACCGATCTGTTGATCGAACAAATCGAATTCGCCGACGTGCTGTTGATCAGCAAGATCGACCTGATCAGCCAGCCCGAGCGTGAGGAATTGATCGCCATCCTCAAACGCCTCAACGCCCAAGCCGAAATCATTCCGATGGTGATGGGCGAAGTGCCGCTGGAGAAGATCCTCAATACCGGTCGTTTCGATTTCGACAGAGCCGCGCAAGCACCGGGCTGGCTGCAGGAATTGCGCGGTGAGCACGTGCCGGAAACCGATGAATACGGCATCGCTTCCACAGCCTACCGCGCACGCCGACCCTTTCACCCGGAGCGCTTCTTCAACTTCATCGACCGTCCGTGGCTGAACGGCAAGTTGCTGCGCTCCAAAGGCTTCTTCTGGCTCGCAAGCAAACCCAGCGACGCCGGCAGCTGGTCGCAGGCCGGCGGTTTGATGCGCCACGGTTTTGCCGGGCGCTGGTGGCGCTTCGTGCCGAAGGAGCAGTGGCCACAAGATCAGGAAAGCACCGCAGCCATCATGGAAAACTGGACGCCAAGCGTTGGCGACTGTCGCCAAGAGTTGGTGTTCATCGGTCAGAACATCGATTTCCTGCAGCTTTCTGCCGAACTCGATGCCTGCCTGCTCACCGATGAAGAAATGGCCCTTGGCGTAGAGGGATGGCGATTGCTGGCGGATCCGTTCGGCTCTTGGCACGAAGAGGCTGCCTGATGCTTGCACTCAAACTGCTGCAAAACCGTACCCGCCATCAACATCAAGGCCCGACGCCGAAAACACTGGCACGGATTCTGGAAGACGACACCAACCTCGCCGTCTGGCAGCGCCAACTGCCTTTGCACATCAGCGAATTTGCCCACTTGCTACTGTCGCTCAACGAGCCTCTGGCGGAGTCGCTGAGTCTGGAGTTGCCAGATGAGGACGCGGAACCTGATCTTGCTGGTCTGGCCTTGGGCTTGCGCGATCTGGAGGGTTACGAAGGCTTTATCGCCGATCTGAAATGGTTAGTCAGCGCCTTTGCCTGCTTGCTCGGTGCGCGGCGCATCGGCCTGCGCCTGCGGGTGCTGGATAAAGCCATGTGCCCGCGCTTCCACGTTGATCATGTGCCGGTGCGGCTGATCACGACCTACGCCGGCGTTGGCAGCCAATGGCTCAAGGAAGGCGCGATGGATCGCAGTCAATTGGGACAGGCCAACGCCGAACCCCAAGCGCAAATACAGCAACTCAAGAGCGGCGACGTCGCCTTACTGAAAGGCGAGAAATGGCACGGCAATGAAGGTTTTGGATTGATTCACCGTTCGCCGCAACCGGCTGCAGGCGAGCGTCGTCTGATACTGACCCTCGACTGGCTCGGTTGACGCCTCAAGGCTTGAGCCAAGAACCCTGGCTCTGGCCCTCGCAATACGGCTTCAGATACGCGGCATCGGTGGCGACGCCGTAATAGTGGATATCCTGGCGATAAGGCATATTGGCGACTTGCGCGTTGCGGCACACGCCAAACGCGCCGCTCGGGCACTGGTCGACGTATTGCACCTCGACTTTTTGCCCGGCCAGGGTTGGCTGGCAGAAGCCGTCGTTGAACAGTTTTTCAGGAATATTGCGGTTCTGCTGACAGACTTTGACGTCGAGCCGCTCGCCCTGACTGTGCACCACGCAGGCCTGAGCCCACGCTTCACTCGACAGCAGCGTCAACAGCAACGACCATCCCATCCAACGCATCTTTGAATCTCCCAAGAAAGCTCCCGGCCATGTTGCAGAACATTCCTACCCATGTCATTGCTGGCCCTTTGGGCGCCGGCAAGACCAGCCTGATTCGCCAGCTCATGGCCCAGCGGCCAGAAGGTGAGCGTTGGGCGGTGCTGATCAACGAGTTCGGCCAGATCGGCCTCGATGCTGCGCTGCTGACCCGCGATGCCGATGGTGTCGCACTCGGCGAAGTGGCCGGGGGCTGCCTGTGCTGTGTCAATGGCGCGCCGTTTCAGATCGGCCTCGGGCGTTTGTTGCGCAAGGCAAAGCCGGATCGATTGTTCATCGAGCCTTCCGGGTTGGGTCATCCGGCGCAATTGATTAAACAGTTGAGTGAGGCGCCGTGGCTGGGTGTACTGGCGGTGCAGCCGTGTGTTCTGGTGCTGGATGCTCAGGCGCTGGAAGCGGGGAAACCGTTGCCGGCAGCGCAACAGGAAGCCTTGGCAACCGCTGGCCTGCTGTTGTTGAACAAGGCTGAAAACCTTGATGACAGGGCCAGGGAAAAAATCGCCAGCCAGTTGCCGGCAGTGCCGTTGATCTGGACTCGAGAGGCGCAATTAAGCCTGAGCGAGCTGCCGGGCCTGACCGCAAAAGCGGTCAATGGTGTGGATAACCTGGCCGTACCCAAGGGATCAGGACAAATACCGGCCGTCTGGACTGATCCGACGCTGCCGATTTGCTTGAGTCAGGCGCAGGAGGGCGGCTGGAGCATTGGTTGGCGTTGGCATCCGGGGCAAACGTTCGACAAGCGGCGCATCGCTGACTGGCTCGCACGCCTCAATTGGCAGCGGGCGAAGCTGGTTATCCACAGCACGGAGGGTTGGGTGTCTGCGAATGCTTTGGATAACGGACAGCTGATTTGGCAGGTCAGTGAGTGGCGAAAGGATTCGCGGATTGAGCTGATCTTCGTCGATCCGCAAAACATTGATGAGCTGCAGCAGGGTTTGTCGGGGTGTCGGGAAAGTTAGATCAAAAGGTCGCAGCCTTCGGCAGCTCCTACATGGGATTCCCTGTAGGAGCTGCCGAAGGCTGCGATCTTTTGATTTTTAAGGCTTCCACTTGGTATGTTCCTGCCGCCACTGGCTCAACTCGATGACTTCGGCGCGCGGCTTGTGTACTTCAACCACCGGTGGCGTGTCGTCGAACGGTGCCGGGTAGGGCGCCAGTTCGATCTGCGCACTGTGCGCGCCAAACTGGGTGATGGTGCCGTTATGGCGGGTTTCACCGGTCACGGTGAATTCAAAGTTGTACACCCGCGCCAGTCGTCGGCGACCGTTGGCGTCCTTGATGAAACCGATCTTCTTCAGGGCAACGTTGCCGTCGAGCAACTCGACCCGCACGTTCAGGCAATGCTGTTTGACCCGCTCCAGCGCGCGTTCGCGCAAGCCGTGGTTGTGCCATAGCCACGCGCCGGCAGCGGCGAACAGTATCAGCACGAAGATGTTTTCCAGGGTCAGCATCAACATCGAACTCCAAAAGATAGCGTCAGCTTAACTGCGTCGCCGGTCTGTCGTACAGGCTGCGTTTCGTCGCATACTGCGCGGCTTGAATTTCAATCGTTTTACGGAATGACCCGAATGAAACGTACGCCTCATCTGCTCGCCATTCAGTCTCACGTGGTGTTCGGCCACGCCGGCAACAGCGCCGCGGTTTTTCCGATGCAGCGGGTCGGGGTCAATGTCTGGCCGCTCAACACCGTGCAGTTTTCCAACCACACCCAGTACGGCCAATGGGCCGGCGAAGTGCTGGCGCCGCAGCAGATTCCCGAGCTGGTCGAAGGCATCGCCGCGATTGGCGAGCTGGGCAACTGCGATGCGGTGCTGTCCGGATACCTCGGCAGCGCGGCGCAGGGCCGGGCGATTCTCAGCGGTGTCGAACGCATCAAGTCGGTCAATCCGAAGGCGCTGTATCTGTGTGACCCGGTGATGGGCCATCCGGAGAAGGGCTGCAGCGTGCCGACCGAAGTCAGCGATTTCCTTCTGGAGGAGGCGGCCGCCGTGGCGGACATCATGTGCCCGAACCAGTTGGAGCTGGACAGTTTTTCCGGGCGCAAGCCGCAGTCGTTGTTCGATTGCCTGGCGATGGCGCGTGCGCTGCTGACGCGCGGGCCGAAAGCGGTGCTGGTCAAACATCTGGATTATCCGGGTAAACCGGTCGATGGCTTTGAAATGCTACTGGTAACGGCCGAAGGCAGCTGGCATCTGCGTCGTCCGCTGCTGGCATTTCCGCGTCAGCCGGTGGGCGTTGGCGATCTGACGTCCGGCCTGTTCCTGGCGCGGGTGCTGTTGGGCGACAGTCTGGTGGCCGCGTTTGAGTTCACGGCGGCGGCGGTGCATGAGGTATTGCTGGAGACTCAGGCGTGCGCCAGTTATGAGTTGCAACTGGTGCGGGCGCAGGATCGGATTGCGCATCCGCGGGTGAAGTTCGAGGCTACTGCGATCAGTTTGTAAGACCGCGTTGAATCCAATCGCGAGCAGGCTCACTCCTACAGGGAAACGAATTCCAATGTAGGAGTGAGCCTGCTCGCGATAGCGATTTCCTAACGCTACAAATCTCAGGCGTCGCCCTTGATCTCCTGATAGCGCTTCTCCAGCTCCTGACGAATCTGCCGGCGCTGCTGCGCCTGCATATAACGACGCTTGTCTTCACTGTTCTGCGGTTGCAGCGGCGGTACGGTGGCCGGCTTGCGCTGGTCATCCACCGCAACCATGGTGAAGAAGCAGCTGTTGGTGTGACGCACCGAACGCTCGCGGATGTTCTCGGTGACGACTTTGATGCCGACTTCCATCGACGTGTTGCCGGTGTAGTTGACCGAGGCGAGGAAAGTCACCAGTTCGCCGACATGAATCGGCTCGCGGAAAATCACCTGGTCCACCGACAGGGTCACCACGTAGCGGCCGGCATAACGGCTCGCGCAGGCATAAGCCACTTCATCGAGGTATTTGAGCAGGGTGCCGCCGTGGACATTGCCAGAGAAGTTGGCCATGTCGGGGGTCATTAGTACCGTCATCGACAGCTGGGCGTTTCCGGGTTCCATAACGTTCTCACGGATCAAGGCTGGTTGCTGGAAGCACCTCTGCGGGTGCCTGGTCGCTTTTCAAAAGCACCGTTATCGGGACGCCGGGCGACTGGCCGCCGTCACGCCGGAATCGATCTGTTTCCATATATTGCACCGCCTTCCAGGCGGAAGTCGCGGTGTTACCCTGCAAAAGCCCGCCTCAAGGGCAATTCCCACACCAAAAGCGGATTTTTACCTAGCTCGCCCAGACTTTTCTGACGTCTGTCAGCGAGCCTCGTCATTCAAGGAGCCCACGCCATGCATGCCATCAGTTTTATTCAGGACCTGGCAGTGATCATGTTGGTCGCAGGTGTGGTGACCGTGTTGTTCCACCGTTTCAAGCAACCGGTGGTGCTCGGCTATATCGTTGCCGGCTTTATCATCGGCCCGCACACGCCACCGTTCGGCCTGATTCATGACGAGGAAACCATCAAGACCCTCGCCGAACTCGGGGTAATTTTCCTGATGTTCTGCCTCGGCCTGGAGTTCAGCCTGCGCAAGCTGTTCAAGGTCGGCGCCACGGCGTTTATTGCGGCGTTCCTCGAAATCGTCCTGATGATCTGGATCGGCTACGAAATCGGCCGCTGGTTTGACTGGAACACCATGGACTCGCTGTTCCTCGGCGCGATTCTGGCGATTTCTTCGACTACCATCATCGTCAAGGCGCTCAACGATCTGAAGATGAAAAACGAGCGCTTTGCGCAGTTGATCTTCGGCGTACTGATTGTTGAAGACATCCTCGGCATCGGCATCATTGCGCTGCTTTCCAGCATTGCGGTCAGCGGCACGGTCAGCTCCGGCGAAGTGTTTTCCACGGTCGGCAAGCTGTCGCTGTTCATGATCGTCGCGCTGGTCATCGGCATTTTGCTGGTACCGCGTCTGCTGGCCTATGTGGCCAAATTCGAAAGCAACGAAATGCTGCTTATCACCGTGCTCGGCCTGTGTTTCGGCTTCTGCCTGTTGGTGGTCAAACTCGAATACAGCATGGTGCTCGGTGCGTTCCTGATCGGCGCGATCATGGCCGAGTCGCGGCAATTGCTGAAGATAGAGCGGCTGATCGAGCCGGTTCGCGATTTGTTCAGCGCGATCTTCTTTGTCGCCATCGGGTTGATGCTCGACCCGCTGATTCTTCTCGAATATGCGTGGCCGATTGCGGTGATCACCGTCGCCGTGGTGCTCGGCAAGATGTTGTCCTGCGGCCTCGGGGCTTTTATCGCCGGCAATGACGGACGCACCTCACTGCGCGTCGGGATGGGGCTGTCACAGATTGGCGAATTTTCCTTCATCATCGCCGCGCTGGGGATGACCTTGCAGGTCACCAGTAACTTCCTTTATCCGGTCGCTGTGGCGGTGTCGGTGATTACGACGCTGCTGACGCCTTATCTGATTCGTGCGGCGGATCCGCTGTCGATCAAGCTGTCCGGCGCTGTGCCCAAGCGTCTGGGGCGTGTGTTGGGCATGTACGGTGAATGGCTGCGCAGTATCCAGCCGCAAGGCGAGGGCGCGATGCTGGCGTCGATTATCCGCAAGATCTTGCTCCAGGTCGGGGTCAATCTGGCGTTGGTGATTGCGATCTTCTTTAGCGGGGCATTCTTTGCTGAACGCCTCTCGGCCTGGCTACAGGACTGGATCAGCGATCCGAGCTGGCAGAAGGCGCTGATCTGGGGCGGGGCGTTGCTGGTGTCGCTGCCGTTCCTGATCGCGGCGTATCGCAAGCTCAAGGCGCTGTCGATGCTGCTGGCGGAGATGGGCGTGAAGCCGGAGATGGCCGGGCGTCACACGCAGCGAGTGCGCCGGGTGATCTCCGAAGTGATCCCGATCCTCTCGCTGCTGGTGATTTTCCTGCTGTTGGCAGCCTTGTCGGCCAGTATCTTGCCGACCAACAAGTTGCTGGTGCTGATCGCCGTAGTCGCGGCCGCCGTGGCGGCGCTGCTCTGGCGCTGGTTCATCCGCGTGCACACGCGGATGCAGGTGGCGCTGCTGGAAACCCTCGACAACCACAAGGAGTCGTCGGGGCATTGACCTGCCGGGGCGGCTGGCCGATCAGCTTTCCAGCCAGACGTCCCGCGCCCAGTGCCACACCGATTCCCAGGTTTCCTCGGCAATCAACTCTTCTTCGGCCTGCCACAACACTACCGTGCCGTCCTCTTCGACACAGTAGTAGTCGTCGCCGTCCTGACAGATTGGAATCAGGCTGCGATCAACCCCGGCATCCCAGGCGTTGGCCGCCACATCCGGCAAGTAGGTGTGGGATTGTGGGTCGGTGACGGTCACCGGCTCAAGGCTGCCGTACACCACATCGCTGACGGTCAGCAAAAACTCTCTGAAGACAAACGGAATGTCGATGAACAGCTGTTCTTCGATTTCGACCAGCAGATCTTCGTCAGGTAACTCCAAAGGAACCGGCACGGGTTCGTTGGCTTCACGCAGTTGTTCGATGATTTCTTCCACGTCCGGGATCCTCTTGCTTGAATGGCGCGGTTTATATGGGCCGGTTTATACAGTAGCTCGCTATAGATGCAACCGCGAAATAGAAAACCCCAGCCGAGGCTGGGGTTTTTATTACGGCAGGTGACGCCTGGAGGGGATCAGCCGTTCTGGCGGATACCGGCCACCAGCCAAGGCTGGTTGTCGCCCTGCGGACGCTCCATGTTCCAGCTTTCGCTGAACACTTCGCCCTGGTCGAAGCGCGAGGTCTTCGACACACCGCTGAAGGTCAGGGTGGCGATGGTCTTGTCGGCACGGTCATCGACGCCATCCAGTTGTACCTGGAGGTTGTCGATGTAGGTCGACTGGAACGCGTCGCCCAGATCTGCACGCTCACGCTTGAGGAACTCGAGCATTTGCGGGGTCACGAACTCGGCGATCTTGTCCATTTCGTTGGCATCCCAGTGCTGCTGCAGCGACTGGAAGTGGCTGCGTGCAGCTTCAAGGAAGTTCTGCTCGTTGAACCAGGCCGGCGCGTTGATCACCGGACGGGCGGCAGCAGGTGCAGCCGAACCACCGAAGATCGAACCCATGGCGGCAGGTTTCTGCTCGAACGCTTCACGCTGCATCGGTGCGCCGGCCGGAGCGAACTGCTCCTGCTGCTTGCGTCGACGCGCGGCGATGAAGCGGAAGATCACGAACGCGATCACGGCCATGATCAGGATGTCGAAGATCTGCATGCCCTGGAAGCCGCCGCCCATGAACATGGACGCCAGCAGGCCACCGGCGGCGATACCGGCCAGAGGGCCGAGCCATTTCGAAGCACCGCCGGCCTTGGCGGCAGCGCCAGCGGCACCTGCAGCACCTGCGGTCGCAGCCGCGCCGCCGACACCTGGAGAAGAAGGAGCCATCTGGCTGGTCTGGTGCGTCGGCGCAGCGCCGGCGCTTTTGCCACCACCAAAGCGCTTGGCGTTGGCGTCGAGGCTCATCGTCAGGCCGATGCACAACGCCATGGCGATGCTAAGAAAACGTTTCATAAAGGGTATTCCCGTTTGTGGAGACACGCGCGCCATGTTGCACAGCTGAAGTGTTACTGGCTAGCGAGAGAGTGTTTCGGGCTTTTGCCTGACAGGTCGCGTTCAGCTTCGCGAGGCAATAAGAACGTGTACTTTTGGCTGTAGGAAAAGGAGATTGGTTCAGCGGGATTTCGCCTCAGAACATCGAACCCTGTGGGAGCAAGCCTGCTCGCGAAAGCCGCACCGCGGTCTATCAGATCAACCGCAGCGATTTCATTCGCGAGCAGGCTCGCTCCCACAAAAACAGCAGAACTGGTGTCAGATCGCTTCCAGCTTGGCGTAACCGAGCATCAGCCACTTGCTGCCTTCGCTGAAGTTCACCTGCACCCGCGCCTGCGCGCCGGCGCCCTCGAAGTTGAGGATCACGCCGTCACCAAAGATCGAATGGCGTACCGCCTGACCGAGGCTGAAACCCGTTTCCGGAATTTCGCTGCCGCTGAACAGGTTGCTGCCGCTCATCGACTGGTTGCCGCCAAATGGTCGGCTAACGCTGTTCGACAGACGCACTTCCTGGATCAGACCTTTCGGCACTTCACGTACGAAACGCGAGACCTTGTTGTAGGTCTCGCTGCCGTACAGGCGTCGGGTTTCAGCATAGGTCATCACCAGATTCTGCATCGCCCGGGTGATACCGACATAGGCCAGACGCCGCTCTTCCTCAAGACGTCCCGGTTCTTCCAGGCTCATCTTGTGCGGGAACAGGCCTTCTTCCATGCCCACGAGGAACACGTAAGGGAATTCCAGGCCTTTGGCGCTGTGCAGGGTCATCAGCTGAATGCTGTCTTCGTGTTCGTCGGCCTGGGTGTCGCCGGCCTCCAGAGAAGCGTGGCCGAGGAATGCCGCCAGTGGCGTCAGCTCTTCGTCTTCTTCGGTGTTCTCGAAGTTGCGCGCGGCGCTGACCAGTTCCTCAAGGTTTTCTACCCGTGCCTGGCCTTTCTCGCCTTTTTCCGCTTCGTGATAAGCGATCAGCCCCGATTGCTCAATGACGGTCTGTGTCATCAAGTGCAGCGGCATTTCCATGCACTTGGCGGCGAGGTTTTCGATCAGTTCGATAAACGCACCCAGCGCACCGGCAGCGCGACCGGTCAGGCCTTTGTTGGCGACCAGTTGGCGCATCGCTTCCCACATCGACACATCGCTGTGGCGCGCGTGATCGCGGATCGCTTCGACGGTTTTTTCGCCGATGCCACGGGCCGGCACGTTGATCACCCGTTCCAGCGCCGCATCGTTGCCGCGACCTTCGAGCAAACGCAGGTAGGCCATGGCGTTCTTGATTTCCGCACGCTCGAAGAAGCGCTGACCACCGTAGATACGGTACGGAATGCGCTCGCGCAGCAGAGCTTCTTCCAAAACGCGCGATTGGGCGTTGGAGCGATAGAGTATCGCGATATCGCTACGGGCCAAGCCGGTTTTCAGCGCGCTTTCGATGGTTTCGACAACGTAGCGTGCTTCGTCGTGTTCGTTGAACGCGGCGTACAGATTGATCGCTTCGCCATCACCGCCGTCGGTCCATAGCTCTTTGCCCAGACGCCCGGTGTTGTTGGCGATCAGGGCGTTGGCGGCCTTGAGGATGCCGGCGGTGGAGCGGTAGTTCTGCTCCAGGCGAATGGTTACCGAGTCCGGGAAGTCGGAAGAATATTGATGAATGTTCTCGATCTTCGCGCCACGCCAGCCGTAAATCGACTGGTCGTCGTCGCCGACCACCATCAGGCTGTCGCCACCCTTGCCGAGCAGGCGCAACCAAGCGTACTGCACGGCGTTGGTGTCCTGGAACTCGTCCACCAAAATATGGCGGAAGCGCTTCTGGTAATGCGCCAGCAGGCCCGGGTGATCGCGCCACAAGTCGAGGGCACGCAAGAGCAATTCGGAGAAATCGATGACGCCGGCACGCTGGCACGCCGCCTCATAGGCTTCGTAGATGCCGCGCATGGTCGCCAGATACAAATCACCGCTGGCCTGAATGTGTTGTGGACGCAGACCTTCGTCTTTCTGACCGTTGATGAACCACTGCGCCTGACGGGCTGGCCAGCGCTGCTCGTCGAGACCGAGCTCGCGGATCACCCGCTTGACCAGCCGTTGCTGGTCGTCGCTGTCGAGAATCTGGAAAGTCTGGCTCAGTCCGGCTTCCTGCCAGTGCGCCCGCAGCAAGCGGTGCGCCAGGCCGTGGAAGGTGCCGACCCACATGCCGGCCGGGTTGATACCCAGCAACTGCTCGATGCGATGACGCATCTCCGCAGCGGCCTTGTTGGTGAAGGTCACCGACAGGATGGAGTGGGGCGAGGCGTTTTCGACCTGGATCAACCAGGCGATACGGTGCACCAGCACTCGGGTTTTACCGGAGCCAGCACCGGCCAGGACCAACTGACGGCCAACGGGGGCTGCTACGGCCTGGCGTTGGGCATCGTTGAGGGAGTTCAGCAGAAGGGAGAGATCATCGCGCATCGGGGCATTCTAGGGTGCGCCGCAGGCCCGGGCAAACCGAGCTTTGCATTAGCCGATGAAACTCCTGTCGATGACGACCGGTCGGTCACTGGCTACAGGCATCGGCCCGCCGCGCTCGAAGGGTTTCGCGGGTGGCAAAGGACGGAAAAGTTTCGCTGAAATTATGATCTGGAGCAGTTTGGCAACGGGATCGGCTTGTGTATGCTCCGTCCACGTTTCGGGCGCACGCCCTCCTTATAAGAACAAGAACGTTGCCCATGACCCTCAGCTCCGAACTGTCGGGCCCCTCCGTGGAACCCCGGGTTATCCGCAAGCACTATGCCGTCGAAATGGCGGTGGAGCGCACGCGTCTGCTGTATCAGGGCTCGTTGTTGCCCACGCTGTTCATGTTGATCAATGGTCTGGTCTGCGCCGGTTTGCTCTGGAGCCCGCAGCGCTACTTCGTGGTCAGCGTCTGGCTGGTGTGGCTGCTGTCGCTGGTGGCGTTGCGGGTGATTCAGGTCGCAGCGTTCGACTCGGCAATCCCTGATCGTCAGGCGCAACCGATCTGGCGGCGGATGTTTCTGCTGGGCTCGACCATGACCGGGTTGACGCTGGCCGGCGCCGGCATCGCCCTGGTGCCCGCCGACAACTTCATGCAACAAGCCTGGGTGTTCGGCCTGATTGGCGCCGCAACCCTGTCGGCCAGTGTCGCCTACGCGGTGAGCCTGCCGGCGTTTCTCTCCTTTACCTTGCCGTGTCTGCTGCCAGCGATTGGCTACCTTTTCTGGGGCGGCGACGAACAGGCGCGCGGTTGGGGCTGGCTCGGGTTGATCCTGCTCGGCTCCCTGAGCGTGGTGGCTTGGCAGGTCAATCGGCTGATTGATCGCGGTTTGCTGCGGCGCTTTCAGAATCAGCACTTGATCGAACACCTGCAACAGACGCAAATGCGCAGCGAGCAGCTCAATCAGGAACTGGCCAGGGAAATCGACCAGCGTCGCTGTGCCGAGGGCAAATTGCGTGAAGCTCAGGTCGAACTCGAAGACCGCGTTGCCCAGCGCAGCCTTGAGCTGGATGCAGCCAATCAGGCCCTGAGCAAAAGTGAGGCGCGGCTGGCGCTGGCGTTGAAAGCCAGTGAGTTGGGTCTGTGGGACTGGAACCTGCAAACCGACGAGGTTCACCACACGCAGATTCAGGAGCTGTTCGGCCTCGCTCCGGAATACGTCACGGCGCTTTTGCGCGACCTCAAACCACGCCTGCATCCCGACGATGTGCCGACGCTGAAATACGCGTTGATCGAGCATTTGAAGGGGCGCACCGAGGACTATCAGATCGAATACCGCGTGCGTCACAGCGATGGCCATTGGGTCTGGATCGAAGACCGTGGCCGCGCGGTAGAACGCAGCGACAGCGGGCGGGTGATCCGCATGGTCGGCACCCGGCGCGACATCAGCGCCAGCAAAAGTCTCGAAGAACAACAGCGACTGGCGGCGACGGTGTTCGAAGCGGCCAGTGAAGGCATCGTGATTCTCGACCCGAACTACGCGCTGATCGCAATCAACCAGGCGTTCAGCCGGGTCACCGGTTACGACATCGAGGACATGCTTGGGCGCAACGTCGTCGAGCTGCCATGCAGCCGCGACGCCCGTCGTCATTACGTGGCGATCCGTCATGCACTGGAGCAGCATGGTAGTTGGCAGGGCGAACTGGTGGAGACGCGCAAGAACGGCGAGTTGTACCCGCAGTGGCTGCAACTGAATGCGGTGCGCGATAGTCGGGGAAATGTCAGTCATATCGTGGGCTTCTTCGCCGATTTGTCGGCGCGGCGTGAATCCGAAGAGCGCATGCGTTATCTGACTCATTACGACGAACTGACCGGTCTGGCCAACCGCTCGCTGTTCCGCGAGCGCTTGCATGAAGCGCATCAGCGTTCGCGTCAGGGTCGACGCAGTCTGGCCTTACTGCACATCAATCTGGATCGCTTCAAATTGCTCAACGACAGCTTGGGCCATGAGATTGCCGACCAGTTGCTGCAGAAAATGGCGCGCCGGCTGGTCAACGCCTTGCCGGAAGCCGACACCATCGCGCGATTGTCCGGTGATGAATTTGCGGTGCTGTTCGATGCCTACGGTAACCTGTCGAGTCTGGCCCGGGTTGCCACGCGATTGTCGTCCAAGCTGCGTTTGCCGCTGACCGTGGAAGGGCATGAATTGGTTGTCAGCGCCTCGATGGGCATCAGCATGCTGCCGGACAATGCCCGGGAGATTTCTGCGCTGGTCAGCCAGTCGAACATGGCCATGCAACACGCCAAGCATCTGGGCGGGAACAACTTCCAGTTCTACACCGATAGCTTGCAGGCCAGCACCCTTGAGCGCTTGCAGCTGGAAAATCAGTTGCGCAAAGCCATTGAGGAAAAGCAGCTGAAGGTGTTCTATCAACCGAAGCTGTGTCTGCAGACCGGACGGCTGAATGCGGCGGAGGCGCTGGTGCGCTGGGATCATCCGATCATGGGTCGAGTGCCGCCGGGGGATTTCATCGGGCTCGCCGAGGAAACCGGTCTGATCGGGCCGATCGGCGAATTCGTCCTGCGTCAGGCCTGTTGGCAGGCCTGCGAGTGGCAGCGTCAGGGGCTGGAGCCGATCCGCGTTTCGGTCAACCTGTCGGTGCATCAATTGCGTCAGGGCAAGCTGGTCAGTCTGGTGCGGCAGGTGCTGGAGGAAACCGGTTTGGCGCCGCACTACCTGGAGCTGGAGCTGACCGAAAGCCAGCTGCTCGATAGCGTCGAACACATCATCGCGACGTTCCAGCAACTGCGTGATCTGGGGGTGAAACTGGCGATCGATGACTTCGGCACCGGCTATTCATCGCTGAGTTATCTCAAGCGTATTCCGGTGGATTACGTGAAGATCGATCAGGCATTCATTCGCGGATTGGGTGAGGGCAGTGAAGATGCGGCGATCACTCGGGCGATCATTGCCATGGCTCACGGACTGTCGCTGAAAGTAGTGGCTGAAGGCGTCGAGCGACAGGATCAGCTGGAGTTTTTACGCGCCGAGCGTTGCGATGAAGTGCAGGGCTATCTGATCAGCCGGCCTGTGGAGGCTGACAGTCTGGCCGGGCTTTTGCGTGAACAGGAAAAACCGTTTTAAGGGCTACATGCACCTCATCGCGCCTGATATGGGGACATCGAGTTACGCATTGAGCAGGCAAAAAGCCAATTCATGTAGTATAACTACAAGCGTGCTACATCCTTGCCCATAAGAAGAGTCCAGCCCCTTGAATCTGCTGCAACACATCGCCCAATCACGTCACCTGTTACGCAAGTCGGAGCTCAAGGTCGCCGACCACGTGCTGCTTGACCCTGCGGCGGTGATGCACAGTTCCATGGCCGACCTGGCCCACAGCGTCGGCATCAGCGAGCCGACCATCGTGCGCTTCTGTCGCGCCATTGGTTGCTCCGGTTTTCAGGATCTCAAACTGAAGTTAGCGCAAAGCCTCGCGGCCGGTGCCAGCTTCGGCCAGTTTGCGATCCATGAAGACGACTCGGTCGCCGACTACAGCCTGAAGATTTTCGACACCACGTTGCACACCTTGATGGAGGTTCGCGAGAAGCTCGATCCGATCGAGTTGCAGCGTGCGGTGACGTTGATGTCGCAGGCGCAGCGTGTTGAGTTCTATGGCTTCGGCGCCTCGGGCGCGGTGGCGGCGGATGCGCAGCACAAGTTCTTCCGTTTGCTGCTGACTGCAGCGGCGTATTCTGATCCGCACATGCAGGCGATGTCGGCGGTGACGTTGAAACCGACCGATGTGGCGATCTGTATTTCCCAGTCCGGGCGCTCCAAGGATTTGCTGATCACCGCCAATCTGGTGCGTGAGAGTGGGGCTTCGCTGATTACTTTGTGCCCGAGTCAGACGCCGTTGGCCGAGTTGTCGACCGTGAATCTGGCGATCGATGTGCATGAAGACACTGAGATCTATACGCCGCTGACCTCGCGCATTGCGCATCTGGTGGTGATTGATGTGTTGGCGATGGGCGTGGCGATGGCGCGCGGGCCGAGTCTGGTTAATCATCTCAAGAGCGTGAAGCGCAGTCTGCGCAGCCTGCGCTTGTCGCCCAAGGCCGCCAAAGCGTTGGATGACTGAAGCCATCCAAGGTCGTTCCGACCTTAATCGCGAGCGGGCTCGCTCCCACAGGGGATCTCGATAAGACACAGAATTTGTGGTCCCTGAAGATCCCTTGTGGGAGCGAGCCTGCTCGCGAAGGCGTCCTCAAAAACACCACAACCCTGCGCAAGTTTCATCGCACTGTCATCCACACGCAGCCAAACCGTCATCCCCGCCGCCTATCGTGAAACTCCCGTCATCGCCTTGGGAGACTCGAAATGGCTCAGCCCTACGAAGAACGCAACAGCGCCGCGAAAACCCGTCGTCAGCAGGAAGACCAGCGCCGCATGGAATTTCGCCGCGCTATCGAAGATCGCTTCGAACTCCGTCAGCTTCAAGCTGAAATCGGCGACTTTCCCGACATCACTCACTGGCAGGCGGCACCCGCAGCTTCCCGTCGAAGCGCTCAACCAGCGCGCTGATCTGCACCCGCTCGCTGCGAATAAACGCCAGGAAGGCATGCGCCACCGGTGACAAGCGTTTGGCTTTCGCTTGCACCAGGCACCAGCTTCGGAAAAGCGGCAATTCCTCGACCGGCAACTCGACGAGCCCGCCGGTCGCCAGCTCCAGGTTCAGGGCGTGGCGCGTCAACAGCGCCAGGCCCAGACCCGCCTGCACACATTCACGTTGTGCTTCGGCCGAGGCCACTTCCTGAGTCTGGGTGAAGTGCACGCGTTTCTCTTTGAAGTATTCTTCGCAGGCCAGTCGCGTACCCGACCCCGGTTCGCGGATCAGCAGCGTGTAAGGCTCCAGGTCCTGCAAACGCAGCGGGCCCATGTGCGCCAACGGATGATCCGGGCGCGCCACGGCAACAATCGGATTGTTGAGGAACGGCAAAAACTCTAGACCCATGTCCTGCGGCACCATCGACATGATCACCAGATCATCGCGGTTATCCGAAAGCCTGCGAATCACCTGGCCACGGTTGACCACGGTCAGTTGCAGATTCACTTCCGGGTGCTGACGTTTGAACGCGGCGAACAGGTGCGGCACGAAGTATTTGGCGCTGGATTCCACTGCCAGTTTCAGCTGACCTTGCAGTGAACCCTGCATGTCCGACAGCTGCATATCGAGGTTTTCCAGGCGTCCGAAAATGTCCCGACTGGCGCGCTGGAGTGCTTCGGCAGCCTCGGTCATGTAGAGTTTTTTGCCGACATAATCGAATAATGGCTGCCCGATCAGCTCTTCGAGCTGACGAATCTGTAGGCTGACGGCCGGTTGTGTGAGGGACATTTCCTCGGCTGCGCGGCTGTAGGAGCGTAAATCACACACTTCGTTGAAGATCTGCAATTGACGCAATGTCATACGCATCAGGGACTTACGCATTTCTTATTGGCTCTGGCGGCGGGCTTGTCGTTTAACTATAAGTCTTTGCTTATGCCTGACCCAATTTTTATTCATTTTTGTTAATCCCTCATGAGCGCTAGTGTGGACCTGCGACTAAATTGAAACATTTGGTCACGCGTCGACCTGGGTCTAGCAGGTCGTGGTGCCACCGGCTCAAGGGAACCTCCAAGTGATAACAAAGATCCTGATCGCCAACCGTGGTGAGATTGCCGTACGAATCGTGCGAGCCTGCGCCGAAATGGGTATTCGCTCGGTTGCGATTTTTTCCGACGCCGACCGCCATGCCTTGCATGTGAAGCGTGCGGACGAGGCCCACAGCATCGGTGCCGAGCCACTGGCCGGTTACCTGAACCCGCGCAAGCTGGTGAACCTCGCCGTCGAAACCGGTTGCGATGCACTGCATCCCGGTTACGGTTTCCTCTCGGAAAACGCTGAGCTGGCTGATATCTGCGCCGAGCGCGGCATCAAATTCATTGGCCCGTCGGCGGAAGTCATTCGCCGCATGGGCGACAAGACCGAAGCGCGCCGCAGCATGATCAAGGCGGGCGTACCGGTTACACCGGGCACCGAAGGCAACGTGGCCGACATCGAAGAAGCCTTGGCCGAGGGCGATCGCATCGGTTACCCGGTGATGCTCAAAGCCACTTCCGGTGGTGGCGGTCGTGGTATCCGTCGCTGCAACAGCCGCGAAGAACTCGAACAGAATTTCCCTCGGGTGATTTCCGAAGCGACCAAGGCCTTCGGTTCTGCCGAAGTGTTCCTGGAAAAATGCATCGTCAATCCCAAGCACATCGAAGCGCAGATTCTTGGCGACAGCTTTGGCAATGTCGTGCACCTGTTCGAGCGTGATTGCTCGATCCAGCGCCGCAACCAGAAACTCATCGAAATCGCCCCGAGCCCGCAATTGACTCCGGAACAACGCGCCTACATCGGCGACCTGTCGGTACGTGCGGCCAAGGCTGTCGGTTACGAGAACGCCGGCACCGTGGAGTTTCTGCTCGCCGAGGGCGAGGTGTACTTCATGGAGATGAACACCCGGGTGCAGGTGGAACACACCATCACCGAAGAAATCACCGGGATCGACATCGTCCGCGAGCAGATTCGCATTGCCTCCGGCCTGCCGCTGTCGGTGAAACAGGAAGACATTCAGCACCGGGGTTTCGCGTTGCAGTTCCGCATCAACGCCGAAGACCCGAAGAACAATTTCCTGCCGAGCTTCGGCAAGATCACCCGTTACTACGCCCCCGGTGGTCCGGGCGTGCGCACCGACACAGCGATCTACACCGGCTACACCATTCCGCCGTTCTACGACTCGATGTGCCTGAAGCTGGTGGTCTGGGCACTGACCTGGGAAGAGGCGATGGACCGTGGCCTGCGCGCGCTTGACGACATGCGTCTGCAGGGCGTGAAGACCACCGCCGCGTACTACCAGGAAATCCTGCGCAACCCGGAATTCCGTAGCGGCCAGTTCAATACCAGCTTCGTTGAAAGCCACCCTGAACTGACCAACTACTCGATCAAGCGCAAACCCGAAGAGCTGGCCCTGGCCATCGCCGCCGCCATCGCCGCCCACGCAGGCCTATGAATGAAACAGCTGCGAGCTTTTAGCTGCAAGCGGCAAGTAAAAGCAGATTGGCTTTTTCTTGCAGCTTTTAGCTTGAAGCTTGCCGCTATGAGGAGATACCAATGACTAAGAAGATCTTCGTTACCGATACCATCCTGCGCGACGCTCACCAATCGCTGCTCGCCACCCGCATGCGCACCGAAGACATGCTGCCGATCTGCGACAAGCTCGACAAAGTCGGCTACTGGTCGCTGGAATGCTGGGGCGGCGCGACGTTCGACGCCTGCGTCCGCTTCCTGAAGGAAGATCCGTGGGAGCGTCTGCGCCAACTGCGCGCGGCACTGCCTAACACTCGTCTGCAAATGCTTCTGCGCGGGCAGAATCTGCTCGGCTATCGCCACTACAGCGACGACGTGGTCAAAGCCTTCGTCGCCAAGGCTGCGGTGAATGGCATCGACGTGTTCCGCATCTTCGACGCGATGAACGACGTGCGGAACCTGCGCGTGGCCATCGAAGCGGTGAAAGCGGCCGGCAAACATGCCCAGGGCACCATCGCTTACACCACCAGCCCGGTGCACACCATCGACGCGTTTGTGGCACAAGCCAAGCAAATGGAAGCCATGGGTTGCGACTCGGTGGCGATCAAGGACATGGCCGGTCTGCTGACCCCGTACGCCACCGGCGAACTGGTTCGTGCGTTGAAAGCCGAGCAGTCGCTGCCGGTATTCATCCACTCCCACGACACTGCCGGTCTGGCGACCATGTGCCAGCTCAAGGCGATCGAGAACGGTGCCGACCACATCGACACCGCGATCTCCAGCTTCGCTTCGGGCACCAGCCACCCGGGCACCGAGTCGATGGTCGCCGCGCTCAAGGGCACCGAGTACGACACCGGTCTGAACCTCGAACTGCTGCAAGAGATCGGCCTGTACTTCTACGCCGTGCGCAAGAAGTACCACCAGTTCGAAAGCGAATTCACCGCCGTCGACACCCGTGTGCAAGTTAACCAGGTGCCGGGCGGGATGATCTCCAACCTCGCCAACCAGCTGAAAGAGCAGGGCGCCCTGAACCGCATGGCCGAAGTGCTGGCGGAAATCCCGCGTGTGCGTGAAGACCTCGGCTTCCCGCCGCTGGTGACCCCGACCTCGCAGATTGTCGGCACCCAGGCGTTTTTCAACGTGCTGGCCGGCGAGCGTTACAAGACCATCACCAACGAAGTGAAGCTCTACCTGCAGGGCGGCTACGGCAAAGCGCCGGGCGTAGTGAACGAAAAACTGCGTCGTCAGGCCATCGGCAGCGAAGAAGTCATCGACGTGCGTCCAGCCGATCTGCTCAAGCCGGAAATGACCAAGCTACGTGCCGACATCGGCGCACTGGCCAAGTCCGAAGAAGACGTGCTGACCTTCGCCATGTTCCCGGACATTGGCCGCAAGTTCCTTGAAGAGCGTGCCGCTGGCACCCTGACCCCTGAAGTGCTGCTGCCGATTCCTGAAGCTGGCGGAGTGACAAAAGCGGGCGGCGAAGGCGTTCCGACCGAGTTCGTCATCGATGTCCACGGCGAAACCTACCGCGTCGACATCACCGGTGTTGGCGTCAAGGCAGAGGGCAAGCGTCACTTCTACCTGTCCATCGACGGCATGCCGGAAGAAGTGGTGTTCGAACCGCTCAATGAATTCGTCAGCGGTGGCAGCAGCAAACGCAAGCAGGCGTCGGCACCGGGCCACGTCAGCACCACCATGCCGGGCAACATCGTCGATGTACTGGTCAAGGAGGGCGACACCGTCAAGGCCGGCCAGGCTGTGTTGATCACCGAAGCGATGAAGATGGAAACCGAAGTCCAGGCAGCGATTGCCGGCAAGGTCACTGCGATCCATGTGGCAAAGGGTGATCGGGTCAATCCGGGTGAAATTCTGATCGAGATCGAAGGCTGAGATAACGGCCGCGATCCAACGCTTTAAACCTCGGGGGGGCATGTGCTCCCCTTTTTTTTGCGTTTTTTCATCCTGTAGGAGCTGCCGAAGGCTGCGATCTTTTGATGTTGTTTGGAGTTCATAAAACAAGATCAAAAGATCGCAGCCTTCGGCAGCTCCTACAAAGAATGTTGTGTCAGTCAGAACGCCATGCGCCATTGGCCCATCACGCCGTGGGTGCGGCTGTCAGTGGCCATTTCACCGGTAAGGCCAACGCCGACGGAGTGATTGGCTGACAGCCCAAGATCGAGTCCGGCATCCACCGACAGGCTGTTTCGATCCAGCGCGGCACCGGCAACTTCAAACCGTTTGCCACCCTTGACCAGTTGCTGGCGGGTGTCGCTTTCAATCTCGCCAAAGGTGTGTTTCCAGCCGGCACTGAATCGCGGCGTCAGCGTCATGCCGTTATCCAGTCGAGTGATTTTTGCCGTGCGCAGGCCGAAGGTGCTGCTGAGGTTGTCGCGGGTTTGCCCGAAGACCTTCAGCGCCGCATCCCCACCTTTTTCGCTGTAGCTGTCGCGCTGGTAGCGCTGATAGCCAAGGCTGGCGAACGGTTCGAGCGTCGCGTTGTGCCGGCCAATATTGACCGCCAGTTCGGCAAAGGCTTGCTGGGTGTTGGCGTCATAGTTGCCCTTGAGGCGATCGCTGAACCCGTTGAAGGCCACACGACGTTTGCTGTCGCCGTCATGGCTGGCATAGGTCGCCCCGAGACGCAGTGAGAACGGTCCGTCCTGACGCACTGCGTAGGCACCGAGGTGCCAGCTGTCGAGGTCGCCATCGTATTGCCGGGCATCGAGTCTGGTCTGCGATTTCCCGCCGATCAGGCCGATATGCCATTGCTCATCGAGCCGCCAGTCGGCGCCCATGACCAGACCTTGGGTCGCGTGTTTCAGGGTGCTGTCGAACTCGCGGTCAACCTTGCCGCCATGGCCGAGCGCCTGAATCCACACCCGCCCGGAATCGGCGCCGCCGGCGGCCTGACGCGGTGAGTTGCCGGAACCGTAGGCTGAACCGTACCGGCTATTGAGTTGTTGCATGGCCGAGAGCATGCTCGCGCTCACGGGGGTGATACTGCTCAACGTGGCTTTGGCGAGGTTGGCGTTGCTGCCGGCGGCGAGTTGTTCGATGGCGAGGG
Organism: Pseudomonas sp. M20; assembly: GCF_045037865.1. Taxonomy (NCBI): domain Bacteria; kingdom Pseudomonadati; phylum Pseudomonadota; class Gammaproteobacteria; order Pseudomonadales; family Pseudomonadaceae; genus Pseudomonas; species Pseudomonas sp. M20. The sequence goes on from NZ_CP173611.1 coordinate 5,822,053, forward strand.
GGGCGGTGGTTTTGTCGCTGGTCAGGAGTGCGGCGACTGCCGCGTTTGCAGGTTTTAGTGGCGCAGGAGCGGGCTGTTCGGCGGTCTCGTTAACTTGCGCAATCAGAGGTTCGTCCTGCATTGGCGATGGTGCGGACTCTGCAACGGGAGTCGACGCTGAAGGCGGAACTGGAACTGGAACTGGAACTGGAACCGGAACCGGAACCGGAACCGGAACCGGTGCAGACGCAGTCAATGGCGTTGGCGTCGTTGAAGGCGTAGGCACTGGTGGTTCGACAATGCTGTCGGCAACTGCACGACCATTGTCCGTCGTGGCAACACTCGCAAGCGGTTCACCGTTACGGGCGTAAGTCAGCCCGACAGACTTTTTGTTGTATTGAGGTGTGGCGGTCATGAAAGCGAGGTTGTTAAGGACCTTACCGAATTCACCTTCTATCTTGCCGGCTTCGATGATTTTGTACTGGCGGCTTTGCGGATACTCCCCTGGAACGGCAACGACGTTCAGGGTTGCACCTTCCAGCCTGGCGGTGCCATCGACCTTGATCGTTTGACTGCCACTGGGAGTAACCTCATAAGCCAGTTCGGCGCTTGGCGACAAGCGCAAATCGCCTTTCACGCGCGGGCTGCCTAGCACTCCATTGACGGTGAGCAGGCCGGCGACCTCCAGGTCTCCCACCGCACCTTTACCTGCAAAGCTGCCCCCCCTCTCGACATAGACGTCGCCCATGATGCTACCCAGGTTGGTCAGAGCGGTACCGCTGTTCACCAGCACGCCTTCCTTGAAGTCTCCCCTGGAACTCAACGTCCAGGCTCCTCGAGCGAGAAATAGACCGTTGAAATTACGTGTGTCTTTCAACTCTCCGCCTTCAGCGGCATTCAGAAACAGAACGTTATCCCCCTCGCCTCCATCCAGCAGTCCCGTAAAGCTTGCGCCGTCCGCGAGGGTGATCAGATCGTTTACAGCGGTACCTTTAAAAGTCTTTTCAGGGGTTTCAAAAGCGATGGGCACCGTACTCGGGGCAGTGAGAAATGCCCTGAGTCGTTCAAGCGCCATTTCTTTATGGCTGGTTTCGGACGATTCTGCAGTATCCATTACTGCGGGTGAATCAGCGATTTCAGAGGGTTGCTGAGCGTTGGCGAACGCTACGCAACCCAGAGCCAGCGAAATGGCCAAAGCCAAGTGTTTTGGTTTGAATATGTGTTGAGTGAGCATCGGGTTGAGCCTTTCTTTGGAAGAAGCCCCAACTCTATTGATGCCCCAAAAAATCCGATGTCGGCTGCTTCCCGCACGCTTGCAGGCGACATCGCATCGTTTTGTAGAAAATAACCGCGAGATCCGCAACCAGGATTTTTACTCGGCCGCAGCGGCCCCTTTTCCTACAACCATTCAAGACCCCGCCGGCTGTTCAACCCTCAAAAACTCATTTGCCACTGACCAATCAACCCGTGATTACGGCTGTTGCTGCCGATCTCGCCGCTGTATCCCACACCCAACGTGTGCCGCGCAGAAATCCCCACGTCCAGCCCGGCTTCCAGCACCAGACTGTCACGATCCAGCGAGCTGCCATCGACACTGAACGCCGTGCCCCCAGTCACAAACGCCTGACGCGTCGAGCTGCCGACATCGCCGTAAGTGTGTTTCCAGCCAGCAGCCATGCGCGGCGTCACGCTCATGCCGTTGTCCAGGCTGCTCAAGTGCGCCAGGCGCAGGCCGAAGGTGCTGCTGAAGTTGTCCTGGGTCTGGCTCTCGACTTGCAATGCGGCGGCGCCACCTTTTTCCTGGTAACGGTCGCGGTGGTAGCGCTGATAACCGAGGCTGGCGAACGGCTCGGCGCTGAGGCGGCCACTGCCCATGGCGTAGCCGAGTTCGGCGAAGGCTTGCTGGCTGTCGGCGTCGTAGTCGCCTTTCGGACGGTCGCTGAAACCATTGAAGGCGATGGTGCGTTTGCTTTCACCTTGATGGCCGCTGTACGCCGCTCCCAGACGCAGCGAGATCGGGCCTTTTTGATGCAGCGCGTAGACACCGGCGTGCCAGCTCTCGACGTTGCCGTCGACGCCGGTCGCATCCAGATCGGTTTTCGAATAGCCGCCCAGTACACCCAGGCGCCACGCCGGATTTAGAGCCCAGTCGACGCCCAGCACGCTGCCCTTGGTGCGTTGTTCCAGACCGCTGCTGCCGTGCTCGCCATCGAGCTTGCCGAAGCCGCCGATGCCTTGCAGCCAGAGCCGCCCGCGCGCGTTCGGATCATTCAGATTGCGCGCCTCGGAGGGCACGCCATTGGCCGCCAGCACGGGTGTGTCGCGCTGATCGAGACCGACCATCAGTCCCGGGCTGCCGGCCATTTGCTGCATGGCCGAGAGCATGCTGCTGCCGACTTGACTGCTGGCGCCGAGGGTGGCGCTGGTCAGGTTGGCGTTGCTGGCACCGGCCAGTTGCTCGATTGCCGCGCCGGCGCTGCTTTGACTGGTATTGAGCAAGGCGTTGTACAGCGCACTGTTTTTGCCGATTGAGGCGAGGCTGTTGGCGGCGTTTGTACCGTTGCCGGTCGCGGCGAACGCATTGAAGGCCACGTCATTGCGGGTGTAGGTCAGGTCGACCTGGGTGGGCGTGTAGGCGAGGGTCGGCGTGAGGAACGCATAGTCGCTGGTGACTTTGCCGAAGGTGCCGTTGACCTGCGCCGCTTGCAGCACGGTGTAATGGCTCTGCCATGGATACGTGCCGCTGCCGGTATTCACCGCGAGCGTTGCGCCATTGAGATTGGCGATGCCGCCGACCTGTACCGGCGCGCTGCTGCCATCGGCATTGACGCCGTAGGCGAGAGTGGCTGTGCTGCCCATGTTCAAATCGCGAACGATGGTTGCGCGACCGAGGCTGGTGTCGGTGCGCAATGTGCCGTTGACGTTGAGGCTGCCCACCGAACCGCCACCGGCATACACACCGCCGGCGTCAACGCTCAGGTTACCGGCGATGCTGCCTTGGTTGAGCAGTGTCGCGCCGTTGCGCACTGCGCCGCCATCGCTGAAATCGTCATGGCCGGTCAGCGTCCAGGCACCTTGCTTGACCTCTAGCCATTCGAAGTTGCGACTGGCGCCGAAGCTGCCACCGGCCGCGTCATCCATCACCACTCGGTCATAACCGCTACCGCCGTCGACAACACCGACGAAGCGACTACCATTGCGCAAGGTCAGGCTGTCATTGCCGCCACCCAGGTCCAGCGCCAGGCCATTGCTGCCACTGATCGTACCGCCGTTGATGACGCTGTCGGCGAACTCGCCGACGAATTTCACGCCGAACCCGTTGAGGCCTTGAATGGTGCCGAAGTTCTCCAGAGTGGTAGCCGCCAGCCCCGAACCGCCGCTGCCATCGTCGACCAGAATGGCGCTGTCGGCGCCGCTGATCAGAGCGTCCTTGGCGTTAAGAATGTAGCCGCCACCCAAGGCAATGCCTTCGCTGCCGTTGGCGAACCCGCCCTTGTCCACGCCGCCGGCACCGACGCCCTGAATGGTCCCGTAGTTTTCTATGTGGGCGATCTTGTCGATGTCCACGCCATCGCCGTCACCGTTCGCTTGCAAGCCTGAGTAAGCGCCTGTGATGGTGCCGTGGTTGATCACCGTGCCATCGCCGTCGGAACCGAACCCTGAGCCATTGCGGCCAGTGACCTGCCCGTAGTTGATCAGCGTCGCGCCAAGGTCGGTAGTGATGCCATGGCGGCCGCCGGAAATCACTCCGTAGTTGGTCACGCTGACACCGCTTGCGGAATCGATGTCGATGCCGTCGAACTTCTCGTCGGCATTGTGCGAATCGCCGGTGGAGATCTCGCCGTAGTTGGTAATGGTCGCGTTGGCACCGGTCTTCATGCCGTCGCTGGCGTCGCCGCGAATCAGTCCGCCGGCACGGTTGATAATGGTGGTCTTAACGCCGTCACTGCGCAGCGCATCGAGGTCCAGCCCCTGGCCGGTGGTCGAACGAATGATGCCGCTGTTGTCGATCAACAGGCTGCCGCTGATAAAGTTACTGTCGATGCGCAAAGCGTCGTTGGCGCCGAGAATCTGCCCGCCGCTGCGGTTGTTGATCGTGTAGTTGCGCGCCTGGGTCAGGTCGCCGCTGCTGTCGATGGCCCGGCCGCCGGTGGAAACGATTTTGCCGGCGTTATCGATCACCACACCCGCACCGCTGGTCTTGTCTTTCAGGCTCACGGCCTTGCCGCTGTTGGTGATGCTGCCCGGCGCCGAAATCGTCAACGTGTCGCTACCACCCAGCGTTTGCGCTGCAGTGGTGGCGGTGTCGATCTGCACGGTTTTAGCGTTTGCCGATGTAGCAGCGATCAACAGGGCAATGGCAAGGGACAGACGCTGGGGCGGGAACGGCATGGTCGGACGGCCTTCTTGTTATAAGCGGGGCGTCCTGTATAGCGAAGGGTTTTTACAGAATGATGTCGGTGGTTGATCTGCATTGTTTTGCATCTTCGGCGCTGAAACATATTAATTTCTGCATTTTGTTGCAGTTTTTTTGCCTGCTCCTCTCATTAGGTGCAGTAAGTTTGATTCAAACGCCGAAGCAATCACATCAATGAATCCCCGCGCCATTAATGTTTATTGAGCCTTATGCGGCGCTCGAAGATTGGAGATGAAAATGGTAATGACAGTTCTCGAACGCATGGCGCTCATCGAAAGCATTCAAGAGGCGCTGGCCGACGGGACATTGGAAATCAGCGAAGCTGTCCGCCGTTTACGAGTGGAGGTGACAGGGCTGCATCAAATCCAATTCGCTAAGATGTGCAAAATTTCGGTCCGCACGTTGATACACATAGAGCACGCTGAGGGTAATCAAACGTTAAGGTCGTTGGACTCAATATTCCGATTGTTCGGGATGAAAATGGGCGTCGTGCGGCTTCGCCGAGAAATCAATTAAAACCCGACGCAGCCCGCAATGTGCCGATCGCCCTAGCTCCGCCGCACGTAAGCCTTGCCGTAATGCCGCTCCATCCGCGCCTGAATCAACTCCAGGCCAATCGACATCAGCCAGTAGATGATCGCCGCCGTCGTCAGCATTTCGATGTAGCGGTAGCTTGAGCGCCCATAAGACTGAGCGAGAAACATCACTTCCCAGACGCCCATCACCGAGATCAGTGACGAGTCCTTGAGCATCGAGATGAACTGGTTGGTGGTGGGCGGGATGATCGTGCGCATGGCTTGCGGCAGGGTGATGCGCCAGAAAATCACTGTCTCGCGCATCCCCAAGGCCAGCGAAGCTTCGCGCTGGCCGTGGTCGACCCCGAGGATGCCGGCGCGGAAGATTTCACTGAGATAGGCGCCGTAGTTCAACGACAGGGCAATGATGCCCGCGACAATGGCGCCAGGCACGATACCCAGTTGCGGCAAGCCCAGGTAGATCAGCAGGATCTGGATAAGCAGTGGCGTGCCGCGAAAGAACGAGGTGTAAAAACTGGCGATGCCGAACGCCACGGCGCTTTTCGACAGACGTGCCAATGCCGTGATGAAGCCCAGCAGGGACGAGGCGACAATCGAGCACATACACAGGAAAAGCGTCAGCGCTGCACCCTGCAAGAAGCCGTTGGGCGCCAGGTGCAGGCCAACCAGATTGGGCAGTTTGTCGAGGATGATCGAGAACTTCAGGTCGAAGCTCAGGAAGAACCCGGCGAACAGGCAGAACAGCGCTGCCCAGGTCAGGTACAGCCGCGTACGAAAACCGAACATCCGTTGCAGGCGAGTTTCAGCCACCGGTTGCGGTGGCTGGGGAGGTGTCGGGAAAGAAGTCATTGGCTGATATCAGCGCCGATCCATTTTTGCGACAGCTTGCTCAGGGTGCCGTCCTGCTTCAGTTGCGCGAAGACTTCACGCACCTTGGCGTCCCATTGCGCGTCACCCTTTTCGATGGCCACCGAGTTCGGCTCCGAGTACAGCGGCGCGCCGGCCAGTTTGAAGCGTTTGTCTTGGTTCAGACGTGGCTGCGCGGTGACGAGGTTGGTGAGGATCGCATCCAGGCGCACGCCGGCGCCCAGGCCCAAATCCTGGAAGGCGACGTTGTCGGTATCGTACGGCGCGATCTGCACGTCTTCGAACGGGTACTGCAACTGCGTGTCTTCGGCGCCTTCAATGACCAGGTTTTTGTTCAGATAACTTTCGTAACTGGACGCGCTGGTGAGGCCGACTTTTTTGCCACTCAGATCCTTGGCATCGTGAATCCGCTCATCCTTGGCGTTGACCACGATCACCGCTGGCGAAGCGTAATACTCGACCGGGAAATCGAACACTTCGGCGCGGGCTTTGCTCGGCGTCATCGAGCAGATGCAGATATCGTAGCGACCGCTCCAGCGGCCGGCGGCAATGACGTCCCAGGACGGCGTTTCCAGTCGTAGCTTGACGCCTAACTTGTCAGCCACAGCCTTGGCGACATCAACGTCGAAGCCATCAAGCTGATTCTGGTCATTGAGAAACGAGAACGGTGGATAGCTTTCCATCAGCACACCGACCAGCTCTTTTTTCTGCTCGATACGATCCAGCGTGGCGCCAGCGAAGGCTTGAGTGGAAGCGGCCAGAATCGTCAGGCCCAGGGCCAGTAGCGGTTTAAATTTCACAGTCGATCCCTGGGTAAAAAAGAGGTTGTTTTTAACGGAATGGTGCGTATTAAATAGTTATAAGAACGACTCTGATAGTGAGTTATTTTCATAAGCATATGAGTGAAAAGCATATGGGCGCAGGCAGCACGATTATTCTCGATGGCGGCATGGGCCGTGAGTTGCAGCGCGCCGGTGCGCCATTTCGTCAGCCCGAGTGGTCGGCGCTGGCGTTGAGCGAGGCGCCGCAAGCGGTTGAGGCGGTGCATGCCGCTTACATCGCCAGTGGCGCCAATGTGATTACCACCAACAGTTATGCCGTGGTGCCGTTCCATATTGGCGAAGCGCGTTTCGCCGCTGAAGGGCAGGCGCTGGCCGCGTTGGCCGGTGAGTTGGCGCGACGCGCGGTGCAGTCCTCGGGAAAATTCGTACGGGTAGCTGGCTCATTGCCGCCGCTGTTTGGCTCTTATCGTCCGGATCTGTTCGAGGCCGCGCGAGTGACCGAGTTGCTGGCGCCCTTGGTCAATGGCCTGGCACCGCACGTTGATCTGTGGCTGGCGGAAACCCAGAGTTCGATCATCGAGGCGCGCGCCATTCGCGCCGGGTTGCCGAAGGATGGCAAACCGTTCTGGTTGTCATTCACCTTGAAGGACGAAGACACCGATGAAGTGCCGCGCCTGCGCTCTGGAGAGCCAGTCGCCGAAGCGGCGGCGGTGGCAGCTGAGTTGGGTGTCGATACGTTGTTGTTCAATTGCAGTCAGCCGGAAGTGATTGGTGGCGCGATTGATGCGGCGCGTGCAACCTTCGAGCGTCTGGGGGTGAAGATAAACATTGGTGCTTACGCCAATGCGTTTCCGCCGCAGCCAAAAGAAGCCACGGCCAATGATGGACTTGATCCGCTGCGCGAGGATCTGGATCCGCCGGGTTATTTGCACTGGGCGATTGACTGGCAGCAGCGCGGTGCGAGCCATTTGGGCGGATGCTGCGGGATCGGGCCGGAACACATTGCGGTGCTGGCGCAAAAGCTAGGCTGAAATAGATCAAAAGATCGCAGCCTGCGGCAGCTCCTACAGGATGAGCGTCAATCCCGTGTAGGAGCTGCCGCAGGCTCGGGCCGCGTTCGGACGATCTTTTGCTTTGACGATTTAACTACGGCATTCGACCAAGCCTTTCACCTGCCCGTCGGGCGTCTGATTTTCATCTGACAGCCACTGCTCGAACCCTGCCGCAATCGCCGGCCACTCGCCATCCAGAATCGAGTACCACGCAGTGTCGCGGTTCTGGCCTTTGACCACCATGTGCTGGCGGAATACGCCTTCGAAGCTGAAACCCAAGCGCTCGGCGGCGTACTTGGAGCGGGCGTTGCCGTTGTTGCATTTCCATTCGAGGCGGCGGTAGCCGAGGTCGAAGGAGTGCTTGGCCAGCAGGTACACCGCTTCGGTGCTTCTCGACGAGCGCTGCATTGGCGCGCCGAAGGTGACGTGGCCGATCTCGATGCGGCCCTGGGCCGGGACGATCGACATCAGGCTGAGGATGCCTTGCACCTGAGCGCTGGCGCGGTCGATGACAGCGAAGAAATACGGGTCGCTGGCGGCCGCGTGGTTGTTCAGCCAAGCGTCGAAAACGCTGCGTTCCGGGAACGGGCCGTAGGGCAAGTAATCCCAGAGTTTCGGGTCGGCGCCGGGGCCTTCGAGGGCGGCGAACAGCTCGTCACCGTGGCGCGCCGGGTCTAGTCTTTCCAAGCGAATGAAACGGCCTTCAAGCAATGTGGCGGTGGGGGCGGGGACGCCTTTCCAGTCAGCGAGTGATGCGGTCATGTACGCGTCTCCTTAAATGGCTTTGCGAAACTGGATGAAGCCCGGGCGTTCGGCGATGTGCTCATAGAGCTGGATCGCGGTGGCGTTGGATTCGTGGGTCAGCCAGTGCACTTTGCCGCAGCCGTCAGCCTTGGCGGTGGCGTAGACGTGTTCGATCAACAGGCGGCCGACGCCGGTGCCACGGGTCTCGGGGATCACCAGCAGGTCTTGAAGGTAGCAGGAGTTTTCGATGCTCCAGTTCGAGCGATGGTAGATGTAATGCACCATGCCCACGGCTTTACCGTCGGCCCAGGCCAATGCCGCGTGGGTCGGTTCGCTTGGGTCGAGAAAACGCTGCCAAGTGCTGTGCGTCACAGCTTCCGGCAGTTCGGTGTTGTAGAACCGCAGGTAGGCCTGCCACAGCGGCAGCCAAGCGGCGTGGTCGGCGGCGCTGGCCGGGCGAATGTCGATCTGACTCATGGTGATTTCCTTAGCGCATCAATCGGGCGAGGTTTTGATCGTTGATTTCGGGGCTGGCAGCGAGGCCTTCGCGCACGCCGGCAATGTCTTCGGCGCTGCGGTTCTGGCTGAGCTTGCGCTTGCCTTCGAGACGGTCGATGGGGATGGCGAAACCGACGATGGCCTTGAGCATGCCGTCGATGTAATCGGCGGGCGCATCGGCAACTGACCACGGTTGTGCGCGGCCGGCTTCATGGCGGTCGGTGAGGGTGCTGACGATGTCGAGCAGGCGCCCGCCGTCGCTGAAGGTTTCGGCGTGGCCATAGGCATGCACGGCGATGTAGTTCCAGGTCGGCACGACTTTGCCGTGTTCGGCCTTGCTCGGGTAAAAGCCCGGGCTGACGTAGGCGTCGGCACCGGCAAAAATCAGCATGGCTTCGGCGCCGTCGCGCAGGTCTTTCCATTGTTGATTGGCGCGGGCCAAGTGCCCGTACAGCGTGCCGTAGTCACCTTGTTCGCAATGCAGCAGCACCGGCACATGGCTGGCTTGCAGGCCATTTTCGCCGTGAGTTACCAGAATGGCGAGGCGGGTGGCGAGAATCAGCTCGTGCAGTTGTGTCAGGTCTTCGATGGCAAAGGCGCGTGGCGTGTACATGGACAGATTTTCCTTGGCGAATGCCTGCATCGTAGGCAGGCTATTGGTCTGTTGTAAGAGCCATTGATGACCAATTTCATAGGTCCATTGCCATGCCCGATTCGCCAACGTTATCCATGCCCTTTAACCCTGCGGGTATCGAGCTTGATCGCCGCCAGGGTTTGAGTCGGCAGCTCTATCAGGCGTTGCGCCTACGGGTACTGGACGGGCGGCTGGCGAGTGGCACGCGGTTGCCGGCCAGTCGCGATCTGGCGGCGGCGTTGGGGATCTCCCGCAACAGCGTGGTGCGCGCCTACGATCAACTGTATGCCGAAGGCTTTATCGAAGGGCGGGTAGGGGATGGCACCTACGTCGCACAATTGATGCCGGTAGCGAGCCCTGCGAAAAAATTATCCACAAAAGTATCCACAGGGTTTTCAACAGGCTTACCCACAGCCTTATCCACAAATTGGCTGGATTTACCTGTAATTTCATCCAGTAAAGTTATCCACAGCGATAGTTTTTCGCGCATCGAAAAGAACCATTTGGCCCGGCCACCGAGTGGTCCGCCACGAGCATTCAGGGTGGGTGTTCCGGCGTTTGATCTGTTCCCGTTCGAGGTGTGGGCCAAGCTGAATGCGGCTTTCTGGCGAAAACCGGATCTGGAGCAACTGTGTTACGGCGATCCGTCCGGCGACGCGCGTCTGCGCGCCATGATCGCCGCCTATCTGCGCAGTTCACGCGGCATGCAGTGTTCACCTGAGCAAATTGTGATCACCAGCGGCGCACAACAGGGCATTAGCCTTTGTGCACAGTTGCTGGTGGAACCGGGCGATGCTGTGGCGATCGAGAATCCGGGCTACCGCGCGGCTGGTCATGCATTCGCTGTGGCCGGGGCTCGTTTGCACGGTATTGCCGTGGATGAAGAGGGCATGGATTGCTCAGCGCTGTCGGCCACCGGGGATTGTCGGGTGGCGTATGTCACTCCCTCACATCAGTACCCGACCGGCGTGGTGATGAGCTTGGCGCGACGCCTGGAACTGCTCGCCTGGGCCGAGCGTTGCCAAGGCTGGATCGTCGAGGATGACTACGATGGCGAGTACCGCTACACCGGTGCACCGCTGGCGCCGTTGGCGGCACTCGATCGACAGGGCCGGGTGCTGTATGTCGGCACCTTTGGCAAGGTCGCGTTTCCGGCATTGCGCCTCGGTTATCTGGTGCTGCCCCCGGCGCTGGTCGATGCATTCTCGCAACGCCGGGCCGTGGATGTCCGCCATTCCGAGGTCAGTACCCAAGCGGTGATGGCCGAATTCATGGCCGCCGGGCATTTTCAGCGGCATATCCGGCGCATGCGCCGCGCTGCGCTGAGCCGGCGCAATGCCTTGCTCGACGGCTGGCCAAGCGTCATTGCCGGCGTCGGCGATTTGCCTGCGGTCTCGGCCGGACTGCACTTGACCGTGGCGGTCGACAGCATCGAACGCGAGCGGCAATTGATCGAACAAGCCGCCCGCGCCGACGTGGAGATCAATGGTCTGAGCAGTTACTGGCTGCCGGATTCCACGGCGCCGCTGGATCAGCGTGCCGGACTGGTCCTGGGCTTCGCCGCCGTGCCTGAGCCTGCGATCAACTCGGCGCTGACCCGGTTGCGACAGGCGTGGCAGGTGTGAGAAACAGCGCTCGCGCAGACTTGTCGGAAATGCCGCTGCGATGAATATTGATCAGCGCCTGATTATTCAAAAAGCGGGGTTCGTAGGCACCGCCCATCAACCGTTGCGCAACGGTTTTCATATGGCCCACCGGGAACGGCGTGACCGGTGCTTGCGCGCTGCTGTAATGAAAATGTGCGTAACACAACACCTTGTGGGTATGGGCATCGCCTATAGCGTATTCGTCGAGAAAGTCCCGGGCCTGACCTTTGAGGCGACGCCGAGTCACGGTCTGTGAAATCGTCACTTCGCCCATGTCCTTCAGCCACTGAACCCCGGCCGCCGTCGGTGGTTGTTGTTTGACCATCCGGATCCGGGTGCTGGTGCCTTTTGCATCAAGGGCGTTGGCAGCCTCGTCAAGTTTGTGGCTGAGCGCTTCAGTCGGTCTCTTCAGATCGGCGGTCAGGTTACTGCGGGTCAAGGCTTCGTCGATGGCCGCATTGGCTTCGCGCAACGTGGCGGCATGCCGCTGGTATTGCTCTTCAATCTCGACGGGAATCCGTGGTCCTCGTTTGAGCTGGGCTTCGATACGCCGGTGGAAGGCTGCCAAACCGTCGAGCAGGGCCTGACCTTCACGGATACCGATATTCAAAGTGGGATTGGTCTTGGGTGGCTTGGGTTTGGCGGTGCGCTGCTCGACCCAGACGCCGGGTGACTCCTCCTTGAATGTTGCGATGACCCCCGTCAGGACGGTGCGCACTTCCACCAGATCGTTCTGTCGGCCTTCGAGGCTCTTTTTGCGTTCGCCGACCAGCGTGCCTCTGGATCTGGTTTTGATGATCTGGCGCGCAGATGACGATTTGGCGGCCCGTCTGGATGGGCCGGGCTGCGGCTCCAGCAAGTGACTATAGCGCAGCAGTTCGACCAGCTTCACATCCGTGCGGGCCTTGAACTCGATAACCCGACTGCGCACATGCTCCAGCCGTTCGGTGTTGATCTGGTTGGCGTAGTCGATCAGCAGATCGCCAAAGCGTTGGTCGACAGCGGTAAATTGTTCGGCAACCTTGTTCAAGGCATCCGTGCGTTCGCGCAGCCTGTCCAGGCTTTCGTCGGCGGTCAGGTTCAGCGTGCTCTGGATATTCAGTGCCGCATCCTCGATGAGGACGCCCAGCGCCTGATGGGCGTTGGCGTCAGTCGCCGTGCTCCAGGCCTTGATGCAGATCTCCTGGCCGAGACTGATCTGCAACAGCTTGAGGTCGTCCAGATCGTATTTGGGCAATGCCTTGCGGTAGGTATTGATGACCTTGACCGCTTTTTTCCCCAGCAAGGCCAGTTCTTCAAAACGGCTCTGGGCCGACTCCATTTTTTCAATGATGGCCTGGGTTTGCTCGTTCATTCGCTCGAAGGTCTGAATAAATACCTCGGGGGCGAAACGGCTTTCGTCGGCCAGCATCGCTTGCATGCTTTTGAGGTTTGCCTGGAAATCCGTGGAATGCAGGTCAAGCCATTCCTGCCCGAGAAACAATTGCATCTCCAGTCGCTGAATCATGACGGTGCGGTAATTGATAATGGGTTCTTTGTTATTCAACGCCTTGATCTTTTCGATGCTCGTACCGTACGCCTCGAGCTGTGAGCCGAGCGTATCCAGATACCGCTGACGGGCCTGCGCGCGGGCGGGCGGTAGTGCATCGTTGAGCGCAGTGTGGTCGGCATCACGCTGGACCTGTTTGGCTTTCATCGTCAAATCGAACGCGCTGATCTCGCGAGTCAACTGGCTTGCGTCCATTTCATTGATGTCCTGGACCACTTTGAGGGCGCTGTCGAGCCCGCCGCCGCGCAGACGCAATCGAAGGTCGATCACCCATTGTCCGTTGGCGGTGCGACTCAGCATCGGCCCCTTACGCAACGTTGGCTGACGAGAGTCGACAATCTGCACGTCTGCGTGTTCATTGAGCACGACTTCGAACCAGCGCATGCCCACAGGGGCGAACCATTGTTTCTGGCGGGGGTAGAGGTGCTGATGCGTGCCCTCGCTGGCCGCCTCGCCGAGCCCTCTGGGTTTAGCGACCTGAAAACTGTCGAGCACCTGGGACAGTGCGGTGGGAGATCGTTTCAGTGCGGTAAAGGGATTGATCGACATTTCGTGAAGGCCGGGCAGTGCGCTGCTGGAGACGTCCGCCAACTGCACGGGTTGGGTGACCACGGCAACGGTTTTTACGCTCGGCGCGGGTTCCTGGGTTGTTATCAATTCGTTTCGCGGTGCCTCGCCAACCGCTGCACGATGGGCCAGCACCATGCCCAGCGCCAGAAGAATGTCAGTCAGCGCGCTCCAGGCGATCCTGCCGGATTGTTCATTGGCGACGTCGCTGACCTCTTGCAGGTCGTCCATGATCTGCCAGATCCACGCGGCTGTGCCGACACTGCGTCCGAGGAATGGCAAAGCGGCGTTGAACACCATCCAGCCACCGCTTTTAAGCGAAGCCCAACGCGCTTCCGCATCGGAAACCGATTGCCGATCAGCTTGAGTTATGACGGCCTGGACGTTGCTGTTGTGCAGCGTTGCCAGAACATTCTGCTCAATGGCTGCCTTACCCAGCGCGATGGGGCCGGACATGTCCAGGGCTGTCGTGGGGTTGACCAGCAATTGCGGGATCGTCCATACCGAAGGCAGTCGGCCGGTGAAGACGAACTGGCTGTAGTTGAAGCGCACGTCGTCCGGCAACCAGGCGAGGACCGATTCGCACAACTGGCGAGACTGCTGAATCTCGTAAAGCAGGTTGGCGTGGGAGGGAAACTGCATCAGCACCCTCTCGAACAGTGGGCGATACAGTACGCACGGGCCTTGGTCCGCGTCGCGCGGGCCGATGACAAACATGTTTTCGACGGTGTCCGCTCCTGAGCGGCTGCGATGGGCAACGAACGCCAGCGGGCGAATGACGATTTCTTCGTGATCGACATGACGCTCATCGCCGGTGCTGGACAGCGCCGCAACGACATAGCGGTAACCCTGCTCGGTGATGCCGTCCTTGCCTTGTATTTTGTGTTGTAACGCCAGGAGCGGCAGTTCAATAGGCAACTGGCTGGTGTAGAGCCCTCGCAGTGCCAAGGCTTGCTCTGTGTCTTCGATCAGCAGGTTTCTCAGGTGCGCCGGGTAGCTCTCGCCGATATCGACAGTACGCACCAGTTGTTCCAGATAGCTTGCGGTCATCCAGTCAGGCAACGTGCCGCCATCCTTGTAACGGACGGTTTTATTGCCCAGTGGCTGCCCGGCAAGGTTCTGCAGGGCGAGTTCAATCAGCGACAGCGTCTGGGTCTGGGTATTGCCCGGCAACACAAACGTGCCCCAGACCACCAGACTGGTGATACTGATTTCGATGTCATCAATGCTCACCTCGCCGGCCTTGGGATGATCCTTGAGCATCTCTTGTTTCAAGGCATCGCGGGTAAACGCCTGCAGGCTGATGACTTCGCTCTGGAATGATTTGCCCTTGTTTGTGTGTTGCACCATGGTCAGGTCGAGTAAATGTCGGCTGTAACGGGTCTGATCGGCAGGCGCTGCGTTGTCGAGCCAGGGTGGCAGCATCGGACGCAGGCGTTCGATGTTGGGTTTGAGTCGCGGTGGCGGTTCTCGAGGATCGCCGACCGTTCCGGTGTGCGGGTAGAGCGCGTTCAAGCTTGAGCCTTGGAAAAAATTGATCGCACCGAGGGCGTCGGCTTCCAGAGCAATCAACGTACAGGCCTGATAGTCGAAGAAATTGCCTTGCGGTTCGACCAGTCGCCATTTCAAGCCGGTGCCGGAGGCCTCTTTCCAGTAGCGACGCGGCAGGGCCTTGCCCAGTTCATCCAGGGAGTCGAAGGCCTCGAATCCCTGGATCACCGAGTGGGTCATGATCAGCGTGCGCTCGTCGGCGGTGCCAATCAGAACCGCCGTGTCGAGCAGGGTCAGATGGCTTTGTTCGTCGCCCTCGCCCCGGTCCAGATCAATCAGACAGGCGCGGGTTTTGTATTTGTCGGTGGGCAGGCGCTGATTTTTCTCTGGATGCTGGTAAACCGCAGCGACTATGGCCCGCTGATCGGCATCCCAGTCGGGACTGGCCTCGACGCCCCACAGATTGCGCAGGGCTTGTGACATTTGCTGCCAGCGCGGTTGCCCGGGGTAGGTGAAATCGTCCCAGTAATTGACCTGTTGTTCCTTGTAGGCAATGAACAACAGCGGTGCCAGTTGATTGAGCAGTTTGCCGACGGCGCTGATTTTTACCGGCAGCTGGATGGCTGCGGATTGGTCGGGTTGCAAGGTCAGATAATGTTCGCCGTCGAGGTACGTCACGGTGCTGCCGGAGAGGCCCAGGCGCACGAGTGTGTCGGTCAGCGACTCGATCCGGTGGCGACCGGGGACGACCTCATCCACCTCGATGACCCAGGTCGGTCTCACGACCATGGCCAGCTGTGGGTCGATTTCCAGGTCTGGATACAAGGTCTTGAGCGCCGGGCGCAACGTTTTCGAGGCGACTTCTCGCAGCGAAGGGCCGGTCACCAGTTGGGTCAAGACGTCGACGGCGCTGGGCGATGGGATTTCGGGCATTGGCAACACCTGCACTGATGGGCGCGCGCCGGGATGGCGGCGAATCCGGGCAAGGTAGAGGCAGGCGGCGGGAGGCGTGCGGTAGATAAATATCGCGGGCCAAAAAAGACCCGCACCGGCGGGTCTGGTGTTGTGTGTCTGGCTAAAATTCGTTTATTGCTCGAACCCTTCGAGCACGTTCACCGCATTGATGCCGATTTCTTCCACGGCGTAACCGCCCTCCATGACAAACAGCGTCGGTTTGCCAAGGGCGGCAATGCGCTTGCCCATCGCCAGATAATCCGGGCTGTCGAGTTTGAACTGCGAAATCGGATCGTCCTTGAAGGTGTCGACGCCGAGCGACACGACAATGACGTCGGCGCCGTAGCGATCGATCTCGTCGCAGGCCTGTTCCAGTGCCGCACTCCACACGTCCCATCCGGAGCCGGCGGGCAGCGGGTAATTGAAGTTGAAACCTTCACCGGCACCTTCGCCATGCTCATCGTCGTAGCCGAGGAAAAACGGGAACTCCGCTTCCGGATGACCGTGGATCGAGGTGAACAGCACGTCGCTGCGCTCGTAGAAAATCGACTGGGTACCGTTGCCGTGGTGATAGTCGACGTCGAGGATCGCGACCTTCTGGTGGCCCTGATCGAGGAAGGCCTGCGCGGCGATGGCAGCGTTGTTGAGGTAGCAATAACCGCCCATCAGATCGCTGGCGGCGTGGTGTCCCGGTGGACGGCAAAGGGCGAAGGCAGCGCGCGCGCCACGCTGGATTTCTGCTTGCGCGGTCAGCGCAACTTGCGCCGCGCTGTACGCCGCTTGCCAGGTACCGGCGGTGATCGGCGCACCGCCGTCGAAGCTGTAATAGCCGAGCTGGCCGTGCAGGCTGGACGGTTTGATTGCACGCAGGGTGCGCGCCGGCCAGGTGTAGGGCAGCAAGTCACCGTCAGTATTGAATTCAGTCCAGCGCGCCCACGCACCTTTGAAAAAGTCGAGATAGTCTTGGCCGTGGATGCGGGCGATCGGCTCCAGACCGAAATCCTTCGGTGCCTCGACCGGGCCGAGGTTCTGGTTTTTCACGCGTTGCAGCACATGGTCGGCGCGCGAGGGCATCTCGAAACACGGCTTGAGCTGGCCATCGATGAGTTCGCAGCGGCCATGGTGCAGGTGGTGATCGTCCGAGTAGATCGTCAGCATTTGTTGTTCTCCGCAGGGCTGATTCGGTTGCCCACAGTGTTGCGGCGTGAAGCGAATCGGAGAACGGCAGGAAAGGCCAAAAGGGGATGGATCTGGCCAAAAATCATGACCGCAATTCGCCCCTTCTTCAGGCCCTGAACTGGCTTGGAGCCACACCACTCCAGCGCACAAAGGCATGACGAAAGCTCGCGGTCTCGCTGAAGCCAAGGGTTTCGGCGATGCGATAAATCGGCAACTGGTCCTCACACAACATCTGCTTCGCCCTTTCGAAGCGCAGTTCATCGAGCAGTTCCTGATAGCTGCTGCCCATGTCCTTGAGATGCCGGCGCAAGGTGCGCGGCGAGCACTTCATCTGCTGCGCCAGACCTTCCAGTCCCGGCGCGGCGTTGAGTTGGGCGCTGAGCAATTGGCGGATGCGCCCCAGCCATGCCTGACGCCCGGTGAACTCAAGATTCTGTTTGCGGCAACGTTCGGTCATGGCTTGATGGGTGATGAGATCGGCTAGCGGCAGCGGTTGATCGAGCCAGTGACGGTCGAAGGCAAAGGCGTTGTCCTTGGCGGCGAAGTGCAGCGGGCTGTCGAAGTGCTCGGCGTAACTGTCACGATAGTCCGGCGCGGCGTACTCGAACCGCGTCGCGAGCAAGGGCAGCGGATGCCCGAGCAAGTCATCGCAAATGACTTTCAACGACACCAGGCAGAACTCGGCATTGAACACCGCCATCGACGGACTCTCGCGATAGTCGGCGGCGACGAACCAGACGCGCTCGCCGTCGTCTTCCAGGCTCAGCTCGAAAAGTGTTCCCAACAGCGCCGGATAACGGATCGCCAGACGCAAAGCGTCACCGAAGGTGGCACAGGTCAGCAGGGCGTAACCGAGGATGCCGTAGCAGGAAACATGCATGCGCCGGCCCAGTTCCAGACCGATATCGTGTTTGAGCGCGACCGCATTGGCGCAGACCTGCATCTCCTGATTGGTGGTGATGCGCGTGTCGGCCCGGTGCAAGTCCGCGACACTGATGCCGCTACCGGCGAGCAGCGCCTCGCTCGACAGGCCTTCGGCTTTGAAGGTGTTGAGGATCAGCGAGACGGCATTAAGGGTGGTGAGGTGGGAGTGGAGCATAAGATCTTCCAGCCTTGAGGTGGCTGGAACGCAGCAAGTTGCATGCCGCAGTAGCCCCTCACCCCAGCCCTCTCCCAAAGGGAGAGGGGGCCGATTGGGGGATATTGAAGAGATACGCCGACGTGAAAAAACTGTGCCGAATCCATAATCGACACTTTTTTTCAGGTCGGCGTATAGCGCAAGACACTAAGGTCGGTCCCCTCTTCCTCCGGGAGAGGGCTAGGGTGGGCCATTCCAGAGCCTTGCTCAGAGCAACTCACCACACAAATCCAGTTCGATCAGCTGACGCACTTCAGCGGTTTCCAGCCCTGCACCGAGCAACCCGTGCAACTTGCCAAACGCCGCCTCACGGGTCATGCCGCCACCGGACAACACGCCAACACCGCGCAAGCGACTGCCCGCCTCATACACATCCAGCTCAACGCCACCCTCATGGCATTGCGTCACGGCAACCACCACCACACTGTTATCCCGTGCGCGGCCAAGGCTTGCCAGAAACTCAGGGTTGTCGCTCGGCCCGGTGCCGCTGCCGTAGCACTCCAGCACCAGACCTTGAATGCCGCTGTCGAGCAGACCATCGAGCACTTCGGCACTGATACCCGGGAACAGTGGCAGCACCGCAACCTTGACCAGTTGTTTCGGCTGGTTGTAGTTCAACGATGCTGGAATCGAAGAGGCTTTGACACCGCCGCCCTGACGCTCCAGACGCTTGAACGGATGACGGCCGAAGCTGCGCACTTTCGCGCAACGGGTCGGCGCCAGCAGTTCGCCGTGGAAGTACAGATGCACGCCCGGCGCCAGACCTTGGCCGAGGGCAACCAGCGCACCGCCGAGGTTTTCCCAGGCATCGCTGTCGGTGACACCGGCCGGCAGCATCGAACCGGTGAAGCAAACCCGCGCATGCAGGCCGAGCAACTGGAAACTCATCGCCGCCGCGCTATAGGCCAGGGTGTCGGTGCCGTGCAGGATCAGCACGCTGTCGCAGCCTTGCACATCCACGGCATCGACCACCGCTTCACGCAGTTGCTGCCAGTAGGCCGGGGTCATGTTGGCGCTGTCGATCAGCGGCGACATCTCGCGAAAGCGCCACTGCGGCACAACGAGTTCAGGCTGGCTGTGCAGGTAGTCGCGCATCCGCGCTTCGAAACCGGACGCCGGGGCCAGACCATTGGCGCTGGCCTGCATGCCGATGGTGCCACCGGTGTAGAGCACCATGACGTGTTGGGCGGCGGGGTAGGTCGACGAATTCATGGGGATTCTCCGAAAGGATGAGGTCCTTGTAGGAGTGAGCCTGCTCGCGATGGCGGTTCATCATTCAACATTGATGTTGGCTGAAAGACCGCTATCGCGAGCAGACTCGCTCCTACAAGTTATTGCACCACAATAACTGACGGGCGCTGGGGATGCGCCCGTCATTCGCCTGTCAGCGTTGCGCTGCAGGTACGCCTTGCGGCTCGGCTTCGGTCTTGTCGGCAGCGGCAGACGGATTGGTCGGCCAGGCCTTCAGGTCGAGGTCCAGATCGGCAAATTTGCTCGAGTCGAACACTGGCTGCTTGACGCCGGCGCGGCGCTGCCCGTCGTAGTCGCGCATTACGCGCATGCCGACCTTGAACAGCATGGCCAGAGCCACGAGGTTGACGAAGGCCAGGCAGGTCATGGTGATGTCGGCGAAGGCGAACACGGTCGACAGATCCTGCATCGAACCCCATACCACCAGCGCCAGCACCAGACCGCGGAAAATCATCAGCGCGGCGCGGTTGCGGGTGAGGAACTGCAGGCTGTTTTCGCCCAGATAGTAGTTGTAGAGGATGCAGGTGAAGACGAACAGCGACAGCGCGACGCTGACGAACATGCGACCCCAGTCACCGACCACAGCGGCCAGCGAGTTCTGGGTCAGGACGATGCCGTCACCTTCGAAGCCCGGGGTGTAGAAGCCCGACAGCAGGATCAGCAGCGCGGTGCAGGTGCAGATCACGAAAGTGTCGAGGAACACGCTGAAAGCCTGAACCACGCCCTGCGCGCCCGGGTGCTTCACGGCGGCCACGGCGGCGACGTTCGGCGCACTGCCCAGACCCGCTTCGTTGGCGAACACGCCACGCTTCACGCCCATGACGATGGCGCTGCCGAGCAGACCACCAAAGGCCGGATCGAGGCCGAAGGCGCTCTTGAAGATGGTTTCCAGCATGGCTGGCACATGTTCGATCTGGGTACCGATCACGTACAGGGTTACGCCGATATAGGCGAGGGTCTTGATCGGCACCAGCAGGTCGGACACCGAGGCGATGCGCTTGATGCCGCCGATGAAGGTGATGGCCAGCAGCACCGCCAGGACGATGCCGGTGTGTTGTGGGTTGAATTCAAAGGCGTTCTGCAGCGAGTGGGTCACGGTGTAGGACTGCAGGCCAATGAAGGCAAAGCCGTAGGTGACCAGTAGCAGAACGGAGAACACCACCGCCATGCCTTTGAGCTTCAGGCCGTGCTGGATGTAGTAGGCCGGGCCACCACGGTACAGGCCGTCGCCATCGGCGCGCTTGTAGACTTGGGCCAGGGTGCACTCGAAGAAGCTGCTGGACATGCCGACCAGTGCGGTTACCCACATCCAGAACACCGCACCCGGACCACCGAGGGTCACGGCAATGCCGACACCGGCGATGTTGCCTGCACCCACTCGGCCGGCAAGGCTGAGCATCAGAGCCTGGAACGAGCTGAGTTGCCCGGCGCTGCCCTTGAGGCTGTCGCGGAACACCGCGAACATGTGGAAGAAGTGGCGCAATTGAACGAAACGCGAGCGAATCGTGAAGTAGCTACCGAGCCCGACAATGAGCACGATCAGTACTTTCCCTGAGAGGAAGTCGTTAATGACTTCGAGCATGGATTTTTCCTCGCTGTTTATTGTGTAAGCAAATACTGGATGGAAGAAACATCGTGTTACACCGGTGCGCGCACGGCACGACAGGTGAGGCGAAGGTTTCGTCCGGTTCCATTTCGCGGGTTTGTTATTAGTTCGGGTTTCGCATGGGTTATGGCCTCGTTACCGACGACCGCTCACGCGAAGAGGGGCGGCACTATACCGATCAGTGACGCGCCCGTCTGCACGGTAGTGGTGCAAGCGACGAAACGAGGGTGCTGCAAGATCAAAAGATCGCAGCCTTCGGCAGCTCCTACAGGTGTACGTCAATCAATGTAGGAGCTGCCGAAGGCTGCGATCTTGGCGGTATCAAATACACAAAACATTTAACGTCCTGCCCGCGAAGAAGTTAAAAAAAAGGGCTTGGGGACTAAATCCCCAAGCCCTCAAAAGGTGAGAGGTGTCTAGTCCCTCGACCTGGTGAGCGGTGCTACAAGTAACGTGTCGGCTCAGGCTTTGAGCGGAACCAGACGCGGAGCAATCATGTTTTCCGGGCGCAGGATGTCGGCGAGCATGGCTTCGTCGAGCAGACCTTCTTCGCGCACCAGTTCCAGTACGCCGCGGCCGCTTTCAAGGGCGAGGCCGGCGATACGGGTGGCGTTTTTGTAGCCGATGTACGGGTTCAGAGCGGTGACCAGACCGATCGAGTGTTCGACCAGTTCACGGCAGCGTGCTTCGTTGGCGGTGATGCCGACGATGCAGTGCTCGCGCAGCATGTCCATGGCGCGTTGCAGCAGGCGGATCGAATCGAAGATCTTGAAAGCGATCAGTGGCTCCATCACGTTCAGCTGCAGTTGGCCGCCTTCGGCTGCCATGGTCAGCGCCAGGTCGTTACCGATGACCTGGAAAGCAACCTGGTTCACAGCTTCCGGAATTACCGGGTTGACCTTGCCGGGCATGATCGAGCTGCCTGGCTGACGCGCTGGCAGGTTGATTTCGTTGATGCCGGTGCGTGGGCCGCTGGACAGCAGGCGCAGGTCATTGCAGATCTTCGACAGCTTGACCGCAGTGCGCTTGAGCATGCCGGAGAACAGTACGAAAGCGCCCATATCGGAAGTCGCTTCGATCAGGTCGGCGGCTGGAACCAGCGGTTGACCGCTGATCAGTGCCAGACGCTGAACAGCCAGCGCTTGATAACGCGGGTCGGCGTTGATGCCGGTACCGATCGCGGTGCCGCCCAGGTTCACTTCAGTCAGCAGTTCCGGGGCCAGCGTCTTCAGACGGGCCAGGTCTTCGCCCATGGTGGTGGCGAAGGCACGGAATTCCTGGCCGAGGGTCATCGGCACGGCGTCTTGCAACTGGGTACGGCCCATTTTCAGGACGTGATCGAATTCTTTGCCCTTGGCCGCGAACGCCTGAATCAGGCTGTCGAGGCTGGCCAGCAGGGTGTCGTGACCGAGTAGCAGGCCCAGGCGGATCGCCGTTGGGTAGGCGTCGTTGGTCGACTGCGCCATGTTGACGTCGTCGTTCGGGTGCAGGAACTGGTACTCGCCTTTCTGGTGACCCATTGCTTCGAGCGCAATGTTGGCGATCACTTCGTTGGCGTTCATGTTGGTGGAAGTACCGGCGCCACCTTGAATCATGTCGACCACGAACTCTTCGTGGTAATCACCGCGGATCAATCGGGCACAGGCTTCGCTGATGGCCGCGTGCTTGGCTTCGCTCAGGTGACCCAACTCGCGGTTGGCGTCAGCAGCGGCCTGTTTGACCATTGCCAGGCCGACAACCAGTTTCGGGTAATGCGAAATCGGAACGCCGGAGAGGCGGAAGTTGTTCACCGCTCGCAGGGTCTGGATGCCGTAATACGCTTGAGCCGGTACTTCGAGGGCGCCAAGCAGGTCGTTTTCTGTGCGGAAAGATGCAGCGGAGGACATGATAGAAATCATCTCGATATGGACCCGGTCTGTGCCGGAACGCTGCGAATGCTAGGCTTGTGGGAAATTTTGGGCCAATGCTGTTCAGCACTGCCCTATGCACATTCGGCATAATGCCCGTGTGACGCCGCGTGCGCGGCAGACGTGTGACCTGTTTTGGTGCGTGTCCGGGAGGACGTGATGAATCTGGAAAGCAAATGGCTCGAGGACTTCAGTGCTCTGGCCGCCACCCGTAGCTTCTCGCAGGCCGCTGAGCGACGCTTCGTGACCCAGCCGGCGTTCAGTCGGCGGATCCGCAGTCTGGAGGCTGCACTGGGGCTGACTCTGGTCAATCGCTCGCGCACGCCGGTCGAACTGACGGCAGCGGGGCAGTTGTTTCTGGTGACCGCGCGCACGGTGGTTGAACAGCTCGGTGAAGTGCTGCGCCATTTGCATCATCTGGAAGGCGGGCAGGGCGAAGTGATGCAGGTCGCTGCGGCTCACTCGCTGGCGCTGGGCTTTTTCCCGCGCTGGATCGCGCAGTTGCGTAATGAAGGCTTGAATATCGCCACGCGGTTGGTCGCGACCAACGTTGGCGATGCGGTGCATGCGTTGCGTGAGGGTGGCTGCGATCTGATGCTGGCGTTCTATGACCCGGATGCGGCGATGCAGATGGATCCGGAGATTTTCCCGTCGCTGCATTTGGGCCAGACCGAGATGCTGCCGGTGTGCGCAGCAGATGCTGATGGC
Source organism: Pseudomonas sp. M20 (assembly GCF_045037865.1). Lineage (NCBI taxonomy): Bacteria > Pseudomonadati > Pseudomonadota > Gammaproteobacteria > Pseudomonadales > Pseudomonadaceae > Pseudomonas > Pseudomonas sp. M20. The sequence goes on from NZ_CP173611.1 coordinate 5,845,558, forward strand.
AAGCCGTTGTTCGATCTGGAAGGAGAGGCCAGTGTGCCGTTGCTGGCCTACAGCGCCGGGGCTTTCCTCGGCCGTTCCGTAAACGGTTTGCTGCGCCAGCGTCAGTTGCGTTTCACGACGATCTACGAAACCGCCATGGCCGACAGCCTGAAAAGCATGGCGCTGGAAGGCTTGGGCATTGCCTGGGTGCCGCAACTGAGCGTGCGTGCTGAGCTGGCGCGTGGTGAGTTGGTGGTCTGCGGTGGCCCGCAATGGCATGTGCCGCTGGAGATTCGCCTGTACCGTTGCGCCTTGGTGCGTAAAGCCAACGTGCGCCTGCTGTGGCGCAAGCTCGAGGGTGGCGCTGCACAAGCGTCCTGAGCCTACGCGGACCCCTTGTAGGAGTGAGCCTGCTCGCGATAGCGTCAGCACATTCAGCGACGATGTGACTGACACACCGCCATCGCGAGCAGGCTCACTCCTACAGGGGATTTGCGGTGTTCTGTCGCTGACCTTCAGGTCAATAAAACCGGGCATTTGCGGCAGATGACAGATGGTCGCGCGGGGGGCTGTTTATTGCTTTCTTTGCGGTATACTGCGCGGCCTTCGGCCGGCACGTCCGGCCATTTTTCGTACAATCAAGCCACGCAACCTGCGTGGCTTGTTGTTTTATGACGCGCCTGCGGGCGCTCCAGAGAGAAGAGGCGCGACGATGAGTGCACTGGTTGGCGTGATCATGGGCTCCAAGTCCGATTGGTCCACCCTTAGCCACACCGCCGATATGCTGGAAAAGCTCGGCATCCCGTACGAGGTCAAAGTGGTCTCTGCCCACCGTACCCCGGATCTGCTGTTCCAGTACGCCGAAGAGGCTGAAAGCCGCGGCATCGAGGTGATTATCGCCGGTGCCGGTGGCGCAGCCCACTTGCCAGGCATGTGTGCGGCCAAGACCCACCTGCCGGTGCTGGGCGTGCCAGTGCAGTCGGCCATGCTCTCGGGCGTCGACTCGCTGCTGTCGATCGTGCAGATGCCAGCGGGCATTCCGGTCGCCACCCTCGCTATCGGCAAGGCTGGCGCGATCAACGCCGCCCTGCTCTCGGCGAGCATCCTCGGTGCCAAGCATCCACAGTTCCACGCGGTACTGAAAACCTTCCGTGCCGAGCAGACAGACAGCGTCCTGGACAATCCAGACCCACGTATTGCCTGAGGTTGTTGAGATGAAGATCGGTGTAATCGGTGGCGGCCAGTTGGGTCGCATGTTGGCCCTGGCGGGTACCCCGCTGGGCATGAACTTCGCTTTCCTCGACCCTGCGCCGGACGCCTGTGCGGCCGCGCTGGGCGAACACCTGCGGGCCGATTACGGCGATCAGGATCATCTGCGCCAATTGGCCGATGAAGTCGATCTGGTGACCTTCGAATTCGAAAGCGTCCCGGCCGAAACCGTGGCATTCCTCTCGCAATTCGTCCCGGTCTACCCGAGCGCCGAAGCCCTGCGCATCGCTCGCGACCGCTGGTTCGAAAAGAGCATGTTCAAGGACCTGGGCATCCCGACTCCGGCCTTCGCCGACATTCAATCGCAAGCCGATCTGGACGCCGCCGTAGCTTCGATCGGCCTGCCGGCCGTACTGAAAACCCGCACCCTGGGATATGACGGCAAGGGCCAGAAAGTCCTGCGCAAACCGGAAGATGTGGTCGGCACCTTTGCCGAGCTGGGCAGCGTGTCCTGCCTGCTGGAAGGCTTCGTGCCGTTCACCGGTGAAGTCTCGCTGATCGCCGTACGTGCCCGCGATGGTGAAACCAGGTTCTATCCGCTGGTACACAACACCCACGACAGCGGCATCCTCAAGCTGTCGGTGGCCAGCACCGATCACCCGTTGCAGGCGCTGGCCGAAGACTACTCGAGCCGTGTGCTCAAGCAGCTCGACTACGTCGGCGTGATGGCGTTCGAGTTCTTTGAAGTCGACGGTGGCCTCAAGGCCAACGAGATCGCCCCGCGCGTGCACAACTCCGGGCACTGGACCACTGAAGGCGCCGAGTGCAGCCAGTTCGAAAACCACCTGCGCGCCGTTGCCGGCCTGCCGCTGGGTTCGACCGCCAAGGTCGGCGAGAGCGCGATGCTCAACTTCATCGGCGTGGTACCGCCGGTTGAGAAAGTCATCGCCATCGAAGACTGCCATCTGCATCACTACGGCAAGGCCTTCAAGGCCGGGCGCAAGGTCGGCCACGCCAACCTGCGTTGCGCCGACATGGCCACGCTGCAGGCGCAGATCGTCAAGGTCGAAGCGCTGATCGCCGAGTAACGACAGTTTCATGTGGCAGCGGCGGAACCATTCAGGGGCCGCCGTTCTCTCATGGCAGGATGCCAAAGTCTGACTAGGCTTCGCATATCTATCTTTGAGAGGGAATTGCCATGGGAATTATCGGAACCATCTTTATCGGCTTGATCGTCGGCCTACTGGCGCGGTTCCTGAAACCGGGCGATGACAGCATGGGCTGGATCATGACCATCCTGCTCGGTATCGGCGGTTCGCTGGCAGCCACTTACGGCGGCCAGGCTCTGGGCATCTATCAGGCAGGTCAGGGCGCAGGCTTCATCGGCGCACTGGTCGGCGCGATCGTGTTGCTGGTGATCTACGGTCTGATCAAAAAGAACTGATCCAAAGCGACAAAGCCCTCTCTGCCAAAGTGGCGGGGAGGGCTAGAATGCTCGGCGATTCAATGTTCCTTCCTTTCTATACCGAGCACCTTCATGCGCCGTCTTCTGTTGACTCTCCTTTTTCTGGGCAGCGGTTTGGCCCACGCCGGCGAACTGCCGGAAACCGACTGGCTCGAACTGATGCCCAAGTCGGACCAGAAGGCCCTAGAGGCCATGCCTGAAATCGACCACAACTCCCCGGAAGCCACCGGCACCTTCACCGAGAAGGGCGGGATGAAGCAGGCCAAAGGTCTGCCGGCGGTGATGTATTCGACCAAAACCGTGGCATCGATGAACGACAAACACATCCGCATCGGTGGTTATCCGGTGCCGCTGGAGTCCGACGCCAAGGGCCGCAGCACGCTGTTCTTCCTTGTGCCGTACCCGGGCGCGTGCATCCACGTGCCGCCACCGCCGCCGAATCAACTGGTGTTGGTGCGTTATCCGAAGGGTTTGAAGCTGGACGACATCTATACGCCGCTGTGGGTGACCGGCACGCTGAAGGTCGAGAAGGTCAGCAATGATCTGGCCGATGCGGCGTATGCGCTGGAGGCGGACAAAGTGCGGGTGGTGCAGGAGTCCGATCTCTAACAGGCGCCACAAACTACTGTAGGAGTGAGCCTGCTCGCGATAGCGTCGTGTCAGCCAATTTAATGGATCTGACGAACCGCTATCGCGAGCAGGCTCACTCCTACATTTGATTTTGCGGTGCTGTTAGAGCGGTTTGCTGGCGACGCTGACGCCCATGGTATGACTCGCCCCCGGCGCCAGCGTGACGATGTCATCCATCACATTCGCCGTCTCGATGCACAACATGCGCTGCCAGCCATCGTTATCCATGTCGGCCAGAGCTGCAGCTCGGTCAATCCACGGGTTCCAGATCACCGCCGTGCGTGAACCTGTGGCGGTCAGCACAATGCGCCGTTCCCAGGCCGGATCGACGATGCTCAGTTGTGGTGGAGCGTCGAGATAGATGCGGTCGGTCTCACCGGCAAAATGCAGGTCGCCTTGCTGGCTGTTGGTTTTCCAGTCGTCCAGCGTCTCGATGTAACTCAAGCCATCGACACCATCGACATGCACATGGAGCACATCACTGACCGCGAAATACGTATGCAGCGCCTGGCTCAGGCTGACGGTGTCACTGCCACGGTTGTGGCTGGTCAGGCTGAAACTCAGTTGCTCGGACAAGTGCAGAGTCAGGGTCAGATCGACCTGATGCGGCCAGCCCTGCAGGCCACCCTCGGGGTAGGGCAGCTTGAATTCGACCTTGACGCCGTCAGCCTCTGATTCGATGCCGCCCAACTCCCAATCCATCGCCCGCACCAGACCGTGCGCGGGCGCCGGTTGCTCACCGGTGTACATGGCCTGCACGCTCTGCGGGTTGCGTTCGAACTTGCCGAACCACGGCCAGCACACCGGCACGCCGGCGCGGATACTTTTGCCTGTTTTGAACTCGGCCTTGTCGTTGAGCCAGATGATCGGCGGCTGGCCATCGATCTGATAACTGAGGATGTGCGCGCCTTGCTGGGCCACCAGCACTTCGGCCTGACCGTGGCGGATGCGCCAGCAGTTCAGTTCATCCAGTTTCACCGCTTCAACGTTGGGCGTGTTCATGGGACAGCTCTCGATCAGTAACAAGGACCACTATCGACCGTCAAACGGCCGCCAGGTTTAGCGCGCGCGCGGTGGAACCGAGCGAGTGCGACCGCTGCCGTCGATGGCAACGAAGACGAACACCGCTTCGGTGACTTTACGCCACTCGCTGGACAGCGGGTCGTCGCTCCACACTTCGACCATCATCTGGATCGAGCTGCGGCCGATTTCCAGGGTCTGGGTATAGAAGGACAATTGCGCGCCGACAGCCACTGGCACAAGGAACGCCATGCGATCGATGGCCACGGTGGCGACACGGCCGCCAGCGACACGGCTGGCCATTGCGGTGCCGGCCAAATCCATCTGCGCCACCAGCCAGCCGCCGAAAATATCGCCAAAGCCATTGGTTTCGCGTGGAAGTGCGGTGATTTGCAGGGCCAGGTCGCCTTGCGGGATTGGATCTTCTTGTTCGAGCTCTATCATGCCGAGGGTGCCTCTGACCCGTGACTCTTCGTTGGTATTGCTGGTGGTAGCCGTCTTCGGGAAAAACGATTCAGCACCGAACCTACTACGTTCGTCACGTTTTCCATCAGGCGCCTAAGGAGAAACTCTGCGAAACCGGCTAATCCCGAGCAAAGGCCGGGCCAACGACGTTTTCGCACAGCAACCCCTTACAAACCGGAGCAGGTTGCGAGTATATCGGTCGGTAGACTCCACGACGACCATCCGGTTCTCATTTCGACCGTCAATTACGCGCCTCTATGTGCTTTTTCGAACAATTTGCTATGGTGCCGAACCTGCCCAAGCCACCGCCAGCGTTGTTGTGGCGGCAGATCCGACTATAAGAGAAGCCCTTGCCATGACCACAGCGCCTTCGAGCCTCGCGCAGCCCGAGCAACCCGCACGACCGTTGACCCGCAACGACTACAAGACTCTGTCGCTGTCTGCCCTTGGTGGCGCGCTGGAGTTTTACGATTTCATCATCTTCGTTTTCTTCGCCACCGTGGTCGGCAAGCTGTTCTTCCCGGCCGACATGCCCGAGTGGCTGCGCCTGATGCAGACCTTCGGTATCTTTGCCGCCGGTTACCTCGCACGGCCGCTGGGTGGCATCGTCATGGCGCACTTCGGCGACCTGCTGGGGCGCAAGAAGATGTTCACCCTGAGCATTTTCATGATGGCCGTGCCGACCCTGATCATGGGCCTGCTGCCAACGTATGCGCAGATCGGCATGTGGGCGCCGATTCTTCTTCTATTGATGCGGGTCATTCAAGGTGCGGCGATTGGCGGTGAAGTGCCAGGGGCGTGGGTCTTCGTTTCCGAACACGTTCCGCAAAAGCACATGGGTTATGCCTGTGGCACCCTCACCAGCGGGCTGACCGCCGGCATTCTGCTCGGCTCTTTGGTCGCCACCGCGATCAACAGCATTTATACGCCAGCGGAAGTTTCCGATTACGCCTGGCGGATTCCATTCCTGCTGGGCGGTGTGTTCGGCCTGTTCTCGGTCTACCTGCGCCGTTGGCTGCACGAGACCCCTGTGTTTGCCGAACTGCAGTTGCGCAAAGCCTTGGCTGAAGAAGTGCCGCTGCGTGCGGTGCTGCGTGATCATCGCGGCGCGATTGCGATCTCGATGCTGCTGACCTGGTTGCTCTCCGCTGGCATCGTCGTGGTCATTCTGATGACCCCGACCGTGTTGCAAACGGTCTATCACTTCACGCCGACCGAGTCGCTGCAATCGAACAGTCTGGCGATCGTGTTCCTGAGCATTGGCTGCGTTATCTCCGGCGCGTTGGCGGATCGCTTTGGCGCCGGTCGCGTATTCGTGTTTGGTTGCCTGGGCTTGCTGATCAGCTCCTGGACCTTCTATCACAGCCTCGCCGATCACCCGAACTGGCTGTTCCCGCTGTACGCGTTGACCGGTTTTCTGGTCGGCACCATTGGTGCCGTGCCGTATGTGATGGTTAAAGCTTTCCCGCCGGTGGTGCGTTTCAGTGGGTTGTCGTTCTCGTACAACGTGGCTTACGCGATTTTTGGTGGCCTGACGCCGATGGTGGTCAGTCTGCTGCTGAAAGAAAGCGCGATGGGGCCGGCCTACTATGTGGCAGTGCTGTGCGCGATGGGGATTCTGGTCGGCGCGTGGCTGTGGAAGAAGGGGCGCTGATCCAGACTCTGCATCAGTTGTTCTGATGCCATCGCGAGCAGGCTCACTCCTACATTTGGAACGCATTTCAAGTGTAGGAGTGAGCCTGCTCGCGATGGAGGCAACACGAATCATCCTGCAAAGAATCGAATGCTGGCCTTTCATCCAATTGTCATATTTCAGCCATAGAGTGTTCACACGGCCTGCTGATACTTGGCCCCGACTTAACACACCCTATCTGCTAGGAGTAAGGCATGAAACTGAAGCGTTTGATGGCGGCAATGACTTTTGTCGCTGCTGGCGTTGCGACTGCCAACGCGGTTGCCGCTGTTGACCCTGCTATCCCGAGCTACACCAAGACCACTGGTGTGTCGGGCAACCTGTCCAGCGTCGGCTCCGATACCCTGGCCAACCTCATGACCCTCTGGGCTGAGAACTACAAAAAAGAATACCCGAACGTCAACATCCAGATTCAGGCCGCTGGCTCCGCCACTGCGCCACCTGCTTTGACTGAAGGCACCTCCAACCTGGGCCCGATGAGCCGCAAGATGAAGGACACCGAACTGGCGGCCTTCGAGCAGAAGTACGGCTACAAGCCAACCGCTATCCCGGTTGCCGTGGATGCCCTGGCCGTTTTCGTACACAAGGACAACCCGATCCAGCACCTGACCATGGAACAGGTTGATGCGATCTTCTCGTCGACCCGTCTGTGCGGCGCCAAAGCCGACGTGAAAACCTGGGGCGAACTGGGTGTGACCGGCGACCTGGCCAACAAACCAGTACAACTGTTCGGCCGTAACTCGGTATCCGGCACCTACGGCTACTTCAAAGAAGAAGCCCTGTGCAAAGGCGACTACAAACCAAACGTTAACGAACAACCTGGTTCGGCGTCGGTTGTGCAGTCGATCAGCTCCTCGCTGAACGGCATCGGTTACTCCGGCATCGGTTACAAGACCGCCAGCGTGAAGACCGTTCCTCTGGCCAAGAAAGGCAGCACCGACTTCATCGAAGACACCGAAGAAAACGCCCTGAACGGCAAATACCCGCTGTCGCGTTTCCTCTACGTTTACGTCAACAAAGCCCCGAACAAGCCTCTGGCTCCGCTGGAAGCTGAGTTCGTGAAACTGGTGCTGTCGAAACAGGGCCAGGAAGTGGTAGTGAAAGACGGCTACATCCCACTGCCAGCCAAGGTTGCTGCAAAAGCACTGGCTGACCTGGGTCTGCAGGAAGGCGGCGCTGTCGCAAAGAAGTAACAAATTGAGTCCGGGGTGAACCCCGCCGGACTCAGGTGAAAGGCCGGATCTGCGCGCAGGCCGGCCTTTTCCACACCTCAAATTTTTGATCCTCTGCCAGTCCCGCTGGCGGTGGATTTGCTGCGTCACTGCATTGTCATCTTTCTGTCATACAGGATCGCTAGGGTGAGCGCATGAATGATCTGGCCAATTCCCAAATGACTACTAATCCTCCCAAGCGCATTGATTTCAATACGCCTGAGCTGCAACGCAAGCGCCGCATTCGCGCGCTCAAGGATCGCTTCACTCGCTGGTACGTCCTCGTTGGCGGTCTCGCGGTGCTGGCAGCCATCACCCTGATCTTCTTTTTCCTCGCCTACGTGGTTGCGCCGCTATTCCAGGGTGCCGACCTGACCGCGAAAGACTCGATCACCCCGGCCTGGATGCAGGACGCCGGCAAGCCGCTGATGATTTCGCTCGAAGAGCAGAATCAGGTGGCCATGCGTGTTTCCGACAAGGGCCAGGCATTGTTCTTTGATATCGACAGTGGCGCTGAGCTGAAGCGCGTCGATCTGCCGGTGCCTGCCGGCGCCACCGTGACCTCGATTGGTGAAGACCAGCCAGGCCATCCGCTGGTGGCCGTGGGCCTGTCCAACGGTCAGGCGCTGGTGTTCCGTCACACCTATAAAGTCAGCTACCCCGATGGCAAGAAAACCATCAGCCCGGCCATCGAGTATCCGTATGGCGAGGCACCGATCGCGCTGAACGAAGCCGGCGGTGCGCTGGAGCATGTCAGCCTGAACGCCACCGACACGACCCTGATGCTGGTCGGTTCGACCGGTTCGCAACTCAATGTGCTGTCGCTGACCAGCGAAGAAAACATGATGACTGGTGAAGTCACCAACGAGCAGAAGCGTATCGATCTGCCGCAGATGACTGAGTCGGTGAAAAACATCTTCGTCGACCCGCGCCAGCAATGGCTGTACGTGGTCAACGGTCGTGCCCAGGCTGATGTCTTCAGCCTGCGCGACAAGAGCCTCAACGGTCGCTACAAACTGCTGGAAAACGCCGACGCTGAAGTCACCGCAACCACGCAACTGGTCGGCGGTATCTCGCTGATCGTCGGTGACTCAAAAGGTGGTCTGGCCCAGTGGTTCATGGCCCGTGACACCGATGGTGAGCTGCGTCTTAAGCAGATCCGCACCTTCCAGATGGGCACCACGCCAATCGTTGAAATCAGTGCTGAAGAGCGTCGCAAAGGCTTTCTCGCGCTGGATGCCAGCGGCAAGCTCGGCGTGTTCCACAGCACCGCGCACCGCACCTTGCTGGTCGATCAGGTGGTTGAAGGCCAAGGCCTGTTCGGTCTGTCGCCACGCGCCAACCGCGTGATCGTCGAAGCCGGCGGCAAGCTGCAACCGTTGCTGCTCGACAACCCGCACCCGGAAGTCTCGTGGAGCGCGCTGTGGAGCAAGGTCTGGTACGAGAACTACGACGAGCCTAAATACGTCTGGCAATCGACCGCCGCCAACACCGATTTCGAACCGAAACTGAGCCTGTCGCCACTGACCTTCGGCACCCTGAAAGCCGCGTTCTACGCGATGCTGCTGGCGGCACCGCTGGCCGTCGCTGCGGCAATCTACACCGCCTACTTCATGGCCCCGGGCATGCGCCGCAAGGTCAAACCGGTGATCGAGCTGATGGAAGCGATGCCGACGGTGATCCTCGGTTTCTTCGCCGGCCTGTTCCTCGCGCCGTATGTCGAAGGACATCTGCCGGGCATCTTCAGCCTGCTGATGTTGTTGCCGATCGGCATCCTGGTCGCCGGTTTCACCTTCAGTCGTCTGCCTGAATCGATCCGCCTGAAAGTCCCGGATGGCTGGGAAAGTGCGCTGCTGATTCCGGTGATTCTGTTCGTGGGCTGGCTGTCGCTGTACATGAGCCCGTTCATGGAGAACTGGTTCTTCGGCGGTGACATGCGCATGTGGATCTCCCACGACCTCGGCATCACCTACGACCAGCGCAACGCTCTGGTGGTCGGTCTGGCCATGGGTTTTGCGGTGATCCCGAACATCTACTCGATTGCTGAAGACGCCGTGTTCAGCGTGCCACGCGGCCTGACCCTCGGTTCGCTGGCCCTCGGTGCCACGCCGTGGCAGACCATGACCCGTGTCGTCATCCTGACCGCCAGCCCGGGGATCTTCTCGGCGCTGATGATCGGCATGGGCCGTGCGGTCGGCGAAACCATGATCGTGCTGATGGCCACCGGTAACACCCCGGTCATGGAAATGAACCTGTTCGAAGGCCTGCGCACTCTGGCTGCCAACGTCGCGGTGGAAATGCCCGAGTCGGAAGTCGGCGGCAGCCACTACCGCGTGCTGTTCCTCTCGGCGCTGGTGCTGCTGTTGTTCACCTTCGTCATGAACACCCTGGCAGAACTGATTCGTCAGCGTCTGCGCAAGAAATACTCGTCGCTTTAAGCAAAGGTAGAAGTCTGTGAAACAGAACTCCCTGAAAGGATGGTTCAAGAGCGGCGCCCCGGGCGTCTGGATCAGCGGTGGCGCGGTGTCCATCGCGGTCATCATGACCATTGGCCTGCTGGCCGTGATTGCCGTGCGCGGTCTGGGTCACTTCTGGCCGGCGGACCTGGTCCACGCCAATTACGACGTACCGGGTCAGGCCAATCACCTGGTCATCGGTGAAGTGGTACAGAAAGAAGAAGTGCCGCGTGCCCGTCTGAAGAGCGCCGGTTTGCCGGTGCCGGATGCAGGCCCGGAATTCATGACCCGTGAGCTGATCAAGGTCGGCAACCGTGACCTGAACGGCAACGACTTCACCTGGATCGTCGGCGAGTGGCTGACCAACCAGACCACGCCGCCAGAGTTGATGGCGATCGAACGTCGTGAGTGGGGCAACTTCTACGGCTACTTGGTCAACGTCAAACAGGACGGCAAGGTCATCGCCGAAGGCGAGGCTGCATGGCCTGAGCTGCAAGCGCGGATCAACCGAGTGAATGGTCTGGCTGCACAACTGAAGTCGCTGGAAAAAACCGACATCGGTGCGATCAACGCAGGCCTGGAACGCATCCGTCTGCACGGTCGCAAACTGGAACTGGAAGGCAAGCTCGACGCCACCGCGCAAGCGGACATGGAGTCCGAGCGTGCCGAGCTGAATGCGCGTTACCAGGACATCGAAGCGCGTCTGGCCGATCTGCATGCGCAGTTCAACCGCGATGCCCTGACCGCTCGCGATGCCAACGGCAAAGAGATCGAAATCGGTCTGGGCAAAGTGGTTCACGCCTACCAGCCGAACGCGATGAGCACCTTCACCAAGGTCGGCTTCTACTTCAGCAAGATCTGGGAATTCCTTTCGGATGACCCGCGTGAAGCGAACACCGAAGGCGGGATTTTCCCGGCGATCTTCGGCACCGTGATGATGACCCTGATCATGGCGATGATCGTCACCCCGTTCGGCGTACTGGCGGCGGTGTACCTGCGTGAATACGCCAAGCAGAACACCCTGACGCGGATCATCCGTATCGCGGTGAACAACCTCGCCGGCGTACCGGCGATCGTTTACGGCGTGTTCGGTCTGGGCTTCTTCGTTTACGTACTCGGTGGTTCGGTCGACCGCTTGTTCTTCCCGGAAGCACTGCCGGCACCGACCTTCGGTACACCGGGTCTGCTCTGGGCGTCGCTGACTTTGGCGCTGCTGGCGGTGCCGGTGGTGATTGTGGCAACCGAGGAAGGTCTGGCGCGAATCCCGCGTACCGTGCGTGAAGGTTCGTTGGCCCTCGGCGCGACCAAGGCTGAAACCTTGTGGAAGATTGTGATCCCGATGGCCAGCCCGGCAATGATGACCGGCATGATCCTCGCCGTGGCCCGTGCCGCCGGTGAAGTGGCGCCGCTGATGCTGGTGGGTGTGGTGAAACTGGCGCCATCGCTGCCTGTGGACGGCAACTACCCGTACCTGCACCTGGACCAGAAGATCATGCACTTGGGCTTCCACATCTATGACGTCGGCTTCCAGAGCCCGAACGTCGAAGCGGCCCGTCCGCTGGTGTATGCCACGGCGCTGTTGCTGGTACTGGTGATCGCCACGTTGAACCTGTCGGCGGTGTATATCCGCAACCACCTGCGCGAAAAATACAAAGCTTTGGACAGTTAACACAAATCCTGTGGGAGCTGGCTTGCCAGCGATGCAGGCGACTCGGTCAGCCAGTAACACCGCGGTGATGCCATCGCTGGCAAGCCAGCTCCCACAAGGATCGGCGCAAGCCACAGATTTTCAGTAACCCATTGGCAAGGCCAGTGGTTCAACGAACCGAATTTGTTAGCACAGGGAGCCTCCCATGCAGCACGAAACACACACCCACGGCATCAACATGTCGGCCCTGGGCCGCGACAAGCAGAGCCTCAGTCTCGAACAGGAAACCGTTGCCATCGAAGTACCGGGCCTGAGCCTGTACTACGGCGAGAAACAAGCGCTGTTCGACGTCAGCATGAACATCCCGAAACAGCGCGTGACCGCCTTCATCGGCCCGTCCGGCTGCGGTAAGTCGACGCTGCTGCGCACCTTCAACCGCATGAACGATCTGGTTGACGGCTGCCGCGTAGAAGGCGCGATCAACCTGTACGGCAACAACATCTATCGCAAGGGCGAAGACGTTGCCGAGCTGCGTCGTCGCGTCGGCATGGTGTTCCAGAAGCCCAACCCGTTCCCGAAGACCATTTACGAAAACGTGGTGTACGGCCTGCGCATCCAGGGCATCAACAAGAAGCGCATTCTCGACGAGGCGGTAGAATGGGCGTTGAAAGGTGCGGCACTGTGGGACGAAGTCAAAGACCGTCTGCATGAATCGGCACTTGGCCTGTCCGGTGGTCAGCAACAGCGTCTGGTCATCGCCCGTACCATCGCGGTTGAGCCGGAAGTGCTGCTGCTCGACGAACCGTGCTCGGCCCTCGACCCGATCTCGACGCTGAAAGTCGAAGAGCTGATCTACGAGCTTAAATCCAAGTTCACCATCGTCATCGTCACGCACAACATGCAACAGGCCGCGCGGGTGTCCGACTACACGGCGTTCATGTACATGGGCAAACTGGTGGAATTCGGCGACACCGATACCCTGTTCACCAATCCGGCGAAGAAGCAGACCGAAGACTACATCACCGGTCGATACGGTTAACCGTACAGCCGCGAGCTTCAAGCTGCGAGCGGCAAGTCAAAGCGGTTCAGCGTAACGACAAATTTCAGCTTGCAGCTTGTAGCTTGCAGCTCTTGGTTAAAGCTTTTGCGGAGCGAACACAATGATTTCTAAGGAAGGCCTGACCCATCACATCTCTGCGCAGTTCAATGCTGAGCTCGAGGAAGTGCGCAGCCACCTCCTGGCCATGGGCGGGCTGGTCGAGAAACAGGTCAATGACGCGGTGACCGCGCTGATCGAGGCCGATTCCGGCCTGGCTCAGCAGGTGCGCGAGATCGATGACCAGATCAACCAGATGGAACGCAACATCGACGAAGAATGCCTGCGCATTCTCGCCCGTCGTCAGCCGGCGGCGTCCGACCTGCGTTTGATCATCAGCATCTCCAAGTCGGTGATCGACCTGGAGCGCATCGGTGACGAAGCGACCAAGATCGCCCGTCGTGCGATTCAGCTGTGCGAAGAAGGTGAAGCGCCGCGCGGTTATGTCGAGGTTCGTCACATTGGCGACCAGGTGCGCAACATGGTTCGTGATGCGCTGGACGCGTTTGCCCGTTTCGACGCCGACCTGGCGTTGTCGGTGGCGCAGTACGACAAGATCATCGACCGCGAATACAAGACCGCGCTGCGTGAGCTGGCCACCTACATGATGGAAGACCCGCGCTCTATCTCGCGGGTCTTGAGCATCATCTGGGTGCTGCGTTCGCTGGAACGCATCGGCGACCACGCGCGCAACATCTCCGAATTGGTCATTTACCTGGTGCGTGGCACCGACGTGCGCCACATGGGCCTCAAGCGCATGAAAGAAGAAGTTGAAGGCACAAGCGGCGAAACCGCTAATGTTCCGGGCGATGCTGACGATAAGTAAGATTGCCTGAGAAAAGCGCCCGGCCCTTTGGCCGGGCGTTTTTGTTTGTGCTTTTCATGGGCAGATTCGATTAAAAAGCAGCACCCGCGAACGAAAAGTCCCGGCGTGACTGAAGAGTTTTGGCAATGTGCCATCAGCCAGCGTTATGCTTGCCGGGATTTTAATAGGGGTGTTGGATGAGCAAGATCAGTGTGTTGGTCGTGGACGATGCTTCGTTCATTCGTGACCTGGTGAAAAAGTGCCTGCGTAATTACTTCCCGGGGATCCGCACCGAGGACGCCGTCAACGGTAAAAAGGCTCAGGCCATGCTGGCCAGAGAGGCGTTCGACCTGGTCCTGTGCGACTGGGAAATGCCGGAAATGTCTGGCCTTGAACTGCTGACCTGGTGCCGCGAGCAAGACAACCTCAAGACCATGCCATTCGTCATGGTCACCAGCCGTGGCGACAAGGAAAACGTCGTGCAGGCGATTCAGGCCGGCGTTTCCGGCTACGTCAGCAAGCCGTTCACCAACGAGCAACTGCTGACCAAAGTCAAACAGGCGCTGAACAAGGTCGGCAAGCTCGACACCCTGATGAACAGCGCACCGACCAAGATGAACTCGGCGTTCGGCAACGATTCCCTGAGCGCCTTGACCGGCGGCAAGCCTGCCGTGGTCGGCGGTGCTCCGGCAGCAGCGGCGGTCAACCCGTTTGCCAAACCGGTTGCTGCCGCGCCGGCACCGGCCGCTGCGCCATCGCGTGGTTTGCTCAACAGCCCACCGGTCAAGGCGCCAGTCGCCGCGTCGGCTCCGGCCAGCGGTCGTGGTCAGGGCCAATTGCGCCTGCCAAGCGGTACTCAGCAATGCGTGATCAAGGCCCTGAGCATCAAGGAAGCGTTGCTGGTGGTGAAACGCACCGACACCCTGCCGCAGATCCTCGACAGCGCCGTGCTCGATCTGGAGCAGGGCGACAACGCCGAAATCGCCCGCCTCAACGGCTATCTGCACGCGGTTGTCGCGTTTGAGCAGAAACCGGACAGCGAATGGCTGCAACTGACCTTCCGTTTCGTCGATCAGGATGCGCAGAAGCTCGACTACATCTCCCGCCTGATCGCGCGCGGCACGGCGCAGAAGCACTTCGTTCCGGGCGCGTGATCTTCGTCGTCTGACAGTCAGTCTTCGCGAGCAGGCTCGCTCCCACCTTGGAATGCATTCCAAATGTGGGAGCGAGCCTGCTCGCGAAGGGGCCATCACTTGCACCACCAATCTCCCAGACTGGCCAATTTGAAACATCTGTCGACTAGCCTGGTCTGCTTCACCTGCTAGGCTCATTTCCAGGCCTTCCTTTCGACAGACTCTTGCCCATGCTCGCGCGCCTGCTGTTTTTCTGTGGTCTCTTCATGGCCTCCACCTCGGCTGTGGCCATGACCATTTACAAATCCACCGATGCCAACGGCGTGGTCTCCTACAGCGACCGGCCGAGCAAAGGCGCGCAGGTGTTCGTCTTTCAGGACCGCATGGTCGAGCGCCTGGAGCGTCAGGTGTACCTCGACATCAAAAAACAGAAGGGCGCCGACGTGGTCTTCGTACGCAACGATCTGTATGCGCCGGTCGAGGTGGCGCTGGCGTTTACCGGGATGAGCAATGTGCGCGGAGCGCCGGCACAAACCATCCGCCGGGTGCTGCCGGCGCGCAGCAATACGCGGTTGGCATTGCTGACGGCGGTTTCCGGCAAGCAGCCGCTGGTGTACACGCCGCAATTTCACTATTCCCTCGGTGACCCCGCTGGAACCGCACAGGGCTATCGTTATCCGCTGCCATGGCGCGGTGGGCCGTTTCGCCTGAGTCAGGGCGCCAACGGCCAATACAGCCACTACGGGCCGAAGAACAAGTACGCGATGGACATCGCCATGCCGGTCGGCACGCCGATCATTGCCGCGCGTGCGGGGGTGGTGGTTAAAACCGAGAACGCACAGAGCGGGCGCGGTAATGATGCGTCCGGTAATTTCGTGCGGGTGCTGCACGACGACGGCACGATGGGCGTGTACCTGCACCTCAAACAAGGTTCGGTGAGCGTGCGCGAGGGGCAAAGGGTGACGGTGGGCAGTCCGTTGGCGCTGTCAGGCAACACCGGCAACAGCAGCGGTCCGCACCTGCACTTTGTGGTGCAGCGCAATACCGGAGACGGGCTGGTGTCGATTCCGTATCAGTTCAATCAGCCGCTGGGGGCGTTGCCCAACTTTGCGTTGGGCAAGCAATAAAGCAAAAGATCGCAGCCTGCGGCAGCTCCTACATGGAAATGTGATCCCTGTAGGAGCTGCCGAAGGCTGCGATCTTTTAACAGGTCATGCGGCCGCCCGCACAGCCATCAATCCAGCATCAACACCTTCGCCAGCACAATCTTCGGCCCTTTCATCTTCTTGATGATGATCCGCAGGCCTTCGACTTCCAGCACTTCTTCCTCTTCCGGCACCCGTTTCAGGGTTTCATAGACCAGCCCGGCGAGGGTTTCCGCTTCGATGTGATCAAGGTCGATGCCCAACAGACGTTCCACCTTGAACAGCGGCGTGTCGCCACGCACCAGCAACTTGCCCGGCTGATAGGCGAGAATCCCGCGCTCAGCCTTGCGGTGTTCGTCCTGAATATCGCCAACCAGCACTTCCAGCACGTCTTCCATGGTCAGGTAGCCGATGATGTTGCCGTCAGCCTCCTCGACCACGGCGAAGTGCGAGCCACCCTTGCGGAACTGCTCCAGCAGCTGCGACAGCGGCATGTGGCGCGACACCCGCTCCAGTGGACGGGTCAGTTCAGCGAGGTTGAACGACTCGGGAATGTGGTCCAGCGCCGCCAGCTCCAACAGCAGATCCTTGATGTGCAGCAGGCCGACGAACTCCTGGCGCTCGCTGTCGTACACCGGATAACGGCTGAACTTGTGGCGACGGAACATCGCCAGGATTTCTTTCAGCGGCGCATTGAATTCCAGGGTGATCAAGTCTTCGCGGGAGTTGGCCCAGTCGACCACTTCCAGCTCGCCCATTTCCACCGCCGACGCCAATACACGCATGCCCTGATCACTTGGATCCTGGCCGCGACTGGAATGCAGGATCAGTTTCAGTTCTTCGCGGCTGTAATGGTGTTCGTGATGCGGGCCGGGTTCGCCCTGGCCGGCGATCCGCAGAATCGCGTTGGCGCTGGCGTTGAGCAGATAGATCGCCGGGTACATCGCCCAGTAGAACAGGTACAGCGGCACCGCCGTCCACAGCGACAGCAGCTCGGGTTTGCGGATCGCCCAGGATTTCGGGGCCAGTTCACCGACCACAATGTGCAGGTACGAAATGATGAAGAACGCGGTGAAGAACGATACGCCTTTGACGATCTCCGGCGACTGCACGCCGACCGCGCTCAGCAGCGGTTCGAGAATGTGCGCAAAGGCCGGCTCACCGACCCAGCCGAGGCCAAGCGAGGCGAGAGTGATACCGAGCTGGCACGCCGAGAGGTACGCATCGAGCTGACTGTGTACGGTGCGCAGGATGTGCCCGCGCCAGCCGTTCTGATCAGCGATGGCCTCGACCCGGGTCGAGCGCAGTTTGACCATGGCGAATTCCGCCGCAACGAAAAAGCCGTTGAGCAAAACCAGGATCAGAGCAAAAAGGATCATGCCGAAATCGGCGAATATTGTTGCGAGGGACAAGCCAGGGGAAGGGTCCATGATGGAGTTTTGCGGGTTCCGTGTGATTCAAAAGAGAGAAAAGTCGCGCCTGAAAGGCAGGCACAAGTCAGCCAATGTAGCGGCTGACCTGGCGATTGCCTAGTGCGACATTACTCAGCGGCGCTGATCGCCCGCGCCTGGGCCACTTGCGCCGGGGCGAAATGGCAGGTGAACGTGCTGCCGTGACCGGGCACGCTGCTGATCTCCATGCGTGCGCGGTGGCGCAGCAGCACGTGCTTGACGATGGCCAGGCCGAGCCCGGTGCCCCCGGTGTTGGAGTTGCGGCTGGAGTCGACGCGGTAGAAGCGTTCGGTCAGGCGCGGCAAGTGTTTGCTGTCGATGCCGATCCCGGAATCCTGCACGCTGAGGTGCGCGCCCTGATCGTCGCCCCACCAGCGAATGCGGATGTTGCCCTCGGCCGGGGTGTACTTCACCGCGTTGAACACCAGATTGGAAAACGCACTGCGCAATTCCGCCTCGCTGCCCTTGAGCAACAGGCCGGCATCGGCTTCCAGCGTTATGCGCTGGTTCTTTGAGCCGGACAATTGCTGCGCATCGCTCTTGATCGATTGCAGCAGGGTGTCGACTTGCACCGGCTGGTTGTCCGACGGGTAATCGGTGGCTTCGAGTTTCGCCAGCAGCAACAAATCGTTGAGCAGTGTCTGCATGCGCCCGCCCTGTTGTTGCATTTGCTGCAGGGCGCGGCTCCAGCGTGGATTCACTTCCTCGACGTTGTCGAGCAGGGTTTCCAGATAGCCGCAGATCACCGTCAGCGGCGTGCGCAATTCGTGAGAGACGTTGGCGATGAAGTCTTTGCGCATCTGTTCCAGCTGATGGATGCGTGTGACGTCGCGCACCAGCATCAAGTGTTCATTGTTGCCGTAGCGGGTCAGATACAACTGAATGCGCACGCGATCATTGGTTGGCGAGGGGATTTCCAGTGGCTCGGCGTAACTGTCCTGCTCGAAATATTCCTTGAAGCGCGGATGGCGCACCAGGTTGGTCACCGGTTGGCCGCTGTCCTGCGGAGTCTTGAGGCCGAGCAGGGTTTCGGCAGCACGGTTCCACCATTCCAGGTTGCCGTCGCTGTCGAGCATGATTACCGCGTCTTTCAGCGCAGCGGTGGATTCCTGCACACGGTCGATCACCGCTTGCAGGCGCCCGCGTACGCGTTGGTCGCGGCGTTGCAGGTGGTAGATGCTGTCGAACACTTCACCCCACAGGCCATAGCCGTCCGGCGGTGCTTCGTCGGGTTGGTGCTGGCGCAGCCACTCGTGCAGACGCAGCAACTGCTTGAGCGTCCAGCCCAGATAAATACCCAGACCCGCCGCGAGGCTCCAGCCGTAATAGCCGGTGATCAGGCCGATCACCAGACACGCTGTGACCAGCAACAGCATGTGGCGAATCAGGGTGCCATGCCAGTTTTGATTCACGGGGGCGTCCTTAGCCGCAGCTTCAAGTTTCAAGCTGCAAGCTACAAGTCAGAGCGGCTCGCTGTTGCTTGCCGCTTGTAGCTAGAAGCTTGCAGCTGTTTTTTTATGCTTTTGTGGAAAACCGGTAGCCGGTGCCGCGCACGGTTTGTACCAGATTTTCGTAAGCGTCGCCGAGGGCCTTGCGCAGGCGGCGGATGTGCACGTCGACGGTGCGTTCTTCAACGTAGACGTTGCCGCCCCAGACCTGATCCAGCAACTGGCCACGGGTGTAGGCGCGTTCCTGGTGGGTCATGAAGAATTGCAGCAGACGGTATTCGGTCGGGCCCATCTCGGCGGGTTTGCCGTCGATGGTCACGCGGTGGCTGATCGGGTCGAGCAGCAGGCCGCCGACTTCGATCGGTGCTTCGCCGTCGGTCGGGCCGGCGCGACGCAGCACGGCTTTCAGGCGGGCAACCAGTTCGCGCGGGGAAAACGGTTTGGTGATGTAGTCGTCGGCGCCGACTTCAAGCCCCTGGATCTTGTTGTCCTCTTCGCCCTTGGCGGTGAGCATGATGATCGGGATGTCCCCGGTCAGCTCATCGCGCTTCAGGCGACGGGCCAGTTCGATACCGGAGGTGCCGGGCAGCATCCAGTCGAGCAGGATCAGGTCCGGCTTGCGGTCGACGATGATGGCGTGGGCCTGCTGCGAGTTCTCTGCCTCGAGGCAGTCATAGCCGGCCATTTCCAACGCAACGGCGATCATTTCGCGAATGGGCGCTTCGTCGTCGACGATCAGAATGCTCCTGCCAACCATGCCTTAATCCTCTTGTCATTTAACTGTCTTGCGCCGCATTAGATAACGGAATTATTGCAGTCGTGTGACAGTATTTTAGTCCGACGGCGATTGTGCAAATCCTGAACTAAGCTCTAAGTCCGAATCCTGACAACCACAAAAGAAGGTTTCCATGACTCAAATGACTGTTTCTTTTAAAGCACTGCTGATGGCTGCCGCCCTGACTCTGCCTGGATTTGCGCTGGCCGCGGATCCGGCGATGGAGAAGGACGGCATGTACACCGATCACAAGGGCATGACCCTGTACACCTTCGCCAAGGACTCGGGCGGCAAGTCCATGTGCAACGACAAATGCGCAACCAACTGGCCGCCGTTGATGGCGACAGCGGGTGACAAGTCGATGGGTGACTGGACCGTGATCACTCGCGATGATGGCAGCAAGCAGTGGGCTTACCAGGGCATGCCGCTGTACACCTTCGTGATGGACAAGAAAGCCGGCGACATGACCGGTGACGGCAAAATGGACGGCGCGTGGAAAGTCGCCAAGGCCAAGTAAACGCTGCCCCTGTAGGAGTGAGCCTGCTCGCGATAGCGGTTTATCAGTCGACATTTTCGTTAACTGATACACCGCTATCGCGAGCAGGCTCACTCCTACATTGATTTGTGTTTAGCGCAGTGCGTAATCCAGCACGATCCCGACGAAAATCGCCAATCCGGCCCAGTGGTTGTGCAAAAACGCTTTGAAGCAGCGCATCCGGTCGCGATCCCGCGTGTACCAGAACTCCCACGCATAACACCCGGCAGCCACCAGCAAGCCGAGATGGAACCAGACGCCCAGCTCGAACTTCGATCCCGCCAGCAACAGGCAGCCCAGCGACAGCGCCTGCAAACTGAGGATGATCACCCGATCCGCCTCGCCAAACAGAATCGCCGTCGACTTCACGCCAATCTTCAAGTCGTCATCGCGGTCGGTCATCGCGTAATAGGTGTCGTAACCCACCGTCCAAAGCAGGTTGGCGATCCATAGCAGCCACGCTGCCGCCGGCAACTCACCGGTCTCGGCAGTGAACGCCATCGGCATCCCCCACGAGAATGCCGCGCCCAGCACCACTTGCGGGTAATAGGTGTAGCGCTTCATGAACGGATAAGTGAACGCCAACGCCAGACCACCGAGCGACAGCCAGATCGTCGGCGCATTGGTGCACAGCACCAGCAGAAAACTCACGCCCATCAACAGGGCGAAGAACACCAGCGCTTCTTTCGAACTGATTCTGCCAGCCGCCAATGGTCGTTGTGCGGTGCGTTTGACGTGGCCGTCGACCTTGCGATCGGCCCAGTCGTTGATCACGCAGCCACCGGCGCGGGTCAAGATCACGCCGAGGACGAAAATCACGATGTTGGCCAGCGACGGCGAGCCTTTGCCGGCAATCCACAGTGCCCACAGGGTCGGCCACAGCAGCAGGTAAATGCCGATCGGCTTGTCCATCCGGGTTAACTGAATGAAATCCCAGGCGCGCGGGTTCAATCGATTCAGCGACTTGAGCAGGCTCTGATACATCAGATGTTCTCCGGATGGGCGCGGGCGGCGGTCCACAGGCTCGGCAGGAAGATTTCCGCGACCAGGACGCTCAGCGCGCCACGATCAAAGCGCGAACGCCGGCCCCACAGCTCAGGCGTTTTTGCCGCTTGAGGCAGCCATTGTTCAGGGTAGTGGCAAACTTCGAGGGCGCGGCGCTGGAACGCCTGATCGCAAAACAGCAATTCGCCCAGCGAGCGGCTGCCCAGTTCGTCCATGTGCAAACCGTCGCCCTGCAAGGCGGCGCGCGAAGCGACGCTGCGGGCAAACACCCAAGCCTCGCCGTGGCCACGCAAATACACCTCGCGCACCCAGCCTTCGCTGCCCTCGGCCAGATCCAGCGCAGCGCATTCGTCAGCGCGCAGGGTGTCCCAGCCTTCAAACAGTGGTGTGACGCTGAAGCCGTTATTGGACAGCCGGGTCAGGCGGCGGGTGAGGGAGCCTTCGTCGAACAACCAGTCGAGGGTCACCGAATCGGGGAGGGGCGTCAGTCGGCTTTGGGTCAGCCAGAGCGGGGTCGGGCAGGCATTTGAATGTTGCACAATGAGTCATTATTGGCCGCAAATGAGGCGGCGAGCTTACCATGGCGAGCTGCGATATTGATTGGCCCGGGGCGCCATTGCGCCGAACAGACTTGCATCTGCCCGGCACCATCAGTACAAAACGCCCTGAGCCGGATGGCAGCGCAACTCCATCGACCGTCCGCGCCGGCACTAAGCCTGAACCCTGAGGAAGTACCTGAATGAAAAAGTGGCAATGCATCGTCTGTGGCCTGATCTACAACGAAGCCGACGGCTGGCCGGATGACGGCATTGCGCCGGGCACCCTGTGGCAAGACGTACCGGAAGACTGGCTGTGCCCGGACTGCGGTGTCGGCAAAATCGACTTCGAAATGATCGAAATCAACTAAACACAATCAAGGAGTAAGGCATGAGCGCACCTGTCGTCATCATTGGCACTGGCCTTGCGGGCTACAACCTGGCCCGGGAGTTTCGCAAACTCGACAGCGAAACCCCGCTGCTGCTGATTACCGCCGATGACGGCCGCTCTTACTCCAAGCCGATGCTCTCCACCGGTTTCGGCAAGAACAAAGACGCCGACGGCCTGAGCATGGCCGAACCGGGCGCGATGGCCGAGCAGTTGAAGGCCGAGGTGCGCACTCATACGCGCATCAGCGGCATCGACGCCGGCCACAAGCGCTTGTGGATTGGCGAGGAGGCGGTGTACTACCGCGACCTGATCCTCGCCTGGGGCGCAGAAACCGTGCGTGTGCCCATCGAAGGCGATGGCGCCGATCTGGTGTTCCCGATCAATGATCTTGAAGACTACGCACGTTTCCGCGCCGCTGCGGCGGGCAAGCGTCGGGTGCTGCTGCTCGGTGCTGGCCTGATTGGCTGCGAGTTTGCCAATGACCTGATTCTTGGCGGCTACGAAGTGCAACTGGTGGCGCCGTGCGAACAAGTCATGCCGATGCTGCTGCACCCGGCCGCTGCGGCAGCGGTGCAGGCCGGGCTGGAAAGCCTCGGTGCGAAATTCCACCTCGGTCCGGTGCTGACCCGATTGCAGAGAGTTGCCGACGGCCTCGAAGCGCATCTGTCCGACGGCCAGGTCATTCCTTGCGACGTGGTGGTTTCGGCCATCGGCTTGCGCCCGCGTATCGATCTGGCGGCGGCCGCTGGCGTACAGGTCAACCGCGGCGTCGTGGTGGATCGCCATCTGAAAACCTCCCACGCCAACATCTACGCCTTGGGCGATTGTGCCGAAGTCGATGGGCTGAATCTGCTGTACGTGATGCCCCTCATGAGTTGTGCGCGAGCACTGGCACAAACCCTCGCCGGAAACCCGACCGCGGTGAGCTACGGCCCGATGCCGATCACCGTTAAAACCCCGGTGTGCCCACTGGTGGTTTCGCCGCCGCCACGGGGCAGCGAAGGCGTCTGGACGGTTGAAGGGCAGGGCGCCGACATCAAAGCCTTGTGCCACAGCGCAGACGGTCAATTGCTTGGTTACACGCTGACAGGCGCGGCAGTCATGGAAAAACTCGCCCTGAACAAACAGCTTCCGGCGCTGCTGGCGTAAATACCGGTCGTTCTGTCGGAATCACCCCGCTTTTGCCCCGACAAAGGTCGCGGGGAGACTGGCGCCGCCGGTATCCGCGTGCCATTCTCACTCCCGTCTGCCGCAGAGTAGAGCCTGCGGCGCCTTGGGCGCTGTTCCAACGAGAACAGCACGGACATAACAACAAAAAACCGTCAAAGGGGCTTCACTAATGCGTAAACCAGAACTCGCCGCTGCAATCGCTGAAAAAGCAGATCTGACCAAAGAGCAGGCCAACCGCGTACTCAACGCCGTTCTCGAAGAAATCACCGGCGCTCTGCACCGCAAGGACAGCGTGACGCTGGTCGGCTTCGGCACCTTCCTGCAGCGCCACCGCGGCGCCCGCACCGGCAAAAACCCGCAGACCGGCGAACCGGTCAAAATCAAGGCCAGCAACACCGTGGCGTTCAAGCCAGGCAAATCGTTGAAAGACAGCGTCAATCCTTAATTGCGGCGAACTCCTCGAATAACGGGGAGAACCGCAGAAAAAAATGGGCACACCGATTGCGGTCGGGTGCCCATTTTTTATGCCTGCCGATTTATTCTGGCGTGAAGCCTTAATAAAGGCCGACTGACTGATTGCGTTTGTTGGCTATCGATCAGCCTCACACAGTTAAATCAATACTCTATATATAAAAGCCATCATATTGATGGCACTTTCTGAGTTGTTGGTTGTCTCGCTGTGATTTGTTGAAACAACACTGAAGTCTTTCGGAATCATCCTACATCCGATTTTTTCAAAACCCGTCATGCTCCGCGTCTTTCTCGCCTGCCCCGGTTTCCGGTGATCGATGGCAGTTGGAACGATCGCTCTAAATCAAGCTTTCCCGGTGTTTTGTACGGGTATGCGAATATAAACAGAGCATCGGGGATTCCCTGACTGAATATAGGGAAACCTCCTACAACAAACAAAGAACACTTCGTCTTGTTGTTTAATCAGATGCTTGCTAGTGGCCATCATAGTGATTACGATGCGCCCACTTGAAAGAGCACATCTCAATTGGATGAGTCGCACCACCGCTCTTCGATACTGTCCCGCGCCACGGTTACTCCAATAGGCGCCTGACTGTAATCCTTAATAAAGGCCATGGATGTCCTACTCAAGCAAACTTTCCGCCCATTACCTCGAACTCGCTAAAGTCTCTGTTTCCAAAGAGAATTTCGCGGGCGAAGACGTTCGTTTTTCGAGCGAATTCGAGGCGCTGGAAAGCGAGCTGGCCAAAGCCTCTTCGATGCACGAAAGCGGGCAGATCGACTGGCTGAAAATTCGCGAAAACAGCGAAAATCTGCTGCGTACCCAATCCAAGGATTTGCGTGTCGGCGCCTGGCTGACCTGGTCGCTGTACCAGCGCGAATCCTTCCCCGGGCTGCTGGCCGGGCTCGGGTTGCTGCACCATCTGTCGGAAAACAACTGGGCCGACGTTCACCCGCTCAAACCCCGCACCCGTGCCGCCGCCATCGGCTGGCTGGTGCCGCGTCTCGAGCAGGTCATCACCGAAAACATTGCGATCAAAGAGCAGTTGCCGATGTTCCGGCAGCTGTCCGAGCACCTGTCCGGTCTCGAAGCGGCTTGTGCTGAGCACTTGGGTGATGACTCGCCGCTGTTGCTGCCGATTTCCCGTCGCCTGAAAACCATGATCCAGCGCGCGGCCGACAACCAACCGGCCCCCGGCGTTGTGGGTGCGGCAGTGGCGCAGGTCAAGCAGGCCGCGAGCCAGTTGCTCACCCCTGGCGCACCGATCGATAACGAACGAGACGCGCACAAAGCCCTGCGCGCCCAACAGGAAAGCGCGCGTCCGCTGTGCGCCTGGTGGCTCAAGCAGAAAGCCACCGACCTGCGCGCCCTGCGCCTCAATCGCACGCTGTTGTGGATGACCATCGACGCGGTGCCGGAGCGCAACGCCGAGCAGATCACCGTATTGCGCGGTCTGCCGCTGGAAAAACTCAAGCTCTATCAGGACCGTTTCGATCAGGGCAAATACGCTGATCTGCTGGTGGAACTGGAGGCGAGCCTGGCGAAGGCGCCGTTCTGGTTCGATGGCCAGAGGATGGTCTGGGAATGTCTCCAGAACCTCAACGCCGAGTTGGCAATGCGCGAAGTGGAAATCCACTTCGCGCTTTTGGTTCAACGGCTGCCCGGCATTGTCGAGTTGCGTTTCCATGACGGCGCGCCGTTTGCCGATCCGTCCACCCGCGCGTGGATCGCCGCCAACGTCATGCCGCACCTGCAAAGCGCCAGCGCGCCGCGCAAGGTCGAAAGCGAAAACGTCGAAACCCAGCCGGCTTGGGAAAAGGCCCTCGAAGAAGTCCTGCCGCTGCTGCGCAAGGAAGGCCTGAAGCCTGCCGTGCAGACGCTCAAGCAGGGTTTGCAATCCGCTCACGGTGGGCGCGAACGCTTCTTCTGGCAGTTCGCCCTCGCACGCCTGTGCTTCATGGCCAAGAAATACGAACTGGCCAAGAACCAGCTGGAAACCCTCGATCAGACATTACAGGACTCAGGCCTGCACGCCTGGGAGCCCGATCTTGCATTGGAAGTGCTGCATCTACTGCATAGCTGCTGCGAGTTATTGCCGCAGAACCATGCCGTACGTGAACGCAAGGAAGAGATTTATCGCAGGCTGTGCCACCTCGACCTCGAAGTGGTACTCGAATAGGCCCCAGGGCCACAACCGCAAGGAGAAAAGCCATGGCCAAAGAAGGCTCGGTAGCCCCCAAGGAACGCATCAACGTCACCTTCAAACCCGCCACCGGCGGTGCTCAGGAAGAGATTGAACTGCCGCTGAAGCTGCTGGCAATCGGTGACTACACCCACCGCAAGGACGATCGCAAAATCGAAGATCGCAAGCCGATCAGCATCGACAAGATGACCTTCGACGAAGTGTTGGCCAAGCAAGAACTGGGTCTGACGCTGAGCGTGCCGAACCGTCTGCAGGAAGATGGCGAGGCCGACGAGCTGGCTGTGCAACTGCGCGTCAATTCGATGAAGGACTTCAACCCGGCCAGCCTGGTCGAGCAAGTGCCTGAGCTGAAAAAACTGATGGAACTGCGCGATGCGCTGGTGGCCCTCAAAGGCCCGCTGGGTAACGCACCTGCGTTCCGTAAAGCGATCGAAGGCGTGCTCGCCGACGACGAATCCCGCGGTCGCGTACTCGGTGAGCTGGGCCTGAACGCCGCAGCCCCGGACGCCTGAGACTCCAGCCAAGGAAGCCAACACAATGAGCACTAGCGCAGCACAAGAGAAGAGCGCCGGCAACGGCGAGTACAGCATTCTCGACAGCATCATCGCCGAAACCCGTCTGACTCCGGACGACGAAGCCTACGACATCGCCAAGCGTGGCGTGTCGGCGTTCATCGAAGAACTGCTCAAGCCGCAGAACAACGGTGAGCCGGTCAAGAAGGCCATGGTTGACCGCATGATCGCCGAGATCGATGCCAAGCTCAGCCGTCAGATGGACGAAATCCTGCACCACCCGGATTTCCAGGCTCTGGAATCGTCGTGGCGTGGTCTGCAGTTGCTGGTCGACCGCACCAACTTCCGCGAAAACATCAAGATCGAAATCCTCAACGTCTCCAAAGAAGACCTGCTGGACGATTTCGAAGATTCGCCAGAAGTCATGCAGTCGGGCCTGTACAAGCACATCTACACCGCTGAATACGGCCAGTTCGGTGGTCAGCCTGTGGGCGCGATCATCGCTAACTACTACATGTCGCCAAGCTCGCCAGACGTCAAGCTGATGCAGTACGTGGCCAGCGTTTCGTGCATGTCGCACGCGCCGTTCATCGCTGCTGCCGGCCCGAAATTCTTCGGCCTGGAAAGCTTCACCGGCCTGCCAGATCTGAAAGATCTGAAAGACCACTTCGAAGGCCCGCAATTCGCCAAATGGCAGAGCTTCCGTACCTCGGAAGACTCCCGCTACGTTGGTCTGACCGTGCCGCGTTTCCTGCTGCGTAACCCGTACGATCCGGAAGAAAACCCGGTCAAATCGTTCGTGTACAAGGAAACCGTTGCCAACAGCCACGAGCACTACCTGTGGGGCAACACCGCTTACGCGTTCGGCACCAAGCTGACCGACAGCTTCGCCAAATTCCGCTGGTGCCCGAACATCATCGGCCCACAGAGCGGTGGCGCGGTTGAAGACCTGCCTCTGCACCATTTCGAAAGCATGGGCGAAATCGAAACCAAGATCCCTACTGAGGTTCTGGTTTCCGACCGTCGTGAATACGAACTGGCCGAGGAAGGCTTCATCTCCCTGACCATGCGTAAAGGCTCCGACAACGCGGCGTTCTTCTCCGCCAGCTCGGTGCAGAAGCCGAAGTTCTTCGGCATCAGCGCAGAAGGCAAGGCTGCAGAGCTGAACTACAAGCTCGGCACCCAACTGCCGTACATGATGATCGTCAACCGCCTGGCTCACTACTTGAAAGTGCTGCAGCGCGAGCAACTCGGTTCGTGGAAAGAGCGTACCGATCTCGAGCTGGAACTGAACAAGTGGATCCGTCAGTACGTTGCCGACCAGGAAAACCCGAGCGCCGAAGTCCGTGGCCGTCGTCCGCTGCGCGCTGCGCAAGTGATCGTCAGCGACGTTGAAGGCGAGCCGGGCTGGTACCGCGTGAGCTTGAACGTGCGTCCGCACTTCAAGTACATGGGTGCCGATTTCACCCTGTCGCTGGTTGGCAAGCTGGACAAAGAGTAAGAGCGACTCATGGACGGATACGGCAGCCTGTTCGAACGCCTCAACGGCGACGCGCAACTACGCAAGGGCAACAGCCTTGAGGCTTGTGCCATGGCGTCAGTGGCTGCCCATCTGGCCAAAATGCTCAGCACCCGGGCCGGCAGCGTGCAAACGCTGGCCGACTACGGGTTGCCCGATCTCAATGACATGCGTCTGAGCCTGCACGACTCCCTGAGTCAGGCCCGTCTGGCCATCGAAAACTTCATCGAAGCCTACGAGCCGCGCCTGAGCAATGTGCGTGTCATTTCCCTGCCGCGTGACCACGATCAGCTTCGCCTCGCCTTCAGCATCGAAGGCCTGCTGGAAGTAGAAGGGTTCAAGCGTCAGGTCAGTTTTTCCGCGCGCCTGGATGGCAGCGGACAAGTGAAGGTCACCTAAGGAGAACCCCGATGTCTGGCAAACCTGCAGCACGCGTATCCGACCCCACCGCTTGCCCACTTCCAGGCCACGGTACCAACCCGATCGCCGCCGGTTCCGGCGACGTGTTCTTCGACGGCCTCGCGGCCGCCCGTGAAGGCGATGCCTCTGCGTGTGGTGGTGCGATGGTCGGGGGCCTTGCCACGACGGTAAAAATCAACGGTAAATCTGCTGTCACCGTCGATTCTGAAGGTACGCATGGCAACAAGGTTACGGCAGGTTCCGGAACGGTGATTATCGGCAATTCGCATTCGCCGGCGCCGTTTGTGCCGCCGTTGCCGGTGGAGATTCAGTGGCCGTTCAGCCAGCACTTTGTTGTTCGTAATCCTAGGAATGGAGCACCGGTTGCTGACCGGTCATACACATTGCGTACAGCCTCCGGTAAGGAGGTCAAGGGCGTTACTGATGCGCAAGGCCGAACGAAGCCTATCGCTTCTCACCTTGCTGAAAGTGTCACGCTTATCGTCGAAGAACAGTCTTCGCTCGTGATTGCTTAAGGGACTATCACATGCCGGCACCCACTCCTGTAACAGCTCAGCTCACCCCTTCCTCTGACAAGAAGCCTGCGGAGGCGGCTGTCGATAGCTTCCAGATCACAGATATTCCGGGTGTGATGAGGAAAATGGGCTGGAAGGAAAGTGCTCGACTCATGCAGCGCTGGTTCGACGGTGCGCCTTTTGAGATGTCCCCAAGCGAGAAACGGGGGCGTCTCGCTGTTGACAAGATCACCGCAGAAAAGCTGTTTGATGATTTGGATTTTGAATGGCTCACCTCCTCCTCGCCCCACACAGGTGAAACCATCAAGGAGCTTCTTGCGAAGGCCACAAGCCCCAGTCAATACAATGAGTTTATCGGTCGTCAGCGAGGACTAACGCAGTTAGCACCGGGACTTTTGCAATTTATGACTTGCATGAGAACACTCGGAGTTCTTGATGAAACTGGCCAGGATCTCGTAAGGGGCGCTCATGACTACAGTGCCTTGAGCGCAAGAATGCTGGAGACTGCTACCCAATATAATTTTCGATCGATAGGGATTACCACTTCGGAAAAGAAGAATAATCCACTTGATGACGTGTACGGTACTTTGGGTGGATTCGTGGTTAAGTTTGCAGTCACGAAATTCAGTACAACTCCCAAGACGAAAAAAATGCCTGCTACATTAACGATTGAAGAGATTGGGTGTTATGTACGTGATACCTATGAGTTTTTGAATGAAGATGGTGACGATCAGTTGCTCGGATACTGGAATCACGACGGTGTTGTCAGGCCTAGCGTTTATGCATATTTAACTTCGCCAAAAACATACGAAGTTGAGGGGCAGCTTTATTTCAAGGTGACCAACGATAGCTACAACAGTTACCGCAATAGTTTTGGAAAGGGTGGTGATTTGTTTGTGTACTCTACGGTCAAGAAAATCCCCGTATCAATTCATCATCGTTTCACCGCTGCAGACTTTGCCGAATTTTCGCAACGATCGATCAAGCCAAAGGCGATGCCATGAAAGCTTCACCTAAAAATTGGGTCTTGATTCTTTCACTGTGCGCGCTTGTGCCGGTTTTGATTCTTTTGAGCTTGAAGGTGCTTAGCTCGAAGGCCGCGAAGCCTCTGTACGTTGACTGGAATGAATCTGGTAGTTGCTATATCGCAACCTATGTGCCCAATTACAATTTTTTGGGCGTAGTGGTCGGGCGTGTTTTCAAGTATTTCAGCAGTCCGTATTTTTATCGTGTTTATACAAAAAATGATGATCTGCTAAAAACATCAGAATGGTATCTCTGGCGGGACGAGGGCAGTCCCGGTATTGCCCCTGAGTTTCGTGGAGAGATGATTGTTTATCCAGGCTCTGAAGGCTGGGAAAGTTGGATAGTTTCAGAGTGTCGTTAATGCCTGATTTCAAAAATAGGTTGGCCTCGTCAACTGAGAAAGTAGGAGAACGGTAAGCATGGATGCAATGAGTTTACAGGGGTATCTGGCCGGCGTTGCTGACAGTGACCTGTTTGGCTGTCTGGCGGTATTGAGTTTGGTATTGCTACTGACAGCTTCGCATCGCGCGGCTCGACGCTCACGCCTTCACCGTGCCCTAACGCTTTCGGTTTTGGCCGCTGTTGTAGCTATTCATGGCTTTGGATCGTGGTACGGAAATCTGGGACCAGCATGAGCAACTACACCCGTCTTGCCAGTTGCTTGTTTTTCCATGCCGTGGGGTGTGTGGCCTACGTGTTTTTGAATAATGCAGTCGTACATGCCTACAAGCATCTGAACGGCGGGTTCACCACCCGTGGAGTTGCCATCGGTATGGCCAGCTACGCGCTGTTTTACATTTTTCTTGGTGTCAATTTGATAGCTGCGCTGATCCCGAATCTTGTCGCCAAGCTGGTGATCCTGAGCCTTATGGTGGGCTTCATCCTGCTTTGGATGCTACCCGACAACCCACTGAGAGCCTTGTTTTATGGTGTGGCTCAAGGTTGCGTCACGTTGCTGGCAATCCTCGCTTCTCAAGTTGTCGAGTTGCGTTGGGCATCGCGAAACAAGGTCGGGCGCATCCAGCCGAGCCAGCCTGAGAGTGCCATCCAATGATCAGGTCAGGTATCGAGCGTAATCATCAGGTTGGTATTTCCATAAGTTCCACTACCAGGCAGATAACCCGTGTCCTTTAACCACTACTACCAAAGCGAACTCACCGCACTGCGCCAACTCGGTCGCCGTTTCGCCGAGCGTAGTCCGGCGTTGGCGCCGTATCTGGGCCAGGCAGGGCGGGATCCGGACGTGGAGCGGTTGCTCGAAGGCTTTGCGTTTCTGACTGGGCGGCTGCGCCAGAAGCTCGATGACGAGCTGCCGGAACTCAGCCATTCGTTGATGCAATTGCTCTGGCCGAACTACATGCGCCCGCTGCCGGCGTTCAGCATTTTGCAGTTCGATCCGCTCAAGCGTTCCGGGCCGGCGTTGCGCGTCGAGCGTGATACGCCGGTTGAAAGCAAGCCGATCGAAGACGTGCGTTGCCGCTTCCGCACTTGCTATCCGACCGAAGTGTTGCCCCTCGATCTGGCCGCACTGAACTACTCGGTGAAGGGCGACGGCTCGCTGCTCAGCCTGCGTCTGGAAATGAGCGCCGACGGCCACCTCGGTGAGCTGGAACTGAGCAAACTGCGTCTGCACTTTGCCGGCGAGCGCTATATCAGCCAGATGCTCTACCTGAGCCTGCTGCGCAACCTCGAAGGCATCGAACTGATCCCGCTCGACGGTGCCGGCAAACCGATCGATGGCGTCAGCGGCAAGCCGATGGCGTTCAAGATTCCCGGTGATCGAGTCAAACCGGTGGGCTTTGCCGAAGAAGAAGCGCTGATCCCGTATCCGCTGAACACCTTCCGTGGCTATCGCTACCTGCAGGAATACTTCGCCTTCCAGGACAAGTTTCTGTTCGTCGACGTCAACGGTCTGGACATTATCAACGCGCTGCCGGAAGACACCCTCAAGCAGATGCGTGGCCTGGAGTTGCGCTTCGACATTCGCAAGAGCGGCATCATGCGCATGCGACCGACGCTGGATAATGTGAAGCTGTTCTGCACGCCGATTGCCAACCTGTTCGCCCACGATGCTTTGCCGATTCGCCTCGACGGCAAACAGGATGAATACCTGTTGCTCCCAGCGGAATACGATCTGGAAAACTGCGGCGTGTTCTCGGTGGAAACCGTGACCGGCTGGAAGCCCGGCGGTCTCGGTTATCAGGAATACGTGCCGTTCGAATCCTTCGAACACGACCCGAGTTTCGACGTGCCCAACAGCCGTCCGCATTACAGCATCCGCCAGCGTTCGTCCTTGCTGCACGACGGTCTCGACACCTATCTGAGCTTCGGCATCCGCCACACCGAAGCCCACGAAACCCTGTCGATCGAGCTGATCTGCACCAACCAGAACCTGCCGCGCAAGCTCAAGCTTGGCGACATCTGCATGGCCTGCGAAGAGACGCCGGAGTTCCTCAGTTTCCGCAACATCACCCCGGCCACTTCCAGTTTCGCGCCACCGCTGAACCGTGACTTCCTGTGGAAGCTGATCAGCAACATGTCGCTTAACTATCTGTCGCTGGCCGACGTCAATGCGTTGAAGGTGATTCTCGAAACCTACGACCTGCCGCGCTACTACGACCAGCACGCGGAGAAGGTCAGCAAACGCCTGCTCGGCGGCCTCAAGCACATCAAGCATCACCACGTTGACCGCTTGCACCGTGGGTTGCCGGTGCGCGGTTTGCGCACCGAACTGACCATCGACCCGGAAGGGTATATCGGCGAAGGCGACCTGTTCGTTTTCGCTTCGGTTCTTAACGAGTTTTTCGCGCTTTACGCCAGTCTCAATTCATTCCATGAGCTGCGCGTAAAAAGCACACAGGGAGAGGTGTACCAATGGACACCACGTATGGGCCTGCAGCCCCTGCTTTAAGCGGGCTGACCAAGGTAATACGCGAGTACTCGCTGTTTCAGGCCGTGCTGCTGGTGATCGACCGGCTGCGCGAGGCACACCCGCACCTGAGCGAAGACGATCTGTACGACCATGTGGAGTTCCAGGCCAACCCGAGCCTGGGCTTTCCGCGCAGCGACGTCGATCGCGTCGAGTTCTTCGAAGAGCATGGGCAGATGCGCGCGCGCGTGCGTTTCAACCTGATCGGCCTGGTCGGCTCGGGCTCGCCGTTGCCGGCGTTCTACGGCGAACAAGCCTTGGGCGACAGCGAGGACGGCAACCCGACGCGCAACTTCCTCGACCTGTTCCACCATCGCCTGCAACGGCTGATGCTGCCGATCTGGCGCAAGTATCGCTATCGCGCAAGTTTCCAGAGCGGCGCGCTCGACCCGTTTTCGGCGCAGCTGTTTGCGCTGATCGGTCTCGGCGGCGACGAGATCCGCAAGGCCAAGGAACTCAACTGGAAGCGCCTGCTGCCGTACCTCGGCCTGCTCAGCTTGCGCGCGCACTCGGCGGCGCTGATCGAAGCCGTGCTGCGTTACTACTTCAAGCACGAAGACCTGGTCATCGAGCAGTGCATCGAGCGCCGCGTAGAAATTCTCGAAGAGCAGCGCAATCGTTTGGGTCGTGCCAACAGCCTGCTCGGTGAAGACCTTGTGCTCGGTGAACACGTGCGCGACCGCAGCGGCAAATTCCGCATTCACATCACCGAACTCGATTGGCAGCGATTCCATGAATTCCTGCCGATCGGTTTCGGTTACCAGCCGCTCTGCGCGCTGGTGCGGTTCACCTTGCGTGACCCGCTCGATTACGACATCCGCCTGGTGTTGCGCCAGGAAGAAATCCGCGAACTGCGCATCGGTGAGCAGAACGCCTGTCGCCTCGGTTGGACCAGTTGGCTGGGCCGCGAAAAAGCGGACGGCGTGGTGACCCTGGGCAGCAAAATTCATTAAGGACGTGAGCCATGATCAACGTAGACCTGCAACAACTCATCCAGGCGCTGGACGCCGAAACCCGTCGTGATCTGGAGCGTTCGGCCGAGCGTTGCGTGGCCCGTGGCGGCAGCAAGATCCTCGTCGAAGATTTGATGCTCGGTCTGCTCGAGCGTCCGAACGGCTTGTTGTCGCGCGCACTGCAGGATGCAGACGTCAACGCCGGCGAACTCAGCGCCGCGCTGCAATCGCGCGTCGAGCACAGCGCTTCGCGTAATCCGGTGTTCGCCCCGGAACTGGTGCAGTGGCTGCAAGACGCTTTGCTGGTGGCCAACCTCGAGCTGGGCCAGACCCAGGTTGAAGACGCCGCGTTGATCCTCGCTTTGCTGCGCAACCCGATGCGCTACGCCGGCAGCCGTTATCAGCCGCTGCTCGCCAAGCTGAACATCGATCGCCTGAAGGAATTTGCCCTGTCGCAAAAAGAGCAACCGGCGGCCAACGGCAAACCGGCGGCGCAGGGCGAATCGCTGTTGCAGCGTTTCACCCACAACCTGACCCAACAGGCCCGCGACGGCAAACTCGACCCGGTGCTGTGCCGTGACGGTGCGATCCGTCAGATGGTCGACATCCTCGCCCGTCGCCGCAAGAACAACCCGATCGTCGTCGGTGAGGCCGGTGTCGGCAAGACCGCCATCGTCGAAGGCCTGGCTTCACGCATCGCCGCCGGTGAAGTGCCGCAAGTGCTCAAAGGCGTTGAGCTGCTGTCGCTGGACATGGGCCTGTTGCAGGCTGGCGCCAGCGTCAAAGGTGAGTTCGAGCGTCGCCTCAAAGGCGTGATCGACGAAGTCAAAGCCTCGCCGAAACCGATCATTCTGTTCATCGACGAAGCTCACACCCTGATCGGCGCGGGCGGCAATGCTGGCGGTTCCGATGCGGCCAACCTGCTGAAGCCAGCGCTGGCCCGTGGCGAACTGCGCACCATCGCCGCGACCACCTGGGCCGAGTACAAGAAATACTTCGAGAAAGACCCGGCCCTGGCCCGTCGTTTCCAGCCGGTGCAACTGCACGAACCGACCGTCAGCGAAGCGGTGACCATCCTCCGTGGTCTGGCCCAGGTTTACGAGAAAAGCCACGGCATCTACCTGCGCGATGACGCGGTAGTTTCGGCGGCGGAATTGTCCGCGCGTTATCTGGCCGGTCGACAACTGCCGGACAAAGCCGTCGACGTTCTCGACACCGCTTGCGCCCGCGTACGCATCAGCCTCGCCGCCGCCCCGGAAAGTCTTGAGCGCCTGCGTGGCGAACTGGCTGAAGGTGGCCGCCAGCGTCAGGCCCTGCGCCGCGATGCCGAGGCCGGTCTGCTGATCGACCACGAAGCGCTGGACGCACTGGAAGCGCGTCTCGACGAAGCCGAAAGCGAAATGGTCGCGCTGGAAACCCTGTGGACTGAGCAGAAGCAACTCGCTGAGCGCCTACTGGAACTGCGTCAGCAACTGGCCAAGGCCCGCGAAGCCGCTGCTGTCGAGCCGACCGTCAACGTTGAAGAAGACGCCGAAGGCACCGTGATCGAAACCATCGCTGCTGAAGTCGAAGAAGGCCAAAGCGTCGAAGCGCTGGAAGCCCAACTCAACGAAACCCACAGCGCCCTGACTGCCGCTCAAGTCAAAGAGCGTCTGGTCAGCTTCGAGGTGTGCCCGCGTCTGGTCGCCGAAGTGATCAGCGCCTGGACCGGCGTGCCGTTGGCGCAACTGGCCCGCGAACACAACGCCAAAGTCGCCAGCTTCGCCACCGACCTGCGCACGCGCATCCGTGGTCAGGAACAAGCCGTGCACGCACTGGATCGCTCGATGCGCGCCACCGCTGCCGGCCTGAACAAGCCTGACGCACCGGTCGGCGTGTTCCTGCTGGTCGGCCCGAGCGGCGTCGGTAAAACCGAAACTGCCCTGGCCCTGGCTGACTTGCTGTACGGCGGTGATCGTTTCATCACCACCATCAACATGTCCGAATTCCAGGAGAAGCACACCGTCTCCCGTCTGATCGGTGCGCCACCGGGCTACGTCGGTTATGGCGAGGGTGGCATGCTCACCGAAGCCGTGCGCCAGAAACCGTACTCGGTAGTGCTGCTCGATGAAGTCGAAAAGGCTGACCCGGACGTGCTCAACCTGTTCTACCAAATCTTCGACAAAGGCGTGGCCAACGACGGCGAGGGTCGCGAGATCGACTTCCGCAACACGTTGATCCTGATGACCTCGAACCTCGGTAGCGACAAGATCAGCGACCTCTGCGAGAACGGCGCACGGCCGACTGCCGAAGTCCTCGAAGAAACCATTCGCCCGGTGCTGAGCAAGCACTTCAAACCGGCGCTGCTGGCGCGGATGAAAGTCGTGCCGTACTACCCGGTCGGCGGCCCGGTATTGCGCGAGCTGATCGAGATCAAACTCGGTCGTCTCGGCGAGCGCCTCAACCGTCGTCAGCTGGATTTCAGCTGGTGCCAGAACCTCGTCGATCACCTGTCCGAGCGTTGCACGCAAAGCGACAGCGGTGCGCGCCTGATCGACCATCTGCTCGATCAGCACGTGCTGCCGCTGGTGGCGGATCGTTTGCTCGACGCCATGGCCACCGGCGAAAGCCTCAAGCGTGTGCATGCCACGCTCGACGGCGAAGCCAGCGTGACGTGCGAGTTCGCCTGAGGTGGGTGTGATGTTCACTCAGGTGCCGCAGCCACTGGTCTATGCCGAAGCGTTGCTGGCGCAGTTCGCCAGCCTGTCGCGCGCGGCGGACGGTGCTGCGTTGCTGGGTGACTTCGTGCGCGGGCTGGCCGAGCTGAGCGGTTGCGAATTGACGCAGCTGTATCTGCTCGACGCTACTCACACGTGCCTGGGGATGAACGCCGAATGCCTTGACGGCGCGCTGCAACCGCGCGAAGCGGCGAGCCTGCCGGCGGATTACAACGGTGAGCAACTGCTGCAATTCGCCCTGTGCCAGAACCGCGTGGTGTGCCTCGACGACTTGAGCGGCAGCCTGCACGAAACCAGTTTTCTGCCGGCGGCGACCTCGCCGTGGCAGTCGCTGTTGTGCGTGCCACTGGTCAATCAGCACAAAGCTGTTGAAGGTTTGCTGCTGTGCGCCAGCCGTCGTCGTACCAACCTGCAAGGCTTCGCCGATTCCCTCGGTCAGCTCGGCTCATTCGTGCTGGGTCAATTGCATTTGTTGCAACGCCTGCGTCAGCCGCTGGCGGAAACGGCCACGGTGGCGCGCAGCGTACCGAGCATCAGTGGCTATGGCTTGATCGGTAAAAGCGCGGCGATGCGCCAGACCCATTCGCTGATCAGCAAAGTCCTGCACAGCCCGTACACCGTGTTGTTGCGTGGCGAAACCGGCACCGGCAAGGAAGTCGTCGCCCGGGCGATTCATGATTGCGGCCCGCGTCGGTCGCAGGCGTTTATCGTGCAGAACTGCGCGGCGGTTCCGGAAAATCTGCTGGAAAGCGAGCTGTTCGGCTATCGCAAGGGCGCGTTCACCGGCGCCGATCGCGACCGTGCCGGGCTGTTTGATGCGGCCAATGGCGGCACGCTGCTGCTCGACGAGATCGGCGACATGCCGCTGTCGTTGCAGGCGAAGATTCTGCGCGTGTTGCAGGAAGGCGAGATTCGTCCGCTGGGTTCCAACGACACCCACAAGATCGACGTACGCATCATCGCTGCGACGCACCGCGATCTGTCGACACTGGTCAGCGAGGGCAAATTCCGCGAGGACTTGTACTACCGCCTCGCGCAATTCCCGATCGAACTGCCGGCACTGCGTCAGCGCGAAGGCGACATCCTTGAACTGGCCCAGCACTTCGCCGAAAAGACCTGCACGTATTTGCAGCGCGATCCGGTGCGTTGGTCGAGTGCGGCACTGGAACACCTGTCCGGCTACAACTTCCCCGGCAACGTGCGTGAACTCAAGGCATTGGTCGAACGTGCGGTGCTGTTGTGCGAAGGCGGCGAGTTGCTCGCCGAGCATTTCTCCCTGCGCATGGAGGCAATGCCGGAAGACAACAGCCACTTGAATTTGCGTGAACGCCTCGAGCAGGTCGAACGCACGTTATTGCTCGATTGCCTGCGCAAAAACGACGGCAACCAGACCCTCGCCGCCCGCGAACTGGGTCTGCCGCGACGCACGCTGCTATATCGGCTCGGCCGTCTGAACATCAATCTGGGAGATTTCGATGGGTAGGCAAAACGTCATCGAAACCCTCGCAAAAACCATTTTCAGCGCCGCCCGCAAGGGTCGGCGCTTTGTGCTTTGTCTACACCTGGAGACCCTCTGATGTCTGTTCGTCACTGGCACGCTGTCCTGCTGACCCTCGTCGTTCTATGCGGCCTTGGCGGCTGTAGCGGCAATTACAAATTCAACGACAACGACTATCGCCCGTTGGGTGATCCGCAAGCGGTCAATCGCGGCAAGTGACCGCAAGGAGCATCAAACATGGAATTGGTTTTCGAAATGCTGAACACCAAGCAGTTCGTGCCCACGGAGTTGTGCCAGAAGACCTTTAAACAGGCCGGCGGCGTGATCGGGCGGGGCGAGGACTGCGACTGGATCATCCCTGACCGCAAGCGTCACCTGTCCAATCACCACGCGATTGTCAGCTACCGCGAGGGCACGTTCTTCCTCACCGACACCAGCAGCAACGGTGTCCAGGACGGCGAGAGCGGCGCGCGTCTGCACAAAGGCGAACCGGTGCGCATCGAACACGGCAGCACCTACGTGCTGGGCGACTTCGAGATTCGCGCGCGCCTGGTACGCGACCCGGCGACCTTCGACGGTGAAGTCGGCCGTCCGCGCGCTGCTGGCAGCATCATCCCGGACGACGCCTTCCTCGATCTCGACCCGCTCAACGCCCTCGAACAGCAAGAGCGTGTGTACTCGGAAATCGACGAACTGCTGGCGCCGAACACCAAGCCTGAGGATTCCCGTCAGCGTGCCGACTACGCACGTATCGACATGGAAAGCCTGATGGTGCCGGAGCTGATTGCCGCTCCGGTCGAACCTGAGCCCGCTCCGGCACCGAAAGCCGTCGTACGTCAAAGCGAAGGTTTCTGGGAGCATTTCGGTGCGGCGCTGGGTGTCGACGTCAAAGGCCTCAGCCACGACGAACGCGAAGCCCTGGCGTTGAACGCGGCGCGCTTGCTGCGCCAAAGCATCGGCGGATTGCAGCAGAGCCTGCGCACCCGCTCGGAGCTGAAAAACGAGCTGCGTCTGGCCCAGACCACCGTGCAAGGCACCAACAAGAACCCGCTGAAATTCGCCGTCGATCCGAGCGAAGCCCTGCAGATTCTGTTGCAGCCAAGCAAGCCCGGCCATCTGCCGGCCGAGCAAGCGATCTCCCGTGCGTTCCGCGATCTGCAGGCGCATCAAGTCGCACTGCTGACCGCCAGCCGCGCCGCCGTACGCGGCACGCTGGAGCACTTCTCGCCGGAGCAACTGACCCTGCGTTTCGAGCGTGACAGCAAGCCGTTGATCGCCACGTCGGGCGGGCGCTGGAGAGCGTTCGGCCGTTACCACCAGGCGCTGCGTCAGGACGATGACTGGAGCGAGCGCCTGCTGGCCCGCGACTTCGCCCAGGCCTACGAAGAACAGATCCGCCTGATCTCCACCCTCCACACCGACCACCAAGGATGATGCGCATGTCTCGCCGCTCGACCGCTTTTTTCAAGACGCTGACTGCGCTCACCGTGCTGGTGTTGCTCGCCGGTTGCTCGTCGCTGTCGCCGTACTCGAAAGTGACCAAGATCAACCTGAAGCTGACCGGCAGCGATCAGCTCAACCCGGACCTCAACGGTCGGCCGTCGCCGATCGTCGTGCGCCTGTTCGAACTCAAGCACCCGGTGACTTTCGAGAACGCTGACTTCTTCAGCCTGTACGAACGCGCCAAGGAATCCCTCAATCCGGATCTGGTGGCCAGCGAAGAACTCGAACTGCGCCCGGGTGAAACCGTGGAGATGAAGCTCAAGGTGGAAGAGGGCAGCCTTTATGTCGGCGTTCTCGCCGCTTACCGCGACTTGCCGGACACTCAATGGCGCCACACCGTTCAGATCACTCCGCTGGAAGTCACCGAAGTCGATCTGACTTTGGACCAGACCGGCATCCGTAACACCAATCAAGTGCTCGCCAAGGCGGATGACTGATCATGAATACCCATAAAGTCATTTGGCAGGAAGGCATGCTGCTGCGTCCGCAGCACTTCCAGCACAACGATCGCTATTACGATCACCAGATGAAAACCCGCACGCAATTGTTGGGTGGTTACACCTGGGGTTTCCTCAACCTGGAGATCGACCTGCAGTTCCTCAACATGGGCAAACTGGTGATCAGTGAAGCCTCGGGGATCCTGCCGGACGGCAGCCTGTTCGAACTCGGTGGCAACACCGAGCCGCTGGCGCTGGACGTGCCGCCGAACACCGGCAACACGCCGATTTATCTGGCGCTGCCGCTGGTCACCGGCAACCACATCGAGTCGCGCCGTCCGGAGCAGTCCGACGTGCTTGCGCGTTACACCGCGTACGACGCCGAAGTGGCCGACTCCAACGCCGGCGACGACTCCGCCAGCCAGGTCAGCTGCGGTCGCCCGGACTTCAAACTGTTGCTCGGTGAGCAGCAGAGCGATCAGGCTTACGTGAAACTGAAGATCTGCGACGTGCTCGACACCACGCCGGACGGCGTGATCAGCCTCGACCCGGATTTCGTGCCGACCTACATTCAGGCCCACGCCTCCAGCTACCTGCTGTCGTGCCTGAAAGAAGTCATCAGCATGCTCAACCACCGTGGCGACACGATTGCCGAGCGGATTCGCTCCAACGGCAAGGTCGGCGGTGCTGAGGTCGGTGACTTCATGATGCTGCAACTGATCAACCGTACCGAACTGCTGCTGCGCCACTACCTCGGTCTGGAGCAGGTGCACCCGGAAGAGTTGTACCGCACGCTGCTGACCATGCTCGGCGATCTGGCGACCTTCTCGGGCGAGAGCAAACGTCCGCGTCTGGACAGCCGCTATTCCCACGCCGATCAGGGTGGGAGCTTCCGCAAACTGATGGAAGCGATTCGTCAGGTGCTGTCGATGGTGCTCGAACAGCACGCCATCGAACTGATCCTGCAAGCGCGTCAGTACGGCATCATCGTCTCGCCGTTGCACGACCACAAACTGCTTGGCTCGGCGTCGTTCGTGCTGGCAGCCAGTGCCAACTGCGATTCCGAAGAACTGCGCCATCGCTTGCCGGCGCACCTCAAGGTCGGCCCGGTGGAGCGTATCCGCCAACTGGTCAACCTGCACTTGCCGGGGATCAAGGTCAAACCGTTGCCGGTGGCCCCACGGCAGATCGCGTTCCACTCGAACAAAACCTATTTCATCCTCGAACTCAGTTCCGAAGACCTGGCACAACTCGAGCGCTCCGGCGGTTTCGCGTTCCACGTGTCCGGCGAATTCGCCGAGCTTGAACTGAAATTCTGGGCCATCAGGAACTGACCGACATGATCAAGGAAACGGATTACAACCAGGACGACAAAACCGTCCTGCTCGATCGTCAAGGCCACGGACCGGCATCGAGTCCGCTGACCGACTTCGCCGCGCCGCCGCGTTTCGAGCAACTGGAAGAACGCATGATCTACGCCGCGCGCCTGCGCCCGGCCGAAGCGTTCAACATCAGTCTCAATTCGCTGGTCGCGGCCTCGTCCGAGCTGCTTTCGGAAGTGGTGCGCCTCAAGCACAGCGAAACCCGAGAAGATCTCTACGCACTCAACGAGCGCCTGACTGCCGGGCTCAAGTTGTTTGAAGTACGCGCCCTGCACAACGGCGCCGAAAGCAGCCAGGTGATGGCCGCGCGTTACGTGCTCTGCACCGTGGTCGACGAAGCCGTCGTGACCACACCGTGGGGCAACGAAAGCGAATGGTCGCAGATGAGCCTGCTGAGCAGCTTCCACAACGAGACCTTTGGTGGCGAGAAGTTCTTCCAGTTGCTCGATCGACTGTCGAAGAACCCGGTCAAGCACTTGCCGATGCTCGAGCTGATGTACCTGTGCCTGTCCCTCGGTTTCGAGGGCAAGTACCGCGTACAGGCACGCGGCATGCTCGAGCTTGAAGGCATCCGCGATGCTCTGTATCGGCAGATTCGTCAGTTGCGTGGCGACGTGCCGCGCGAGTTGTCGCCGCACTGGGAAGGCTTGAACGATCAGCGTCGCAACCTGGTGCGCATCGTGCCGGCGTGGATGGTGGTGTTGTTCACTTTCGTCTGTCTGGTGGTGATGTATTCGGGCTTCGCCTGGGTCTTGGGCGAGCAGCGCGACACCGTTCTGCAACCTTATCAGCCGCTTGATCCAGCCGCGGTTCAACCGCAGTCGCAGCCGTAAACAGGGACGTGTGATGAAAAAGTTTTTCAAGAAAGTCGGCGCCTTCCTGCGCCAGACCTGGGTCTGGACCTTACTGCTGGTGCTGTTCGTGGCGCTGCTGGTGTGGTTCGTCGGCCCGTTGTTGGCGGTTGATGACTACAAGTTCTGGGAGAGTGCGACCGCGCGCTTGCTGACCATTGCCGTGCTATTCCTGATCTGGGGCCTGACCATGGTCTTCGTCAGCTGGCGCGCGGGTATCCGCAAGAAAGCCGAGGAAGAAAGCGAGGACGGCCAGGATCGCATTCGCCGTGAAGAGCTGATCGACGAAGAGCAGAAAGAGTTGAAGGCGCGCTTCAAAGACGCGCTGAAAACCCTGAAGACTTCCAGCCTGTATCGCGGCCGCAGCGAGCGTTGGCGCAGTGACTTGCCGTGGTACCTGCTGATCGGTCCGCAGGCTTCCGGCAAGACCAGCCTGCTGGACTTTTCCGGTCTGGAATTCCCGATCAACAAGATCGACCGCAAGCTGACCCGCGACACCCTCGGC
Organism: Pseudomonas sp. M20; assembly: GCF_045037865.1. Lineage (NCBI taxonomy): Bacteria > Pseudomonadati > Pseudomonadota > Gammaproteobacteria > Pseudomonadales > Pseudomonadaceae > Pseudomonas > Pseudomonas sp. M20. The sequence continues at coordinate 5,888,266 of NZ_CP173611.1, forward strand.
ACCCGTCATTGCGACTGGTACTTCGCCGACCACGGTGTGCTGATCGACACCGCCGGGCGTTACACCACGCAACCGGATGTGGAAGTCGATGGCGGTGCCTGGACGACGTTGCTGGAGCTGCTGCGCAAGCGTCGTCGCGGCCGTCCGTTGAACGGCGTGCTGGTGACCATTCCGGTGGAAACCCTGCTCGGTGGCAGTGAACAGGACATCGATACTTTGGCACGCCAGGTTCGCGGCCGTCTGCAAGACGTGCATCAGAAACTGCACGTCGACGTGCCGGTCTATCTGGTCCTGAGCAAGGCTGACAAGCTGCTCGGCTTCGACGAGTTCTTCGATCAACTGACTCGCGAAGAAAGCGATCAGGTACTCGGCACCAGTTTCCGCAAGGATCAGGTCGGCACCGACGTCGCTGTGTTGCGCAACGAGTTCGAAGAACTGCTGCGTCGCCTCAACAGCCAAGTGATCATGCGCATGCACTCCGAGCGCGATACCCAGCGCCGTGGCCGCATCCTCGACTTCCCGCATCAATTGGGGCAGATCGGCGAGCGCCTGTGCCTGTTCGTCGACATGGCGTTCACTGGCAACCGTTATCAGCGTGCCACGCAACTGCGTGGTTTCTACCTGACCAGCGCGCCGCACCTGACCCAAGAGATGGATGCGACCACCGCCGGCATCGGCGCCAGCCTCGGCATGAGCGCCGGTGTGCTGCCGACCCTGCGCAGCGGCCGTTCGCGGTTCATTCATCACTTGTTCAGCCAAGTGATTTTCCCTGAGTCCGATCTGGCCGGTCTGGACAAGCGCGAGCGCAGCCGTATTCATTGGGGTCAACGTGCGTTGTACGTCGGCGCACTGGCGGCACTGGCACTGTTCGGCATGCTCTGGGCGGGCGGTTTCTCGGCCAACTACGAGCGTCTGGAAAACTTGCGCAATCTGGCGCAGAACTGGACGCAGCAACGCACGGCATTGTCGCCGCGTGATGACGCCATGGGCGTGCTGAAAACCCTCGATACCAGCTACGCTGCGACACAGGTGTTCCCGAAGAAGGGCGACGTTTCGTACCACGAACGTGGCGGTCTGTATCAGGGCGAAGACGTCAATCCAGTGGTCAAAGAGGCTTACGAGCGCGAGCTTGAAAAGCAACTGCTGCCACGGGTTGCAACCATGCTCGAAGGGCAGATCCGCGCCAACATGAAGGACCGCGACCGCCTGCTCAACAGCCTGCGCGCGTACCTGATGCTGAACATGAAAGACCGTCGCGATGCCGCGTGGCTGAAGGACTGGGTCGGCACTGACTGGTCGACGCGCTACACCGGTAATACCGCGGTGCAGAACGGTCTGAATGCGCATCTTGAGCGTTTGCTGAAGCAGCCGTTTATCTACCCGCTGAACGACCAATTGGTCACTCAGGCGCGTCAGGTCTTGCGCAGCGAATCGCTGGCTACCGTGGTTTACCGCATGCTCCGCGAGCAGGCGCGCAATCTGCCGGACTACCGTTTCAGCCAACACCTCGGCCCACAAGGCTCGCTGTTTATCGGCACCGAATATGTGATCCCGGGTTTCTACACGCAAACCGGTTATCAGCAGTATTTCTCGGTGCAGGGTTCGGCGCTGGTCACCGACATCCTGCGTGACAACTGGGTACTCGGCGAAGGCGCCGGCATCAGCGACATGGACTTGCGCCGTCTGATGGTCGAGCTGGAGCAGTTGTATTTCCGCGACTACGCCAATTACTGGAGCGAAGCCGTTGGCCAGGTTGCCCTGCCGCCAATCAGCGACGCCGGTGAAGGCGCCGAACAACTGGCGGGCCTGACTTCGGCCAACTCGCCGGTGCTGGCCTTGCTCACTGAAGTGCGTGAGAACACGCGCTTCCAGGCCGCTGCAGATCCTGTCGAAGAAGCTGGCGACGCTGCTGATGCACTGGCCGGGCAGAAAGGCAAACTGGGTAAAGTCGGTAAACTGGCCTCGGCTGTCGCGGACAAGGCTTCGGCGCTGAACGTGGCGAAGACCCTGCCGGACACCGCGAAGAAGTCGCTGCAACGTCGCTTCGAACCGCTGCATCGTTTGCTCGATGACAACAACGGCCCGGCGGCGGACCTGACGCCTGCACTGAGCGCGCTCAACGACCTGCAACTGCAACTCGCCGGTCTGGCCCGTTCCAGCACGCCGGAACAAGCCGCGTTCGAAATGGCGAAAACCCGCATGAGCGGCCAGCGTGATGCGCTGACCAACCTGCGCAATGCGTCCAGCCGTCTGCCGCGTCCGCTCAGCGTGTGGTTCAACGTGCTGGCCGAAGACTCGTGGCGCCTGGTGCTCAACGATGCTTACCAATACCTGAACGGCCGTTATCAGAACGAGCTGTACAGCGTGTATGGCAAAACCATCAGCAAGCGTTATCCGTTCAGCGCCAGCAGCACCAGCGACGTAGCGATCAGCGATTTCCGCGAGTTCTTCCGCGCGCAAGGCACCGTCGACCGCTTCTTCGACAGCTACATGCGTCCGTTCGTCAGTGGCGATCCGGGCAACTACCGCATGCGCAGCGTCGACGGTCACAGCCTGCCGGTGTCGAAAATGTATCTGGACCAGATGGCGGCGGCGCTGACGATTCGTCAGAGCTTCTTCTCGATCAACCCGGCCGAGCCGACCGTGCAGTTCAAACTGGAGCCGTACACCCTCGATCCGGCGGTCAGCCGTTCCGAGTTCAAGTTCGGCGACAAGACCATGGAATACCGCCACGGTCCGATCCTGCCAATGTCGTTCAAATGGCCGACCGATGCTGAGGACGGTCGCACCAGTCTGGTCATGGACAAAATGGCCGGGCGCCCGATCGGCATCGAGAAGAACTCCGGCCCATGGTCGCTGTTCCGTCTGTTCGACCTGATGCAGACCGAGTACCTGACCGGTCGCGATGTGCTGGTGCTGAAAGCCGATGTAGGTGGCCTGCGCGCCAACTACCTGCTGACCAGCCAGCGCACGCCGAACCCGTTCGACATGGGCGTACTGCGCACCTTCCGTATGCCGGTGCAGCTCTGATGCTGGTGGCCAGTGCCTGGCGCAGCGCGGCGCGTACCGACCCGGGCAAGGTGCGGGCGCGCAACGAAGATGCCTTCCTCGACTCGCCACAGCAGGGGCTGTGGGTGGTCGCGGACGGCATGGGCGGTCATCAGGGTGGCGACATCGCCAGCCAGTTGATCGTCGCCAGCCTGGCTGAACTGCCGCAACACGAGGACTTCGACGAACGCCTCAAAGCCATTCGCCAGTGCCTGCACTGGCTGAACCGGCGTTTGGGGCAGGAGTTGACGGTCACCGCCGGACGTCACGACAGCATCATGGGCAGCACCGTCGTGGCGCTGCTGGTGGAAGGCAATCGCGCGGCCTGCATCTGGGCCGGCGACAGTCGTTGCTATATGTGGCGTGGGCAGCGTTTGTATCAACTGTCCAAGGATCATTCGCTGCAACAGCAACTGATCGACGAGCAACAAATGAGCGTCGAACAAGCGGCGGCACACCCGGCGGCTCAGGCCTTGACCCGAGCCGTCGGCGCCGCCGAACAACTGACCCTGGATGTCCTCGAACTCGAGGTCTATCCGGGCGATGCGTTTTTGCTCTGCAGCGATGGTTTGTATCAGGGCCTGAGCAGCGATGCCCTCGGCAACGCCCTCAGCCTCAGCGCGCCGCACGTGGCGCTGGAACGTTTGTTCGACGGCGCCCTGCGTGGCGCCGCGCGCGACAACCTGACAGCCGTGGTGATCCGCCAATGACTGAAATCGAATCCTCAGTCGATGACTTGCTGATGAGCGAAGAGCAGGCCAACAACCTGACCTACTTCGCCTTCGCCAAGGAAAACAAAGCAGAGCCTTTGCTGGCGCCGACCAAGGCCAGCATCGGTGCACTGCCGGATGTACTCGCCGGTCGCTACCACCTCGAGCGTTTGCTCGGGGCCGGTGGCATGGGCGCCGTTTACCGGGCGCGGGATCTGCTGCACGAACAGTTCGGTGATCCCGACCCTTACATTGCGCTGAAAATCCTCAGCGAAGAATTTGCCGAATCGCCGGACGCCAGTGCCTTGCTCTACAGCGAGTTCGCCCTGACCCGACGCCTGCGCCACGACAACGTCGTGCGTGCACACACCTTTGAAGTCGACACCGACTGCCAGCGGGCCTTCATCACCATGGAATACATGCGTGGCCTGACCCTGGACAAATTGCTCTGCGAGCGGCCCCTCGGTCTGCCGTGGCAAGAACTGCGCGACATCGTCCTGCCGCTGCTCGACACGCTGGCCTACGCCCACGGTCGCGGCGTGCTGCACGGTGACATGAAACCGAGCAACGTCATGCTCAGCGAAGACGGCTTGCGTCTCTTTGACTTCGGCCTCGGTCAGGCAGAGGAGGGCGTGATGCCCGGCCTGCCGCACCTGAGCCGCGAACGCTTCAACGCCTGGACACCGGGCTACGCCGCCCCCGAACTGCTTGAGGGCCAACCGTTGTCGGCCAGCGCGGACGTGTACGGCGTGGCCTGCGTGATCTATGAACTGGCGGGCGGCAAACACCCGTTCCGCCGCTTGCCCTCGACCCAGGCCCGCGACGAGCACCTGGAGCGCGAACTGCAAGCCCCGGCGAATTTACCGAAACACGGCTGGCCAGCGCTGCGAACCGCGCTGAGCTTCGACCCGGCAGAACGCAGCATCACTGCCCAACAATTGCGTGACGCCTTGGGCGCCACTTCGTCCTGGCTGCAACGTCTGCGACTTCGGGCGTAACGGATGACATTCGAACAGGGAGCACTTTATGTTCAACCCAGCTAACGAAACCCACTTCAGCCTCAAGGTCGAAGACTACGTCGGCGACCTGCAAGTGCTGTCGTTCACCGGCACCGAAGGCATCAGCCAGCCGTATCGCTTCGACCTCGAACTGGTCAGCGAGAACCCGGATCTGGACCTCGAACAACTGCTGCACAAGCAGGCATTTCTGGCGTTCGATCCACAAGGCTCGGGCATCCACGGCCAGATCTACCGAGTTGCTCAAGGCGATGCCGGCAAGCGCCTGACCCGCTACAAAGTGTCGATGGTGCCGCAACTGCAATACCTGCATCACCGCACCAACCAGCGCATCTACCAACAGATGTCGGCGCCGAAAATCATCGCGCTGATCCTCGAAGAACATGGCATCAAGGGCAACGCTTACAACTTCCAGCTCAGCCAGCCGTGCCCGGATCGCGACTACTGCGTGCAGTACGACGAAACCGACCTGCACTTCGTCCAGCGCCTGTGCGAGGAGGAGGGGATTCACTATCACTTCCAGCACAGCGACAAAGGCCATCTGCTGGTGTTCGGCGACGACCAGACCGTGTTCCGCAAACTCGGTCAGCCCACCGCGTATGTGCAGGGTAGCGGCATGGTCGCCGAAGAACCGGTGATCAAAGGCTTCAAGCTGCGCCTGGAAACCCGCACCAGCCGCACCACCCGCCGCGACTACGACTTCGAAAAACCGCGCCTGCAAATGGAAGCTGCGTACAAACCCGAAGGCGCTCTCGATAGCAAAGACGCCGAACCAGATCTGGAAGACTACGACTACCCCGGCTGCTTCATCGACCGCGCCCGTGGCAAGTTCCTCAGCCAGCGCGCCCTCGAACGCCACCGCGCCGACTACCGTCAGGCCGAAGGTCGCGGCGACCAGACCAAACTGGTCAGCGGCCACTTCATGGAAATGTCCGACCACCCGCGCACCGAGTGGAACGACCTGTGGCTGCTCACTGAACTCTTCCACGAAGGCAAACAGCCGCAAGTCCTCGAAGAAGGCGTGACCAGCGACACCACCGACAACAAAGACGACTTCCACCAAGGCTACCGCAACACCTTCCTCGCCACCCCGTGGGACGTGTTCTACCGTCCGGCCCTCGAACACCCGAAACCGCGCGTGCTCGGCAGCCAGACCGCCATGGTCACCGGCCCCAAAGGCGAAGAAATCCACTGCGACCAATACGGCCGCATCAAAGTCCAGTTCCACTGGGACCGCGAAGGCCAGGCCGACGACAAAACCAGCTGCTGGCTGCGCGTCTCCAGCTCCTGGGCCGGCGACCGCTACGGCGCCATCTCCATCCCGCGTATCGGCATGGAAGTCCTCGTCACCTTCCTCGAAGGCGACCCCGACCAACCGCTGGTGACCGGCTGCCTGTACCACAAGGAAAACCCGGTGCCGTATGCACTGCCGGCGAACAAGACTCGCAGTGTGTTCAAAACCCTTAGCTCTCCGGGGGGCGGTGGCTACAACGAGCTGCGCATCGAAGACAAGAAAGGTGCGGAGCAGATCTACATTCATGCGCAGCGCGATTGGGATGAAAACGTAGAGCATGATCAGAAGATTCGGGTCGGGAATGAACGTCATGACACGGTGGTTAAGAACACTTACACCGAGCTGAAGGCTGAAGAACACCGCACCACCATCAGCGATCGCAAAGTTGAAGCGAAGCTGGATGATCACCTGACGGTGGGGCAGAACCAGCATGTGAAGCTGGGGACTGCGCAGCTGACGAGTGTGGGGAAAGAGATTCACCTCAAGGCTGGGGACAAGATTGTTATTGAGGCGGGGACGGAGCTGACCATTCTTGGGGGTGGGAGCTTTATCAAGCTCGATGGCGGTGGGGTTACGGTGGTTGGGCCGGTGGTGAAGATTAATGCTGGCGGGTCGGCTGGGTCGGGGACCGGGATCGGGATTAAGCCGCCGGTGCTTCCGGGGGCGGCGGATAAGGATAAGGCGGGGAGTTTGATGGATCAGGCGTTATTGAATGCGCCGCCACCTCCTCCGCCAGCATCCGAGAAAAAGAGCTTCCGAATTCAGATGAAGCGTCCCTATGAGAAAAAGGGAATCGGAGGCCAACCGTATGTGTTGGAGGTTGATGGAGTGACCTATAAAGGCACAACCACTGCGGATGGTTTTATAGATCAACCAGTTCCTCCAGCCGCAAAAAAAGGGAAACTTACGTTTTATCCATTTGGAACAGATTCTCAGCCGTGGATTTGGGAGCTTGACTTAAGTGCGCAATCCGACGCTTCGGACATTAAGGGACTCCAGTCTAGGTTAAAGAATCTTGGGTTTTATAATGGGAAGATAGATGGTGAGAACGGCCCGAAAACTAAATATGCCACTCGTTGTTTCCATCGCTCTTGCGAAATAACAGACAAAGATTATCTATTGGCTGCTGATATCAAGCGGCTCCAAGAACAGCACATTGCTTGAGGGAGCAAGGAATGACCTATGGTAATTTTGACCTCCGCCGTGGAGATCACGATGGAAAACCTGCGCAAAATAAGCCTCCACGATGGGGGGGGAATGACAATCCCGTTTTAACTGTGCTTAATGCCGAAACAACAGCAGCGTTTTTAGGGAGTAGTGCAGCGCTCGCTGTTCCTGAGCATGTTAGAAAACTTCAAGAGGATCTAGTTGCACTAGGTTTCTCGATAGTTGGAAAGCCGGACGGCGGATTTGGTGCGCGCACTGGTTGGGCTGTTAGAGAGTTTCAAATATATGCATCTATGAATAAGGTCGCCTGTGTAAGACCGGAAAAGCAGGGGCAACTGTTACTGGATCAGGCAGGATCTCCAGTAAAAATAAACAATTTAGATGTGTATTTTGATAGTTCTGCAGCGATTGTGGCGCAGGCGGGGAAGGCTCCTAGTGTAACCGGCTCTACAATCTCTCCAGCAAGTTATTACGTTGACAGTCTTCAGTCTGTAGATAATTCCGAGAAGTACGATGGGCCAATAAGCGGAGTGGTGAATGAGAAGACAAGGGCAGCTATAGAACATTGGCTTGATAATGATTACAGATGTCCTGTTGTTTTCGAAGCTTGGACCCTGGCCCAGGGTGCTAGAACTAATTTGGCTGCGGCTGGTTGTAATATTTGGGCCGATAAAGACTTTACTGTTGGAGCTCCGCGAGTATTAGTGAGGGATTTTACTGATTATTTTGAATTTCCGGCAGGGAAGAATCAATCAGACTATCAATCTGTAGGGTATTACGAATCAAGTGGGTTTGGTGGACCTAATGCTACAAAGGCGCATAGTTGGTCTCCTGAAGCAGAAATGTCGGTTAAAAATATTACTGGTGCTGAAGTCAATTCAACGCAACTTAATACAGCCGCGTTATCAACATACCGTACCGTCCGAGTTGTAGCAGAAGCTGAATGCTTTGGGCGTTTTGATGTATTGAATGCGTGGGATAATGCGTTGATCTCCGCAGGGCCATGTCACTGGACTATGGGTTTGTTTAAAAGTGGAAAGTATGGCAAGGGAGAGCTTGTAGGGTTTATTGCTTATCTGAAAAATAAAAGTAATGAAGCTTTCAATAAGGCATTCGGTAATTTTGGTCTTTATCCAATACATGATTGGGGTAGCTCGAGTTTGTATTCTGATGAAGTGAAGACTTATTCCGGTTGGGTTAAGTTGACGAATGACACCTTTGTCAAAGGTCAAGATGCTCATGCAGATACCGAATTTGATGAGTTAGCGAAAACGAAAGAAGAGGCGCACTATTTAAAGACTTGGCATTGGTTCTACAGGATGAGCATGTCGGGCCGGACTCTACAGGATTACAAGACTGCGATGTGGTCGATGGCTAAAGTTCGAGTGACGGATATCTTAAAAAAAGAAGTCACTTTTCATGTCGGAGCCACTACTGTAAATAGTACCTTAGGCAAAGTCTTTACTTCGGAGAAGTCTGTGGCTATTCTTCTTCGGTGGCATGTATTTCGGCCATCTCATGTCGTACATGATGACTTTGAAAAAATCACCCCTGTCATACAGCAGGCAATAAACGGTACTGCCGGAGTTAACTGGTCGGGTGCGGTGTCTAGTTGGGGGGATGCACATGAAACAGCTTTAACAGCGAAGTTGTTAGCGGCTGCGGCTGTAATTAACTCTACGATCACCACGAGCATCAACTTTGGTGCGAATCAGCCTCAGGGCTCCGTCAGGACAGGTAGGAATACCTTTGTATTGGAAGTTTAATTGTGAGATATTTTTTTGCTTTTCTAATATTTTCTCCTGTAGTTAGCGCTGCCACTATTGATGTATGTGATGCTCCGGGAGGAGCGAAGCATTTTATTTCACAATGGTCTGATGGTGGAGAAAATATAGATGTATTGTCGAGAGTAAATGGCGAAAAATTTTCCGTCCAAGAGGGGAAGGTGGTTTATAACGGCGATCTCAATGGTGATGGTGTTAAGGACTTTATATTTTCTTCCTATGATAGCGAAGGTTCTAGCAAGGAAATGACTTATGGATTTCTAATTCAGTGTAAGGGTTATTTGAAATTCGTTGGAGGTGATTATTTTGCTAGAGTTGAGGTCTTAGAGAAGTCTCCTGTGGCTGCGGGCGGGTTTAAAGACATTCAGGTCTACTCCTATCAAAGAGATGGCGATGGGAATATTCGCTATAAAGGGAAGCAAGCGTTAACTACGCCTCATGCGTGGACATTTAATTCGGAAACCAAAAAATATGAAGGTAAATCAGAATAGTTAATTGAGAAAAGGTGACGGATTTATTTGCGGTGTTGCGCTCAGCGGCTTTGATTTTGGTGCGGCGTATAAATAGATCTGTTCCGTATATTCGGATTCAAACAGGTTCTAGTTTGCGGGGTGAAATGGGGACAGACCACGGTTTTAGTAATTGCCCGAAAAACGTGGTCTGTTCCATTTTTTCCTCAAAAGGATATATAAAGTTGAAAAAATATTTAACTCTATTTAATCGGCATTTTATTCCGTTTGTAGCTTTTGGCTTCGTAGCGTCCAATGTGTTTGCGGATGCCGCACCCACAATAGGTGAATTCCATCCTACGGTAGTAGCCTCTTTGGGCGAAGAAAAGATCGCTGTATTTTTTTTGAAAAATAGTCTGAAGGCGATAGCTAAAGAAGAGCATGTTGCCGATGCTGAAATATATTACTCATCATTGAGCTCCGGTAAACCCTCTCTAAACTATGTTTGGAAGGTTGAGGGGGATCAGATCGCTTCTGTATTTTTCTACGAGTGGAAGTCTCCTGCGAGAGCCGGAAAATCTATGTTTGTGTTGACAAAAAGAAAATTGTCGAACTCGGCATTTGACGGTTTTGCTTATTCGGTAATGGAATTTCCAATAAGGAGAAATGGCAGAAGTGTATCCTTGCTTCATTTTAGTGGCGATTTGCCTGACCCAGCTCTAGATAACTGTATGGAGGGGGCAGATCTGGTTACGGGAAATAAAGTGGTCTGTGCTTATAAAGATGCGGCTAGCATTAAAAATTACTTTGGCTTGCAGGACAAAAAATATTAAAAATTGTGCGCGCGGCAATAGAGAAAACGGGGCGGTTCATTTTTAGCTGAATCCGTCCCGTGTATCCTCTTGCGGTGTTACTTCCTGCTTCACCGCCATCTATTCTTCCAGATGATCCAGCGCATACGTCACCACATTGGCAATTTAAGTCAGGTGGTAAAGGGGGCTGGTAAAGGGGGCGGATTTATTTATCCGTTTGTTTTATCGTTGAGCCCAAATAAATCTGTCTCCTTTGTTGTCCATTTTTATTTTCAGCGGCTAAACAATACGCCGAACCGGGCATAGTTGCACTTGAGGGGACCTTAGAATGAGGGTGGTAGCTTTTTTAGTTTTCGCGCTCCTGGCGTCAGTGGTCAATGCGAGCTCTAGCTGCGAGGCTGACCTGAATGGGGATGGAATCTGCGATCCGTATGGTGTTAGACCACTTGAGGATGACGGTACAATTTCGCGAATTACTATAGATATTGGTGGTGGTAATAAGTCAGTTTCGGGGGTTTTTGAACTTGGAGACGGTGGGTTATCTGTAGGTTATCTACCAGGTGAGTTTTCGTTGTTACTGGATTTTTATACTCGTAATACTGATCTTACGCAGTATAGTTTTAAATGGAATTCTGCGCGGAAAGACTGGGTTCTCTATAAAAAATCTACTTGGGCGGAACCTAGTAGAAATGAAAAATATACCTTGGGTGGTGAGAAGGTACCAGTTGAAGCACTATTTCCGCAAAAGTTTAATGTTCAGCGTGTGGCGTGTTGCACCCTGTTTTCTCAGTTCTCCGAAAATGGGCCCGATTTTAGCTATTTGAGTAATGAGGATCAGCTTGCAGAAATCAGGAAAGACTTCAAATATATTCTTGGTAAGCTTCCTCAGGGCGAAAAAGGAGAATTATTTTATGGGCTCGATGATAGCGGTAACAAGGTAAGGAGGAGTATTCCTCAAGAGCTGGTGTATGAGCTAACGTTGATAATTTCCAATGATAATGTCGGGCCTCTAAATGACTATGCTTATTATTTGTATCGTAGCAAAAACAATGTTTTAGCTGCTTTGCTTTTGAGGGGGATTCATAAAAAGTTTCCGGAGAGAGTCGTTGCAACATTGAATTTGGCAGATGCTTATTGGGATATCGGAATGAAGTCCGACGCATGTCCGCTTTATAAGGAATACATCGCTAAAATGACAATGAACGGAAAGGGTGAACGTATTCCGCAGGCAGCGAAATCTCGAGAAAACTGCAATTGAGACGAGCCGCGTTTCACGGGGAGGAGTAGGGCGAGCACATGCAATTCAAAACTCTAGCGGTATCACTGCTCGGCCTGATGTGGACGATCCCGGCGTTAGCCGAAACCACCACGTTCAGCCCAACCAAAGGCGTCGACGCGACGCTGGTTCTCGAAGGCTCCAAACTGAACATCGCGGTTAAAAGCGAAGCGCACAGCGAGTCGCGGACAATCGATTTTGAAGCCGAAAACGAACTCCACGTGCAGTTCGACGATTTCAATTTCGACGGCGCCCAGGATTTCGCGATCTGGCAACTCGATGACGGCATGGGCACTTACCACTACTACCGGGTGTTCATTTATCAAGCCAAAACCGGCACGGTTGAAGAGTTACAGCCGGACTGCGGCGATGGTTTCGTTAACCTGCGCGTCGACAAAAAACGCAAAGCGTTGCTCAGCACTTACTGGGAAATGAACATCCCCAAGCAATGCATCACCCGATTCACCGAACGCAAAACCTGAATGACTCAAGGATGAACACAGTGAACCGTTTTGTTTTAACCCTGCTGGCCGTATTGCTGCCGGCTTCAGCTGCCTATGCGCAGGACGACTGCAGCCATGTCACCTCAAGTCTGGAAATGGTGCCCTGCTCGGAGGCGGCGAAGAAGGCTGCCGATACGCAGTTGAATGTCAGCTACAAGCAGCTAATGACGCGACTTGAGTCTGACTATCGAGCAGATCCGGCATTGGGCGCGGAATACGCGGCGAAGGTTAAAGAGTCGCAACGTGCGTGGTTGAAATTGCGCGATGCCAACTGCCCTTTGGAGGCGTTCGAGATCGAGACTGGGATGCCAGCGCATGTGTTTGCCGTTAACTCGTGTATCGCCAGAATGAGTCGTGAGCGTTCGGCGTACCTGGACAAGATTGTCCCTGCTCTTGCATCCGACAAGAACGCTTCGGCGGCTTCCACTAGCGACGCTTGCCCCTCGGAGGAGTTCGCGCCTTTCCTGACTGCGTTTTCCGCCAACAGCGAATCACAACGCCGCCTCACTGCAATGACGGTCAAGTCCCTGGTGTTGAAACCGGTGGCGGGAAAGGATCGAAGTACCTTTGAACCTTCGACCTCCGGTGTTAGTGGAACAACGTTCACCTACCCGCTGATGGCCGCCATTACACCCGGCAAGACACCTGGAGTCGAGATCGAAGAGGTCGACGACAGTCACGTCAACGTTGTGGACAAACGGGCGGGCAACAGCAATATCAAGATCTTCAACTTCTCTCGTCAGGCGTGCTGGGTGCTTGAGGGGATTGAGGATTGGTCGATCAGTGAGAAGGATCTTGTCGCAACAGAGAACCCGGGAATGAGCCGCGCCGAAAACTTCTGTTATCAGCGTGCCGAAGCGTTAGGTGGGCTGGGGTTTCTTGAGCAATACCCGCTGACTGTGGAGTTGATTGAAGCGTCGCTGGAAAATTTCGTGTGTGCTGCAGAGTCGGGTGATGCACAGGCGAGCCTGTCGGCGGCAAGCCTGAGTCTTTCGCAAATGGCGTCTCAGTTGGAAACGAGCAAGGTAGAGGCGTTGTTCAAAGCGGCCTCGAAAATACCAAGTGGCGCGCTGGCCTATGCCACGTTTCTTTGTTCAGGAAACTCCACCGACTATAACGGCCCTTGCCTCCATCCCGAGCAGGCGAAAGAGCAGGTCATTCGGGCGATCACCATGGGTTCCACAGACGCGATGAATTATCTGGCCTCGACCTTTGAAGGTGGCGAGCTTGGAACGAAGGATATGTCCCGAGCGTTAGCCTGTTATCAGATGGCGGCTGACAAAGGTAATCAGTTGGGCATCTTCAACGTGGGGCGATTGGGATCGCAGGGCGCTGAACCGATCAAAGCCAGTCACTGCATCTGAAATGCCGGGTCATGTCTGATGCGTTTTCGCAGTCGTTGAGTCTGAATCCGTCGGGTAAAACGTTTAGTTTTTGAGCATCTGACGACCACCATTTTCCTTTAAACTCCACACCCCCAAGGAATGCGCTCAGGACACGGAATGCCAGCCCCCTCGACCTCGCTTCGCCCCGCGCTAGTGCTCTGGCTATACGCCGCCGCAATCGTGCACATTCTCGCCGGACTCACCCTGACCTGGGCCGGGCATTCCGGTTTACTCGACGGCTATCTGCACGTTCTCGAACTGTCGTTCTGGGGCACCGACGCAGTACCCACCGCCGGCCACGAACAACAAGTCTGGTGGCTCGCGCTGTTCGGCGCGACGTTGCAAAGCTATTCGTTGTACATGCTCGCGTTGGTGCACTTGGGCAATCGCTTGAAAGCCCCGGCAGTGTGGGGCTGGTTGAGCGCCGGCATCCTGTTATGGGCGCCGCAGGACATGTGGCTCTCGGCGCAAAAGGAAGTTTGGTCGCACCTGTGGCTTGACGGTTTTGCGCTGCTCGCATTGTTGCCGCCGCTATTTTGGCTCTATCGACATGACTGTCGGAAAGGCATTTGCGAGATCGTATCGAGCGACCCGAGCCGTGGCTGATGTATCACCGATAAGTCTCATAAAACCTCGATACCTACGCGGACTGCTGTTTGGTTTTGCACTCACGCAGGTTAATCATGCAATTGCCGACAAGACCGTGTTGGTCGGTAATGCTTCCGGTCAATCGCAGGCGGCTAAAGGGCCAATCACCGCTTTGGTCGTGATGACACCCTGCCGGTTTTCCATGACGCTTACGCAAGATCAATGGCTGCAGTTCAATTCGCCTGATCTGGTATTCGTTGCGACAAAACAACTTCCCAACACATTGAACGCGCCGCAGTTGTGGCAGGCGTCAAGCTCAAACAGCGCTGAGTGGAATTTCGAAAAGTCAGCAGGTCTGAGCGAGCCATGGTTTGGTGTTATGTGTGAAAACGCGGGGAATTTTTCCGCCCTCACTGCTCAGAAGTTGCCGTCTGATGACTCGATTGAGGTGCAGCTGTTGCGTGAAGCCAACAACCTCAAGTGTCCGGCAACTTTGACTGATCACGGCTGGAGCCCGACATTGTTGGCGGGGGATCCGCAAACCTACACGTTCGAGTCGCTGGAGGGGACAAAGTCGTCAGGATTCATCATCGGTTATCACGATAAAAGTCGACGTCTGTTCAGTCGCATCACCTTCTGCCTTATGCATAACGAACAGGTGCTGATTGGTTCGGCAGAGTCGGGCTCATCAGCCCCGTTGGCGATAAGCGCTGAGGGATTTGAAAAAATCAAAACAGCAGTGCGGAGCATCACCTTCGAGTGAGGATGTTGATGATGCATTGCATAGATGGAGCTACAGCGTGAAAGGATTTTCAGTTCTTCTCGGCAGCTTGATATTGGCTGCCGCGTCCATGGCATTCGCTGCCGATCCAACCTTCAAGGATTACACCGTCACGCCAGTTTTAACCGGCCCCAACCATAAGCTGGTGCCGCAAGAGAACAGCAGCCCAATGATGGATCAGACACGGGTGCAAGCCCTGAAAGGCAAGGTCAACTTCGCCGGCCATTACATCCTGCACAGGCTCGGTTGTGGCGGTAGCGCCATTTGCGGCGAAGTGCTGGACGCTCAGACTGGGGAAGTCGTTGGCGGTCTGCCCAATGCTTACGACGGCAGCACGTTCGGCATGGTTTACCAGCCCGAGAGCCGCTTGATCATCGTGTCCGGCATCACGCTCGACGGTGAAGAAGATGCGCAGGGGAATGCGTTGGAAAGTGGTAACCGGGATCGTTACTACGAGTTTGTGAACAATGAATTTCGACTGCTGAGCATGACCGACGTGGAATCGTCGCCGATGGATGAGGAGTGAGTGGATGAACCGGTTTTTCATTCGGCCTGTGCTGATTGCGCTTTCGCTTTTACCTCATTCACTGCCCGCGATTGCCAGCGAAGGGAGTTGCTACGGCTACCTTACTGAGCTTGTCAGGAGCAGCGATTTTCCGTTTCGTTATGTCGGCAAGGACAAGGTCAATTTGCTGATCGACGAGGATGACGGTGAAGTAGTGCGCGCTCAGCTGTTTTTCGACACCGACGGAACCGGAACAATCGGCTGGATCAAATACACCCCGGCCACCCGTGTATTGCTCAATAGTTCGGCGGAGTTGGAGGAGCCAGTGGCATTGTCATTCGATGCCAAGTTTGCGGACGGTTATGCAAAGTGCCTGACAAAACAAAAGGCCGGCTAACGGCGAAAAGGATTTCTCAATGAATCAGCTTTTGTTCGCCGGGAGCCTGGCATGGTTGTTCTCTTCCCCAGCCTTCGCCACGCCGACGGATGCTTACACCCAACGCGATGTCATGCAGTGCGGCGGTGTTGAAGTGGTGTTGGTGTCGTCCTGCCGATCGGTGACGGTGGATGGTGCGCAAACCCACGTCATCCCGGTTTGCTCTGACCAAACCATCAACATCGGCGGCAAAGTGCTTCGTCGCGATATCAGCAAAGTTTCACAACTCACTTCCGACGGTGCGAAGACGAAAATGTTGAGCAATGTTGTTGTGGCGATGGATTGCGTGGAAGGCACCAAGGGCAGTCTTGTTTCGATAGGCGGATATGGCGGTTGTGGTGCCTGCGCGGAGTGGCATGGGTATTACTCGACAGCAGGGCGATTGGAGCAATACAGCTTCGATAATAACCAACGCTCTTTTGGCTCGAAGGGATCTCGGGAAGAGCTGATCAAGGCCTATGGCGTTACGAAGAGACAGTTAATGTCAGAAAGCCCGGTGGTGAAGAGGATCGTCTATGGCCAGCCTTAAGTGGGTGTTGATGATCAGCAGTTTGTTCAGCGCTACCAATGTCTCGGCAAGAAGAAGCGCAGCGTTATTACCGCGAATACCGCGACGCGATGAGTGCCGCCGGTAAAGCGCAGAAGATTCCGCAACGCGTCGTTGAGCGATCTGAAATTCAGGGACTGAAACAGTGAATATGTTCTTCCGCTTTATCGTGTTGAGCCTTGGGCTGCTAACCACTTCATGCGCGCTTGCTGCGCCCCAAGTCCTGAAGGAAATTCCGGCTAGCTTGCTGGGTGATGCATCACGTCAAAAGGTGTTTGTGCTGGCGGGTGATGCGGACGAAGTTTCTAACCGATTGTTGATTGCGCCGGAACAAGCGCGTGACGAGGACATATTGCTCGATACGTCGAAGGCGCTGCCTCTGATCAAGAGTCAGTACTCGTCTGCGCTTCAGGGTGTCTTCAGCGTCCATGTACTCAAAGGTCGCCCTGGCGTCATGACTGTCATTGATCCGCAGGCTGAGGAAGCTGTGGTCAAGCAGCCGTTCGTTGAGGCTGGGGATTACATCGCGCTGGTAACCAGCGAGGAAGATAACGCGGTTTACAACTTCAACCTGTTGTTCGCCTTCAACAGAGGTTCAAAGCAGTTTGAGCTGAAAGCTCTGCTGGAAGTGGCGAACAACGACTCCTGTGACCGGTCGCTTGTCAGCGTAGTGGAGTTGCCGGTGCAGACGTTGGGCCCAATAACCCTGGCCTCTTTCGATGGGCGTGAGGCGCTGCAGAAGCTGCAGGTTGCTCGTACTGGCAGTATTAAGGGCGTGAGAAAGAAATTGATGACCGTCGATTCGGCTGATTTGCTGGATATGGCGCTGGCAGCCTACCGAAAGGGTGATGACTCTTCCTTCAAGGATACGATGAGCT
Organism: Pseudomonas sp. M20; assembly: GCF_045037865.1. NCBI lineage: Bacteria > Pseudomonadati > Pseudomonadota > Gammaproteobacteria > Pseudomonadales > Pseudomonadaceae > Pseudomonas > Pseudomonas sp. M20. Next base: position 5,905,445 of record NZ_CP173611.1, read on the forward strand.
ACGCGTTGATGGGCGGTGGCTCGCATGACACTTGTCCCCCGGATAGCTATATCGCCGCAAAGTACTACTACCCGCAGCGTCCCGGCTGGTCCAACGACCTCGGTTTTCTCCTGGGCGAGGCGGGTTACTACGCTGAGTCGATTGAGTTGCTCAATGCAGTGATTGCCAACCACTCAAACAGGACGGTTGCTTACCTGAATCTCGCTGACAGTTATTGGGCCGTGAACGATAAAGAGCGGGCGGTGGCGGCGTACAAGCAATACGCATCGCGAATGTCTGAAGCGGGAAAGGCTTCGAAAATCCCGGCGAGGGTGGGTGAGCGCAGCGCTGTGGCGCCCAAGGCGTGACAAGAGCTCGTTGAGTTGCTGTAACTGTGTGTTCTGTACCCATGAACCGCTAAAGGAATGTTCGGTTTGAAATTTTCGTCTGCATTGTTTTCCGCGTTGCTCGTTTTCGTTCCTCTGGCGGCGCATAGCGAGGTCACGACCGAGGTTTTTTGCTTCCGCTCCTACGAAGGCAAACCCATAAATTTTGAATTCCGAACCTATTACGACTCTGTCGCCAAATGGAGCGGTGCTGGCGTCAAATACAGCAAGTCAAAAAAGGCTATTGGGTTGGTTCATCGCAGTACTGAACAAGAAGAACTCGTGTATGGCCGGCCCTACCAGTACACGACAACTTGGGTTGAATTAGTTGATGGCGCACTGACAGGTGAGTATCAGATGGTCACTCAGGGTGGCCGGGTTGATGCGATGTCGTATACGAATTACAAATCCGCAAAGAAGTATTCGTTTGAAAACGATTACAACGTGGATTCGAAACCTGAAACAGGTTGCCAATGGTGAGGCAGAGAATATTCAGGAAGGGGACTTAACGTCCCTTTATGGGTAGTCAATCCCGTCTCTCCGATGCGTGATGAGTCAGCGACAGGGTTAGAGCCTGCGGTTTTCTTCGATCAGATAATCAATGTCGGAGTGTTTCCGGCGGCTATTCAAGAGCTTTCAAATATCGCTACTCTCTCGACCTTCAAAATTGCCATTGATTATCTATGTCCAAGAATCAAGGGGGCGGGTGGCGCCGGCAGACAGGGCGAACCAGTCAAATTTCGAGACCTGAGAGGTTTCCATGAAAAAGTCCAAACATGAACCTAAGCCTATGATGGCTGCCCGGTTCCAGGCCGAAGCTCGTGAAGTTTTGGCCAAGCGTTCCGATAAGCGCAGCCGCTTTCTGGATGTTGCTCTGTCCAATGGCAGTGATTTCGAGCCTGTCGGTCGCCTAGCTGGCTGAAGGTTCCGGATTTTCAAAAAAGCTGCCGTGATTGGCAGCTTTTTTTCGTCTGGGTTTTTACAGGTAGTTGCAGAAAGGGGACTTAACGTCCCCTTTTTTCATCCGCAAATCTCGCTACGGCTTGGCCGCCACGCTTCGCACTTCAATCTGGTCGAGTGTCCCTTCCACCATCAATCTCACCCCGTCCGCCATTCTGCTCAGGGCCAGTGCCACCGAGCGGCGGGAGCCGTGGAGGTCGTCGGCGAGGTCGCAGGCGATGACGCTGATGGACAGGAGGTCTTCGGAGGCGTTGGCCATGAGGGCTTCGGCGTCGGTGCCGGGGGAGAGTTTGAAGAGGCCGTTCTCGCGCTTGGGGTGTGGATCGACGGCTGGTTTGAAATGGTGGTCGAGGGCGCGCTCGGCGGCTTCGTGGAATTTCTTTGATTCCAGGGTTTCGTAGGGCGAAACGTCTGGGGATTCTGGGGGATTGGGTGTTGGTTTGATCATTCGGTCTTACTCCAGTTTAAGGAGCCGACACCGTTTCGCTCGCACTTCGAAAGTGGTGGCAGCTGTGCATAGGTGTGCAAGACCGGTGGAGTAACCCGGCAGACCCGAAGGTCTCCCATACACAGCTGCCATAACGATCCGCGAGCATAGGAAAACGCTCGGCGAATTGCCATAACCAATGTGTACTCCAACCGGACTTGCACGTCCGTATCGCCAATCTGCGGCGACACACAGAGCCTATCGATAGCCAGCCAACTCGCCTAGTTCATGGACAGCCCCGCACGTTGCAGGAAATTTCTCATAGATTCGCGGGCCGGAAGATCAAAAGATCGCAGGCTTCGCCAGCTCCTACAGGGATGTGTTTCAACAGGTGTAGGACGTTGCCTGCGGAATCGTGACTTGGCGGTCATCGTGCGGGAAATGGTCCGCATCCTCTTCCAACAGTGTCAGATACTGGCGTTATCGTCCGAATCCCTTACACTGCCCCGGCCGTTCATTTTCCCTTTTGAGGCTGTGCGCATGAAATTTCGTTTTCTTCTGTGGATGATGGGTTTGTTGATGGGTAAGGCCAGCCGGACAAATCCTGCGTTCCAGCAGCAGTTGGGTGACAAGGATCTGGTGTTTCAGCTGCAGACGCTGGATGGGAAAGTGGCGCGGCATTTCGTGGTCAAGGATCAGCGCATCACCAGCAAGTCTGGCGTAGTGGCAGAGCCGGCGTTTGCGATTGCGTTTAAAGATGCCGGTTATGGCTTTGCGACGATGCAGGCGAAGAACAAGCAGTTGGCGTTTATGCAGGGGATTCAGGACAAGTCGATCCAGCTCAAGGGGAATCCGGCGCTGGTGATGTGGTTTCAGGGGTTGATGAAGTATTTGAAGCCAAGAAAGGCTAAGGCTAAGGCTTAAGAAGGTGCTGGCTTGAACAGATCCATGCGCGCGCACTGAATAACGGTGCGCTTGTCTTGTAAGGCCATCATTGCGGCTCGTAAAGACAGCCGGACTGTCATTTCTATCAGGTGTTTTGTGCGTCATGGCGATGCTCTACTCAGGTTCCAGTTCCAGCGTTAAGGGACTCACCAACTTGATGGAACAAGCTCATGACGCAGACACACAGTATTTCTACCCCTAGGTCACTCGATCCGACATTTGCTCGCAATGGCGTGTTGACGTTACCGATACCCGGCATCGCGGGCGACGAAGCGGCGGCAGTCTTGGCGCTCCCCGATGCAAAATTACTCGTTGCGATACCTTTAACGGGCGCGAATGCTCCGGTTGCCATTGCGATGCTGAATGAAGACGGTTCGCTGGACGAGACCTTCGGTGCAGCGCGCAGAGGTTTCGTTGAAATAGCGTTGCAAGGTGCTCGGATCAGCTATGTATCCGGTCTCGATGCGCTTGAGGATGATGGTTGGCTGATACACCTTCAGTATTACTCGACTACCTCCAATGACGTTGGCCTGGCATTGGTCCGCCTGAAAAATACCGGTGAACTGAACGAAGCGTTCGGCACCAACGGGATGCGGTATATCTCCTACTACGGCAATCCCGAACCCGCTAACGCGCCGCGCAAGGCAAGTCCCCCGAACACCCGCTCCTCTGAGACTTCGCACCCTCGATCGCGGTCAGCGGCCCTGCTAGTGGGCGACAAAATCGTCCTGCTCCATTCCGTATTTTTTGATGAGGCGCCACTGCCAGTAAATGTTGTGATACGTCTGCAAGCGGATGGGTCACTCGATCAATCATTCAACGGTTCGGGCTATGTGATTCCGGAGATCGCTACATCGAGTACCGCCCACGGCATCGCCGTTCAAGCCGATGGCAAGGTGCTGGTCTGCGGTGCATACCAGGACGAATCGGGAGGCCGTGGAGTTTTTCTGGCGCGTCTGGACACAAATGGCGCACTGGACAGTCAGTTCAACGGCGGCGTGGCCGTGTTGATTCCCGACGACGAAGGCGAGAGTTTTCTGCAATCGATTTCGGTACGTGAAGGCGATGGCAGGATTATCGTCGCGGGCCGAGCCTTGCGTAGTGGCCTTGAAGGTGGGTTGATCGCTGCGTTCACGACCAGCGGCGCGGCAAACCTTGTGTTCAATGGCGGCAAGCCGCTGTTTTCGCCGTTACTGAAAGGGTTGGCGTGGACGCATGCCTCGCAGGTGGGTGGTTCGATCGTTGTTGTCGGTCACGGTGAATCAGCCATGGTGACGGCGCGTTTTCTTGCTAATGGAAAACCGGATACGGCTTTCAACGGTACGGGGCATGCGCTGTTTGAAGACAGCGCAGGGGCAGCCTTTGCGCGAGGTGTGGCCGTCATGGAGGACAGTCGGATCGTGGTGTGCATCGAGCTCTCCGTCTATGCCGATCCTTCCAGAATCCCTGGGCATTTCGTGCGCTATCTGGCGGGCACACCGTCTTTAAATAACGATCCGACCTTTGGCGAAGATGGCATCCTCAGATTTCCCTTCCTCGGGTTCTCGGGATATGACGTGAGGGCGTTGCTGGCGCTACCGCAAAATAAACTGTTGGTTGCCGTCCGCCTCTCGACGGAGGGTGCGCCCACGCGGATCGTTCGTCTGCTCGAAAACGGCGCTCTCGACACAGCTTTCGGTGGGGAAGACTCTGGCTACGTCGAGATCAGGCTGAAAGAAAGTTTTTACATGAGCCGGATCCTCGGGTTTACACCGCTGAGCGATGGCGGTTGGCTGGTTCGTGCTCAGTACACGGCAGAAGGCTCGAATTACTCGACGGGCCTGGTGCTGGTCAGACAGCGCGAGGACGGACAACCGCAAACGTCTTTCGGGGAACAAGGTGTGCTCTATCTTCCCTACGCGAAGATGGGCGGCGGCGGATATACCGGGGTGGTGCAAGCGTCTGCCAGCGGTGCCGCAGGGGGTGGCGCAGCAGGGCTGGTCGCGCAACAACTGGACGAAAAAATCGTCGTGGTCAGTAACGTTGAGGATGCTTCCGGCCGGACAAAAGGTATCGTTCTGAGGTTCGAGCCGAATGGCTCACCCGATACGACCTTCAACGGCACGGGCTTTGCGTTCGTAGAGCTTGCAGAGATTTCGCCTTCGGACATCGTTGCGCAAGCGACCGCGACCCAGGCTGACGGCGCCGTGGTGATCTGCGGCAATTACTTTGCGGTGAGTGCGCATGGCGCCTTCGTTACTCGTTTCGAGGTTACGGGCAAGATTGACACAGGCTTTGGCATCAACGGAGTTGTGGACGTGCCCCACGATCAATGGATCAGCCTGGACGTTGCGGCAATAGTCGACGACAAAATCGTTGTGGCCGGTGGTGCGGCGGTGAAGAACGTTTCTCATGGCTTGATTGCGGTGCTCAATTTCAGCGGCTCCTACAATCAGGTGTTCAATGGTGGTCAACCACTGATTTCTTCACCTGTCCCCCAAGGCGTCAGATGGTTGCATTGCGTGCCGCGTACGGACGGTTCAGTCATCGTTTGCGGTAGCAGTGGCACTGGGGCGCTTGATGAGAATCTCAGCGCGGTCACCGCACGCTTTCTGGCGGATGGTTCTCCAGACGCCTCTTTCTTTGGTTCGGGATTTACCGTTTTCAATGAAAGCGAGGGTTTCGAATACCCCCACGGCATGGCGGTAATGGTCGATGGGCGTATCGTGGTGGGCGGAGTGTATTTCACCGACTCTGGGTACGATAAAGGCTGGGTGATCCGTTACCTGGACAAGTCGGCTTAAGCCGCAGGTTGGCCCATCGCGGGCAAGCGTCGCTCCAACGGGAGGTCGCTTGCCCGCTTTGCATTCAGGCCTGGCTGAACTGCGAAGCCAGTTCGCGCAATAACACCTCGGCCTCAAGCACTTTGCTGACGACGTCATCGGCTTTGTCGCGAGTCAGGCCGACGCGTTCGAGCAGCGCATCCGGAATATCTTCATCCGGTCCAGAGCCAATCCCGCGTCCACGCAGCAGGCGCACGGCCAGGCAGACGAGGTTCGGGTATTCGGCGTAGGCGCCGTCGTAGCTTGGGTCGTGCTGGAAGCGCAGGGCGGTGGCCAGTTCGTCGGGCATGTCCCAGTAGCGCATCAGCCACGAGCCGATCTGTTCGCGGCTGATGCCGAGCAGGTGTTGCTCGATGTAGCTGTGGCACAGGTGCGGGTTGACCTCCAAGTGGCGGCAGATCAGCGAGAAGTGCGGCGGAAACACGTGGGCCAGTAGCAGGTAACCGAAGTTGTGCAGCAGACCGGCCAGATACGTCAGGCCGGCTTCCGGGCGCTGGGCGCGCGGCATGGCGCGGGTCAGGCCTTCGATGACGGCGGCGGTGTAGATCGACTGCTGCCAGTACGGCGTGGTGTGTTGCGGGTGGTCTTTGGGCAGGCTCAGGGTCTTGCCGAGGGCCAGGCCCAGCGCGAGGTTGATCACCAGATCAAAACCGAGCACGCGAACGATCGCGTCTTCCACCGAACGGATCTTGCCCGGTGACGCGTAGTACGGCGACGCCGCCCAGCTCACCACTTGTGCGGCCAGTGCCGGGTCGGTTTCGACCACGCCGGTGATGTCGTCGATGGTGGCGTTGGGGTCGACGCGCAGTTTGATGATTTTTTGCGCAGTCTCGGCCAGCGGCGGAATCTCGATGGTCGCTTCCAGCCGTTGCTGAATGCGCCGCGCTGTGAACGCCTGTACGGCCTGGGTGATTTCCTCGCGGTCATCGTCCGGGCGATCGAGGTTCGGGCGGATGCTGCTCAGGGCTTCGCCGAAATTGGCGGCGCTGGCCTTGGTCAGCATGGTCTTGAAATCTTCGCTGGCGATTTCCAGCAGCAGGCCCGGCTCGCCGGAGTTGATCAGCAGCTTCGGTTCACGCAGCAGGCTTTCTTCGTAGAGGCACGGCGAACTGGTCAGCGCTGGCAGGCCCGGCAGCAGGCTCAGGCTGTGTTTGCCGAGCATCTTTTCCAAGCGCTCGGTCGATACGGCGGTGAGGCGACGGCCCGTCAGTTCGGCGAGGCGGTTGAGGTCGAGCAATTGGCTCTGCGGAAACAGCACCATCAGCGCGCCGACGGAGTCGTCCAGCAACACGGCTTGTACCTTGCGCGAGGCATTGAGGCCGTAGTGGTCGAGCACTTCTTCGTAGGCGATGCCCAGCTTGCCTAGCAGCAGCCGAATGACAGACGGCGCGTGCGGGGATTCGGGGGCGAGAGCGGCTTCGGTCATGATCTGTATCCGTTTTTGAAACAATGGCAGGAGTATAACCAGCTTGGTCAGAACGATCTGTCAGAAACTGCGACGGTGCTCACACTTGGCCGTATTGCTGCCCGTGGCGCAACCAGCGATCGAGTAATGGGCTGACGTGGGTTGGCCAGCGTTCCAGCAAGGCTTGCGCGGCGTCGCGGACGGCGGGCAGCAGGTCGGCGTCGCGCATCAGGTCGGCGACTTTGAATTGCAGCAGACCGGTCTGGCGGGTGCCGAGCATTTCCCCGGGGCCGCGCAATTCGAGGTCTTTTTCGGCGATGACGAAACCGTCGTTGGTCTCGCGCATGATGCCCAGTCGCTGGCGACCGATCTGCGACAACGGCGGATGGTAGAGCAGCACGCAATGGCTGGCGGCGCTGCCCCGACCGACGCGACCACGCAATTGGTGCAGTTGCGCAAGGCCGAGGCGTTCGGGGTTTTCGATGATCATCAGGCTGGCGTTGGGTACGTCGACGCCGACTTCGATTACTGTGGTGGCGACCAGCAGTTGCAGGTTGCCAGCCTTGAATTCGGCCATGACGGCGGCCTTCTCGACGGGTTTCATGCGCCCGTGGATCAACCCGACTTTCAGTTCGCCGAGGGCGAGGGTGAGATCTTCGAAGGTGGTTTCGGCGGCCTGACAGGTGAGCTCTTCGGACTCTTCGATCAGCGTGCATACCCAATAGGCCTGACGCCCTTCGGCGCAGGCACCGCGCACGCGTTCGATGACTTCGACGCGGCGGGTGTCGGTGACCAGCACGGTGTTGACCGGGGTTCGTCCGGGCGGGAGTTCGTCGAGGATCGAGGTGTCGAGGTCGGCGTAGGCGCTCATCGCCAGTGTTCGAGGAATCGGCGTGGCGGTCATGATCAGTTGGTGCGGGCACATGCGTCCGCCGACGCCTTTCTGCCGCAGCGCCAGACGTTGCTGCACGCCGAAGCGGTGCTGCTCGTCGATGATCACCAGCGCGAGGTTCTTGAACTGCACTTCGTCCTGGAACAGCGCGTGGGTGCCGACCACCATCGGCGTACCGCTGGCGATCTGTTCCAGCGCGGCGACGCGGTTCTTGCCCTTGAGCTTTCCGGCCAGCCATGCGACTTCAATGCCCAGCGGTTCGAGCCAACGCTTGAAGGTGATGAAGTGCTGTTCGGCAAGGATCTCGGTCGGCGCCATCAGCGCGACTTGATACCCGGCCTCCAACGCCTGCAATGCCGCGAGTGCTGCGACCACGGTTTTACCCGCGCCGACGTCGCCCTGAATCAGCCGCAGCATAGGCTCGTGTTGGCTCAGGTCGTAGGCGATTTCGTTGCCGACCCGCTGTTGCGCGCCGGTCGGGTTGAAGCCAAGGTTGGCCAAGTATTTCGGCGGCAGCTTCTTGGCTTTCGGCATCGCTGGCGCGCGCAGCGAACGCATGCTTTCGCGCAGACGTTGTTGCGACAGTTGATGGGTCAGCAGCTCTTCAAAGGCGAGGCGATGCTGGGCCCAGTGATGGCCGAGGGCGAGTTCGTCGACGTCGGCATCGGCGGGCGGGTTGTGCAGGTAGCGGATCGCATCGGCCAGCGGTGCCAATTGATAGTCGCGGGCCAGCTCGGTCGGCAGCCAGTCGGGCAGAGTGTCTGGCTTGAGCATGGTCAGCGTCTGCAGACACAACTGACGAAGGCGCGCTTGGGTCAGACCTTCGGTGAGCGGGTAGACCGGGGTCAGGGTTTCATCCACCGGCGGCGGTTCGTCACCGGTAATGGCGCGGTATTCCGGGTGGTAGATTTCCAGTCCTGACGCGCCGGGCCGGGCCTCGCCGTAGCAGCGCACCCGCGTGCCGCGCTTGAGGCCTTCTTTCTGTGCGTTGCTGAAATGGTAGAAGCGCAGGCTGAGACCGCCGGTACCATCTTGCAAGCGCACGACGAGGCTGCGCCGGCGGCCCATGACCACGTCGGCGCCGCTGACGGTGCCTTCGACCACGGCGTCCTGCCCCGGTCGCAGCGCACCGATCGGCACCACGCGGGTGCGATCCTGATAGCGCAGCGGCAGGTGAAACAGCACGTCCTGAAGGTTCTCAAGACCGACCTTGGCCAGTTTCTCGGCCATGGCTTCGCCGACACCCTTGAGTGCCGTCACCGACACTTGCGACAACTCCGTCATGACGCTCGCTTAACCGGCCGTAACCGATGCCGCTGGCTTGGCCACCGAACACAGGCGAATGGAGTCGGCGAGGATCTCGATGGCTTTCGGCCGTGGGAAACTCGCGCGCCAGGCGATGGCCACAGTGCGGAACGGCACCGGCGGCGACAGTGGGCGCACTTCGATCACGCCGGGGGCGTAGTGATGGCTGTCGACCGCCGACAACGGCAGGATCGAGATGCCCAGACCGGACGCGACCATGTGGCGGATGGTTTCCAGCGAGCTGGATTCGACCGTGGTGTGCTTGGCGCCGTCGTTGCCCTTGGTCAGGGTCGGACAGGCTTCCAGCACTTGATCGCGGAAGCAGTGGCCTTCGCCAAGCAGCAGCAGGCTCTTGTCGTTGAGCAGGCCGGCGTCGATGGTTTCTTTTTGCGTCCACGGGTGCTGGGCCGGCATCAAGACGTAGAACGGCTCGTCGTACAGCGGCAGGGTCAGCACGTCGGCTTCGTTGAACGGCAGGGCGATGATGATCGCGTCGAGTTCGCCGTTGCGCAGTTTGTCGCGCAGCACGTGGGTGAAGTTTTCTTCGATGTACAACGGCATCTGCGGTGCGACCCGGTGCAGCTGCGGAATCAGGTGCGGGAACAGGTACGGGCCGACGGTGTAGATCGCGCCGACTTTCAGCGGCGCGGTCAGCTGGTTTTTGCCGGCTTGGGCCAGTTCACGGATGCCTTGCGCTTGTTCGAGGACTTTCTGCGCCTGGGCGACGATGCCTTCGCCGACCGGGGTCAGGCGCACGGCGCTTTTGCTGCGCTCGAAAATCAGCACACCGAGTTCGTCTTCAAGCTTTTTCACGCCCACCGAGAGGGTCGGCTGGCTGACGTGGCAACGTTCGGCGGCGTGGCCGAAATGCTGCTCTTGGGCGAGGGTAACGATGTAGCGTAATTCTGTGAGGGTCATAGCAAGCGTCCATGAAGATGCGGGCCAAGCATACCGGCTGCAATCGATAGACGCACGTTATCAGACTGAGGGCCCAATGCGACTACGTCATAAAGCAAAAGATCGCAGCCTTCGGCAGCTCCTACAGGGAAATGCATTCCAATGTAGGAGCTGCCGAAGGCTGCGATCTCTTGGTCTTGCTACTTAACGGCGGCGTTCGAGGGAATAAACAAACGGCGCAACAATTTCGATCGAGCCGTTGTTGAGCATGTCGGCCGGTGGCTTGGGCAGCGGTTGCGCGCGGCGGATCATTTCCAGGGTAGCCCGGTCCAGATCGGCGTTGCCCGAGCGGCCCACCAGTTCGAACGACAGCACATTACCTTCGGCATCCACCACGAAACGCAGGCGGTTCAAGCCTTCCTTGCCCCGTGCCTGAGCACTGGCCGGGTACTTTTTGTACTTGGCCAAATGCGCGAGCAGGGTGCCTTGCCAACTGGCCTTGGCAGCCATCTGAGCCGGAGAAGGACCCGGTGCAGGCTGGGCGGATTTCTCCGTAGGGGCCTGGGTCGGTTGCGTGTCGGCCGGCTTCTCCTCGGAAGGTTTTTCCTTCGGTGGATCGGGCAGCTTCTTCTCGACCGGCTTCGGCGGTTTAGGCTTGGGCTTCGGCTTGGATTTCTGCACCGCGATTTCAGCTTTCGGTGCTTCGGCCAGCTTCGGAATCGGCAACTCTTCAACCGGAGCCGGTGGCTGCGGCGGTGTGACGACTTTCGGCGGAGCAGGCGGTGGCGGGGCCGGAACCGGGGCCAGTTCGACCATCATTGCCTGCGGCGGCAATTCGATGGGCGGGCGGGCGGTCCAGTTCAGCGCCAGCGCGATGGCCAGCGCGTGAACGCCCAGCACCACGGCCAGGCTACCGCTGTAACGCGTCAGCTTATGGCGCGTCGTGATCATTTCTTGGCTGCCGTCTCAAGTCCGACCAGACCGACCTTCAGATAACCGGCGGAGCGCAGTTTATCCATCACGCTCATGAGGTCGCCGTAATCCACGCCTTTATCGGCCTGGAAGAAGATGGTGGTGTCTTTCTTGCCCTGAGTCTTGGCGTCGAGCACGGCGCCAAGGGTTTCGGCTTTCACTTCATCGTCGCCGATGTACAGGCGTTGGTCAGCCTTGACGCTGAGGAACACCGGTTTTTCTGGCCGCGGTGCCGGTTTGGCGGTCGAGGCAGGCAGGTCGACTTTGATGTCCACGGTGGCCAACGGAGCGGCCACCATGAAGATGATCAACAGCACCAGCATCACGTCGATGAACGGCGTGACGTTGATTTCGTGGTTCTCGGCCAGATCGTCGTCTGCGCCTTCTTTCAAATGCAGGCCCATGGCCGATTACCCCACTTTGACCATGTGCGGCTGGGAGCTGCGCTCAGGCTGGTGGTCGAGGTCGCGGCTGACCAGCAGCAGTACTTCTGCCGAGGCATCGGAAACCTGCGCCTTGTAACCGGCGATGGACCGGGCGAAGACGTTATAGATCACCACGGCCGGAATCGCAGCAACCAGACCCAATGCAGTGGCCAGCAGCGCTTCAGCAATACCGGGCGCGACGACAGCAAGGTTGGTGGTCTGGGTTTTGGCGATGCCGATGAAGGAGTTCATGATGCCCCACACGGTACCGAACAGGCCGACAAACGGCGCGGTGGAACCGATGGTGGCGAGGACGCCGGTGCCGCTGCTCATATTCCGACCGCAGGCCGCGACCAGGCGCTCGAGACGGAAGCTCACGCGTTCCTTGATGCCTTCTTTCTCGCGGCTGTTGACCGACAGGCGCATCTCTTCGAGGGCGTCGTGCACCAGCAGGTTGGCGAGGGTGCCTTCCTTGCCGGCGGTGGCGCTGGCTTCTTTAAGGGTGGTGGCTTTCTTCAGTGCAGCGATTTCGCCACGCAGACGACGCTTGGCGCCCATCAGCTCGAAGCCTTTGGCGATCCAGATGGTCCAGGTGATGATCGAAGCGATGGCCAGACCGATCATGACGATTTTCACGATGATGTCGGCGTTCTGGTACATGCCCCAAGGCGACAGGTCGTGGGCCATGCCCAGGCTGTTGTCGGCTTCGAGAACTTCAGGAACGTCGGCAGCGTCAACTGCTTGCACCGGATCGGTAGCGGCCGGGGCAGCCGGAGCAGCGGCTGGTGCGCTTTGCTCGGTGGCGGCTGGCGTTGCAGGTGCCTGGGCGTCGGCGAAAGCGGCGGTCGGTGCCAGCATCAGGCTGAGCAGCAGAGCCGCCACTGCGCTCCAGGCGCGAGGTCGTTTGGTTGGCGAAGCGGGGATTTGATTACGTGTCATGCTGGCCGGACCTGAGATAGAAAAACGTTGATGCTCTTCCAGGCCTCGTGAGGCCGAGAACAAAAGTGACGTGCATTATTGCAAGTAATTCTTGTTAACAAAAGTAATAGAGTATCTTTTTTTCTACCATTGCTAGCCGTTCGTCCTGTGCCAGAGCTAGTCTGTGCCTTTCCGATAGGAGTTTTTTGATGTCCGCGCCTTCTGTTTTGATTGCCGGTTGTGGTGATGTCGGCAGTCGTCTGGCCAAGCAATTGCTGGCGGCTGGCTGGGAAGTTCACGGCCTGCGCCGGGATGTTTCGAAGCTGCCTGCTGGAGTGATCGGCGTTGCCGGCGACCTGTTCAATGAAGACTGCCCGGCGACCTGGCCGGTGGGTGCCGTGGACTATCTGGTGTATTGCGCCGCCGCCACTGATCACGATGAGGCCGGTTATCGCGCGGCTTATGTGCAGGGTTTGCAGAATGTCCTGAGTTGGCTGGACGACTATGGGCAGGTGCCTGAGCGGCTGGTCTTCGTTTCCAGCAGCAGTGTGTATGGGCAGCAGGAGGGTGAGTGGGTCGATGAGACATCGGCGACGGTCGCTGCGGGTTATTCCGGGCGGTTGATGCTCGAAGCGGAGCAAGTGGCGCTGAACAGTGGCATTCCTGCGAGCATTCTGCGTTTGACCGGGATCTACGGGCCGGGCCGCGAATGGCTGCTGACTCAAGTGCGTCGCGGTTATCGCGTGGCGGTTGATCCGCCGCTGTATGGCAATCGGATTCATGCTGACGACGCGGCAGGATTGCTGGCGTTCCTGTTGGAGAAAGATCGGCAGGGCGTGAAGCTGGAGGATTTCTATATCGGCGTTGACGATGCGCCCGCGCCGTTAGCGGAAGTCGTAGGCTGGTTGCGTGAGTATCTGGGCGTTACCGAATGGTCTGAAGATGCCAGTGTGCGGCGCACCGGCAGCAAGCGCTGCAGCAATGGCCGGGCGAAAGCGTTGGGCTGGACGCCAACGTACCCAAGTTACCGCGAAGGCTACGCCGCGATCCTCGAAGGTAAATGCTGACTTCCTGACACCCCAAAAACAAATGTAGGAGTGAGCCTGCTCGCGATAGCGGTCTGACATTCAACACTTATGCTGACTGTTAGACCGCTATCGCGAGCAGGCTCACTCCTACAGGGGATCTCAGCGAGTTGAGGTCCGGGTTACTGCTTCTCCAGCAACCACTTGCGCTCACCAGCGGTGAACTGCGGTTGTTCATCCGCCAACGCAGCATTCACCGCCTGGAGAATTTCCAGCTCTTTGCCCTTGCGCACAAAGATCCAGTTATTGCCCTGACCATTCTGCTGCAACCACATGCTGTCATTGCCGTTGCTCATCGAGGCGCAATCGCCCGCCAGGCATAACGCATAACGGTCGGCACCCGGTAAGCCGGAGACCTGGCCATCCGCCTGGAATTTCACGGTGCTGCCTTCGCCCTGGCCGTTGGTGATTTTCCAGTCACCGCCCAGATAGGCCGAATACAGCGCACGTTCGAAGCTGGCGCCGATCGGTGCGCCCTCCGGCACGGGAATCTGTGCGCGGTCGAAAACCTGCTCGGGTTCGTTCTCGCTGGCGGCTTGCTGCAGTTGCCCGCCATCGCGTTTCAGCTCACTGGCGGAGCTGCCATAGAAGTCGACCTTCCAGGCGCCGGATTTCTCACCCAGCAGCCGTCCTTCGACGTTCTCAAAACCGTTGGTGTAGCGGGCCTGACCGGCCTTGGTGTTAACGTCCCACTCAAGGTTCGGGCCGTAAGCCTGAAGCGCTTCGCGCAGGGGGCCGCCCTTGGCTGCGGCATCGATCGCCACCTGGTTGATCCAGGTGCCACTGATGTCACGGTCGGCAGGGTTGCTGGCGCAGCCGCCGAGGAAAATGGCGAACAGCGGGAGAGCTAGCGCTTTGCGCATGGTGGAATCCTTTCAAAACCTTTTCTTGCTGAGCAGTCGGCGCGGCGTTTGAGGGCCGCGCCGTGCGCATCACTCGATGACCAGAATGGCATCCATTTCAACCTGCGCACCCTTTGGCAGGGCAGCCACGCCAATGGCGGCGCGGGCCGGGTATGGCTGGTCGAAGTACTTGCCCATGATCTCGTTGACCTTGGCGAAGTGGCTCAGGTCGGTGAGGAAGATATTCAGTTTGACGATATCCTTGAACGAACCGCCGGCGGCTTCGGCCACTGCTTTGAGGTTCTCGAACACCTGGACGGTCTGGGCTTCGAAGCCTTCAACCAGTTCCATGGTTTTTGGGTCCAGAGGAATCTGACCCGACATGTAAACGGTGTTGCCTGCCTTGATCGCCTGGGAGTAAGTACCGATGGCGGCCGGGGCCTTGTCGCTGGTGATAACAGTCTTGGTCATGTATGACTCCTTGTTAGGGTTGCGTTATGCACGCATGCGGGTGATGCGAATCACCCCGGTCAAGGCGCGCAGCTTCTTGATCACGCGGGCCAGGTGCACACGATCGTGGACGCTGACCACCAACTGGACCACGCTGATGCGACCATCGCGTTCGTCCATGCTGATTTTCTCGATATTGCCGTCAGCCGCGTTGACGCTGCTGGCCAGCAGAGCGATCAGGCCGCGCTGGTGTTCCAGCTCGACGCGCAGTTCGACGTTGAATTCGCCGGTGACATCCTTGGCCCACGAGAGCTGGATGCATTTTTCCGGGTTGTGCCGGATTTCGCTGATGTTGCGGCAGTTGTCCAGGTGCACGACCATGCCTTTGCCCGCCGACAGGTGCCCGACAATCGGGTCGCCCGGGATCGGCGTGCAGCACTTGGCGTAGCTCAGTACCAGACCTTCGGTACCGCGAATGGCCAGCGGTCCTTCCGGGCTTGGCAACTGTTCGCCTTCGCCGAGCAGCCGTCGGGCAACGACGTAAGCCATGCGGTTGCCGAGGCCAATGTCTTCGAGCAAGTCTTCGATCAGTTCGAGGCGGTACTCGGTGAGCATGGCTTTGACGCGTTCGGCCGGGATCTTCTCCAGCGAACTGTCGAAACCGTTGAGCACCTTGTTCAGCAGGCGTTCGCCGAGGCTGATGGACTCGGAGCGACGTTGCAGTTTCAGCGCATGGCGGATGTGCGTGCGCGCCTTGCCGGTGACGACGAAATTGAGCCATGCCGGATTCGGTCGGGCGCCGGGAGCGCTGACGATCTCGACCGTGGAGCCGCTTTGCAGCGGTTCGGACAGCGGCGCGAGACGACGGTTGATCCGGCAGGCAATGCAGCTGTTGCCAACGTCGGTGTGCACCGCGTAGGCAAAGTCGACCGCCGTGGAGCCTTTCGGCAGCTCCATGATCCGGCCTTTGGGCGTGAACACGTAGACCTCGTCCGGGAACAGGTCGATCTTCACGCTCTCGATGAATTCCAGCGAGTTGCCGGCACGTTGCTGCATTTCCAGCACGCCTTTGACCCACTGGCGGGCGCGGGCGTGAGTGCCTTTCGGCTGTTCGTCACCGCTGGATTTGTACAGCCAATGGGCGGCGATGCCGTTGTTGGCCATCTCTTCCATTTCGCGGGTACGGATCTGAATCTCGATCGGTACGCCGTGCATGCCGAACAGCGTGGTATGCAGCGACTGATAGCCGTTGGCCTTGGGGATCGCGATGTAATCCTTGAAGCGCCCCGGCAACGGTTTGTACAAATTATGTACAGCGCCGAGCACGCGGTAGCAGGTATCGACCTTGTCGACGATGATCCGGAACGCGTAGACGTCCATGATCTCGTTGAAGGCCCGACGCTTGCCGCGCATTTTCTTGTAGATGCCGTAGAGGTGTTTCTGGCGACCGCTGACTTCGCCCTGGATGCCGTCGATGGCGAGGCAATGGCCGAGGGATTCTTCGATCTTGTTGACGATTTCCTTGCGATTGCCCCGGGCGCGTTTGACCGCCTGGTAGATCCGCGCGGAACGCATCGGGTGCATGGCCTTGAAGCCGAGGTCTTCGAATTCGATGCGGATCGCATGCATGCCCAGCCGGTTGGCGATGGGCGCATAGATTTCGAGGGTTTCCTTGGCGATCCGGCGGCGTTTTTCGCCGGACAGCACTTCCAGCGTGCGCATGTTGTGCAGGCGGTCGGCAAGCTTGACCAGGATCACGCGAATGTCGCGCGCCATGGCCATGGCCATTTTCTGGAAGTTTTCGGCTTGGGCTTCGGCCTTGGTCTCGAAATTCATCTGGGTCAGTTTGCTGACCCCATCGACCAGTTCGGCCACGGTTTCACCGAACTGCGCTTGCAGCGCTTCTTTGGCGATACCGGTGTCTTCGATCACGTCATGCAGCATCGCGGCCATCAGACTCTGATGGTCCATGTGCATGTCGGCAAGAATATTCGCCACCGCAAGAGGATGCGTGACATACGCCTCGCCGCTGCGACGGCGCTGACCGTCATGGGCTTGTTCGGCGTAGAAATACGCTCGGCGGACCAGGTTGACCTGGTCGTTGCCGAGGTAGGTCGATAAGCGATCGGCGAGGGCGTCTATGCTCGGCATGATAATTCCTGCCGTAAGCTGTGATCCCGCGCCGTGCTACGTCGACCAGGCATAGGCTTAGACGGCCTCGTTGGACTCGTCCTCGAACGCTGCGAACAGCGGTTCGTCTTCGACGATCTCAGCGTTGGCGATGAACTCGTAGCTCATCAGGCCTTCAGCGATTTCACGCAGGGCAACAACGGTAGGCTTGTCGTTTTCCCACTGAACCAGTGGCTCTTTGCCGCCGGTGGCCAGTTGACGGGCACGTTTGGTAGAGAGCATGACCAGCTCAAAACGGTTTTCCACGTGGTTCAGGCAGTCTTCAACGGTTACGCGGGCCATGGTATTCCTCGGAGCGAATGCAATATGCGCGCTGCCCGGTTGGGCGAGCGGACTCAACAGTTTAAAAAATCACCAGCGATTAGGGAAGCGCTGATTTTTTGACCAAGCCCTTCAACGCGCTGCAAGCTCCAATGTAAAGCGCTTGCAGGCGTTTTGGGAAGTGCTGATTAACCGAGCAATTCGGCAAGCAATTTGCCGAAACGTACCTGCTGGCGTTTCTGTTGGAGTTGATTGGCGCGGAAAATCGCCTTCAGATCGTCCAGTGCGTGAGCAAAATCGTCGTTGATGATCAGGTAGTCGTACTCGACATAGTGACTCATCTCGCTGACCGCTTCGCGCATCCGGCCGTCAATGATCTCGTCGCTGTCCTGACCGCGGTTGGTCAGGCGCTGGTGCAGGGCTTGAAGCGACGGCGGCAGGATAAAGATCGAGCGTGCTTGCGGCATCAACTTGCGCACTTGCTCGGCGCCTTGCCAGTCGATTTCCAGAATCAGGTCGTGGCCTTCGTCCAGCGTCTGCTGCAGGCGGCTTTGCGAGGTACCGTAGAAGTTGCCGAAGACTTCGGCGCGTTCGAGGAAGTCGCCATGCTCGCCCATCTTCACAAACTCTTCGCGGGTCACGAAGTGATAGTTCACGCCGTCCACTTCGCCCGGACGCATGGCGCGGGTGGTGTGCGAAACCGAAACGCGAATTTCCGGTATGGCGTCGGTCAAAGCCTTGACCAGGCTGCTTTTGCCCGCGCCCGATGGCGCGGAAATAATGTACAGAGTGCCGGTGCTGTGGGTCATGTCGGGGTTGCCTTACTCAATATTCTGCACTTGTTCACGCATCTGCTCGATCAACACCTTGAGGTTGACGGCGGCTTGGGTGCTGCGCGGGTCGAAGGCCTTGGAGCCCAGTGTGTTGGCTTCGCGGTTGAGTTCCTGCATCAGGAAGTCCAGGCGGCGCCCGGCAGCGCCGCCGGACTTCAGTACCCGGCGCACTTCGATGATGTGGGTGCTCAGGCGATCCAGTTCTTCGGCCACATCGCTCTTTTGCGCGAGCATGACCATTTCCTGTTCGAGGCGCTGCGGGTCCAGCTCGGCTTTCATGTCGTTGAAGCGGTCGAGGACTTTCTGGCGTTGGGTGGCGAGCATCTGTGGCACCAGTTCACGCAGGGTCACTACGTCTTCTTCAATGGAAGTCAGGCGCTCGTTGATCAGGCGTGCCAGCTCCGCGCCTTCGCGCTCGCGGCCGGCCTTCAACTCTTTCAGGCCTTGATTGAACAGGGCCAGTGCGTCGGCGTTCAATGCCTGCGGGTCAGTCGCATCACCCACGAGTACACCGGGCCAGGCCAGCACTTCCAGGGGATTGAGTGCGGCAGGATTCTTGATCAGGCCGGCAATGGTCTCGGCTGCTGCGACCAGTTGCGCGGCGCGCTCGCGATCGACTTGCAGGGTTTTGCCGGTGCTTTCTTCGGTGAACCGCAGGGTGCATTCGAGTTTGCCTCGCGACAGGCCCTGACGCAGCGCTTCACGCACCGCGCCTTCGAGGTCGCGAAACGACTCTGGCAGACGCAAATGTGGTTCCAGATAGCGGCTGTTGACCGAGCGCAGCTCCCAGCTCAGGGTGCCCTGGGCGCCGGCTTTTTCGACGCGGGCGAAGGCGGTCATGCTGTGCACCATGGCGGTGACCTCGCAATGCAGATCGGCGCAGCAGGATGTTCCGCAGGCTCGATATCAATGAATTTAAGCCGACTGGCAGCAAAGGCGCAGGATTGTAGCGCAGTGCGGCGAATGCGCCCAAACACACGGTGTGACAAAGGGCTGCAGCCCGTCGGTAATCGGTGTTTCAGGGGCTTCAATCGTCGCCCGGATTTTTTAACGAGTGCCCAGGCGCGGTGCAGCGCTCTATAATGCTCGGCAGTTTTCCGTCCCCAGTACAGGTATTCCCTATGAAACGTCCAAGTGGTCGCGCTGCCGATCAGCTCCGCTCGATCCGCATTACCCGCAACTACACCAAACACGCCGAGGGATCCGTACTGGTCGAATTCGGTGATACCAAAGTCATCTGCACCGTCAGCGTCGAAAACGGCGTGCCGCGTTTCCTCAAGGGCCAGGGCCAAGGCTGGTTGACTGCCGAATACGGCATGCTGCCGCGTGCTACCGGCGAGCGTAACCAGCGTGAAGCGAGCCGTGGCAAGCAGGGCGGTCGCACCCTGGAAATCCAGCGTCTGATCGGTCGTTCCCTGCGCGCTGCGCTGGACATGTCCAAGCTGGGTGACGTCACCCTTTACGTTGACTGCGACGTGATCCAGGCTGACGGTGGCACTCGCACCGCTTCTATCACTGGCGCAATGGTTGCACTGGTTGATGCGCTGAAAGTGATCAAGAAGCGTGGCGGCCTGAAGGGTGGCGATCCGCTCAAGCAAATGATCGGTGCGGTATCCGTCGGCATGTATCAGGGCGAGGCCGTGCTGGATCTGGACTATCTTGAAGATTCCGCTGCCGAGACCGACCTCAACGTAGTGATGACCAGCACCGGTGGTTTCATCGAAGTACAGGGCACCGCTGAAGGCGCGCCGTTCCAGCCTGAAGACTTGAACGCCATGCTGGAACTGGCCAAGCAGGGCATGAACGAAATCTTCGAACTGCAAAAGGCTGCACTGGCCGACTGAGCAGGTTGATAACCGCAAGGAGGACGCGATGAGTGACGAGCAAGAGTTGCTGCCCAAACCGAGCCAAGAGGTTCGCCAATGGGCGATGTTTTGTCACTTGTCCGCCTTGTTGGGGATCTGGATTCCATTCGGCAATTTGATCGGGCCGTTGATCCTGTGGCAGATGAAGCGCGAGACAGACCCGTTCATCGATGCCCAAGGCAAGGAGGCGCTGAATTTTCAGATCACTGTCGCCATCGCATCGTTGATCTGCTTTCTGCTGATGGTGCTGATCATCGGTTTCTTTCTGTTGGGAATACTGGCTATCGGCGCACTGGTTTTGACGATCATTGCCGGAGTGAAAGCCAATGAAGGTTTTCCTTACAGATATCCATTTACGTGGCGCCTGATCAAATAAGAAACGCGCAAAGTTCTAATACCAATGCCCTGACATGTCAGGGCATTTTTATTTATGCAGCATAATTAATCGTTACTGTATGTAGGAATAGTCTGGCTGCGATGACAAGTCCTGTTATTTTCGCATATACACTTTTAGTCACAACTGCATTGGCTTGGTTAGGATTCATGTCCTTGGAATCAAGGTCAACGATTGTTAAAGTTGCTCGGCTAATATTTCTAATGAAATATGAAGATATGTTCAAGCCATCGAAGGCTCTTGAATTCCCGAGTAATCAGTGTTGAGACAATCAGCCGGTTCAGGGGGTGGATGCAGGTAAAAAATTCGCCTCTGAATAAATAGCCAAGAATAATTCCAATGATTCAGCTCGATTTTTACGGAACGCTTGTGGCCGCTTCCTTAGTACTTCTACTGGGGCGCGGGCTCGTTAGGCGTGTTGGCTTCATGCGCAGTTACAATATCCCTGAACCTGTCGCAGGTGGCTTGGTAGTTGCCTTGATTTTACTGTTACTGCGAACGTTCGATATTGAAATTCGCTTTGATACTTCCTTGCAAACACCTTTGATGCTGGCCTTTTTTGCCACCATTGGGCTGAGCGCAGACTTCGCCAGTCTGAAAAAAGGCGGGCGCATCGTCGGAATATTCTTGCTGGCGGTCACCGGTCTGTTGGTGGTGCAGAATGCGATGGGGATCGGGTTGGCAAAAATGCTTGGGCTCGACCCGTTGATGGGGCTGCTGACCGGATCGATCACCCTGGCGGGCGGTCATGGAACCGGCGCTGCTTGGGGCACGGTATTCAGCGAGAAGTACGGTCTGGCCTCAGCGTCCGAACTGGCGATGGCCTCCGCGACGTTTGGTCTGGTGTTGGGTGGTTTGATCGGCGGGCCGGTTGCGCGGTTGCTCATCAAGCGAGTGGAGGTGCCCGGTTGCAATCAGCAGGAAGTGCCACGGTTGCCAAAAGGTTTTGAACAGCCGAACAAGGAGCGCTCGATCACGCCATTTTCGTTTGTCGAAACCCTCGCTCTGATTGCAGTCAGCTTGCTCGCGGGCAATCTGTTGAACGGCCTGCTGCAAGGGACTGCATTCGAGTTGCCGACGTTTGTGTGTGTCCTGTTTGTAGGCGTTGTGCTGCGCAACGGTCTTTCAGCGCTGGGCTTGTATCAGGTGTTTGAGCGTGAGGTCTCGGTACTGGGTAATGTCAGTCTGTCGTTGTTTCTGGCGATCGCCCTGATGTCGCTCAAGTTGTGGGATCTGGCCGCGCTAGCGCTGCCGATCTTCATCATTCTGGCGATGCAGGCCATGGTCATGGCGCTGTTCGCGATTTTCGTGACATTCCGGGTGATGGGCCGTAATTACGATGCCGCCGTCCTGGCGGCGGGGCATTGCGGTTTTGGCCTGGGTGCCACGCCGACTGCCATTGCCAACATGCAGGCCGTGACGCAACGCTACGGCCCCTCGCAGATCGCTTTTCTGGTGGTGCCGATGGTCGGAGCGTTCTTCATCGACATAATCAATGTCATCGTGATCAAGCTGTATCTGGCTTTACCGTTCTTCGTCGCAGTCTGAATTCGAGCCTGTCTGGAAGTGACGCATAAAAAATGCCCGTATCTTGCGATACGGGCATTTTTTGTACTGCAAAACGACGCTTAGATGGTCAGCGTCCAGTCGTAGTCGACGATCAGCGGTGCGTGCTGCGAGAACCGTGGCTGACGTGGCAGGCGTGCGCTGCGCACAAAGCGTCGCAGGCCTGGAGTCAGGATCTGGTAATCGAAACGCCAGCCCAGATTGAGCATCTCGGCCTGTTCGCTGTCCGGCCACCAGCTGTACTGGTCGCCTTCACGGCTGACTTCGCGCAGGGCATCTACGTAGCCCATGTTGCCGACAATCTCGTCCATCCAGGCGCGTTCTGGCGCCAGGAAGCCCGGAGATTGCTGGCTGTCGCGCCAGTTCTTGATGTCGAGCTTCTGCTGCGCCACGTA
Source organism: Pseudomonas sp. M20 (assembly GCF_045037865.1). Taxonomy (NCBI): domain Bacteria; kingdom Pseudomonadati; phylum Pseudomonadota; class Gammaproteobacteria; order Pseudomonadales; family Pseudomonadaceae; genus Pseudomonas; species Pseudomonas sp. M20. The sequence continues at coordinate 5,927,659 of NZ_CP173611.1, forward strand.
CAACGAGCCACAATAAATGTACTCGCGACGTTTGCGTCGCTGTTTGTCCAGGTACTTGCCGAAGTCGTCCATGAGCTTGAACTTCTGGTTCAAGTCCTCGTCGCCGTTCATCCCCGAAGGGAGCAGCAAGGTGGCAATACTGACTTTGTCGAAATCTGCTTGCAGGTAGCGCCCGTAGCGGTCGGCCGTCTCGAAACCGAGACCGCTGATGACAGCCTTCGGTTGCAACCGCGAATACAAAGCCACGCCGCCTTGGGCAGGGACTTCAGCATCGCAGGCATAAAGGAAGTAGCCATCCAGTTGGAAGGCTGGGTCATCCAGTTCAAAGGCGGAGGCACGGGTGTCCTGCAGGCAGATGACGTCGGCATTCTGTGCTTGCAGCCAACTGAGCAAACCACGCTCGACTGCAGCCTGAATACCATTGACGTTCACACTGATGATCCGCATAAATGGCCCCAAAAATCGCGTGCGTGTATGATACACGGCGTCAAGCTAATTAGCTAAATCCGTGGTATTTGGGGTTTTTTTCATGCAAGCGTATCAGCGCGATTTCATTCGTTTTGCCATCGATCGCGGCGTTTTGCGCTTCGGTGAGTTCACCCTGAAGTCCGGGCGCACCAGTCCTTACTTCTTCAACGCCGGCCTGTTCAATTCGGGCTCGGCCTTGGCGCAGCTCGGGCGTTTCTACGCTGCGGCCATCGCTGAAAGCGGTATTCCTTTCGACGTTCTGTTCGGCCCGGCCTACAAAGGCATCCCGCTGGCGGCAACCACTGCCGTTGCGCTGGCCGAGCATCACGACCGTGACCTGCCATGGTGCTTCAACCGCAAGGAAGCCAAGGCTCATGGCGAAGGCGGTAGTCTGGTCGGCGCGCCATTGACCGGTGATGTGCTGATCATCGATGACGTGATTACCGCCGGCACCGCAATCCGTGAAGTGATGCAGATCATCGCCTCGCAGGACGGCGCCAAGGCTGCCGGCGTACTGATTGCCCTGAACCGTCAGGAGCGTGGCAATGGTGAGTTGTCGGCCATCCAGGAAGTCGAGCGCGACTTCGGCATTCCGGTGATCAGCATTGTTTCGCTGAATCAGGTGCTGGAATTCCTTGCCGATGATCCGCAGCTCAAGCAACACCTGCCAGCCGTGGAAGCGTACCGCGCCCAGTTCGGCGTCTGATACGACATCATTCTGTAGGAGCTGCCGAAGGCTGCGATCTTTTGATCTTAAAAACAGAATCAAAAGATCGCAGCCTTCGGCAGCTTCTGCAGGGGGGGGGCGGTTTAACGCAGGTTTCGCCATTTTCTGAGCAGTTTCACGGTTAATCCTGTGTTGATCAGTGCAAATGCCAGCAACGCCATTACGACCATTACGTACAGCGTGCGATCCACATCAAAATCCCACAGATCCAGTGTGCTGCTGCGAATAATCCCCACCGCAGCCGGCAGGTTGACGTAAAACAGCGCCACAAACGCGCACGTCAGCGGCAGCGCGCGCCCGTAAAAAGCCCCCCGAACCTTGTCCCTGCTGCGTTTTCTGTTCAGCGGCCCCGACTGGTATTCATCCAGCGCCAGCGCTTCACTGAGCGCCGGCCACGCCAGATTGAACATGAACGTGGTCAGGGTCAGCAGCAAGCCACTGACCGCGACGATGTCACTGAACGGCATTGAGCCCCAGCGTCGTGCAGAGCAAGTCGTGGGAGTCTTCGCTGATCTCGAACTGCCCGGCGCTGCCTTTGCGCTTGGTGATGGGTTTGAAGGTCGGCTCGTTCTGGGTGATCAGCATGTTCAGCTCATCGCGAATCACGTCCGAGCTGATGACCACCAGAAACACGGTTTGCGCGTGTTCGGCTGTCTCGATCACCGCGCGCATGCTGTGCTGGAGGATGTCGTCGAGCTGATTGCGAAAGCGTGAAACGGTGTTCTTCAGCAAGGTTTTGCTTTGGCTCTGGGTCAGCTGGAAGATCGTCGAGATCTGCGACTCGGTCGGCAGTGTTTGCCCGAAGTAGCTTTGAATCAGGTAGAGCAGGCGATCCTGCTTGGCCTCGTCAGCGCGACTGGGCATGCCGCCCTCGACCAGCATTTTCAGGTATTCGGTCAGACTGGCCTTGGCTATACGCTGCAAGGCGTGGGCGATTTCCGCGTCGCCGATGCGCAAGGTTTTCTTGACCGGTTCCTTTTGTTCCAGCTCGAAAGCGTCGGCGTCAATCGTGAACGAGATCTGCATGTTTCAGGCGCTCCGGGGTTATTTTTTGTTCGAGGGCGTGATGACCTCGGCGCTTTTGATGTTGGCAGGCTGTTCTGGATAAGGGTCTTTGATCGCATCACCTTGCCCAGTGAGGATTTTCCAGCCATTCAACGCATGTGCTGTTTTGCGAAATTGCGGGCACGGAGGCATCGAGGTCTTGGCTTGATTGGAATACTGATGGCCGCAATCAACACACTCGTAAGTGCCAGGGGAAACATCGCTGCCGTAAGGGACGTAATCTTTTTGCATGGGTAAGTCTCCGGTGGATGAAGGGAGGATCCTAGGGAGATTTGTTCTGAGGGAATGTCGGACGTTTCGCTGAGTTATGTCGGACGTTTCTTGCGGGCACAAAAAAGATCGCAGACTTCGTCAGCTCCTACAGGGAATTCATACAAATGAAATTCCGTGTGATGTAGGAGCCGACGCAGGCTGCGATCTTTGGCTTTTCAGCAATTACCGATCAAGGACGCTTGCGATTGCTGATCAGCGTACCCACACCGGTATCAGTGAAGATTTCCAGCAGGATCGCGTTAGGCACTCGACCGTCAATGATCAACGAACTACCGACGCCGCCCTGAACCGCTTCCAGCGCGCAGCGAATCTTCGGCAGCATGCCGCCGTAGATGGTGCCGTCGGCGATCAGATCGTCGACCTGCTGGGTGCTAAGGCCAGTCAGCACGGTGCCCGACTTGTCCATCAGGCCGGCGATGTTGGTCAGCAGCATCAGCTTCTCGGCTTTCAACGCCTCGGCAACTTTACCAGCGACCAGGTCAGCGTTGATGTTGTACGACTCGCCGTTCTCACCCACGCCAATCGGCGCGATGACCGGGATGAAGTTGCCTTTGACCAGCAAGTTCAGCAGTTCGGTGTTGATCCCGACCACTTCACCTACCTGACCGATGTCGATGATTTCCGGCTGAGTCATCTCCGGCGTCTGGCGGGTCACGGTGAGCTTCTTCGCACGAATCAGCCCGGCGTCTTTACCGGTAAGGCCGATGGCGCTGCCGCCGTGACGGTTGATGAGGTTGACGATGCTCTTGTTGACCTGGCCGCCGAGGACCATTTCCACCACGTCCATGGTCGCGGCATCGGTGACTCGCATGCCATCGACGAAATGGCTTTCGATCGACAGGCGCTTGAGCAGATCACCGATCTGCGGGCCGCCACCGTGCACGACCACCGGGTTGATGCCCACGGCTTTCATCAAGACGATGTCGCGGGCGAAGCCGGTTTTCAGCTCCTCGCTTTCCATCGCGTTGCCGCCGTATTTGATCACCAGGGTCTTGCCGACATAGCGTCGGATGTAAGGCAACGCTTCGGACAGGACCTGGGCGGTATGGGCGGCGGCTTCGCGTTCGAGGGTCATTCAGGGCTCCGGGTGGATCAGAACGGTAGTTGGAGATCAGGTGCAACGCGTTTCAGTTGGGCGTGGAACACATCCTTGATGCGTTGCAATTCAGCCTCGTCATCGGCCTCGAAGCGCAGCACCAGCACCGGTGTGGTGTTGGACGCGCGCACCAGGCCCCAGCCTTTGGCGTAATCGACTCGCACGCCGTCGATGGTGGTCAGGTCAGCGCCTGCGCCCCACTGTGCGTCGTGCAGTGCATCAATGATGCTGAATTTGCTCTCTTCGGTCACATGGATATTGATTTCCGGCGTAGAAATATCGTTCGGGAAGGTCGCAAACAGCTCTTCCGCAGTGGATTTTTCCTTGCTAAGGATCTCCAGCAGCCGTGCGGCGCTGTAGATACCGTCGTCGAAGCCGAACCAGCGTTCCTTGAAGAAGATGTGCCCGCTCATTTCGCCGGCCAATAGCGCACCGGATTGTTTCATTTTCTTTTTGATCAACGAATGACCGGTCTTCCACATTAGCGGTCGGCCGCCGTATTCCTTGATCAGCGGCACCAGACGGCGGGTGCATTTGACGTCGAAGATGATTTCCGCGTCCGGATTGCGCGCCACTACGTCGCGGGCGAACAGCATCAGCAGGCGATCGGGGTAGACGATGCTGCCGGTGTTGGTCACCACGCCGACACGGTCGCCGTCGCCGTCGAAGGCGAGGCCGATGTCGGCGTTGGTTTCCTTGACCTTGGCGATCAGGTCGACGAGGTTTTCAGGCTTGCCCGGATCCGGGTGGTGGTTCGGGAAGTTGCCGTCGACCTCACAGAACAGCGGAATCACTTCGCAATTCAGCGCTTCGATCAGTTGCGGGGCAATCACGCCGGCCGCGCCGTTGCCGCAGTCGACCACGACCTTCATGCGCCGGGCCAGTTTGATGTCCTGGACGATTTCGGTGTTGTAGCGGTCGAGGATTTCTACTTGGGTGACGCTGCCCGTGCCGCTGCTCAAGTTGTTGGTCTTGAGGCGTTCATGCAGGGCCTGGATCTGTTCGTTGGCGAGGGTGTCGCCGGCGATGACGATCTTGAAACCGTTGTAGTTCGACGGGTTGTGGCTGCCGGTGAGCATCACCCCGGATTTGCCGGCCAGGACGTTGGCGGCGTAGTACAGCGCCGGCGTCGGCACCAGACCGACATCGCTGACGTGGCAGCCGCTCTCGGCGATGCCGCGGATCAGCTCGGCAACCAGTTCGGGGCCGGACAAGCGGCCGTCGCGACCGACGGACACGTTCGGCTCACCTTGGGCCAGGCTCTGCGAACCGATGGCGCGGCCAATCCAGTAAGCAGTTTCGGCATTGAGGAATTCCGGCACGGTGCCGCGAATGTCATAGGCGCGGAAAATGCTGTCGGGCAGCTTCGGGGCAATCTTGGCTGGGGTGCTCATCTACGGAAATGCTCCATCTCGAAAGTGGCGGGACAGACCGACGAATCGTTCGACGGCAGGCTCAAACTGAAGGGTATGACGGCGTTTTCCACAGAGAGTTCGTGGTGCGAAAGGGCCATGACGCCTCGGCTGGCGTGACTTTCGGCCGGCAAAACCTTGATTTTTGGCGGTAAACCATTCAACTGATCTGCCTGAAATTTTCCCCTGTGGCGCTGTCTCCGGCAGCGCCTGCAGGGGATTTTTCCGCTTAGTTGGTGCCGGTGTGGCCGAAGCCACCGGTGCCGCGTTCGCTTTGGTCAAACTGCTCGACTATCTCAAAGTGAGCTTGAACCACGGGTACAAGAACCAATTGAGCGATACGTGAGCCAACCTCGATGTTGAATGCAGTCGATCCGCGGTTCCAGCATGAAACCATCAATTCGCCTTGGTAGTCGGAATCGATCAGACCGACGCTATTGCCCAGCACTATGCCGTGTTTATGACCCAGCCCTGAGCGAGGCAAAATCAACGCCGCCAGACCCGGGTCGCCAACGTGGATAGATAATCCTGTTGGGATGAGCAGGGTTTCTCCTGGATTCAGCATCGTGTCCTGTTGGAGCATGGCTCTCAGGTCCAGGGCAGCGGAACCCAGAGTGGCGTATTGCGGCAGCGGGAATTCGCTGCCGATGCGTGGGTCGAGGATCTTGGCTTGCAAAGCGTGCATGTAAATTAAACCTGGTTCAGACGTTCGGCGATAAAAGTGACCAGTTGGCGAGCGATCTTGCTCTTGCTGGTCTGGGCGAAAACCGTGGCGTGCAGCGCACGGTCAATCACGCTGCAGGCGTTTTCTTCACTGTTGAAACCGATGCTCGGGTTGGCGACGTCGTTGGCGACGATCAAATCGAGATTCTTGTCCTTCAGCTTGCGTGCAGCGTAGTCGAGAAGGTGTTCGGTCTCGGCGGCGAAGCCGACACTGAACGGACGGTCGGGACGGGTCGCGATGGTGGCCAGAATGTCTGGATTGCGCACCATTTGCAGGACAAAGCCGTCACCGCTCGTAGGATCTTTCTTGAGTTTTTGCGGGGCGACGACTTCCGGGCGGTAGTCCGCAACGGCTGCCGAGGCGATGAACACGTCGCACGGGATCGCCGATTCACAGGCTGCGAGCATGTCGCGGGCGCTGACCACGTCTATGCGTGTGACGCGATCTGGCGTCGGCAGGTGCACCGGGCCGCTGATCAGGGTCACACGGGCGCCGGCTTCCACGGCTGCTTCGGCGAGGGCAAAGCCCATTTTTCCGGAGCTGTGATTGGTGATGTAGCGCACCGGGTCGATGTTTTCCTGGGTCGGGCCGGCGGTAATGACCACGTGCTTGCCGGTCAGTGCCTGACGCTGGAAACAGTCCGCTGCGCATTGCGCCAGATCGGTGGCTTCCATCATGCGGCCCATGCCGACGTCGCCGCAGGCCTGACTGCCAGACGCCGGGCCGAAGGCCTTAAGGCCACGGCTTTCCAGGAGTTGCAGGTTGGCCTGGGTCGCCGGATCGCGCCACATCGCTTGATTCATTGCCGGAGCAACGGCGACGACAGCGTCGGTGGCCAACACTAAAGTGGTCAGCAAATCGTTGGCGATGCCTTGGGCAAGACGGGCAATCAGGTCGGCGGTGGCCGGGGCGATCAGCACCAGATCGGCCCATTTGGCCAGCTCGATGTGACCCATCGCGGCTTCGGCGGCCGGGTCGAGCAAGTCGAGGTGAACCGGGTGGCCGGACAAGGCCTGCATGGTCAGCGGGGTGATGAACTCGGCGCCACCGTGGGTCATGACCACGCGCACTTCGGCACCCTGGTCGATCAGGCGACGAACCAGATCGGCGCTCTTGTAGGCCGCGATGCCGCCGCCGACGCCCAGAACGATGCGTTTCCGATACAGCCGCTGCATAGGTCTGCCTTTCATTTCGTTGATGACTGCGATGCGATGCCCCTCCCCAGGGTTGAATCGACCGCAAAAAAGATGGGCTACGATATCACAGCGACCGCTACGGAACAGCGGCGCCCACAGACAGGGAATGTGTATGAGTATTCGCGATTGGCCTGCGGCGGAACGCCCGCGGGAAAGGTTATTGGAACACGGTGCAGCGAGCCTTTCGGATGCTGAGTTATTGGCCATTTTTCTGCGCACCGGATTGCCCGGAATAAGCGCTGTGGACCTGGCGCGCAATCTGTTGACTCAATTCGGTAGCCTGCGTTTGCTGCTTGAGGCCGATCAGGACGCATTCAGCAAACAATTGGGGCTCGGACCGGCAAAGTTTGCGCAACTGCAAGCTGCTCAGGAAATGAACAGGCGACATCTGGCTGAGAAATCACGGCAGAAACCAGCCCTGGAAAACCCTCAGGTCGTTCGCGATTATCTGAAATCGATGCTGCGCCACGAACCGCATGAGGTGTTTGGTTGCCTGTTTCTCGACTCCAAACATCAAGTACTGAATTTCGAGATACTGTTTCGCGGCTCGATCGACAACACCAGCGTGCATCCGCGCGAGGTGGTGAAGCGATGTTTGGCCAATAACGCGGCGGCGTTGATCCTGTGCCACAACCATCCATCGGGGAATACCGACCCCAGTCAGGCAGATCGGCTGCTGACCAAGCGCCTGCAAAAGGCGCTGGAGCTGATTGATGTACGGGTGCTGGATCACTTCATCGTCGGCGATGGGGAGCCGTTATCGATGGCGGAGTGTGGCTGGATGTAACGCCCAGGAACGATCAAATCCCTGTGGGAGCGAGCTTGCTCGCGAAGGCTTCGTGTCAGTCAGCATCACTTTTACGGACAGACCGCTTTCGCGAGCAAGCTCGCTCCCACAGGTTTGATTGCATCCACAGAGTTTTGTGCCGGGCAGGTTATTTCAGGTTGACCTTGGAATAGTCCTGCCGGCCAAACGGGCTCACGGAGTAACCCTGCACATCCTTGCGCGTCAGCGCGTAGGCAGTCGGGTGCGCCAGCGGCAGCCACAACGCCTGCTGCTGAATCTGCGTCTGCGCCTGTTCGTACAGTTTGGTGCGCACACCTTGCTCACTGGTGGTCTTGCCGGCGCTGATCAGCTTGTCGAGATCAGCATTGCAGTAGCGCGCAAAGTTGGTGCCCGACTTGACCGCTGCGCAGGAAAACTGCGGCGTGAGGAAGTTGTCCGGGTCGCCGTTATCGCCGGCCCAGCCCATGAACAGCAGGTCATGCTCGCCCGCCTTGGCGCGACGGATCAGCTCGCCCCACTCGATCACACGGATTTCCGCTTGAATGCCGATTTCCGCCAGATCCGACTGCAGCATCTGCGCGCCCAGACTCGGGTTTGGGTTGAGCAGGCTGCCCGACGGACGCGTCCAGATGGTGGTCTGGAAGCCATCCTTCAACCCGGCCTTGACCAACAACGCCTTGGCTTTGGCGACATCGTGCGGGTACCCCGGCAGGTTCTTCGCGTAGCTCCAGGTGTTCGGCGGGTAAGGGCCATTGGCGGCTTCGGCGGTGTCTTCAAACACGGCTTTGATGTAGTTGGCCTTGTCGAAGGCGAGGTTGATCGCCTGACGCACTTCTGGTTTGTCCAGCGGCGGATGCTGGCTGTTGATGCCGACGAATGCGGTCATGAACGCGTCAGTCTTTTCGACTTTCAGCGTCGGTTCTTTCAGCGCGGCCTGTACGTCCAAAGGTTTTGGCGACAGGGCGATCTGGCATTCATTGCGCCGCAGTTTTTGCAGGCGCACGTTAGCGTCCGGGGTGATGGCGAAGATCAACGGATCCACCGCAGGCTTGCCACCGAAGTAATCCGGGTTGGCCTTGTAACGGATCGCTGCGTCTTTCTGGAAACGGTTGAACACGAATGGGCCGGTGCCGATCGGCTGGCTGTTGAGCTTGTCCGTGGCGTTGGCCTTCATCAGTTTGTCGGCGTATTCGGCGGAGTAGATCGAGGCGAAGCCCATGCTCAGGGTCGCCAGGAATGTCGAATCAGGATGATCAAGGGTGAAGCGCACGGTCAGCGGATCGAGCGCGTCAATCTTCTTGATCAGCGCTGGCAACTGCATCGACTGCGCATGCGGGAAGCCGCTTTGAGCGACCTTGTGCCACGGGTTGGCCGGGTCGAGCATGCGGTCGAAGCTGAATTTGACGTCTTCGGCGGTCAACTCGCGGCTCGGTTTGAAGTAATCAGTCGTATGAAATTTCACCTGCGGGTGCAGCTTGAATACATAAGTCAGGCCATCGGTACTGACTTCCCAGCTGTCGGCCAGGCTCGGCACGACTTTGCCGCTGGTGGTATCGAAATCCACCAGGCGGTTCATCAGCACGTCGGCCGAGGCATTGGTGGTGGTCAGCGAGTTGTATTGCACTACGTCGAACCCTTCCGGGCTGGCCTCGGTGCAGACGCTCAGCGCGGCGGCCTGCGCCAGGGGGCTCAGCAGGAGCGGGGCGAGCAACAAGGGTAGGGCAGCGAGGCGCATGGTCGGTTTCCTTTTACAGATCGAAGGCCCATCTGCAAGTGCAGTCTGGAAAAGGCCTACCCTAGAGGGCTGGATTACAAATGACTATCCCCTTTTTGCATTTTAAGGGCACAGTGGTGGCCGTTTTTCAGACCGCGGTGCTTCGCAAAAAGTCTGAAACGCCTGCTTGGGCGACTTTCTGCGACGAGTGGTAAAAATCGATGCCGGCCTTTATCCAAAGCGTTCGCAGACCAAAAAAGCGCCTTTTTACCGATTGATTTCACACCGAATGTTGTTGCACCCCGGTCTTTCTGGTATAAAGCAGCGCTCTTTTCTAGGGGCCCGGTTCCTTCACTGTAGGTGTAGCCGGTAAGACCTCTAAAGAAACGCGGCGCCTGGCGCCAAATGACTGAGAGATTAAGCGGCCAACCCATGCCGGGTTGGGCATGTGGTTTTAGAGGGCTGAGGCATGTCGAGAGTATGTCAAGTTACCGGTAAGGGTCCGGTAACTGGGAATAACATTTCCCACGCAAACAACAAAACCCGTCGTCGTTTCCTGCCGAACCTGCAGCATCACCGCTTCTGGGTTGAAGAAGAGAAACGTTTTGTGCGTCTGCGCGTATCTGCCAAAGGCATGCGTATCATCGACAAGCGTGGCATCACTGTCGTGCTCGCCGAACTTCGCCGCGATGGCAAGATTTAAGGGAGCTAATCATGCGTGAATTGATTCGTTTGATCTCGAGCGCCGGTACTGGTCACTTCTACACTACCGACAAGAACAAGCGTACTACCCCGGACAAAATCGAGATCAAGAAATATGATCCGGTTGTTCGCAAGCACGTGATCTACAAGGAAGGCAAAATCAAGTAATTGATTTTTCCCGACTTACAAAAAAGGCCCGTATCTCACGATACGGGCCTTTTTTGTTGCCTTGATTTTTGTGTCGCCTGTCCTGACGCCTTCGCGAGCAGCTCGCTCCCACAATGGAATGCGGTAGGAATGTGGGAGCGAGCTTGCTCGCGAAGAGGCCGGTAAAATCACCGAAAAACTCAAGCCTTCTGTTCAAAGATCACATAGATCTTGCGGCAAGCCTCAAGCACTTCCCAGGTGCCGCGGAAACCCGCCGGAATTACAAACCGGTCGCCAACACGCAAGGTCTTGGCGTTACCATCGCTGTCACGCAGCACCGAAACCCCCTGCAGGATTTCGCAGTACTCATGCTCGGTGTAATTCACCGTCCACTGCCCGATCGCACCTTCCCAAACGCCAACGCCCATCTGCCCGCAAGGGCTTTCGTACTGATGGAACACCGCTTGCTCAGGATCTCCCTTCAGCACCTTCGCCGGGTCCGGACGATAGCGTTCGGCTTCGCTGCTGGTCAGGCTGATGTCGACGACGTTCTGGATGTTCATTGTTGTTATCCCCCGTGAGTACGGCGCGATTGGCTGGAAAGGGCCAAAGTCTATGTTGATTAAAATCAACACCGCAAGGCCGTATGGCCACCTTATGTCAAATATATTGAAACAACCCCGGCCGCTGGTTTAGGGTGGCGGGTGCCTCTGGCCGAAAAACCGGCTGGCCGGGCAGAATTCCTGAGGACGCTGGCGAAGATCGCGCGGCGCTCGTATTCAACAAGCGGAGGACACTCGAAATGACCACCCTGACTCGTGCCGACTGGGAACAACGCGCCCGCGACCTGAAAATCGAAGGCCGCGCTTATCTCAATGGCGAATACACCGACGCCGTCTCCGGCGAGACCTTCGAGTGCATCAGCCCGGTCGATGGCCGTCTGCTTGGCAAGATCGCCAGCTGTGACGCCGCCGACGCCCAGCGCGCCGTGGAAAACGCCCGCGCCACCTTCAATTCCGGCGTCTGGTCGCGCCTGGCGCCAACCAAGCGCAAAGCCACCATGATCCGTTTTGCCGGCCTGCTGAAGCAGCACGCCGAAGAACTGGCCCTGCTCGAAACCCTCGACATGGGCAAGCCGATCAGCGATTCGCTGTACATCGACGTCCCGGGCGCGGCGCAAGCGCTGAGCTGGAGCGGTGAAGCGATCGACAAGATCTACGACGAAGTCGCCGCTACGCCGCACGACCAGTTGGGTCTGGTGACCCGCGAGCCGGTAGGCGTGGTCGGCGCCATCGTGCCGTGGAACTTCCCACTGATGATGGCTTGCTGGAAACTCGGTCCGGCGCTGTCGACCGGTAACTCGGTGATCCTCAAGCCATCGGAAAAATCCCCGCTGACCGCCATCCGCATCGCCGCACTGGCGGTTGAAGCCGGCATTCCGAAAGGCGTGCTCAACGTGCTGCCGGGCTATGGTCATACCGTTGGCAAGGCGCTGGCCCTGCACAACGACGTCGATACGCTGGTGTTCACCGGTTCGACCAAGATCGCCAAGCAACTGATGATCTACTCCGGCGAATCGAACATGAAACGCGTCTGGCTGGAGGCCGGTGGCAAGAGCCCGAACATCGTCTTTGCCGATGCTCCGGATCTGCAGGCCGCGGCTGAATCCGCCGCCAGCGCCATCGCCTTCAACCAGGGCGAAGTCTGCACCGCCGGCTCGCGTCTGCTGGTCGAGCGTTCGATCAAAGACAAGTTCCTGCCGATGGTGATCGAGGCGCTGAAAGCCTGGAAACCGGGCAATCCCCTGGATCCGGCGACCAACGTTGGTGCGCTGGTGGATACCCAGCAGATGAATACCGTGCTGTCATACATCGAATCCGGTCATACCGATGGCGCCAAATTGGTGGCTGGCGGCAAACGCATTCTGCAGGAAACCGGTGGCACCTACGTTGAGCCAACGATTTTCGACGGCGTGAGCAACGCGATGAAGATCGCTCAGGAAGAGATCTTCGGCCCAGTACTGTCGGTCATCGCTTTCGATACCGCTGAAGAAGCGATCCAGATCGCCAACGACACGCCGTACGGCCTGGCCGCAGCAGTCTGGACCCAGGACATCTCCAAGGCGCACCTGACCGCCAAGGCGCTACGTGCCGGCAGCGTGTGGGTCAACCAGTACGACGGCGGCGACATGACCGCACCGTTTGGCGGCTTCAAGCAATCGGGCAACGGTCGTGACAAGTCGCTGCACGCGTTCGACAAATACACCGAGCTGAAGGCGACGTGGATCAAGCTGTAAGCCGTTAGGAGGGTCTGTTCGCAAGAGCAGAACCTCCAGACGAAGCAGATCCCTGTGGGAGCGAGCCTGCTCGCGAAAGCGGTGTATCAGTCAGCCCATGTGCTGAATGTGCAGCCGTATTCGCGAGCAGGCTCGCTCCCACATTTGTTTGATGTGGCCTCCAAAAAATAATTATCCACAGGAGCGTGGAACATGCGGTGGGCGACGTATTTCGCCGTGTTGGCGTCTGTCTTGAGTGTCGGTCTGGCCCTGGGGGTCAGCATGCCGTTGGTGTCGTTGCGCCTGGAAGGCTGGGGTTACGGCTCCTTCGCCATCGGTGTAATGGCAGCGATGCCAGCGATTGGCGTGTTGCTCGGCGCGAAGATTTCCAGTCATCTGGCCGCGCGCTTCGGCACGGCCAATCTGATGCGCCTGTGCCTGTGGGCCGGGGCGCTGTCGATCGGCTTGTTGGCGCTGTTGCCGAGTTACCCGATCTGGCTGGTGCTACGGCTGATGATCGGGGTGATCCTGACCATCGTGTTCATCCTCGGCGAGAGCTGGATCAATCAACTGGTGGTCGAGCACTGGCGCGGTCGCTTGGTGGCGCTGTACGGCAGCAGCTATGCGTTGAGCCAGTTGTCTGGCCCATTGCTGCTGGGTGCGCTCGGCACCGAAGAGGATTACGGATTCTGGGTCGGCGTCGGCCTGCTGTTGGTTTCGCCTTTGCTTCTGTTGGGCCGCAGTGGTGCACCGAGCAGTGAAGCCAGTAGTGTGACGTTCCGCGATCTGTGGGGATTTGCCCGAGAGCTGCCGGCAATTGCCTGGGCGGTGTCATTGTTTGCCGCGTTCGAGGCGATGATCCTGACGTTGCTGCCGGTGTATTGCCTGCAACAGGGCTTCACCGCTGAAATCGCGCTGGCGATGGTCAGCACGGTGGTGGTCGGCGATGCGTTGCTGCAATTGCCGATTGGCGCGTTGGCCGATTATCTGTCGCGGCGTACGTTGTTTGCCGGCTGCGCCGTGGTGTTGATGCTGTCGAGTCTGGCGATTCCGCTGTTGCTCGACACGCTGCTGATCTGGCCACTTTGGGTATTGTTCGGGGCGAGTGCCGGTGGTTTGTTCACCCTGTCGCTGATTCTGATTGGCGAGCGTTATCGCGACGATGCGCTGGTGCGGGCGAACGCGCACATTGCGCAGCTATGGGGTGTGGGTTGTCTGGTCGGGCCGCTCGCGGCCGGGGCGGGCAGTCAGTGGATCAGCGGGCATGCGTTGCCGTTGTTGATGGCGATTGGGGCGTTTGGGTTGGTTCTGCTGCTTTTGCGTCAGGGTGCGTTTGGCCCAGTGACCGAGCCTGCGTAGATCTTTTGCTCTTTAAAGCATTCGCTCAAGCCCGACAGTGGTGCTGAACCACGCGTTGAACCGCCGCCACCAACTCCCCGGCTCCTTGGTCAGGGTGTGCATCTGGCCGTTGTCCTCAGTGATCCAGACAATCTGGCCATCCTGCAATTTCGCCTCGTAACTCAGCGCTGGCGCCATGCCTTGCAGCGCCAGTTCGCGCACATGCCCGGCCAGCTCAGGGCTGTCCACCAACACCCCGACCTCGGTATTCCACAGCACCGAGCGCGGGTCGAAGTTGAACGAGCCGATGAAAGACTTCTGCCGATCAAAGATCATCGCTTTGCTGTGCAGGCTTGAATCGGAACCGCGAAACGACTTGCTGTAAAACACATGCGGGCCGCTGCCGTAGTTATCCCCAGGCTGGCGCCGCAGTTCGTACAGTTTCACGCCGTGCTCCAATAGCGCCTTGCGATACGGTGCATATCCGCCATGCACCGCCGGCACATCGGTGGCCTCCAGCGCGTTGGTCAGCAGGCTCACCGAGACGCCGGCATCGGCGCGACCGGTCAGGTAAACCAGCCCCGGCTGGCCCGGCACGAAGTACGCCGAAATCATGATCAGCTCTTTGCTCACGCCTGTAAGCTCGGGTGCCAGTTGCGTGGTCAGCAGCAATTGCGGATCCGGCTCACCCTTGGCCAAGACCTTGCTCGGCGCGTCCCACAACGCCTGATTCCACGCCCAGATCAGTTCTTTGCGCCAGATGTCCATGCGCGGTTCGGTCTTGAACGTCATCAACTGCTGATACAGCGCGTGATTTTGTTTGCGGGTGTCTTCCAGCGATTCTTCCAGGCGTGTGCGGGTGTTCTGCAGGTCCTTGGCGGTCGGTTGGCTGGTAAGAAACTCGTCGATCGGCTTGCTCAGCGCGCTGTTCCAGTACTGGTCGAAACTGTGTCCGAGCTGCTCGGCCACCGGCCCGACGCTGAGCATGTCGATGTCGGTGAAGTTCAGATTCGGCTCGGCGTCGAAATACTCGTCACCCAGATTGCGCCCGCCGACGATGGCCACGCTGTTATCCGCCAGCCACAGCTTGTTGTGCATGCGTCGATGCTGCAGCGACAGGTTGAACAAGCGACCGGCCGCGCGGGTGACGCCGGTGCTGCGGCCCAGATGCAGCGGATTGAACAAACGAATCTGAATCTGCGGATGCGCCGCCAGAGTGGCGATGATCTGGTCGAGGCCATCGCTGGTGGTGTCATCGAGGAGGATGCGCACGCGCACGCCACGGTCGGCAGCCTTGAGCAGTTCCTCCACCAGCATCCGCGTGCTGATGCCATCGTGGACGATGTAGTACTGCAGATCGAGGCTGGTCTGGGCGTTGCGGATCAGTTCGGCGCGCGCGGTGAACGCCTCGCTGCTGTTGGACAGCAGGCGAAACCCCGAGCGGCCTTGATAGGGCGCCGCTTGTGCCTGAATCGAACGGCCGAAGCTGGAATCGGAAGCCGGCAATGCCTGACTCGGCTCGCGCGGAACATCGAGACTGGCACAGCCGCTCAGGAACGAGGCGAGTAACAGCAAAGCGAACAGGGGCTGTCTGAATCTCACGTAGGGTCATTCCGAATGGCGGCTAGGGTCGGCATATGGACGCGGTTCTCTGGAAAAAGGTCAGTCGGCCTCGGCCAGCAATCTGACGGCCGTCTCGCCGACCTTGCGCACCGCCTCTTCGATCTGCGCTGTCGGTTTGGCAGCGTAGTTCATCCGCAGGCAATTGCGGTACTTGCCCGAGGCGGAAAAAATGCTGCCGACGGCAATCTGTACGCCTTGGTCGTGCAACTCACGATTGAGTTTCAAGGTGTCGAAACCTTCCGGCAATTCGACCCACAACATGAAGCTGCCTTGCGGCCTACTGGCGCGTGTGCCTGCCGGGAAATAGCGGGTAACCCAGTCGATCATCATGTCGCGACTGCGCTGGTATTGCGTGCGCATGCGCCGCAAGTGCGGTTCGAAGTGGCCGGCCTTGAGGAATTCGGCGATGGCGATCTGCGGCTGCGGCGCGGTCGATCCGGTGCTGATGTATTTCATGTGCAGCACGCGCTCGAGGTAACGGCCCGGTGCGACCCAGCCGATGCGCAGGCCCGGCGCCAAGGTCTTGGAAAACGAACTGCACAGCAATACGCGGCCGTCTTCGTCGAAAGATTTGATCGTGCGCGGGCGCGGGTAGGTGTAGGCCAGCTCGCCATATACATCGTCCTCGATGATCGCCACGTCGAAGCGCTGCGCGAGGGTGAGCAGGGCGCGTTTGCGCGACTCCGGCATGATGTAACCCAGCGGGTTATTGCAGTTGGGGGTGATCTGGATGACCTTGATCGGCCATTGCTCCAGCGCCAGTTCCAGGGCTTCCAGGCTGATGCCGGTGAGCGGATCGGTGGGGATTTCCAGGGCCTTCATGCCCAGGCCTTTAAGCGTCTGCATGGCACCGTGAAAGCTTGGCGAGTCCACCGCGACGATGTCGCCCGGCTCGCAGATCGCGTGGATGCTGGTCGACAGCGCTTCGTGGCAACCGGTGGTGATCACCAGATCGCTGGCGCTCAACTGGCAGCCGGAATCGAGCATCAGTCGGGCGATCTGCTCGCGCAGTTCGAGGGTGCCGTGGATATTGTCGTAATACAGACCGGGCATGTCCTGACGGCGGCTGATTCGTGCCAAGCCGCGCAGCAGCGGCTTCATGGTCGGCGAGCTGATGTCCGGCATGCCGCGACCCAGTTGCACGACATCCTTGCGCGGCACCGCGCGAATCAATTCCAGCACCTGATCCCATTGCGAAATTTCCACCGGTCGCTGTGCCGGGCGGCCAACGGCGGGCAACTCCGGCAGTTCGCGGCCGACTGGCACGAAGTAGCCGGATTTGGGTTTCGGCGTGGCCAGGCCACTGTCTTCGAGCACGCGATAAGCTTGCTGCACCGTGCTCAGGCTGACCCCGTGTTCAACGCTCAAGGCGCGCACCGACGGCAACCGATCGCCGGGACGATAGAAGCCGTTTTCGATGCGCGTGCCGAGCAATTCGGCGAGATTTACGTAAAGGGTCATGGCGCTGCCTCGGTGCAGGTGATTCGATAAACCAGTACAGACGTGGCAAAAATTGACAATTCAGTCGGTAAAACGACGAATCTGTATGGAGTTAATACAGTTGCTTTGAATCTGTAATGGTTTTGCTTGCCCGCGCATCATGGAATCTCTGGCTACCCAAGTAAACAGGAGCATTGAAAATGAATGGCTTGAGCGATGTGCGGCTGACGTTACACAGTCAGGAACTGGCGGCAGGGCAGAAGGATCGTGCACGCAATGAGATCATGCGTAACGCACCGTCCGGTCTGAGTCGCTGGAATCTGTTCTGGCATCGTCTGCACACGCGCAAGGCGTTGCTGGCGCTGACGGCGGATCAGCTCAGGGATATCGGGCTGACGCGTGAACAGGCGCAGGAGGAGGGGTTGAAGCCGTTCTGGCGGATCTGAGATCTGTATTGTTCTTGCCGGCCCCTTCGCGAGCAGGCTCGCTCCCACATTGATCTTCAGTGGATACAAAATTCCCATCCACAGCAGAACCCTGTGGGAGATTCTATGGTTCATGCCTAGCCCCTAAACGGCTTTAGGTGAGTATTCGCTCTGGTTTTTCAACAGAGCAAATACCACCCGCGCAAGCTTGCGGGCTAGTGCAACCAGTGCTTGGGTAGTGCTCAGTCCGCGCTCTCTCAAAGCCTCATAAAATCCTTTCCACGCCGAGGTTCGGCTCGCCGCCATTGCAGCGTTGTGCAGCAACCGACGCGCCTCTGAGTCGCCTCGTTTGGTCAGGCAGCGACGGCCTTTCTTTTTGCCTGAGTCAGATATGCGCAGATCCAGGCCTAGAAAGGCGATGAAAGCGTCGGCATTCTTGAAGTCCCCACGCTGAAAGGATGCGAGCAAGCGGGCACCGGTCAACGTACCGATGCCTTCTACCTTCATGCAACGCTTGAGCTGAGCACCTAAATCGGCTTCGTCTATCTGCGTCAGGATCGTTTTCTCCAGCAGGATTTCCAGTCTTTGCATGGCGTTTATCTGATTTTTGAAAGCGGTTTTGAGCAACGGCTCATTCTCCCAGCTCTGCTTGAGGCTGACACGAGCCTGGACCAGAGCCGCACGGCGCCGGAAAAGACTGATGAGCCGGCAATACAAGGGCGACGGCGGTGTCCAAGGGCGTAAGTGGTCCCCTTCGTTTGTGAGATAACGGGCCAGTAATCGGGCATCCAGCGCATCAGTCTTCGCGCGAACGTTCACGCCTTTGCGGTAATGGCTGAGCTCATAACCGCCAACCATATAGATCACGCACCCATCGGCATGCGCCAGATCAGCAAATTCCTGGTGATAGATATTGGTGGCTTCGATGGCGATTGCCACTGGCTTGGCTACAGTTTTGAGCCATTTTTTGATTGCTGCTTTGGTGTTAGAGATTGTCTCGAGATGATCTGATTCGGCGCAATAAATCACCAGTTCATCCTTGGCGACATCAACCCCGATGATCGACTGAGTAGTAGCGACGGGCATTGCCATGAGAAATCCTCCGG
The DNA here is from genome assembly GCF_045037865.1 of Pseudomonas sp. M20. NCBI lineage: Bacteria > Pseudomonadati > Pseudomonadota > Gammaproteobacteria > Pseudomonadales > Pseudomonadaceae > Pseudomonas > Pseudomonas sp. M20. The sequence goes on from NZ_CP173611.1 coordinate 5,946,177, forward strand.
GCTAAGGTTTGAACACTTGAAGGGTTCACCCAGAGGCGCAGGCTTGTTCCTATCGTCGGTCTAGGCCAGATGCATTCTTTATCGGCGCTTGGGTGAAAGGAGGAGGGTGAAATCTCCCACGGTCTGTACTGCGCTAACAGTCAGAATCGAGCCTTGTCCCTCCTCCTCCCTTCAAGTCCTACCATACAAGCGAGCCTGCTCGCGAAAGCGGCCTCATGAGCGCCGCAAATCATCAGACCAACTCTTTGAGGCGATGCCACAACATCCCCAGCGCCAACAACGGCGAGCGCAAATGCTTGCCGCCCGGGAAGGTGATGTGCGGCACCTTGGCAAACAGATCAAAGCCACCGCTGTGTTGCCCGCTGATCGCCTCGGCCAATAACTTGCCCGCCAGGTGCGTGGCATTCACCCCGTGCCCGGAGTACGCCTGGGCGTAATACACGTGCGGCTGATCCGCGAGCCGACCAATCTGCGGCAAGCGGTTCGCGCCGATGCCGATCATGCCGCCCCACTGATATTCGATATTCACGCCAGCGAGTTGCGGGAACACTTCGAGCATCTTCGGTTGCATGTAGGCGCCGATATCCTTTGGATCGCGCCCCGAATAATGGCAGGCACCGCCGAACAGCAAACGACGATCCGCCGAGAGTCGGTAATAATCCAGCGCGACACGTTGGTCGCAGACCGCCATGTTCTGCGGCAGCAGGTTATGCGCCTGTTCTTCGCTCAACGGCTCGGTGGCGATGATGTAGCTGCCGGCGGGCAGAACCTTACCGCTAAGCTGTGAATTCAGATCGTTGAGATAGGCGTTGCAACCGAGCACCAATGTTTTGGCGCGCACCGAACCTTGGGCCGTGTGGACTTTGACTTCGGGGCCGTAATCGATATGTGTCACCACCGAGTGTTCAAACAGTTTGACGCCCAATTGCTGCGCCGCCGCTGCTTCGCCCAACGCGAGATTGAGCGGATGCAAATGCCCTGACCCCATGTCGATCAAACCACCGACATAGCGCTTGGAACCGACTACGGTGTGCATCTCGTTGGCTTGCAGCAAACGGGTTTCGTAGCGATAACCGAGGCCACGCAATTCTTCGGCGTCCTCGGCAAAGCCCTCAAGGTCGGCGGGTTTGTTGGCGAGGTCGCAGTAGCCCCAGGTCAGGTCGCAGGCAATCTGAAAACGCTCGACGCGCTGGCGGACGATTTCCACCGCTTCCAGGCCCATCAGTTTCATCTCGCGCACGCCGTCGGCGCCGATGACGTTTGTGAACTGATCGAGGCCGTGACCGACCCCGCGAATAAGCTGCCCGCCGTTGCGACCACTGGCGCCCCAACCGATCTTGTGCGCTTCCAGCAACACTACGCTGAGGCCGCGTTCAGCCAGTTCCAGCGCCGTATTCAACCCGGAAAAGCCACCGCCGACCACGCAGACATCGGCGAGCACCTCACCTTGCAAGATCGGGTGATCGGGCTGCGGCAGGCTGCTGGCGGCGTAGTAAGAGGCAACGTGGGGTTGGCTCGCGGAGGTGAAGGCGCGGGCAGTCATGGGCGTCATCCAATGGCTAAGGTGTCGAGAAAATTTGACGGAGCATAAGCCGCACCCCCGAACGTGGGCAACACTGGTCGGCTTGCGGTGTCTGGATCAGGGCTTTTGCGGCACAATTGGCGCCTATTCCACCCTGGTTACCGTTTTGATGAGCTGCAACAGCCAGACAGTCCGCACCTTGCGCCAACAGATCCCCTCGTTCGAGTGTGTGCCTGGCTGCCACGATTGCTGCGGCCCGGTGACCACCTCACCGGAAGAAATGGCCCGCCTGCCGCGCAAGACCCGCGCCGAGCAGGATGCGGCGATGGAGGAGCTGAACTGTGTGCATCTGGGGCCGAATGGCTGCACGGTGTATGAAGAGCGGCCGCTGATTTGCCGGTTGTTCGGTACGACCAAAACCTTGCCTTGCCCGAATGAGCGGCGGCCGGTGGAGCTGATTCATCCGCGGGTCGAGAAGCAGATCTTCGAGTACATGGCGGCGCATCGGCAGGTGTTGGTTTAACGCGTTCACTCGGGACCGAGTCGACGCCATCGCGAGCAGGCTCGCTCCCACATTTGGAATGCATTCCCCTGTGGGAGCGAGCCTGCTCGCGAATGGAGCGCCACCGATCTTCAATCCGGAATAGGTAAGCTCAGGCTCTCTTTCACCTCTTCCATCACGATATAACTCTTCGACTCCCGCACATGCGGCAGCTTCAACAGAATGTCGCCCAGCAGCTTGCGGTACGAGGCCATCTCGGAAATCCGCGCCTTCACCAGATAGTCGAAATCCCCTGAGACCAGATGGCATTCCAGCACGTGCGGCAACTTCAGCACCGCGCGGCGGAACTCTTCGAACGTGTCGCCGGATTTGTAGTCGAGGCTGATCTCGACGAACACCAGCAAGCTACCCTTCAAGTGCTGCGGATTCAGCCGGGCGTTGTAGCCCATGATGATCCCTTCGCGCTCCAGACGCCGCACCCGCTCGGTGCACGGCGTGGTGGAGAGGCCGACTTTTTCGCCGAGTTCGGTAAAGGAAATCCGTCCGTCCGCCTGCAGGATCCGCAAGATGTTGCGGTCGATCTTGTCCAGCTCACGTTTGGTCTGAGTGTTGGTACGCATAGGGGATGCGCCTCCGTGAAAAGGGTTTTTGCCGAGAATTGTCGCCAAATATAGGCGCTTATATAGTGAAAAGCACTGGCATTTCTTTTTTACACTGCGCGCATCATTGCTCTAACAACAGACGTGCGCGGCCCAGCCGCGATGAGGGATACAAAATGCGTGTAATGGTCTTGGGTAGCGGCGTCATCGGTACCGCCAGTGCTTACTATCTGGCCCGTGCCGGGTTTGAAGTGGTGGTGGTCGACCGGCAGCCTGCTGCGGCCATGGAGACCAGTTTCGCCAACGCCGGTCAGGTGTCGCCGGGCTACGCCTCGCCGTGGGCCGCGCCGGGCGTACCGCTGAAGGCGATCAAGTGGTTGCTGCAACGCCACGCCCCTCTCGCGATCAAGGCCACTGCCGACATCGACCAGTACCTGTGGATGGCGCAGATGCTGCGCAACTGCACCGCCAACCGTTACGCGGTGAACAAAGAGCGCATGGTGCGTCTGTCCGAGTACAGCCGCGATTGCCTCGACGAATTGCGCGCCGAAACCGGCATCGCCTACGAAGGCCGCAGCCTCGGCACGACCCAGTTGTTCCGCACCCAGGCACAGCTGGATGGCGCCGCCAAAGACATCGCCGTGCTGAAAGAATCCGGGGTGCCGTTTGAAGTCCTCGACCGCGCCGGCATTGCCCGCGTCGAACCGGCACTGGCAGGTGTGACTGACATCCTCGCTGGTGCCCTGCGCCTGCCAAACGACCAGACTGGCGACTGCCAGATGTTCACCACGCGTCTCGCCGAAATGGCCGTGAAGCTCGGTGTCGAATTCCGCTTCGGCCAGGACATCCAGAAACTCGACTACGCCGGTGATCGCATCAACGGTGTGTGGATCGACGGCAAGCTGGAAACCGCCGACCGCTACGTGCTGGCCCTCGGCAGCTACTCGCCGCAACTGCTCAAGCCACTGGGCATCAAAGCCCCGGTGTATCCGCTCAAGGGTTACTCGCTGACCGTGCCGATCACCAACCCGGCGATGGCCCCGACCTCGACCATTCTCGACGAGACCTACAAGGTCGCGATCACCCGTTTCGACAACCGCATCCGCGTTGGCGGCATGGCCGAGATCGCCGGTTTTGACCTGTCGCTCAACCCGCGTCGCCGCGAAACCCTGGAGATGATCGTCAACGACCTTTATCCTCAGGGCGGTAATCTGGCCGAGGCGAGTTTCTGGACCGGTCTGCGTCCGACCACGCCGGACGGCACGCCGATCGTCGGTGCCACGCCGTTCAAAAACCTGTTCCTCAACACCGGTCACGGCACGCTCGGCTGGACCATGGCGTGCGGTTCCGGTCGTTTGCTGGCCGACCTGATGGCGAAGAAAAAACCACAGATCAGCGCCGAAGGCCTCGATATTTCCCGTTATGGCAACAAAACCCAGGAGTCCGCAAAACATGTCAATCCAGCGCCAGCTCACCAATGAGCGCATGAGTCAGATCGTCAGCCACAACGGCACCGTGTATCTGGCCGGACAGGTCGGCGACGACTTCGACGCCGGGATTGAACAGCAGACCCGCGACGTACTGGCCAATATCGAGCGTTTGCTTGATCTGGCCGGGACTGACAAACAGCATCTGTTGTCGGCGACGATTTACCTGAACGACATCGAGGCGCACTTCGCCGGGATGAACTCGGTGTGGGATCAGTGGCTGCCAAAAGGCGCTGCCCCAGCCCGCGCTACTGTCGAAGCGAAAATGGCCAAGCCGAGCATTTTGGTAGAAATTTCTATCGTCGCCGCGCTGCCGTAACCGTTGTAAAGATCCCTCTCCCGGCGCTGTTGGCGGTTCACGTCGTCAGTCGGCGCCGGTTTTTCTTCCCATGACCGCCTAGAAGTCTGCCGCCATGCGTCCTGCCCGTGCCCTGATCGACCTAGAAGCCCTGCGCCACAACTACCGAATTGCCCGCGAAGTCACCGGCGCCAAGGCGCTTGCAGTGATCAAGGCGGACGCCTACGGCCATGGCGCGGTACGTTGCGCCCAGGCACTGGAAGCCGAGGCCGACGGTTTTGCCGTCGCCTGCATCGAAGAAGGGCTGGAGTTGCGCGCGGCCGGCATCAAGGCCCCGGTGTTGTTGCTCGAAGGCATCTTCGAAGCCGATGAGCTGGCGCTGGTTGTCGAGCATGATTTCTGGACCGTGGTGCATTCGCTGTGGCAGCTCGAATCGATCGAGCAGGCGACCCTGAGCAAACCGATTACTGTGTGGCTGAAGCTCGATTCGGGCATGCACCGCGTCGGTCTGCATCCAAAGGATTACGCAGCCGCTTATCAGCGTCTGCTGGCCAGCGGTAAAGTCTCGAAAATCGTCTTGATGAGCCACTTCGCCCGCGCCGATGAACTGCACGCGCAGAGCAGCACCGAACAGGTCGCGGTGTTTGAGGCGGCGCGTCAGGGTCTGGCCGCGGAAGTCAGCCTGCGCAACTCGCCCGCCGTACTCGGTTGGCCGCAGATTCACAGTGACTGGGTGCGCCCGGGCATCATGCTTTACGGTGCAACCCCGTTCGAAGAAGCCAATGCCGTGGCCGAGCGTCTGCAACCGGTGATGACCCTGGAATCGAAAGTCATCTGCGTGCGTGAGCTGCCAGCGGGTGAACCTATCGGTTACGGCGCCAAATTCATCACCGACAAACCGATGCGTATCGGCGTGGTCGCCATGGGTTACGCCGACGGCTATCCGCGTCAGGCGCCGACCGGCACGCCGGTTTTGGTGGCTGGCAAGCGCAGCCGCATCCTCGGGCGCGTGTCGATGGATATGCTGTGTATCGATCTGACGGATGTGCCGGAAGCTGAACTCGGTTCGACCGTCGAACTGTGGGGCAAAAACATCCTCGCCAGTGAAGTGGCGCAGTGGGCCGAGACCATTCCGTATCAGATCTTCTGCAATCTGCGTCGGGTGCCAAGGCTCTATTCCGAGGGTTAAAGCCGCTGCGGGGGTCAAGTGTTGTAAATACTGAACGCTGTCGCCATGATAACGCTCAATATTCTTACAACATCAGGAGGCTCCCGCCTTGGACGTCGGTGAACGACTGCAATCGATCCGCAAGCTCAAAGGGCTTTCCCAGCGTGAACTCGCCAAACGCGCGGGCGTCACCAACAGCACCATTTCGATGATCGAAAAGAACAGCGTCAGCCCCTCGATCAGTTCGTTGAGAAAGGTACTGGGCGGGATTCCCATGTCCATGGTCGAGTTCTTTTCCGAAGAAATCCTGCAGGAAGTCCCGACCCAGATCGTCTACAAGGCCAACGAGCTGATCGACATTTCCGACGGTGCCGTGACCATGAAGCTGGTCGGCCGCGCACACCCCAGCCGCGCCATCGCCTTCCTCAATGAAATCTACCCGCCGGGCGCCGATACCGGCGAAGAAATGCTCACCCATGAAGGCGAGGAAACCGGGATTCTGGTGGAAGGTCGTCTGGAACTGGTGGTGGGCTTGGAAACTTTTATTCTCGAAGCCGGCGACAGCTACTACTTTGAAAGTACCAAGCCGCACCGTTTCCGTAATCCGTTCGACGCGCCTGCGCGACTAATCAGCGCAGCCACGCCGGCGAATTTTTAACAAAGAGGTGCCAAGCCATGATGGCAAAGGCACCCGGAGAGTTTTTCTACCGTGCGGTATAACCCCTTCGACTATGGGGTTGTTTCAGTGTGACGGGCTACCCGCTATACTTCCGCCCGCCTGCGAACCGTGGCCGCAGGCGTGAATAGCCACCATTGAGGGTGAACGCGTGAACCTAATTATGAAAATGCTGGCTGCACCAGCAACCGTACTGGCCCTCTGGGCTGTCAGCGCTCAAGCTGCGCCGAATGACGACATTGCCAAACGCCTCGAGCCAGTCGGCCAGGTGTGTGTTCAGGGGCAGGAATGCAAAGGGATGGAAGTGGCTGCGACTGCCGGCGGCGGTGATGCCAAGACTCCAGACTCAATCATTGCCAAACATTGCAACGCTTGCCATGGCTCCGGCCTGTTAGGCGCGCCGAAAATCGGTGACACCGCAGCCTGGAAAGAACGAGCCGATCACCAGGGCGGCCTCGACGGCATCCTGGCCAAGGCCATCACCGGCATCAATGCCATGCCGCCTAAAGGCACATGCGCCGATTGCTCCGACGCCGACCTGAAAGGCGCAATCGAGAAGATGTCCGGCCTGAAGTAAGGCGCACTTCTGACGAAAAAAACCGTCTTCGGACGGTTTTTTTGTGGGCGCGATTCAAGAACCCCTCACCCCAGCCCTCTCCCGGAGGGAGAGGGGGCAGACCGAGGTTCCGACATCGACCTGAAAGACCTTAGCGATTATGGATTCAACAAAGCTATTTCACGTCGGCGTACCTCCCCAATATCCCCCATTCAGTCCCCTCTCCCTCCGGGAGAGGGCTAGGGTGAGGGTGACGGTTTAAGGCCCTAAACGAATCTGGAAAAAACACTGATCCAATCTCCAAGCTGTTCATTGCAGCAAACTCAAGGCAAGCTCGGTCTACCCCTATTCACGGAACGGGCAGGAGGCTTCAGATGGTGCAGTTGTGTTCGATCGAACAGGCAGTGGACGACGTGCTGGCACGCATGCCGGCGCATATCCACATGGGCATGCCGCTGGGCCTGGGCAAGCCCAATCACTTCGTCAACGCGCTGTACCGGCGGATCAAAAGCCTGCCCGAGCGGCAACTGACGATCTACACCGCGCTGTGCCTCGGCCGGCCGAACCTGGGTGACGGTTTGCAGAAGCGCTTTATCGAACCCTTCGTCGAACGCGTCTTCGGTGACTACCCGGAATTCGATTTCCTCGCCGACCTGCACCGCGACAGCCTGCCCGCCAACATTCGCATCGAACAGTTCTTCATGCAGCCCGGCAGCCTGCTCAATAGCGCGCCGGCCCAGCAGGATTACGTCAGCAGCAACTACAGCCACGCCGCGCGCGACATCAACGCCGCCGGGCTGAATCTGGTGGCGCAATTGCTCGCCAGCAGCAGCGAACATCCGGATCGCCTGAGCCTGAGCTGCAACCCGGACATCACCCTCGACCTGTTGCCGATGATCGCCAAGCGTCGCGAGGCCGGGGAGACTATTTTGCTGGTCGGCCAGGTGCACACCGATCTGCCGTACATGCCCGGCGACGCCGAAGTCGATATCGACACCTTCGACCTGCTGATCGACGCGAAGGACAGCAGCACGCTATTTTCCACGCCAAACATGCCCGTCGGTTTTCAGGATCATTTCATTGGCTTGCACGCGAGTACGCTGGTGCGCGACGGCGGTACGTTGCAGATCGGCATCGGTTCGATGGGCGACGCGTTGACCGCCGCATTGCTGGCGCGTCAGGCGGATAACCCCGGTTATAAGGCGTTGCTCGACGACATCAACCTCAGCCAATGGGCGCAATTGATCAACCGCGAGGGCGGCACTGGGCCATTCGCCAAAGGCCTTTACGGCTGCAGCGAAATGTTCGTCAATGGCCTGCTGGTATTGGCGGACGCGGGAATTATTCGGCGCAAGGTCTACCCCGACGTGCAGACTCAGGAACAGGCCAACGCCGGCACCCTCGACGAGGCCGCGCAAACTGACGGCATCTCGGTGCACGGCGGTTTCTTCCTTGGCCCGCGCAGTTTTTACGAGCGCTTACGTGAGCTGCCACTGAGCAAACGCCTCGAATTCAACATGACCCGCATCAGCTACATCAACGAGCTCTACGGGCAGGAAGAACTCAAGCGTCTGCAGCGCCTCGACGCGCGATTCATCAACACCGTGTTCACCATGACCCTGCTTGGCGCTGGCGTGGCGGATCAACTGGAAGATGGCCGAGTACTCAGCGGTGTCGGCGGGCAGTACAACTTCGTCGCGCAGGGGCACGCGCTGCACGATGCGCGTTCGATTCTGATCCTGCGCAGCTGGCGTGAGTCCGGTGGCGACGTCAGCTCCAACATCGTTTGGGAATACGGCCATTGCACGATCCCACGGCACCTGCGCGACATCGTCGTCACAGAGTACGGCATCGCTGATTTGCGCGGTAAATCCGATGCGGTCGTCATTGAATCGCTGCTGAATATCAGCGATTCACGCTTCCAGCAGGGCCTGATCGAGCAAGCGCAAAAAGTCGGCAAGCTGCCAAAGGATTTCCGTCTCGATCCGCGCTTCACCGAGAACACGCCTCAGCGTTTGCAAGCCATCGCCGCACGCCATCCGAACCTGTTTCCCGAGTATCCGCTGGGCTGTGATTTCACCGCGATCGAACGGGATCTATTGCGTGCGCTGAATTGGCTGAAGAGCAAATTCAAACTCACCGAGATTCTGGAGCTGGGCAAGGCAGCTCTCGATGCGCCGGAGGCTTCGCTATACCCCGAGCACCTTGAGCGCATGCAACTTACAAACCCGGAAGGCCTGAAAGAAGACCTGTTCCAGCGCCTGCTCCTCACCGGCCTGAAAGCCACCGCGCAATAACTGCCTGACCCAAAACAACTGTAGGAGTGAGCCTGCTCGCGATGGCGGTGTATCAGTCAAACAAGATGTCGACTGACACTCCGCTATCGCGAGCAGGCTCACTCCTACAGGGGGGGCTGCGGTGTGGCTTTATTCGATGAAGGTGACCACGCCACCTGTCAGCGATTTCACGCGGGCCAGCGATTCAACGCGGTAGCCCTGCGAGTCCAGTTCGGCGCGGCCGCCCTGGAACGACTTCTCGATGACGATGCCCAGACCGGCAACGGTCGCGCCGGCCTGTTTGATGATCGAGATCAGCGCTTGCGAGGCCTTACCGTTGGCCAAAAAGTCGTCGATGATCAGCACGCGGTCGCTGCTGGTCAGGTGGCGCGGGGAGATGGCCACGGTGCTTTCGGTCTTTTTGGTGAACGAGTAAACGGTCGCCGACAGCAGGTTTTCCGTCAGGGTCAGGGACTGTTGCTTGCGGGCGAAGATCACCGGCACGCCGAGGTTCAGACCGGTCATGATCGCCGGGGCGATGCCCGAGGCTTCGATGGTGACGATCTTGGTGATGCCCGAATCCTTGAACAGCGAGGCGAATTCGTCGCCGATCAGCTTCATCAGGGCCGGGTCGATCTGGTGGTTCAGGAAGGCATCGACCTTCAGGACCTGGTCGGAAAGCACAATGCCTTGTTCGCGGATTTTCTGCTGCAATGCTTCCATGAAGCTGTCCTCTTTTGGCGCTTGGTGCGCCGAAGGTCTAGTAAAAAAAGTGGTCAATTCTAGCGCTTTAACATCGCGCGTATATCAGCCAATGCGCTGTTGCCGCGCACGACTTTGACTTCGGTGGGTGTGTCGTCGTTGCCTTCCCACGCGAGATCGTCCGGCGGCAGCTCATCGAGAAAGCGGCTGGGCGCGCAGTCGATGATCTCGCCGTACTGCTTGCGCTTGGCGGCGAAGGTGAAGGCCAGGGTCTGGCGCGCGCGGGTGATGCCCACGTAGGCCAGGCGGCGTTCTTCTTCGATGGTGTCGGCTTCGATGCTGGAGCGGTGCGGGAGGATTTCTTCTTCCATGCCCATGATGAACACGTAAGGGAATTCCAGACCCTTGGACGCATGCAGCGTCATCATTTGCACGCCTTCGGCGCCGTCTTCCTCTTCCTGCTGACGTTCGAGCATGTCGCGCAAGACCAGTTTGCCGATGGCGTCCTCGACGGTCATTTCGCCTTCTTCGTCCTTCTCGAGGGTGTTTTTCAACGCCTCGATCAGGAACCAGACGTTGCTCATACGGTAATCGGCAGCCTTGTCGCTGGAGCTGTTGGTGCGCAGCCAGTTCTCGTAGTCGATGTCCATGACCATGCTGCGCAGGGCGGAGATCGGGTCTTCGCCGGCGCACTGCTCGCGCACCTTGTCCATGAAACGCTTGAAGCGCGACAGGCGATCGGTGAAGCGGCTGTCCAGATGCTCGCCCAGACCGATTTCGTCGGTGGCGGCGTACATCGAGATCTTGCGTTCGGTGGCGTAGTTGCCGAGTTTTTCCAGCGTGGTCGAGCCGATTTCCCGGCGCGGCACGTTGATCACCCGCAGGAAGGCGTTGTCGTCATCCGGGTTGACGATCAGGCGGAAGTAGGCCATCAGGTCTTTCACTTCCTGACGGCCGAAGAAGCTGTTACCTCCGCTCAGGCGGTACGGCACCTGATGGTGCTGCAGCTTCAGTTCGATCAGCTTGGCCTGATAGTTACCGCGATAAAGGATGGCGAAATCGCTGTATGGACGGTCGGTGCGCAAGTGCAGGCTGAGGATTTCCATGGCCACGCGCTCGGCTTCGGCGTCCTCGTTGCGGCAGCGGATCACGCGGATCTCGTCGCCGTGGCCCATCTCGCTCCACAGCTGCTTTTCGAATTCGTGCGGGTTGTTCGAGATCAGCACGTTGGCGCAACGCAGGATGCGACTCGTCGAGCGGTAGTTCTGCTCGAGCATCACCACTTTCAAGGACGGATAGTCGTCCTTGAGCAACATCAGGTTTTCCGGGCGCGCGCCGCGCCAGGCGTAGATCGACTGGTCGTCGTCGCCTACCACAGTGAACTGGTTGCGCTTGCCGATGAGCATTTTCACTAGCAAATATTGGCTGGCGTTGGTGTCCTGATACTCGTCGACTAGCAGGTAGCGCACTTTGTTCTGCCACTTTTCGAGGATGTCGGCGTGTTCTTCGAAGAGTTTTACCGGCAGCAGGATCAAGTCGTCGAAGTCCACCGCGTTGAACGCTTTCAGCGTGCGCTGATAGTGGGTGTAGACGATGGCGGCAGTCTGCTCCTTGGGATTACGCGCGTTCTCCAGCGCCTGCGGCGGCAGGATCAGGTCGTTTTTCCAGGCGCCGATCATGTTCTTGATTTCGTCGACGCCGTCTTCGCCCGCGTATTCCTTCTGCATGATGTCGGTCATCAGGGACTTGACGTCGGTCTCGTCAAAGATCGAGAAACCGGGCTTGTAGCCCAGCCGCGCGTGTTCCTTGCGGATGATGTTCAGACCAAGGTTGTGGAACGTGCAGACCGTCAGGCCGCGACCTTCACCGGCGCGCAGCAGGGTGCCGACCCGCTCTTTCATCTCGCGCGCGGCCTTGTTGGTAAAGGTCATGGCGACGATGTACTGGGCGCGGATGCCGCAGTTCTGGATCAGGTGCGCGATTTTACGCGTGATCACGCTGGTCTTGCCGGAGCCAGCACCGGCGAGCACCAATAGAGGGCCGCCGACGTAGTTCACGGCTTCTTGCTGCCGGGGATTGAGTCGGGACATACGAAAATTCGGGAGTCGTTGACGAAATGGGCCGGCATTTTAACAGGCTCAGCGATTTGTGCTGCTCTCTCCGACTTGTGACGTACCACGCGATTCAAATTTGCCGGTTTTGTTACTTTCACGCAGGATGCGCGGTGATTTTGCGGCTAATGTTCTCATTCGTGACACAAAATAACGTTTTGATAACCGTTGTCATTTGGTCATTGAACATCGCAACGGCATAATGCCCCGCCCACATCATTGCAGAGTCTAGGGAGCTAGCTTGTCTACGCCTGTCGAACCCTTGCGTTTGCTGCTACTGGCCGAAGAGCCTGCGTGGACAGCGTTATTGCGCGAGTGTCTGGCTCCGATGGGGAGCGCGGCGGTGCTGATCAGCGCGCCGAGCTGGGAGTCGGTCAGCAGTTTGTTCGAAGACAACCGCAATGCGGTGTTGTTGACCCTTCCGGCATTGCAACCGGCACCCGGCCGTTGCAGCCTGCCGACGGTCTTGCTGCTGGAACATGAGCCGGACACCGCGCCGGTTGGCGTCAGTGACTGGCTGGTGTTCGACGCCCTCGACGCCGGCATGCTACGGCGTTGCCTGCGCCATGTACGCGAACGCGGCGTTCTCGAAACCACGCTGCAACGCCTGGCCGAACAGGATCCGCTGACCGGCATTGCCAACCGTCAGGGTTTTCAGACCTTGCTCGCCGCGCGCCTCGCGGAAAACGACGGTCGCGGCCTGGCCCTCGGGCATCTTGATCTCGACAACTTCCGCCACGCCAACGACGCGCTTGGCCATCAGGCCGGCGATCGCTTGATCCTGCAAGTCGTCGCGCGGCTGAAAAGTCAGCTCGAGGCGGGCGATCAACTGGCACGCCTCGGCAGCGATGAATTTGCTTTGCTGATCGACACCCGCCGCGCTCCGCAGCGCGCCGAGTGGATGGCCGAACGCATCACTGAAGCGCTCGCCGAACCTTACTGGGTTGATGGCGAGAGCCTGCTGATCGGCTCCAGCCTCGGCATCGCCCACGCCCGGGCGCAGGGCGGCGCCGACCCGCTGATGTGGCACGCGCACATCGCCATGCAGCAGGCAAAAAGTACCCAAGGCTGCACTTTTCATATTTTCAACGAACGCATCAACCGCAACGCGCGGAGCATGGCTGATCTGGAAAGCGAACTGCGCCGGGCCTTGCGCCGCGATGAGCTGGAGCTGCATTACCAGCCCCGTCTGAATATGCAGGATGGCCAGATTGTTGGCCTCGAAGCGTTGGTACGTTGGCGGCACAGCGAGCGCGGCCTGCTGCCGCCGAGTGAATTCGTGCCACTGGCCGAGCAGAGTGGTTTGATCGTGCCGTTGGGTTACTGGGTGATTTCCCGGGCCCTGCGTGACATGCAGGCGCTGCGCGAGCGCGGGTTGCCGGCGCTGCACATGGCGATCAACCTGTCGTTCCGCCAGTTCCAGGACAGTCAGTTATTGCCGACATTGAGCCGATTGATTGCAGAGCGTGGCGTCGAAGCGCAATGGCTGGAGTTTGAGCTGACCGAAACGGCCGTGATGCGCCGCAGCGATCTGGTCAAGCAGACCATGGATGCGCTTGGTCGCCTCGGCGTGCGCTTTTCTCTGGATGACTTCGGCACCGGGTTTTCCTCGTTCGTGCACCTCAACAGCCTGCCGATCACCTTGTTGAAGATCGACAAGAGCTTCGTTGGCGGCATGGAACAACGCGAAGAAAACCGCAAACTGGTGCATGCGATGATCAATCTCGCGCACAACCTGCATCTGGAAGTGGTCGCGGAAGGGGTGGAAACTCCTGAACAGCTAGAACTGCTGCGCGGGTTTGGTTGCGATCAGGTGCAGGGTTATCTGATCAGCCGGCCGTTGCCGTTGGCGGAACTGGTTGAGTATCTGACCTTCGGCTCAAGCCAGCAGTCAGCCCTCGAGATCGTGAGCTGAGCACATAACCAATGTAGGAGTGAGCCTGCTCGCGATAGCGGTGTGTCAGAAATGATGAGTTGTCTGACACACCGCTATCGCGAGCAGGCTCACTCCTACAAGGGATCTCAGTCGGTCTGCGGGACAGTGAACTGACTTGATGACGCAGGCTCCAGCCGAATCATCCGCTTCATCTTCCATTCAAACGCCAGCGTCAAACTCACCGCCGCACACGCCAACCCCAGCGCCAACCCCCACCAGACGCCCGTCGGCCCCCAATTGAGGTGGAACGCCATCCACCACGCGGCCGGTGCACCGATCAGCCAATAGCAGCCGAGACCGACCAGGAACGTGGTTTTCGCATCCTTGAGTCCGCGAATGCAGCCCATGGCAATCGTCTGCGTGCCGTCGAACAACTCAAACCACGCCGCCACCGCCAGCAGGCTCACCGCGAGGCGAATCACCTCGGCAAACGCCGGATCGTTGTGATCGAGAAACAACCCGACCAACTGGTTCGGCAGCAACCAGAACACCATGGCGAAACCCAGCATGACCACGGCACCGAAGACGATCCCGACCCGCCCGGACATTCGCGCATCGTTCAATTGCCCGGCACCGTAGTGCTGACCGACACGCATGGTGATCGCGTACGACATCCCCGCCGGCACCATGAATGCCACCGAAACAATCTGCAGGGCAATCTGGTGTGCGCCCAGTTGCGTGCTGCCCATGGTGCCCATGCACAGCGCCGCGAAGGCGAACAAACCGACTTCCACAGCGTAGGTCCCGCCAATCGGCAGACCGAGGCGCCACAGTTCTTTCAGGTACTGGCGATTCGGCCGTGACAGGCCCGCGCGCAGCGGATAAGCGTCATACGCCGGATGCCGACGGATGTGCCAGGCCAATGCCAACGCCATGCAGTTGGCAACGATTGCCGTGACCAGGCCGATGCCCATCAGGCCCATTTTCGGCAGGCCGAACATGCCAGTGATCAGCGCGTAATTGAGCAGGAAGTTGGCCACCGTACCGGCCAGGCTGATAACCATCACCGGCGTCGCCCGGCCAATCGCACTGGTGAAACCGCGCAAAGCCATGAAACTGAGGTAGCCGGGCAGGGCGAAGGGCAGGGCAATCAGAAATTGCCCGGCAGCGTTGACGTTGGTTTCAGTCTGGCCGAACAGCAGCAACACCGGTTTCAGGTTCCACAGCAGCAACCCGGCGCCCAGCGCCATCAGCCACGCCAGCCACAACCCGGCCTGGGTCAGGCGTGCCGCGCCAATGATGTCGCCGGCGCCCTTGCGAATCGCCACCAGCGTGCCGACCGCCGCAATCACGCCGATGCAGAAAATCGACACGAACGAATAAGTCGCCGCACCCAGTCCGCCGCCAGCCAACGCTTCCGGACTGAGGCGCGCCATCATTAAAGTGTCAGTCAGCACCATCAACATGTGCGCCAACTGTGAAGCGATCAACGGCCCTGCCAGCCGCAGGATGGCCCAGAGTTCGGTACGCACAGGATGCTGCATGGTCATCACCACTCGATTTCAGAGGGAACAGGAGACCGTCGATTCTCGGCGCTTGGCAGGCGTTGCACAAAGGGATAAAAAGGATGGATGGCATGAGTAAAACTCATCCTGAGCAGATTCTGTCAGTCCGGCTGCATCCCGCTATAGGAGCTTTCTGTATGTCCCGTCGTCTTCCTCCCTTGTATGCCCTGCGCGCATTTGAAGCGGCGGCGCGACATAGCTCGTTCACCCGTGCGGCTGAAGAGTTGTCGATAACCCAGAGTGCGGTGAGCCGGCATATTCGAACCCTCGAAGATCACTTCGCCTGTCGGCTGTTTCATCGCAGCGGGCGCAATCTGCAACTGACCGAAGCGGCGCGTCTGCTATTGCCGGGAATCCGCGAAGGCTTCGGTGCTCTGGAGCGGGCCTGCAATACCTTGCGCGCCGAAGACGACATTCTGCGCATGAAGGCGCCGTCGACCCTCACCATGCGCTGGCTGCTCGCGCGACTCAGTCGCTTCCGCCACTTGCAGCCGGGCAACGAAGTGCAACTGACCAGCGCCTGGATGGATGTGGATTCGGTGGACTTCAACGATGAGCCTTTCGACTGTGCTGTGTTGTTGAGTGACGGGCATTTTCCGCCGGACTGGGAGGCCAGCCTGCTGTTTCCTGAAGAGCTGATTCCGGTGGGTGCGCCAAACCTGCTGAATGATCAGCCATGGGATCTGGCTCGACTGGCCTGCACCGAATTGCTCCACCCGACGCCCGACCGTCGCGATTGGCGCAGTTGGCTGGAGCACATGGGGCTGTCCGATCAGGTGTCGCTCAAGGGCGGACAGGTGTTCGATACCCTCGAGTTAGGGATGATCGCAGCGGCGCGCGGTTACGGTGTATCGATGGGTGATCTGTTGATGGTCGCCGAGGACGTCGCGCAAGGACGCCTGAGTCTGCCGTGGCCGACGGCCGTCGCCAGCGGACTGAATTATTATCTGGTGTGGCCAAAGACCCGTCCCGGAGGTGAACGTTTGCGCCGCCTCAGCGACTTTCTGCAAGGCGAAGTCCGCGCCATGGAGCTGCCGGCGGTTGAGCGCTTGAGCTGAAACGTTCGAGCCGCCACAATAGCGGCCTTGCGCCATACCCACGTTGCGCGCTCAAGTATTCGGTTTTCCCGCCGACTATGAGCAAGTGGAACCGTCGTGCCGGTATCCACGATTCGCCCCCACTATTAGAAAATTATCCGAGTCGAGATCAAGGAGGATCCCGTGGCTCGGCCAGGAGCTGTCCATGTCTCAACCTCGCGCTCGGATCGCCTCGCAGCTGGGCCTCGCGCTCGCTGTAATACTGGCGATAGTTATCAGTGGCAGTACGGTGTTCGCCTTGCGTTCGCTGGATTCCGCCAACCTCGCCACCCGTGAAGAGCATCTGGCCAGTGAGGCGCGGCTGCTGGCCGACCAACTGAGTACCTTTCACGGCACGCTGCGTGAAAGCACCCAGCGCCTGAGCGGACTGTTCGAGAAGCGCTTCAGCGCGGGTCTGAGCATTCACCCGAGTGAACCGGTGACGGTGGCCGGCACCCAGACCCCGGGTCTGCACCTGGGCAGCGAAGTCTTGAACAACAACTTCAAGGAGGTCGACGAGTTCAAACAGATGACCGCTGGCGTCGCCACCCTGTTCGTACGCAGCGGCGAAGACTTCGTGCGGGTCAGCACCTCGCTGACCAAGCAGGACGGCACGCGCGCCATCGGCACCTTGCTCGACCACGCGCACCCGGCCTACGCGAAGCTGATTGCAGGACAAAGCTACGTCGGTCGTGCCTTGTTGTTCGAGCGCTCCTACATGACCCAATACACCCCGGTGCGCGATGGCAGCGGCAAGGTGATTGCGGTACTGTTCGTCGGTTTCGACTACACCGACGCGCAGAACGCCCAGTTCGACAACCTCAAGCGTTTCCGTATCGGTCAGACCGGCTCGCTGGCGCTGCTCGACGAGCAGAACAAATGGCTGGTCGCGCCAGCCGGTGTGCAAGCGCTGGATCAGTCGATTCCAGTGATCACTGGTCTGGCCAAGACGCCGGGCAAAGGTCAGTTCTGGGCTGACAAATCCGAGGATTTCTACAGCGTTGCCGTACCGTTCGACGGCGGGCCGTGGTCGGTGGTGGCGAGCATGCCGAAAGCCGAAATCCGTGCAGTGACCTGGAGCGTCGGTACGCAACTGGCGATCGGCAGTCTGTTGGCGATGCTGTTGGCGGTCGGTTCTGTGGTCTGGCTGCTGCGCAGCAAACTGGCGCCACTGAGTGACCTGGTGCGTCAGGCCGAAGCTTTGGGTGCTGGCGATCTGAGCGTGCGTCTGAACGTATCGAGCAACGATGAAATCGGTCAGTTGTCCCGCGCTTTCAACCAGATGAGCCAGGCGCTGTCGACGATGGTCGAGCACATCCGTCGCTCCTCGGAAGAGGTCAACAGCCGTGCCCAGGCCCTGTCCGGTTTGTCCGGCGGTGCCTATGAAGGCATGGAGCAACAATCTGGCGAAATCACCAGCATGGCCGGCGCGGTGGAAGAGTTCAGCGCAACGTCGCTGAACATTGCCGACAACATGGGCGCGACCCAGCGTCTGGCGCAGGAAAACGCCCAGCAAACGCAGATTGGCCGCAGCTCGATGGAAGAAGCGTCGTCCTCGCTGGAGCAAATCGCTGGCGCCCTGAACAGCACCGCCACCGTGATCAACACCCTCGGTCAGCGTTCGCAGGAAATTGGCGGCATCGTTGGCGTGATTACTTCGATTGCCGAACAGACCAACCTGTTGGCACTTAACGCTGCGATCGAAGCAGCACGTGCCGGTGAGCAAGGTCGCGGCTTCGCCGTGGTGGCCGATGAAGTGCGCAGCCTGGCTTCGCGTACTCGTCAGGCCACCGATGAAATTTCCAGCATGATTCACAGCATCCAGCAGGAAACCGGTAACGCGATCAGCACCATGGAGCAGGGCAATGTGCTGATGCAGGAAGGTTTGTCGCGCAACGCCAACGTCGCGTCGGCGCTGGCGCGAATCGATGAACAGAGCCGTTCGGCGGGGCAGCAGTTTGCCGCGATTACCACGGCCACTCAGGAGCAGAGCAGCACCGCGACTCTGTTGAGCAGCAATTTGCAGAGCATCGCACTGGCCAACAGTGAGCAGCGTGAGGTTGTGTCGAACCTGGCTGTTACGGCTAAAGAGCTGGAGAAGCTGGCGGCGGATCTGCGTTCCGAGGTTGATCGCTTTCGTTGATGCGCCTTTGAAATAGCTTTCGCGAGCAGGCTCGCTCCCACAGTGTTCGGTGTGATTCACAGTTTTTGTGAAGACCCGGATCCCCTGTGGGAGCGAGCCTGCTCGCGATTGCATCACTGAGGATCTTCGGCAGAACATGCGATCTGTCGATCTAATACACTTGCTGAAACGTTTCCGCAGCGCTATAAAAATGGCACAACTCCAATAAAGGCTGCTGCCATGACCCCGCTCAAACTCGCCGTCGCCCTCGGCGCTTTCACTGCTGCATCCCACGCCGTGGCCTGGGATTACGTCCTTCTCGATACCAACAAGCCCGCGCAAAACTGGACCATCACCAGTGAACAGCTCGGTGTGAAAACCGACCAACCCTTCTCCGTAAGCCTGCGTACCTTGCACGGAGGGCGGCAGGAAGGTGTCAGCATCGTTGATATCGATAACGGCACGATGAAACTCTCGGTGGTACCAACCCGAGGCATGAATGTCTTGCAAGCCTCTGTCGGCAACGTGCGCATGGGTTGGGATTCGCCGGTCAAGGACGTGGTCAACCCGGCCTTCATCGAGCTCAACGGACGCGGTGGGCTGGGTTGGCTGGAAGGCTTCAATGAGCTGGTCGCCCGCTGCGGTTACGAATGGGTCGGCCATCCCGGCATCGATAATGGTGAGCTGCTGACCTTGCACGGACGCGCCGCCAACATTCCGGCGAGTACGGTCACGCTGCACATCGACGAAAAGCCGCCCTACGCCATCAGCCTGCGCGGCGAGCTGAAAGAGCAAGCGTTCAAGAAAGTCGACTTCTCGGTCGTCACTGAGCTGGTCACCGAGCCCGGCAGCGTGCGCTTCGCCCTCAACGATACGCTGACCAACAACGGCGATTACCCGAAGGAATACCAGGCGCTGTATCACAGCAACTTCAGTACGCCGTTCCTCGAGCAAGGCGCACGATTTGCCGCTCCGGTGAAACAGGTGTCGCCGTTCAACGACAAGGCCAAGGGTGATTTGCCAGACTGGCAGACCTACCGCGCACCGACCAAGGACTACGACGAAACCGTCTACAACGTCGTGCCCTATGCCGACGCCAAAGGCGAAACCCTGACCGTTTTGCATAACAAGACGGGCAGCCTCGGTGTTTCTGTTGGCTTCAATACCCAGCAGTTGCCGGTGTTCTCCCTGTGGAAAAATACCGATACCCAAGGCCAGGGCTATGTCACGGGGCTGGAGCCGGGCACCAGTTTTTCTTACAACCGCCGCTATCAGCGTCCGCTGAATCTGGTGCCGACCATTGCACCGAAAGAACACAAACAGTTCCAGATCAGCTACAGCCTGCTCGCGGACAAAGGTGCTGTGGATAAGGCCTTGAAGCGTGTGACCGAAATTCAGGCGGGGCGCGAGACCGAAGTGCGGCAGACGCCGCTGGTTGATCTGACCGAGCATTAAGGCGTCGCCGGCCGGTATTGCAGTGCCTCGGCCAAGTGTTCGCGTTTGATTGCATCGACTTGCTCGAGGTCTGCCAGAGTGCGGGCGACCTTGAGAAGCCGGTGCGCGGAACGCAGCGATAGCGTTAAACGCTCACAGGCCGACTCCAGCCAGGCTTCGTCGACTGTGGATAACTTGCAGTGCCGCTTCAATCCCGGCAGATCGAGAAACGCATTGGCGCAGCCTTGACGCTTTTGCTGCCGTTCTCGCGCCTCGGCTACCAACGCTGCGGCGCTGGCGCTGTCTTCTCCCGGCTTTACCTGCGGGTTCAACGCCGTCGCTTCCCGCGCCACCGTCAGGTGCAGATCAATCCGATCCAACAACGGCCCCGAAAGCTTGTTGCGATAGCGCTGGACCATGTCCGGTGTACACGAGCACTTGCCGCTCGGCTCGCCAAGATATCCACAGGGGCAGGGATTCATCGCTGCGACCAACTGGAAGCGTGCCGGAAAACGTACGCGATCCTTGGCTCGGGAAATCACGATATGACCCGACTCCAAAGGCTCGCGTAAAACCTCCAATACCTTGCGATCAAATTCTGGCAACTCATCGAGAAACAGCACGCCATGGTGGGCGAGGGTAATCTCACCGGGTTGCGGTTTTGAACTGCCACCGACCAGTGCCGGCCCGGATGCGGAGTGGTGCGGTTGACGGAATGGGCGCTGCGGCCAATGGGTCAGCGGTGCGCCACTGGCGACTGACTGGATCGCCGCCACCTCCAGTGCTTCACTCTCGGCCAGCGGCGGCAACAGCCCCGGCAGGCGACTCGCCAACAATGTCTTACCCGTCCCAGGCGGCCCGCTGAACAGCAAGTTATGGGCGCCCGCAGCAGCAATCAGCAACGCCCGTTTCGCCGCCACTTGCCCCTGCACTTCATTCAAGTCGGGATAAGGCTTGCTGGCATGCATCAGCCCGTCGGAGACATAAGGTTCAACCGGCGTATGCCCATTGAAATGCGCCACCGCCTCCAGCAAATGATCCACCGCAAACACCTTCAACCCCGAGGCCAGACACGCCTCCTCGGCATTCGCCCGCGGCACCACCAACGCACGACCCGCCTTGCGCGCCGCCAACGCTGCCGGCAACACGCCACGCACCGCTCGTACTGCGCCGGACAACGCCAACTCACCCAGACATTCCACATCATCCAGCGTCAGACACGGCACCTGCACACTCGCCGACAGAATCCCCAGGGCAATCGCCAGATCAAACCGCCCGCCATCCTTGGGCAAATCTGCCGGCGCCAGATTCAAGGTGATCCGCCGCGCCGGAAACTGCAGCCCGGAGTTGATGATCGCACTGCGCACCCGATCCTTGCTCTCCTTCACCGCCGCCTCGGGCAGGCCGACCATGGTCAGCGACGGCAGACCGTTGGCCAGATGGACTTCGACGGTGACAGCGGGGGCTTCCACGCCTATCTGGGCGCGACTGTGGACGATGGAGAGGGACATGGTCGTTCCTTGAGCTGAATCGGGGAGCCGCTTCCTGCGGGTTTTTGAAGGGTAGTTGGGAGAGCGAATCCAGGCGACACGGATGCGAGGGCAAACCTTCACTGGATGTTGCCAAGGTGCCCTTCCACGTTCAGTAGAGGCGCCACATTAGTTTTCTTCTTCGAGATTTCTTACTTGGCTTCCTCCCCCGGCCAGCCAACCATTCGGTTCGAGTTCTTTACCGTACTTGGCCGCTACCTCAATAAAATGACGCTGATTGGCTGAAATACCTCCGGCTAACCGAAGTGCTTCAGCGTGATATCCAACAATCTCTTCTAGCTTTGCCCTTCTCTTTTTGTCTTTCATTGAGGCCTCGTTTTTTGGGTGACAGATGCTTTGTTGGCCACCGTAGTACAAGGAGGAAAAGTCGCGTAATCAGGCGCAGACGCTGATGTTTGTAGGGCCATGCCCTAATAGGTGTAGGACGCCGGCGAAAGGGGTATGAAGGTCTTGTATCCAGGAGTCGGATGTTCCAGTTTGGCCACTCAATGCAGCCTCTGGAGGCGAAAAATGCACCGCAATGGTATGCGCCCGATTCATCCGGGCGAGGTTCTGAATAAGGAATTCATGGAGCCGTTGGGCATGACTGTCATGGAGCTGGCCATGCCCACGAAATGGCGCGAGAGTGAGTTCGAAAAGCTTGTGAATTGCCAGCTCAGGATCTGCGCCGATCTGGCAATCAGCCTTGCCACTCATCTCGACACTACGCCTGAGTTCTGGATGAATCTCCAATCGACTTACGATTTGCGCAGGGCCCAGCTCCGGCATGCGGGTTTATAGCGATTGCAGCATCCGCGAAGCTCTTTTCCACCATGGCCCCGTCATTGGGCGTTTGGTCTGTTCCCGTTCCACCACCATCAACGGCACATCCTGCAGCCGTATCCACGGCTGATTATTCCAGTGCAACAAACTCAACGTCATGTCCGGCCAACTGAGCAGGCTCAGGTGTGGGCGTTCGCTTGTGCTGGGATGTTGGGCGTCGCGCAGGGTAGGGATGACCTGGTGGGTGATCCATTCGCGTAGCGCTCGGTATTCGGGGCAGTAGTGGTAGACGAGGAGGGCGTAGATGCCGGATTCGCTGATCAGCAGGGTGTTTTCGATCTGGTTGTGGATCAGGGTTTTGCGGGTTTGGTATTGGTCGGGGTCGAGTTTTCGCAGCATGCGTTCGTTGAGGTAGATGTGCAGCAGGCGGCTCAGGTCTCGGGCGCAGAACCAGGGTTGGTTCTGGATGAGAAGGGCGTGGAGGGGGAGTTTGTGGCGGGTGAAGATGTGCGGGCTTAGATAAGTCTCTTCTTGATTCATGGAGCAGTTCCTCTTGCTTAAGGGGCTGCCCTCAATCGTCGCCAAACGATTGGGTGGCAGTTGTACGCGGGTTGGCGAACCGGAGCAAAAGGAACCCGGCAGACCCGAAGGTCTCCCACGCACAACCGCCATGAAACGATGTGGCGGTAAATGTAGCCGCCATCATGGTTGTCGTGCGCCTTAAGCTGTTCGGGTCGCCAAACCCGGTGCTGAACATTCAGCATCGGGTGAGCTTAGAAACCTGGGCTTTTCGGCGCAATCGGACGGCGGTGGTGCAGGTTGTAGGACGTTGCCGGGATGGTTGAAGGGCTGGAGATCAAAAGATCGCAGCCTTCGGCAGCTCCTACAGGGGGCGCGGATTATTCAGCGGGCGGCGTCAGCTTCGCTTCCATCTCGGCGACTTTGGCTTCGAGGCTTTCAAGTCGAGCGCGAGTACGCGCCAACACAACCATCTGGCTATCAAACTCTTCACGGCTGACCAGGTCGAGTTTGCTGAACGCACTCTGCAGCAGCATCTTGAACTGGCTTTCGATTTCGGCTTTCGGCAGCGGGGTGTCGCCGCTGAAGAGGCGGGAGGCGGTGCCGCTCAGGGCGTCGAGGAAGTCTTTGGGCGCGAGCATGGTGGATGTCCTGGAAACAATGGCCGGCAGTGTATCACGCAGTGTCTATAGTCAATCTCGTGGTCAGGGATGCACGCTTTTCGCGCAGGCGGACGGATGGCGACGCACCGTTGTTGTGCGTATCCGGATGGGGTTTTGCACGGGATGGCGTGCGACAGAGGCCAAGGGATTGAAATCAGAGGTTTTTGGCGAGATGGCAAGGTTTCTGCTTAGTCACCTTCGACCCATGCACTGATGCAGTCGCTGTGACGAATGCAGTGCGGCAGACGGAGCGGGGAGTTTCGTCGGCAGCGGTTAGCTGGCGTCAGTCGGGCAGGTACGGCCGACGATGCGTTACAAAGCCAGGCACTGCGCTTAGACTTGAGTCGGGTTTGTTTTCCTGGGGCAAGTCCACCAATTCGGGAGAGAGTTTTCATGAAGCTAGTCACTGCCATCATCAAGCCGTTCAAGTTGGACGACGTGCGCGAGTCGCTGTCCGAAATCGGCGTGCAGGGCATTACCGTTACTGAAGTCAAAGGCTTCGGCCGGCAGAAGGGTCACACCGAGCTGTATCGCGGCGCGGAATATGTGGTCGATTTTCTGCCCAAGGTGAAAATCGACGTGGCCATCGACGACAAGGATCTGGATCGGGTTATCGAAGCGATAACCAAAGCGGCCAACACCGGCAAGATCGGTGACGGCAAGATCTTCGTGGTCAATCTGGAACAGGCGATTCGCATCCGTACCGGCGAAACCGATACCGACGCGATCTAAGCGCCGCCACAAACCCCAACGCCCCAGGAGAAAACAATATGACTCTGCGTAAATTCGCAGGGCTAGGAGCCCTGTTGTCTATCGTAATGCCCGGCCTTGCTATGGCGGCAGACGAAGTGGCGGCCCCGGTCCTCAATTCCGGCGATACCGCCTGGATGCTCACCTCAACAGCCCTCGTGCTGTTCATGACCATCCCCGGCCTGGCGCTGTTTTACGGCGGCATGGTTCGCTCGAAAAACATTCTTTCCGTGATGATGCAGTGCTTCGCCATTACCGGTCTGATCAGCATCCTGTGGGTCATTTATGGCTACAGCATTGCGTTCGACACCACCGGTATGGAGCAGGGCGTCGTCAATTTCAACTCGTTCTTCGGCGGCATGGGCAAGGCGTTCCTCGCCGGTGTCACGCCTTCGAGCCTGACCGGCCCTGCGGCGCTGTTCCCTGAGGCGGTGTTCATCACCTTTCAGATGACCTTCGCGATCATCACCCCGGCGCTGATCGTCGGTGCGTTCGCCGAGCGGATGAAGTTCTCCGCGATGCTGATCTTCATGGGCATCTGGTTCACCCTGGTTTATGCACCGATCGCGCACATGGTCTGGTCCGGCAACGGCGGCCTGATGTGGGACTGGGGCGTACTCGACTTCGCCGGCGGCACCGTGGTGCACATCAACGCCGGTGTGGCCGGTCTGATTGCCTGCCTGGTATTGGGCAAGCGCAAAGGCTTCCCGACCACCCCGATGGCTCCGCACAATCTGGGTTACACCCTGATGGGCGCGGCGATGCTGTGGGTCGGCTGGTTCGGCTTCAACGCCGGTTCCGCTGCGGCGGCCAACGGCACCGCCGGCATGGCGATGCTGGTCACTCAGATCGCTACCGCTGCCGCCGCACTGGGCTGGATGTTTGCCGAGTGGGTCACCCACGGCAAGCCAAGTGCACTGGGTATCGCATCGGGTGTAGTTGCCGGTCTGGTAGCGATCACTCCAGCAGCTGGCACCGTGGGCCCGATGGGCGCACTGGTCATCGGTCTGGCCGCAGGTGTGGTGTGCTTCTTCTGCGCCACCACCCTGAAACGCAAGCTCGGTTATGACGACTCCCTGGACGCCTTCGGCGTACACGGTATCGGCGGTATTCTCGGCGCGATCCTCACCGGTGTATTCGCAGCTCCTGCTCTGGGTGGCTTCGGCACCGTCACCGACATCGGTGCGCAAGTGTGGATTCAGGTCAAAGGCGTGGGCTTCACGGTGATCTACACCGCGATCGTCACCTTCATCATCCTCAAGGTCCTCGACGCCGTCATGGGTCTGCGTGTGACCGAGGAAGAAGAGTCGGTTGGCCTCGATCTGGCACAACACAACGAACGCGGCTACAACCTGTAAGTACGCGCACTGAAAAAATTGCCCGGTTCGCCGGGCATTTTTTTGTCCGGGATTTGTCATTAAGCGACAGGCTGAAAGGATTTTTCGTACGCCTTTAGTCGTGTTTACGACGGCGGTTTTTCACCGGCCAATGGCTTACATCATTGAGCGAATATTAGGGCCTTTGTTTTTTCCCAGAGCGCGCTAGAATGCGCCCCGAACGTGCGGAGAACTGTATGTGGCAACAGACTCTGATAACCCTGCGGGCACGGCCCCGGGGCTTTCATCTGGTAACGGACGAGTTACTCGCTGGCCTGCCTGAACTCAGGCAGTGCCGGGTCGGTCTGTTGCATTTGTGGCTGCAGCATACCTCGGCGTCGTTGACCATCAACGAGAACGCCGATCCGGCGGTACGTCGCGACTTCGAACGATTTTTCAATCGTCTGATCCCACAAGGAACAGACGGCTATGAGCATAACGACGAAGGCCTGGACGACCTCCCGGCGCACTTCAAGGCCAGCGTGCTTGGCTGCCAGATCAGTCTGCCGGTTTCGGCAGGTCGTCTGGCACTGGGAACCTGGCAAGGCGTTTATCTGGGCGAGCACCGTGATCATGGCGGTGCCCGAAAAGTCCTCGCCACCTTGCACGGTGAAGGGGCATAAACCGTTGGTCACCAATGGTTACTGATTTTTTAACGGCGACTTTCGACAGTTGCCAAAGCTGGTCTATAACTAATCTGCTTTTCGCAAGTCATGAGGTAGAACATGAGCGACGATGATCTGGAAAACGACGACCTCGAAGTAGGCGACGAAGACGAGGCCGAGGAAGGTCTGGAAGCAGCAGCGGAAGACGTTGCTGACGACGATGGTGGCGACGATACGCCGGCCCCGGCTGCCAAAGGCAAAGCCAAGGCTGCGGTGTCGGTAGACGAGTTGCCGAGCATTGAAGCCAAGAACAAGGAACGCGACGCCCTGGCCAAGGCCATGGAAGAGTTCCTGTCGCGTGGCGGCAAGGTTCAGGAAGTGGAGGCCAACGTGGTCGCCGATCCGCCGAAGAAGCCAGACAACAAGTACGGCAGCCGCCCTATCTGAGGCGTGCCGCTTGCTTGCTGAAAGAGCCCGCCGTCGCTGCGGGCTTTTTCATGCCTGGAATTCCGCAATTGAAGTGAACGCAATTCCCTTGTGGGAGCGAGCCTGCTCGCGAAAGCGGCGGGTCAGTCAACATCAATATTGGATGACAGATTGCCTTCGCGAGCAGGCTCGCTCCCACAGGGGGGTGGTAGATCAGTTCGAGGAGGCATTCCAGCGCGCGAGTACGGCTGGCAAATCGCTCAGGCTGCGAATCTCGGCATCCGGCAGGCGATCCGCTTCCCAGACCTTACCCGCCGGGTTAAACCAGATCGCCCGCAACCCCGCCTGCTGCGCGCCGGCAATGTCATCGCCCGGATGATCGCCGATATGTACGGCGGTTTCGGCCGTGGCGCCACCGCGCTGCAAGGCTTCGTGGAACAACCGGGCATCCGGTTTGGCGATGCCGATATCTTCCGCACACAACGCAAACTTGAAGTAGTCCGCCAGCCCCAACCGGCGCACATCGGCATTGCCATTGGTGACTACGCCAAGCGCGTAGTGATTGGCGAGGATCTCCAGCACCGGCTCGACTTCAGGGAACACTTCGATCTGATGCCGCGCATGCAGAAATACTTCAAAACCCTTGTCCGCCAGGTCGGTAGCTTGGCCATGGGCATATCCAGCGTCTTCCATCGCATGAAACAACACCCGCCGACGTAGCGCGCTGATCCGATGCTTGAGCCCCGGTTCGTTAGCCAATACACGCTCGCGAATCGCCCACAAATCTTCGACCGGCACCGCGCCCAGGTTCGGCGCATGTTCGCTCAGCCATTCGCGCAATACCGCTTCGGCGCTGACGATCACTGGCGCGGTGTCCCACAGGGTGTCGTCGAGGTCGAAGGTGATCAACTGGATGCTCATGAATCATCGCCTTTCATGCGTTTGGCCCGTGGGTGGGCACTGTCGTAGACCGTTGCAAGGTGCTGGAAGTCCAAGTGGG
Organism: Pseudomonas sp. M20; assembly: GCF_045037865.1. NCBI lineage: Bacteria > Pseudomonadati > Pseudomonadota > Gammaproteobacteria > Pseudomonadales > Pseudomonadaceae > Pseudomonas > Pseudomonas sp. M20. The sequence continues at coordinate 5,973,797 of NZ_CP173611.1, forward strand.
TGTAGATCTGGGTGGTCGTGATATTCGAATGGCCTAGCAGTTCCTGCACCCCTCGCAGATCTTGGGAAGACTCCAGCAAATGGCTTGCGAAGGAGTGTCGCAACATGTGCGGGTGTAGGTTTTGTCCCAGTTCCCGCGCTCCTGCCGCTTTGACTCTTAGCTGGATCGAACGAGGACCTAGGCGCCGACCTTGCTGGCTGATAAATACCGCATCGTCTACCGGGTTGGCCATGGCGCGGAAGGGCAGCCATAGCTCTAGGGCTTCACGCGCCTTTCTCCCCACTGGAAGCAGGCGAGTCTTGCTGCCTTTGCCGAGCACCTGAACCATCCCATCGGCGAGGTCGAGTTGTTCAAGGTTAAGCCCTGTCAGCTCTGATAAGCGCAAACCCGAGGAGTAGAAAAGCTCAAGAATCGCCTGATCCCGTCGGGCTAGGAAATCGTCCTCCACTGCACCTTCAAACAATTGCAGGGCGCGGTCAGTGTCGATGACTTTCGGCAACCGACGTTTGTCCTTGGGTGTCGACAAGCCGTTCGCAGGATCGTGTTCGCACAAACCTTCGCGGTTCAGGTACCGATAGAGCCCACGCACCGCCGACAATAGCCGGGCCAGGCTGCTGGAGGATTGGCCTTTGCCATGCAGTTGAATGATCAAGCCCCGCATCCGCTGTGTGTCCAGCGCGGCCCAACTACCAATGTTCTGTTTGACGCACCAGCCCAACACTTTGTCGAGGTCGCGTCGGTAATGGTAGATCGTGTGCGGCGACACCTGCCGCTCACTGCGCAGGTGTTCGCAGTAAGCGTCCAGTTGTCGTTCCATGTTCAGCGTACCGAGCGCAGGGAGCTGTTGACCCGTGGCAGCACGCGGCCCATGACTTCGGCGATGTAGCTCAAGAACAGCGTGCCGACCGAACTCTTGTAGTGCTGCGGATCACGGCTGGCGATCGCGAGAATGCCGTGGATGCCTTGATGACTGACCGCGACCACGGCGGTGGAGCCGATCTGCTTGCGCTGTTCTTCGCCGAAGAGGAAGTCCAGTTCATGCTCACGCAGGCTGCCGCTGACGCTTTTGCCTTCGGTAAGCAAGCCGCCGATGGCGACTTGGGCGTCAGCGTGAGTGACCCAGCGACCGACCGGTGCCGGGTTGTCACCGAGCAGGATCAGGCTGACAAAAGGCACCTGGAAATCCTGGCGCAGACTGTCTTCGACGCTGATCACCACGTCTTCCAGGCTGGCGGCGTCCATTAGAGAAAGAATCAGGCGGCGGGTCTTGTCGAACAGGCGATCGTTGTCGCGGGCGACGTCCATCAAATGCGAGAGGCGGTGACGCATCTCGATGTTGCGGTCGCGCAGAATGGTCATCTGCCGCTCGACCAGCGAAACGGTATCACCGCGCTGGTGAGGAATGCGCAGGGCGGGCAGCAGTTCTTCGTGCTCGACGAAGAAGTCCGGATGCGCCTCAAGGTACGCAGCAACCGCTGCCGCCTCCAGGCTTTCGGACGCTGATTCGTCGGACTGTCGGGCGGGTACCTGAGGCTTATCGGTCATGGTTTCTGCTCACTCAAAGACGTACTTGTCCTTCGTATACACGCACTGCCGGACCGGTCATCAGCACCGGTTGGCCAGGGCCCGCCCATTCAATGGACAGACGCCCGCCGGGCAGGTCGATCAATAGCGGCGAATCCATCCACCCCTGGCTGATCGCAGCGACAGCCGCTGCACACGCGCCGGTACCGCAGGCTTGGGTTTCCCCGGCGCCGCGTTCCCACACGCGCAACTGCGCACGGTTACGGTCGATGACTTGGAGGAAACCGACATTCACTCGCGCCGGGAAGCGCGGATGGTGTTCGATTTTTGCCCCCAGTTCATGCACCGGTGCGCTGTTGATGTCCTGCACGCGCAATACCGCATGCGGGTTGCCCATCGACACGGCAGCCAGTTCGACCGTGGTGCCGTCGACTTCCAGCTGATAGCTGATGGCCTGCGCCGGCGCTTCGAACGGAATGTCCGCCGGCACCAGACGCGGGGCGCCCATGTTCACACCGATCTGGCCGTCGTTACGCACGTCCAGTTCGATGATGCCGCCCTTGGTCTCGACGCGAATCTGTCGTTTCGCGGTCAGACGCTTGTCGAGCACGAAGCGCGCAAAGCAGCGCGCACCGTTGCCGCACTGCTCGACTTCCGAGCCATCGGAATTGAAGATCCGGTAACGGAAATCCACGTCCGGGTTGCTCGGTGCCTCGACGATCAGCAGCTGGTCGAAACCGATGCCGGTATGGCGGTCGCCCCATTGCTTGGCGTGCTTCGGCTGAATATGCGCGTGCTGGCTGACCAGGTCGAGAACCATGAAGTCATTGCCCAAGCCGTGCATTTTAGTAAAACGCAGCAGCATGGCTTACTCCGGCAGCAGGCTTTCGCCGGCAAACAGCTCGGCCACGGTCTCGCGGCGACGCACTTCAAAAACCTGATCACCGTCTACCAACACTTCAGCGGCACGGCCACGGGTGTTGTAGTTGGAGCTCATCACAAAACCGTAGGCGCCGGCCGAATGCACGGCCAGCAGATCGCCTTCGGCCAGGGCCAATTCGCGATCCTTGGCGAGGAAGTCACCGGTTTCGCAGATCGGGCCGACGATGTCGTATTTGCGCGCAGCGGTGTCACGCGGTTTGACCGCCGTGACGTCCATCCACGCCTGATACAGCGCCGGGCGAATCAGGTCGTTCATCGCCGCGTCGACGATGGCGAAATCCTTGTGTTCGGTGTGCTTGAGGTACTCGACCTGAGTCAGCAGCACGCCGGCGTTGGCAACGATGAAACGGCCCGGCTCGAACACCAGCGCCAGATCACGACCGTTCAGACGCTCGCGTACGGCTTTGATGTAGTCGGCAGCCAATGGCGGCTCTTCATCGCGATAACGCACGCCCAAACCACCACCGAGATCGATGTGGCGCAGGTGAATGCCGCAATCGCCGAGACGATCGACCAGATCCAGAAGGCGGTCGAGGGCATCAAGGAACGGTGGCAGCGTGGTCAGTTGCGAACCGATGTGGCAGTCGACGCCAACCACTTCCAGGTTCGGCAGATGCGCGGCGCGTACGTACACGTCTTCGGCGTCGGCAATGGCGATACCGAACTTGTTCTCTTTGAGACCGGTGGAAATGTACGGGTGGGTGCCGGCATCGACGTCCGGGTTCACCCGCAGCGATACCGGGGCGCGAACGCCCAGCTCGGCGGCGACCACTTGCAGGCGTTCCAACTCGTCGGTGGATTCGACGTTGAAGCAGTGCACGCCGACTTCCAGTGCGCGACGCATGTCGTCACGGGTCTTGCCGACACCGGAGAAGACGATCTTGTCAGCACTGCCGCCAGCGGCGAGTACACGCTCCAGTTCACCACGGGAAACGATGTCGAAACCGGCACCGAGACGGGCCAGGACATTCAGTACGCCGAGGTTGGAGTTGGCCTTGACCGCAAAGCAGACGAGGTGCGGCATGCCGGCCAAGGCATCGGCGTAAGCCAGATACTGAGCTTCGATATGCGCGCGCGAGTACACATAAGTAGGCGTACCGAAACGATCGGCGATGGCGGACAGCGCCACACCTTCCGCGAACAGTTCCCCGCCACGGTAGTTAAAAGCGTCCATGGCGATCCCTTATTGGTAAACGTCGTGCTTGTGTGCTTTGGACGGTTGCTTCTGCGAAGACTGGGCTTGCTCGGCCGGGTCCTGATCGTCATCCGGCAGGTACAGCGGGCCTTTTTGACCACAGGCCGAAACGAGGCAGGCAACCGCGACGAGCGCAGCAAGGGAAGAGATCAGGCGCTTCATGGCGAAATCCTTGAAAATGCGTTAATTGCGCCGGAGTATACCGGCCACCCGGCAGCTTGCCTATGCGAGGGGGTTCCCGTCCGGCGGGGCTCGCCCAAAGCTGCCCGAACCGCCGCAATCTCCTGTAGGAGTGAGCCTGCTCGCGATAGCGGTGTGTCAGCTAGCGATAATGTTGGATGTGCCGGCCATTCGCGAGCAGGCTCGCTCCCACAGGGTTCGGTGTTACTGGGCCGGCAGGTGCTTGGTCGTTAATCTTTGCAATCGGCCGGCAGCGTCCGTATCTTTCGGCGCTTGAGCCTGATCAGACATTTTTTGAGGTTGCCGCAATGAGTTTGTCCGAAGCCCGTTTTCACGATCTGGTCGATGAAACCCAGGAAAAACTGGAAGACATCTTTGACGAAAGTGATCTGGATATCGACATGGAGAACTCGGCCGGTGTGCTCACCGTCAAGTTCGAAAACGGCTCGCAGCTGATCTTCAGCCGCCAGGAGCCGCTGCGTCAGCTGTGGCTGGCGGCGGTGTCCGGTGGTTTCCACTTCGACTACGACGAAGAAAGCGAGCGCTGGATGTGCGACAAGAGCGAAGAGCAATTGGGCGAAATGCTCGAGCGCATCGTCCAGCAGCAGGCTGGCGCTGAATTCGACTTCGAAGGTCTGTGATTCCGTGACCGACACCGCTCCTGTTCGTCCACCGAAGCCGCTCTACAGCAACATCAGCCCGGCCGTGCCCTCGCCGTGCAGCGGCGTTTGCCGACTCGACGAGCACAAGGTTTGCCTGGGCTGCTTCCGCCACGTCGAAGATATTCGCGAATGGCGTTCGGCGGACGACGAGCGGCGGCGCGTGATTTGCGCGCAGGCGTCGCAGCGCAAGCAGTGCGGCGGGGCGTGACTTGTATATTTTTTGAGCTGTGATAGTGTCCGAACACGCCTCAACCCATCGAGGCCTGGTGAAAACCCCGTCTTTTTTGGCGGGGTTTTGCTTTTTTTGTGTGCAGAAGAAAGGAGTCTGCCCGGATCATGACCGCACCTTCCATCACCCTTACCCGTCTGGACGTGCAACGTCTGGAACGCCTGATCGACAGCCTGGATGACACGCTGCCGGGCGTGATTGCGCTGCAAACCGAGCTGGACCGCGCCGATACCGTGGTCGGCCACGATGAAGTGCCCGCCGATGTCGTGACGATGAATTCCCGTGTGCACTGCCGCGAAGAAGGCAGTGGCAAGGATTACCACCTGACGTTGGTCTATCCCAAGGATGCCAACGCCGATGAAGGCAAGATCTCGATCCTGGCGCCAGTCGGCAGCGCACTGCTGGGCCTGAAGGTCGGTCAGCACATTGACTGGCCGGCACCGGGTGGCAAGACCCTCAAACTGACTTTGCTGGAAGTCGAATCGCAACCGGCCAACGGTGGCGCGTTTCCCGAGTAATCCGCCTCAGACCTGTTCGAGTGCCTCGTTCAGAGCGCGCTCCAGGTCAGCCTTGTAGCGCAGATACAGATTGCTTGAACTCTGCCCGTCACCGAGCAGGCCCGAGAGGTCCAGGTCGGTGATGTAGCAGCGATAGCGTTCGCTGTCGCGGCGCTGCTCGACGATCTCCCGGGCGACCACGCTGAACAGTTGGTCGCCATGTTCCAGCTCGCTGAATTCCCTTTGATTGCAATACAGGGTGACCTGCACTTCGCCCGGTGCGGCTTTGCCGACAATTGCCTGCACGTCATAGAACGGCTTGTTCACTGGCGTCTGCGGTGCCGGCCGCGCTTCGACCCGTCGTGCGCGTCCCGGCCCCGAAGGCAATAACTGGTAATACAACGTTTCGAGACGGGCACCCGGGCCGGCATCCATCGGCAACACGGCTTCGCGACGGAACAGGATCGATTGCAGGAAGCGCTGCAGCGGCACCAGCAGACTCTGCTCGTCGTGGTACGGCAAATGCTGCTGCCACAGCGCATTGAATTCATCCAATACGTACAGCTCGGCTTGCTGTTCGGTAATGCGGTAGAACACCTGAATGCACTCCGGCTGGCCCATTGGCAGGATCAGCGCGAGGTCGTGTTCCTCCAGCGCCATCGGGTCCAGGTGCAGCGGGCTGTAGCGCGGCTGTTCCTCGCCGAGGTAATCGACCAGCGCCGGCAGGGTGGCGAGGGCGACGTGGTTGACCTGGCCCGGCACCAATTCCAGTACGTGATAATGCTGCTGCACCTGAATCAGATAGCGGTGATTCAACTCGCTGAGCAGCAGGTTCTGCGCGGTGTCGATGATTTCTTCAACCCGACGGGCAATGAACTGCGCGCGGTTGTGGCAGAAGCAGCGCACCTTCAGCGACGGCTGCGATGGCCCGCGTGGCAAATTGTTGAGGTAATCGCGCAGGCAGTCGAGCAGGGCATGCGGGCCGTCGAAGCGGTTGACCAGTACTTCGTTCCAGCTGTTGAGCGTGACCTGATCCAGCGTCAGCACGAGGTTTTCGCGCACACCGGCGTAGCTCAGCGAGTCGGTTCGCTCGGTGGTCATCAGGATATTGAGGTCGCGGTGATGTTTGAGCGGATCAATCCCGACGTTTACCAGAATCAACACTTCGCTCGGCACCGCGGCGCGCAGCAGCGGTTCTTCCGCGACGGTGGGCAAGGGCAGGGCGATGCACTGCTGCAGGCTGCCGAGCAGGTTGAACAGCTCGAACTCGCTCAGGTCGCTGGTGCCGGGATGCAAAGCGAGGCGCGTGCTGCTGTCGATCACACCGTTGCGGTGGCACCAGGTCAACAGCTCCAGTAACTCGCGGCTGCGCTTGATTGGCGCGAAGTGTTCCCACTCCAATGCGGTCAGGCTGCCGTTGTACAGGCCCCACTGGGTTTGTCCCGGCTCCTTCTTGTTGCGCGACTGCACCAGGGTCAGGGTGTCTTCGGCCAGATCCGGGGCGATGCCGGGGTTGATGAACTCGACCTTGTCGGCCTTGCGCTCGAAGGCGGCATAGAGCCTGCGGCCGAGCACATTGAGGTCGCGCTTGTTGATCAGGCTGACGGTCTGCTCGGTGCGAGCGAACTGGGTCAGGAAGCGATAGCTGTAGTTCAGCTCATTGACCAGCGCGCGGCGTTCGGCGCTGACCTGGCGGACTTTCCACTGACTGCGGCTGTCGAGCAGGGTCAGTTGTCGCTGATCCCAATGCCACTCGCTGGCCAGCCGTTCCAGCAACGTGCGTTGCCAGCTCTGGGTGCGGCTGTTGCCGGTGAGCTTGCGGTTGACCTTCAGGTACAGCGCGCGGCGCACCAGTTCCAGCCGCTCCGGCTCGTTACGCGCGGTGAGGTATTCCTCGATACGCCGGTACACGACCATGTACGGGTCCAGTTCATCCAGATCCAGTTGGTTGGCGAACACGGCTTTTTTGAAGCGCAGGCTCAGGCACTGCACCTGCGGGTGTTCGCTGGCGTAGACCTCGGTCAGCAGCAGTTTGAGCACCGATTTGTACGGTGACTCGATGCCTTTGAACAACTGCCACAACCCGGCGCCGATGAACTCGCCTGGCGGGATTCTCGCCAGGTGGCCAAGGTCGAGGGTTTCGTCGGCGCGGATGAAACGCTTGGACAGCAGGGTGTGGGTGTAGAGGTCGTAGGCGGTTTCTTCGTAAACCGGCACCAGCCACCAGATCGGCGTGCGCCCGGCCAGCCAGATTGCGGTGCGGTAAAACTCGTCCAGCAACAGATAGTGCTGAGTGCTGCCGCAGTTTTCCGAGCTGAGCTGGGTGTCGCGTTCGCCTTTGACGAAGCGCTCCGGGTCGATCAGGAAAAAATGCGCTTCGGCGCCCTGGCTCGCAGCCCAGGTTTCGAGCAACTGACATTTCTTGCTCAGCTCACTGAGTTCACTTTCGCTCAAGTCAGGCGCGTGGCAGACCCACACGTCCATGTCGCTCTGATCGGCCTGTGCCAGCGTGCCAAGGCTGCCCATCAGGAACAGGCCGTGGATCGGTCGTGGCGGGTTGCTGCCGTGACGCGGCTTGTAGGAGAACGAACGGGTCAGGCGTTGCGCTTCGGCGAGCGTATTGGTGTCCGGCTCGTAATTCGACAGACCGGCCGGCGTACTGCCCGAGACATAACCCGGCAGCAGCGGATGGTTGACGTGGAAGAACAGCGGCAACAGCGTCAACACGCTCTGTTGGCGCGTCGACAAACCTTCCAGGGCGCGGCCGAGGCGGCCTTCATTGAGTTTGAGAAAACGCGCGCGCAGTTGGCTGAGGACCTTGCGGTCAATGCCTTCGTCCAGGTCGGGGCGGATTTCGTGGGTGCGCGTCATGTCAGCTCAAACCGGCTCGCAGGCTCGGACGTAGAGGGTCTCGGAATGTCAGGCAGTTTAGCCTTAGCGCAGCGGGACTTTTAAGCTGAATTTGTTTTTTGACGTCAGATTTATATCGCGGGAGGCCGGGCAGGCCCGCGGAAATCCCGTGGCAGGAGTTCCCGTGGGCAAAGTCGGGAAGGATCAGGCGGTTTCCTGCTCTCTCAGAATGGTCAGCACGGTTTGCACATTTTGTGCGGCATCGCGACCGAGGCTGGTCAGATACCCGCCATCGGGCTGATCCGTCAGGTCTTTTTCAAAGAGGCGTTTGGCGGCAGAAATATGTTTCGGGGCAGCGGTCTGATGAATTTTCAAACCTTCCTGGGAACTGTCCAGGGGAAAGAGTGCGAGGACTTCCAGTTCGGCAACCAACTCAGGGGTAAGCGACATAAGGACTCCAGACTTTCTAGGAATTGGACGACAGCGTCCCTAAGGTGAACCCGCTTTTGCGGCATGTCCAGTGCTCAGATCAGGGATTTTGTCTTGAGGCGGATTCCAGTGTAGTCGGGGCCGGAGAGTTGGCTGGATGGATGGGTGACAAATTGTGTGGGAGCGAGCCTGCTCGCGAAAGCGGTGTGTCATTCAGCAAATAAGTTGACTGATAAAACGCCTTCGCGAGCAAGTCGAATCGTCGCACCGTCGCTCCCACAGGGGGGAATGTGTTGTTACTGATTTTCGGGTGGCAACTCTGGCAGTGCGCGCAGCGCCGCTTCGTACCATTCGGTATTGAACGCACGGTCTTCATCGAGCATCGCGTCAATCTCGCAGGCCAGCACGTGCGCCATCAGGTTGAGGATATCTTCGCGCTCCACACCCACCAAGGTCAGCTTGTTGAACGTCGCTTTGGCCGCTGGCGGGTTGTCGCTTTCGATCTGGTTCTCGATGGCTTCGATCAACGTAGCCTCGGTGAACTCTTCGTCGTCGTTGTCGATGTCTGTCGGCTCGCTCATGGCAGGCTCCTCATGGAAAGGCGCCAGTTTACCCGCATTCCGCGGGGTGATGCTGCTGGCGCGATTCGCCTGTGCGATCTATAAACAGGCCCTGCCCACCCCGCACGGCCTGGAGGCTATGTGATGTTCAAGCTCTACGGATTCTCAGTCAGCAACTACTACAACATGGTCAAGCTGGCGCTGCTGGAAAAAGGCCTGCCGTTCGAAGAGGTCACGTTCTACCCGACGTCGACCCCTGAATCACTGGCCATCAGCCCGCGCGGCAAAGTGCCGGTGCTCGGTGTAGACGCCGGTTTTATCAACGAAACCGCGATCATCCTTGAATACCTCGAGCAGACCCAGAAAGGCACACCGCTGCTGCCAAGCGATCCATTCGAGCGCGCGCAGGTGTTGGCGATTGCCAAGGAAATCGAGCTGTACATCGAGTTGCCTGGGCGTGCCTGCTATGGCGAGGCGTTCTTCGGCATGACCTTGCCGGACGCGATCAAGGAAAAGACCAAGACTGAATTGCTACTGGGTTTTGCTGCGCTGGGCCGTCACGGCAAATTCGCCCCGTACGTGGCGGGCGACAGTCTGAGCATTGCCGATTTGTATTTCTTCTACAGCGTGCCGCTGGCCTGTGCGGTCGGGCAGAAGCTGTTCGGGATCGATTTGCTGGCGGAGATGCCGCAGGCGAAGGCGTTGCTGGAACGGCTGGAGCAGAATCCGCATGTGCAGAAGATTGCGGCGGACAAGGAAGCGGCGATGCCGGCGTTTTTGGCGATGATCGCTGCCAAGAAGTGATTTTTTTGCTGTTCTGAAGATCGCATTCGCGAGCAGGCTCGCTCCCACAGAGTTATGTGCTGAAACACGATTACGTGTTCGACGCAGAATCTGTGGGAGCGAGCCTGCTCGCGAAGCTTTTGGCTTTTAGCGGCTGGCGATCAGCGCCTGACCGCGAACCACAGCAGCCTTGACCTGCGCCGGCGCAGTGCCGCCGATATGGTCACGGGCATTCACCGAGCCTTCCAGGGTCAGCACGGCAAACACGTCCTGCTCGATCTGATCGCTGAACTGGCGCAGTTCTTCCAGGCTCATCTCGGCCAGATCCTTGCCAGTGTCCACGCCGTATTTCACGGCGTGACCAACGATCTCGTGGCAATCACGGAACGGCAGACCACGACGCACCAGATAATCCGCCAGATCGGTCGCGGTGGAGAAGCCACGCAGCGCCGCTTCACGCATGATCGCGTGCTTGGGTTTGATCGCCGGGATCATGTCGGCAAAGGCCCGCAGCGAGTCACGCAGGGTGTCGGCGGCGTCGAACAGCGGCTCTTTGTCTTCCTGGTTGTCTTTGTTGTAAGCCAGCGGTTGGCCCTTCATCAAGGTCAGCAGGCCCATCAGTGCGCCGAACACGCGGCCGGTCTTGCCCCGCACCAGCTCTGGCACATCGGGGTTTTTCTTTTGCGGCATGATCGAGCTGCCGGTGCAGAAACGGTCCGGCAGATCGATGAACTGGAATTGCGCGCTGGTCCACAGCACCAGCTCTTCGGAGAAACGCGACAAGTGCATCATCGCGATGCTCGCGGCCGAGCAGAATTCGATGGCGAAGTCGCGATCGGAGACGTTGTCCAGCGAGTTGCCGCCGACGGCGTCGAAGCCCAGCAGTTGCGCGGTGTATTCACGGTCGATCGGGTAGGTGGTGCCAGCCAGCGCGGCGCTGCCCAGTGGCATGCGGTTGGTGCGCTTGCGGCAGTCGACCAGACGCTCGTAGTCGCGGCTGAGCATTTCGAACCAGGCCAGCATGTGGTGCCCGAAAGTCACCGGCTGCGCCGTCTGCAGGTGGGTGAAGCCCGGCATGATGCTCGCGGCTTCGCGCTCGGCTTGCTCCAGCAGGCCTTTTTGCAGGCGGGTAATTTCGGCGAGGATCAGATCAATCTCGTCACGCAGCCACAGGCGGATGTCGGTGGCGACCTGGTCGTTGCGGCTACGCCCGGTGTGCAGCTTTTTACCGGTGACGCCGATGCGGTCGGTCAGGCGTGCTTCGATGTTCATGTGCACGTCTTCGAGATCGATGCGCCAGTCGAACTGGCCGGCCTCGATTTCGCCCTGAATGGTCTTCAGGCCATCGATGATGCTGTCGCGCTCGGCATCGGTCAGCACGCCGACCTTGGCCAGCATGGTGGCGTGGGCGATCGAGCCCATGATGTCGTGGCGATACAGGCGCTGGTCGAAAGTGACGGAGGCGGTGAAGCGGGCGACGAAGGCGTCGACGGGTTCACTGAAGCGGCCGCCCCAGGACTGATTGGTCTTGTCAGTGCTCATGAATTCGCTCGTATCGGCTTGAAGAAAGAAGGCGTGAAACGCTGGCGCGGATAATAACAGGGTTGCCAATCCTGTCGCTGACACTGGTCGATACGTTTTTTTCTCATTGTGTGCGCCATAGTCGCCGCTGGCCCCGGAGGTTTTGCGCAAGGATATTTTTCGATTGAGCAATATCGGCCCGGCGAGCGTCTACAGTTGGACATAAGGGTCGACGCGGCTCCGGATCGCGCAAAGGTCTGGCCGCCGACTATAAGAAGAGGGGGTGGGTGTTTTGTCCTTCGGCAAACCCCGTGAGAAACGCAGGAAACAGCGGGCTTTGAGCAGTACGACCCGGACACTGGCAAATATTGCTGGCCGACGTACGGCACTTTTTGGCGCTCGGGCTAGTCTTAGCGTGGATCGCGGTGACGGACGTCACTTCACCTGTCTACGCTATCCTTGTGCGAGACTCACGCAGGAATCCAGCGCAATATGAATGTCCTGATCGTTGATGACGAACCACTGGCTCGCGAGCGCCTCAGCCGAATGGTGAGCGAGCTCGAGGGTTATACAGTTCTGGAGCCCAGCGCCACGAATGGCGAAGAGGCGTTGGCACTGATCGACAGCCACAAGCCGGATATCGTGCTGCTCGATATCCGTATGCCAGGCCTTGATGGCCTGCAGGTCGCTGCCCGTCTGTGCGAACGCGAAACGCCGCCGGCCGTGGTGTTTTGCACCAGCCCCGATGAATTTGCCGTGGAAGCCCTGCAGGCCAGCGCCGTGGGCTATGTGGTGAAACCCGTGCGAACTGAACATCTGCATGACGCCCTGAAACGGGCTGAACGTCCCAACCGGGCGCAACTCTCGGCCCTGACCCGTCCCGCTGCCGAAAGTGGCACCGGCCCGCGCAGCCACATCAGTGCGCGCACCCGCAAAGGCATCGAACTGATCCCTCTGGATCAGGTGGTCTATTTCATTGCCGATCATAAATACGTGACTTTGCGCCACGAGGCCGGCGAAGTGCTGCTCGACGAGCCACTCAAGGCTCTCGAAGACGAATTCGGCGAGCGCTTCGTGCGTATCCACCGCAACGCCTTGGTTGCCCGCGACCGTATCGAACGTCTGCAACGTACGCCGCTGGGGCATTTCCAGCTGTTCCTCAAAGGTCTCAATGGTGATGCGCTGATTGTCAGCCGTCGGCATGTGGCCGGTGTGCGCAAAATGATGCAGGGCCTGTAACCCGGTCATTCCGGACGGCTCCAGCTCCTTTTAACCGGGCATTGCAGGCCAGGGAGGCCGCGCCGACTCTGATTCAGGTCAAAGTGGATTTGGCTGAGCTGTTATTATCCGCCGTATCTATTCAGTACGGATTGATCCATGTCCTCTCGCGAAATCCGCATCGCCACCCGTAAAAGTGCGCTGGCCCTCTGGCAGGCCGAATACGTCAAAGCCCGTCTGGAAGCGGCCCATCCGGGTCTGCTGGTGACGCTGGTGCCCATGGTCAGTCGCGGCGACAAGCTGCTCGATTCGCCCCTGTCGAAAATCGGCGGCAAGGGTCTGTTCGTCAAAGAACTGGAAACCGCGTTGCTGGAAAACGAAGCCGACATCGCCGTCCACTCGATGAAAGACGTGCCGATGGACTTCCCGGAAGGCCTCGGTCTGTTCTGCATCTGCGAGCGCGAAGACCCGCGTGATGCCTTCGTTTCCAATACCTACGCCAGCCTCGATGCGTTGCCTGCCGGCGCCATTGTCGGCACCTCCAGCCTGCGTCGTCAGGCGCAATTGCTGACCCGTCGCCCGGATCTGCAAATTCGCTTCCTGCGCGGCAACGTCAACACCCGCCTGGCCAAGCTTGACGCCGGCGAGTACGACGCAATTATTCTCGCGGCAGCCGGTTTGATCCGCCTCGGTTTTGAAGACCGCATCACTTCGGCGATCAGTGTCGATGACAGCCTGCCGGCCGGTGGCCAGGGTGCAGTCGGTATCGAATGCCGCAGCGCTGACACTGCAATCCACGCCTTGCTCGCACCGCTGCATCACGCCGACACCTCGTCGCGCGTCACTGCCGAACGTGCCCTCAACAAACATCTGAATGGCGGCTGCCAAGTGCCGATCGCCTGCTACGCCGTGCTGGAAGGCGAGCAGTTGTGGTTGCGCGGTCTGGTCGGTGAACCGAGCGGTGGCAAGCTGCTTAGCGCCGAAGCTCGTGCGCCACGTGCCGATGCCGAAGGATTGGGCGTGAAGGTGGCCGAAGATCTGCTCAGCCAGGGCGCCGACGATATTCTCAAAGCGGTCTATGGCGAGGCGGGTCACGAGTGACTGGCTGGCGCCTGCTGCTGACCCGCCCTGCGGATGACTGCACGGCGCTGGCGCAGACGTTGGCAGTGCAGGGTTTTTTCAGTAGTTGTTTGCCGCTTCTGGACATTGTTGCGCTGCCGGTCTCTGACAATATTCGTCAGGCGATTGCGCGGTTACCGCGTTGCGACGCGGTGATCGTGGTCAGCAAGCCGGCGGCACGCATTGCGCTGGATCTGCTCGGCAACTCGTCTTCGCTGACAATGCCGTGGTTCAGCGTCGGCGCGGCGACCGCACAGATTCTGCGCGAGCATGGCCTCGACGTCAGCTTCCCGGCCGATGGCGATGACAGTGAAGCCTTGCTGCAATTGCCGCGTCTGCGTGCAGCGGTCGGTCAGCCCGGGGCGCAGGTATTGATCCTGCGTGGAGAGGGTGGGCGTGAACTGCTCGCCGAGCGTTTGCGTGAGCTAGGTGCTAGTGTCGAGTATCTGGAATTGTATCGACGCGACCTGCCAGCCTATGCCCCGGATGAACTGCCACGGCGGATCGAAGCGGAACGCTTGAACGGGCTGGTGGTCAGCAGTGGACAGGGTTTCGAGCACCTGCGTCAGATGGCCGGCGATGCCTGGCCAACAATTGCGCAATTGCCGTTGTTTGTTCCAAGCCCAAGAGTCGCCGAGCTGGCACTTGCCGCCGGGGCTCAAACAGTTGTGGATTGCCGCGGCGCGAGTGCCGCGGCTTTGCTGACGGCGCTACGGGAGCATCCCGTACCCGTTTTCTAATGCAAAGGATGGATACGTGAGCGAAACAGCCTTGCCAAAAGATGACGTCCAGCCTGTGATTGAACCCCAGGTTGAAACTCCACCGCCGGCCACAGAGCCGCGCCGAGGCAATGGATTGGCCATCGTCGCCTTGTTGCTCGGCGCCGCCGGTGTCGCGATCGGCGGCTGGGGTGTCTGGCAGGTCCGTCACCTGCAGACCAACACTCAGCAGCAGTCCGGTGAAGTGCAGGCGTTGAACGATCAGGCGCAGAGCCTGAAGCTCAATGAACAGCGCCTGACCGAGCGCCTCGCGCAGTTGCCAGGGGCCGACGAACTTGCCGAGCGCCAGCGTCTGGTGACGCAACTCCAGGGCGACCAACAGCGCCTCAATCAACGTCTTGAAACGGTGCTGGGCGCCAGCCGCAAGGACTGGCGCCTGGCCGAGGCCGAGCATCTGCTGCGTCTGGCCAGCCTGCGTCTTTCGGCGTTGCAGGACATCAGCAGCGCTCAAGCGCTGGTGCAGGGCGCTGACGAAATCCTCCGTGAGCAAAACGATCCCGGTTCCTTCGCCGCTCGCGAGCAAGTGGCGAAAACCCTCGTGGCGCTGCGCAGCACTGCACAACCGGATCGTACCGGTTTGTTCCTGCGTCTCGGCGCGCTGCGTGATCAAGTCATCGACCTCACCGAGCTGGCGCCGGAGTACAAGGATCGCGGTGAATCGCTGCTGGGCCTGACTGCCGACGGTGATGGCGCCAGTCGTTGGGCGCAGTGGTGGGATAAGGTCTCGCGCTACATCCGTATCGATTTCAATGCCGACAAGAATGTGCGGCCGCTGCTGGCCGGGCAGAGCCTGAGTCAAGTGCGTCTGGCCCTGAGCCTGGCGCTGGAGCAGGCGCAGTGGGCCGCGCTCAACGGTCAGGCGCCGGTCTACACCCAGGCGCTGGCTGAGGCGCGTGATGTCCTCAAGGGCAATTTCAACCCGGACAATCCGCAAAGCAAAGTGATGCTCGAACAGGTTGCCGAGCTAAGCAAGGAACCGGTCACGGTCACGACGCCGGACTTGGCCGGCACGCTGAGTGCGGTGCAAGCCTATCTTGAGCGGCGCAACGTCAATGCCGAAGAATCGGTGAAACCTTTCGCCAAACCTGCCGCCAGCACCGCGCAGGAGGCTACGCCATGAAACGCCTGTATGTGATTGTGTTTCTGGTGATAGCGGCGACGGCGGCACTGGGTCTGGCTATTGCCGAGCATTCCGGTTACGTGCTGGTGGCCTACAAGAGCTTCCGCTACGAGTCGAGCCTGTGGGCGACACTGGCGGTGATCGCAGTGTTGTGGCTGCTGATCTGGGGCATCAAGGCGTTGGTCGAGCTGGTCATGACCTCCACGGGCGTGGTCAATCCCTGGTCGCGCCGTAACCGCAGTCGGCGCGTGCAGGTAGCGATCGAGCACGGTCAACTGGATCTGGCCGAAGGTCGCTGGGCCAGTGCTCAGCGTCATCTTTATCGAGCAGCTGAAGCCGAGCGTCAGCCATTGCTGTACTACCTCGGCGCTGCCCGCGCAGCCAATGAGCAAGGCAATTACGAAGAGTGCGATCGTTTGCTGGAGCGCGCACTGGAGCGTCAGCCTCAAGCAGAACTGGCTATTGCTCTGAGTCATGCGCAGTTGCAGACCGACCGTGGCGATACCGACGGTGCCTTGGTCACCCTGCAAGCGATGCACGATCGCCATCCGCGCAATGCACAGACGCTGCGTCAGTTGCAGCGCTTGTATCAGCAGCGCGGCGAATGGTCGGCGGTGATTCGTTTGCTGCCGGAGTTGCGCAAGGACAAAGTCCTGCCACCCGCCGAACTGGCTGAACTGGAACGCCGCGCCTGGGGTGAAAACCTGTCGCTGGCAGCGCAGCGTGAAGAGGACGGGACCGTTGGCTTGCAGTCGCTCACGCGCGCTTGGGAGCAACTCACCTCAGCTCAACGTCAGGAGCCACCCTTGGTGTTGGCGTACGCCGAACAACTGCGTCAGTTGGGCGCTCAGGTCGAAGCGGAAGAAGTGCTGCGCAATGCCCTCAAGCGCAAGTACGACAGCCATCTGGCCCGTCTCTACGGTCTGGTGCGCGGTAGCGATCCAGCGCGTCAGTTGCAAACCGCCGAAGGCTGGCTGAAGGATCATCCGAACGATCCGAGCTTGCTGTTGACCCTCGGCCGACTGTGCCTGCAAACCAGTCTGTGGGGCAAGGCACGGGATTACCTGGAAAGCAGTCTGCGTGTGCAGCGCAATCCCGAGGCCTGTGCGGAGCTGGCGCGCCTGCTCGCCCAGTTGGGCGATACCGAGCGCAGCAATCAGTTGTTCCAGGAAGGCCTTGGTCTGCTGGACGAGCGCCTGCTGGCCGCGCCGTTGCCGGTTCCGGCCCATGTCTGAAGTGGCGAGGGAGTTCGCTCCCTCGCTTACCTTTTGTGGCTGAATTTTCCACTTCGTTGAGCGCCTGAGGCAAATTCCTACAACGGGCTACACCGATTCCTATCGAACCTGTCGGGTTTTCCCTACACCTCTGGTGAACTGTCGGCAGGGCCTTGCCTTGAAAGGCTGACACGCTTTCCTCTACCGTAACCGTCTGTCTCTACTGTTACGGAAAAGCCATGTCGTTGGCCTGCTCACGCTCCTTGTTCTTCATGGCTTTCACTGCGGGGGCCTTTGCTCTGGGAGCTTCCTATTATCTTGAATATGCTGTCGGCCTGACGCCGTGCAGCCTGTGCCTGGTGCAGCGTCTGTTCCTTACGCTACTGTGCGTGTCCAGTGGTGTGGCAGCGGTGCACGGCCCCAGGCGTGTTGGTCTGTGGTTGTACTGGCTGTTGACCTTGGGCGCGAGCATGGGAGGCACCACGGCGGCCTGGCGGCAGGTATTGATACAGAGCGATCCGCTGCTGCACCTGCTCAATTGCTCGCCAGCTCCCGAGGCCTTATTCAGCGGTCTGCCATGGATCTGTGCCTTGCAAACATTGTTTAGCGGCGGTGCCGATTGTGCGGAAATTTCCTGGACCCTGTTCGACCTGAGCATCCCGGAGTGGAGCCTGTTGTTCTTTGTCGCCGTCTCGATTCTGGCGGTGTATCAATTGTTGCGGCTGGTCTGGAGTGCTCTGCAACGCCCGCTCAGCGGCGAAGCGTCGCACTCGGTGCTGCTGCGGGATTAAACACTTGTATGAACTTTATCTCCTGCGTACCTTGAAGCCATAGGCGCGCGGGCATAATCTGGCCCGCACGTGTCATTGGATTTATGTTGCTCGATGACGCTCTGCCCGGCCGTTCCCCAAGGCAAAATCAAAAGAGGGGCGCGGGTGTAGAGCAGCATGACCCACAAGGGAAGAGAGATCGCCATGCTCGAAAGTTGTCAGAATGCTCAGGAACGTTGGGGTGGAGTTCATCTGCTGATCGACCGCTGGTTGCAAGAGCGTGAAGATCTGATCGGTGCCTACGACAAACTCGGTGCACAGCCTGAGTCGCTGTCCGAGAGCCGCAAGCCTCTGCAGGAATTCTGCGGTGTGCTGGTCGATTACGTCTCGGCCGGGCACTTCGAAATCTACGAACAGCTGACTGGCGAAGCCAAGGCGTTCAACGACAAGCGTGGTCTGGAACTCGCCGAGACGATCTATCCGCGCATCGACGTCATCACCGAGAAGCTGCTCGCCTTCAACGATCTGTGCGATGAAGGCAAATGCGTAGCCGAGAAGTTCAAGGAACTCGGCGGCCTGCTGCACGAGCGCTTCGAGCTGGAAGACTGCCTGATTGAAGTGCTGCACACAGCACACAAGGAAGAAGATCCGGTTCAGGCCTGATCCCGAATCCTGATCAAAAAAAACGGTGCGCCCGAAAGCGCACCGTTTTTTATTGCCCGATCAACTCGTCGCGCCACGCAATTCCACTTCAAATACCAGCGGTGTGAACGGTGCAATCAGGTCGCCGGCACCGTCGGCGCCATAGGCCTGATCCGACGGAATCACCAGTCGCCATTTTGCTCCCACCGGCATGTTCTGCAGCGCGGTGCGCCAACCCGCGATCACGCTGTCGAGGTTGAACCATTGCGGCTGAGTGTTTTGATCGAACACCGTGCCATCCGGCAGTCGACCGACATACAGCACCTGCACTTTTCCGTCAGGCCCGGCCTTGGTGCCATTGCCAGGTGTCAGCTCGGTGAGCAGGATGCCGTCGGCCAGTTCTTTTACGCCCGGTCTGGCTTTTTCAGCGGTCAGAAAACGTTGCTCGTTTTCCATCGCCGCGTCGCTCGAAGGCTGCGCAGAATGTTCGGCATGTTGCGCTTCATGATCGGCCAGAATCTGTTCGATGCGTGCTTCGCTCAGTGCCAGCGGCTTGCCTTGATAGGCTTGCTGCAAGCCATCGATCAGCGCCTGAATCTGCAATTGCGGGACTTCCTGGCGCAGCCGTTCACCGAGGCTGGCACCGAGGCTGTAGGCCAGATCGTGAGCATCGTTCGCGGTGGTTTTTTCGTCCGCGTGAGCGGCCGAAAAAATCATCCAGAGGGATAAAAAAAAGTAGCGCGACATGGGCACTCTCCGTCCTGAGATGCGGTGGATTATGCCAGCGCGAACGTCTGCAACGGTGAACTGCTTTTGACTTCGCGCAGAACATTTTCGATTCGGTGCAACGCAACGCAATCGATACTGTCAAGATGCCCTAGCGGCGGTAACTGCAGAGGTCTAGTATGAGCCGCACCCACGTCAGCCAGGAGGTAAACCATGTCGGCCACCAAGAAGCCTGTAAATACTCCGTTGCACTTACTCCAACAACTCTCGGGCAGCTTGCTCGAGCATCTGGAAAACGCTTGCTCCCAAGCCTTGGCTGATGCTGAAAAACTGCTCGCCAAACTGGAAAAGCAACGCGGCAAGGCGCAGGAAAAACTTCATAAATCCCGCACCAAATTGCAGGACGCAGCTGCCGCCGGCAAAGCCAAGGCACAGACCAAAGCCAAGGGCGCAGTGAAAGAACTGGAAGACCTTCTCGATGCCTTGAAGGATCGTCAGTCCGACACCCGCAGCTACATTCTGCAACTCAAGCGCGATGCCCAGGAAAGCCTGAAACTGGCCCAAGGTGTTGGTCGCGTTCAAGAAGCCGTGGGCAAAGTGTTGTCCTCGCGTGCAGCCAAACCGGCAGCGGCACCGGCGAAGAAAGCAGCTGCCAAACCTGCTGCTGCAAAAGCTCCAGCGAAAACCGCGGCGGCCAAGCCTGCTGCAAAAGCTGCTGCTAAAACCGCTGCCAAGCCAGCTGCAAAAACACCGGTGAAAGCCGCTGCAAAACCAGCTGCCAAAGCGGCCGCAAAACCTGCAGCGAAGAAACCTGCTGCGGCGAGCGCTGCAAAACCAGCGGCTAAAAGCACGGCGGCAAAACCTGCTGCGCGTACTGCCGCTGCCAAGCCGGCTACCCGTGCCGCCGCTGCTAAACCAGCCGCCAAACCAGCTGCAGCAAAAGCTGCTCCAGCGAAAACCGCCGCAGCTAAACCTGCTGCTAAACCTGCTGCTGCAAAACCAGCTGCCAAGACTGCCGCTAAACCAGCTGCCGCCAAACCTGCTGCAAAAGCGCCAGCAAAAGCTGCTGCCAAACCAGCCGTGAATGCCGCCGCCAAACCGGCAGCCAAGCCAGCCGCTAAACCGGCCGCTGCTGCCAAACCAGCGACTGCTGCTGCCAAGCCTGTTGCTGCAAAACCAGCCGCCAAGCCAGCTGCAAAACCAGCCGTTAAAAAGCCAGCCGCTGCCAAACCAGCTGCCGCTAAACCAGCTGCCGCTAAACCAGCTGCTGCTAAACCGGCTACCGCGCCTGCTGCTAAGCCAGCCGCACCGGCAGCGTCGGCTGCGCCATCGGCACCTGCTCCAGCCGCTACTACCTCGACGCCATCGACTACGCCATCGCCAGCCGCTGCGTCGAGCGTCAGCAACAACCCGACCAGCGCTTCCTAAGTGCCGGTTGCCGCGACGCGCAGCACTTGCAGCGCGTCGCGGTTCGGGCTGGCCGCCATGCCGGCCAATTCTTCCAGCCAGGTTGCCGAGCCTGCGTCGTTTTGCATCCACTCCTGCGCCACACCCTCAAGCCGTGACAGCAACGCTCGCTCAGCTTCCAGCTCGAGTGATTTGATCTGCTCGCGCATGCCTTTCAAAACCGCGTCATCCACCGCCCGCGCTTTCCATTGCATGCGCAGGGTTCGCAGCGGCTGCACCACCTCGATATCCCACTGTCCGGTCAGCGCCTGAAGCTGCCTTACGCGTTGTTCGTCGCAGGTTGCGCCACGTTGTTCCAGCCATAAGCCGCACAGCAGCAGGCACACATTGGCACCCGCCGTTTGCAGTTGCAGGCAGGCGTCTTCCACGCCCGGTCGGGCGTAGGTGGCAAGGGAAAAGCTCCACAGGTCAGAGGACATCGTGCTACTCGCGCCAGTTGTGAGCGAAGCTGGTAGACTCCGCCGCCATTATGATCCGACTTCAGAACCTGACTTTACAGCGTGGCCCGCAACGTCTGCTAGAAGACGCCGAGCTGACCCTGCACGCCGGCCACAAAGCCGGCCTCATCGGTGCCAACGGCGCCGGCAAATCGAGCCTTTTCGCTTTGATCCGGGGTGAGCTGCACCCGGATTCGGGTGACTGCTTCTTGCCGGCCGACTGGCGCATCGCCCACATGCGCCAGGAAATCGAGACGCTCGAGCGGCTTGCCGTCGACTATGTGCTCGATGGCGACCTGCGTCTACGCGAGGTGCAACGTGACCTCGCCGCCGCCGAAGCCGCGCACGACGGTGCCGCTCAGGCCCGCCTGCACTCGGAACTCGACAGCGCCGACGGTTACACCGCCGACGCACGAGCGCGCAAGTTGCTCGCCGGTCTGGGTTTCACCAACGAGCAGATGGATCGTCAGGTCGGTGATTTCTCCGGTGGCTGGCGGATGCGTCTGAATCTGGCGCAGGCCTTGATGTGCCCGTCGGACTTGTTGCTGCTCGACGAACCGACCAACCACTTGGATCTCGACGCGATCATCTGGCTCGAAGAGTGGCTGAAAAGCTACCCGGGCACCTTGCTGCTGATTTCCCACGACCGCGATTTCCTCGACGAAGTCGTCGACCACGTGGCGCATGTCGATCAGCGCAAGATCACTTTGTATCGCGGCGGCTATACCGCATTCGAACGCGCCCGTGCCGAGCGTCTGGCCCAGCAGCAACAGGCCTACGAGAAGCAGCAGGCGCAACGTGCGCACATGGAAAGCTACATCGCCCGCTTCAAGGCGCAAGCGACCAAGGCCCGTCAGGCGCAGAGCCGGATCAAAGCCCTGGAGCGGATGGAAGAGCTGTCGGCGGCCCACGTCGATTCGCCGTTCGATTTCGTTTTCCGCGAGTCGAGCAAGATATCCAGCCCGCTGATCGATCTGTCTGATGCGAGCCTCGGTTACGGCGACAAAACCATCCTCGAGAAGGTCAAGCTGCAACTGACCCCGGGTGCGCGGATCGGCCTGCTCGGGCCGAACGGCGCGGGTAAATCGACCCTGATCAAGAACCTTGCCGGCGAGCTGTCTCCGATCGCCGGGCGCCTGACCCGTGGCGAGAACACCGTGGTCGGCTACTTCGCTCAGCATCAGCTCGACTCGCTGGATTCCAAGGCCAGTCCGTTGCTGCACATGCAGCGTCTGGCGCCGAGCGAACGCGAGCAGACTCTGCGCGACTTCCTCGGCGGCTTCGATTTCCGTGGCGCACGCATCGATGAGCCAGTGCTGAATTTCTCCGGTGGTGAAAAGGCGCGTCTGGCCTTGGCGCTGATCGCCTGGGAACGACCAAACCTGCTGCTGCTCGACGAACCGACCAACCACCTCGACCTGGAAATGCGCCTGGCGCTGACCATGGCGCTGCAGGAATTCAGCGGTGCGGTGTTGGTGGTGTCTCACGATCGGCACTTGCTCAAGAGCACCACCGATAACTTCTACCTGGTCGCAGACGGCAAGGTCGAAGAGTTCGATGGCGACCTCGAAGACTATGCGCGCTGGCTGGTGGAATACCGCCAGCGCAACGCGCCAGTCAGCAATACGCCGGTGAACCCGGACAAGACCGACAAGAAGGCTCAGCGTCAGGCCGCAGCTGCGTTGCGTCAGCAATTGGCCCCGCACAAGCGTGAAGCCGACAAGCTCGAAGCCGAGTTGGGCAAGCTTCACGAGAAGCTCGCCAAGGTCGACGCCAGCCTCGGCGACAGCGACATCTACGAGCCGGCACGCAAGAACGAATTGCGTGATCTGCTCGCCGAACAGGCCAAGCTGAAGGTTCGTGAAGGCGAGCTGGAAGAGGCGTGGATGGAAGCCCTCGAGGTATTGGAAAGCATGCAAGCGGAGCTGGAGGCGCTGTCCTGATGGATGCGTTCAAGCTGCCGCTGCCGGCGGAGTGGGTCGAGCCGATCTGGTTTGTCGTGCAGATTCTGCTGATCCTGCTGGCCGGTTACCTCACCCAGCGCTTCGTCGCCAAAGGCCTGACCCGGTTGGGTGAGCGCTATCCGTTCCCGCCGCAGTTGCTGATGCCGCTGCGTGGTGTGCTGCGCTGGCTGATCATGGGCAGTGCGCTGATCTTCGTGTTGGAACGCCTTGGCGTTTCTGCCACGGTGTTGTGGACGGCTCTGTCGGGTTTCGTCGCGGTGGCGGCGGTCGCGTTCTTTGCGATGTGGAGTGTGCTGTCGAACCTGCTTTGCGCGATTTTGATCTTCACTGTCGGACCGTTTCGGTTGGGCGATATCGTTGAGCTGGTGGACACCACCGACAAGCCTGGCGTCAAAGGCCGGGTGGTGGCGATCAATCTGCTTTACACCACGTTGATCGAGGCGGAGGAGCTGGGGACCGGCAGCGCCATGGTGCAGGTGCCGAACAGCTTGTTTTTCCAGCGCTCGGTGCGACGTTGGCGCGGGACGGATGTGTTTCCGTCGAGTGGTTTCGAAAAGTGATTTCTGCGGCGTCTGATCTGGCACCTTCGCGAGCAGGCTCGCTCCCACAGTAGACCGCGATCAAATGTGGGAGCGAGCTTGCTCGCGAAGGGGCCCTCAGCAGCACCTGCAACATTCAGCAAAAATTGGTAGTCATCCATTCAAACCCGCATTAGCTTAGGCATTTGTCACGAGCATGAGTCGAGGTGTGCGATGGAGCTTCAAACATGGCTGGCGTTTTTTGCCGCCTGCTGGGTGATCAGTCTGTCCCCGGGTGCCGGCGCCATTGCGTCGATGTCCAGCGGTCTGCAATACGGGTTCTGGCGCGGTTACTGGAACGCCCTCGGCTTGCAAATCGGTCTGGCGGTGCAGATTGCGATTGTCGGCGCCGGTGTTGGCGCGATCCTCACCGCTTCGGCCACGGCCTTCCACGCGATCAAATGGTTTGGTGTGGCTTACCTCGTGTATCTGGCCATCAAGCAATGGCGCGCGCTGCCCATGGACATGAGTGATGACGCGGCTGTACGGCCGATCGGCAAACCGCTGGCGCTAATATTCCGTGGCTTTCTGGTGAACATCAGCAACCCCAAGGCTTTGGTCTTCATGCTGGCGGTGCTGCCGCAGTTCATCAACCCGCATGCGCCGTTGCTGATTCAGTATCTGGTGATTGGCGTGACCATGGTCTGCGTCGACCTGATCGTGATGGCGGGCTACACCGGTCTGGCGTCGAAGGTGCTGCGTCTGTTGCGCACCCCGCAGCAGCAGAAGCGCATGAACCGCACGTTTGCCGGGCTGTTCATCGGTGCAGCGGCGTTTATGGCGACGTTGCGTAAAGCGGCGGCGTAAACATCGCGGGCACAAAAAAGGCGACCTTTGCGGGTCGCCTTTTTTTTGGCTGGGACGCAGAGCGTTCCGGGATGCATTCCCACGCGGAGCATGGGAATGATCAGGGGCCAGTCATCAGCGCAGAATCACTGGCGCAGTATCGCGCGGCAGATTGTTGCGCTGCGGCGCTTCGCGCGGCTGCTCGTAACCACCGCCACCGAGCTGCATGCTCAGTTGCCCGGCCACGTCTTCACCCAGCGCCTTCGACACGTCACGCACCACTCGTGGGCGGTTCAGCGAGATCTTGATGTCGCGATGGTTCACCAGTTTGGTGTCCTGCGCTTCACCCATCGCCGTGAAGGCCGAAGTGATTTCGAAGGTCTTGGTGTTGATCAGGCTGAAATCCGCCACCAACGTCAGGCCCAGCACCGCCGAATAGCTGTCGGTGTGCGCCAGCTCGTTGACGTCCTGAGTGAAGTCGATGTCCGACACCGTACCAAACAGCACATAGTCGGCGCCTTTGAAGTTGCCGGCCTTGATCCGCTTGATCACGTCATAAACGTCACCCTTGGACGACGCGGTGTACGGCGTGCCCTGCACCAGCTGGAACATGCCGGTACGCAGGATTTCACCCTTGATGTCGCCAGTGAATTTGCGCAGCTCGCCTTGCTCGATGTAGCTGGTGCTCGCTTCGATCTCGTTGTAGCTCGAAGAGCCACTGGAGCTGTAGTAACCCTCGCGGTGATTGCTCTGGGCCGAAACGATGTGGATGTATTGCTCCACACGTTCCTGATACGCCAGATCCGTCACCGCGACTTTCGGGGCCGCTTGCACGCTGAACGCGCAAGCCAGGGCCATCATGCCAATCCATGCGCGCATCAATTAACGCTCCGTGGTTTTGCGGATCTCTTTTTCGTCCATCCACTCGGCCAGACCGCTTTCAACGTCGATCAGTTGCAGGCTGAATTTGTAGAAGACGTCCTTGTAGTCGCTGCTGCGCTTGACGATCGAGCTGATCGAACCTTCGATGCGGTACTTGGCGGCAACCATGTTGCCAGTCTTGGCCACGGTGCTCTTCTTGTACAGGCCGCTCTGGTTTTGCAGCTTGAGCTGATCAACCTGGCTTTGCATGGCGTTATTGTCGCTGGCGAAACGCGCAACACCGGTCTTCATCAGCTGAGTCTTGATGCTGGTGGTGATTTCGCGGGTGTCGATGTACTCGCTGGTCTTGTTCTTCACGTCGTAGACCTGAACCACCGGACGACCCTGCAGAATGCCGGACTGGGCCAGCGAGCGGGTCATCGATTCGGCGATCATTTGCAGGTCGGTCGAACCGAATTCGTTGGTTACGGTTTCAACCGCTTTGGTGTCGCCGTAGCTGATGTTCTTGCTGCCCAGGGTCGGCGAAGTGTTGGCGCAACCGGAGGCCAGCAGGGCGATAACGGCGATGCAGGAAAAGCGTGCAAACATGGGAGTGCTCTCTAAAACAGGAATTGGGTGACAGGCTTACGGCGTCTTGATTTCCAGACGGAAGTCCATGGCTTTCGGGGTCGGGGCGATGCCTTGAATGAAGCTGGTCTGGGCGCCGTACATCATTTGGCTTTTCCACACTTCTTCTTCGGCAATCGGGAAACCTTCCGCGCCGAGCCAGGCGAAGCGGTAGTAGAAAATCTTGTTGCTGTTGAGGGTGTTGCTCAACTGCACATTGACCGTCATGAAGCCGTTTTCGCGGGCGACGCGCATGGCGCCGACGACGATGTGTTTCTGCGGACCCATGGCCACGACTTTGCTCGCGGCGCTGCCCGGCTCTGGCGGTGGCGGGGTGGCGCAGCCGCTCGCCAGCAAGGCGAGGGCGGCGACGGCGATGAGTTTGAAACGCATGCAAAGACTCCGTTCTTAAGGTTGTTTGAGGCTGGCGACGTTGGTCGCGCCGGCGCTCGGGATGACGTGTGCGGCGAGGCCGCCGGCGAACACCTGGTTGCCCACGGCGCGCAAAGTGATCACTTGATAACGCTGATCGACAGTCACCTTGACCACCGAACCGCCCACGGCGCTTGGCAGGGTAACCTGATGCTCACCCTTTTTCAGACGCAGACGCACCACTTGGGTGTAGTCCGGCAGGGTGCGCCACGTACGGGTATCGGCACCTTCGAGCACAGCTGAAGAGATACCGACGGCCAGACCGGCCAGCGGGTTGGTTTCGTTGATCTGCTTCTGCGCCACGCCTTTGGTGATCGCCCGCACGGTGGTGCGCAGGATGATCCCCGGCATGTCGTCACGCAGGGCGCGGCGGGACATGGCGGTGGTGCTGTTGAGCGCGGTCAGATCGACCTGCTGACCGTCGACGCCGATTTGCGCGAACGTCGCCGTAGAGGTGTCAGGTTTGATGATCGGGAACGACAGCGGTGTGATCACCACGTTGTTGGAGATCGGCAATGGCAGTGGCACACGGATCGAATCACGGGCCGGCGCCAGACCGCTTTGCACCACGATCAGAATGTCGCTGTCGTCGGACTTGCTTGGCTTGTCGAGATTGACCAGCGCCTGCTCCAGCAGCGGCGTGTTCGGGCGCAGTTCGGCAGCCTTGCGGTAGCCCGGTGCAGCCAGGCCTTTTTCGCCCAGCGCTTCATAGACGAAGCCGGACAGATAATGGCTGAAAGCACTCTGGTAGCTGTTCTTCAGACCCACCACTTCCGGTGCGTCGAGGCTGGCGACCGGATAACCCTGCAAGTCCTTGTACTGCATCTTGATGCCTTCTTTTTCGGCCTCTTCTTCGCTCTTGAGGTATTCCTTGTCGCGCAGGTCGGCGATCACTGCTTCACGTTCGTGAGTTTTCTTGATCGCAGTACGTGCGCCGTCGAAGTCATTGACCGCCAGCAGGTTCAGCGCCATCTGCGTGGTCAGCATGACTTTTTCGTAGTCGTAGCCTTCGTAGCGACGCACTTTGTCGTTGACGATGAAGCTGCCGAACTGAGCCAGGTACTTACCGGTGTCGAGCTTGACCGAGTCCTCCCACTGACCCACCACCCCATCGGCGCTGGTCCAGGCATTCTGGCTGCCCGAAAGGTCGCCCTTGGCGCGCAGCAACTCACCTTTCTCGAAGTAATAGAGCAGGTCTTTGTCGGGGCCGGTGTTGTTCTTTTCCAGCAGGGTCAGCGCGGCGTCGACGTTGCCGGTGGCCAGTTGCTGGTTGGTCTGTGCCAGTTCCGAGTCGTAGTTGCGAAACGCCGAACAGCCGGACAGCAAAGTGACGGCGCTGAGCGCGATCAGAGTGGGGGCGCGGAATGCCATGGGGGTACTTCTTCCCTGGAGTAATACAGCCGCGGATGCTGGTCGGGCTGGTGTGACCCATCGGCAGTGGCGCTGGCCTCCTGCCAATTCCTCATAACCTGAGGAGCTTTAATGCCCGAGCGCAATAACGCGGGCGCGGCATTATAAGCAGGCGGTGATGGCTATGTAATAGCTTTTTAATCTCACTTGTTAGTTTGGTGCCATTGCTTATTTCAGGTTGGATACCACGCTCCTTGCCGACGCCCCGTCCGACTGGAATGCGCTGCCATTGGCAAACACCCGATCACCCAAGGCACGCAAGTTGATGACCTGGCGGTTCTGGTCGATGCGGATTTTCAGTGGCGCAGCCCCGGGCGCGTTGGGCAGGCTGATCAGGTGCTCACCTTTTTTCAGGCGCAGGCGCACAACTTGGGTGAGGTTGGGCAGGGTTCGCCAGGTACGGGTGTCGGCTTGCTCGAAGCCATCCCAGTGAGTGACGTAGGAGGCTTTGCTCGGATCGCGTCGATTGTCCGTTGCCTGAACATCGGCCGCCAGAAATGCCCGATAGGTTGTGCGCTGGATAATGCCCGGCATGTCGTCACGCAGCGTACGCAAGGACATGTCGGTAATGCTGTTGACGGCGATCAGCTTTTTCTGACGACCGTCGATGCTCACTTGATTGAACGCCGGGGTCGAGGTGTCAGGGACCATCACGGGAAACGATACATTGGCAACGATGACTTGCCCGTCCGCCAACTTCACCGGGTAGGGCACGCGCACGGAACTGCGAGCCGGCGCCAGGCCGCTCTGCACGATGATCAGCACATCGCTTTCGTCTACCTTCAGTCCAGGGCTGTCGAGGTCGCGCAATGCCTGCTGGAAAAACGCCATGTCCGGACGCAGTTCTATTGCCTGACGATAGCCGGGCGCTGCCAGATCTTTCTCGCCCAGCGCTTCATAGGTGAAGCCGGCAAGATAGTGACTGAACGCGCTCTGATAGCCGTTCTTCAAGGCGATGACGGCGGAAGATTCCAGCATGACCACCGGGTAGCCTTGCAGATCCTTGTAATGGACGCGGGCGCCGCTGGCCTTGGCCGCTTCTTCGACACGCTCGTATTCCAGCTCCCGCTGGCGGGCGATCAGCGCTTCGCGCTCGTGGGTTTTCTTGATGTCGGCACGGGCGCCGTCAAAATCATTCATGGCCAGTTGGTTGAGGGCCATTTGTGTGGTCAGCATGACTTTTTCGTAGTCGTAACCATCGTAGCGGCGCAGCTTGTCATTGATGATGCTGCCCCAGTGATCGCCCATGGCGGCGAGCAACTTGTCGCCGGTGGTTTCAATGGTGTCCTGGCGCTCGATGATCATCTGCTCGGCGCTGCGCCAGGTGGTCTGGCTCTGCGCAAACTCGCCGCCGGCACTCAGTACGGCGCCCTTTTCGAAATAGTAGAGCAGGTCTTTTTCCGGGGCCGGATTGTTCGCTTCGATCACGGACAGGGCGCTGTCGATGTTGCCGGCCTTGAACTGGTCGGTGGTCTGTTGCAGTTCCATATCGTAATTGCGATACGCACCGCAGCCGCTCAGTTGCACAACGGCGGCGATCAACAGGGGCAAGTGCAAGCGATGGCGCATGAAAGGGGTTCATCCTTGAGCGGGAAATGCGACAGTTAGCGCAGTATAGGGTGCAATAGTGGCTAAGTGATGTGTCGTTTTTTTCTCCGATAGCTCGCGTCATGTCTGACGCGGCATCGACAAAGCTTGAGGGAAATGCGTTCGAAGTGAACAATATGTAACTTCGCATTTCCATTTGAGAATTTTTCATGACTGCCTCGTCCCGTTTCCTGGCCTGGCTGGTGTTCCCGCTGTTTGCCCTGAGCAGCTTCAATCTGCTGGCCGATACCGCGGAAGGCGCACCGCAAGCGCTGCACCTGCTCGACTACATCAGCGCCGACTACCCGCCGACGGTAGCCGCAGGCAAGGTGGTCGATGACTCCGAATATCGCGAGCAACTGGAGTTCACCCAAGCGCTGCAAGGCTTGATCGCCGGCATGCCGGCCAAGCCTGAAAAAGCTGCGTTGGAGCAAGGTGTCAGCGCATTGAAGGCAGCGATCACCGCGAAGCAGGACGGCGCCGAAGTGGCTCGTCAGGCGCGGCAACTGGGCGCGCAACTGGCGGTAGCCTATGAAGTCAGCCAGGCACCGATCATCACTCCGGATCCGACTCGCGGCGCACCGCTCTATGCGCAGAATTGCTCGGTGTGCCACGGTGACAGCGGCGCCGGTGACGGCCCGGCGGGACTCGGCATGACCCCGGCACCCGCCAATCTGCGTGATGCGGCGCGGTTGGATCACCTGAGCCTGTACGCGATCTACAACACCCTCGGCCAAGGCGTCGAAGGCACCGACATGCCGGCGTTTGCCGATCAGCTTGACGATCGTCAGCGCTGGGATCTGGCGACTTACATCGCCGGCTTCAGCGCCGATCCGGCGGCGGCCAAGTCGGAGAAGAGCTACAACATCGCCGATCTGGCCCGCCAGACCCCGGCCGAAGTGCAGGCTGCCGAAGGCCCGCAAGCGGCGGCGACATTTCGTGCGCAACGCGCGCAGCCGCCGCAGGTCAAGCGTGGTCCGGCGCAGTTGCTCGACTACACCGCCGCAACGCTGGACAAGAGCTTGGCGGCGTATCGCTCCGGTGATCACGATCAGGCTTATGACCTGTCGGTCGCGGCCTATCTGGAAGGCTTCGAGCTGGTCGAGAGCTCGCTGGATAACGTCGACGCCAACGTGCGCAAGGACACCGAAAAATCGCTGATGGCGTACCGGCAATCGTTGCAGGACGGCTTGCCGGTCGAGCAGGCCGAGCAGCGCCTGAACGTGGCCAAGGCCAAGCTAAAAGAGTCTGCCGGCCTGCTTGGCAGCGATGGTCTGAGCTGGTCGCTGAGCTACATCTCCGGTTTACTGATTCTGCTGCGCGAAGGTCTGGAAGCGATTCTGGTGCTGGCGGCGATCCTCGCCTTCCTGCGTAACACCGGCCAGCAATCGGCGGTGCGCAGCGTCAACGTCGGTTGGGGGCTGGCGCTGCTGGCCGGCCTCGGCACCTGGGCGCTGGCAGCGTATGTGATCGATGTCAGTGGCTCGCAGCGTGAACTGCTCGAAGGCGCAACAGCGCTGTTCGCCAGTGTCATGGTCTTGTGGCTCGGCGTGTGGATGCATGACCGTCGCCACGCAGCGGCCTGGCAGGATTACATCAAGAGCAGCCTGGTTGGTGGCGGCGGACGTTTCGGTTTCGCGATCCTCGCGTTCTTCTCGGTGTACCGCGAGTTGTTCGAAGTGATCCTGTTCTACGAAACCCTGTGGTTGCAGGCCGGTCCTGCCGGGCATGACGCGGTGCTTGCGGGCGGGGCGACGGCGCTGGTGCTGCTGGTGGGTCTGGCGTGGGTGATTCTGCGCGGTTCGGCGAAACTGCCGCTGACGCTGTTCTTCAGCATCAACGCGGCGCTGCTGTGTGCGCTGTCGGTGGTGTTTGCCGGGCACGGTGTGAAGGCCTTGCAGGAAGCCGGGATCTTCGGCACGCGGCCGGTGGCGTTCTTTGAATTCGATTGGCTGGGCATTCATGCCGATGCGTATTCGTTAACGGCGCAGGCGGTGGCGATTCTGGCGATTGGTGTGTTGTATGGGCGTAGTTGGGTGGCGGAGAAGCGGCGGGTTTCGGCTGCTTGATTGAGTGCTCCCTTAAAAGATCGCAGCCTTCGGCAGCTCCTACAGGGGCGTAGCATGTCGCAATATTGCGGCACGACGCGCACTCTGTGAGCTGCCGCAGGCTGCGATCTTTTGCTTTTAGAGGTAAAGAAAATGCGTGTATGGATCGATGCCGACGCCTGCCCACGGGCGGCGAAGGATCTGGTGGTGAAGTTCGCCCTCAAGCGTCAGTTTGAAGTGGTGCTGGTGGCCGGGCAGCCGCAGATCAAACCGGGGCTGGCCATCGTCAAACTGATCGTGGTGCCGAGCGGCCCGGATGCGGCAGACGATTATCTGGTCGAGCACGCGGTGCCTGGTGAACTGGTGATCTGCAGCGATATCCCGCTGGCCGACCGGCTGGTGAAGAAGGGCGTCGCGGCGCTGGATCCGCGCGGTAAGGAGTTCGATGCGCAGAACATGGGCGAGCGCCTGGCCGTGCGCAACCTGTTCACCGATCTGCGCGAGCAGGGCCAGATGAGCGGCGGGCCGGCGCCGTTTGGCGATCGCGAGAAGCAGGCGTTCGCCAATGCACTGGACCGGATTCTCACCCGACTGACGCGAAAACCTTAAGCCCTACACAAATCCCCTGTGGGAGCGAGCCTGCTCGCGAATGCGTTGTATCAGACAACATAGAGTTGAATGACACACCGCCTTCGCGAGCAGGCTCGCTCCCACATTGGGTTTTGTGTACTGCGGGGGATCAGGCGTCGTTTTCGTGGGTCAGTTCGAGCACACGGTCGACCAGCTTGTTGATCCCCGAAGCCGCCTCACTGATGTTCTGCGCCAGCATGTAAGCCGGGGTCGTCACCAGTTTACGCGCCTTGTCTTCGATGATTTCCGTTACCGCACAATCCTCATGGGTGGCGCCCATCTTGTTCATCGCCGTGGCGGTGTCGGTGTCGTTACCGATGGTGCAGGTCACGCCCGGGCCGTAGATCTTCGCCGCGAGTGCCGGCGAGATGCACATCAGGCCGACGGGTTTGCCCGCTTCGGCAAATGCCTCGGCCAGCGCCAGCACTTCCGGCTGCACGCTGCAGCCAGCGCCTTCGACGGCGAAGTTCGAAAGATTCTTCGCCGCACCAAAACCGCCCGGCACGATCAGCGCATCGAAATCATCGACGTCAGCATCGCGGATATCCTTGATGTTGCCGCGGGCAATGCGCGCGGATTCCACCAGGACGTTGCGCGACTCGGGCATTTCTTCGCCGGTCAGGTGGTTGATCACGTGCAATTGCGCGATGTTCGGGGCGAAGCACTGTACCTGCGCGCCACGTTGGTCGAGGCGCAGCAGGGTGATCACGCTTTCATGGATTTCGGCGCCGTCGTACACGCCACTGCCGGACAGGATCACTGCAACTTTTTTGCTCATGGGTTTCTCTCCAGATTCATGGCGCTAAATGTCCACTAAATTATCGCGCGTTGCCATAGGCTCAAGTGGTGGCTGCACCTGCATGGAACGCTTTCTACATGGATCGC
The DNA here is from genome assembly GCF_045037865.1 of Pseudomonas sp. M20. NCBI lineage: Bacteria > Pseudomonadati > Pseudomonadota > Gammaproteobacteria > Pseudomonadales > Pseudomonadaceae > Pseudomonas > Pseudomonas sp. M20. Next base: position 6,006,469 of record NZ_CP173611.1, read on the forward strand.
AACAACGCCGGGGTGTTCATTATTTGGGGTTGCCTGCTGCGTAACGAGCGGGGGATTTTTGGCGTGAGAACGCCGCTGGCGAACGTGAATGCGCCAGAGCAGCGAGGATAAAAGTGACGTATCTGACTGAGAGGGGCGGCCAGCCCGCTCAGTGCCGGCGGGCTTGCAGCAAGTCGCCAACGAGTTACTCGGCTGGCGTCTTCGGTTCGGCGGGCTTGGACTCTTCGGCTTGATTCAGCAGTGCAGCTTTCGCGGCTTGCTCGTCGGCGTAGACCTGTTTGGCCAGCCGCGCATTCTTGAAGCGGCGGCGCAGCCACAGGCCAACGCCAAGAATCAGCAGCGCGCCGAGTACCCACAGCTCGTACTTCTTGATGCTGCCGAGCATGCCTTCAAGCACCGCGCCGAAGTGGTAAGCCGCCGCCGCCAGCGCGGTCGCCCAGATCGCCGCACCGATGCCGTTGAGCAGCAGATAACGGCCCGGCGGATAACCCGACAGACCGATCGCCACCGGCATCACCGTGCGCAGACCGTAAACGAAACGGAAACTCAGCACCCATATGTCCGGATGCTTGCGAATGTGCTCCAGCGCGCGGTCGCCCATCAGCTGCCAGCGCGGTTTGCGCGCGAGTAATTTGCGCCCGTGCTTGCGCCCCAGGAAGTACCACAGCTGATCGCCGGCATAGCTGCCGCAGAACGCCACAACCACCACCAGGTTGATGTCCATGTATCCACGGAACGCGAGGAAGCCCGCGAGCACCAGAATGGTTTCGCCTTCGAAAAACGTGCCGAGGAACAAGGCAAAGTAGCCAAAGTCATGCAGAAATTGTTGGAGCATTGTCTGGGTGCTGGCGAAATGAACGCGCAGCCTAACCCTTCGGACACATTCATGAAAGTGTCCAAATGTGTCTCGACGTGAACAATTCCTACACTGAGAATGGAATGCGGCTACGTGACACAGGTCTCACACAACTGTCATCTGTTGGTCATAATGGCCGTCTATAACTGTCACGCTCGCCCGTTTGCGCGGGCTCAGGAGTCCGCCGTGAGCTTTACCCCCGCCAACCGTCTGTTCCCTGCCACGCGCCTGCGCCGCAATCGTCGTGATGATTTTTCGCGTCGGCTGGTGCGGGAAAATGTGCTGACGGTCGATGACCTGATCCTGCCGGTGTTCGTGCTAGACGGTGAAAACCGTCGCGAAGCCGTGGCCTCGATGCCCGGGGTAGAGCGGTTGACTATCGATTTGCTGCTAGAAGAAGCGGCGAAGTGGGTCGAGCTGGGTATCCCGGCGCTGGCGCTATTCCCGGTTACCCCTCCTGAACTGAAATCCCTCGACGCCGGCGAAGCCTGGAACCCGGAAGGCATTGCCCAGCGCGCCACCCGCGCCCTGCGTGAGCGTTTCCCGGAGCTGGGGGTGATCACCGACGTTGCGCTTGATCCGTTCACCACCCACGGCCAGGACGGCATTCTCGACGAAGAAGGCTACGTGCAGAACGACATCACCGTCGACGCACTGGTTCGTCAGGCGCTGTCCCATGCCGAAGCCGGCGCGCAGGTTGTCGCACCGTCGGACATGATGGACGGTCGCATTCAGGCGATTCGCGAAGCGCTGGAGATTGCCGGTCACGTCAATGTGCGAATCATGGCTTATTCCGCCAAGTACGCCAGCGCCTATTACGGCCCGTTCCGCGATGCGGTCGGTTCGGCGTCGAACCTCGGCAAGGCCAACAAGGCCTCCTATCAGATGGACCCGGCCAACAGCGACGAAGCGCTGCACGAAGTCGGTGCGGACTTGTCTGAAGGCGCGGACATGGTCATGGTCAAACCGGGCATGCCCTACCTGGACATTCTTTTCCGGGTAAAAGATGCCTTCAAAGTGCCGACCTTCGTCTATCAGGTTAGCGGCGAATACGCCATGCACATGGCGGCGATCCAGAATGGCTGGTTGAGCGAGGCGGTGATTGTCGAATCACTGACCGCCTTTAAACGTGCCGGCGCTGATGGCATCCTGACTTACTTTGCTGTCCGCGCCGCTCAATTGTTACGAGAGCAGAAATAGCCCTCCCAGGAACATTCAATGAATACCGAAGGACTCACGGAAGTTGCAGTAAAAGAAGCTCAGCCGGTGGTCGAGCAAATCACCGAGACCCCGCCGGAACTGGAGCCTGCGCCACCCGCGCCAGTCACCGAACCTGTCGCGGCGGCGCCAGTGATTGCGATACCGGGCCTGGATGACAGCAGCCTGTACATCCACCGCGAGCTCTCGCAACTGCAATTCAACATCCGCGTGCTGGAGCAGGCGCTGGACGAGTCCTATCCGTTACTGGAACGCTTGAAGTTCCTGCTGATCTTTTCCAGCAACCTCGACGAATTCTTTGAAATCCGCGTCGCCGGCCTGAAGAAGCAGATCACCTTCGCTCGTGAACAGGCCGGTGCCGACGGCCTGCAACCGCATCAAGCGCTGGCGCGGATCAGCGAGCTGGTGCACGGTCACGTTGATCGTCAGTACGCGATCCTCAACGACATCCTGTTGCCGGAGCTGGAAAAGCACCAAGTGCGCTTCATCCGGCGCCGCAACTGGACGGTCAAGCTGAAGACCTGGGTGCGCCGCTACTTCCGCGACGAGATCGCGCCGATCATCACCCCGATCGGCCTCGACCCGACGCACCCGTTCCCGTTGCTGGTGAACAAGAGCCTGAACTTTATCGTCGAGCTCGAAGGTATCGACGCCTTTGGTCGCGACTCCGGTCTGGCGATCATCCCGGCGCCGCGCTTGCTGCCACGGATCATCAAGGTGCCGGAAGAAGTCGGTGGCCCGGGCGACAACTATGTGTTCCTGTCGTCGATGATCCACGCTCACGCCGATGACCTGTTCCAAGGCATGAAGGTAAAAGGCTGCTACCAGTTCCGTCTGACCCGAAACGCCGACCTGGCGCTCGACTCCGAAGACGTCGAAGACCTGGCCCGCGCCCTGCGTGGCGAGTTGTTCTCACGTCGTTACGGCGATGCGGTGCGTCTGGAAGTCGCTGATACCTGCCCAAAACACCTCTCGGATTACCTGCTAAAGCAGTTCAACCTGAGCGAGAGCGAGTTGTATCAGGTCAACGGCCCGGTCAACCTGACACGCCTGTTCAGCATCACCGGCCTGGACAGTCATCCAGAGCTGCAATACACGCCGTTCACCCCGCAGATCCCGAAACTGCTGCAGAACAGCGAAAACATCTTCAGCGTGGTCAGCAAGCAGGACATTCTCTTGCTGCACCCGTTCGAGTCGTTCACCCCGGTGGTCGACCTGCTGCGTCAGGCCGCCAAAGACCCGCACGTTCTCGCTGTGCGTCAGACCCTGTACCGCTCCGGCGCCAACTCCGAGATCGTCGATGCGCTGGTGGATGCCGCGCGTAACGGCAAGGAAGTGACAGCGGTCATCGAGCTGCGTGCGCGGTTTGACGAAGAATCCAACCTGCAACTGGCCAGCCGTCTGCAAGCGGCCGGTGCGGTGGTGATCTACGGCGTGGTCGGCTTCAAGACTCACGCCAAGATGATGCTGATCCTGCGTCGCGAGGCGGGCGAGATCGTCCGTTACGCGCACCTCGGCACCGGTAACTACCACGCCGGCAACGCCAAGCTGTACACCGACTACAGCTTGCTGACTTCCGACGACGCTTTGTGCGAAGACGTCGGCAAACTGTTCAGCCAGTTGATCGGCATGGGTAAAACCCTGCGCATGAAGAAGCTGCTGCATGCGCCGTTCACCCTGAAGAAGGGCATGCTCGACATGATCACCCGCGAGACGCAATTTGCGCTCGACGGCAAACCCGCGCACATCATCGCCAAGTTCAACTCGCTGACCGATCCGAAGATCATCCGCGCGTTGTACAAGGCCAGCCAGTCCGGTGTGCGCATCGATCTGGTGGTGCGCGGCATGTGCTGCCTGCGTCCGGGGATTGCCGGGGTTTCGCACAATATCCATGTGCGCTCGATCATCGGCCGCTTCCTCGAACATACCCGCGTGTTCTACTTCCTCAATGGCGGCGACGAGCAGATGTTCCTCTCCAGCGCCGACTGGATGGAGCGCAACCTCGACAAGCGCGTTGAGACTTGCTTCCCGGTCGAAGGCAAAAAACTGCTGACCCGGGTGAAGAAAGAGCTGGAACTGTATCTGACCGACAACACCCACAGCTGGAGCTTGCAGTCGGATGGTCGTTACATTCGCAACACGCCTACCGGCAACCAGAACCCGCGCAGTGCGCAGGCGACGTTGCTGGAGCGGTTGGGTAGCCCGATTTTGCCGGTGAGCAGTTGAGGCCTTGAAGGTCAAAAGCCCCTCATCGGAACGCCGCCCGCCTAACCCTCTCCCGGAGGGAGAGGGGACTGACCGAGGTGATGTCAGGGTTACGTCGACTTGCAATACCGAGTCGAACTCAGGCTTCGAAGCCAACGGAGATCGGCTCCCTCTCCCTCGGGAGAGGGCTGGGGTGAGGGGCATCGATCTCACGCACACCACTAAATCCCAGCCGAACACCCAATAAAAAAGGCGATCCAGAAGGATCGCCTTTTTTATGCCCAATCGAGGCTCAGTGGACCGTGAGCACAATCCCCACCCGCGTCAGCCAATCTGCCTCAAGGCCGAAATCCGCCTGAGTCAGCTGATTTTCATCCAGCCAGTTCTCCGGGAACTCCACATCCAGGGTGTTGCCCTTCGCGTGCAACACCACCTGCGGCATCGTCTGCGTGCCACGAATGTGGTGGAACAGGATCGCAAAGCGCAGCAGCACACACAGGCGAATCAGCTTGTCACCGTCGTCACCGAAGTCGGCAAACTTGTCTTTCGGAATATTGCGGCGATGGCCACGCACCAGCAACGCGAGCATCTGCTGGTCTTCGCGGGAAAAGCCGGCGAGGTCCGAATGCTCGATCAAGTAGGCGCCGTGCTTGTGGTAGTGATAGTGCGCAATATCGAGGCCGACTTCGTGCACTTTCGCCGCCCAGCCGAGGAGTTCGCGCCATATACCGTCATCCAGCTCCCAGTCCACAGCCACTTGATCGAACGCGTGCAAGGCTTTGCGCTCAACTCGCGCCGCTTGTTCGAGGTCGACGTGATAACGCTCCATCAGCGAGGTCAGGGTGCGCTCGCGCACGTCCTCATGGTGATGACGGCCGAGCAGGTCGTAGAGCACGCCTTCACGCAGCGCACCGTCACAGTGATCCATGCGTTGCAGTTCGAGGGCGTCGAAAATCGCTTCGAGAATCGCCAGACCTGCCGGGAAAATAGTCCGGCGATCCGGCTTGATGCCTTCAAAATCGATCTTGTCGACGTCACCGAGCTTGAACAGGCGACGCTTGAGCCAAGCCAGACCTTCGGCATTCACCTCGCCTGTGCCATGGCCGCCGGCTTTCAGCGCCAGACCGATGGCGCGGATGGTGCCCGAGGAGCCAATGGCTTCATCCCAGGTCAGGCGGTGCAGGGCGTGTTCGATGCTCATGATCTCCAGCCGCGCCGCCGTGTACGCCTGGGCGTAGCGGGCCGGGGTGATCTTGCCGTCCTTGAAGTAGCGCTGGGTGAAGCTGACGCAGCCCATTTGCAGGCTTTCGCGCAACAATGGCTCGAAGCGTTGCCCAATGATGAATTCGGTACTGCCGCCGCCGATGTCGGCGACCAAGCGTTTGCCGGGGGTGTCGGCAAGGGTGTGCGACACGCCGAGGTAGATCAGACGCGCCTCTTCACGGCCAGAGATGACTTCCACCGGGTGGCCGAGGATTTCTTCGGCGCGGTGGATGAATTCGAGGCGGTTGCGCGCTTCACGCAGGGCGTTGGTGCCGACGATGCGTACGGCGCCCAGCGGCATACCGTTGATCAGTTGGGCAAAGCGTTTGAGGCAATCGAGGCCGCGCTGCATCGATTCTTCGTTGAGCTTGCGCTCATCGTCGATGCCGGCGGCGAGCTGAACCTTTTCGCCTAGACGTTCGAGAATGCGGATTTCGCCGTTCTGGGCCTTGGCCACGACCATGTGAAAGCTGTTGGAGCCCAGGTCGATTGCGGCGATCAGGGACAGATTCTTGGCTTGGGATTGCGGCATGATCAGGGGGTCTCGGTCGATAACCCCGACATCGTGCCACGATCAAAGGCTGGCGCCAACGCGCATGGTTCAAACCGTTGATTCAGCGCAGAAAGTCTGGAGATCGCGGCGCGGCCATTCGCGAGCAGGCTCGCTCCCATAGGTGACCGCATTCCAATGTGGGAGCGAGCTTGCTCGCGAAGAGGGCATCACTGCTTCAGAAGATCTTCAGGCTGTCGCTTCCACCGTACCAATAAAGTTCGCCAGTTCCGCCGTCTGCGGATTGGCAAACAACACCTTCGGATCCCCCACCTCATGCACCTTGCCATGGTGCATGAACACCAGTTTGTCGCCGACCTCGCGGGCGAAGCGCATTTCGTGGGTGACCATGATCAGCGTCATGCCGTCCTTGGCCAGCTGCCGCACGACGCTGAGCACTTCATTGACCAGTTCCGGGTCGAGCGCCGAGGTGATCTCGTCGCACAGCAAAACCTTCGGCGACATCGCCAATGCCCGGGCAATCGCCACGCGCTGCTGCTGACCGCCGGACAACCGATCGGGGAAGGCATCGAATTTTTCCCCAAGACCCACGCGCTCAAGCATCTCCCGCGCCAACTCCGCCGCTTTGGCCTTTGGCACTTTCTGCACCACTTGCGGCGCGAGCATGACGTTTTCGCCCACGGTCAGGTGCGGGAACAGATTGAACTGCTGAAAGACCATGCCGACCTTCTGCCGCAGGCTGCGCAGATCGGCGCGGGCGGCGTCGAGGTATTCGCCGTCGACTTCGATCACGCCGTCGTTGATCGACTCCAGACCATTGAGCGTACGCAGCAAGGTGGATTTGCCCGAGCCGCTGCGGCCGATGATCGCGGCCACCTGACCTTCCTCGACGCTGAGGTCGATGCCTTTGAGCACGTGGTGATCGCCGTAGTATTTATGTAGGGCGGAAATTCTAAGCAGAGGCATGCAGTCTCCTTTCCAGGTAGCGCGCACTGAGGGACAAGGGGTAGCAGAGCAGGAAGTAGCCGAGGGCGACGAGGCCGTAGACCATGAACGGTTCAAACGTGGCGTTGGCAAGCATGCCGCCAGTCTTGGTCAGCTCGGTGAAACCGATAATCGAGGTCACCGCGGTGCCCTTGACCACTTGCACAGAGAAGCCCACGGTCGGCGCCACAGCAATGCGCAGCGCCTGCGGCAGGATCACGTAGCGCAGCTGTTCCAGTGGATTGAGCGCCAGACTCGCCGAGGCTTCCCACTGACCGTTGGCGATCGACTCGACGCAGCCACGCCAGATCTCTGCCAGATAGGCGCTGGTGAACAAGGTCAGAGCAATCGCTGCGGCCATCCACGGCGAGATTTCGATCCCGGCCAGCGCCACGCCGAAGAACACCAGAAACAGCTGCATCAACAGTGGCGTGCCCTGGAACAGCTCAATCCAGGTGCGGGCGATGCTGCTCGACACAGGGTTTTTCGAAATGCGCATGATCAATATCAGCAGGCCGACGATCCCGCCGCCAATGAACGCCACCAGCGACAGCGCCAGCGTCCATTGCAGGCCGACGAGCAGGTTGCGCAGGATGTCCCAGAAAGTGAAATCGCTCATGCGCGGCTCCTGCTGATGTAGCGGCGACCGATCCAATTGAGCAACTGGCGAATCAGCAGCGCCATGCACAGGTAGATCAGCGTGGTCAGCGCGTAGGTTTCAAAGGCGCGGAAGTTGCGCGATTGAATGAAGTTGGCGGCGAAGCTCAGCTCTTCCGTGGCGATCTGCGAACACACCGCCGAGCCGAGCATGACGATGATGATCTGGCTGCTCAGCGCCGGCCAGACCTTGCCCAGCGCTGGCAGCAAAACTACATGACGGAACGCCTCGAAACGCGTCATCGCCAGCGCCGCTGCGGCTTCCAGTTGCCCGCGAGGAATCGCCTGAATGCCGGCGCGAATGATCTCGGTCGAATAGGCGCCGAGGTTGATCACCATCGCCAGCACCGCCGCTTGCCATTCGGAAATCTGCACGCCAAGCGACGGCAAACCGAAGAAGATGAAGAACAACTGCACCAGAAACGGCGTGTTGCGGATCAACTCGACGTAGACGCCGAAGATTGCCGAGAACGGGCGGATGTTCCACGCCCGCACCAACGCCCCGACAATTCCGACGCCGACCCCGAGCAACGCACCGATGGCGGTCAGCTCAAGGGTGAACAGCGCCCCGCGCAGCAACAGGTCGGTGTTTTCCACCACCGGCATGAAATCGAACTGATAAGCCATGAAGGTCTCCCGCGCAGTCGATCAGAGATCGGCCGGCAGTGGCTCTTTCAGCCAGGTCTGCGAATTCTTTTCCAGTGCGCCGTCAGCCTTGGCGGTGGTCAGGATGTCGTTGACCTTGGCCAGCAGCGCCGCTTCGTTCTTGTTCACGCCGACGTAGACCGGCGAATCCTTGAGCTTCACTTTCAGGGCTGGAACGCGTTTCGGGTTCTTTTCGCTGATTGCGACCATCACCACGTTGCCGCTGGCGATTAGGTCAACTTGCCCTGCGAGGTAGGCGGCGATGGTCGAGTTGTTGTCTTCGAAGCGCTTGATGGTCACGCCTTCGGGGGCGACCTTGGTCAGTTCGATGTCTTCGATGGCGCCACGGGTGACGCTGATGGTCTTGCCCTTGAGGTCGTCGAGGCTGGCGATCGCAGAGTCTGGCGGGCCGAACACGGCGAGGTAGAAGGGGGCGTAGGCGCGGGAGAAGTCGATGACTTTCTCGCGCTCGGGGTTTTTGCCGAGGCTGGAAATCACCAGATCGACTTTGCCAGTGGTGAGGAACGGGATGCGGTTGGTGCTGTTGACCGGGGTCAGTTCGAGTTTGACCTTGAGTTGATCGGCCAGCAGTTTCGCCGTGTCGATGTCCAGACCGCGCGGCTTCATGTCCGGGCCGACCGAGCCGAACGGCGGGAAGTCCTGAGGCACGGCGACTTTCAGCGTGCCGCGTTTGACCACGTCGTCGAGACCGTCGGCGTGAGCGGGAGCCTGGCTGAGCAACAGAGAGGAGAACAGAGCGGCGAGGAGGGCGCTGTAACGCTTGGTCATGAACAATCTCCGGATCGGCGGGAAGTGATTTCTGCGTTCGGACAGAGCATGGGCCGTGCCAATACGTGGCTTTCGTCGTGGCAGGCCGCGGTTTCAGCGGGTTTGTTCGGTCTTACTGGTCTGAACAGTCAGGTTGTTTTTCGCACCGCTATCGCGCATCGCTCCGCAGTATCGAACCCCGCTGGGGCACGACTTGCCGGACTCGGCGAATAGCTTTACAACTAGCCGCACATTGGCCTGGCGCGTCTGAAAAACCATGAATTCGATTTCCCGTGCAGTACCCGAAGTGGCGCTGCAAGCGATCCGCAAACTGATCACCGAGCAGGGTTTCGGCGCGGGCGATGCCTTGCCGTCGCAACGGGATCTGGCGCTGCAACTGGGCGTCAGCCGGGCGTCGTTGCGCGAGGCACTGTCATCGTTGAGTGCGCTGGGCGTGGTCAGTATTCAGCCGGGCAAAGGCGTGTTCGTGCAGTCGCCGGTGGAGCTGTCGCGCGGCGAAAATGCACCGGGTTGGTCGTTTGCAGCGCAGGCGTCGCCGCTGGATATCTTTCAGTTGCGCTATGCGCTGGAAGGTTTTGCGGCGGGACTGGCGGCGGTGACCTTGAGCACGTTCGATCTGGATGCGCTGGAAGACAATGTTGCGGCCATGCGTGACCAGTTGAAGGCCGGCGACTTCGACGCCGCCGCGAAACTCGACTTCGAATTCCACCGGCGCATACTGTTGGCCAGCGGCAATCAGGCGATGCTGAACATCCTCACGGCCAGCGCCGAGATGTTCCTGGAAAGCCAGAAACTACCGTTCATCCGCGCCGAGCGCGCCATGGAGACCTGGCAGGAACACCGCAAGATTCTGCGGGCCCTCGCACGCCGGGCGTCCGCTGCGGCGCAAAAAGCCATGCAGGAACACGTGCGCAACGCCGCACTGCGCACCGGAATTTCCTTCATCGCCCCCGCCACGGCGTGACTTGAGCTATACCCAAACTCATCGAGTGCCATAGCAAGACTCAATCAACTGCGGCTTCCTGAACAGGGGAAGGGCGGCTATGATGGGCCACGTTTTTTTGCTTACAACCTGGAGAATTCCATGAGCAGCGATCTTATCAAACACGTTAGCGACGCTAGCTTCGAAGCCGACGTACTCAAGGCCGAAGGCGCTGTCCTGGTCGATTACTGGGCTGAATGGTGCGGTCCTTGCAAAATGATCGCTCCGGTTCTGGACGAGATTGCCGAGACTTACAAAGGCAAGCTGACCGTTGCCAAACTGAACATCGACGAAAACCAGGAAACCCCGGCCAAGCACGGCGTGCGTGGTATCCCGACGCTGATGCTGTTCAAGAACGGCAACGTTGAAGCGACCAAAGTCGGCGCCCTGTCGAAGTCGCAACTGGCGGCTTTCCTCGACGCCAACATCTAAGCGTCGCTGTAAAGTGCCTGAAAAAAAGCCCCGCAAATTAGCGGGGCTTTTTGCGTATTCAGGGCTAGACGCTCCGAAACTCAGGTGGTACATTCGGCCCCGCACTGGTTTCTCCATTGCCCCCTGCTAGCCGTCGCCGACGCACTCCTTTTCGAATTAGTTCGCGATCCTGTCGCCTTCTCTGCGGCGCGGCCTCATTAAGCCAAAAGCTTAATTTCCCCCCCTCCATAAATGATTACGTCATTCCTATATGAATCTGACTGAACTCAAGCAAAAGCCGATTACCGAACTGCTCGAATTGGCCGAACAGATGGGCATAGAAAATATGGCCCGTTCGCGCAAGCAGGACGTGATTTTCTCCCTGCTGAAAAAGCACGCGAAAAGCGGCGAGGAAATCTCCGGTGATGGCGTGCTGGAGATTCTCCAGGACGGCTTCGGCTTCCTGCGCTCCGCTGACGCTTCCTACCTGGCCGGCCCGGACGATATCTACGTCTCGCCAAGCCAGATCCGCCGCTTCAACTTGCGCACCGGTGACACCATCGTTGGCAAGATCCGCCCTCCGAAGGAAGGCGAGCGGTATTTCGCTCTGCTCAAGGTCGACACGATCAACTTCGATCGCCCGGAGAACGCGAAAAACAAGATTCTCTTCGAGAACCTGACCCCGCTGTTCCCGACCGTGCGCATGAAGATGGAAGCCGGTAACGGTTCCACTGAAGACTTGACCGGTCGTGTGATCGACCTGTGCGCTCCGATCGGCAAAGGCCAGCGTGGTCTGATCGTCGCACCGCCGAAAGCCGGTAAAACGATCATGCTGCAAAACATCGCAGCGAACATCGCTCGTAACAACCCTGAAGTTCACCTGATCGTGCTGCTGATCGACGAGCGTCCGGAAGAAGTAACCGAAATGCAGCGCACCGTGCGCGGTGAAGTGGTTGCGTCGACCTTCGACGAGCCGCCGACCCGTCACGTACAGGTAGCTGAAATGGTGATCGAGAAGGCCAAGCGCCTGGTCGAACACAAGAAAGACGTGGTGATCCTGCTCGACTCCATCACCCGTCTGGCCCGTGCCTACAACACCGTGATCCCGAGCTCCGGCAAGGTATTGACCGGTGGTGTCGATGCCCACGCCCTCGAGAAGCCAAAGCGTTTCTTCGGTGCTGCGCGTAACATCGAAGAAGGCGGCTCGCTGACCATTATCGCCACCGCGCTGGTTGAAACCGGCTCGAAGATGGACGAAGTGATCTACGAAGAGTTCAAGGGTACCGGCAACATGGAACTGCCTCTGGATCGCAAGATCGCCGAGAAGCGTGTGTTCCCTGCGATCAACATCAACCGTTCCGGCACCCGCCGCGAAGAGTTGCTGACCGCCGACGACGAACTGCAGCGTATGTGGATCCTGCGCAAGCTGCTGCACCCGATGGACGAAGTGGCTGCCATCGAGTTCCTGGTCGACAAGCTGAAGACGACCAAGACCAACGACGAGTTCTTCTTGTCGATGAAGCGCAAGTAATACGAAACACGTTTGAAAAGGAGCGCCCGAAAGGGCGCTTTTTTTTTGCCTTGGATTATTTGTATCTGGATTGAAGTTTGCGCGGCTGATAACTTCGCGCCTTCAAGGGATTTTGTATCCAGAACAGGTAAGGTTTTTTCATGCACACGTTTGGCAATCGCCGTGATATCGACGGATTACGGGCACTGGCGGTTATTCCCGTCGTACTGTTTCATTTCGGATTCACTACATTCAGCGGCGGTTTTGTCGGCGTTGATGTGTTCTTCGTCATTTCCGGCTTTCTGATCACCTCGATTCTGTTCCGCGAAATCAGCGCACAGCGTTTCAGTTTTCTGGATTTCTGGGGCCGTCGTGCCCGGCGTATCCTGCCGGCATTGACCGTCGTGGTTATCGTGACGCTGGCATTGGGCTGGCTGCTGCTGACGGCCAAGGACCTTGCCGAACTGGGGCGAACGATTCGTTACCAGTCGCTGTTCATTTCCAACATCCTGTTCATGCGTGAAGACGGCTACTTTGCGCCGGCGTCGGAGCTCAAACCACTGCTGCATACCTGGTCGCTGGCGGTGGAAGAGCAGTACTACATCTTCTTCCCGTTGATGATGGTGTTGCTGATGCGCTATGTCCGCCATTGGCGCTGGATGTTGTTTGCCGTGCTGCTGGTGTCGTTCGGCTTGAACATCATCTACATCGAGCGCCGTCCGGAGTTTGCCTTTTTCTCGTTGCCGACCCGCGCGTGGGAGCTGCTGTGCGGGGCCATGCTGGCGGTGATGCCCGTGCCCAGGCATGTCGCGCGGCCGTGGCTGCGTCAGTGTGTTGGCCTGGCCGGCCTGGCGGCGGTGCTGGTGGCGGTGTTCACCTTCGACAAGTCCACGGTGTTCCCGGGCTGGGCAGCATTGCTGCCGGTATTGGGCACGACGGCGCTGATCTGGTCTGGCGCACAGGGCCCAACGTGGGCGGGCCGGTTGTTGAGTGTCCGCGTTCTGGTTTGGATCGGCCTGCTGTCCTACTCGCTGTACCTGTGGCACTGGCCGGTTTACGTGTACGCCAATGCGATCTCCATCGATGGCATCCAACCGCTGGAGGCGCTCGGCTGGATGGCACTTGCGTTGGCGCTGGCCTGGCTGAGCCTGCGTTACATCGAGCTGCCGTTTCGTGAGAAACGTGTATTCGCCAGTCGTAACTCGGTGTTGGTCGGCGGTCTGGTGTCGATCACCGTGCTGGCGATCACCGGCTCGGCGATTCGCTCGGCAGACGGCGTTCCGCAGCGTCTGACCGGCAAGGCGCTGGAATATGCGCAATCGCGCGAGTGGAACGCCGGGCAGTCGAAGTGCATGCACTTGAGCACGGACAAGGCACTGACCAAGACCTGCCTTGTGGGCGGTGATCAACATATTACGGCGACCAAAATGTTCTGGGGCGACAGTCACGCCGCAGCGTTGTTGCCAGCCATCGAAGGCAATGCCGGACGCAACGTGCAGCCGGTGTGGCTGTACAGTTTGACCGGGTGCCCGCCGATCATCGATGACCACTTGCGCCCGCAGTGCAAGGACTTCAACCAGCGCAACATGGACCGCGTCACGAGTCTGGGGATCAAGGACGTGGTGCTGGCGGCGAACTGGAGCCTGTACGTTTATGGTCGTGAAGACGGCGATGGCGATCTACAGTTCCTGCTTGATCGCAAGGACAACCCACGCCAGGCAGAGCAGCGCATGGCCGCCGCCCTCAAGGCGCAAGTGGCCGAGCTGCGTGAAGCGGGAGTGCAAGTCTGGCTGTTCAAGGAAGTGCCGCTGCAACACAAGAGCTTCATCGACCGTCTGACCAGTCTGGCGCGCATCGGCCGTTCGGCAGAAGGTCTCGGTCGCCCGCTCAACGAACACTTGGCTCGCCAGCAGTTTTTCACGTCGTTGTTCGGCTCGATGAGCGCCGCTGATTCCGGCATTCATGTCATCGATCCGACGCCGTTGATGTGCAAGGACGGCTTGTGCGCTATCGATGTCGACGGCCACTCGCAGTACAAGGATGCCGATCATCTTTCGGACGTTGGCAGCGCCAGACTGAGCCCGTTGTTTGCGCCATTGATGCTGGGCACCAGCGACAATTGAATGATGCCAGGCTCTGACGGGCTGCTGTTTGCCCGTCAGAGCAGGTAGGATGTACGCCTATTTTGAGGGTGCCATCGTCAATGAAATTCAAGGATCTTCGGGATTTCGTGCAGCAGCTTGAGCAGCGCGGAGAGTTGAAACGCATCCAGATTCCCGTCTCGCCGGTGCTGGAAATGACCGAGGTGTGCGACCGCACGCTGCGGGCCAAGGGCCCGGCGTTGCTGTTCGAAAAGCCCACCGGCTACGACATCCCGGTACTCGGCAACCTGTTCGGCACCCCAGAGCGGGTGGCCATGGGCATGGGCGCCGAGTCGGTCAGCGAGCTGCGCGAAATCGGCAAACTGCTGGCCTTCCTCAAGGAACCCGAGCCGCCGAAGGGCTTGAAGGACGCGTGGTCGAAGCTGCCGATCTTCCGCAAGATCATCTCGATGGCGCCGAAAGTCGTCAAAGACGCGGTGTGCCAGGAAGTGGTCATCGAAGGCGACGATGTCGATCTGGCGATGCTGCCGGTGCAGACCTGCTGGCCCGGCGACGTCGGCCCGCTGATCACCTGGGGCCTGACCGTCACCAAAGGCCCGAACAAGGAACGCCAGAACCTCGGTATCTACCGTCAGCAAGTGATCGGCCGCAACAAGGTGATCATGCGCTGGCTCAGCCATCGTGGCGGCGCTCTCGACTTCCGCGAGTGGTGCGAGAAGCATCCGGGCCAGCCGTTCCCGGTGTCCGTTGCATTGGGCGCGGACCCGGCGACCATCCTCGGCGCGGTGACGCCAGTACCGGACAGCCTGTCCGAATACGCTTTCGCAGGGCTCTTGCGCGGCAATCGCACCGAGCTGGTCAAGTGCCGTGGTAACGACCTGCAAGTGCCGGCCACTGCCGAGATCATCCTCGAAGGCGTGATCCATCCGGGCGAAATGGCCGATGAAGGCCCGTACGGCGATCACACCGGTTACTACAACGAAGTCGACAGCTTCCCTGTGTTCACCGTCGAGCGCATCACCCACCGGATCAAACCGATCTACCACAGCACCTACACCGGCCGTCCGCCTGATGAGCCGGCGATCCTTGGCGTGGCGCTGAACGAAGTGTTTGTGCCGATCCTGCAGAAGCAGTTCCCGGAAATCACCGACTTCTACCTGCCGCCCGAAGGCTGCTCTTATCGCATGGCCATCGTGACCATGAAGAAGTCGTATCCGGGGCATGCCAAGCGCGTGATGCTCGGTGTATGGTCGTTTTTGCGACAGTTCATGTACACCAAGTTCGTTATCGTTACCGACGACGATATCAACGCCCGCGACTGGAACGACGTGATCTGGGCCATCACCACGCGCATGGACCCCAAGCGCGACACGGTGATGATCGATAACACGCCGATCGACTACCTCGACTTCGCCTCGCCGATCTCCGGCCTGGGTTCGAAAATGGGCCTCGATGCCACCCACAAGTGGCCGGGCGAAACCACTCGCGAGTGGGGCCGCGTGATCGTCAAGGACGACGCCGTCACCCAACGGATCGATGCCATCTGGAATCAGTTAGGAATAGATTGATGCGTGTAACCCTGCAGCCCTCCGGAGCAGTGCTTGAGATACAGCCCGGTGAGCGGATTCTCGACGGCGCGCGGCGTCTGGGCTACGAATGCCCGCAAAGCTGCCGCAACGGTAATTGTCATGTGTGTGCGGCGTTGCTGGTTGAAGGCCGCGTCGCCCAGGAGGGCAAGGTCCACGACCACGGCGAGTTCTACACTTGCATAGCCGAGCCGCTGGAAGACTGCATCCTGCTGTGGGATGGCGTGCTCGCGCCGGGAGAACTGCCGGTGCGCAGCCTGTCGTGTCAGGTCATCGAGTGCCGCGACGTGGGTGGTGACACCTGGCGTGTGCGTTTGCGCGCGCCGGCCGGCAAGCCACCGCGCTATCACGCCGGGCAGTATTTGATGATCGAGCGCGAGAACGGTGAGAAATCAGCATTCTCCATGGCCTCGGCGCCGCACGGCGGACGTGATCTGGAAATCCATGTGCTGGCGCGCGAAGCCAGTGCATTGAGCCTGATCGAACAGCTGCAACGCAACGCTATGGTGCGCGTCGAGCTGCCGTTCGGTGATACGCATCTGGCTGAATTGCCCGACGGGCCGCTGGTGCTGGTCGCCGCCGGTACCGGCATGGGCCAGATTCACGCGCTGATCGAGCATTGCCGCGCCAACGGCTTCAAACATCCGGTGCATCTGTAC
Source organism: Pseudomonas sp. M20 (assembly GCF_045037865.1). Lineage (NCBI taxonomy): Bacteria > Pseudomonadati > Pseudomonadota > Gammaproteobacteria > Pseudomonadales > Pseudomonadaceae > Pseudomonas > Pseudomonas sp. M20. Next base: position 6,022,847 of record NZ_CP173611.1, read on the forward strand.
TGGGGCGTGCGCCGTCCGGAAGATTTCTATCAGATCGAACATTGGGACGAATGGCTGAAATTGCCCAACCTGTTCCTGCACAAAGTCGTCAGCGATCAATGCGGTTGGGAAGGGCGCTGCGGCATGCTGCATGAGGCGGTCTGTGAAGACTTTCCCGACCTGAAACCTTTGCACGTCTACGCCAGTGGCTCGCCAGCCATGGTCTACGGCACGCTGGACGCGTTGGTTGAAGCGGGGATGGACGCTCATCAAATGCGCGCAGACGTGTTCGCTTACGCCCCTCGCTCCTGAATCCGTTATAACTCTCTATATAGCCGATCGGTATTTATCTAATTGCATAAATACCGCTAGGTTATATATCAATCAGGCAATCGATTAAGAACTGTGCCATGGCACTCAAATTGCCTTAAAACATATGTGCCTTATTGTTACAGCGGTGCGTTCTATTAAGTAATTCTTCACCCGCGGGGAGCTGAACGCTATTCGCCATGAGCGCCATTGAAAACGCTTTTCTGAATCTGAATTACCCTCCGCGGCTCGATCTTGGGCCGCAGCTGACGCACGAACAACTTCTCGCTTCCATGCAATCGACCATGGCGCGCCACAAGGGCGGGCCGGTGTGGCTGTTCGCTTACGGTTCGCTGATCTGGCGGCCGGAATGCTCGGCGGTGGAGCGGGTTCGCGGGCGCGTACATGGCTACCATCGCGGTTTGTATCTGTGGTCGCACGAGCACCGCGGTACGCCGGAAATGCCCGGTCTGGTATTTGGTCTGGATCGCGGCGGTTCGTGCAGCGGCTTTGCCTATCGCTTGCCGGAAGACAATCTGGATGCGGCGCTGTATGCGCTATGGAAACGCGAGATGCCGGTGCCATCCTATCGGCCACACTGGCTCAACTGCCGTCTTGCCGACGGTAGCCAGGTGCAGGCCTTGGGATTTGTATTGGAGCGACACCTGCCCAGCTATGCCGGCAACTTGCCGGATCACGTGCTGAGCCAGGTGTTCGAAAGCGCCAGCGGGCGTTACGGCACCACTCGCGATTATGTCGAGCAGACCGCCCACGCCCTGCGCAGCCACGCCATGCCAGACCGCAATCTGGAGGCGCGGCTCAAGCGCTGTCAATCACAGTCCGATCAGGCGACGGCTTCGCGACTCTGACTGGCGACTTGCTTGTGCCATAGCGTCGGGGCCAGGAAGGCCATCGCCAGCAGGCAAGCACCCACCAGCAGCACGAAACCACCGTCCCAGCCGAAATGGTCAACGGTGTAGCCCATCGCGGCACTGGCCGCGACCGAACCGCCCAGATAACCGAACAGACCAGTGAAGCCCGCCGCAGTGCCAGCGGCTTTCTTCGGTGCCAGCTCCAGTGCCTGCAGGCCGATCAGCATCACCGGGCCGTAGATCAGGAAGCCGATCGAGAACAGCGCGATCATGTCGACGGTCGGGTTGCCGGCCGGGTTCAGCCAGTAAACCAGCGTCGCCACAGTCACCAGTGCCATGAACACCATGCCGGTCAGGCCACGGTTGCCACGGAAGATCTTGTCCGACATCCAGCCGCACAGCAGCGTGCCCGGAATACCCGCCCACTCGTAGAAGAAATAGGCCCACGAGGTTTTATCCACGGTGAAACCCTTGGCTTCCTTGAGATAGGTCGGCGCCCAATCCAGCACACCGTAGCGCAGCAGATAAACAAACACGTTGGCCATGGCGATGTACCAGAGCATTTTGTTGCGCAGCACGTATTTGACGAAGATCTCTTTGGCGCTGAATTCGTCTTCGTGGCTGGCGTCGTAGCCTTCCGGATAGTCGTTCTTGTACTTCTCGATTGGCGGCAGGCCGACCGATTGCGGAGTGTCGCGCATGGTGATGAAGGCAAATACCGCCACGCCCAGCGCTACCGCTGCCGGTACGTAGAATGCCGCGTGCCAGTCGTTGAACAGGCCCATGCCGAGCAGGAACAACGGGCCGATCAGGCCGCCGCCGACGTTATGCGCCACGTTCCACACGGACACCACGCCGCCGCGTTCCTTCTGCGACCACCAGTGCACCATGGTTCGGCCACTTGGCGGCCAGCCCATGCCTTGGGCCCAACCGTTGATGAACAGCAGGATGAACATCATGGTCACGCTGGACGTTGCCCAAGGCGCGAAACCGAAAATGAACATCACCCCGGCCGAGACCAGTAGGCCGAATGGCAGGAAGTAACGCGGGTTGGAACGGTCGGACACCAGGCCCATGAGGAATTTCGACAAGCCATAAGCAATGGCGATCGCCGACATCGCCAGACCCAGGTCGCCGCGGCTGTAGCCTTCGTCGATCAGGTACGGCATGGCGAGCGAGAAGTTTTTGCGCAGCAGGTAATAACCCGCGTAGCCGAAGAAAATACCGGCGAAGATCTGCCAGCGCAGGCGTCGGTACGTGCTGTCTATTTTTTCTTCAGGCAATGGAGCCTGATGTGCGGCAGGACGAAAGAAAGCAAACATTCAAGAGCTCCAGATTTCTTGTTTTGACTGCGGATGCGAATGTTACAGTTTCGTTACCGAAAATAGCACCGGTTCGCATCGAGCAAATAGCGGAAAATGTTGGAAGTCGCATGTTCTTTTACGAACCTGTCGCTCAGCTGTAAGAACAGGGCGTTTTTGTGGCGGTCGAGACGTTGTGACTTAGACTCGCGATCAATCGACCGACTGATCGCAGAGAAAAATGATGGCCGTGAAAGTTCGCATGTTGCTGCCCAGATTGCTGGTTGCGGTAGCGCTCACTGTTGCAGTGCTGGCGCTGAGTTATGCGCAGGATTCTGCGGCGCCAGGTTTACGCAATGTCACTGTGCTGATCATTCGCCATGCGGAAAAGCCTGAGGTGGGTCGTGAACTCAATGCCCGGGGCGAACAGCGCGCCGCTGCCTACGCCGACTATTTCACCTCGCTGCAGCTGGACGACCAGATACTCACGCCCCACCGTCTGATCGCGACCGCTGACAGCGCGCAAAGCATCCGCCCCCGGCAGACCCTGATTCCGCTGTCGCAGCGCCTGCAACTGCCGATTGAACAGCCGTTTGCCAATAACGACGTCGACAAACTGGTCAGCTCTCTGCGCAAGAGCAATCAGGCGAAAACCGTGCTGATTGCCTGGCACCACAGCCATATCAACAAACTGATTGCCGCCTTCGGCGGTGATGGCCCGATGCTGATCGGCCAACCGAAATGGCCGGTGGATGTTTACGACTGGCTGGTTGTTCTGCGCTTCGATGACAAGGGGCATTTGATCCAGTCGCGAAGCGAGAAGGTTCAGGAACAACTGATGCCCGGCGATGTTGCAGGCTGAAGCGGTAAGAGGATCCGTCAGAAAAGTTACCTTTGAGCATTCGCGTGGCGTGATCGCCCGATTTACCGTCGTGCGTTGGGAAATGTCCTGCACCCAACGCAGAAGTTGCGCCATTCAGTTAAGCGTCATTGCTCCGTAACCTTTGTGCTGTTGCCGGGATTGGCATTCGAGCGCTAGGGGGGGGGCATGCGGTGGATTGTGGCGTTGTTTTTGTTGTCGGTCAGCGGTGTGGTGCAAGCGGCGGGAGCGCTGTTGATTCCCGAAGACAACCCACGACCCATTTATCCATTGGCATTGTTCCGGGCGGGGGTTACGGGAGAGGTGAAAGCCCGTTTCGTCGTCAGGGCGGACGGCTCTGTCAGCGAAATCAGCATTCTGAAAAGTGACCACCCCGATCTGGCTGAAGCGGTCAGAGTTGCGCTGGCGCAGTGGCGTTTCAAGCCTTGGGCCGTTGAGGAGGACAAACCCGAAAAGCAGGAAGTCGTCGCGCCGATGGTCTTTCGGCTCGATCTGGATCAGCCCATTCATGTCAATCAGCAACTGAAAGTTTTGCGATGCCGTTCGGTTAACGAGAATCTGGCGAATATTGCTGAGTATTCATGGATCGATTCGGCGGCGTTCGTACAAACCCGAGCCTATCTTACGAACGTCTTCCACAAGACTCAGCTGCCGGATGAACAGCGTCTGGCGATGATTGCGAAGATGAACAAGCGAGTTTCGATGATTGTGAGGAGTTGTCGAGAGAGTCCAACGCGCAAATTTGTGAGTCTGCTGCCTGTGGAAATTCCTGAGTTGCTTTGATTCTTAGCTAGACAGCGCCACAGAGTGTGGCGCTATTTTTTATTACTCTGGTTTAAAGCCAGGTTTGCCGTTTGCTAGGCGCCATTCTTTGATTTCTTCGAGCGCTCCTTCTGGGCTATCTTCGCGTCCTATTGGACGAGTTAAAACCAGCCGTTTCCTTGGATGTTTTGTTACTTTTTCAAAATGCCGCATCCGCCTGGAGGAATACTCACTATAGGCATCGCCCGAAAGACCGCTGTCATTCTCGAAGAAGCCTCTTAAAAAGTTAAGAATTCTAACTCTGTGTAATCCTCTAACTTATCTTTGAAATTCATTGTGGATTACCTTTTTTATGCAATTCTACGTGCGCTTTTGGAGTTAGGATGCTTAGGTTTTCCAGACCGTATACTTCTCCGCCATCAGCAATTCGGTGCTTGTGGTGTATTTCAATTTTTTCTCTGCCGCCGACGGTGTCCAAAGGCTCCGCATAAGGTGCTGCGCCGTTGGCCATTTGCTCCAAATCAACTTTACCGAACTGTCGCCTTAGTGACCCATCCGCTGCAACCGCTTTCCAGAAGCTTTCCCTGAATCTATCAAAATTCCTGAACTCCTGACCACGCAACTGATCGGCAATCTGTGCAGGAACCGGCGAGCCACTTGCTTGTGCCGCGCTACCCAACCAATTGTTGCCAACCACCTGCATTTGCTCTTGCCTGGTTATTGTTTTGCTCAAGGGTTTTTTTATGTATCAAGTAGGTTAATGCTGTTTGTTGGCGGGTAAGTGCTTCGACAGGCGTAATGCCGTGCACACCACCCAAGTTAGCAGTGATTGTAATGATCTCGGATTGAAGAGTGGCAGCAAGCTGACTGGATTTTATCTGGTGATCATTAGCGATAGTTGCCTTGCTGGCTTCGATTTTTTGAATCGTTTGCGAAATGATGATGGCTTCATTGATGTCGGCGATGTCTTGGTGAGATAACTGGCTGAATAAGTCTGAGCCGGTTCGGCTTCTATTTCTCGTTCGCCCAGTGCGGTCGTATCCCCCGCCCGCATTCGGTGAGTAAGTTGGCGTTTTGTAAGGGTTGATTTCTGTTAGGCCTAAAGGTAAGGGCTGGCCCGGTTGCCAGTTTTGATCACTCATACAGTTACTCCTTGTGTCTGTATGTGATCAAACTACTGTGATCTGCTGTAACGACTGCGGTATATAGTTACTACCGGTTATTAGTTATTAGTGGTAACGAAAGTTTTAAAAAAAACGGCCGGATAAACCCGGCCTTACTGGTGAGAGTCCTTCAGCGCACCTGCACCACCACCTTGCCCACCGCCTTGCGCTGGCCAAGGTCATTGATCGCCTGCGCCGCATTGCTCAACGGGTACACCTGCGACACCAGCGGTTTCAACTTGCCCTCGGCGAACCAGCCGAACAACTGCTGAAAGTTCGCCGCGTTATCCTGCGGCTGGCGCTGGGCGAAGGAGCCCCAGAACACGCCGAGCACTGCCGCGCCTTTGAGCAGGGCGAGGTTTACCGGCAGTTCCGGAATGCGCCCGCTGGCGAAGCCCACCACCAGCAGGCGACCATTCCAGGCGATGGCGCGGATAGCTTGATCGAACAGATCGCCGCCGACTGGGTCGTAGATCACATCGGCGCCTTGGCCGTCGGTAAGGCGTTTGATTTCATCCTTGAGGCTGGTTTCGCTGTAATTGATCAGCTCATCAGCGCCGGCAGCTTTGGCCACCGCGAGTTTCTCGGCACTGCTGGCGGCAGCAATCACCCGGGCGCCCATGGCTTTGCCGATTTCCACGGCAGCCAGGCCGACACCGCCGGAGGCACCGAGCACCAGCAGGGTTTCGCCCGGTTGCAGGTTGGCGCGCTGCTTGAGCGCGTGCATCGAAGTGCCGTAGGTCATGCTGAAGGCCGCGGCGATGTTGAAATCCATCGATGGCGGAATCGGCAGCACGTTATAGCCCGGCACCGCGACCTGTTCGGCGAAACTGCCCCAACCGGTCAGGGCCATGACCCGGTCACCGACCTTGAGGTGGCTGACTTTTTCGCCGACTTCGCGAACCACGCCTGCCGCTTCGCCACCCGGCGAGAACGGGAAGGGTGGCTTGAACTGGTACTTGCCCTCGATGATCAGCGTGTCCGGGAAGTTGACCCCGGCGGCGTGCACGTCCAGCAGGATTTCATTCTTCTTCGGGGCGGGGCTGGCGACCTCTTCCAGCGCCAGCGATTCGGCAGGGCCGAAGGCTTTGCACAGCACGGCTTTCATCAGGGCTATTCCTTTGGGAGTGATGGCCGATAAGTGTAGGTGTGTCAGTCAACGGGTCAACGAGCATACCCGGCCCTGATAGTCAGCCATAAGCTTGTGCTTGCGCGGCGGGTCGTTATGCTAGGCCGCAAACCGGATAAGGAGCGAATTGTGAAAGCGTGGATCATGTTGTTGCTGGCCCTGTCTCTGCCTGTGGCAGCGCTGGCCGAAGAAGCCAAAGAAGGCGAGGCGCCGAAGGTAAGCTACATCACCCTGAGCCCGCCGTTTGTGGGTAACTACGGGCTGGATGGCACACCGAAGCTCAAGGTCTACAAGGCTGACGTGGCGCTGCGTGTGACGGGCGAAGAGTCGGCGAAACTGGTCAAGGCCAACGAACCGTTGATCCGCAATCAACTGGTGGCGCTGTTTACGCAGCAGACCACCGAGGCGATGGGCAGCATCGAAGGTAAAGAGAAGCTGCGTCAGGAAGCGTTGAAGCAGACTCAGCAAGTGATGAATGACGAGACCGGCAAGCCGGTGGTTGAGGACCTGTTGTTCAACAACCTGATCATTCAGTAAGACTTCTGCTGTCCGGGCGAGCCTCTTCGCGAGCAGGCTCGCTCCCACAGGTTCTTCGGTGGATGCAAAAATGTGCATCATCACAAATCCACTGTGGGAGCGAGCTTGCTCGCGAAGGCAATCTCTAAGGCGAAGGATGATTCAAGGTTTCAACGCCATCACTGCAGCCCATTGCTCCGCCGTCACCGGCATCACCGACAATCGTGAGCCCTTCTGCACCAACGGCATCTCCGCCAGTGCCGTCTGCTGCTTCAGATAATCCAGCTTCAACACCCGCGCAAACGTCTCGACGTGTTCAACGTCAATCGCACTCCAGGCATTCTTCTCCGGCGTCGCCTTCGGGTCGAAGTAATGACTCTCCGGCTCCAGTGCGGTGGGGTCCGGGTACGCCGCCTTGATTATCTTGCCAATCCCGGCAATCCCCGGCTCCGGGCAGCTGGAATGGTAGAAAAAGAACTCGTCGCCCACCGCCATCGCGCGCAGAAAGTTACGCGCCTGATAGTTTCGAACCCCGTCCCAGCGTGCCTTGCCGAGTTTTTCCAGACCTTTGATCGAGAGTTCGTCGGGCTCGGACTTCATCAGCCAATAGGCCATGGTTTTTTGCTCCTGAAACGGTCATTGGGCAGGTTGTCGGGCAATTTTATGACAAACCGACAGTCGGTTGACGTCAGCGTTTGCGCGCAGGTTCACGTTGTCGCAAAATGCCGGCCTTTAAAGCTTGACGCTGCTGCACGGCCTACAAACGGAAACCGCTGCTGTCATCGTGATGATGTGCCTTGAGGGGGGCAATCGATGAAACGCAAACCGGATTTACTATGGACTTTGGTAATTTTGTTTGGCCTGGGTGTCGTGACCACCGGTTACGCGCAGAGCCTGTGGTCGAACAAGGCCGATGCGCCGATAGAAGTTGCACAGCAAGTACAACAGTCGACAGCCTTCAAACGCTGAAACTGCTTTCCCGACGCCGCTGATCTGCGCGGCGTCCTATCCTGCGAAATACCACGCCTTGTCGCTGACCGTGCCTTGTAACGGTACATCCCAGCTCGCCTGCGCCAATCGCTCGACCTTCTGACACTCATGGGCCAGCCCCAGCAACGTCGGCTTGCGCCAGTTTTTACGGCGGGCCAGATAGGCCAGACTGCGATCATAGAAACCGCCGCCCATCCCCAGGCGTCCGCCGACATCGTCAAACCCGACCAACGGCAATAACACCAGATCCAGCGCCCAGACCTTGCGTTGCCGAGCCAGATTGGCTTGCGGTTCGAGAATGCGGAAGCGATTGGGTTTTAGTTTTTCTCCCGGGCGAATGCGCTGGAAAACCATTTTGGTCCGCGGCCAGGCGCTGAGTACCGGCAGATAGGTAGCTTTGCCCCGACGTTGAGCCTCACGCAGCAGCAGGCGCGGATCGATTTCACCGTCGGTGGGCAGATACAGAGAGATGTGTTTGGCCCGGCGAAAGTGCGGGTCTTGCGCCAATTGCCGGTACAGGCCTTTGGCGGCCTCGCGTTGTTCGCTTTTGCTCAGCGAACGGCGCGCCTTGCGCAGCAGGCGGCGGAGTTGCGGGCGGGGCAGCAGCGCGGGTTCGGTCATGGTTCGGCTTCGGCAGGTTGGACGAAAACGTACGCATAAAAAATCCGATGGCGGTTTTCACCGACATCGGATTCGAATCAGGCTCCCCGGATGAACCGCTGTCAACTTAGCCCTTGAACCCGAAAGTTCAAGGTGGAAGATGCAGTAGACTTTAAGGCTTTCCGTCTAGCGGACATGCACACCAGCCCAACGTGCAACTTCCAGGGTAGTGCGAATCGGCTCAGGGACATCGTCAACTGGCAAGCACCCCAGGGAGTGCCGCGAGTATACCGCAAGCAGCCAGTCGAATCAGCCCTTGGTGGTGTTCTGATCGTCGGCCAGCACCAGATCGACACGATCGAGCAAGTCACGCACCTGTTCACGGGTCGAACCGCTGGCCTGGATATCCGGGCGCTCTTCTTTGTGCAAGAGGTCATGGGTGATGTTCAGCGCGGCCATCACAGCAATGCGATCGGCACCGATGACTTTGCCGCTGCTGCGGATTTCGCGCATCTTGCCATCCAGGTAGCGCGCGGCGCTGACCAGATTGCTGCGTTCTTCCTGCGGGCAGATGATCGAATACTCTTTGTCGAGGATCTGCACGGTAACGCTATTGCTTGAACTCATGAGTCTTGCTCCAAGGCCTTGAGGCGCGAAATCATCGATTCGACTTTACGCCGGGCGATTTCGTTTTTTTCAATGAGGTGAGCGCGTTCCTCGCGCCAGGTCTTTTCCTGAGCTAGTAAGAGTGCATTTTGACTCTTTAGTTGCTCGACTCGGCCAATCAGCAGTTCGAGTCTGGCCATCAGCGCTTGCAGGTCGGTGTCTTCCATTGTGTCCACGTGTTCGTCTGATGGGTGGTAGCTGGCGGACAGCCTTTAATAGTCTTGGCGAGTCTGTCGATGTAGGATACAAGGCCTTCATTCTAGACATAGCGCCGTCTGGCGCCTAGCTGCCCATGACCATTGCGAATTCCCCGTACCAAGCCTTTGCCACCCTGCTGACTGCCAGCGGCCATAACGTCTCGCCTGCCGAACTGCACGGCGTGCTGCTCGGGCGCAGTTGCGCCGGTGCCGGCTTCGATAACGAAGGCTGGCTGATCGACGCCGCCGAACTGCTCGAAGGCGACATCCAGGACAACGTCCGCAACGCCCTGATCGGCCTGCAAGAGATGGTCAAAGGCGAGCTGACCGGCGACGACGTCACTGTCGTTCTGCTGCTGCCGACCGATGACGCACCGCTGGCCGACCGCGCCGCTGCACTGGGCGAGTGGTGCCAGGGCTTCCTCAGCGGGTTTGGCCTGAACTGCCGCGACAGCAGCATGCTCAGCACTGAGGCCACCGAGGTGCTGCAGGATCTGGCTGCCATTTCCCAAGTGCAAGACGCCCTGGAAGAATCCGAAGACGGCGAAACCGACTACATGGAAGTCATGGAATACCTGCGCGTTGCGCCGCTGCTGCTGTTCTCGGAAACCAAGAAAGCCGACGTGACGCCAGCCGCCAAGCCGTCGCTGCATTAATCGCGTGCCAGGGAACGCCATCTGCCCATGACCCATATCCCGAAAGCGGAATACAGCCGTCGCCGCAAGGCCCTGATGGCGCAGATGGAGCCCAACAGCATTGCGATTTTGCCCGCCGCCGCGGTGGCGATTCGCAACCGCGACGTCGAGCACGTCTACCGCCAGGACAGCGACTTCCAGTACCTCAGTGGCTTTCCCGAGCCGCAAGCCGTCATCGTCTTGATGCCCGGCCGCGAGCATGGCGAGTACGTGCTGTTCTGCCGTGAGCGCAACGCCGAACGCGAACTGTGGGACGGCTTGCGCGCCGGGCAAGAGGGCGCGATCCGCGACTTCGGTGCCGACGACGCTTTCCCGATCACCGACATCGACGACATCCTCCCCGGCCTGATCGAAGGCCGTGACCGGGTGTATTCAGCGATGGGCAGCAACCCTGAATTCGATCGCCACCTGATGGACTGGATCAACGTCATCCGCTCCAAGGCGCACCTCGGCGCCCAGCCGCCGAACGAATTCGTTGCCCTGGATCATCTGCTGCACGACATGCGCCTGTATAAATCGGCGGCAGAAGTGAAGGTGATGCGCGAAGCCGCACGGATCTCGGCGCAGGCGCATATCCGCGCGATGCAGGCCAGTCGGGCCGGGCTTTACGAGTACAGCCTCGAAGCCGAGCTCGATTACGAATTCCGCAAGGGCGGAGCGAAAATGCCGGCTTACGGTTCGATCGTCGCCGCCGGGCGCAACAGCTGCATCCTGCATTACCAGCAGAATGATGCGCTGCTCAAGGACGGTGATCTGGTGCTGATCGACGCTGGCTGCGAGATCGATTGCTACGCCAGTGACATCACTCGTACCTGGCCGGTCAACGGCAAGTTTTCGCCCGAGCAGAAAGCGATCTACGAATTGGTATTGGCCTCGCAGGAAGCCGCATTCGCCGAAATCGCCCCGAACAAACATTGGAATCAGGCGCACGAAGCCACGGTTCGGGTGATCACCACAGGGTTGGTGAAACTCGGTTTGCTGCAAGGCGAGGTCGACGAATTGATCGCCAGCGAAGCCTATAAAGCGTTTTACATGCACCGCGCTGGCCACTGGCTGGGTATGGATGTGCATGACGTCGGCGAGTACAAGGTCGGCGGCGAATGGCGCGTGCTGGAAGTCGGCATGGCGCTGACCGTGGAGCCGGGCATCTACATCGCTCCGGACAATCAGAACGTTGCGAAGAAATGGCGCGGCATTGGCGTGCGCATCGAGGACGACGTGGTGGTGACCAAAACGGGCTGTGAAATCCTCACCAGCGGCGTACCGAAAACCGTCGCAGAAATCGAAGCGCTGATGGCACAAGCAAGGACACACGCGGCATGAGTCGAGTCAATCTGGCAATCATCGGTGGCGGTCTGGTCGGCGCCAGTCTGGCGTTGGCCTTGCAGGCCGGGGCCAAGGCGCGTGGCTGGAAGATCGTGCTGATCGAACCGTTCGCTCCCGGCGACAGCTGGCAGCCGAGCTACGACGCACGCTCGTCGGCGTTGTCCTTCGGTTCGCGGCAGATTTATCAACGCTTGGGCGTGTGGCAGGAAATCTCCCGCCGCGCCGAGCCGATCAAACAGATTCACGTCTCCGACCGTGGTCGTTTCTCCACCGCGCGCTTGTCGGCGATGGAAGAGGGTGTGCCGGCGCTGGGTTACGTGGTGGAAAACGCCTGGCTCGGCCAATGCCTGTGGCAGCACGTCGACAAAGACGTGATCAGCTGGCGTTGCCCGGCGGAAGTCACGCGCATGGAGCCGCTGCCCGATGGCTATCGCCTGACCCTCAATGATGAAACCACCCTTGAGTGCGACCTCGCGGTGCTCGCCGATGGCGGTCGCTCCGGTCTGCGCGAGCAGTTGGGCATCAACGTGCGCCAGCGTCCGTACAACCAGAGCGCGCTGATCGCCAACATCACCCCGAGCGAAGCGCACAACGGCATGGCCTTCGAGCGCTTTACTGACGAAGGGCCGATGGCGCTGCTGCCACTGCCGGAAAACCGCTGCGCTCTGGTCTGGACCCGTTTGGGCATGGACGCGCAGCGCTTGGCCGATCTGAGCGAGCGCGATTTCCTCAGCGAATTGCAGGGCGTGTTCGGTTACCGCCTCGGCACGTTGAAACAGGTTGGCGCACGACATCTTTATCCGCTGACGTTGGTCGAAGCCGAAGAACAAGTGCGCTCGCATCTGGCTGTACTCGGCAACGCGGCGCACAGCCTGCACCCGATTGCCGGGCAGGGTTTCAACCTGTCGCTGCGCGATGCCGATGCCTTGGCCGCTGCATTGCTGGCGAGTGACAAACCTTTGGGCGACTTCGCCACATTGCAGGCTTATCGCGAGCGTCAGCGTCTCGATCAGGATCTCACCGTCGGTTTCTCCGATCAGGTCACGCGCCTGTTCGGCAGTACGCAGCCGCTGGTTTCGCTGGGCCGTAATATCGGCCTGCTCGGCCTCGATCTGCTGCCACCGGCCAAGCGCTGGTTTGCGCGTCAGGCCATGGGCTTGGGAACGCGTCCGGATGCTTAAGTGGCTGACCGCTAAATTCGGCAAAGCGCGATTGATGCGCTGGGTGATGACGTTCTACCCGCCGTACCTCGGCGCCGGTGTGCGGGTTCGGCACATCAGCGATGACTTTCGCGATGTGCAGGTGTCGATGGGCCTCGGCTGGTACAACCGCAATTACGTCGGTACCCAGTTCGGCGGCAGCCTGTATTCGATGGTCGATCCGTTTTTCATGCTGATGCTCATGGAGAACCTTGGCTCGCGCTACATCGTTTGGGACAAGGCAGCCGACATCGATTTCATCGCGCCGGGCAAAGGCCCGGTGTTCGCCCGGTTCAGCATCGACGAGACACTGCTCGCCGAGATTCGCCGGCAAACCGCCAATGGCGAGAAATACCTGCCACAGTTGCAGGTCGACATTCATGACGGCGCCGGCAATCTGGTGGCGCGGGTCGGTAAAACCCTTTACGTGCGGCTCAAGCCGCAAGCGAGACAGGCTTAAAGCATGGAAATGCGCGCAGATCTGCTGATTGTCGGAGCCGGAATGGTCGGCAGCGCTTTGGCGTTGGCGTTGCAGGACAGCGGACTCGAAGTCCTGCTGCTCGACGGCAGCCCGCTGAGCGTCAAACCCTTCGACGCCGAAGCCGCGTTTGAACCGCGAGTGAGTGCCTTGTCGGCAGCCAGCCAGCGCATTCTTGAACGCCTCGGCGTCTGGGAAGGCATCGCCAAACGCCGCAGCAGCTCGTACACCGACATGCATGTCTGGGACGGCAGCGGCACCGGGCAGATCCATTTCTCGGCGAGCAGTGTGCACGCCGAGGTGCTTGGCCATATCGTCGAAAACCGTGTGGTGCAGGATGCCTTGCTCGATCGCTTGCACGATTGTGATCTGGGCATGCTGGCCAATGCGCGGCTGGAACAGATGCGTCGCTCGGGTGATGACTGGCTGCTGACGCTGGCTGACGGTCGTCAGTTACGTGCGCCGTTGGTGATTGCCGCTGACGGTGCCAACTCGGCAGTGCGACGTCTGACCGGTGTGGCGACGCGTGAGTGGGATTATCTGCATCACGCCATCGTTACCAGCGTGCGCAGCAGCAAACCGCACCAGATGACCGCGTGGCAGCGCTTTACCGATCACGGGCCGTTGGCGTTTCTGCCGCTGGAACGTGACGGGCAGCAGGATTGGTGTTCGATCGTCTGGTCGACCACGCCGAGTGAGGCCGAGCGATTGATGGCGCTGGATGAAGCGGATTTCTGTCGTGAGTTGGAGCGCGCCTTTGAGGGGCGACTCGGCGAAGTGATCAGTGCCGATCCGCGACTGTGCGTGCCGCTGCGTCAGCGCCATGCCAAGCGTTATGTGGCTGAAGGCCTGGCGTTGATCGGCGACGCGGCGCACACCATTCACCCGTTGGCGGGGCAGGGTGTGAACCTGGGCTTCCTTGATGCGGCGGTGCTGGCGGAAGTGCTGTTGCAGGCGGCGGAGCGCGGTGAGCGTTTGGCCGATGTGAAAGTGCTGAGTCGTTACGAGCGTCGGCGCATGCCACACAACCTCGCGCTGATGGCGGCGATGGAAGGGTTTGAGCGGTTGTTTCAGGCCGATCCGTTGCCGGTGCGTTGGTTAAGGAATGCCGGGTTGAAGCTGGTGGAGCAGATGCCGGAGGCGAAAGCGCTGTTTGTGCGTGAAGCCCTCGGGTTGACCGGGGATCTTCCGGCCCTCGCCAAACCCTGACATCTCCATTGAGGCTGATGGCCTCTTCGCGAGCAGGCTCGCTCCCACAGTTGAAATGCATTCCAGTGTAGGCGCGAGCCTGCTCGCGAAGCGTCAGTCCAGTCACCGCAACATTCAGCCTGTGCAACATCTGGTAACTCCTTCAAAAAGAGTTCGATTGAGGTGGTAAATGTGAGTCCTTATCATTTGGCCCACATTTCCCGACCGAGAGACCGCTCCCATGTTGGCACCCAAGCGTCTTCTGACCGCACTGGCCCTGACCCTGATCGGTAGCACCACGGCCCAGGCCGCTGATGAGGTGGTGGTTTACTCGTCGCGCATCGATGAACTGATCAAACCGGTCTTCGATGCCTACACCGCCAAGACCGGGGTGAGGATCAAGTTCATCACCGACAAGGAAGCGCCGCTGATGCAGCGCATCAAGGCCGAGGGTGAAAATGCTACCGCCGACCTGCTGCTGACCGTCGATGCCGGCAACCTCTGGCAAGCCGAGCAGATGGGCATCCTGCAGCCGTTCACTTCGAAAACCATCGACGCCAACATCCCGCTGCAATATCGCTCGTCCAGCCATGCCTGGACTGGCCTGAGCCTGCGTGCGCGGACCATCGCCTACTCCACCGAACGGGTGAAACCGGGCGAACTGACCACCTACGAAGCACTGGCTGACAAGAATTGGGAAGGGCGCCTGTGTCTGCGTACGGCGAAGAAGGTCTACAACCAGTCGCTGACCGCGACCATGATCGAAGTCCATGGTGCCGAGAAGACCGAGAAGATCCTCAAGGGCTGGGTGAACAACCTGTCCACTGACGTATTCTCTGACGACGTTGCGGTGCTCGAAGCGATCAACGCCGGTCAGTGCGACGTCGGCATCGTCAACACTTACTACTACGGTCGCCTGCACAAGCAGAAGCCGGAGCTGCCGGTGAAATTGTTCTGGCCGAACCAGGCCGATCGTGGCGTGCACGTGAACCTGTCGGGCATTGGCCTGACCAAGCATGCGCCGCACCCGGAAGCGGCCAAGGCTTTGGTCGAGTGGATGACCACGCCTGAGGCGCAGAAGATCTTTGCTGACGTGAACCAAGAGTTCCCGGCCAACCCGGCGGTGGCACCTTCGGAAGAAGTGGCGGCGTGGGGCAAGTTCATTGCCGATACTTTGCCGGTGGAAGTGGCGGGCAAGCGTCAGGCTGAGGCGATCCGGATGATGGATCGGGCGGGTTGGAATTGAGGCTTTTTCGATAAATTTGTCTGCTTCAAGATCCAGCCCCTCACCCCAGCCCTCTCCCGGAGGGAGAGGGAGCCGATCTGAGTTGGATTCAAATCCTGAGTTCGACTCGATGTTTCAGGTCGATGTAGCTTGCATAAGCACCTCGGTCAGTCCCCTCTCCCTCTGGGAGAGGGCTAGGGTGAGGGCAACAATCTCAACCTGAAACACCCAAACCAAGAACACCCCAATCCCCCAGAGACCCAAAAGTGGCCCACCCCGCCCAACGCCGCTGGTACCCCATCGTCTTCGCTATCGCCGCGCTGGTGCTGTTGCCCCTGAGCGTTCTGCTGCTCTCCTGGCAGACCATCGATCAGCAAATCTGGTCGCACCTGTGGGAAACCCAGATGCCACGCCTGCTCGGTAACACTCTGACGCTGGTCGTCGGCGTTGGTGTCGGCGTGACCCTGCTCGGTGTCAGCCTGGCTTGGCTCACCAGCCTCTGCGAATTCCCCGGTCGACGCTGGCTCGACTGGGCGCTGATGCTGCCGTTCGCCATCCCCGCGTACGTACTGGCCTTCGTCTTCGTCGGCCTGCTCGACTTCGCCGGTCCTGTGCAAACACTGCTGCGTGAATGGTTCGGCACAGGCCTGCGCCTGCCACGCGTGCGCTCCACCGGCGGGGTGATCATCGTGCTGGTGCTGGTCTTCTATCCCTACGTTTACCTGCTGGCGCGCACCGCGTTTCTCGCGCAGGGCAAAGGCCTGATGGAAGCCGCGCGAGTACTCGGTCAGTCGCCGTGGCAAGCTTTCTGGCGAGTGGCGCTGCCAATGGCGCGTCCTGCGATTGGCGCCGGCGTAGCGCTGGCGCTGATGGAAACCCTCGCTGATTTCGGCGCAGTGTCGGTGTTCAACTTCGACACCTTCACCACGGCCATCTACAAGACCTGGTACGGCTTTTTCAGCCTGCCGAGCGCGGCACAACTGGCGAGTCTGTTGCTGCTGGTGGTGATGCTGGTGCTGTATGGCGAGCGTCGTGCGCGTGGCGCCAATCGGGCGAGCAACGAGCGGCCACGGGTGAAGGCGCTGTATCACTTGCGAGGGTTAAAGGCCTTCGCGGCGATGAGCTGGTGTGGCCTGGTGTTCGCCTGCGCCTTCGTCATTCCGATGCTGCAACTGATCGTCTGGTTCTGGCAGCGCGGGCGTTTCGATCTTGATGAACGCTACGCCGGGTTGATTCTGCACACCCTCTATTTAGGTGGCATGGCGGCGCTGATCACCGTCAGCGTTGCGTTGTTACTGGCCTTCGCCCGCCGGTTAGCGCCGACACCGGCGATCAACTCCGGGGTCGGTCTGGCTAATCTCGGTTACGCCTTGCCGGGTTCGGTGCTGGCGGTGTCGATCATGCTCGCGTTCAGTTATCTGGATCGCGAACTGGTCATTCCGCTCTCCGGTTGGCTCGGCGGCGCGGGCAAACCGTTGCTGCTCGGCAGTCTCGCAGCATTGTTGACGGCGTATCTGGTGCGCTTTATCGCGGTCGCCTACGGCCCGCTGGAAAACAGTCTGGCGCGTATACGGCCGTCTTTGCCCGAAGCGGCACGTAGCCTCGGTGTCAGTGGGCCGCGACTGTTTTTCAAAGTGTATCTGCCGCTGTTGCTGCCCGGCACGCTGAGCGCGGCGTTGCTGGTGTTCGTCGATGTGCTCAAGGAAATGCCCGCGACCCTGCTGATGCGCCCGTTTGGCTGGGACACGCTGGCTGTACGCATCTTTGAAATGACCAGCGAAGGCGAATGGGCGCGGGCTTCTTTGCCGGCGCTGACCCTGGTTCTGGTTGGATTGTTACCGGTCATCGGCCTGATTCGCCGCTCCGCCCATCGAAACACTTAGTAGTGAGTCCTGAATCATGCGGCTACAATGCGCGGCATTCGGTGCGGTTCGTCTGACAGATCTTTTCGCTGAAATTGGCTGAAAGCCTTCTATTACAAGGCTTTCACGCTGTGCAGCGACTGTCCGCACCTTCGCCACGCCCGGAAGGAGAAACCCATGGGACAGCGTACGCCTCTGTATGACCTGCATCTCGCCCTCGGCGCGAAGATGGTCGATTTTGGCGGTTGGGACATGCCACTGCATTACGGCTCGCAGGTCGAGGAGCACCACGAAGTGCGCCGCGATTGCGGGGTGTTCGATGTATCCCACATGACCGTGATCGATGTCACCGGCCCCCAGGCCAAGGCCTGGCTGCAGCATTTGCTGGCCAATGACGTCGATCGCCTGCACCGCCCCGGCCGTGCCTTGTACAGCACCATGCTCAACGAGCGTGGCGGCATCGTCGATGACATGATTGTCTATCGTCTCGATGACTGTTATCGCCTGGTGTTCAACGCCTCTACCCGCGATCAGGATCTGGCCTGGATGAACGCGCAGCTCGGCAAGTACGACGTGCAACTGCACGAGCGCTCCGAACTGGCGATGCTCGCCATTCAAGGCCCGCAGGCCCGGCACAAGATTGCCGAACTCGTCACCCAGTCCCGCGCCACGCTGATCCAGCACCTCAAACCCTTTGAAGGCTATACCGACGGTGACTGGTTCATCGCCCGTACCGGTTATACCGGTGAGGATGGCCTGGAAATCTGCCTGCCGGCCAGTCAGGCGCCGGGTTTTTTCAACGATCTGGTTGGTGCCGGCATTTCCCCGATCGGCCTCGGTGCCCGCGACACCCTGCGTGTCGAAGCCGGTATGAACCTCTACGGTCAGGACATTCATCAGGACGTTTCGCCATTGGCTTCGAACATGGCCTGGAGCATTGCCTGGGAACCCGCCACGCGCCAGTTCATTGGCCGCGCCGCTCTGGAGGCGGAAAAAGCCGCTGGTGTTGCGCACAAACTGGTCGGTCTGGTGCTGGAAGAGCGCGGTGTTTTGCGTGCCCATCAGGTGGTTCGCATCGCCGATGTTGGCGAAGGGGAGATCACCAGTGGTAGTTTCTCTCCTACGCTGAGCAAATCGATTGCCCTGGCGCGTGTTCCGATGGCAACCGCCGACCGCGCCGAAGTGGAAATCCGCGGCAAGTGGTACCCGGTACGGGTGGTCAAACCGACCTTCGTACGCCATGGCAAAACTTTGATCTAACCTTTTCCGGCGGGCAGACCGCTGACAATTTCTCGAGGACACCGAAGATGAGCGATATCCCTGCCGAACTGCGTTTTGCCGAAAGTCACGAATGGGCACGTCTGGAAGCCGATGGAACCGTCACCGTGGGCATCAGCGATCACGCGCAGGAAGCGCTGGGCGATGTGGTGTTCGTCGAGCTGACCGAATTGGGCAAGGTGTTCGCTGCGCAAGATCAGGCCGGTGTGGTCGAGTCGGTGAAAGCCGCTTCCGACATCTATTCGCCGGTCAGCGGTGAAGTCATCGCGATCAATGAAGAGCTGGGCGGTTCGCCAGAGCTGTTGAACTCCGACCCTTACGGTGCGTGGATCTTCAAGCTCAAGCCAAGCGACAAGGCCGAGCTGGACAAGCTGCTGGATGCTGCCGCTTATAGGGCTGCCATTGGCGAGTAAGCGCTAAGCAATACCCAAAGCCCCGACCCGTCGGGGCTTTTTTGTGGGCGATGATTTCCCCTTGTGGGAGCGAGCCTGCTCGCGAATGCGGTTTGTCAGAAACATTTGAATTGACTGACACACCGCCTTCGCGAGCAGGCTCGCTCCCACAAGGGGAAAGGGGGGGCTCTGAAAATTGGTGGCGATGTGGGCTGCTATGCTGGTTTGACCGTGTTGCATTGACGCCGAGCGCCAGCCAAGAGAGAGCCCGTCATGTCCCAGTTGCCGTCCCTGAGCCAGTTACGCGACCCCGATGCCTTCCTGCGCCGCCACCTCGGTCCCGACGCCGCCGAACAGCAGGCGATGCTCGACAGCCTCGGCCTCGGTAGTCGAATCGAACTGATCGAGCAAACGGTGCCGCCAGGCATTCGCTTCAATCGCGCGCTCGACCTGCCAGCGGCGCTGGATGAACAAGCCGCGCTGGCCAAACTGCGCAGTTACGCCGAGCAGAATCAGGTCTGGACCAGCCTGATCGGCATGGGCTATCACGGCACGCTCACGCCGACCGTCATCCTGCGCAACGTCCTGGAAAATCCCGGCTGGTACACCGCGTACACGCCGTATCAACCGGAGATCGCTCAAGGTCGGCTCGAAGCACTGCTAAACTTCCAGCAACTGACTATCGATCTCACCGGTCTGGAGCTCGCCAACGCGTCTCTGCTCGATGAGGCTACTGCGGCTGCCGAGGCCATGGCTTTGGCCAAACGGGTCGCCAAGTCGAAGAGCAATCTGTTTTTCGTCGATGAGAATTGCCATCCACAGACTATTTCCGTTGTGGAAACCCGCGCTGAAGGCTTTGGCTTCGAGCTGATAATCGACGCTGTGGATAACTTGAATCAGCACCAGGTGTTTGGCGCGCTGCTGCAGTATCCGGACACCCATGGCGAGGTTCGCGATCTGCGTCCGCTGATCGATCACTTGCATGCGCAGCAGGCGCTGGCCTGTGTCGCTACCGATTTGTTGAGTTTGCTGTTGCTGACGCCACCGGGTGAACTGGGTGCCGATGTGGTGTTCGGCTCGTCCCAGCGCTTCGGCGTGCCGATGGGTTACGGCGGCCCGCATGCCGCATTTTTTGCCAGTCGCGAGGAATACAAACGGGCGATTCCGGGGCGGATCATCGGTGTGTCGAAAGATGCCCGGGGCAACGTCGCGCTGCGCATGGCCCTGCAAACCCGCGAACAACATATCCGCCGTGAGAAGGCCAATTCGAACATCTGCACCGCGCAGGTACTGTTGGCCAACATCGCCAGTTTCTACGCGGTGTATCACGGCCCGGAAGGTTTGAAACGCATCGCCCAGCGCACGCATCGGTTGACCTGCATTCTGGCGGCCGGGCTTGAGCGCAAAGGCATCAGTCGGGTCAATGCGCAGTTCTTCGACACGCTGACGCTGGACGTCGGCGGTGCGCAAACCGCGATTATCGAAAGCGCTCAGGCTGCGCAGATCAACCTGCGAATTCTTGGTCGCGGCCGTGTGGGACTGAGTCTTGATGAGACAACCAATGAAAGCACGGTGGCCAAGCTGTTCGATGTATTGCTGGGTGCCGATCATGGGTTGAACGTCGATGAACTTGACGCTGAAGCCCTGAGTTCGGGCATCCCCGACAACCTTCAGCGCAAAACCCCGTACCTGCGCCACCCGGTGTTCAACGCTCACCACAGCGAAACCGAGATGCTGCGTTATCTCAAACAACTGGAGAACAAGGATCTGGCGCTCAACCAATCGATGATCCCGCTGGGCTCCTGCACTATGAAACTCAACGCCACCAGCGAAATGATCCCGATCACCTGGCCGCAATTCGCCAACCTGCATCCGTTCGTGCCCCGCGAGCAGGCGGTCGGTTACACCTTGATGATCGAAGAACTGGAACGCTGGCTGTGCGCAATCACCGGGTTTGATGCGATCTGCATGCAGCCCAACTCCGGCGCCCAAGGCGAATACGCCGGGCTGCTGGCGATCCGTAAGTATCACGAGAGCCGTCAGCAGGGTGCGCGGGAAATCTGCCTGATTCCCTCCTCGGCCCATGGCACCAACCCGGCGTCGGCGCAGATGGCTGGAATGCGCGTGGTGATCGTCGAATGCGACGAGGCGGGCAACGTCGATCTGGAAGATTTGAAGTCGAAAGCCGCCGAGGCTGGGGATAAGTTGTCGTGCCTGATGGCAACCTATCCGTCGACTCACGGTGTGTACGAAGAGGGCATCAGCGAGATCTGCGAAGTTATCCACAAACACGGCGGCCAGGTGTACATGGACGGCGCCAACCTCAATGCGCAGGTCGGGTTGGCGCGGCCGGCCGACATCGGCGCCGATGTGTCGCACATGAATTTGCACAAGACCTTCTGCATCCCCCACGGCGGTGGCGGCCCGGGCATGGGGCCGATCGGTATTCGCGCGCATCTGGCACCGTTTGTCGCTAATCACCCGGTAGTGCCGATTGACGGGCCGCTGGCGCAGAACGGCGCCGTCAGCGCGGCGCCATGGGGCAGCGCGAGCATTTTGCCGATCAGCTGGATGTACATCGCCATGATGGGGCCGCAGTTGGCCGATGCCAGTGAAGTGGCGATCCTGACGGCGAATTACCTGGCGCAGCATTTATCTGGCGCGTTCCCGGTGCTGTACACCGGGCGCAACGGGCGCGTAGCCCACGAATGCATTCTCGATCTGCGACCGTTGAAGGCGCAGACCGGCATCAGTGAGGAAGACGTCGCCAAGCGCCTGATGGATTACGGCTTTCACGCGCCGACCATGTCGTTCCCCGTGTCCGGCACCTTGATGGTCGAGCCGACCGAGAGTGAGTCCAAGGCTGAACTGGATCGGTTTATCGGTGCAATATTGAGCATTCGCGCAGAAATTACCGAAGTGCAGAACGGCAACTGGCCGGCCGAGGACAACCCGCTGAAACGGGCGCCGCATACCCTGGCGGATGTCACCGGGATTTGGGAGCGGCCGTACAGCATCGAGCAAGGAATTACCCCGGATGCGCACACCAAGGCGCACAAGTATTGGCCGGCGGTGAACCGGGTCGACAATGTTTACGGCGATCGAAACCTGTTCTGCGCCTGTGTCCCGGTGGATGATTACCGCTGATTTCCCGGCAAGCACACCTTCCCCTGTGGGAGCGAGCCTGCTCGCGAAAGCGGTGAATCAGTCACCTGAGAATTTGCCTGACACACCGCTATCGCGAGCAGGCTCACTCCTACAAGGGATTGTGGTGATCCTGAAATCCAGGCAAAAAAATGCCGCTCATATGAGCGGCATTTCTGTTAGCGAACGGCTTACTCGGAAGCCACGGCGTTCTTCGCCAGAATCGCATTCGCCAGTTCCATGTCTGTCGCCTGCAGGCCCGGATTGTCGGCGCGGACTTTTTGCATCGCGGCTTCCAGATACGGACCACGAATGCCGCCGTCACTGGCAACGAAACTGCCGGCATCGTCCTGAGCGGCGATGATCAGCTTGTGATCCTTGAAGGTCAGGTAGGTCGAACCGGTGGTGGCACCGGACGAGATGACGTTACGCCAAAAGCTGTCCGCCATGGCCGAACCAACGGGAAGGGACAGCAAGGCCAGTGTGGCAACAGCAAGTTTGAGACGCATGATGAGATGACTCCTGGGGGTTAACTACGGCGTTGGATCGCCATTTCCCCGATCCGGTTCCGTGGCGGCTTATTTCTGCTCGCTCTGCGGCGTAACCCGCAGCACTTCCTCAACCGTCGTCAGTCCTGCGGCGACTTTCTGCGCTCCGGACAAACGCAAACTGCGCATGCCTTCCTTGAATGCCTGCCGCCGAATGGCGGTGAGATCGGTATCCGGGGTGATGAAGGCTTTGAGGCTGTCGCTCAGTTGCATGATTTCGTAAACCCCGGCGCGTCCGCGATAGCCGGTGTCGCGGCATTCCACGCAACCAATGGCGCGTTGCGCGTTGCTCGGCAACGGCGCCTGCCACGGGCGTGTCAGGGTTTGCCAGTCTTCTTCTTCGAGCGTCAGCGGCGCCTTGCAATGCGGACACAATGTGCGCACCAAACGCTGGGCCATGACCCCGAGCACGGTGGCTTTGATCAGGTAGTGCGGCACGCCGAGTTCGAGCAGACGACTGATCGCGCTGGGTGCGTCGTTGGTGTGCAGGGTCGATAACACCAGGTGCCCGGTGAGCGCCGCCTGAATCGCCATTTCAGCGGTTTCCAGGTCACGGATCTCGCCGATCATGATGATGTCCGGGTCTTGCCGCATCAGTGCGCGCACCCCGGCGGCGAAGCTCAGGTCGATGTTGTGCTGCACCTGCATCTGGTTGAACGCCGGCTCGACCATTTCGATCGGGTCTTCGATGGTGCAGAGGTTCACTTCCGGCGTCGCCAGTTTTTTCAGCGTGGTGTACAGCGTGGTGGTCTTGCCTGAACCGGTCGGCCCGGTGACCAGAATGATGCCGTTGGGCTGGCGGGTCATGTCCTGCCAACGGCGCAGGTCATCGGCGCTGAAACCCAACTGGTCGAAATCCTTGAGCAGCACTTCCGGGTCGAAAATCCGCATGACCATTTTTTCGCCGAACGCTGTAGGCAGGGTCGAAAGGCGCAGCTCGACTTCACCGCCGTCCGGGGTCTTGGTCTTGACCCGGCCGTCCTGGGGTTTGCGCTTTTCGGCGACGTTCATCCGCCCGAGGCTCTTCAGGCGACTGACAATCGCCATGGTCACCTGCGGTGGGAATTGATAAACATTGTGCAGCACGCCATCGATGCGAAAACGCACTGTGCCTTGTTCACGCCGTGGCTCGATGTGGATATCACTGGCGCGTTGCTGGAAGGCGTACTGGAACAGCCAGTCGACGATGTTGACGATGTGCGCGTCGTTGGCGTCCGGCTCCTGATCGCTGGCGCCGAGGTTGAGCAGTTGTTCGAAATTGCCGAGGTTGCCGCTCTGGGTGTCGGCATTGCTGGCGCCGCTGACCGATTTCGCCAAGCGGAAAAACTCGACACTGAAGCGCTGGATGTCCGCCGGGTTGGCTACTACGCGTTTGATCGGCAGCTTGAGTACGTGAGTCAGGTCAGCTTCCCAACCGGTGACGTAGGGCTGAGCGCTGGCCACGGTGACGGTATCGCGGTCGACCGCCACGGCGAGAATCTTGTGCCGTTGTGCGAAGGCGTAGGACATCAAGGGCGTGATCGCGGCGACATTGATTTTCAGCGGGTCGATGCGCAAATACGGCTGGCCGGCCTGCTGCGCCAGCCACAGGGTCAGGCTTTCCAGGTCGAGGTGTTTACCTGGACGGCTAAGGTCGTCGAGCTGCTGACTGGCGATGAACTCCAGCGGATGCATCTGGCCGTGGGCGGCGTGGCGGCGGCGGGCATTCAGTGCCTGCTCCGCCGAGTCCTGGCAAATAAAGCCTTGGGCGACCAGTTCACGCAGCACCTCGTTGAGTTCCAGCCAGCGGTCCTGAGTGGCAAGTTGAACGGACATGCGGGCTTCCTTTTGAGCGACAGTGCGCAAAAGAATAGTCGTGACCCTGCAGACCGTTGGGCCACTACCCGACGAAGCCGTTGCCGGATTTGTCAGCCGGCTGCTTGTGCCGGCGCATCCCAAACGCTATCGGCGTTTTGCAGATTCACCGAGCAGACGCTGATCAGGTTGCGAAGTTTTTCCGCGATCACTTGCGCGCGATGCCAACTGAAACCGCCCATGACGATGTCGATCGACATCAAGTCATCCATTCGCTGCACGTTGACCTGCTCGGGTGTGAGGAATTGCAGGGCGAACAGGTTGAGCACCCGCACCAGCAAATCCGGCTCGGCCTCGGCGAGGATTTGATATTGCGCCAGGCAATGGGCGTTGCTGACGTTCCAGACATCGGCGCGGGTTGGCGCGGTGGTTACGGCTTCGAGGTGCGGCATGGCGAGTCTCCAAAATTTCTGGAGGAATTTTTACATTCGTCGCGGGGTATTTCTTGGCTATGATCGGCGTTATTGGCGCTCGATCGAATTGATCAATTCGCAAGATTTTCGATTGGAGGTTTTTCTATGCACAGCGAGCTGGACAGCTACGACCGCAAGATTCTCGCCCTGCTGCAAGAGGACGCTTCACTGTCGAGCGCGCAGATCGCCGAGCAGGTCGGCCTGTCGCAATCGCCGTGCTGGCGGCGGATTCAGCGGATGAAGGAGGAGGGCATCATTCGCGGCCAAGTGACCTTGCTCGATCGCAAGAAGATCGGCCTGAACACGCAGATCTTTGCCGAGATCAAACTTAACGCCCACGGGCGTTCGAACTTCACTGAGTTTACCGAGGCGATTCGTGGCTTTCCGGAAGTGCTGGAGTGTTATGTGCTGATGGGCTCGGTGGATTTTTTGCTGCGGATTGTCGCGGCGGACATTGAGGCGTATGAGCGGTTCTTCTTCGAGAAGCTGTCGCTGGTTCCGGGGATACAGGAAGTGAATTCGATTGTGGCGTTGTCGGAGATCAAGTCCACCACCAGTTTGCCTGTCTTGCGATAAAGCAAAAGATCGCAGCCTTCGGCAGCTACTACAGGGGAAATGCATTCCAAAGGTAGGAGCTGCCGAAGGCTGCGATCTTTTAGCGGTGTTACATGCGCAGGAGCATTTTCCACGCGCGATTCTGGTAAACCGCAATCGCCTGTTGCTTGCGTGCGTCGAGCAGTTCGTCAGTGATCGTAGGTTCGTTGGCCAGTTGCGCCAGCTTGTTCAGCTCGCCGTACAGACGATCCATTTCCGCGATGTCCAGCACGTTACGGGCGTGGTGCAGCCATACCTGAATGCGCTCGATACGCGGCAGTTGCTCAGCCAGATCTTCCGGCTGCTGTTGATAACGCTGCAATTGCAGGGCCGTGGCTTCTTCGCCCAAGGTACGCGGCAGCCAGCTGTGCAACTGCGCGCCGCCCTGACGATTGCCACGCACATTGCGCTCGGCGGTCCAGGTGCGGGCCAGCAACCAACGCGAAGTGTTCAGCGAGAACAGGCCCCAGCGCGGGTCTTCGAGTTCTTCGAGGAACTGCTCCGGTGCGGCTTTGCGCACGTCTTCGTCTTCGATACCGGCCTGCACCAGCGGGCGCCAGTCTTCCAGCAAGGCATCCAGGGCAACGCGCAGATCATGGGTCGACTGACGCGGTGCGGCCTGGCCGAGGCTGCTGAGCAGGGCGCGCATTTCTGCAAGGTTTTCGACCCAATCGAGCAACAGGCGCCAGTGGCCGTTGAAGCGATATTGTTCAGCCAGACGCTGGCTGCTGCCGAGCAAATGCCAGCTCAGCGCGGCGAAGGCGTCGTCGAGTTGGGTTTCCGCGGTCAGCTCCGGTGCCGGCAGGCTTAGCGAGTAGCTGTTGGCGTCGTACAAGCGGTAGCCGCGTTCAGCCTTGCTGATGTCGCACGGCATCAGCGCCAGGGTTTCCGCCAGTTCAGCGGCCAGTTCCAGCAGCGCGGCAGGCTCGCCTTCGCGCAGTTCCAGTTCCAGCTCGCAGATTTCTTCTTTCTGCTTGCCGACTACCACGTGACCGAGGTCCAGCGCGGCTTCGATAACCACTTTGGATTTGCCACGGCCCCAGGCGATTTCGGCGCGCTCGCGGACGAAATCGGTGGTGAAGATCGGCTTGAGGGTTTTCTTGTCCAGCTCGGCCAGCGACTCGGGCCAGCATTCGCCGTCGAGTTTCTTCACGTCGAGCTTGGCTTTCGGCAACTTCCAGTCGTATTCATTACGCTCGGACAGACCGGCGACGCTCTGGCCACGGGTCTTGAGGGTCTGAATCACTTCGTCACCGTCCTTGCGCAGGCGCAGGGCGACTTTGGCCTGCGCCAGATCGCGCTCGGGGGTGTCGAAGTACTGGTTCATCAACTCACGGCGTTCCCAGCCATTTTTGTTGCGTTTTTTCAGTAGCGGATGCTCGCGCAGAGCGGCGAGGGTTTCGCGGCTGACGCGGAGTTTGATTTCGGTTTCTTTCTGCATGGCCGGAAAATCCAGGATCGGGAGCGCAGCCGGGGGAATGTGTGGCTGCCAAGGCCGTGCAGTGTACAGGACTCAAACTTCCTACGCCCTGCGACGGTTTATTCCGAGCGCCGGATGGTTCTATGATGGACCTCAATTCGGGAGTTGGAGTCAGCGATGCCTTTGCCATCCATGCAAGACCAGTTCGCGGCGCTGATCGCCGCGCCGTCGGTCAGCTGTACCCAACCGAACCTCGATCAGTCCAATCGCGCGGTGATCGATTTGCTCGCCGGGTGGCTGGGTGACCTGGGTTTCAGCTGCGATATCCAGCAGGTCAGCCCCGGCAAATTCAACCTGCTTGCCAGTTTCGGCAGCGGCCCCGGCGGGCTGGTGCTGGCCGGGCACAGCGACACGGTGCCGTACGACGATGCGTTGTGGCAGACCGATCCGCTGAAGCTCACCGAAGTCGATGGCCGCTGGGTCGGGCTGGGTAGTTGCGACATGAAGGGCTTTTTCGCGCTGATCATCGGAGCCGTGCTGCCGCTGCTCGATCAGCCGTTCAAGCAGCCGTTGCTGATCCTCGCCACCTGCGACGAAGAAAGCTCAATGTCCGGCGCCCGCGCACTGGCCGAAGCCGGGCGTCCGTTAGGCCGCGCGGCGGTGATCGGCGAGCCGACCGGCCTCAAGCCTATCCGCATGCACAAAGGCATCATGATGGAGCGCATCGACATCCTCGGGCAGAGCGGCCATTCGTCGGATCCGCGCCTGGGCCACAGTGCCCTCGAAGCGATGCACGATGCGATCGGCGAACTGCGCGGCCTGCGTCTGTTGTGGCAGCGTGAATTCAATAATCCGCAGTTCAGCGTGCCGCAGCCGACGATGAACTTCGGTTGCATCCATGGCGGCGACAATCCCAACCGTATCTGCGGCCAGTGTTCGCTGGAGTTTGACCTGCGACCGCTGCCCGGCATGGACCCGAAAGTCCTGCGCGCGGAGATTCTGCGCAAGCTCAACCCGGTCGCCGAGCGGCATCAGGTGAAGATCGATTACAAACCGTTGTTCCCGGAAGTGCCACCGTTTGAGCAGTCGGAAGACGCCGAACTGGTGCGCATCGCCGAAAAGCTCACCGGTCACAGCGCCGAAGCAGTAGCGTTCGGCACCGAAGCGCCTTATCTTCAGCGCCTTGGCTGCGAAACCATCGTGCTCGGCCCCGGCGACATCGCCTGCGCACATCAGCCCGGCGAGTACCTTGAAATGTCACGTTTGCAGCCTACCGTGCATCTATTACGGCAACTGATTGAACATTACTGCCTGAAGAATTGAACGCATCCCTTGTAGGAGCTGCCGAAGGCTGCGATCTTTTGCTTTTGTTTCAGAAGATCAAAAGATCGCAGCCTGCGGCAGCTCCTACAGGGGCAAGTCGTTAAATTAGTAGGAATCCAACCCGTATTCATGAGGAGAGCGCGCGTGTCGCCAAGCCTGTTCCGACGATAACCATCAGCCCGCTGTGCGTTTTCCGTTTCGCCCCTTTTTAGGCTGCTATTTATTACAGGCCCAGGTTCATGCCCGAATACGTTAACTGGCTTCGTCACGCGTCCCCTTACATCAATGCCCACCGCGACTGCACCTTCGTCGTCATGCTGCCCGGCGATGGCGTCGAGCATCCGAATTTTGGCAATATCGTCCACGACATCGTCTTGCTGCACAGCCTCGGCGTGCGCTTGGTGCTGGTGCACGGTTCGCGCCCGCAGATCGAAACCCGCCTCGCTGCGCGCGGCCTGACCCCGCATTACCACCACGGCATGCGTATCACCGATGCGGCAACGCTGGAATGTGTAATCGACGCGGTCGGCCAATTGCGCATTGCCATCGAAGCGCGTTTGTCGATGGACATGGCTTCGTCGCCAATGCAGGGCTCGCGTCTGCGCGTGGCCAGCGGCAACCTCGTCACCGCGCGGCCGATCGGCGTGCTCGAAGGCGTCGACTATCACCACACCGGCGAAGTGCGCCGGGTCGACCGCAAGGGCATCAATCGTCTGCTCGATGAGCGTTCGATCGTGCTGTTGTCGCCGCTGGGCTATTCGCCGACCGGTGAAATTTTCAACCTCGCCTGTGAAGACGTCGCCACCCGCGCTGCCATCGATCTGGGCGCAGATAAATTGCTATTGTTTGGCGCCGACCTCGGTCTTATCGACGAGAACGGCAAACTGGTGCGTGAGCTGCGTCCACAGCAAGTGCCGGCGCATTTGCAGCGTCTGGGCAGCAACTATCAGGCAGAACTGCTCGATGCCGCTGCCGAAGCCTGTCGTGGCGGCGTGGCGCGCAGCCATATCGTCAGTTACGCCGAAGATGGCGCGCTGCTGACAGAGCTGTTCACTCGTGACGGTGGCGGTACGCTGGTCGCTCAAGAGCAGTTCGAACTGGTCCGCGAGGCGGCGATTGAAGATGTCGGCGGCTTGCTCGACTTGATCAGTCCGCTGGAAGAGCAGGGGATTCTGGTGCGTCGCTCGCGCGAAGTGCTGGAGCGCGAGATCGAGCAGTTCAGCGTGGTCGAGCGTGAGGGCATGATCATCGCCTGTGCGGCGCTGTATCAGATTGCCGATTCCGATGCCGGTGAACTGGCGTGTCTGGCAGTGAACCCGGAGTACCGCCATGGCGGTCGCGGTGATGAATTGCTGGAGCGCATCGAAACCCGAGCACGGGCGCAGGGTTTGAAGACCTTGTTCGTCCTCACCACGCGCACCGCGCACTGGTTCCGTGAGCGTGGGTTCGAGCCGAGCAGCGTCGAGCGCCTGCCGGCGGCGCGGGCTTCGCTGTACAACTTTCAGCGTAATTCGAAAATCTTCGAAAAGACTCTGTAACTGAGGCGCTCCATTCGCGAGCAGGCTCGCTCCCACATTTGTTCAATGAACCCATGTGGGAGCGAGCCTGCTCGCGAAGCTTTTATTGCGCCACAAACTTCGCGCTGACATATGGCGAATAATCCGGCAGCACCGTTTCAACCTTGCCCTGTTCCTTCAAAAACTTCGCCGTCTCGCCAATCGCCTTCGCCGTGCCGCCGTCCAGCAGCGCCGTGGTTTGCTGCGCCTTGGCGTCCGGGAACGCCGACCCTGCGAGCAATTCCGGCACATCAGCGGCATTGGCACCGGTCAGTTTGGCGATTTTCTGTACCGGCACCGAGTCAGCCGTCCAGCTGTCTTTATGCGCCGCGTAATCGGCAAATGAATCCAGCGTAACCTTGGCAAACTTCGCGACAACGTCAGGATGCTTCTCGGCAAAATCCTTGCGCGCGACCCAAACCTCGAAGGTTGGCGCACCCCACTGGCCGACCTGCGCAGCATCGGTCAGGGTCTTGCCGGTCTTGCGAATTTCCCCCAGCGCAGGCGACCAGACAAATGCGCCATCGATATCGCCACGCTTCCACGCCGCTGCGATCTCTGCTGGTTGCAGGTTCACCACTTTGACTTTCGAGGCGTCCAGGCCCCAGTGCTTGAGGGCGCCGAGCAGGCTGTAGTGTGAGGTCGAAACGAAAGGTGTGGCGATGGTTTTGCCGACCAGGTCCTGGGGGGTGTTGATGCCGCTGCCATTGCGCACCACCAACGCTTCGGCGGCATTGATCTGCGCCGAAACGATGAACGCCACAATCGGCAGATTACGCGAAGCGGCAGCGGCCAATGGGCTGGAACCGAGGTTGCCGATCTGCACGTCACCCGAAGCAATGGCTGTCACAACTTCCGGGCCACTGTTGAAGCGGCGCCAGTCGATTTTCTCGCCGATGGTTTTCTCATAGACGCCGTCGGCCTGGGGGACTTTGCTCGGGTCGATACCGGTCTGATAACCCACGGTGAGGTTGGCGGCATGGGCCGAAAAAGAAATCAGCGCTGACACACAAACTGTAACAAATTGACTGGATAGTGCGCGTTTGGCCATCATGGCGTCGCCTTTTCGATAGGGTTTGACGATTCGGGGTTACGCCAAAGCTAATCGATATAAAAAAAGGCTAACAAATACCATTTAGGAATGAGCTTAGTCGCCGATACGCTGTTTCCCGGCGGAGGTGGCAAGATACTGGCCATATTCCGAAATGATATGAAAAAGAATGAATAAATTCTTTTTGGGTTTATCAGGAAATCTTTACTCTGCACGGACCAAATCACTGCGATTAGACCTTGGTCGTAGACACACAAGGTTACGATTGACTTGTCAGTCACGGTCTGGCGCTAATCGCGCATCTTAGGACCCGGGGCATCAGACCCAGGGCCAGGAACACAAGAATTAGAAACGAGAGGAGCTTTACATGAACAAGTCCACCTTGGCCCTGGCTGTGGCCGTAGGGGTTATGGCGCAGCAGGCAGGCGCCGCCGGTTTCATCGAAGACAGCAAAGCTACTTTGGGGCTGCGTAACTTCTACATCAACACCGATAACCGTGACGGCGCTGGCGCCAACAAGAACGAAGAGTGGGGCCAAGGTTTCGATCTGCGTTTCATCTCCGGTTACACCCAAGGCACCGTTGGTTTCGGTATCGATGCCATCGGCCTGCTGGGCGTACGTCTGGATTCGGGCGGCGGTACTAACGGCAACAGCGGTACCGCTTACGGCGGCACTGTGTTCCCGAGCGAGTCCAACGGCAAAGCGGTGGACAACTTCTCCAGCCTGGGCCTGACTGCCAAAGCCAAGATCTCCCAGACTGAACTGAAGCTGGGTACTCTGCAGCCGAAGAATCCGGTCATCGTGACCAACGACGGTCGTCTGCTGCCACAAACCTGGCAGGGTGGCCAGATCACTTCCGGCGAAATCAAGGACCTGACCCTGGTCGGTGGTCAGATCGAAGCCGTGAAAGGTCGTAACTCCAGCAACAACGAAAACCTGTCGATCGGTGGCGCCAACACCCGTGGTACTGCGTTCCGTGACAGCAACAAGTTCATCTACGCCGGTGGTGACTACAAGATCACCAAAGACCTGACTGCCCAGTACTACTACGGCAACCTGGAAGACTTCTACAAGCAGCACTTCCTGGGTCTGGTTCACAACTGGGCAATCGGCCCGGGCGTATTGAAGTCCGACTTCCGTTACTTCAACAGCTCCGACGACGGCAAGAACGGCACTGATTCGGCTTACTACAGCAGCGGCAACTACACCGGTTTCCGTAACGGTCGTGGTGAAGTTGATAACAACCTGTACAGCGGCCTGTTCCTGTACACCGTTGAAGGTCACACCTTCGGTGGCGGCTACCAGGTTTCCAATGGCAGCAGCGACTTCCCTTGGCTGAACCAGGGCGACGGCTCGTCGAACTACACCATCACCGACATGCAGATCCAGAAGTTCGGTCGTGCCGGCGAGAAAACCTGGCAGGCTCGCTACTCGTATGACTTCGCTAAAGTTGGTGTACCTGGCCTGACCGCTGGTGTGGTTTACCTGAAAGGCGATTCGATCGACACCGTGGGTGCCAATGGTCGCGAAAGCGCGTCGAACCGTTCCGAGTGGGAACGCGATTTCACCATCGGCTACGTAGTGCCGGAAGGCCCGTTCAAAAACGTCGGCCTGATGTGGAAAAACGCTGTATGGCGCACCGACCTGCCGAACACCCGTTCGCAGGACGAAAACCGCCTGATCGTCAGCTACTCGATCCCGCTGCTGTAATAGCGAGTTCCTGCACCTGATGTAAAAAAAGCCCCGTCCGGCATCGCGCCGGACGGGGCTTTTGCGTTTTCGAGTCAGGCCCACCCCCGTAAGCCCTCCCCGAATTTCCCTCTTTACAGCAACTCAAGGCCTTCTCGAACCTTGCGACCGATGTTCGTCGGGATGCCTGTCAGCGTCCAGTGAACAGATGTTTAATATTCTCTAATGATCTAGATATCTATTTATTTATTCTTTTTAACGATTGCAAATCCCGGGCTACAGTTGAGGTCTCGAACAACTCATCAGGAGCAGCACCATGAGCCTCAGACTCGGCGACATCGCCCCCGATTTCGAACAGGATTCCAGCGCCGGCAAGATTCGTTTCCACGAATGGCTGGGCGATAGCTGGGGCGTGCTGTTCTCCCACCCGGCGGACTTCACCCCCGTGTGCACCACCGAGCTGGGCTTCACCGCCAAGCTCAAGGATGAGTTCAGCAAGCGCGGCGTCAAGGCCATCGCGCTGTCGGTCGATCCGGTGGACTCGCACCACAAGTGGATCGAAGACATCAACGAGACCCAGAACACTGTCGTCAACTTCCCGATCCTGGCTGATGCCGATCGCAAGGTCTCCGATCTCTATGATCTGATCCACCCGAATGCCAACGACACGCTGACCGTGCGTTCGCTGTTCGTGATCGACCCGAACAAGAAGATTCGTCTGACCATCACTTACCCGGCGAGCACCGGGCGCAACTTCCACGAGATTCTGCGGGTGATCGATTCGCTGCAGCTCACCGACAACTACAAGGTGGCCACCCCGGCCAACTGGCAGGACGGTGAAGAGGTGGTGATCGTGCCTTCGCTCAAGGATGAAGATGAGATCAAAAAGCGCTTTCCGAAGGGCTATCGCGCGGTGAAACCGTACCTGCGCCTGACGCCACAGCCGAATAAGTGAGATTTGCGGTGTAGCCACCACCGCTTTCGTCGGAACGCCGCCCGGAGCAGGCTCGCTCCCACAGGTGATCGCATTCCAAATGTGGGAGCGAGCCTGCTCGCGAAGGCGTTAGTCCAGTTACCACGGAACTACTAAGCAGGGGATTTCAGGCCGTTTCGACGGCCTTTTTTTTCGCCTGAAACAAAGCGAATCTCATATCTCCAAAAAGCATAACCAAATGAATAAATATGATTTATGGATATATAAATCAGCTGGTAAGGTCACTCCCATCGAAGCGAGATCGCAACCCGCGAATCGCCTGTAACGCTTAAGGAATCGTCTCAATGCTGGTCGTCTCACTCGGTGGCAGTCCCAGCCTGCGCTCCCGTTCCGGGGTGCTGCTGGAACGCTCGCAACGCTGGTTGCAGGCGCAAGGGGTGGAAGTGGTGAGTTATCAGGTGCGGGACTTCCCGGCCGAGGATTTGCTCCACGCCCGCTTCGACAGCCCGAAGGTGCTCGACCTGCTGCAACAGATTGAAAACGCCGACGGTCTGCTGATCGCCACACCGGTTTACAAAGCGTCGTTTTCCGGCGCCCTGAAGACCCTGCTGGATCTGCTGCCCGAGCGCGCCCTGAACCACAAGATTGTCTTGCCGATGGCCACGGGCGGCAGCATTGCCCACATGCTGGTGGTCGACTACGCCCTCAAGCCTGTTTTGTCGGCGCTGAAAGCCCAGGAAATGCTCCAGGGGATTTTCGCCGAGGACAGCCAGATCGCTTACGGCGAAGGCAGTGCTGCGGCGCAACTGGCTCCAGCGCTGGAGCAGCGACTGCACGAAGCGCTGGATCAGTTTGTCGGCGCCATGGCCCGTCGGCCGAAACCGCTGGAACCGGGTCTGTTGAACGAACGTTTGTTGAGTGCTCGCTGGAGCATTTAAGCCTCATCGAAATTTGAAGTACTCGCCTTACTCGCCCGCTAACGGGCAAGCAGGTGCAGCCAAAACCCAACAGCAAAAAGGAGAGCGCTATGCGCACTGTATTTTTGCGTCGTGGTCTGGTCGCTCTGTTTGCTGCGGCTGTCACCTTCGGCGCCATCACTCAAGCTCAAGCCGAGACATTGCGGATCGGTTATCAGAAGTACGGCACGCTGGTGCTGCTCAAAGCCAAGGGCACTCTGGAAAAACGTCTGGCCGCCCAAGGCGTCGACGTGCAATGGACTGAATTTCCCGGTGGCCCGCAACTGCTCGAAGGCCTGAACGTCGGCTCGATCGACTTCGGTGTCACTGGCGAAACTCCACCGGTGTTCGCTCAGGCGGCCGGCGCCGATCTGCTTTACGTCGCTTATGAACCGCCAGCGCCGAACAGCGAAGCGATCCTTGTGCCGAAAGACTCGCCGATCAAATCGGTGGCCGATCTCAAGGGCAAGAAAGTCGCCCTGAACAAAGGCTCCAACGTTCACTACCTGCTGGTGCGTGCACTGGAAGACGCCGGTCTGAAATACAGCGACATCCAGACCG
This sequence comes from Pseudomonas sp. M20, assembly GCF_045037865.1. Taxonomy (NCBI): domain Bacteria; kingdom Pseudomonadati; phylum Pseudomonadota; class Gammaproteobacteria; order Pseudomonadales; family Pseudomonadaceae; genus Pseudomonas; species Pseudomonas sp. M20. The sequence goes on from NZ_CP173611.1 coordinate 6,057,898, forward strand.
TATTCCTGCCGCCGGCCGATGCTCGCGCTGCGTTCGAACGTGGCAGCGTCGACGCCTGGGTCATCTGGGATCCGTACCAGGCTGCCGCCGAGAAACAACTGCAAGCGCACACCCTGCGCGACGGCAAAGGCATTGTCGACAACCACCAGTTCTATCTCGCGACCAAGCCTTACGCACAGAAAAATCCCGAGGTGATCAAGACCCTCGTGGAAGAAGTGCGCGCGGTCGGCGAGTGGTCGAAAGCCAATCCTGAAGACGTGACCCAACAAGTCGCGCCACTGCTCGGTCTGCCGGCGGATATCACCCTGACTTCGGTGCAACGCCAGGGCTACGGCGCGCTGTTCCTGACCCCGGAAGTGGTCGCCGCGCAGCAGAAAATCGCTGACACGTTCTTCCAGCTCAAGCTGATTCCCAAGCCGCTGAGCATCAAGGATGTGATCTGGACACCACCGGCCGCTGTGGCTAAAGCGCAGTAATTCGAATCCCCAAGGAGACCACTCCATGAGCCTCAATATCTTCTGGTTCCTGCCTACCCACGGCGACGGCCATTACCTTGGCACCGCCGAAGGCGCTCGCGCCGTCGACCACGGTTATCTGCAACAGGTTGCGCAAGCGGCTGATCGTCTGGGTTTCGGCGGTGTGCTGATTCCCACCGGCCGCTCCTGCGAAGACTCGTGGCTGGTGGCGGCGTCGCTGATCCCGGTGACCCAGCGTCTGAAGTTTCTCGTTGCCCTGCGCCCCGGGATCATTTCCCCGACGGTCGCGGCGCGGCAGGCAGCCACCCTTGATCGCCTGTCCGGCGGCCGTGCGCTGTTCAATCTGGTGACTGGCGGTGACCCGGAAGAATTGGCTGGCGACGGTCTGTTTCTCAGCCACGAAGAACGCTATCAAGCCTCGGTGGAATTCACCCGCATCTGGCGTCGTGTGCTCGAAGGCGAAACCGTCGATTACGACGGTCAGCACATCAGCGTGAAGGGTGCGAAGTTGCTCTATCCGCCGATCCAGCAACCGCGTCCGCCGCTGTACTTCGGCGGCTCCTCGGAAGCGGCGCAGGACCTGGCTGCTGAACAAGTGGAAATGGTCCTGACCTGGGGTGAGCCGCCAACAGCAGTGGCCGAGAAGATTGCCCAAGTCCGAGCCAAAGCCGCCAAGCTCGGCCGCACCGTACGCTTCGGTATTCGTCTGCATGTGATCGTCCGTGAAACCAACGCTGAAGCGTGGCAAGCGGCAGATCGGCTGATCTCGCACCTGGACGACGACACCATCGCTCGCGCTCAGGCTTCGCTTGCGCGTTTCGATTCGGTTGGCCAGCAACGCATGGCCGCGCTGCACGGCGGCAGCCGCGACAACCTCGAAGTCAGCCCGAACCTCTGGGCCGGCGTTGGCCTCGTGCGCGGTGGTGCCGGTACGGCGCTGGTCGGCGATGGCCCGACCGTGGCCGCACGTGTGAAGGAATACGCGGATCTGGGCATCGACACCTTCATCTTCTCCGGTTATCCACACCTCGAAGAGTCTTATCGCGTCGCTGAACTGCTCTTCCCGCACCTCGACATCGAGCGTCCGGAACTGCCGAAAAGCGCCGGTTATGTCAGCCCGTTCGGCGAGATGGTCGCCAACGACATTCTTCCCAAAGCCGCGTCGCAGAGCTGAGGCGCGCCATGAAGAAAATCATCCACAGCCTCGCGCCCTGGGCGTTGCCGGTGTTGTTGCTGGCGGTGTGGCAGCTGTCGGTGTCGGCCGGTTGGTTGTCGACACGGATTTTGCCGGCACCGGTGGCGGTGATCGAAGCCGGCGTGAGCCTGGTGCGCAGCGGTGAAATCTGGACGCATCTGGCGATCAGCGGCTGGCGTGCGGCCCTCGGTTTCACCATCGGTGGCAGCATCGGTCTGGTCTTGGGTTTCATCACCGGCCTGTCGAAGTGGGGCGAACGCCTGCTCGACAGCTCGGTGCAGATGATCCGCAACGTGCCGCACCTGGCGCTGATTCCGCTGGTGATCCTCTGGTTCGGCATCGACGAGTCGGCGAAGATCTTTCTGGTGGCGTTGGGCACGTTGTTCCCGATCTACCTCAACACTTATCACGGCATCCGCAACGTCGATCCGGCGCTGGTGGAGATGGCGCGCAGCTATGGCTTGAGCGGTTTCAGCCTGTTCTGGCAGGTGATCCTGCCGGGCGCGCTACCTTCGATTCTGGTCGGTGTGCGTTTCGCCCTGGGCTTTATGTGGCTGACGTTGATTGTGGCGGAAACCATCTCGGCCAGCTCCGGCATCGGCTACCTGGCGATGAACGCCCGCGAGTTTTTGCAGACCGACGTGGTGGTGCTGGCGATCCTGCTTTACGCGGTGCTGGGCAAACTCGCCGACCTCGCGGCCCGAGGACTTGAGCGTGTGTGGTTGCGCTGGCACCCGGCTTATCAGGTTGCCAAAGGAGGTGCGGCATGACTGCTCAACAACCTCCACGCCTGCTGCGCGGGATTCCGCTGGCGGTGCGCAACCTGCAGAAAACCTTCGGCGCGCGGCAGGTGCTGCGTGACATCGATCTGCACATTCCGGCGGGGCAATTCGTCGCCGTGGTCGGGCGCAGTGGCTGCGGCAAAAGTACCTTGCTGCGCTTGCTCGCCGGCCTCGATAAACCGACTGGCGGCGACTTGCTCGCCGGTTCTGCGCCACTCAGCGATGCGCGGGAAGACACCCGATTGATGTTCCAGGAAGCACGCCTGCTGCCGTGGAAAAAGATCATCGACAACGTTGGCCTCGGCCTTAAGGGCAACTGGCGCCCGCAAGCGCTGGATGCACTGGAAGCGGTGGGTCTGGCGGATCGTGCCAATGAGTGGCCGGCGGCGCTGTCTGGCGGACAGAAGCAGCGCGTTGCGCTGGCGCGGGCGCTGATCCATCAACCGCGCCTGCTGTTGCTCGACGAACCGCTCGGCGCGCTGGATGCGCTGACCCGAATTGAAATGCAGCAACTGATCGAACGTCTCTGGCAGCAACACGGCTTCACCGTGCTGCTGGTGACCCACGATGTCAGTGAAGCGGTGGCGATTGCCGACCGGGTGATTCTGATCGAGGACGGCGAAGTCGGCCTCGATCTGCATGTCGAACTGCCGCGGCCGCGAGTGCGTGGTTCGCACAGACTCGCAGCGCTGGAAACCGAAGTGCTTAACCGTGTTCTCTCCCTGCCCGGCGAACCGCCAGAGCCGGAACCTGTTTCACCACTGCCTACGCAACTGCGTTGGGCTCAATAACTCAAGCAAACGACAGGAATCATTGCCATGACTATCAAAGCCATCAACGTCCGTAACCAGTTCAAAGGCTCGATCAAGGAAATCGTCCTCGGTGACGTGCTGTCGGAAATCGACGTGCAGACCGCTTCCGGCATCGTCACTTCGGTGATCACCACCCGCTCGGTCAAAGAGCTGGAACTGGTGGTCGGCAGCGAAGTGATCGCCTTTGTGAAATCCACCGAGGTGTCGATCGCCAAGTTGTAAGCCGGTGAGTAAAAAACAACCCCGGAGGGCGTGAGCCCTTCGGGGTTTTTTGTGCCTGGCTTGAAATCGGCGGCGCGGCCTTCGCGAGCAGGCTCGCTCCCACAGGGGATCGCATTCCAAATGTGGGAGCGAGCCTGCTCGCGAAGAGGCCAGTCAGACCACTAGAGATCTTTTGGGCAGATAAGGTGGCAGATACAGCCCGATATAGGCATCAAACACGCGCATCCCTTCCTCGGCCATGCGCGGGGTGATCTGCCCATGCTGCTGCACCGAGCGCGCATACACCCGGTCGCCCAACTCCATCGCCAAGGCAAACACATCGACATCTGCCGGCAACCTCGGCAATTCGAAGTGATGATCGAACAGCTTGTGCATCAGATCGCCCAGTTCTATGTCGTGCTGACGATCTGCCTGAGTCACTTCGGTCAGACCATGTTGCGCGAGGATCAACTGCCGTGCGGCGGCGTCTTCGTCGTAGATCTCCAGCATGCGCTGTTCGACCAGTCGCGACAGATCACGCCAGTCACGCAGCGTGTCATGATCGATCGGCGCTTGCAGGCAGGCGCGGAACGCCGCGTGTACATCCGCCGTCAGTGCCTCAAGCAGCGCTGGCACGCTGGCGAAGAAGTGGTACACGGAGGAGGGCGGAATCTGCGCGCGCTCGGCGACGCTGTAGATCGACAGACTCGCCACACCCTCGGCCGCCAGCAATGTGCGCGCGGCGTCGAGTATCGAATCGATGCGCGCCTGGCTGCGGGCACGGGGTTTGCGGACGGGGGCGGGTCGCGTCATGGAAGTCTCCTGCGGGGCAGCGGGCATTGTACGAGCCGGCTCTTGTGTTGTCTTGTCGACCGCCTTCGGGAGCAAGCCCCCTCCCACAGAGATCTCCAGTGAGAAGAAAATTTGTGTGCATAGGAGATCCCCTGTGGGAGCGAGCTTGCTCGCGATCCGCCGCAGGCGGCCATAAAAAAACGCCGTTGGCTGCGAGAGCCGACGGCGTTCTGTTTGGTGCTACAACCGCTTAAACGGTATGCAGATACCAGTTGTACTCAAGGTCAGAGATGGAGTGTTCAAACTCCTCCAGCTCGCTTTCCTTGCAGGCGACGAAGATATCGATGTACTTCGGATCGATGTACTTGGCCATCACCTCGCTGTCGTCCAGCTCACGCAGGGCATCGCGCAAGTTGTTCGGCAGGCTTTGCTCGTTCTGCTCGTAGCTGTTGCCTTCGACTGGCGCGCCCGGCTCGATCTTGTTGGTCAGACCGTGGTGCACGCCGGCCAGTACCGAAGCCATCAGCAGGTACGGGTTGGCGTCGGCACCGGCGACGCGGTGTTCGATACGCACGGCATCGGACGAGCCGGTCGGTACGCGAATCGCCACGGTGCGGTTGTCCAGACCCCAGCACGGCGAGTTCGGTACATAGAACTGCGCGCCGAAACGACGGTAGGAGTTGACGTTCGGGCAGAGGAAAGCCATCTGCGCGGGCAGGGTCTCGAGCACACCGCCGATCGCGTGACGCAGCGCGGCGTTCTGCTCGGGATCCTCGCTGGCAAAAATGTTTTTGCCTTCTTTATCCAGAATCGAAATGTGTACGTGCAGACCATTGCCTGCCTGGCCCGGATACGGTTTGGCCATGAAGGTGGTGTCCATTTCATGGTCGTAGGCGATGTTCTTGATCAGACGCTTGAGCAGTACCGCGTAGTCGCACGCCTTGATCGGGTCGGCGACGTGGTGCAGGTTCACTTCGAACTGCGCCGGGGCGCTTTCCTTGACGATGGCGTCGGCGGGGATGCCTTGCTCTTTGGCACCTTCCAGAATGTCCTGGAGGCAGTCGACGTATTCGTCGAGGTCGTCGATCAGGTAAACCTGTGTCGAGTGCGGGCGTTTGCCGGAGATCGGCGAGCGTGGCGGCTGAGGGCGGCCGTTCACGTTTTCCTGGTCGATCAGGTAAAACTCGAGTTCGAATGCGGCGCAGATGGTCAGGCCCAGCTCGTCAAACTTTGCAACAACTTGACGGAGCACTTCGCGCGGATCGGCGAAGAACGGGTCACCTTCGAGTTCGTGCATGGTCATCAACAGTTGCGCGGTCGGGCGCTTCTGCCATGGCTCGTTGCACAGGGTATCGGGGATTGGATAGCAGATACGATCGGCGTCGCCGATGTCCAGGCCCAGGCCGGTGCTTTCCACCGTGGAACCGTTGATATCCAGAGCAAATAGAGAGGCCGGCAGGTTGATGCCTTTCTCGTAAACCTTGTGGAGGCTGGTGCGTTCAATGCGCTTGCCGCGCACCACACCATTCATATCCGCAATCAGAAGGTCAACGTACAGAACCTCAGGATGTTCCTTAAGGAACGCGTTCGCTTCGTTAAGCTGAACGGCACGCGGGGGTACCGACATGATGCAACACCTTTGTTGTTAAAAATATCAATCATTGATCTTTTCTGGTTTCAGTCAACCCGAACGGCCTGCCGAAGTCAAGCGAGGCCTTTTTTGCCCTAAAAAAGCGCTGCGAGGGCATTTATGGGGCACTTTCGGGCGATTTTTGGCCCTTGGGACACTGCGCACCCGCAGGCTTGAGCAGGCCGTGTTGTATTTTTTACGGGGGTGTTGTGTAAAAAAATGAACAAGGCTAAGCTCCGATCAAACCCATAACAGCAATAATACCGGGGTGCTTCATGTCTCGCCTGCCGTTAATCGGCATCACCGATTGCTCGCAACAGTCCGGTCTGCATGCTCATCACATCAGTGGCGACAAATCCGTCGATAGCGCAGCCAGTATGGCTCGCCAGTTGCCGACGATGTTCCCGTCCATGGCCGTTCAAGCGTCAGCGTCCGATATTCTGGACGTACGGGAAAGCATCCTGTTTATGGCGTCCCCTTCCAATATAGATCGCTTTCACCCTCAAAGCCTGTGCCGCTTGCCCAGCCGTGCTCATGATTCTGCACGCCTGGACTGTGCACAGGAAATGCAACGCCAGCGTAAAGGGCAGGTAAGCTCCTCTTTCATTGTCTATGCGCGGTGCCAGGCATAAGCCGGCACTGCGCGAGCAAGCCCCCTTTAACGCGACGCCCATAGCGTCAAACTTTGCCTGACATCATGTCAGGAGACTCAGCCCAGAGGCATTTATGAGTAACAACCTCGACCAGCTCACCGATTGGTTGAAAGACCACAAGATCACAGAAGTCGAATGCATGATCGCCGACTTGACCGGTATCACCCGGGGCAAGATTTCGCCGACCAACAAGTTCATTGCCGAAAAAGGCATGCGTCTGCCGGAAAGCGTGCTGTTGCAGACCGTGACCGGCGACTACGTCGAAGACGACATCTATTACGAACTGCTCGACCCAGCCGACATCGACATGATCTGCCGCCCCGACCAGAACGCCGTGTACCTGGTGCCGTGGGCCATCGAGCCCACTGCGCAGGTGATCCACGACACCTACGACAAGCAAGGCAACCCGATCGAGCTGTCGCCGCGCAACGTCCTCAAGAAGGTCCTCAAACTCTATGCCGACAAAGGCTGGCAGCCGATTGTGGCGCCGGAAATGGAGTTCTACCTGACCAAGCGCAGTGACGACCCTGACTATCCGTTGCAGCCGCCAATCGGCCGTTCGGGCCGTCCGGAAATCGGTCGCCAGTCGTTCTCCATCGAAGCGGCGAACGAATTCGACCCGCTGTTCGAAGACGTCTACGACTGGTGCGAACTGCAGGAACTGGACCTCGACACGCTGATCCACGAAGACGGCACGGCGCAGATGGAAATCAACTTCCGTCACGGCGACGCGCTGTCGCTGGCCGACCAGATTCTGGTGTTCAAGCGCACCATGCGCGAAGCCGCACTCAAGCACGACGTGGCTGCGACTTTCATGGCCAAGCCAATGACCGGTGAGCCGGGCAGTGCGATGCACTTGCACCAGAGCATCATCGACATCGAGACCGGCAAGAATGTCTTCTCCAATGAAGACGGAACCATGAGCCAGTTGTTCCTGCACCACATCGGTGGCTTGCAGAAGCTGATTCCGGAATTGCTGCCGCTGTTCGCCCCCAACGTCAACTCGTTCCGCCGCTTCCTGCCGGACACCTCGGCACCGGTGAACGTCGAGTGGGGCGAAGAGAACCGCACCGTGGGCCTGCGGGTACCGGATGCCGGCCCGCAGAACCGCCGTGTGGAAAACCGTCTGCCGGGCGCCGACGCCAACCCGTACCTGGCGATCGCCGCGAGCCTGCTCTGCGGTTACATCGGCATGGTCGAAGGCCTCAACCCGAGCGCACCAGTGGTGGGCCGTGGTTACGAGCGCCGCAACCTGCGCCTGCCGCTGACCATCGAAGACGCGCTGGAGCGTATGGAAAACAGCGCCACCATCGAGAAGTACCTGGGCAAAACCTTCATCACTGGCTACGTCGCGGTAAAACGGGCCGAGCATGAAAACTTCAAGCGCGTGATCAGTTCCTGGGAGCGTGAATACCTGCTCTTCGCCGTCTGATACGCCGGGCGCGGTCCTCAGCGGCCGCGTCTTCACCGATAACAAGGAGAATTGGCATGACCAGCAACAACCCGCAAACCCGCGAGTGGCAAGCACTTAGCAATGATCACCACCTGGCCCCGTTCAGCGACTTCAAGCAGCTGAAAGAGAAGGGCCCGCGGATCATCACCAACGCCAAGGGCGTTTACCTGTGGGACAGCGAAGGCAACAAGATTCTCGACGGCATGGCCGGTCTGTGGTGCGTGGCCATCGGTTATGGTCGCGATGAGCTGGCCGACGCAGCCGCCAAACAGATGCGCGAACTGCCGTACTACAACCTGTTCTTCCAGACCGCGCACCCGCCGGCGCTGGAACTGGCCAAGGCCATTGCCGACGTGGCACCGGAAGGCATGAACCATGTGTTCTTCACCGGTTCCGGCTCCGAAGGCAACGACACCATGCTGCGCATGGTCCGCCACTATTGGGCGATCAAGGGTCAGCCGAACAAAAAAGTCATCATCAGCCGCAAGAACGGTTATCACGGTTCGACCGTGGCCGGCGCGAGCCTCGGTGGCATGACTTATATGCACGAACAAGGCGACTTGCCGATCCCGGGCATCGTCCACATCGCCCAGCCGTACTGGTTCGCCGAGGGTGGCGAGATGTCGCCGGAAGAGTTCGGTATCTGGGCGGCCAATCAGCTGGAAGAGAAGATTCTCGAAGTCGGCGTCGACAACGTCGGTGCCTTTATTGCCGAGCCGATTCAGGGCGCCGGCGGTGTGATCATTCCGCCCGACAGCTACTGGCCGCGCATCAAGGAAATCCTCGCCAAGTACGACATCCTGTTCGTCGCGGACGAAGTGATTTGCGGTTTCGGCCGTACCGGTGAGTGGTTCGGTAGCGATTTCTACGATCTCAAGCCTGACATGATGACCATCGCCAAAGGCCTGACTTCCGGCTACATCCCGATGGGTGGCCTGATCGTCCGTGACTCCGTTGTTGCGGTGCTCAACGAAGGTGGCGATTTCAACCACGGCTTCACTTACTCCGGTCACCCGGTGGCGGCAGCGGTGGGCCTGGAAAACATCCGTATCCTGCGCGATGAGAAAATTATCGAGAACGCGCACAACGAAACGGCACCGTATTTGCAGAAACGTCTGCGGGAACTGAACGATCACCCGTTGGTGGGTGAAGTTCGCGGAGTCGGTCTGTTGGGCGCGATCGAGCTGGTGCAGGACAAGGCCACGCGCAAGCGTTACGAAGGCAAGGGCGTCGGCATGATCTGCCGCCAGTTCTGCTTCGACAACGGCCTGATCATGCGCGCTGTGGGCGACACCATGATCATCGCGCCGCCGCTGGTGATCAGCAAAGCCGAGATCGATGAACTGGTTACAAAGGCACGTAAATGCCTGGACCTGACCCTCAGTGCGTTGCAGGGCTAAGTGCTAGGCTTTGAGCGGGGGAGCTGCGGCGCGCTCGCTCAAAGCTGTCAGAAAGGCTGGTCTTTTCTTGAAAGACCGCCTCGGATCTTGCCAGACTAGCCGCGGTTCCAGTTGTCCGGGTTCGGCCGCTGAACAAAGTGGTTCAAAAAAGAAAAATTTGGAGCATTAACGCATGAAGGCATTAGGCAAAAAGCTCGCTGGCAAGACTCTGCTCGCCATGTCCCTGATGGGAGTCATGGCGACTGCGGCTCAGGCGGACGACAAGGTGTTGCACGTCTACAACTGGTCCGACTACATCGCCCCGGACACTGTGGCCAACTTCGAAAAAGCCACCGGGATCAAAGTCGTCTATGACGTCTTCGACAGCAACGAAACCCTCGAAGCCAAGCTGCTGGCCGGCAAGTCCGGTTACGACATTGTGGTGCCTTCCAATAACTTCCTCGCCAAGCAGATCAAGGCCGGTGTTTACCAGGAGCTGGACAAGTCCAAGCTGCCGAACTGGAAGAACCTCGACGAAGACCTGCTCAAGGCTGTTGGTGATGCCAGCGACCAAGGCAACAAGCACGCGTTCCCGTACATGTGGGGCTCGATCGGCATCGGCTACAACCCGGCCAAGGTCAAGGCTGCGCTGGGCATCGACAAGATCGATTCCTGGGACGTGGTGTTCAAGCCTGAAAACATCGAGAAGCTCAAAAGCTGCGGCGTAAGCTTCCTCGACGCCCCGACCGAAATGATTCCGGCGGCGTTGCACTATCTGGGCAAGCCGACCAACAGCAAGGACAAGGCTGACCTGAAGGCCGCCGAAGACCTGTTCCTGAAGATTCGTCCTTCGGTTGCCTACTTCCATTCCTCCAAGTACATCTCCGACCTGGCCAACGGCAACATCTGCGTCGCCGTCGGTTACTCGGGTGACCTGGAACAATCCAAGACCCGCGCCCAGGAAGCCGGTGACAAGATCAAGCTGGCCTACACCATTCCAAAAGAAGGTGCTGGCACGTTCTACGACATGGTCGCCATTCCCAAGGATGCCGAAAACGTCGAAGCCGCCTACAAGTTCATGAACTACCTGCTTGAGCCGCAAGTGATGGCCGGCATCACCAACGCCGTGCGTTTCCCGAACGGCAACAAAGCTGCCACGCCACTGGTGGACAAGGACATCACCAGCGATCCGAGCATCTACCCGTCGGCTGAAGTGAAGAAGCAGCTCTACGCGATCAGCGATCTGGACGCAGCGACCCTGCGCCTGATCACTCGCAGCTGGACCAAGATCAAATCCGGTAAATAAGCCGGTTTGACGCAACAACCGCTGGCCGTCATGCCCCGCGCGGGCGGCCAGCGGATCAATTAAATGACAGGAAGTTTTGCAGGAACGGTTTTTCGAGGGTAAGTTGCGCGCCGGTTTTGTTGCCGGGCAGCCACGGCTGTCATGCAGCGCGGGGCAACTTGGGCCCAACTAATTTAGAGGACCTCCACTTGCCTATTTTTTCTTCTTTGCGCAAAGCCCTGCTGGCCACTGCCGGCCTGACGATTGCTGTCGGAGCCCAGGCCGCCGGTACGGTGCATATTTATAACTGGTCCGATTACATCGGCGAGACCACCCTGGCCGACTTCCAGAAAGCCACCGGGATAAAACCGGTCTACGACGTCTTCGACTCCAACGAAACCCTGGAAGGCAAGCTGCTCGCCGGGCGTACCGGCTACGACGTGGTCGTACCGTCGAACCACTTCCTCGGCAAGCAGATCAAGGCCGGCGCGTTCCAGAAGCTCGACAAGTCGCAGCTGCCGAATTATTCCAATCTCGACCCGGCGCTGCTCAAGCGTCTGGAGCAGAACGATCCGGGCAACCTGTACGCCGTGCCGTATCTGTGGGGCACCAACGGCATCGGCTACAACGTCGATAAAGTGAAAGCTGTGCTGGGTGTCGACAAGATCGATTCGTGGGGCGTTTTGTTCGAGCCTGAGAACATCAAGAAGCTGCAAAGCTGCGGCGTGGCGTTCCTCGATTCGGCGGATGAAATGATGCCGACTGTGCTCAACTATCTGGGCCTGAATGCCAACAGCACCAATCCCAAGGACTACGAAAAAGCCACCGACAAGTTGCTCGCGGTGCGTCCTTACGTGACCTACTTCCACTCCTCGAAATACATCGGTGATCTGGCCAACGGCGACATCTGCGTGGCCATCGGTTTTTCCGGCGATATCTTCCAGGCGAAGAACCGCGCAGCCGAAGCCAAGAAAGGCGTGAACATCGCCTACGCGGTGCCGAAAGAGGGCGGTGCCTTGTGGTTCGACATGCTGGCAATCCCCAAGGATTCGTCGAACGTGAAGCAGGCCCATGCCTTCATCAACTATCTGCTGAAACCTGAGGTGATCGCTCAGGTCAGTGATTACGTCGGTTACGCCAACCCCAACCCGGGGTCGGACAAGCTGATGGAACAATCCATCCGTACCGATGCGTCGGTGTATCCGCCGCAGGCCGTTATCGACAAGGCCTACGTATCGACCGAGTTGCCACCGAACATTCAGCGCCTGATGACCCGCAGCTGGACCAAGGTCAAGTCGGGGATGTAAGGCACACACTATTCTGGGTTCGCCTTGCGGGGCGAACTGCACTGTTTTTTTCTGGGAGTTTCGTAAATGGCAGTTGCCTCCGGCGCCTATAAGAAAGCCCTCGAGGGCGACCAGACACCGAAACAGGTGCTGGTCAAAATCGACCGGGTCACGAAGAAGTTCGACGAGACGATTGCCGTGGACGATGTGTCCCTGGAAATCAAGAAAGGCGAAATCTTCGCCCTGCTCGGCGGTTCGGGATCGGGCAAATCCACTCTGCTGCGGATGCTGGCAGGGTTCGAACGGCCCACGGAGGGGCGCATTTTCCTCGACGGCGTCGACATCACCGACATGCCGCCGTACGAACGTCCGATCAACATGATGTTCCAGTCGTACGCCTTGTTCCCGCACATGACCGTGGCGCAGAACATCGCCTTCGGCCTCAAGCAGGACAAGATCCCGGCGGCTGAAGTCGACGCTCGCGTGGCCGAGATGCTCAAGCTCGTACAGATGAGCCAGTACGCCAAGCGCAAGCCGCATCAATTGTCGGGCGGTCAGCGTCAGCGCGTGGCGCTGGCCCGTTCACTGGCCAAGCGGCCGAAGCTGCTGTTGCTCGATGAGCCGATGGGCGCACTGGACAAGAAACTGCGCTCGCAGATGCAACTGGAGCTGGTGGAAATCATCGAGCGCGTCGGCGTGACTTGCGTGATGGTGACCCACGACCAGGAAGAGGCCATGACCATGGCCGAGCGCATCGCGATCATGCACCTGGGCTGGATCGCCCAGATCGGCAGCCCGATCGACATCTACGAAACCCCGACCAGCCGTCTGGTCTGCGAATTCATCGGCAACGTCAATATCTTCGAAGGCGAAGTGATCGACGACGCCGAAGGCCACGCAACCATCACCTGCAAAGATCTTGATCGGCAGATCTACGTTGGCCACGGCATCAGTACTTCGGTGCAGGACAAGTCGGTCACCTACGCGATCCGCCCGGAGAAGCTGCTGGTCACCGCCGACCAACCGACCTGCGAATACAACTGGTCGAGCGGCAAGGTCCACGACATTGCCTACCTCGGCGGGCACTCGGTGTTCTACGTCGAATTGCCAAGCGGCAAACTGGTGCAGTCGTTCGTCGCCAACGCCGAACGTCGCGGCGCGCGTCCGACCTGGGGCGATCAGGTCTACGTGTGGTGGGAAGACGACAGCGGCGTGGTACTCCGCTCATGAACATGCGCAAATTCAAACGCCGCATCAACCGAATAATCCCCAATGGCCGGCAACTGGTCATCGGGGTCCCGTTCATCTGGCTGTTTCTGTTCTTCATGTTGCCGTTCTTCATCGTCCTGAAGATCAGCTTCGCCGAAGCCGACGTGGCCATCCCGCCGTACACCGAGATCTACACGTACGCCGAGCAGAAGCTGCAACTACTGCTGAACCTGGGCAACTACGCAATGCTGGCGGGCGACGAGTTGTACATCGCCGCGTACCTCGGCTCGTTGAAGATGGCGCTGATCAGCACTGTCCTCTGTCTGGTGATCGGCTACCCGATGGCCTACGCCATCGCCACCGCCCGTAAAGAGCTGCAAACGGTGCTGGTGCTGCTGATCATGATGCCGACCTGGACGGCGATCCTGATCCGCGTTTACGCGTGGATGGGCATCCTCAGCAACAACGGTTTGCTCAACGGTTTCCTGATGAGCATGGGTTTCATCGACGAACCTTTGCAGATCCTCAACACCAATCTTGCGGTGTACATCGGCGTCGTTTACTCGTACCTGCCGTTCATGATCCTGCCGCTGTACGCCAACCTGGTGAAGCACGATCACAGTCTGCTGGAAGCGGCATCCGACCTCGGTTCGAGCACCTTCAACAGCTTCTGGAAAATCACTATTCCGCTGTCCAAGAACGGCATCATTGCCGGCTGCATGCTGGTATTCATCCCGGTGGTCGGCGAGTTCGTGATCCCGGAACTGCTTGGCGGTCCGGAAACCCTGATGATCGGCAAGGTGCTGTGGCAAGAGTTCTTCAACAACCGTGACTGGCCGGTGGCGTCCGCGCTGGCGGTGGTGATGCTGGCGATCCTGATTGTGCCGATCATCCTGTTCAACCGCAGTCAGGCCAAGGAAATGGAGGGTAAAGAATGAAGCGCTTCCGTTTCTCCAGCCTGATGCTGGTTCTGGGTTTGCTGTTTATCTACCTGCCGATGCTGATCCTGGTGATCTACTCGTTCAACGCCTCGAAGCTGGTGACGGTGTGGGGCGGCTGGTCGATCAAGTGGTACGTCGGCCTGCTCGACAACACGCAACTGATGGGCTCGGTGCTGCGCTCGCTGGAAATCGCCTGCTACACCGCAGTTGCCGCGGTGGCGCTGGGGACGCTGGCAGCGTTCGTACTGACCCGCATCACCCGCTTCAAGGGCCGCACGCTGTTCGGCGGCCTGGTGACAGCGCCGTTGGTGATGCCGGAAGTGATCACCGGTCTGTCGCTGCTGTTGTTGTTCGTAGCCATGGCGCAGATGATCGGCTGGCCGCAGGAACGTGGCATCGTCACCATCTGGATCGCCCACACCACGTTCTGTGCGGCGTATGTGGCGGTGGTGGTGTCGGCGCGCCTGCGTGAGCTGGACCTGTCGATCGAAGAAGCGGCGATGGACCTCGGTGCGCGGCCGTGGAAGGTGTTCTTCCTGATCACCATCCCGATGATCGCGCCATCGCTGGCGGCGGGCGGCATGATGTCGTTCGCGCTGTCGCTGGATGATCTGGTGCTGGCGAGCTTCGTCTCGGGGCCGGGTTCGACGACCCTGCCGATGGAAGTGTTCTCGGCGGTGCGTCTGGGTGTGAAGCCTGAGATCAACGCCGTGGCCAGTCTGATCCTGCTGGCGGTATCGATCGTGACCTTCATGGTCTGGTTCTTCAGCCGCCGTGCCGAAGAAGCGCGCAAGAAAGCCATCCAGCAAGCCATCGAAGAAAGCGCAGCCGATTCGTGGAAACAGCCGGACGTGCGTCGCGCACCAGCGCCGGAAGCGGCGTAGGCAATATCGGGTTGGTCCCTTTCTCAAGACCAACCCAAATCCCCATGTAGGAGTGAGCCTGCTCGCGATGGCGGTGTGTCAGCTGAAAACTACCTGGCTGACACACCGCCATCGCGAGCAGGCTCACTCCTACATGGGTTTTATGCAGTCCAGGGAGAGTTGCGGATGACCTCGACAAAGTTCATCGGCTTGAACCCCGGCTGCTGATCCTTCAGCACATCGGTCTTCACATTGCCAAACGTCGTCTGCGGACGATGGCGCAAACCATCGGCAAACGCGCAGATGATGCACTCCTTGAAACCTTCCCCACGCGGGTGCGCATGCACCACCGCCTCGCGCTGCACAGTGCTGAACGCCGCGTAATCCATGCCCAGCACATCCATTTCCACACCAGCCGTTACCAGCGCCACGGTCGGGCGCAGATGCTTCGGCACGCCTGGCGTGGTGTGCAGGGCAATCGACAGCCACACCTGTTCGATGTCGTCATCGCTCAACCCGTACGGTTTGAGAAACGCTGCTGCCGCGTTCGCGCCGTCGACTTCAAAACGCTCGTCATCACTGCGGTGGCCTTCGACCAGACCGAGGTCGTGGAACATCGCGCCGACGTACAACAGTTCCGGATCGTAGGCCAGTTGCTGGCGCTCACCACTCAGCGCGCCGAACAGAAATACCCGACGCGAATGGTGGTAGAGCAGGTCGGACTCGATGTCGCGGATGTACTCGGTGGTGGCCCGGGCGAGGGTGCTGTCGGGGATTTTGATGCCGGCAATGGTGGTGCTCATAACGATTTCCTCGTCGAAAACGCCGTCGTGGCGCTGATGGGGAAAGTCTGTTCCCGGCGCGGGAAGCGAACAATCGATGCATGGCTGCGATCCTTGCCATTCGACGCGCAAATCGTGCCAAGCTAAAAAGATCGCAGCCTGCGGCAGCTCCTACATGGGAAAGCGGACACCTGTAGGAGCGGCCGCAGGCTGCGATCTTTTGCTCTTAAAGGGGGAATCCACAGCCATGAGCAAAACCGTCGCCATCGTCGTGTTCGCAGGCGTGCAGTCGCTGGACGTCAGCGGCCCTATGGATGTGTTCGCCGAGGCCAATCGCTTCCTGGCGCCCGAGGATCACTATCGGCTCGATGTGATCGGCGTCGAACACGGCCCGATGGCCTGTTCCAACGGTTTGAACCTGAACGCCCATCGGCATTTCAGCGAAGCGCTGGATGCCTACGACCTGCTGCTGGTCGCCGGTGGCCCACAATTGCCGTTCATGGTTTTTGGCGCGACGTTCGATGATTGGCTGCGTGAAGCCTGCGCGCGGGCACAGCGTTTCGGCTCGATCTGCAACGGCGCGTTTATGCTGGCGCGGGCCGGATTGCTGGAAGGGCGCACCGTCACCACGCATTGGAACGATGCCGAGGCGTTGGCGCAGTTGTGTCCGACGACGCAGGTCGACGCGGATCGTTTATATGTCGAGGACGGCACGCTCTACACCTCTGCCGGGGTGACGGCGGGGATCGATCTGTCGCTGTATCTGCTGGCGCGGGATCACGGCGCTGAGGTGGCGCTGAGCGTGGCCAAGCGGCTGGTGGTGTTTACTCAGCGCTCCGGTGGGCAGTCGCAGTTCAGCCCGTTCCTCACGCCGCATGCGGAGCCGACGTCGGCGGTAGCGATGGTGCAGCTTTATGTATTGGCTAATCTGACGGGCGATCTGACGATTGCCGATCTGGCAACTGCGGCGAACATGAGTGCGCGCAATTTTTCGCGGGTGTTTGCTCGGGAGGCGAAGGTGACGCCGGCGGAGTTCGTCGAGCGGGCGCGGGTGGATGCGGCGCGGGTGATGCTGGAGAGCACGGCGGCGCCGTTGAAGACGGTGGCGTATCAGTGTGGGTTTCGTGACGCGCAACATATGCGCGGGGTGTTTAACCGGCGGTTGGGGGTTACGCCGCAGCAGTTTCGGCTGAACTTTGCGGTGATGGTTTGACCCATACCCTCACCCCAGCCCTCTCCCAGAGGGAGAGGGAGCCGACCGCAGTGTCTGGCGTGATACATCGACCTGAAAGACCTTAGCGATTATGGATTCGGTAAAGCAGTGTCAGGTCGCTGTAAGCCTTGAGCATCCCCCAATCAGTCCCCTCTCCCCCCGGGAGAGGGCTAGGGTGAGGGGCTTTTAAGGCGCTGCCCGCGCCGGCAACAACTTCAAGGTACTGCGCGTATTCGCCGTCACCTCTTCGGCATTGAAATGCGCCTGCACATACATCCCGTCGACATACGCCTCAGCCTGATCGTCATAGTGACTGTCAAACGGCACACCACTCTGCCCGACCGGGTTGATCGTCAACCCATGCGCCGGATCGGCAAAATCCACCAAGCGCCGTGTCGACGGCCCGTAGGTCACCGGCCACGGTGCCGGTCCGATCCTCGCCGACAGGTTGTTCGGCACTTCGTGACTGCCCGGCGCCGCAAACGGCCCGACATTGAAAATCCGATCCAGTGGCTTCTGCTGCCCCAGCGGATGCCCGTGAGTCAGCGTGTGCGCCGCGCCCCATTTCCACTCGGTAGTGTTGTCGCCAAGGGTCAGCTTCAAGTGCTGCATGCTCGCCTGCCACGCTGCGCGCACGATATCAGCGCGGGTCTCCTTGGTCGGTGTACTGCGGTTATCCCACCACGGTGAATCGGCATTCGCCGCCAGTTTCGGCAGCGCCGCATCAATTACTCGCGTCGACAGCAGCGTGTCGAAAAAGTCATTGCCCAACTCATCCCGCATCGCTGCATCGGCGAGGTCGTAGAGGAACTGGTTGAACACCGTTGCACTGACCGAATCCAGCGGATAGTCGCCCGGCCACTGCGCCAGTTGCCCGACCAGTTTCAGTTGCTCCGGATCACTCACCACCTCACGCAGTACCGGCAGCAATGGCGCCAGCAAGCGCGGGCCGTAACCGGTGGCGGTGCCTAATTGCAGTTTCTGATTGGCCTCGTTGGTCCACTTCACGCTCTTGTCGCTGAGCTGACGATTCAGTTGCTGGCCGCGATCGGCGAGGTTGTAGTAACCGGGAATCTCCATGCCGGTCGGCGACAGCGGCTGGAAGTTGGCCGAGACGATGTAGCCGCGCGCCGGGTTCTCTTCCTGCGGGTTGGCGCTGAACGGGTAGAAGCCGTCCTTGTCGGCCTGATTGCTGCTGCCGTCAAGAATGAATTCCGGCCGCACCCCGGCCGGGCGCTTGGGCAGCAACGCCGAGGCCCACCAGGCGATATCACCCTTGGCGTTGGCATAGACGAGATTCAGTCCCGGTGCCTGGACTTTCGCGGCAGCGCCGCGGGCCTTGGCCAGGGTGTCGGCGCGGTTGAGCTGGTAGAAGCCTTCGAGGATCGGGTTTGGCGTTTCGAGGAAGGCCCACCACATCGCAATCGGCGTTTTTCCGGCAGCAGTTCCCAGCGCATCGTTGACGATCGGACCGTGGGGCGATTGGCGCAGGGTGAGGGGCACTGGCGGCTGGCCCTTCACATTGATCTGCTGCTGCGTGACGACCATGTCGGTCCACTGGCCGCGATACCAGACCTGATTCGGATTATCCGGGTTGACCTTCTCGGCGATCAGGTCCAGATCGTCGTTCTGGAACATGGTCAGGCTCCAGCCGAAATCGAGGTTGTGCCCCAGAAAAGCAAACGGCACCAACGCCTGATGATGGCCGTACAGCTCGAAGCCCGGCGCCGACAATTGCGCCTCGTACCACACCGACGGCACCGAGAAACGAATGTGCGGATCACCGGCCAGCAGCGGTTTGCCGCTCTGGCTGCGGCTGCCCGCGATGACCCACGCATTGCTGCCTTCGAACTGCGGCAGACCATTATCGATCAGTGCCAGTTCGCTGAGGCGGGCGAGGGCATTGAGGTCTTTCCAGTCGCCGGCGGCGAGGGCCGGCGCAGGCTTGGCGTGACCGTTGACCAGCACACCTTTGGGCTGCCAGTCGAGGTCGAAGACCTTGAGGTAATCGGCACCGAGCTGATCGCGCACGTAGGTCAGCAGCGGTTCGGTGCGAAACGCCGCAGCAAAGCTGTAGGCCATGTAGCCGGCGACGCTGATGCTGTCTTCTGCCGTGAAAGGTCGTTTGGGGATGCCGAGCACGTCAAACTCGATCGGCGCGGCGTGGCTGTCCTGATATTGGTTGATGCCATCCAGATAGGCTTGCAGGCCCTTCCACGCCGGCGACTGTTTATCGAGACTGGCGACGTAACTGGCAGCGCGCTCACGGATGCGCAGGCTGCGGAACAGTTTGTCGGTGTCGAGCAGCTTCGGCCCGAGCACTTCGGCCAGTTCGCCCCGGGCGAGGCGGCGCATGCTCTCCATCTGGAACAGGCGATCCTGGGCATGCACGTAGCCGAGGGCGCGGTAGAGGTCGGTTTCGTTCTCGGCACGAATGTGCGGCACACCGCGCTCGTCGTAGCGCACGGTCACCGAACCTTGCAGGTTGCGCAGCTCGACCTGACCCTGTCGCGTTGGCTGTTTGCTGTAGACGTACCAGCCTGCGCCGGCAAGCAGAACAACGATGAACAAGCCAAGTACGGTGAACACGCGCTTCATGGTGACTCCTTGTGCAGGCGGGATTGCCGCCCGTCGGGCTGCAAACAATTAGCACAGTCCTTCTGTGCCGTGCAGCGCTGTCCTTGAAAAGTCCGGAATGCCTTACGGCGTTTCCACCGGCCACGGGCAGTAACAACCGACCGCCAGGGTGTGCGTGGCATTGACCGGGCGATTTTCTGTCAGGGCATTCAAAATCGGTTCGATAAAGCTGTTGCTGGAGTTGCAGGTCAGGCCTTCGCTGTACGGGCCGAAGTACGCCAGTTTGCCGCTGCGGTCCCAGATCGCCACGGCCGGGCTGGCGGGCACCTGTTCGGAACCGGGCAATATCGTGATGGTTTTCAGGCTGCTGAGGGTCGCGGGCAACTGGCCGTGGCTGCCAGTCTTTTGCACGGCGAAGAACTCCACGCCCCTGGCGCTGAACTGCTCGACCATCTCGGTCAGGTGTTGTTGATTGCCGACGTTGCACGGACAGGCCGGGTCCCAGAAGTGCACCAGGCGAATCTTGCCAGGGCCGGCGAGGTTGTCCGGCAGGCGCAGCGGATCACCGGAAAATACCGCCGTGTGTTCGCTGAACGCACGCAGATAACGCCCCTGAAACCAGTCATACGCCGCCCACAGCACCCCGGCGCAAATCAGCGCGAGCAGACTGGCAAACAGTGCGGTGCGGTAGGGCGAACGCATGGTTTTCGATCCTCGGAAGGTCGGCTAGCTTGCCATGTCTGTCACTACAGATGAATATCGCAGGCCGATAAAGTCTGTTTACCGCTTTGGAATTCCCGCATGCCTGCCACTTTCGATCCCGATCAAATCCGCGCCAGCCTCAAGCCTTTGGCCGAGTGGCAGCCGTTGTCGGACGAGGCCAAGGCTTATCAGCGCTTCTACCAGACCGACTTTCCCCATCGCGATGTCTGGCGTGGCATGGGCCGTTTTGAAGTCGATGGTTATGAACTGGTCAGCCATTGCTGGTGGC
This sequence comes from Pseudomonas sp. M20, assembly GCF_045037865.1. Lineage (NCBI taxonomy): Bacteria > Pseudomonadati > Pseudomonadota > Gammaproteobacteria > Pseudomonadales > Pseudomonadaceae > Pseudomonas > Pseudomonas sp. M20. The sequence goes on from NZ_CP173611.1 coordinate 6,078,418, forward strand.
CGGAGAAGGTCAAGGCGACGCTGTTTCTGCTGCACGGCTACTACGATCACGTCGGGCTCTACCGGCATGTGATCGAGTGGGCGCTGGATCAGGATTTTGCGGTGATCGCCTGCGACTTGCCGGGCCATGGCTTGTCGAGCGGGCCGCGCGCGAGCATCCGCGACTTCTCTGAATACCAGGACGTCCTGCAGGCCTTGTTCGCCGAGGCCCAGTCGATCGCGCTGCCGCAGCCGTGGCATTTGTGCGGGCAGAGCACCGGCGGGGCGATTGTTGTCGATCACCTGCTCAACCACGGCGAAAACAGCCCGGCGCAAGGGCAGGTGATTTTGATGGCGCCGCTGGTGCGTCCACGGGCGTGGGGCTGGTCGCAGCTGAGCTATTACTTGCTCCGGCCTTTTGTCAGAGGGGTCACGCGACGCTTCAGCGAGAATTCCAACGATCCGGATTTCCTGCCGTTTCTGCAGGCTGATCCATTGCAGCCGCGACGCTTGCCGACGAAATGGGTGGGGGCGTTGTCGCGTTGGATCATTCGCGTCGAGCACGCGAAAAAAAGTCCGCGGCGGCCGCTGATCATTCAGGGGCAGGCGGACATGACGGTCGACTGGCAGCACAATCTGCAGGTGATGAAGTGGAAGTTCGACCGGCCGCAGATCTTGCTGCTGGCCGAGGCGCGGCATCATCTGGCGAATGAGACGGTGGAGATGCGCGAGGAGTATTTCGAGTTTCTGAGCAAGCGGATCAGGGGCCGGAATCTCTAGCGCTTGTGAGGGCCTATCGCGAGCAGGCTCACTCCTACATTTGGAATGCGTACCTCTGTAGGAGTGAGCCTGCTCGCGATAGCGGTCTAAGAGACGACGAAGATCATTGCCCGACCGCCAACCCCGCCCGAATCGCCGCCAGCGCCGCCTGATAGTAGGCCTTGCCCTCAGTCGATTCAGCAAACGTCGCAAACTCTTCCAGCTCTTCATCCGACAGATCGCGATAGACATAGAGCAGCGTGTTGTTGATGTCCGCGCCAATCTGATCCATCAAGCGCTGGCGCTGACCATTGAGCATGCCCTGCGCTTGACCGCCACCGAGCAGCCCCGGAATCATCGAACTCAAGCTGTCCGCCGCCACACCAGCAATCGCCAGGCTGACTTCGGCGCCGGCTTCACGGGCCGGCAAGGCTTGGGCGAGGTGACCGATGATCAGCAGACGGCTGTCGCTGACCTGCATCTTCGGCAGACCCTTGGCGTTTTTCGCCAATTGATCGCGGCGGGTCGCGAGCAGTTCAGCGGCGACGATTTTCTTGCCCAGCGGCGATTGAAAGAAGGTCAGCGCCGGTTTCGGGTCGGCAAGCTTCTGCCGCAGTTGCGCTTCGGCGCGTTGATCCACAGCCTGCGGGGCGAAGCGTTGGTTGCTGTTGTTGACCAACGCCTGAAACACGGCGGGCGGCAGGCTGTTCTGATAGCGCTGCTGTGCGGCCGTCAGGGCATCGTTGAAATGCGCACGTTGATCTGGCCAGCCGGCGACCTTGTACAACTGATCGTGGCCGTCCGCCCAGGCGGGCAACACGCAGAACATCAACAGTGAAAAAAGCAAACGGCGCATAGGGACTCCTGTCAGCAGCGGACTATTCTCCGTGCGGTGCCGGTACTTGTCGAGAATTCGTAGCAAGCCGCCGCGTGGCTCTGTCGGATTTCTTGCCGCCGACATACTATGCGCGCCATGCAAATATCCTCTGAACACCCACTGCTGTTACGCATTGTCGATGACCTGGCCGACCACGGCTGGTCGCAGCAGAACATTTTCCTGCCCGCCGGTTTGACCCGCGAGCTGGCGGCCGAGTGCCGCAAACGTGAGGCCGAGGGTGAGCTGGCGCCGGCGGCGGTGGGGCGTGGGCCGTTTTCGGAGATCCGCGAGGGTATTCGTGGCGATCACATTCAGTGGATCGATCCGGGGCAGGCCGAGGCCAGCGACCGTTATCTGAACCTGATGGAGAGCCTGCGCGAGGCACTCAACCGTGGCTTGTTCCTCGGCCTTGAAGACTTTGAATGCCATTTCGCGCTGTATCCGCCGGGTGCGTTTTATCGCCGACATGTCGACCGTTTTCGCGACGACGACAAGCGCATGGTGTCGGTGGTGGTTTACCTCAATGATGCATGGCTGCCGGAAGATGGCGGTCAGTTGCGCATGTACCTGAACGAGGAGCGCGTGCATGACGTGCAGCCTACTGGCGGGTGTCTGGTGGTGTTTCTCTCCGGCGAAGTACCCCACGAAGTGCTGCCGGCGAACCGCGAGCGCTTGTCGCTGACCGGTTGGTTTCGCCGCCGTGGCAACGAGCCGTTCTGATGGAGAAAATTCTGGTCAGCCGCTGTCTGTTGGGCCACCGCGTACGTTACGACGGTGGTGCGAGCGGGCCGTTTGATCTGCTTGAGCAGTGGATTGCCGAAGGGCGGGTGGTGCCGTTGTGTCCGGAGATCGCGGGCGGTTTGCCGACGCCACGGGCGGCGGCGGAGATTCCGGGCGGGCAGGGTGGTGAAGTGCTGGATGGCGTCGCGGCGGTGATCACCACTGAGGGCGAGGATGTCAGTGCGCAGTTTCTCGATGGTGCGCGGCAGGCGCTGGCGCTGGTGCAGAAGCACGGGATTCGCGTGGCGGTGCTGAAGGCCAACAGTCCTTCTTGCGGGAATCTGCTGACGTATGACGGGACGTTCAGTGGCGTGAAGGTGAGTGGCGAAGGGGTGACGGCCGCGTTGCTCAAGCGCCATGGTGTGCAGGTTTTCAGTGAACTGGAGTTGCCGCAGGCCGCGCTGGCACTGGCTGCTTTGGACTGATCCGCAATCGTTACCCTCACCCCAGCGCTCCCGAAACGTCGGACCGCCCGTAGGGAGAGGGGGCCGACCGAGGTGTCTGGCGCTATTCATCGACTTGAAAGACCTTGTCGATTATGGATTCGGCAAAGTAGGTTCAGGTCGGCGTACCTCTAAAGCATCCCCAGATCAGTCCCCTCTACCTCTGGGAGAGGGCTAGGGTGAGGGGCTTTTAAGGCTTCAACCACTTCTCGGTCAACGCCGCCAAACGCCCATCCGCCTTGATCCGCTCCATCGCGCTCGCAAGACTGGCCTGAAACGCCGGATTACCCTTCTGAAACGGAATCGCCAACTCCACCGGCTCTGCCGCTTTCGGCTTCTCTTCAGTCAATGCCTGCACCAGCACCATCGGCCGTGGCTGCTCATCCTTCTTCGCTAACAACTGCGAATCGACCTTGCCGTAAGACTCGCTGAAGTCGAAACGATCCTTGAGTTCGGGTGTCAGTGCTATGTGGTTGAGGGCGACGTCGTACTTGCCGCTTTCAACGCCCTGGAGCAGATCGGCCTCATCGGTGACGATGAAGTCGGCGCGTACATCCAGCTCCTTGGCGAGCAGTTGCCCAAGCTCGACCTCGAACCCCGTGAGTGTGTCGCCTTCCTTGAAATTGAAGGGCGGTGTATTAGCCTCAAGGGCAATACGCAGCTCGCCACGGTCGTTGATGTCATCAATCAGTTCGGCGTGAGCCAAAGGGCTCAAAAGGGGTAGCAGGCAGATCAGGCCAGGCAGAAAACGCATGGTCACTCCTTTGAAATCATTATCGCGACGCTCTGATTCAGGCTCGCTTTGCTATGGTTGTCGAGTGCCTTCGACAACGAATGGTCATGAAGTTGTCATGACCGTGCGGATTTTACGGAAAAACTGGAGAAGAAAATGAAAAGCTTTATGTCACGTGCAGCGTTCGCGGGTGTGCTGATGGGCGTTTCGGTGCTGGCCAGTGCGGCGACACCGGCGCCAAAAGGCGCCGAAGTGTTCATCGTTTCTCCCGAGGACGGGGCCACGGTTTCGCAGACCTTCACCGTCAAGTTCGGAACCAAGGGCGTCGCACTGGCACCGGCCGGTGACGTCACCAAGAATACTGGTCACCATCACCTGCTGATCGACGCCAAGGAAATTGTTCCTGCCGGTTCGGTCGTCCCTACCGATGCCAACCATATGCACTTCGGCAAGGCGCAGACCCAGGCTGACATCAAGCTCGCCCCGGGCAAACACACCTTGCAGCTGGAACTTGGCGACAGCGGTCACATGGCATTCGATCCGCCAATCGTTTCGAAGAAAATCACCGTCAACGTCGAATAACCTTTTCGCCGTGTATGAAAAAGGGAGCCCGAAGGCTCCCTTTTTTGTCGCTCAGCGTTTGATCAGAACAACACGCGGCTACGGATAGTGCCGTTGACGTGTTGCAGCTTCTCTTGCGCCAGCTCCGAGTACTCGGCGTCGACGTCGATCACCACGTAGCCCACCTTCTCGTTGGTCTGCAGGAACTGACCGGAGATGTTGATGCCGTTTTCGGCGAAGACCTTGTTGATCTCGCTCATCACACCCGGGATGTTCTCGTGGATGTGCAGCAGGCGGTGCTTGCCAGGGTGAGCCGGCAGGGCCACTTCCGGGAAGTTCACCGACGAAACGGAGGTGCCGTTGTCGCTGTACTTGACCAGTTTCTCTGCCACTTCCAGACCGATGTTGGCTTGCGCTTCGGCGGTCGAACCACCGATGTGCGGAGTCAGGATCACGTTGTCGAGGCCACGTAGCGGGCTTTCGAACTCTTCGTCGTTGGAGCGTGGCTCCACCGGGAATACGTCGATGGCCGCGCCGATCAGGTGCTTGTCCTTGATCGCGTCCGCCAGGGCGTCCAGTTCAACCACGGTGCCGCGCGCGGCGTTGATCAGGATGCCGCCCTTCTTGATGGCGCGGATTTCCTTCTCGCCGATCATCCACTGGGTCGCAGCGGTTTCCGGAACGTGCAGGGTGACGATGTCGGACATGCCCAGCAGCTCGGTCAGGCTACCGATCTGGGTCGCGTTGCCCAGCGGCAGCTTGGTCACGGTGTCGTAGAAGTACACCTGCATGCCCAGGCCTTCAGCCAGAACCGACAGCTGCGTACCGATCGAGCCGTAGCCGACGATGCCGAGTTTCTTGCCACGGATCTCAAAGGAGTTGGCTGCGGACTTGATCCAGCCGCCACGGTGGCAGGAAGCGTTTTTCTCAGGGATGCCGCGCAGCAGCAGGATCGCTTCGGCCAGCACCAGCTCGGCAACGGAGCGGGTGTTGGAGTACGGCGCGTTGAACACGGCAATACCGCGCTCACGGGCAGCACTCAGGTCAACCTGGTTGGTGCCGATGCAGAAACAGCCGACCGCAACCAGCTTCTTCGCGTGATCGAAGATCTCTTCGGTCAGTTGGGTGCGCGAACGAATGCCGATGAAGTGAGCGTCAGCGATCTTTTCCTTGAGCTGGGCTTCCGGCAAGGAACCTGTCAGGTATTCGATGCTGGTGTAGCCCGCCGCCTTGAGGACGTCGACAGCCGATTGGTGGACGCCTTCGAGAAGAAGGAACTTGATCTTGCTCTTATCGAGAGAAGTCTTGCTCATCTGCGTAAACCTGTATCCCGGAGAAAAATGGCAGGAAATGGTCAACAGACGCTGACCCGGACGACAAGAAAGTCGTCTCCGCGGATCTGGCCTTGGGCACTGTCCTGCGGGGTCGATATGCTAGCATAGCCTCCCCGCTAAACACTCATTCCTGCGACGTGAAGCGTTCTCAGGATGACCATGAATTGTTCGAGAGTTCTGTCGATGACCAGTCCTGCCCTGATTGATGAACTGAAGACCCTGGTCGAGCCTGGCAAGGTCCTGACCGACGCCGACTCCCTGAATGCGTACGGCAAGGACTGGACCAAGCACTTCGCCCCGGCGCCCAGCGCCATCGTGTTTCCCAAAACCATTGAGCAGGTGCAAGCCGTTGTCCGTTGGGCCAATGAACACAAGGTCGCGCTGGTGCCGTCGGGCGGGCGCACCGGACTTTCAGCCGCCGCAGTGGCCGCCAATGGCGAAGTGGTCGTGTCGTTCGACTACATGAATCAGATTCTCGACGTGAACCTCACCGACCGCACCGCCGTTTGTCAGCCGGGCGTGGTCACCGAACATTTGCAGAACGTCGCCGAAGAAAAAGGCCTGTATTACCCGGTCGATTTCGCTTCGGCAGGTTCCAGCCAGATTGGCGGCAACATCGGCACAAATGCCGGCGGGATCAAGGTGATTCGCTACGGCATGACCCGCAACTGGGTGGCCGGCATGAAAGTCGTCACCGGCAAGGGCGACGTACTCGAACTGAACAAAGACCTGATCAAGAACGCCACGGGTTACGACCTGCGCCAGCTGTTCATCGGCGCTGAAGGCACGCTGGGTTTCGTCGTCGAAGCGACTATGCGCCTCGATCGTGCGCCGAAAAACCTCACCGCGATGGTCCTTGGCACCGCCGATTTCGACTCGATCATGCCGGTGCTGCACGCTTTCCAGGGCAAGCTCGACTTGACCGCGTTTGAATTCTTCTCCGACAAAGCCCTGGCCAAGGTCATCGGCCGTGGTGACGTGCCGGCACCTTTCGAAACCGACTGCCCGTTCTACGCGCTGCTGGAATTTGAAGCGACTACTGAAGAAGTGGCCAACAGCGCACTGGAAACCTTCGAGCATTGCGTCGAGCAGGGCTGGGTGCTGGACGGCGTGATGAGCCAGAGCGAAACCCAACTGCACAATCTGTGGAAACTGCGCGAGTACATCTCCGAAACCATCTCGCACTGGACGCCATACAAGAACGACATCTCGGTCACGGTTTCGAAAGTGCCGGCGTTCCTCAAGGAAATCGATGCGATCGTCGGTGAACACTACCCCGACTTCGAAATCGTCTGGTTCGGCCACATCGGCGACGGCAACCTGCACCTGAACATCCTCAAACCGGATAACTTGAGCAAGGACGAGTTCTTCGCCAAGTGCGCGACCGTCAACAAGTGGGTGTTCGAAACCGTCGAGAAGTACAACGGCTCGATTTCCGCCGAACACGGCGTGGGAATGACCAAGCGCGATTACTTGACCTACAGCCGTTCGCCGGTTGAGATCGAGTACATGAAAGCGGTGAAAGCGGTGTTCGACCCGAACGGCATCATGAACCCGGGCAAGATTTTTGCGGTTTGATCGGCAATCTTTGATGAATCAATGAAGGCAGGAGTCGGTAAATGAGCTATCAGCACCAGTACGTCGACGGCACGCGCATCCACTTCCCGATCGGGAAAGTCGTGTGCATTGGCCGCAATTACGCCGAACACGCCAAGGAACTGGACAACCCGGTACCTACCGAGCCGTTGCTGTTCATCAAGCCGGGCAGTTGCGTGGTTGAGCTGGAAGGCGGTTTCGCCATTCCGACCGAGCGCGGTTCGGTGCACTACGAAGCGGAAATCGCCGTGTTGATCGGCAAGCCGTTGTCGACCAAGCCGAGCCGTGAAGAAGTCCTCGACGCAATCTCCGGTTTCGCCCCGGCGCTGGACCTGACCCTGCGCGACAAGCAGGCCGAGCTGAAAGCCAAGGGGCTGCCGTGGGAAATCGCCAAGTCGTTCGACGGCGCGGCGGTGATCGCCCCGTTCGTGGTCGGCAGCACCTTCGCTGACCTGACTGACATCGGCATTCGCCTGACCATCAACGGCGAAGTGCGTCAGGACGGCAACAGCAGCGCGATGCTCAACCCGATCGTGCCGATGATCCAGCACATGGCCGGCTGCTTCTCGCTGCAGGCCGGTGACGTGATCCTCACCGGTACGCCAGTCGGCGTTGGCCCGCTGAACGTCGGCGATGACATCGTCCTCGAACTGGTCGGCGCGAGCAGTTTCAACAGCAGCGTGCGCTGATCGCCACACTGAAATCTCCTGTGGGAGCGAGCCTGCTCGCGAAGGCGCCAGGTCAGTCGACATCATCGTTGCCTGACACTCCGTCTTCGCGAGCAGGCTCGCTCCCACATTTGTTATGTGATCCACCTTGCAAACGTGCAGGGCAATCCCGCCATTTGCCGTTTTTTTCACATCCTGTACGGATAATTCCTCTCATTCTGGCGTCTGAGCCGGCCTCTTTGTGCTATTACCCTTAGCCTGAATTTTCGGAACGCGTCCCTCGATGTCATCTCAAACTCAGCTCAAACCCACTCGCCGTTCACGTTTTGCCCTGCGTTGGTATGTCTGGCTAGTGCTGGTGATTGCCGCTGCTTACGCTTTGGCGTTTGCCATGCATTGGGATGATCGCGGTGTGCTTTGGCTGCAGGAGCGCTTCGAAAGCCAGGCCGAGCAGAAAGACAGCATCTGGCTGCCGGACTATCGGGTGGTAATTGACGCCAAACCGCTGAAGGATATGGAAAAGGACGAAGCCTCGGATCTGTCGTACAACCCGCAGACCAAAACGCTGTTTTCAGTGATGGGTAAAAACCCGTTTCTCGCCGAGCTGACTCTGCAGGGCGATGTGCTGCGCAAGATGCCGCTGGTGGGCTGGAGCAATCCGGAAGGCCTGACCGTCATGGAAAACGGCTTGATGGCGATTGTCGATGAGCGCCAGCACATGCTGTCGATCGTCAAGGTCGACGCCGATACCCGCGAATTGAACATCGCCGATTTCCCGAAATACGACCTCGGCCCGTCGAAAGACCAGAATAAAGCCTTCGAAGCCATTACCTGGGATTCCCACAATCAGCAATTGCTACTCGGTGAGGAGCGTCCACCGGCGTTGTTCACCTGGAAAAGCGATGGCAGCCAGACCCTCAAGGGCGACAAGCAGAAACTCGCCAGTGATGAACTGGATATTCGCAACCTCTCGGCCTTGGCGATTGACCCGCGCACTCAGCACACACTGGTGCTGTCCGCTGATTCGCACCTGTTGCTGGAGCTGGACGAGAAGGGCGAGCAAGTCAGCTTCATGACCCTGCTGGGTGGCTTCAATGGCCTGAAAAACACCATTCCCCGCGCCGAAGGCGTGACCATGGACGAGGCCGGCACGCTGTACATGGTCAGCGAGCCGAACCTGTTCTATCGCTTCGAAAAACAGCAATAACAGCCTTTACCGATTCCAATGTAGGAGTTGCCGAAGGCTGCGATCTCTTGATCTTCTGAACCGCAACATCAAAAGATCGCAGCCTTCGGCAGCTCCTACATCGACTCTCTTGTAGTTGCGGGCAAGTGGCCATTAAGCTTCAGTTCAGACGGGCGTGATATTTCATCCGCCTGTTTTGATCCCGAGCCCGCCCGAATGCGTCGACTTGCCCGTCCCAAACCTCTGATGATTATCCTGTCGGTGATTGCCCTGATCGCATTGATCGCGCTCGGCCAATACATGCGCCTGTTTGAACGCGCCTGGTTCAACCTGCACACGCTGTGGCAACCGCAAAGTAGCGAGTCGATTGGCTTGGATCAGTATCGCGTCGAGATTGAAGCGCGAGTGATTGACGGGCTGGACGACGATGTTTCGGCGCTGACCTTCGATCCGGTGCGCAAAAGCCTGTTCACCGTGACCAACAAGAATTCCGAACTGGTCGAGCTGTCGCTCGAAGGCAAGATCCTGCGGCGCATCGCGCTGATCGGATTTGGCGATCCGGAAGCCGTCGAGTACATCAGCGCCGATACCTATGTGATCACTGATGAGCGTCAGCAGCGGTTGATCAAGATTCACCTGGAGGCAGACACCACATTCCTCGACGCGGCGGACGCCGAGCAGATGACCCTCGGCGTGCATATGGCCAGCAACAAAGGTTTTGAAGGCCTGGCGTATGACTCGGTAGGCAAGCGCTTGTTTGTTGCGAAGGAACGTAACCCGATGCTGATCTACGAAGTGCACGGTTTCCCGCATTTCAATCCGGAAAAGTCCTACGCGGTGCATGTGATCAACGATCCCAAGCGTGACGCCGGGATGTTTGTGCGCGATCTGTCGAGCCTGCAATACGACGAGCGCAGCGGTCATTTATTGGCGCTGTCGGATGAGTCACGGCTGATTCTGGAACTGGATGTCGGTGGACGACCGTTGAGCACGATGTCCATCAGTGGCGGTCGGCAGGGTTTGAAGAAGACCGTGCCGCAGGCGGAAGGCATCGCGATGGATGATGATGGGACGTTGTATCTGGTGAGTGAGCCGAACCTGTTCTACGTCTTCAAAAAACCAGCACAGCCCTGACCAACACCACAAAACACTGTGGGAGCGAGCCTGCTCGCGAAGGCGTCGTGTCAGCCAATGAAAATGTTGGCTGAACTGGCGCTTTCGCGAGCAGGCTCGCTCCCACAGGTTTATTCGTCTACCCATAAATTTCGGGCAGTCTGGGCTTACTCAGCCTTGAGGGTTTTCACACCTTCGCTAGTACCCAGCAACAACAGGTCTGCCGGACGCGCCGCGAACAAGCCATTGGTGACCACGCCGACGATCGCATTTATCTGCGCTTCCAGCTCCATCGGGTTGGTGATCTGCAAGTTGAACACATCCAGAATGATGTTGCCATTGTCGGTCAGCACGCCTTCGCGATAAACCGGGTCACCGCCCAGTTTCACCAACTGACGGGCGACGTGGCTGCGCGCCATCGGGATCACTTCGACTGGCAGCGGGAACTCGCCCAGCACCGGCACCAGTTTGCTGGCGTCGGCGATGCAGATGAAGGTCTTGGCCACGGCGGCAACGATCTTCTCGCGGGTCAGTGCGGCGCCGCCGCCCTTGATCAGGTTGAGGTGTGCGTCGCTTTCGTCGGCGCCGTCGACGTAGAACTCCAGGTCGCTGACAGTGTTCAGCTCATACACCGGAATCCCGTGGTACTTGAGGCGCGCGGCAGTGGCTTCGGAGCTGGCGACGGCGCCATCGAACGCACCCTTGTGCTGGGCCAAAGCATCGATGAAGCAGTTGGCGGTGGAGCCGGTGCCGACCCCGACGATGCTCTTGTCGTCGAGTTTCGGAAGGATGAAGTCGACGGCGGCCTGAGCCACTGCCTGTTTGAGTTGATCCTGGGTCATGCGGGCTCCGGAAGCGGGCAAGGTGAGAACGGAAAGGCCGGCATTATAGCCGCAAGCGCGGCTAAAACCTCTGGATTCGTGTGGTCGTGCGGGCAAAAGCCGGGTTAGACTCCTCGGTCCCGCTCAACCGCTCAGTGATGCTTTCCGATGCTCGAACAGTACGTCAAAAAGATCCTCACCTCGCGCGTTTATGACGTTGCCGTAGAAACCCCGCTGCAGAACGCTCGCCAGCTCTCCGAGCGGCTGGGCAATGACATTTGGCTCAAGCGTGAAGACTTGCAGCCGGTGTTCTCGTTCAAGATTCGCGGCGCCTACAACAAGCTGACGCAACTGAGCGATGAAGAGCGCGCCCGTGGCGTAGTCACCGCGTCGGCGGGCAACCACGCGCAAGGTCTGGCCCTGGCGGCGAAAGTGCTGGGCGTCAAAGCCACCATCGTCATGCCCAAGACCACCCCCGAGATCAAAGTCGAAGGCGTGCGTTCGCGCGGCGGCAAAGTGGTGCTGCACGGTGATTCGTTCCCGGAAGCGTTGGCCTACTCGCTGAAACTGGTTGATGAAAAAGGCTACGTCTATATCCACCCGTACGACGATCCGCACACCATCGCCGGGCAGGGCACCGTGGCGATGGAAATTCTGCGCCAGCACCCGCAGCCGCTGGACGCGATCTTCGTGCCGGTCGGTGGCGGCGGCCTGATCGCCGGTATCGCCGCGTACGTCAAATACCTGCGTCCGGACATCAAAGTCATCGGCGTCGAGCCGGACGATTCCAACTGCCTGCAAGCGGCGATGGCCGCCGGTGAGCGCGTGGTGTTGCCGACCGTGGGCATCTTCGCCGATGGCGTCGCGGTGGCGCAGATTGGCCAGCACACCTTCGATATCTGCAAAGACTACGTCGACGAAGTGATCACCGTCAGCACTGACGAAATCTGTGCGGCGATCAAGGATATCTACGACGATACCCGCTCGATCACCGAACCTGCCGGCGCATTGGGCGTGGCCGGGATCAAGAAGTACGTTGAGTTGCGCGGCGTCAGTGGCCAGACTTTCGTCGCCATCGACTCCGGCGCCAACGTCAATTTTGACCGCTTGCGCCACGTCGCCGAGCGCGCCGAACTGGGTGAAGGCCGCGAAGCGATCATCGCCGTGACCATCCCCGAGAAGGCCGGCAGCTTCAAAAATTTCTGCGAGGCCATCGGCAAGCGTCAGATCACCGAATTCAATTACCGCTACAACACCGGCAGCGAAGCGCACATCTTTGTTGGCGTGCAGACTCACCCGGAAAACGACCCGCGCAGCGCACTGCTGGCGAGTCTGACCGAGCAGGGTTTCCCAGTTGTCGACCTGACCGACAACGAGCTGGCCAAGCTGCACATCCGCCACATGGTCGGCGGGCACGCCGCGCATGTGATTGATGAAGTGGTGTTCCGCTTCGAATTCCCGGAGCGTCCGGGCGCGCTGTTCAACTTCCTTAATAAGCTCGGTGGGCGCTGGAACATTTCGATGTTCCACTACCGTAACCATGGCGCCGCTGACGGTCGCGTGGTCGCGGGCCTGCAGGTGCCGCACGACGAGCGTCATCTGGTGCCGGCGGCGCTTGAGGAGATCGGTTACCCGTACTGGGATGAAAGCGAGAACCCGGCCTATCAGCTGTTTCTTGGCTGAGCGGCTACGCTGATGGGCATGGCCCAAGGAAGAGAATTACATGGAAACCCTGACCATCCTGAAAGTCCTTCACGTCGCGGCGACCGTGGTCATACTCGCGAGCGGGCTGGGGCTTGCCGCCCTGACCTGGCGTAATCGCAGCGAAGGGCCGGCCAGCACGATGCAGCGTCCCTGGCTGTTTATCTGGTGTTTGATGCTGATCGGTATGCTTAGCATGCCTTTCACCGGCTGGTGGCTGGTGCACCTGATTGGCTGGCCATTGGGGCAGTTGTGGATTCTGGGGTCCAGCGTGATTTATGCCGTGGCCACGTTGAGTGCAGTGTGGTTGTTGGTGCGGCTTAATCGGCTGTGGACAACGGGGGTTGGCAACTGGAAATTCAATCTGGCCCTGGCGATTGTCAGCGGCGTCGGGTTTCTCGCCATTGCCGGGTTGATGGGGGCCAAGCCTGTTTAAGGCTTGAGACCGTGTCGACCCCATTCGCGAGCAGGCTCGCTCCCACAGGGGATTTGTGAGCGACACAGATCCAATGTGGGAGCGAGCCTGCTCGCGAAAGCGATATCAGTCGCGCAGAGTAATGACCGGCCAGCCACGCTTTTCCGCCTCGGCACGCAGATTCGGATCCGGATCCACCGCGACCGGATTCGCCACCTGCTCCAGCAACGGCAAGTCATTCATCGAATCGCTATAGAAATAGCTGTCGTCCAGCGAATGCCCGGTCTCTTTCAGCCAGCGGTTCAGGCGCGTCACCTTGCCCTCGCGAAAGCACGGAATATCAGTGCTGCGCCCGCTGTAACGGCCATCGATCATTTCACATTCAGTGGCAATCAGGGTTTCAACGCCCAGACGCACAGCGATCGGCGCGGTCACGAAGCGATTGGTCGCGGTGATGATCACCAGTTTGTCGCCGGCATCGCGGTGTTTTTTCAGCAATTCCAGCGCCTGCGGCAACACGATCGGCTCGATGCAGTCGCGCATGTAATCGCGGTGCCATTGATCGAGCACGGCCATTTCGGTGCGGCCGAGGATCTCCAGGCAGAAGTTCAGGTACGCGGCGTTATCCAGTTTGCCGGCCAGGTAGTCCTGATAGAACTCGTCGTTGCGCGCTTTGTACGCAATCGGGTCGAGGAAGCCGCGTTCACACAGATAGTCGCCCCAAGCGTGATCGCTGTCGCCGCCCAGAAGGGTGTTGTCCAAATCGAAGAGTGCCAGGCGCATTGCAGTTACCCGCTGATAAGTCTGTAAAAAGGCGACAAGAATACGGTCTTTTCACAAGAGTGCACATAAGGTAGGAAGCTTCGTTGCCGCCTTATCAACCTTTGTGGAACAATGCGGCGACATGCGTTTGCGAGGTTGTTGCCGTGATCGACCCCGATGGTTTCCGCCCCAATGTCGGGATCATTCTGACGAATGACGCCGGCCAGGTGCTATGGGCTCGCCGTATCAATCAAGATGCCTGGCAGTTTCCGCAAGGGGGAATCAACCCTGAAGAGACGCCGGAAGACGCCTTGTACCGCGAGCTGAACGAAGAAGTTGGCCTGGAACGTGAAGATGTTGAAATACTGGCCTGTACTCGGGGCTGGTTGCGCTATCGTTTGCCGCAACGTCTGGTGCGTACCCACAGCCAACCGCTGTGCATCGGCCAGAAACAGAAATGGTTTCTCCTGCGCCTGATCTCCAACGAGCAGCGGGTGCGGATGGATTTGACCGGTAAACCGGAGTTCGATGGCTGGCGCTGGGTCAGCTATTGGTATCCGTTGGGCCAGGTGGTGACATTCAAGCGCGAGGTGTATCGCCGCGCCCTCAAAGAGCTTGCCCCGCGCCTTTTAGCGCGCGACTGACGACGGAGTTCGACCCCGAGCCATGCTCAATACGCTGCGCAAGATCGTCCAGGAAGTTAACTCCGCCAAGGATCTCAAGGCGGCGTTGGGGATTATTGTGTTGCGCGTCAAAGAGGCCATGGGCAGCCAGGTCTGCTCGGTCTACCTGCTTGATCCCGAGACCAACCGCTTCGTCCTGATGGCCACAGAGGGCTTGAACAAGCGCTCGATCGGCAAGGTCAGCATGGCACCCAACGAAGGTCTGGTCGGTCTGGTCGGCACGCGTGAAGAACCCCTGAACCTCGAAAACGCTTCGGTTCACCCGCGTTATCGCTACTTCGCCGAAACCGGTGAAGAGCGTTACGCCTCGTTCCTCGGTGCACCGATCATTCACCACCGCCGCGTCGTCGGCGTGTTGGTCATCCAGCAAAAAGAACGCCGCCAGTTCGACGAAGGTGAAGAAGCCTTCCTCGTGACCATGAGCGCGCAGCTCGCCGGGGTTATCGCCCACGCCGAGGCTACCGGTTCGATCCGGGGGCTGGGCCGTCAGGGCAAAGGCATTCAGGAAGCCAAGTTTGTCGGCGTGCCGGGTTCGCCGGGTGCGGCGGTCGGTACTGCAGTAGTCATGCTGCCACCGGCCGATCTCGACGTGGTGCCGGACAAGAACATCACCGACATCGACGCTGAGCTGGCGCTGTTCAAGACCGCCATCGAAGGCGTGCGCGCCGACATGCGCGCGTTGTCCGCCAAACTGGCGACGCAGTTGCGCCCGGAAGAGCGTGCGCTGTTCGACGTTTATCTGATGATGCTCGACGATGCCTCGCTGGGCAGCGAAATCACCACGGTGATCAAGACCGGCCAGTGGGCCCAGGGCGCGCTGCGTCAGGTGGTCACGGAACACGTCAACCGTTTCGAACTGATGGACGACGCCTACCTGCGTGAGCGTGCGTCGGACGTCAAAGACCTCGGCCGCCGCCTGCTCGCCTATTTGCAGGAAGAGCGTCAGCAGAATCTGGTCTACCCGGAAAAAACCATTCTGGTCAGCGAAGAGCTGACGCCGGCCATGCTCGGCGAGGTGCCGGAAGGCACGCTGGTCGGTCTGGTTTCGGTACTTGGTTCGGGTAACTCCCACGTGGCGATCCTCGCCCGGGCCATGGGCATTCCGACGGTGATGGGGCTGGTCGACCTGCCGTACGCCAAGGTCGACGGCATCGAGATGATCGTCGACGGCACGCGCGGCGAGGTTTACACCAACCCGAGCGAAGTGCTACGCAAGCAGTTCGCCGAAATCGTCGAAGAAGAGAAACAACTGGCGCTGGGCCTCGACACCCTGCGCGACCTGCCGTGCGTGACCCTCGACGGTCATCGCATGCCGCTGTGGGTCAACACCGGTTTGCTGGCGGACGTGGCGCGGGCGCAAAAGCGTGGCGCCGAAGGTGTCGGCCTGTACCGCACCGAAGTGCCGTTCATGATCAACCAGCGCTTCCCGAGCGAGAAGGAACAACTGGCGATCTACCGCGAGCAGCTCGCCGCGTTCCACCCGCAACCGGTGACCATGCGCAGCCTCGACATCGGCGGTGACAAGTCGCTGTCGTATTTCCCGATCAAGGAAGACAACCCGTTCCTCGGCTGGCGCGGCATTCGCGTCACCCTCGACCACCCGGAAATCTTCCTGGTGCAGACCCGCGCGATGCTCAAGGCCAGCGAAGGCCTGAACAATCTGCGGATTCTGCTGCCGATGATCTCTGGCACCCACGAACTCGAAGAGGCCCTGCACTTGATCCACCGGGCCTGGGGCGAAGTGCGCGACGAAGGCACCGACGTGCCGATGCCGCCGATTGGCGTGATGATCGAGATCCCGGCTGCGGTGTACCAGACCAAGGAACTGGCGCGGATGGTCGATTTTCTGTCCGTCGGTTCCAACGACTTGACCCAGTATTTGCTGGCGGTCGACCGTAACAACCCGCGTGTGGCCGATCTTTACGATTACCTGCATCCGGCGGTGCTGCAAGCTTTGCAGACCGTGGTGCGCGATGCCCATGCCGAAGGCAAACCGGTGAGCATTTGCGGCGAGATGGCTGGTGATCCGGCGGCGGCAGTGCTGTTGATGGCGATGGGTTTCGACAGCCTGTCGATGAACGCCACCAACTTGCCGAAGGTGAAGTGGATGTTGCGTCAGGTCAATCTGAGCAAAGCCAAGGAGTTGCTGGCTGAGTTGATGACCATCGACAACCCGCAAGTTATCCACAGCTCGTTGCAATTAGCGCTGAAGAACCTTGGGTTGTCGAAGATGCATCCGCCGGCGGTGATCAAGGCCCTGTGAAGATCAAGAGCCCCTCACCCTAACCCTCTCCCAGAGGGAGAGGGGACTGATCCGGGGATGCTGTAAAACTCCGCCGACCTGAAAGTGCTGTGCTGAATCCATGCTCGACCCGCACCGAGTGAAGGTGCTGCTGAGTCCATAATCGACTCGGTTTTTCAGGTCGATGTACGGCTCAAGACACCTCGGTCGGCCCCCTCTCCCTCTGGGAGAGGGCTGGGGTGAGGGTTGGCTCTTAAGCTGTTATTTCCACTTCGCCCAAATGCCCGCCATACGGCCCAAAACTCCGCTCCACCATCCGCCGAGTCCCATCCGCCTGGACGATCAACGCCGTACTCGCCCGTGTCCCGTAACTCTGGCTGGCAATAAACACACTCGACAACAATGACTCCGTCGCCAAGCCCACCCCGGTATCCGGCAGCTCGGCAAACGGCGCCGTCTGCGCATCACTCAACAACCCCAACAATCGCTCAGGCTGCGGATCATCCAGCACCCCACTCAACCCAGCCTTGGCCTTGAGCAACTTCGGCCACGGCGTATCCAGCCCGGCATTGGATAACCCATAGACGCCCGATCCCAGCATCACCGGCTCCGACATCCGCGCATTGAAGTGCCAGAGCTCATGACTGTTGCCGAGCAACAGATTAAACCCGGCATATTCCGCCGAACGCTCGACCACATCGCTCAAATAATCATCAATCGACGCATCACCGGTCAGAAATCGCGCCACCAACTCACCCCGTGACTTGCGCGCTGGCGCCTGCAGCGGATCGCGAATATTGGTCAACGCAGCAAAGCGTCCGTTAGCACCGATCCCCAGCCAAGTTCCGCCGGCCTCAAGATCACGTCCGGCATGCACATGCGGCGCTTCTGGCCATGGCGCCAGTGGCAGGCTTGGCCGGGCGTAGAACTCGTCACGGTTGGCCGCGACGATCAGCGGCTGGTCATGGCCCGGCCGCCAGGCGAAAACAATCAGGCACATAAGGTAGTCCTTGTGTGTTTTTTGCTCACTCTACGCATCCGGCGTCCGTGCATCCATCGCCAGTGGAGCCAAAGGGTGTGCATCCGTTACCATGCCGCTCCGGTTTTGCGGATGCGGTCTGGGGAGACGGTCATGGAATTTCTGCTCTATCTGGCGCTGGGCGCCTGTGCGGGCGTGCTGGCCGGGCTGTTCGGGGTTGGCGGCGGGATCATCATCGTGCCGGTGCTGGTGTTCAGTTTCACCTTGCAGGGCTTTGATCAGTCGATCCTCACGCATCTGGCGGTCGGCACGTCGCTGGCGACGATCATCTTCACCTCGGTCAACGCCGTGCGTGAGCATCATCGACGAGGCGCGGTGCGCTGGCCGATCTTCATGTGGATGGCCGTCGGGATTCTGTTGGGCGCCGGTTTCGGCGCACTGACCGCTGAAGCGATCTCTGGCCCGCACCTGCAAAAGATCATCGGCGTGTTCGCCTTGATCATCTCGGTACAACTGGCGCTGGACATCAAACCCAAGGCCAGCCGAACCGTGCCGGGCAAACTCGGTCTGACCGTGGCCGGCAGCATCATCGGTTGGGCCTCGGCGATTTTTGGTGTGGGCGGCGGCTCGCTGACCGTGCCGTTCCTGACCTGGCGCAGCGTGCCGATGCAGCAAGCGGTGGCGACCTCGTCGGCCTGCGGTCTGCCGATCGCGCTGGTCAGTGCATTAAGTTTCATGATTCTGGGGTGGCACGATCCGTTGTTGCCACCGCATAGTCTCGGTTTTGTTTATTTGCCGGCGTTGTTGGGCATCGCCCTGACCAGCATGGTTTTCGCCCGTATCGGCGCGCGATTGGCACATCGATTGTCGCCGCGCTTGCTGAAACGGCTGTTCGCCGCTTTGCTGTTCAGCGTGGGTCTGAGCTTCTTGCTTTAACTACGTCGCAATCCTGGCTTAATCCTGTGGTGGCAGCGTCGCCCGGGAATTTTGGTTTCAACTCTAACGAGGAGTCGCAATGCTGCCTTACCCGCAGATCGACCCGGTGGCCCTGGCCATCGGTCCGCTGAAAATCCACTGGTACGGTCTGATGTACCTGATCGGCATCGGCGGTGCGTGGCTGCTGGCGTCGCGCCGGCTCAACCGTTTCGACCCGACCTGGAGCAAGGAGAAGCTCTCCGATCTGATCTTCTGGCTGTCGATGGGCGTGATCGTCGGCGGTCGTCTGGGCTATGTGCTGTTCTACGATCTGAGCGCGTATCTGGCCAACCCGACGCTTATTTTCGAGGTGTGGAAGGGCGGTATGTCGTTCCACGGCGGATTTATCGGCGTAATGCTGGCTGCATTGTGGTTCGGCAAGCGCAACGGCAAGTCTTTCTTCCAGTTGATGGACTTCGTCGCGCCGATGGTGCCAATCGGTCTGGGCGCCGGGCGCATCGGTAACTTCATCAACGCCGAATTGTGGGGCAAGGCAACCGACGTGCCATGGGCCATGGTCTTCCCGCCATTCAGCGATCCGGCGCAACTGCCGCGTCACCCGTCGCAGCTGTATCAGTTCGCGCTCGAAGGCGTGGCGCTGTTCCTGATCCTGTGGATTTTCTCGCGCAAGCCGCGTCCGACCATGGCTGTTTCCGGCATGTTCGCGCTGTTTTACGGCATCTTCCGGTTCATCGTCGAATTTGTTCGCGTACCGGATGCGCAACTCGGCTACTTGGCCTGGAACTGGCTGACCATGGGGCAAGTGCTCTGCGTGCCGATGATCGTCGGCGGGCTGTTCCTGATCTGGCTGGCCTATCGTCGCGCACCTGCAGCACCGCTCGCGCCGACGGCTTAAACTACGAACCCCGGCGCGCGACGCCGGGGCTCAAAGGACACAGGTAACTCATGAAGCAATATCTCGAACTGGTCTCGCACGTCATTCAGAACGGCACTAAACAAGCCAACCGCACCGGCATCAACACCATCAGCTTCCCGGGTGCGATGCTGCGTTTCGATCTGCAGGAAGGTTTTCCGGCGATCACCACGCGCAAAATGGCCTTCAAATCGGCCATCGGCGAGATGTGCGGATTTCTCCGTGGCGTCAACAACGCCGCTGAATTCCGTGCGCTGGGCTGCAAGGTCTGGGACCAGAACGCCAACGAAAACGCGCAGTGGCTGGCCAACCCGTTCCGTCAGGGCGACGACGACCTCGGCGAAATCTACGGCGTGCAATGGCGTAAATGGCCGGCGTACAAGCAGATCCCGCTGAGCAACACCGCGGCCATCGAACAAACCTTAAGCAATGGCTACAAGCAGATCGCCCAAGGCGAAGAAGACGGCCAGGCCTATGTGGTGTTGTACAAAGCCATCGATCAGGTGCGCCAGTGCGTCGACACGATCATCAAGGATCCGGGCAGCCGCCGCATCCTGTTCCACGGCTGGAACGTCGCTCAGCTGGATGAAATGGCCCTGCCGCCGTGCCATCTGCTGTACCAGTTCCATCCGAATGTCGAGACCAGGGAAATCTCCCTGACCCTCTACATCCGCTCCAACGATCTGGGTCTGGGCACACCGTTCAACCTCACCGAAGGCGCCGCGCTGCTGAGCCTGATCGGTCGCCTGACCGGTTACACGCCACGCTGGTTCACCTATTTCATCGGCGATGCGCACGTCTACGAGAACCATCTGGACATGCTCAACGAACAGCTCAAGCGCGAGCCGTTCGCCATGCCGAAGCTGAAAATTTCGGATCGTGTGCCGGAGTTTGCCAAGACTGGCGTGTACCAGCCGGAATGGCTGGAGCTGGTCGAGCCGAGCGATTTCTCGCTGGAAGGCTACGAACACCACGCGCCAATGACTGCACCAATGGCGGTCTAAGCCATTGCACAAACCCCCTGTGGGAGCGAGCCTGCTCGCGAAGAGGGCGTGTCAGTCATAGAGATGTCGACTGATACACCGCTTTCGCGAGCAGGCTCGCTCCCACATTTGGTTTTGCGTGAGTCTTAATGGCCGTGGCTGCGGCCCACGTGGGAGTGTTCGACCTCGGTTGCGACAACCCCGCCACTCACTTCCAGCCGCTGCAAAATCCCGCATTGATCGGCCATTGGCCCTTCGCCACAACGTTGGCGCAGGTCGAGCAACTGTGTCTGCAACGCCAATAACCCATCAATCCGCGCCTTCACATGCTGTATGTGCTCGTCGATCAACGCATTGACGCTTTCGCACTGATCCTGCGGACTGTCGCGCAAGGCGAGAAGGCTGCGGATTTCTTCGAGAGTCATGTCGAGGGTGCGGCAGTTGCGGATGAAAGTCAGGCGTTCGGCGTGGGCCTGGGTGTAGACGCGGTAGTTGCCGTCGCTGCGAGCCGGCTCTGGCAGCAGGTTTTCGCGCTCGTAATAGCGGATGGTTTCCACGGCGCAGTCGGTCAGTTTGGCCAGTTCTCCGATCTTCATGACGGCAATCTCCAAAAGGGTGCTTGACCCTATAGTGGCTACAGGGTCTTTACTTGGCAACAGGCACCTTCATGGACGCGACCAATGAGCGATTCCCAGCACACCCACAAGCCCGGCGATGGACACGACCACAGTCATAAATTGCAGCCTGTGCATAAACATGCCCATGGCGGCGATTCCTGCTGTGGGTCGAAAGTCGCAGCACCGGCACCGGTTCATGCGCACGAAGATTCCTGCTGCTCGTCGACGGCTGCTGCGCCTGCGTTGGTGCAATTGAGCGAAAAGACCAGCGCCGACGCGCGGCTGAGCAGTTTCCGTATCGAGGCGATGGACTGCCCGACCGAGCAGACGCTGATCCAGAACAAACTCGGCAAACTCGCCGGCGTGCAGCAACTGGAATTCAACCTGATCAACCGCGTGCTCGGCGTGACCCACAATTTGCCGGGTACCGAGCCCATCACCGAGGCGATCAAATCCCTTGGCATGCACGCCGAACCGTTGGAGGCGGGCGTCGAAGCGCCAGCCCCGGCGCCAGTGAAAAAACACTGGTGGCCGCTGGCGTTGTCCGGCGTCGGCGCGCTCGCTGCTGAAGTCATTCATTTCACCAACGCCGCGCCCACCTGGGTGGTGGCGATCATCGCGCTGGTGTCAATCCTCAGCGGTGGCCTGACCACTTACAAAAAGGGCTGGATCGCCCTGAAGAACCGCAACCTCAACATCAACGCGCTGATGAGCATCGCCGTCACCGGTGCCATCCTCATCGGCCAGTGGCCGGAAGCGGCGATGGTGATGTTCCTGTTCACTGTCGCCGAGCTGATCGAAGCGCGCTCGCTGGACCGTGCGCGCAACGCGATCAGCGGCTTGATGCAGATGACGCCGGAGCAAGCCACGGTGTTGCAGGCTGACGGTTCGTGGATTGAGCAGGACGTGAAAAGCGTCGAACTCGGCGCCCGCGTGCGCGTGAAGCCCGGCGAGCGCATCGCGCTGGACGGCGAAGTGCTCAGCGGCAGTTCGACCATCGACCAGGCGCCGATCACCGGTGAGAGCCTGCCGATAGAGAAAACCGTCGGCGATAAAGTCTTCGCCGGCACCATCAACCAGGCCGGTTCGCTGGAATACGCGGTCAGCGCAGCGGCGAACAACTCGACGCTGGCGCGAATCATCCACGCCGTCGAACAGGCCCAAGGTGCGCGCGCCCCGACCCAGCGCTTCGTCGATCAGTTCTCGAAAATCTACACGCCGGTGGTGTTCGTGTTTGCCTTGGCCGTGGCGATCATTCCGCCGCTGTTCATGGGCGCAGTGTGGTTCGACTGGATCTACCGCGCGCTGGTGTTGCTGGTGGTCGCTTGCCCATGCGCACTGGTGATTTCCACCCCGGTGACCATCGTCAGCGGCCTTGCGGCAGCGGCGCGCAAAGGCATTCTGGTCAAGGGCGGCGTGTACCTGGAGGGCGGTTTCAAACTGGATTATCTGGCGCTGGATAAAACCGGGACGATCACCCACGGCAAACCGGTGCAGACCGATTACTTGTCACTCGATCCAGCCGCCGATGCCACGGCACCGGCCATCGCTGCTGCATTGGCCGGTCGTTCCGACCATCCGGTGTCGCTGGCCATCGCCAACGCTGCTGTGGATAAAAACTTCACAGCGCTGATTGTGGATAACTTCGAAGCGCTAGGCGGGCGGGGCGTCAAAGGCGAAATCAACGGTCAGACTTATCATTTGGGCAACCATCGTCTGGTCGAAGAACTCGGCCTGTGCTCGCCAGCGCTGGAAGAAAAACTCTTCGCGCTGGAGAAACAGGGCAAATCCGTGGTGCTGCTGCTCGATAGCTCTGGCCCGCTGGCGCTGTTCGCCGTGGCCGACACCGTCAAGGAAACCAGCCGCGAAGCGATCCGTCAGTTGCATGAGCTCGGCGTGAAAACCCTGATGCTCACGGGCGACAACGTCCACACCGCTCAGGCGATTGCCGCGCAGGTCGGCATCGACGAGGCTCGCGGTGATTTGCTGCCAACCGACAAACTGCAAGCCATCGAAGACCTTTATGCACAGGGTCGGCGGGTCGGCATGGTCGGCGACGGCATCAACGATGCACCGGCACTGGCCCGCGCCGAGATCGGTTTCGCCATGGCCGCTGCCGGCACCGATACGGCGATTGAAACCGCCGATGTCGCCCTGATGGACGACGATCTGCGCAAAATCCCGGCGTTCATCAGCCTGTCGCGCAATACCGCGAGCATCCTGAAACAGAACATCGCGCTGGCTCTGGTGATCAAGGCGATCTTTCTTGCGGTAACCTTCGCCGGGCTCGCCACCATGTGGATGGCGGTGTTCGCTGACATGGGCGTGAGCCTGTTGGTGGTGTTCAACGGTTTGCGCCTGCTGCGCAAATAGATGAGGAAAGGTTGTGCTGAGTGCCGAGCTGAAAGCGTTTTACATGGTCGCTCGCCTGGGCAGCATCACGCTGGCGGCGAAAAAACTCGGCCTCAGCCAACCGACCGTGACCACGCAGATCCGCAATCTGGAAAGTCATTACTCTGTGGAGCTGTTCTACCGTGGCGGTCGGCGTCTGAGCGTCAGCGACGAAGGCGCGCGGCTGCTGCCGATGGTCAAGACGCTGTTGCAGCAGGAAGCCGACATCGAGTTTTTCCTGCGCAACAGCGGTCAGGTGCAAGGCACGTTGCGCATCGCAGCGACCGCACCGTATTACATTCTCGATCTGGTGAAGACCTTTCGCGAGCGTCTGCCGCAAGTGGAAGTGTCGGTGGAAATCGGCAATTCACAGCAGGTGCTGGAGGCGCTGGAGGATTACCGCGTGGATATCGCCGCGTCGTCGCAATTGCTTGATGACGCGCGGTTGATTCGTCGGGTATTGGGCACGGATCCTCTGGTGCTGGCGGTGCATCGCAATCATCCGCTGGCAACGCAGGAACATGTGGCGTTGAGTGCGCTGGCCGGGCATACGTTGTTGATGCGTGAGTCGGGTTCGACCACGCGGCGGTTGACGGAGGAGTTGCTCGCCAGTGCCGGGGTGAGTTTCGGGCCGCTGCTGGAGATCGGCAGCCGTGAGTCGATTCGTGAGGCGGTGTTGCGCAATATCGGCATCAGCATCATTGCCCGGCAGGAAGTGCCGCATGATCCGCAGTTGCGCGTGCTGACGATCGAGAATGCGCCGCAGATTCCCGAGTACCTTTACTGCCTCAAAGAAAGGAAGGGCGCGCGGTTGCCGGCGGCGTTCCTCGGCTTGGCACAGGAAATGTCCCCGGCTTGAAGATCAAAAGATCGCAGCCTTCGGCAGCTCCTACAGGGGGACGCATTCCAATGTAGGAGCTGCCGAAGGCTGCGATCTTTTGATCTCCAACCAAAATCCCCGAATACCACTATCGGCCGTTTTTGCCTCGTTGCCATATGACGGACGCATTACAACTCTAGGATTGGCCCCATCTGCTTGATGAGGTCTGTCCATGAATCCTGCCATCGCAACTGCCCTGACCAACCCCGGTGCGCCGATGAAAGTGCGCGGCGTGCAGAAACGCTTCGGCGCGTTCACCGCACTGGATAACGTTTCTCTCGACGTCGCCGCCGGTGAACTGGTGTGTCTGCTCGGCCCCTCGGGCTGCGGCAAGACCACATTGCTGCGCTGTATCGCCGGACTCGAGAAGCAGGACAGCGGCGAGCTGTACCTTGGCGACCGCGACGTCTCGCATCTCGCCCCACAGGCTCGCGACTACGGGATTCTGTTCCAGTCCTACGCGCTGTTCCCCAATCTGACCGTCGAGGCGAATATTGCCTACGGCCTTGCTGGCAGCGGTCGCGATGAAGTGCGCCAGCGCGTCGGACAGATGCTCGAACTGGTCGGCCTCACCGGCAGCGAGAAAAAATATCCCGGCCAATTGTCCGGCGGTCAGCAACAGCGTGTCGCGCTGGCCCGCGCTCTGGCGCCGGCACCGTCGCTGCTATTGCTCGACGAACCGATGTCGGCCCTCGACGCCCGCGTCCGCGAGCATCTGTGCACCGAGCTGCGCCAACTGCAACGCAACCTCGGCATCACCACCCTGATGGTCACGCACAATCAGGACGAAGCCATGCTGATGGCCGACCGTATCGCGGTGATGAACAACGGCCGCGTCGAGCAGTACGCCACCCCGCAGGAAATCTACAACCGCCCAGCCACGCCGTTCGTGGCCGAGTTTGTCGGCCAGGGCAACTGGCTGCCGTTCCAGCGCAGCAGCGACACTCACGCGCAGGTCGGCGGGATGAATCTGCGCCTCAGCGATGGCAGCATTCAGCGCGCCTCGGGCCGTTTGTTTTGCCGCCCGGAAGCCATCAACGTCAATCCACCGGTGCACGAAGAAAACCTGTTCCCGGCCAAAGTCCGCGAGATCACCTTCCTCGGCAACCGCTGCCGCATGAGCTTCGAACTCGATCAGTTGCCCGGCCACGCGCTGCTCGCTGAACTCGCCCCGGAAGCCATGCCGCGCCTCGGCGCCCAGCAAATCATGGTCGCCTTGCCGCCGCGCAGCCTGCAGGTGTTTGCCTGATGAACAGCAACCTCGCGCTGCCGCTACCGCACAAGCAGGTGCGCCAGACTTCTAAAGCCGAGATCGGCGATCGCATTTTTGTCGTCGGCGGCAAAGTCCTACTGCTGCTGTTACTCGGCGTCGCGGTATTGCTGCCGTTGTTGGCAATCTTCTGGCGTGGTTTCAGCAGTGAAGCCGGGCAGGGCGGTGGCTGGGTCGCGGCGAAGGAGCTGGTGAGCAGCGAGAATTTCCACTGGCTGCTCGGCAACAGCCTGAAAGTTTCTCTCAGCGTCGCGGCCATCGTCGTACCGCTGGCCTACCTGTTTGCCTACGCGCTGCAACGCACAATGATTCCGGTGAAGGGCATCTGGCGCGGCATTTCGTTGCTGCCGCTGATGGCACCGTCGATGTTGCCGGGGATTGCGTTGGTCTATCTGTTCGGCAACCAAGGCATGTTGCGCGGGCTGCTCTCGGACAACATTTATGGCTTCTGGGGGATTGTGCTGGGCGAGGTGATTTACACCTTCCCGCATGCGCTGATGATTTTGCTCTCGGCGTTGTCGTTGGCCGATGCGCGGCTGTTCGACGCTGCGTCGAGCATGGGCGCCAGTCCGGCCAAGGCGTTTCGCAGCATCACTTGGCCGGCAACGCGACAGGCCGTGTTCGCCGCGTTCTGTCTGGTGTTCACCCTGACCATCACCGATTTCGGGGTGCCGGTGGTGGTCGGTGGCGACTACCAAGTGCTGGCGCTGGAAGCCTACAAAGCCGTGGTCGGCCAACAGCAGTTCGGTCGCGGCGCGTTGATCGGCATGGTGCTGTTGCTGCCGGCGCTGTTCAGCTTCGGCGTCGATGCCTGGCTGCGTCGCCGCCATGGCGACTCCATGAGCGGTCGGGCGCAGGTGTTCAAACCGGCGCCGTCGAAACTGCGCGACGGCTGTTACCTGGCGATTGTCTTGCTGATCAGCGCCGCGTTGATTCTGGTGTTCGGCATGGCGGTGTTTTCCTCACTGGTGAAGTTCTGGCCATACAACCTGTCGCTGTCGCTCAACCATTACCAGTTCAACGAAACCGCCGGCGGTGGCTGGCTGGCTTACAGCAACAGTTTGAAAATGGCCTTGGGCACGGCGTTGATCGGCAGCGTGCTGATCTTCACCGGCGCTTATCTGATGGAGAAAACCCGCAGCCAACGCGGCCTCAATCTAGCCCTGCGCATGCTCAGTTTTGTGCCGATGGCGGTGCCGGGGCTGGTGCTCGGTCTGGGTTACGTCTTCTTTTTCAACCTCACCGGTAACCCGCTGCATGTGCTCTACGGGACGATGGCGCTGCTGATCGTCTGCACCATCGCGCACTACCTGACCACCGCCCAAATGACCGCGACCACCGCGCTGCGCCAACTCGACGCCGAGTTCGAAGCCGCCGCGCTGTCGCTTAAGGCGCCGCTGTATCGCCACTACCTGCGCGTCACCGTGCCGATCTGCCTGCCGGCGCTGCTCGACATCGTGCGCTACTTGTTCGTCTCGGCGATGACCACGGTTTCCGCAGCGATCTTCCTCTACAGCCCCGACACCATCCTCGCGGCAGTCGCGGTGCTGAACATGGATGACGCCGGCAACGTTGGCGGCGCGGCGGCGATGTCGACCCTGATTCTGTTCACTTCGGCGGGCGTGTCCTTGCTGCTGGCGTGGGCTTCGCGCGGCTTGCTGCGCCGTTCTCAAGCCTGGCGGCAAACCGCGCCTGGTCACTGATTCACACCCTCAACTCAAAAGACAGGATACCGATCATGTTCAAGCCTATGGCCCTGGCCGCTGCTGTGCTCGCTACTTTCAGCCTGAATGCCTTTGCGGCAAAAACCGAGTTGACGGTGTACACCGCCCTCGAAGCCGAGCAACTGAAGTCCTACAAAGAAGCCTTCGAAAAGGCCAACCCGGACGTCGAGATCAAATGGGTGCGTGATTCCACCGGGATCATCACCGCCAAACTGCTCGCCGAGAAGGCCCGCCCACAAGCTGACGCGGTGTGGGGGCTGGCGGCTTCGAGTCTGGCGATCCTCGATCAGCAAGGCATGCTGCAAAGCTATGCGCCGAAGGATCTCGGCAAGATTGGCGCGAACTATCGTGACGCCGCCAACCCGCCAGCCTGGGTCGGTATGGACGTCTGGGCCGCGACGATTTGCTTCAACACCGTCGAAGCCGAGAAGCAGGGCCTGACTAAACCCGTGAGCTGGCAGGACCTGACCAAGCCTGAGTACAAGGGCAAGATCGTCATGCCCAACCCGGCATCGTCCGGCACCGGCTTCCTCGACGTCAGCGCCTGGCTGCAAACCTTTGGCGAGAAGCAGGGCTGGGCCTACATGGACGGTCTGCACCAGAACATCGGGCAATACGTTCACTCCGGTTCCAAGCCTTGCAAACTGGCAGCGGCGGGGGAATTCCCGATTGGTATTTCCTTTGAATATCCAGCCGTACAGCTGAAGCGTCAGGGCGCGCCACTGGACATCATCCTGCCGAAGGAAGGTCTGGGCTGGGAGATCGAAGCGACTGCGGTGATCAAAGGCACGCCGCATGAAGAGGCGGCCAAGAAACTCGCGGACTTCTCGGCGAGTGCTGAGGCGATGGATCTGTACAAGGAGAACTTCGCTGTTCTTGCGCAGCCGGGGATCGCCAAGCCGCAGACCGAACTGCCGGCGGATTATGAGCAGCGTTTGATCAAGAACGACTTTGCCTGGGCCTCGAAGAATCGTGACGAGATCCTCACCGAGTGGCGCAAGCGTTATGACGGCAAGTCCGAGAAAGTGGCGGCCAAGTAAATCTTCGCAAGCTGACAGGGCCTCATCGCGAGCAGGCTCACTCCTACAGGGGAACGCATTCCAACTGTAGGAGTGAGCCTGCTCGCGATAGCGGTCTTTCATTCAGGAAATCATCCAGATGACACAACACAAAGACCTGCTCGTCGTAGGCGCCGGCATTCTGGGCCTATCGCACGCCTACGCCGCCGCCAAACGCGGCCTCAAGGTCGCCGTCTTCGAACGCACCGCCACGCCTCTCGGCGCCTCGGTGCGCAACTTCGGCCAGGCGCTGGTCACTGGCCAACCACCTGGCCAAATGCTCGAGCTAGCCAAGGCCAGCCGCGACATCTGGGGCGACTGGGCGCAGCTCGCCGGTTTGCAGATCAAGCGTAACGGCTCGTACCTGTTCGCTCGCACTGAAGTTGAAGAACACTTGCTGGAAGTGTTCTGCAACGGTCGCGCCGTGGAGCACGGTTACAACATCCAGTTGCTGCGCGGCGCGGCCTTGCGCGATCTGTATCACGGCCAGTTCAGCCACCACCGCGCCGCGTTGCACGGTATCGACGATCAACAGCTGTACTCGCGTGAAGCAATTCCAGCGCTGATCGATTACCTGCGCCGAGACTTCGGCGTCGAGTTCCACTTCTCCACGCTGGTGCGCGATGTAGAGCCCGGTCACTTGCACAGCACCGCCGGCAGTTTTACCGCGAAGCAGATCATCGTCTGCTCCGGCCACGATTATCAGACCTTGCTGGCCGAGCCGATCGCCGCGCTCGACCCGCAAATCTGCCGCCTGCAAATGCTCCGCGCCAAACCGCAGATCGATCTGAATCTGCAACACGCCTTGCTCACCGGCCTGAGCTGCGTGCACTACGGCGCTTTCGCCGATCTGCCGGAAGCGGCGGCGGTGCAGGCGCAAATCCTGCGCGAACAACCGCACCTGCACGACAACGGCATCCACCTGTTGATCAGCCCGACGCCCTACGGCGAAGTGATCATCGGCGACTCGCACCATTACGGCAGCGAGCCTTCACCGTTCAACGCCGAGCAAGTGGACAACTGGATGCTCGAACTGGCCGAACAGACGCTGGGCTGCAAGGTGCAAGTGGTCGAGCGCTGGCAGGGCGTCTATGGTTCCCGGGGGCCGGGGCCATTTTCATTCCTGCGCCCGGCAGCAGGGTTGAGTGTGGCGCTGATGCACACGGGTGTCGGCATGAGCGTCGGCCCGGCCATGGCCGAGCGCAACATTGCGCAGTTGTTGGAGGAAGTTTGATGACAGGTCACGAGCAAGTCGTCGCGCGGGTATTCGGGTTGTATGAGCGCTTCGGCACCAGCGATTACATCGGCGAACCGGTATCGCAGATCGAGCACATGTCCCAGTCTGCCGAACTCGCGATCGCCGAAGGTTTTGATGACGAAGTGGTGCTCGCGGCGTTCTTCCATGACATCGGCCATTTGTGTGCCGAGGGCGCGGAGAACATGGGCGGCTATGGTGTGGTCAGCCATGAACGGCTGGGTGCGCATTATTTGCGTGAGGCCGGTTTCAGTGAGCGGATGGCGCGGCTGGTGGAATATCACGTGCAGGCCAAGCGGTATCTGACGTTGCGTGAGCCGGGGTATTTTGATCGATTAAGTGAGGCGAGTCGGCGGACCCTGGCGTATCAGGGTGGGGTGATGACCGAGGCTGAAGCGGATGTGTTTGAGCGCGATCCGTTGTGTGCGGTCAGTCTGCGGATGCGGCAGTGGGATGAGCTGGCCAAGGAGAGGGCGGTGCCGGTGATGGATTTGGCGGTTCTCAAGCGCAAGGCTGAGGTTTTGTTGTCGGCCGGGTGATTGCAACCCTCACCCCAGCCCTCTCCCGGAGGGAGAGGGAGCTGACCGTGTTGTTCTTGGGTCATACATCGACCTGAAATATCCAGCCGAACTCAGGTTTGGACAGCATGCAGATCTGCTCCCTTTCCCCCTCTACCCCTTGGGGGAGAGGGCTGGGGTGAGGGGGTAGCGATCTAAAGCTCAAGCACCCGAGCAACCAACCCCTCAATCTGCTCCTGCCGCTCAGCCTGATTCAACTTCGCCTGCGGATTGAGCGACGACCACTGCGGATGCGCCCGCGCCTTGTTCAGCGCTTCCGGCAACTTGCCCTCGCGCCAAGTCTTATCCTGCGGAGTCGCCACCTGAACCGCATCCATCGCCGCATGCCCACGCTGATCCAGCGCCAACACCAACTGCCGCTGGCGCAACGCCAACAGCCGCAACACCCCGTCATCCACCGTCAGCTCACGCTGCCCTTTGATCTTGCCGAGCAAGCGACTGCCATAACTACGCGCCGTCTGCAGCGCACCCCCGGCAATCGCCCCTGCCAAAGCTGCCGCGCCGAGGGTAATCCCGCCAACCAGCAAATCCACGCCAGCCCCTGCCGCCGCACCGGCAGCAATACCGCCGCCCACGCGCACGCCGAGTTGCTTCAAGGTTTCCGGGTTGAACAAGTCATCGCCCCAACGCCCGTCCAGCAACGGCAAATCACTCGCCGTCGCATCCTGCAGACGAAACGCATAGAGCTTGAGCAGCGCCTCAACACACTTCTGCTCACGCTGACGCACAGCCTTGCGCAGTTCGCTGATGGCTTGCTGTTCCTGCGCAGCTTCACTGACCACACTGCGCCGGCACGCGGCGCAGTCGATCAACAATTCAGCAATCAATCGCGCCGCACTTTGCTGGCGGGCGAGGCGCTGAGCCTGTTGATCGGCAATCAACCGTTCCAGTTGTGGCCGAGCATTTTCCAGCAGCAGCGCCAGACTTTCATACAGCCGCCGCTCGCCATCCTCGGGCGGCGCTACGCTGTCGAAACGCACCAGCGCATGCAGCCCAAGCCGCGCCAGCGCCTCGCGCCAATCTGGCTCGCGATGGTTGGCGCTGCTGACAAAATTCAGCACCGGCAGCAGCGGTTTGCCACAACTGGCGAGCACTTCCAGCTCATCACGATATTTGGCCAACACCGGTTCGCGGGCATCAATCACATACAAACCGGCGTCGGAAGCGAGCAGTTGCCGTAGCACTTTCGCCTCCTGCTCGAAACGCTGGCGCGCTTCGCTGCCGTCGAGAAAACGCGCCAGCCGCGCCGGGCCATCGAGGCGTTCGCCGGGCCGCTCCAGGCGTTCGAGAAAATCCAGCAGAGCGATCGCATCTTCCAGGCCAGGCGTGTCGTAGAGATCGAGCAACGGCTCGCCGTCCACTGACAACCGCGCGCCTTCGACATGCCGGGTGGTACTCGGGCGATGGGAGACTTCGCCAAAACCCACGTCGCGGGTCAGCGTGCGCAGCAACGAGGTCTTGCCGACGTTGGTGTGGCCGACCACCGCGAGTTTCAGCGGCGCTTTCCAGGCATCAGTCATGGCCAGTCTCCAGCCAGTTCAACGGCGCGCAATCGGCAAACTTCAGATCAAGCTGTTGCAGGGCGACGTGCCAGTCGCCGAGGCGTTCGGCGTCCAGTGCTTCGCCCGGCGGCGCTTGCAGCAGCCAGACGCGCGTCTCCCCGGCACTGCGCGCCAGTTCGGCGATCAAGGCGAGGCTGCCGCGATCCGGCGAGCGCCGTGGGTCGCAGGCAATGGCCAGACGTGATGGCGGGAAGCGGCTCAATTGTTCGAGAAGTTTGTGCCGCGATTCGCGGCTGTCGAGAATGCCGGCGTTGCTGACGTTTTTCGGCAGCGCGGGCGGCCATGGGCGTTGTTCGTCGAGTTCGATGGCGACCAGCAACGCGCCTTCGCTCACCAGTTCGCCGACGCTGCTTTCGACGCGATGCAACTGCGCAGGCTCCGGATCATTGACGCCGAGGCGTTCGCTGGTCGGCATCAGACGTTCACGCAATTGCGCGTAGCCGGGCAGGTTAAGGTCCAGACGCAGCGCAGCTTTGCCGCTGTTCCAGCGCCAGAAGCACAACAGCGTCAGCAGCAGACGCGGCAGCACGCCGTACACGACCAACACGCCAACCAGCCATGTCGCCCAGGCCTGACGGGCGCTTTCGATGTCGAGCGCGCCGTCGCCGCTGGCGCGGATCATTTCCACGGTTGGCACATTGAAACCGAGCAGCGACGGCAGATAACCGAGCGCGTGGGTGACGTGGATAAACGTGTCGGCGCTGAGAATCGTGGTTTCCCAGACGAAGCCGTAGCGCCGGGTCGCCATCAGCGTCAGCAGCAGAATCAATGCGCTGAGCATCGCCAACAGCCACAAGCCGTTGACCAGCGTACCGAGTGCCCAGCGATTGAGTTTCTTGCGTTGCAGCATTAGTAACAGTGCCGGCGCCAGTTGCGCGGCTTTGGCGTCGCGGGCCATCTTTTCGCTTAGCCACAGCCACAATCGTCCAAGGGTGGCGCCGTGTTCGCCGGCGAAGATCAAGCCCAGCAACCAGCTCAGCAGCAGAATCAGGTTCAGCCCGAGCAGACTGCCCAAGGCCCAAAACACGTTGACCGGCGTTTGCCCCAGCGCAGCGAAGGCCAGACCAGCGCCGCTCAGGACCGCGAAGATCATCAGCAACACCAGCGCCAGACGCGCGCCTTGCAGCCAGTGTTTGAGTGCGGCCGTCAGCCCGTCACGCTCGGCCAGCCACAACGCTCGGCGCTGAATACGGCCCGACAGATCACCGCCGGCCGTGCGCGCCAGTCGATTGGCTTCAACATCATCCAGGGGACCGGCATGTTCTTCGCGCAGACGCACGGTCTCGGTGAGCCAGAGGTTTTGCAGTGGAGTCAGTTCAGTCACGCAGCGTCTCGTCGCTTAATTGAGCGCTGAGCATAACCGCTGTGGCGCTTATCGGGGTAAGCGTGGCTCTGGTATCCTCGCCGGCATGACTAAATCACTCCCTCTCAGCCTGATCGCAGCCCTCGGTGAAAACCGCGTGATCGGCGTCGACAACAGCATGCCCTGGCACCTGCCGGGGGACTTCAAATACTTCAAGGCCACGACCTTGGGTAAGCCGATCATCATGGGCCGCAAGACCTGGGATTCGCTTGGTCGGCCGTTGCCCGGGCGTTTGAACATCGTGGTCAGCCGTCAGGCCGATCTGGTGCTCGAAGGTGCCGAGGTTTATCCGTCGCTGGAAGCCGCGGTGGTTCGCGCCGAGGAATGGGCAAAGGAACAGGGCGTTGATGAGCTGATGCTGATTGGCGGCGCGCAGTTGTACGCGCAAGGGCTGGCGCAGGCGGATCGACTGTATCTGACTCGCGTGGCGCTGAGCCCGGAAGGGGATGCGTGGTTTCCGGAGTTTGATCTGAACCAGTGGAAGCTGGTGTCGAATGTGCCGAATCCAGCTGAGGGCGACAAACCCGCGTACAGCTTTGAGGTTTGGGAGAAAGCCTAAGAGCTTCGTCGGAACGCCGCCCGGAGCAAGCTCGCTCCCACAGGGGAAACGCATTCCTATGTGGGAGCGAGCCTGCTTGCGAAGAGGCCGGATCAGGCAAAAAAGAGCTTAAGCCTGCGCCAACTCCGCATGCTCATCAGCATCCAGCAACGCTTTATCCGTCTGCTGCATCACCTGACTGGTAATTGCGCCAGCCGTAATCGAACCACTCACGTTCAACGCCGTGCGACCCATGTCGATCAGCGGCTCAACCGAAATCAGCAACGCCACCAGTGACACCGGCAAGCCCATCGCCGGCAGCACGATCAGTGCCGCGAACGTCGCGCCGCCACCGACCCCGGCCACACCCGCCGAACTCAACGTCACAATCGCCACCAGCGTCGCGATCCACAGCGGATCCAGCGGGTTGATACCCACGGTTGGCGCAACCATCACCGCCAACATCGCCGGGTACAGGCCCGCGCAACCGTTCTGGCCAATCGTCGCACCGAACGACGCAGCAAAACTCGCCACTGACTGCGGAATCCCCAGACGCCGGGTCTGCGCTTCAATGCTCAGCGGAATGCTCGCGGCGCTGGAGCGGCTGGTGAACGCGAACGTCAGCACCGGCCAGATCTTGCGGAAGAAACGCAGCGGGTTGATCCCGGCCGCCGATACCAGCAAGCCGTGCACCACGAACATCAGGCCCAGACCGAGGTACGACACCACCACAAAACTGCCTAGTTTGATGATGTCTTGCAGGTTGGAACCGGCGACCACTTTGGTCATCAGCGCCAGCACGCCGTATGGGGTCAGTTTCATCACCAGACGCACCAGGCGCATCACCCAGGCTTGCAGGGTGTCGATGGCGTTGATCACTTTCTGACCTTTCTCGACGTCATCCTTGAGCAGTTGCAGCGCTGCGACCCCGAGGAACGCGGCGAAAATCACCACGCTGATGATCGAGGTTGGCTTGGCCCGCGCCAGATCGGCAAACGGGTTTTGCGGGATGAACGACAGTAGCAGTTGCGGCACATTCAGGTCGGCGACCTTGCCGGCGTAGTCGGTCTGAATGGTTTGCAGACGGGCCATTTCCTGGGTGCCGGCGACCAGACCTTCAGCGGTGAGGCCGAACAGGTTGGTCAGGCCGATGCCGATCAGCGCCGCGATCGCGGTGGTGAACAGCAGGGTGCCGATGGTCAGGAAGCTGATCTTGCCCAGCGACGAAGCATTGTGCAGGCGTGCCACGGCGCTGAGGATCGAGGCGAACACCAACGGGATGACGATCATTTGCAGCAACTGCACGTAGCCGTTGCCGACCAGATCGAACCAGCCGATCGACGCTTTCAGCACCGGGTTGCCGGCACCGTAAACGGTGTGCAGGGCCACGCCGAACGCAACACCCAGCACCAGCGCGAGCAGGACTTTTTTCGCCAGGCTCCACGTGGTGTGGCGGGTTTGTGCCAGACCGAAAAGCAGGGCGAGGAACACCAGCAGGTTGAGAATCAACGGTAGATTCATGAGATCTCCAGGAAAGACTGTGCCAACAGCCTTCCGGGGCTGCTGCGAACCGGCAAGCCTAACAGCTTGATTTGCAATGATTTAATACCGAAATCTTAGGGCGTCCGTCGTTTTTGGAATAAGCCCGTGTCGCTCTCGGCAATGCATCTGGCGCAAACAGGGACGAGGGCGGTCGCTGACAGACGAGGACTGTCACACATATTTGTTAGCGTCGATCTCTTTGAATCAGGGAGAAGAGGCTTATGAAGTTCGCACCGAAATTTCTGGCTGTCGCGCTGACAGTGGGCATGGGCCTGGCCACTCAGGCGTTCGCTACTGACCTGAAACACTGGCCGGCGGATCAGGCCAAGGCGCTGGACGCGATGATCGCCGCCAATGCCAACAAGGGTAACTACGCGGTGTTCGACATGGACAACACCAGTTACCGCT
Organism: Pseudomonas sp. M20; assembly: GCF_045037865.1. Classification (NCBI taxonomy): domain Bacteria; kingdom Pseudomonadati; phylum Pseudomonadota; class Gammaproteobacteria; order Pseudomonadales; family Pseudomonadaceae; genus Pseudomonas; species Pseudomonas sp. M20. Next base: position 6,114,067 of record NZ_CP173611.1, read on the forward strand.
ACGACCTCGAAGAGTCGTTGTTGCCGTTCATGGAAAACAAGGGCCTGATCACCCGCGACAAACTCGACCCTTCGCTGAAACTGATGCCGTTCAAGGACACCGCCGACCACAAGGAAAGCCTGTTCAGTTACTACTACCGGCTCTGCGAAGTCGACGACATGGTCTGTTACCCGTGGGTGGCGCAGGTGTTCTCCGGCTTCACTCTCAAGGAACTCAAAGGCTACGTCGATGAGCTGATGGCCTCGGGCAAACCGGTGCCGGCGACTTATTACGAAGGCGATGTGGTGAAGAAGCTCGACGTCAATCCGCCGAAGATCTTCACTGGCCAGCAAGAGCTGTACAACAAGCTGATGGAGAACGGCATCGAGGTCTACGTGATGACCGCCGCCTCTGAAGAACTGGTGCGCATGGTCGCGGCGGATCCGAAGTACGGCTACAACGTCAAACCGCAGAACGTCATCGGCGTGACCACCCTGCTGAAGAACCGCGAGACCAACGAACTGACCACGGCACGCAAGCAGATTACCGCCGGCAAATATGACGAGAAGGCCAACCTCGGCCTCGAACTGACCCCGTATCTGTGGACCCCGGCGACGTGGATGGCCGGCAAGCATGCGGCGATCCTCACCTACATCGATGAATGGAAAAAACCGGTATTGGTGGGTGGCGATACCCCGACCAGCGACGGCTACATGCTGTTCCACGATGTCGACGTGGCCAAGGGCGGCATTCACTTGTGGATCAACCGCAAAGACAAATACATGACCCAGCTCAACGGCATGATGGCCAAGCATGCAGCGGCGCAGGCCAAGGAAGGGTTGCCGGTGACGGCGGACAAGAACTGGGTGATCGTCAAGCCTGAGGAAATTCAGTAAGCCACACCGATCCAATGTGGGAGCGAGCCTGCTCGCGAAAGCGTAGTGTCAGTCGCCATCTGTGTTTCTGACATACCGCATTCGCGAGCAGGCTCGCTCCCACAGTTTGATCTGCAGTGACGTTGGGATTTCGGTCAGACAAAAAAATGCCCCGCACTTGGCGGGGCATTTTTGTTTCGGCGATTTGACGCTTACAGCCCGTCGAGCATCGCTTTGTTACGCACAGCACCTTTGTCGGCGCTGGTCGCCAGCAAGGCGTAAGCCTTGAGGGCGGTGGTTACTTTGCGTGGACGAATCTCGACCGGTTTCCAGCCTTTCTTGTCCTGCTCGGCGCGGCGTGCGGCCAGTTCTTCGTCGCTGACCAACAGGTTGATCGAGCGGTTCGGAATGTCGATCAGCACTTTGTCGCCGTCCTGCACCAGGCCGATCGCGCCGCCGGCTGCTGCTTCTGGTGAAGCGTGACCGATCGACAGACCGGATGTACCACCAGAGAAACGCCCGTCGGTGAGCAGCGCGCAGGCTTTGCCAAGACCTTTGGATTTCAGGTACGACGTCGGGTAGAGCATTTCCTGCATGCCCGGGCCGCCTTTCGGGCCTTCGTAGCGAATGATGACGATGTCGCCCGCCTTCACTTCGTCAGCGAGGATGCCGCGTACGGCGCTGTCCTGGCTTTCGAAGATTTTCGCGTTGCCTTCGAAAACGTGAATCGACTCGTCAACACCGGCGGTTTTCACCACGCAGCCATCGAGCGCGATGTTGCCGTACAGTACGGCCAGGCCACCTTCTTGCGAATAGGCGTGCTCGAAGCTGCGGATGCAGCCGTTTTCACGGTCGTCATCCAAAGTTTCCCAGCGGGTCGACTGGCTGAACGCCGTCTGCGTCGGGATACCGGCAGGGCCGGCCTTGAAGAAGTGATGCACCGCTTCATCGGTGGTCTGGGTGATGTCCCACTTGGCGATGGCTTCTTCCATGCTGCGGCTGTGCACGGTCGGCAGGTCGGTGTGCAGCAGACCGCCACGGGCCAGTGAACCGAGGATGCTGAAGATACCGCCGGCGCGGTGCACGTCTTCCATGTGGTACTTCTGGATGTTCGGCGCAACCTTGCACAGCTGTGGAACGGTGCGCGAAAGACGGTCGATGTCGCGCAGGTCGAACTCGATTTCCGCCTCTTGGGCAGCAGCGAGCAAGTGCAGGATGGTGTTGGTCGAACCGCCCATGGCGATGTCGAGCATCATCGCGTTCTCGAACGCCTTGAAGTTGGCAATGTTGCGCGGCAATACCGATTCGTCGTTTTCGCCGTAGTAGCGTTTGCACAGCTCAACGATGGTACGGCCGGCCTGCAGGAACAGTTGTTCGCGATCGCTGTGGGTGGCGAGGGTCGAACCGTTGCCCGGCAGTGCCAGACCCAGTGCTTCGGTCAGGCAGTTCATCGAGTTGGCGGTGAACATGCCGGAGCACGAGCCGCAAGTCGGGCATGCGCTACGCTCGTACTCAGCGACTTTCTCGTCAGAAGCGCTTTCGTCGGCGGCGATCACCATGGCATCGACGAGGTCGAGGCCGTGGGAGGCGAGTTTGGTCTTGCCGGCTTCCATCGGGCCGCCGGAAACGAAGATCACCGGTATGTTCAGGCGCAAGGCAGCCATCAGCATGCCCGGGGTGATCTTGTCGCAGTTGGAGATGCAGACGATGGCGTCGGCGCAGTGGGCGTTGACCATGTACTCGACGGAGTCAGCGATGATCTCGCGGCTCGGCAGCGAATACAGCATGCCGTCGTGGCCCATGGCGATGCCGTCATCCACGGCAATGGTGTTGAATTCTTTCGCTACGCCACCGGCGCGTTCGATTTCACGGGCGACCAGTTGGCCCAGATCCTTCAGGTGCACGTGGCCCGGTACGAACTGGGTGAACGAGTTGGCAATGGCGATGATCGGCTTTTTGAAGTCGTCATCTTTCATCCCCGTGGCGCGCCACAATGCGCGGGCACCGGCCATGTTGCGGCCGTGGGTGGATGTTTTCGAACGGTAATCTGGCATGGAACACTCCGGGCGGCTAATCACTTACTAACAGGTGCAAAAGGGGAGTGAGCTTCTATTGACGTCTGGAACACTCAGAAATGACCGTGTGTCCGTGAAGTTGCCGATGACGTTGCGGGATCGCCGCTGGTCTCAGCCTGAGCTCATAAACCCGCCGGGGGATGAATGGCGATGAATCAGTCGATTCTACACCGCTGGCGTCTGGAGGGAATGGCGCAAAGCATTGTTCCAGTGCAGACGGCGTGTGTGGGATGACGACCGGCGGGTTTAATCACCGCCGGTCTGTGCAACGACATTGGCTTCAACGTTTCTTGCGCGGCGGCTGAGCCTGTTGTTCAGCACCAGCGCTGTCGCGCTCAGCAACACAAAGCTGTAGCCCAGCGTCGATTGCAGATTGGCTGGGCTGAGGCTGATCAATGCGCTGATAAGCCCGCCACAAATAAAGATGATCGTACTGCCCGCCGAGGCCGACGTCCCGGCGCTCTCAGGAAACAGGCCCATGGCCCGAGAGGTGGCGGCGGGGCGGGCAATGGTGGTGCCCGCCGTGCAGATCAGCATCGGGATCAACACAGTGGCCGGCGCCAGCGCATGATTGGCCGCCAGGTACAGCATCGCCAGCCCCGACAGCAGTATCAGGCTCAGCCCGGTGAGGATTTGCTGAACCGGCGTGATGCGTCGATTGAGTACGGCGGCAAGGATGCCACCGACTACATAGGCAGCGCCGTAAACCAGCAGGATCAGTGAAAAGTCATAGGGCGCCAGCTCCAATTGATCCATGAAAATCAGCGGCGAAATCACGATGAACGAGAAGTGGCAGGCGAAAGCGAACGCTGAAATCAGCCAGTAGCCGACAAACTCGAAATCCCCCAGCACGCGGCGGTAGGACTGAATGAAACCGAGCCGTGTGCCGCTGTAGGCCGGTCGGCTGTTCGGTAAAAACAGCCAGGCCTTGATCAGCACCGTTGCGGACAGCGCGGTAAACACCCAGAAGCTGCCGCGCCAACCGAGTGAGGCCTGAAGAAAGGTGCCGGCCAACGGCGACACCGAGATAAAGATCCCGGTGGCCGTGACCATCAGGATACGCAAACGGTCGCGTTCCTCACCTTCGAACAGATCCTGCACAAGCGCCTGGGACAGTACGAAACATCCACATCCCAGGGCCTGCATCACCCGGAATATGAGAAATAGCGGGTAATCGGAGGTCATCACGCAACCGAGCGCACCCAGTATCGATACGCTCATGCCGGCGAGTAACAAGCCCTTGCGTCCGATCACGTCCGAGAGGGGGCCGATCAGAACCTGAGCAAATGCGATCCCCACAGCAAACAGACTGATGGACAGCGCGATGTCTGCCGGTGATCTGAGAAAATGCGCCGCGAGAGCTGGAAATGAAGGAAGCAAAACATCCAGCGGAAATACGCCCAACAGCACCATGGCCAGCAACAGGCTGACAGCGGCGCGGCGTTGCCGGGTGGTTGCTTCGGATTTTCCTTTATCCACCGATCAGTCCTGCCTTGGCAAAGAGCTTCTGGTTATGGGGAAGTGCGAAAAAACCAGCCTTGCGTAGTGCATCCAGCGTGGCGATGGAACCTGATCGTGCACGCGCGCGATTGGCCTGCACCGTGGCCATGCCGCCGACGATTTCCATCACGTCACTGTCGGCGATGCCGGCTCCTCGCAGACTCTGTTGCAGCCAGCGTTCATCCGCCTCGAAAAAAATCCCGATGATTTCCAGCAGTGTTCTGCTCGCAAACGTGCGTTGGCGGCTGTTCATCGACAGCCAGAAGTAATGGAACGCTTCGGCGAAGTAGCGACTGTGGCGGGCTTCGTCGGCCAGATGGTCACGCAGCATGTCGTTGACGCTGGACACCAGACTGTCGCGGCAGATGTCCAGCAGCTCCCGGGCAATGATGGTTTCCGAGACGAAACCCAGCAGAAACCATGCCAGTGGGCGGTTCTTTTCCGGAGTGCGGGTAATCAGAGCGTTCATGCGGGTGATGCGCTTCGCAATCACCGGACGTCCGGTGAACCCGTAAAACGCGGCGATCTGTTCTGCGAGATGGTTGGAGAACAGCGCGTGATAACCTTCGTCGGTGTAGAGCTGCAGGGCCGCATGTTTCATCGCCAGAGGCACGTAAATGGGCAGTTCGCGGTGCACGATGACTTCCACGGCACGGTTGACGATGCGGTGTTCGAGCAGGGTGGTGTAATCGAGAAAGTGCACCAAGTGGTTGGCTGACAGTCGGTGCAACACATCACGCCCCGCCGTCTGGATAGCCGGGTGTGCCAGATAAGGCAGAAACGCCGGTGGAAACCAATGGCGGGTTTGCAGCTGCAGCGGCACATCGTCGGGCAATTGGTAGTCATGGGTACTGCTGCGCACCGAGGCACGGCTGTCCCAGTCTCCCAAGGTAAATTTGAGCGCCCAGGACACCGGCGCTTGATCCGGGTCGGCAATCGACAGGGTCATGCTTGCCCCTCACGCAACAGCTCGCGCATTTCGTGACACATCACTTGCCCGTCGCTTTGTCCGCAACCAACGAAGAACAGCGGTTGTTCAGCACTGGCCTCAAGCTTGAGGAGTGCTTCAACCTGCTGGTCGGCAAACGCACCGGTCAGCCAGGTGTTGAGGCCCAATGCCGTGGCGACCAGTTGAAAGGTCTGCGACAAGTGGCCCGCTTCAACGAATGCCATGCGATAGGCCCGCGAGTGTTCGTACTTCCACCAGAGCCGGTCGAAACGGGCGGTGATAAACAAACCCAACGGCAGGTTGTTGATGAAATGCTGACCGCCGAGCAATTGGCCTAACTCGGGCTCAGGCAATGGATTAACCCGGCTCAGGGTGTGGTCGGTCGGATGATAGGCATAGATGCCAGGCTCCAGGCCATCGACGTTCTGCACCAGAAGAAAGCCCTCGCAAGCGTTCAGGCCACCAGCGGAAGGACTGCTCCGGCGTGCGCTGAGCCCTTGGGCGATGCTGTCGTCGCGATCGTTGTCACGTTCGTGGAGATAACCGAGGGCAAGGTAGAGCAGGGTGCCAACGTCATTCAGCGTTATCGCGGCACCTGTATAGGAACGGCAGGTTTTGCGCTGGAGCAGAACATTTCCCAGGCGATCGTCATTCAAAGCGCACGGCGCTGGCAGCGCGATACGCTGCTCCGGTGCGGGCGTCGGGCGGTCTGTAGCGGGCTGTGGGGTGGCCAGTACTTCGTTGCAGTGCGCCAGATATTGTCTGGACCACTCGTGAATATTCTGTGGGGTATGTTCGCAGGGAATGTTTTGCGTGCCGATGTGATAAATCTTCGACAGTTCATCCCAACCCCATTGCGGACTGTCTATCTTTGAAATGGTTAGAATGCCCGCGCTTAATAGTTGTGTGTCTATTAAGTTGTGGGTGTCGAAAAGTTCCGGGTTGTAGATTAGCTGTGCAAGTCGATTGGCATAATTCAGATCGAGTTCATGCTGTGTATGGTTTTTATAGTTCCACACGATTTGCCCGGGTGAGCGCGGCAATATAAATAAGTAAGGGTTGATGTACATGTCTGTCAGTTCACTCTGGAAAAAGTCAAAAGGACGCCGGGTTGCCGGCACTCCCCAGCGTCCTGACTTACTTAGCGGGCTTTAGGGGCAACCAGAAAAGCCAGATTTGCGATTTTTTTACTTTCCAGAGAAATACGTTTCATGATGTGAACTCCTTGTTCATTGATAGTTGAAGTCACCTCGTGGTGATAACTTCATAATAGTTTGTAATGGATTATTGGCAAGAGGATATTAAGTAGGAAATTTCCAGTAATTTTGTCGGAGCAGTCTTTAGCCGAAAATAAACTTGTAGGGTAATATTCAATAATTAAAAGACGTAAGGAAATATCCTGCACGTCAGCGAGAAAATAATTGTAGGAAGTACTGGGGGTAGCGAGGAGAAAGGGATGCGCGCAAAAAAAAGGGGAGCCTGCTGGCTCCCCCGTTATCCGCATGGATCAGCTGTTGGGTAGCAAGCGGCAGGTGATGCTCTTGATGTAGCGCGTTTCAGCGATGGCTGGGTGCACCGGGTGATCCGGACCCTGACCGCCACGCTCGAGCAACTGGATATTGCGGTCCAGATGACGGGCACTGGTCAGCAGGATGTTCTGCAGGTCATCTTCCGGCAGGTGCATCGAGCACGATGCGCTGACCAGAATGCCGTCCTTGTTGAGCAGGCGCATGGCTTGCTCGTTCAGGCGACGGTAGGCGCCTTCGCCGTTTTTCATGTCTTTCTTGCGTTTGATGAACGCCGGCGGATCGGCAACGATCACGTCGAAGCGTTCTTCGCTGGCTTTCAGCTCCTTCAAGGCTTCGAAGACGTCGCCTTCGATGCAGGTCATCTTGTCGGCGAAACCGTTCAGCGCAGCGTTGCGCTCAACACCGTCGAGAGCGAAAGCCGAAGCATCGACGCAGAACACTTCGCTGGCGCCGAACGCAGCAGCCTGCACACCCCAGCCACCGATGTAGCTATAGAGGTCGAGAACGCGTTTGCCTTTGGCGTAAGGGGCCAGGCGGGCGCGGTTCATGCGGTGGTCGTAGAACCAGCCGGTTTTCTGACCCTGAATGACCGGGGCTTCGAACTTCACGCCGTTCTCTTCCAGTGCCACCCATTCCGGCACCAGGCCGAACACGGTTTCGACGTAGCGGTTAAGGCCTTCGGCGTCGCGCGCGGCGGAGTCGTTCTTGAACAGGATGCCGCTTGGCTTGAGCACTTGGGTCAGCGCGGCGATCACGTCATCTTTATGCGCTTCCATGGTCGCCGAGGCGATCTGTACGACTACGATGTCGCCGAAACGGTCGACCACCAGACCTGGCAACAGGTCGGAATCACCGTAAACCAGGCGATAGAACGGTTTGTCGAACAGGCGCTCGCGCAGCGACAGGGCCACGTTCAGGCGGTGCACCAGCAACGATTTGTCCAGCGCAACTTTGGTGTCGCGCGACAGCAGGCGGGCGCAGATCAGGTTGTTCGGGCTCATCGCCACGATGCCCAATGGCTTGCCACCGGCGGCTTCGAGGATGGCCTGATCGCCGGCATTGAAGCCGTGCAACGGGGTGGCGGCTACATCGATTTCGTTGCTGTAGACCCACAGGTGACCGGCGCGCAGGCGACGGTCGGCGTTGGCTTTGAGGCGCAAGCTAGGCAGGGACATGACGTCGCTCCGGAAAAAAGAGCGGGAGTATAGCGTGTTGCGACTTGTGTCGGGTTTGATGAGCGATGAACGCTATGGTCCCTTCGCGAGCAAGCTCGCTCCCACAAAGGGCTTGTGACCGACACAAGACCAATGTGGGAGCGAGCCTGCTCGCGAATGCGGTCCCCAATGCTACGCCGACAGTGCGTTGATCAACTCCTTGCTGAACGCCGGAATATCATCCGGCTGACGGCTGCTGATCAGGTGACCGTCCTTGACCACTTCTTTATCGACCCAATTGGCCCCGGCATTGACCAGGTCGTCCTTGAGCGTCTTGTAACTGGTCATGGTTTTACCGTTGACCAGCCCTGCCGAGATGAGCAACCAGCCGCCATGGCAGATCACCGCAATCGGTTTGCCGGCAGAGGCGCCGGTCTTGACCAAGTGCTGGGCGTCCTGATCGATGCGGATGGTGTCGGAGTTCTGCACGCCGCCCGGCAAGACGATCGCGTCGTACTGCTCACTGCTGGCGCTCTGGAAGGTCTGATCGACCTTGAAATCATCCGCCGGTTTGTCGTGGTTCCAGCCTTTGACCTTGCCTTCCTCGGTGGAAAGGATATCGACCTGAGCGCCGGCTTGTTCCAATGCTTGCTTGGGACCGGTCAGTTCGACCTGCTCGAAACCGTCTGTTACCAAAAAGGCGACACGTTTGCCGTTGAGGGAAGTGGCCATCGATAAGCTCCTGAGTCTGTGGGAGTTTGCCGCCGCAAGGGGTCGGAGTGATCCGTTGGGCATTACAGATTCCGAAGCCGTGGCCTGAATGAAAGTTCCTGACAATTGCCCACTGGTGTGTCGTCTCGCGGTTTTTAGAGGTTAGAATCGCCGCCTGTCCCAGAGTGTGTACTTATGTCCCAAGAGCTGACCACCGAACAGATTCAACAATCGCTGCAAGGCATCAGTGTGCCGGCGCAACCGCAGATCATGGTGGATCTGCAAATGGAGCAGTACATGCCCGACCCCGACCTGGAGGTGATCGCCAAACTGATCGCTCAGGATCCGGGTTTGTCCGGCTCGCTGCTGAAAATCGTCAATTCGCCGTATTACGGTCTGAGCAACAAGATCACCTCGATTCAGCGCGCGGTGAACCTGTTGGGTAGCCGCTCGATCATCAACCTGATCAACGCGCAGTCGATCAAGGGCGAGATGAACGACGACACCATCGTCACCCTCAACCGTTTTTGGGACACCGCTCAGGACGTGGCGATGACGTGCCTGACGCTGGCCAAACGTATCGGTACTCAAGCCGGTGACGAGGCATACGCCTTGGGTCTGTTCCACGATTGCGGCGTGCCGTTGATGCTGCAACGGTTCCCCACTTACATGACGGTGCTGGAAAAGGCTTACGCCAATGCCAGCGCCGAATGTCGGGTGGTCGACACCGAGAACAGCGAGTTCAACACCAACCACGCCGTGGTCGGCTACTACACCGCCAAGTCCTGGCGCCTGCCGGAGCATGTCAGCGCCGCCATCGCCAACCACCACAACGCGTTGGCGATATTCAGCGATGAGTCGTCAAAGAACAGCCAACTGAAAAATCTTTTGGCGATCCTGAAAATGGCCGAGCATATCTGTGCGTCTTACCGGGTACTGGGCAACCAGACCGAAGATTTCGAATGGAACGCCGTCGGGCCGTTGGTACTCGACTATGTAGGGCTGTCGGATTACGACTTCGAAACCCTCAAACAAACGATCCGCGACCTCGGCGCGCATTGATTCGAGGACGCTATGCCTGAACTGCCGGAAGTCGAAACCACTCGTCGCGGGATTGCTCCGCATCTGGAAGGCCAACGTGTCAGTCGGGTGATTGTTCGCGACCGGAGGTTGCGCTGGCCGATCCCGGAAGACCTCGATGTGCGCCTGTCGGGGCAGCGCATCGTGCTGGTCGAGCGCCGCGCCAAGTATTTGCTGATCAACGCCGAGGTCGGCACGTTGATCAGTCATTTGGGCATGTCGGGCAATTTGCGTCTGGTCGAAGCCGGTTTGCCGGCGCTCAAGCACGAACACGTCGACATCGAGCTGGAGTCAGGTCTGGCGCTGCGTTACACCGACCCGCGACGGTTCGGCGCGATGTTGTGGAGCAATGATCCACTCAATCATGAACTGCTGATTCGCCTCGGCCCGGAGCCTCTGACTGATCTGTTCGATGGCGAGCGTTTGTTTCAGCTGTCGCGGGGACGTTCGATGGCGGTCAAACCGTTCATCATGGACAACGCGGTGGTCGTGGGCGTCGGCAATATCTATGCGACCGAAGCGCTGTTTGCTGCCGGGATCGACCCGCGCCGCGAGGCCGGTGGGATTTCCCGGGGGCGCTATCTGAAGCTGGCGATCGAGATCAAACGCATTCTGGCCGCTGCCATCGAGCGTGGCGGGACAACGTTGCGTGATTTCATTGGCGGTGACGGTCAGCCGGGGTATTTCCAGCAGGAGCTGTTTGTCTATGGCCGTGGCGGTGAACACTGCAAGGTCTGTGGCACTGGCTTGCGTGAAGTGAAGCTAGGCCAGCGTGCCAGTGTGTTCTGCCCGCGCTGCCAGAGCTGAGGTAAAAAGCTGAAAAAGTCCTACGGTCTATAGTGAGTTGTCTCACTGTTCAGCCCGAAGGATCGTGCCATGAAATCCTTGCAAGTCCTCTTTGTTACGCTGCTGCTGTGTTCCAGTCTGGCTGTTCAGGCCACGGAAAACGGCAGCGGTGACCCGCGCTACACCATCCAGAATCCCCCGGCGTACGCCATGCTCGGCGATTTGCTGATTGCCCGACCTTTATTGGTGGTGGCGACGGTGATTGGTGCGGGGGCGTTTGTCGTGTCATTGCCGTTTACCGCGCTGGGCGGCGGGATTGGCGATGCCGGGCAGGCGTTGGTGGTCGATCCGGCGAAAGCCGCTTTTGTGCGGTGCCTGGGGTGCATCGGGGAGGGGTTTGAGCAGCGCGAGTGAGCTGATCCAGTGATTTGCGGAGCTGCTGATTGCCCTTTCGCGAGCAGGCTCGCTCCCACAATTTGAAATGCATTCCAATGTGGGAGCGAGCCTGCTCGCGAAGAGGCCCGAGAAAGCGCTACAAATCCGGCGGATCAGGCCTTGCCGGTAATCTTCCGGTACTTCTCCATCAACTGTTCTTCAGTCTCCGGATGAGCCTCGTCCAGCGGAATGCAATCCACCGGGCAAACCTGCTGGCACTGTGGTTCGTCGTAGTGGCCGACGCACTGGGTGCACAGGTTCGGGTCGATCACGTAGATCTCTTCGCCTTGGGAGATGGCGGCGTTCGGGCACTCGGGTTCGCAGACGTCGCAGTTGATGCAATCGTCGGTGATGATCAGGGACATGCTAACTCCAGCCGGGGCGGCAGGCCCGGGCGCTATAAATCAATGCGCGCAATTGTGCCGCATTGGCGAGCGCAGTGCACGCAGCTGCGATCAAGGGCTGTAATCAACAGCCAGGATCGCAGCCCGAGCCTGCGGCAGCTCCTACTTTTTGAAGCGCAGGGTCAGCGCATCGGCCACAGCGGGGTGGACGAACTTGCTGATATCGCCACCCAACGCGGCAATTTCCCGTACCAGCGTCGAGGAAATGAACGAATAACGCTCGGACGGGGTGAGAAACAGACTCTCCACATCCGGGGCCAACTGGCGGTTCATATTGGCCAGCTGGAATTCGTATTCGAAGTCCGACACCGCGCGCAAACCACGCAGGAACACGTTGGCATTCTGCTCTTTGGCGAAATGCGCCAGCAGCGTCGAGAAGCCGACCACTTCCACGTTCGGCAGGTGTTTGGTGACCTCGCGAGCCAGTTCGACCCGTTGTTCCAGCGGGAACAGCGGGTTTTTCTTCGGGCTGGCAGCGACCGCAATAATCACGTGATCGAACAGGCGCGAGGCGCGTTCGACCAGATCGCCATGGCCCTTGGTAATAGGGTCGAAGGTACCTGGGTACAACACTCGGTTCATCGCGTCGTCCTGGCGGGAGTCCGTTGGGGAGTCGGATGGTATCGCAGCCGTCCCGGTCGGCCAAGTCGCCTGTTGGGTAAGAAAGCACTATAGACGATGGCAACAATCGGTTTTTCACGGGTTTCTCAGACGATCGGCGAGGGATGTCGCCAGTTGCGCGGTCAGGCCATACACCGACAATTGCGGGTTGGCACCGATGCTGGTGGGGAACAGCGAGCCGTCGTGAATCGACAGATTAGCCAGTTGATGATGCCGGCCGAGACTGTCGGTGACCGCGCTTTTCGGGTCTTCACCCATCGCGCAGCCGCCCATGACATGCGCGCTGCCCAGACGCGTGCGATGCAACTCGAGGCTCAAACCATCGATCAGCGTGCGTGCCTCGGCCAGGGTCTTCACGTAACGGGCGTCGGCGTGCATCGGCATCACCGATTTGGCGCCGCCGGCGAACTGGATTTCGGCCATGACAAGAAAGGACCGGCGCAGGCCTTCCCAGGCGTAGGGCGAAACCTGATAGTCGAGCACCGGCGAACCATCGCTCCGCAACTCGACTGCACCGCCCGTGCTGTCCGGGTGAAAACCGTCGCGCAGCAAGGCCAGCATGGCGTGGGTGTGTGGCAGGTCAGCCATGTGTTGCGCACTTTCCTCACCAAAGCCACCGAGCAGCGTGGCCGCCAGCGCCGGGTGCAGCGGCGGCACTTCAAGTTTGAAGGCCATCGGCCCGGTGGTGCCGTCCTTCCACTGGAAATGGTCGGAATAGATCGACTGCGGCGCCCCGTAGAACGGGTTGATGACCTCATCGAAGCGTGCGGCGGACATGTTCACCGGATGCAGGAAGGTGCGTTTTCCCAGGTTTTCATGCGGATCCGGGGCGTCCGATCGCAGCAACAGCGCTGGACTGTTGATGCCGCCGCCAGCCAGCACATAATGCCGCGCCTTGACCGTGATTTTGCGTCCGGTCGGCGCGACGCAACGTTCATCCATCGCCACGCATTGCAGGCCAGTGGCTTTGTCGCCGCTGATCAGCAGCCTCTCCGCGCGGGCCAGATAAAGTAGCGCGCCGCCCTTTTCCAGCGTTGCCGGAATAGTCGTGACCATCATCGATTGCTTGGCGTTGGTCGGGCAGCCCATGCCGCAGTATCCGAGGTTCCAGCAGCCACGGACGTTGCGCGGAATCACATGCCAGCTGTAACCGAGTTGTTCGCAGCCTTTACGGATCACATCGTTGTTGGCGTTAGGGGGCACCATCCACGGCGCGACGCCGAGGCGCTGTTCCATTTTCTCGAACCACGGCGCCATTTCGGCGGGGCTGTGGCCTTTGACGTTGTGTTCTTTGGCCCAATGTTCGAGGGTCGGCTCTGGAGTGCGAAAACTCGATGTCCAGTTGATCAGCGTCGTGCCGCCGACCGCGCGCCCCTGGAGGATGGTGATCGCGCCGTCCTTGCTCATGCGGCCGATGCCTTCCTGATAGAGGCTGCTGTAGGCCTGGTCTTCAAGCATTTTGAAATCGGAACTGGTTTTCAGTGGGCCTTCTTCGATCAGCAGGACTTTGTAGCCGGCAGCGCTGAGAATTTCGGCGGTGGTGCCGCCACCGGCGCCGCTGCCGATGATCGCCACGTCGGCTTCCAGGGTCAGGTCGTCGCTCAGTTGTGCGCCGTTGTAGGTTTTCCAGCCTCGGGCGAGGCCTTCGCGGAACGGGTCGGGTACGGGCATCGATCAGGTTCTCTTTATTATTTTTGGATGCGGCGATGTGGCGGCCGCCCCCTGTGGGAGCGAGCCTGCTCGCGAAGGGAGCGACACGGTTTCAGACGCTAGGCGGCCCTGGATAACCGCAATGCGCCCACGACTCCGCGCGGGTATACCAGGCCATCATCACCATCTGCTGCAACGAGCTATGCCCCATGCGCAGTAGGTTCAGCGAACTGTTTTCCCAGCGATCAAGGAAATGCCGCATGGCCTCGGCACTGGCGTTCTCCCAACTGCCCCAGATCCCGGTGAGTGGTCCGCGCGTCACGGCCATGCCGAGTACATCGAACAGTTGTCGTGTGAGCTTGAGCATTTCCGGCGACAGGTGGTCGAGGCTGTAGTCCAGCGACTTGAGCGTGCCATCAACCGCGCTCGGCATCCTCTCGGCTGCCACCGCGCCGTCGAGCATCACCGGGATCAGTGCGCGCAGAAAAAGCAGATCGCCGTCACGCAACGAGACAAAGCCGTTGGCCGCGACGCTCGACGAACAGCCACTGAGGCTGGCGCCGAGTCCGGCGGTGGCAAGCAACGCCGTGGCGCCGAGGCTGAATTTCAGCAGGCCGCGGCGGGACAGGGCAGGTGTTTCGGTCAGGCTTGGGTGCATTATTTTTATTACCCGGCGATGACGAAGGTTTAGCGAATGAACAACTTCTGGATCAGCTTCTGAATCGATTTGCCGTAGGGCGGGTAGATCAGTCGGGCTGCGTTGAAGCGTTGTTTAATCAGCACGCCCTTAGCTTTGCTGAAGGTCAGAAAGCCTTCGTGACCGTGGTAGTGACCCATGCCCGAAGCGCCGATGCCGCCGAACGGCATATCGTCCTGCGCCACATGCAGCAACGTGTCGTTCAGGCACACGCCGCCGGAATGGGTTTCGTGCAGCACACGGTTCTGTTCGCGTTTGTCGTAGCCAAAGTAGTAAAGAGCCAGAGGACGTGGCCGCTGATTGATGTAAGCAAATGCCTGCTCCAGATCCTGATACGGCACGATCGGCAGCAGCGGGCCGAAGATTTCGTCCTGCATCACCGTCATCTCGTCGCTGACATTCAGAAGCACACTGTGCGGCATGCGTCGGCCCTGGCCCTGCTCGAACAGCGGAATCAACAGCGCGCCCTTGCTGGTGGCATCGCTGACGTAGCCGTTGAGTCGCGCCAATTGACGTTCGTTGATGATCGCCGTGTAGTCCGGGTTGTCGGTGAGCGTCGGATAAAAACCCTGCACGGCCTGGCGATAGGCTTCGACGAAGCCACCGACCCGGTCTTCCGGGACCAGCACGTAATCCGGTGCGACGCAGGTCTGCCCGGCGTTGAGGGTTTTGCCGAAAGCGATGCGCTCGGCGGCATCCTTGAGCGGCACATCGCGGGAGACGATAGCTGGCGACTTGCCGCCCAGTTCCAGTGTCACCGGGGTGAGGTTTTCGGCGGCGGCGCGCATCACGTGTTTGCCGATGCTGGTGGCGCCGGTAAACAGCAAGTGATCAAAGCGCAGACGGGAGAACGCTACGCCGATGTCGGCTTCACCGAGCACCACGCAGACCAGATCTTCGGGGAAGATCCGCGCCAGCAATTCTTTGAGCAACAAGCCGGTGGCCGGGGTCGATTCGCTGAGTTTGAGCATCACTCGATTGCCCGCCGCCAAGGCGCCGACCAGCGGGCCGACGGCCAGATACAACGGGTAATTCCACGGCACGATGACGCCGACCACACCCAAGGGCTGATACACGACTTTCGCCGACGCCGGCTGGAATGCCATGCCGACCTTGCGCCGCGAGGCTTTCATCCAGCCCTTGAGATGACGGCTGGCGTAATGAATGCCGTGCAGGCTCGGCATCAGTTCGGCGAGCAGGGTTTCATCGGCGCTACGATGGCTGAAGTCGGAGCTGATCGCCGCGATCAATGCTTGCCGCTCACGGCTGAGCAAATCACTCAGCGCTTTGAGCCATTGCTGGCGCTGAGCGGCGGGCGGCATCGGATTGGCGGCATACGCGGCCCGCTGCGCCTCGAACAACCGGTCCAGCTCGGCCAGCGGTTGTTGCAGCGTTTGCAGGTAAGCAATGTCGGCAGTCATGGTCTGCTCCGGATTTATTGTAGTGACGAACTTTTTAGAGTCTATGCTCTAGAAAGTCAAATGACTTCCTTGCACAGCATTGTTTTATCCATTTCCGGTTAGGTCGTAAGATGCCCCCCAACGCACTCTGAATTAAAGCTCAAGCCATGGCCCCACGAATAAAAACCAGCGAGCGTATCGTGCTGAACAGCCTTGAGCTGTTCAATCAGCAGGGCGAGCGCAGCATCAGCACCAATCACATTGCCGCCCATATGGAGATTTCTCCGGGCAACCTGTACTACCACTTCCCCAACAAGCAGGCGATCATCGCCGTGTTGTTCAGTGAGTACGAAAGCCTCGTGGACAGCTTTCTGCGCCCGCCGCAGGGGCGTGCGGCGACGGTCGAGGACAAGCGTTTCTATCTCAAGGAATTGCTCTCGGCGATGTGGCGCTACCGCTTTCTGCACCGCGATCTCGAGCATCTGCTCGACAGCGATCCGGAGCTGGCTGCCCGCTATCGACGCTTTTCCCAGCGCTGCGTGATTCAAGGCGCGGCGATCTACGAAGGTTTTGTCGCCGCCGGGATCCTCGATATGGATCGCGTGCAGATCGAATCCCTGACCCTCAATGCCTGGATCATCCTGACGTCGTGGGTGCGTTTCCTGTGCACCACCCGCGAAAACTCCAACCACCTCAGTGAGCAGGCCATTAAACGTGGCGTGTACCAGGTGCTGGTGCTGGAAGCCGGGTTTGTCACTGAGCAGGCGCGTGACGAGGTCAATGCGTTGTTCGAGGAGTTCTACGTGCCGCTGGCCCAGGCCCTCGAAGACGTGAAATAAACCGTTCTGTTGAAATCCCCCAGGAGCCCGCTATGCCGATTGCGCAACTGATCAGCCCCGAAGCACTGGATGCCCGCAAGGCGCAGCCGGGGTTGGTGATTCTCGACTGTCGTTTTGCTCTCGAAGACCCGGACTACGGGCAACGCAGCTATGCCGAAGGGCACATAGCCGGGGCGAGCTTCGCCGATCTTGAGCGTGACCTCAGCGGCACAGTGGTCAAAGGCGTGACTGGCCGTCATCCGTTGCCCGAGCCGGCAGAGCTGATCGAGCGGCTACAGGCGTGGGGCATCAACAATGACAGCGACGTGGTTTTGTACGACGACGGTCCCGGTGCCTACGCGGCGCGGGCGTGGTGGTTGCTGGCGTGGCTGGGCAAGCGCGATGGCGTGTTCATTCTCGATGGCGGGCTCAAGGCGTGGCATGCGGCGGGGTTGCCGCTGAGCCTGGATGCGCCGACGGTCAGTCGCGGCACTTTCAGTGGTCAGCCGGATATGAGCCTGCTGCTCAGCGCCGAAAAATTGCAAAAGCGTCTTGGCCAACCTGCGTTGACCTTGATTGATGCTCGGGCTTTGCCGCGGTTCAAGGGTGAAGTTGAGCCGATTGATCCGATTGCCGGGCACATTCCCGGCGCGCAATGCGCGGCGTTCACCGACAACCTCGGCAGCGATGGGCGATTCCTGCCGGCGGATCAGCTCAAACAGCGTTTTGCCGCCAAGATCGGTGAGCGTTCGCCAGCGGATCTGGTTGCCTATTGCGGTTCCGGCGTGACGGCGTGTCACAACCTGTTTGCGTTGTGCCTGGCGGGTTATCCGTTGGCGTCGTTGTATGCCGGATCGTGGAGCGAGTGGATCAACGAACCGGCTCGCGGCATCGCCACCGGCGAATAAGATCAAAAGATCGCAGCCTTCGGCAGCTCCTACATTGGAATGCATTTCCCTGTAGGGGCTGCCGAAGGCTGCGATCTTTTAGCTTTCCATCCGGGCGCTGCGGTACGCGGCGGGTCCGACGCCATAAGCCTGTTTGAATTGCCGACTCAAATGGCTCTGGTCGGCAAAACCCAATTGCGTGGCGACCTCCACTGGCAGGCAACCGTGCTGCAACAGCGCCCGCGCCTGGGCGATGCGTTGCTGCATCAGCCAGGTGTGCGGCGGCATGCCGGTGGCGCGGCGGAACACCCGGGCGAAATGGAACGGCGACAGATTGACCGCCGCCGCCAGTTCTTCCAGTGACGGTGGCGCTGCCAGTTGCGCGTGCAACAGTTCTTTGCCCAACAGCACCGCGCGGTGTTCCTTGCCGGCTCGACCGGGCACCGGCACTGCCGCATGGCGCTGCAACAGCAGCAACATCATCTCGCGCCACAGCGTTTGCTGTTGCAGTGCGCTGGCCGGGCTTTCGAGTAATCGGTGCAACTGCGCAAAGCCGTTGACCAGATCCGCATCGCGATACAACGTGGCGCCGAACGCCGGCAGGTTGCTGGTGGACAGTTCCAGCTCATCCAGCAGCGAGACGATTTGCGCGGTATCGGGATAAAACGCCCGGTACAGCCAGCCGTCCTCGGTGCCTTTGTGCCCGGTGTGCAGCTCGTCCGGATTGATCAACACCAGTGTGCCGCTGCCGGCCAGATGTTCGGCGCCGCGATAGCGATAACGCTGAGCTCCGGCCATGATCATGCCGATCACGAATCCATCGTGCACATGCGGGGCGAAACGATGCTCGATGTAGCGCGCCGACAGCAACTCGACCCCGGCCAGCGGCGCGGTTTGCCAGAAACGGATCGACTCGCCCTGATCGCTCACGCGGGCAGGCTGGCCAGCCATTGCGGGATGCGGCGTTCGAGGTAGTAGCCGGGTTGGCGCACTGAGCCGTCGACAAAACCGACGTGACCGCCGCGTGGCTGCAACTCAAATGCCGTTGAGGCCGACAGCTCGCTGGCTTGCGGCAAACTGTGCGGGAACACGAACGGATCGTCGGCCGCTTGAATGATCAGGGTCGGCGTGCGGATCTCACCGAGGAAATAGCGGCTTGAGGCGCGACGATAATAATCCTCGGCATCATTGAAGCCGTGCAACGGCGCGGTCACCCGGCCATCGAAATCCCAGAAGGTGCGCATGTTCTCCAGCGAACCGAGGGCGGCCAGCGCGGCGAGTCCGTCTTCGCGCCCGTCATGCTGAAACTGCCGTTGCTTGTTCTTGATGTAGGCGACCATCTCGCGCATGAAGTGCGCTTGATAGACCTTGGAAAATCCTTGGCCGATGCGGTCGGCGCATTGATCGAGGCGAAACGGCACCGACACCGCCACCGCGCCGAGTACACCGCTGGCGCTGCCGGTTTCCCCAAGATGTTTGAGCAGCACGTTGCCGCCCAAGGAGTAGCCGACGGCATACAGCGGTGCCAGCGGTCGTTTCGCCCGCAGGTGTTTGATGGTTTCGCCGAGGTCTTCGCTGGCGCCGGAGTGATAGCTGCGCGGCAGCAGATTCGGCTCGCCCGAGCAGCCGCGCCAGTTCAACGCGACACTGGCCCAGCCTTGCGCGGCCAAGGCCTTTTGGATACCCGCTACATAAGGCGAATTGGAAGAGCCGGTCAGCCCATGCAGCACCAGCACCAGTGGTGCATCGGCGGTGTGCGGGCCGTGCCAGTCGAGGTCGAGGAAGTCGCCATCCTCCAGCCACAGGCGTTCGCGTTCACGCTCGATATGCACGGTTTTGCGCCACAGCGGCCCCCACAGGGTTTGCAGGTGCGGATTGCCGAGGCCGAAGGCGGGGTTGAAGCGTTCTGAAGAGGCGGACACGATGGTTCTCGATGCAGAGCGGCGACCCTGTTGGAAGGGGCGCCGCATATTCAGGCCGGTCGGTTAACCGGCGATCTCTGCCGTACGTTGCCACAGCGCGTAGTAAACCCGGCCGGATTTCTGTTCGCGGTGCAGGCGCCAGTTGCCCGGCAGGCCCAGCGTCGATGGCGCCGTTTCGCTTTCAGTGTAGATCCACGAGTCGGGCGCCAGCCACTGACGCTCTTCGAGCAAGGCGCAAACGGTCGGCAGCAGGTTCTGGTTGAACGGCGGGTCGAGGAATACCAGGTCGAACGCGCTGGCGGTCTGGGTTTCCAGATAACGCAGGGCATCAGCCGTTTGTACCTGACCGTTGGTGCAGCGCAGGGTGCCGAGGTGTTCTTTCAGGCTGGACACCGCAATGTTGCTGGCATCCAGCGCCTGACCCATGGCCGCGCCACGGGACAGTGCTTCGAGAAACAGCGCGCCGCTGCCGGCGAACGGATCAAGCACCTTGGCCCCTTCAACGTACGGTGCGAGCCAGTTGAACAGGGTTTCACGCACGCGATCCGGCGTCGGGCGCAGGCCCGGCGCGTCGGGGAAACTCAGCTTGCGGCTGCGCCATTGGCCGCCAATGATGCGCAACTGATTCACACCGTTGTGGACGTTATGCGCAGGCTTTTTAGGGGTACGAGTTGCCATTAATGCTCCGGAACCCCGAGCGGTTGCTCGGCAGGTTTATCAGATGGGGCCGGTAACGGCTTTTGCGGCACGGTCGGGCCAGCGGTGACGATGACCATTTTGTCCGTGCTCAGGTGTTTGTTCAGGGCGTCGCGGACTTGTTCCACGGTCAGGCTTTGCGACTGACGCATGAAATCGTCCAGGTAGCTCAGCGGCAGATTATAGAAGCCCATCGCGCCGAGTTGGCCGACGATATCGGCATTGCTCGCGGTGGACAGCGGGAAGCTGCCGGCCAGTTCGCGTTTGGCATCGTCGAGCTCTTTCTGCGTCGGCCCGGTTTTCAGATAGTCGGCGAGCACGTCCTGCACCAGTTTCAGGGTGCCTTCGCTCATTTCCGCGCGGGTTTGCAGGTTGATCATGAACGGGCCGCGCGCCTGCATCGGGCTAAACGCGGAGTACACGCCGTAGGTCAGGCCACGTTTCTCACGCACTTCGCTCATCAGGCGCGTGCCGAAACCGCCGCCACCGAGGATCTGGTTGCCCATCGACAGCGCCGCGTAATCCGGATCGTCACGGTCGATGCCCAGTTGCGCGAGCATCAGGTTGGTTTGCTT
Organism: Pseudomonas sp. M20; assembly: GCF_045037865.1. Classification (NCBI taxonomy): domain Bacteria; kingdom Pseudomonadati; phylum Pseudomonadota; class Gammaproteobacteria; order Pseudomonadales; family Pseudomonadaceae; genus Pseudomonas; species Pseudomonas sp. M20. The sequence continues at coordinate 6,134,810 of NZ_CP173611.1, forward strand.
CGACGGGAATTCGATATGGCCAGTGCTGGCCTTCGGCTCCTGCGGCTGAGCGATCTTCGCCAGTGCCGGGCCTTTAGGCAGTGCGCTGGAAACCTGATTGGCAATCGACTCGGCCTCCGCACGCGACAGGTCGCCGACCAGCGCGATGACCACGTTGCCAGCGGCGTAAGCCTTGGCGTGGAACTCACGCAACTGCGCAAGGGTAATTTTCGGCACGCTCTGTGGATTGCCATCACTCGAATGCGCGTACGGGTGATCGCCATACAGACGCTTCATCAGCTCGAGGCTGGCGAGTTTGCCGGGGTTCTGTTTCTGGTATTCGAAACCGGCGAGCATCTGGTTCTTGATGCGCGCGAACGAGTCGGCCGGGAAGGTCGGTTTGCCGATGACTTCCGAGAACAGCTTCAAAGCAGGCTCACGCTTGTCGGCAGCACTCAGGCTGCGCAGCGAGGCCAGCGCCATGTCCTTGAACGCACCGTTGCCGAAATCCGCACCGAGGCCTTCGAAGCCTTGCGCGATGGCGCCGACGTCTTTGCCGGCGACACCTTCGTTGAGCATTGCGTTAGTCAACACCGCCAGTCCCGACGCATTGCCGTCCTGGCTGCTGCCGGCGGCGAAGATCAGGCGCATGTCGAACATTGGCAGTTCGTGGGCTTCGACGAACAGCACCTTCGCGCCCTCGGCGGTGTTCCAGGTTTGCACGTCGAGCTTGCGGCTGGCCGGGGCCTTGCCGTCGAGTTCGGTGAGCGATTGCAGCTTCTGGCTGGACTTGGCGTTGTCGAGGGCTTCGCTGGCATTGCTGTCAGCGCCCGGCGACAGGTAGAACGCGGCAGAGCCGATCACCGCCACGGCGATCAGGCCGAGCAGCAGGCGTGGGGATTTGCGCTTACTCATGAGTCGTCTCCAGTGGCAGGACGTGGGCGACGCTGAGACGTTCGCGGGTGAAATACAGCTTGGCGGCGTTCTGGATGTCTTGCGGGGTCACGCTTTCCAGATCGGCCAGTTCAGTGTCCATCAGTTTCCACGACAGGCCGACGGTTTCCAGTTGGCCGATGGCGGTGGCCTGGCTGGTGATCGAATCACGTTCGAAGACCAGACCGGCGATCACTTGTGCTCGCACGCGCTCCAGTTCTTCAGCGGACGGCGCGGTGGTTTTCAGTTGTTCGAGCAGTTTCCACAAACCGGCCTCGGCTTGCGCGATGGTCTTTTTCTTCTGCGTGTTCGGGGTTGCCGACAGGGTGAACAGGCTGTCGCCACGGGTGTAGGCGTCGTAGCTCGACGATCCGCCGGAAACCAGCTCTTCACCGCGCTCCAGTTGCGTCGGGATACGACCGCTGTAGCCGCCGTCGAGCAGCGCCGAGATCAGTCGCAGGGCGTTGACCGAGCGCTTGTCTTCAGCGGTTGCGATGCTTGGCACGTTGAAGCCGAGCATCAGGCTAGGCAACTGCGTCTGCACGTGCAGGGTGATCTGGCGTTCGCCGGGTTCGGCCAGTTCCAGTGGTTTTTTCGCCGGTGGCACGTCGCGCTTGGTGATCGGGCCGAAATAGCGCTGGGCGAGGGTTTTCACTTCGTCCGGAGTAACGTCACCGACTACGACCAGCGTGGCGTTGTTCGGCACGTACCAGGATTGGTACCAGTGGCGCAGCTCTTCGACTTTCATGCGGTCGAGGTCGGCCATCCAGCCGATGGTCGGCGTGTGGTAACCGCTGGCCGGGTAGGCCATGGCCTTGTAGCGCTCGTAGGCCTTGGACATCGGCTTGTCATCGGTGCGCAAGCGGCGCTCTTCCTTGATGACTTCGATTTCCTTGGCGAACTCGTCGGCCGGCAGGCGCAGATTGGCCATGCGGTCGGCTTCCAGTTCGAAGGCTACGCCCAGACGGTCGCGGGCCAGCACCTGGTAATAGGCGGTGAAGTCGTCGCTGGTGAAGGCGTTTTCTTCAGCGCCCAGATCACGCAGGATCAGCGAGGCTTCGCCGGGGCCGACTTTCTCGCTGCCCTTGAACATCATGTGCTCAAGCGCGTGAGACAGACCGGTCTGGCCCGGGGTTTCGTAGCTGGAACCGACCTTGTACCAGACCTGCGAGACCACCACCGGCGCGCGATGGTCTTCGCGCACGACGACCTTGAGGCCGTTGTCGAGGGTGAATTCGTGAGTCGGTTGCGGGTCGGCCGCCAGGGCCGAAAGGGGCAGGCAGACTGTGCTGAGCAGCAGGCCTGCAGCGCGGCGGGCTAGAGCATTCATTCGTTTTTTAACCTGTTGGGCTGCCCGCTTGGTCTTAGCGTCGGCGGGCGAGAGGGTGCTAGGATACTGATCCGTTTTACTGGCGGCCACGCCTATCAAGCCACTGATCGGTCGATAGGTTGTATGGGTTCCCGGCAGAAGCTTTGAGTTTGTCAGTTAAACTCTGCGTTTTCGCCGACGATGCCGTTCCAGTCCTTCGTATTAATCGACCTTTGGGGTGCCCGTGGCGCCTCGACAAAATGTTGCGCGTGAACAAGCTGGATGAAACACAGTCTGTTCTGCATCGAATATTTATTTGCCGGGGCGCCCTTATGGCGCGTCGCTACCGTGAGATAGCCGTCCTCCATGTTTGGTTCCAACGACGACAAGAAGACCCCAGCTGCGGCTGGCGAGAAGAAAAGCCTGTTCGGATGGCTGCGTAAGAAACCGCAGGAACCCGTTGTCGAACAGCCGCCTGCGATTCCTGAGCCTGCGCCGGAACCTGCTCCGGTGATAGAAGAAGAGCCGGCACCGATCGTTCTGCCGATTGCCGAGCCGGTGTTGCAACCGGTTGAGCCAGAGCCAGAGCCTGAAATGCCTGTAGCGGCTGAACTGCCGCTGACCCCGGCGGCCGAGCCGTGGCTGACCTTGCCTGTGGCGGAAGAGCCGGTGGCGTTGGTTGAAGAGGCTGCGCCGCACGTTACGCCAGTGATTCCTGCGGCTGCTGCGTTTGTGCCTGAAGTGGCGCCGGCGCCAGTGGTTGAGCCGATTATCGAGCCTGTGCCGGTTGTGGCTGAAGCTGCTCCTGAAATTATTGCGCCTGAGCCTGTTGCTCCGGTGGTTGTCGCCCCCGTTGCCCCGGTCATTCAACAACCCGAGCCTGCACCTGCACCTGCACCTGCACCTGCACCTGTAGCGGTTGCTGCAGTCGTGCCAGTCGAGGTGGTTGCCGAGACCCCAGTCGAAGCCCCGCGCACCGAAGAAACCAAAGCCGGTTTCTTCGCCCGCCTCAAGCAAGGCCTGTCGAAAACCAGCGCCAGCATCGGCGAGGGCATGGCCAGCCTGTTCCTCGGCCGCAAAACCATTGACGACGATCTGCTCGATGACCTCGAAACCCGTCTGCTCACCGCCGACGTCGGTGTCGAAGCTACCACGCAGATCATCCAGCGCCTGACCCAGAAGGTCGCCCGCAAAGAGCTGGCCGACGCCGACGCGCTGTACAAATCCCTGCAGGCCGAACTGGCCGCGATGCTCAAACCGGTCGAACAACCGCTGAAGATCGTCTCGCAGAACAAGCCATTTGTGATTCTGGTGGTTGGCGTCAACGGCGCCGGCAAAACCACCACCATCGGTAAATTGGCGAAGAAGCTGCAACTGGAAGGCAAGAAAGTCATGCTCGCCGCCGGTGACACCTTCCGCGCTGCTGCCGTGGAGCAATTGCAGGTCTGGGGCGAGCGCAACAAGATCCCGGTCATCGCTCAGCACACCGGCGCCGACTCGGCTTCGGTGATCTTCGACGCCGTGCAAGCCGCCAAGGCCCGTGGCATTGACGTGTTGATCGCAGACACCGCTGGTCGTCTGCACACCAAAGACAACCTGATGGAAGAACTGAAAAAGGTTCGCCGGGTCATCGGCAAGCTCGACGCCGACGCGCCGCACGAAGTGCTGCTGGTGCTCGACGCCGGTACTGGTCAGAACGCCATCAATCAGGCCAAGCAATTCAACCAGACCGTCGAACTGACCGGCCTGGCGCTGACCAAGCTCGACGGTACCGCTAAAGGCGGGGTGATCTTCGCCCTGGCCAAGCAGTTTGGTCTGCCGATCCGCTACATCGGCGTCGGTGAAGGCATCGACGACTTGCGTACCTTTGAAGCCGAACCCTTTGTCCAGGCACTGTTTGCCGAGCGGGAGCGTTCATGATTCGTTTCGAACAGGTCGGTAAACGCTACCCGAACGGTCACGTCGGCTTGCATGAGCTGAGCTTTCGAGTCCGTCGTGGCGAGTTCTTGTTTGTCACCGGCCACTCCGGTGCCGGTAAATCCACGTTGTTGCGCCTGTTGCTGGCGATGGAACGTCCGACCAGCGGCAAACTGCTGCTGGCCGGGCAAGACCTGAGCACCATCAGCAACGCGCAGATACCGTTCCTGCGCCGGCAGATCGGCGTGGTGTTCCAGAACCACCAGTTGCTGTTCGATCGTACGGTGTTCAACAACGTCGCCTTGCCGCTACAGATTCTCGGGCTGTCCAAGGCCGAAATCGCCAAGCGTGTCGATTCGGCGCTGGAGCGCGTGGCGCTGTCGGATAAAACCGATCTGTACCCGGGCGACCTGTCCACCGGTCAGCAACAGCGCGTCGGCATTGCCCGCGCCATCGTTCACCGTCCGGCCTTGCTGCTCGCGGACGAACCGACCGGTAACCTCGACCCGCGTCTGGCGGCGGAAATCATGGGCGTGTTCGAAGACATCAATCGTTTGGGCACCAGCGTGCTGATCGCCAGTCACGACCTGGCGCTGATCGCACGCATGCGGCACCGCATGCTGACCCTGCAACGCGGCCGATTGATCGGCGACGGGGAGGCCGGGGTATGAGTGCAACACGCAGTCCGAAGGTTTCCGAGCGCGTGGCCCCGAAAGCCGCCGACCCGCAGCCGCCAAAGAAGAAAAAGCACGACGAGGACGACGGTCCGGATTTCGCCACGCTGTTCCGTGCCTGGGTCGAAAGCCATCGCGCCAGCCTGCTCGACAGCCTGCGCCGTCTCGGCAAACAGCCGATCGGCAGTTTCTTCACCTGCATGGTGATGGCGGTCGCGCTGAGCCTGCCGATGGGGCTTTCGCTGTTGCTTAACAACGTCGAGCGTCTCGGTGGTTCGTGGCAGCGGGCGGCGCAGATATCCTTGTATCTGCAACTCGATGCCAGCCCGGAGCAGGGCGAGTCGTTGCGTGAACAGATCAAAGGCATGCCCGGCGTAGCTGATGCTGAATATGTCGGCCGCGATCAGGCGCTGGAAGAGTTCCAGCAACAGTCCGGACTGGGCGAAGCCCTGCGCGAGCTGCCGGAGAACCCGTTGCCGGGCGTGGTGCTGGTCACCCCGAACGAAGTCGACAAGCCGACCCTGGAAGCATTAAGACAAAAACTTTCCGAGCTGCCCAAGGTACAACAGGCGCAACTTGATCTAGTCTGGGTCGAGCGTCTGGCTGCCATCCTCAAGCTTGGGGACCGTTTTGTTTTCGGTCTGACGGTGCTTTTGGTTTCTGCATTACTTTTGGTGATAGGCAATACCATTCGTCTTCATATTGAAAACCGCCGCACCGAGATAGAAGTGATTAAACTCGTCGGCGGCACTGACAGCTATGTGCGACGCCCCTTCCTTTATATGGGTGCGTTGTATGGCTTCGGTGCGGGGCTGTTGTCCTGGGGTGTATTGGCGTTCGGCCTGAACTGGCTGAACGACGCGGTGGTTGGACTGGCCGGCTTGTACGGCAGTGATTTCGCGCTGGCCGGAGTGCCAGTTGCCGACGGTCTGTCGCTCTTGCTTGGCGCGGTGCTGTTGGGTTATATCGGTGCATGGATTGCAGTCGCACGCCATCTCAGGGAGCTGGCGCCGAAGTAGAATCTTTTTTGCGCGTGATTGGCCTTACGGTTTTTTGGGAACTTGTACTTGAGTTTCCGGTCAATTTTTCGCAGTGCCGAGAGGCACGAGTATGTAAGTGGGAGGTTTTTTCGTATGACCAATTCTTTGCAGCCTGCGTATGCGTTGGTTCCGGGTGCGAACCTGGAAGCCTACGTGCACACCGTCAACAGCATTCCATTGCTGACGCCGGAGCAGGAGCGTGAACTGGCCGAGAGTCTCTACTATGAGCAGGATTTGGGGGCGGCTCGGCAGATGGTGCTCGCCCACCTGCGTTTTGTCGTACATATCGCCCGTAGCTATTCCGGTTACGGTCTGGCTCAGGCTGACCTGATCCAGGAAGGTAACGTCGGCCTGATGAAAGCCGTAAAGCGCTTCAACCCGGAAATGGGTGTGCGTCTGGTGTCGTTCGCCGTGCACTGGATCAAGGCGGAAATTCACGAGTTCATCCTGCGCAACTGGCGCATTGTGAAAGTCGCGACCACCAAGGCCCAGCGCAAGCTGTTCTTCAACCTGCGCAGCCAGAAGAAACGTCTGGCGTGGCTGAACAACGAGGAAGTCCACCGCGTGGCGGAAAGCCTTGGCGTTGAACCGCGTGAAGTGCGCGAGATGGAAAGTCGCCTGACCGGCCATGACATGGCCTTCGACCCGGCTGCTGAAGCCGACGACGACAGCGCTTTCCAGTCGCCGGCCAACTATCTGGAAGACCACCGGTACGACCCGGCGCGTCAACTGGAAGATGCCGACTGGAGCGACAACTCCAACAGCAACCTGCACGAAGCGCTGGAAGTGCTGGACGAACGTAGCCGCGACATCCTCTACCAGCGCTGGCTGGCAGAAGAGAAGGCCACGCTGCACGATCTGGCGCAGAAGTACAACGTGTCGGCCGAGCGGATCCGTCAGCTCGAGAAGAGCGCGATGAACAAGCTCAAGTTGTCGATCGCCGCATAACCGGCGAGCAGGCAATAAAAAACGCCCCGATCAGCGATGATCGGGGCGTTTTTCATTTCAGGCTTCACACAAAACCCATGTGGGAGCGAGCTTGTTCGCGAAGGCGGAATGCCAGTCACCGCCACCGCTGAATGATCCACCGCATTCGCGAGCAAGCTCGCTCCCACAGGGAATCTTCAGCGTTATTCAGACCACGGTGCCCGCCGCGAATCATTCAGCCCCAGCAAATAGCTATCCCCACCCAACTGACTCATTTGCTGCCGAATCCACCCGGCCCGCCGCGACACATAAGCGGTCGGATGGCTGGCACTCCAGACGCGAGGATTCGGTAGAACGGCGGCCAGATAACTCGCCTGTTGCCGTGACAGCGACTTCGCGCTCACGCCAAAGTGATGGCGGGCTGCGGCTTCGGCGCCAAACACCCCGTCATCCCACTCGACACTGTTCAGATACACCTCAAGAATCCGCTGCTTGGGCCAGAACACCTCGATCAGCGCGGTAAACCACGCCTCCAGGCCTTTACGCAGATAGCTGCGACCCGCCCACAGAAACAGGTTTTTCGACACTTGCTGGCTCAAGGTGCTGGCCCCGCGAATCGACCCGCCGAGCTCGTTATGGGCGAGGGCTGCCTGAATCGCACTGAAATCAAAACCCCAATGCTCAGGAAACTTCTGATCCTCGCCGGCCATGACCGCGACTTTGAGATCGTCGGAGATCTCATCCCACGGCTTCCACGTGCGTTGCAGGTCAATCGGCTCGCCATCGACCCAGGATTCGACCTTGCGCTCGACCATCAACGCCGTGCCCGGCGGCGGCACGAAGCGAAACACCAGCACCAGCAAAACGCTGCCGCCGGCGAACCAGAGCAGGGCCTTCGTGAGACGACGGAAAATAGTACGCAGCATAGAGATGGCTTGGCCGAACCGGTGGAGCGGGCCATTATACAGACCCTGCCGATCGCGTCTGACTGGAGTTCCCAATGCTGCGTGGCTTTTTGATGCTGGCTGCTTTTTTCGGTTTCACCGGTGTTGCACTGGGCGCGTTTGCTGCCCATGGCCTGAAAAACCGCCTGACACCCGAGTATCTGACGATTTTCCACACGGGCGTGACCTATCAACTGGTGCACACCCTGGCGTTGTTAGGTGTTGCGCTGTTGGCCACGCAGATTCAAGGCCGACTGGTGGCGTGGGCCGGCGTTTCTTTCGCCGTCGGCATCCTGCTGTTCTCCGGCAGCCTGTATGTGTTGACCACCACCGGCATCAGCAAGCTCGGCATCATCACCCCGTTCGGGGGCCTGGCATTTCTGGCGGGATGGGTGTGCCTGGGGCTCGCCGCCTGGCGCCTGCAACCAACCGCTTGACGCTTGGTACTGACCTTTAGGTCATGATCGGGCTAGAATGCCAGCCCCTAAAAATGATGGCGGCGTTACGCATGCGCATTCAGTTGAACGGTGAATCCCTTGAACTGCCCGACGGCGAGACCGTTGCGGCCCTGATCACCCGTCTGGAACTGACCGGACGCCGGGTGGCAGTCGAACTCAATCTGGATATCGTCCCGCGCAGCCAGCATGCCGACACCACGCTCAACGACGGCGACAACGTTGAAGTGGTGCACGCCATCGGCGGCGGCTGATCGTCCGGCCCGCGAGGGCACAGAATTCTGCAAGACCCTCACTCCTAAAGAGGATTCCCCATGAGCATCGTTCGTAGCGACAAGCCTTTTGTGCTGGCCGGTCGTACTTACCAGTCGCGTTTGCTGGTTGGTACCGGCAAGTACCGTGACATGGAAGAAACCCGTCAGGCCATCGAAGCCTCGGGTGCCGAGATCGTCACCTTCGCCGTGCGCCGCACCAACCTCGGTCAGATCGAAGGCGAGCCGAACCTGCTCGACGTGCTGTCGCCGGAGCGCTACACCTTCCTGCCGAACACCGCCGGTTGCTACGACGCCATCGAAGCCGTGCGCACCTGCCGCCTGGCCCGTGAGCTGCTCGATGGCCACAACCTGGTGAAGCTGGAAGTACTGGCTGATCAGAAGACTCTGTTCCCTAACGTCATCGAAACCCTCAAAGCCGCCGAAACGCTGGTCAAGGAAGGTTTCGACGTGATGGTTTACACCAGTGATGACCCGATCATCGCCCGGCAACTGGCGGAAATCGGCTGCATTGCGGTGATGCCGCTGGCCGGTCTGATCGGTTCCGGTCTGGGGATCTGCAACCCGTACAACCTGCAGATCATCCTCGAAGAAGCGAAAATTCCTGTGTTGGTCGATGCCGGTGTCGGCACTGCGTCCGACGCAACCATCGCCATGGAACTGGGTTGCGATGCGGTGCTGATGAACTCGGCCATCGCCCACGCCCAACAGCCAGTCATGATGGCTGAAGCCATGAAACACGCCATCGTTGCAGGCCGTCTGGCCTATCTCGCTGGCCGTATGCCGAAAAAACTCTATGCCAGCGCCTCTTCGCCGCTGGATGGTCTGATCAAGTAAGAGCCATTGATGACTGAATCGAACGACACGCCTATCCAGACGGAAGAAGGCGACGAGCGCCAACACCGCCGCATCAAGAGTTTCGTGATGCGCGCCGGGCGCATGACCGAAGGCCAGCAACGCGGTCTGGACCAGGGCGCGCCGCTGTACGTGCTGCCGCTGGCCGACGCGCCGGTGGATTACGATCAAGTGTTCGGCCGTTCGGCACCGCGCTCGCTGGAGATCGGTTTCGGCATGGGCCATTCGTTGCTGGAAATGGCCGCGGCGGCGCCGGAGCAGGATTTCATCGGCGTTGAAGTGCACCGTCCGGGTGTCGGCGCTCTGCTCAATGGTGTGCTGACACAGGGCCTGACCAACCTGCGGGTCTACGATTGCGACGCGATCGAGGTGCTCAACCGCTGCATCGCCGACAACAGCCTCGATCGCCTGATGCTGTTTTTCCCGGATCCGTGGCACAAGAGCCGTCACCACAAGCGTCGCATCGTTCAGGCGTCGTTCGCTGAACTGGTGCGCAGCAAGTTGAAGGTTGGCGGCATTCTGCACATGGCCACCGACTGGGAACCGTACGCCGAATACATGCTGGAAGTGATGAACGTCGCCCCGGGCTACCGCAACCTCGCCGAAGACGGCAAGTGCGTACCACGCCCGACCGAACGCCCGATCACCAAGTTCGAACGCCGCGGCGAACGACTGGGCCATGGCGTGTGGGATCTGAAGTTCGAAAAACTCGCTTAAGAGCATCACGCAACAAAACCTGTGGGAGCGAGCCTGCTCGCGAAAGCGATCGGTCATTCAGCAGTGATGTTGGCTGAAATGACGCCTTCGCGAGCAGGCTCGCTCCCACAGTTGTTTTGGGGTATTTGCGGAGTCAGCGGCGGTCGGCGACTACGCCGATCAGCACCAGCACCACCAACAACACCGGCGCGAGGCTGTAGTTGTTGAACTGGCTCAAACCCTTGATCACCCATGGCGTGGCGTAGATCAGCGCCGCGCCGCTGCCGATCACGCACAGCAGCGACATCAGCGGTATGCGCAGGGCGCCGGCGATGCTGCCCAGACGTTGCTCGACCCAGCCTTTGAAGTCGGCGCCGAACAGCACCAGCAGGCAGCCCACCAAGGCCAGAGCGATTTCCGATAGGTTGCTGCGGCTCCAGCGGGAGACGGTGGCGAGCAGGTCGAGTATCAAATCCATGCGGTTTCCCTTGGGACAGAAGTTGAGGGTTGGGCTCAGGTCAGAAATTGTTGCAGCAAGTCGTTGAGGAACAGCTGTCCGCGCTCGGTGGCCGCCAGACGTGACGGTTCGACCTGCAACAGACCGCTTTGTTCTGCCGCGGCCCGGCCTTCAGCGAGGCTTTCCAGTGACAGCCCGGTGCGCCCCGGATACAGGCGCGATTCGACGCCTGCGGTCAGGCGCAAAGCGTTCATCAGAAACTCGAACGGCATCTCGTCATTGGTCAGCGCTTTCTCGCCGGCCTGAAAGCTTTTTGCCGGGTTGAGATAGTCCTTCGGCAAACGGGTTTTCCAGGTACGAACGATGCGCCCATCCGGATGGCTGAGCTTGCCGTGCGCGCCCGCGCCGATACCGATGAAGTCGCCGAAACTCCAGTAATTGAGGTTGTGCCGCGCTGGCCGACCGGTCTGGGCATAAGCCGAGACTTCGTATTGTGCATAACCGTGCTCGGCCAATAACGCCTGCCCAGCCTCTTGAATGTCCCACAGCGTGTCGTCTTCCGGCAGCACCGGCGGCTGATTCCAGAACACCGTGTTCGGCTCCAGCGTCAGTTGATACCAGGAGATGTGCGTCGGATTCAATGCGATGGCCTGGCGCAGATCGCTCAAGGCATCGTCCAGCGACTGATCGGGCAAGCCGTGCATCAAGTCGAGGTTGAAGTTATCGAACCCGGCCTGCCGCGCCATCCCAGCCGCGCGCACTGCTTCGTCACCGTTGTGAATCCGCCCCAGCGCCTTGAGCTTTTCCTGCTGGAAGCTCTGGATACCGATCGACAGGCGATTGATCCCCAACTTGCGGTAGGCGACGAACTTCTCTTGCTCGAAGGTGCCCGGGTTGGCTTCCAGGGTAATTTCGATGTCGTCAGCAAACGGAATGCGCTGTTCGACGCCTGCAAGCAACCGCCCAAGCGCTTCGGCGCTGAACAGGCTTGGCGTGCCGCCACCAAAAAAGATCGAGCTGATTTCACGACCGTAAACGGCGTGCAGATCCTGATCGAGATCGGCCAGCAAGGCGTCGACGTATTCCTGCTCCGGCAACACCGGGCTGGCAGTGTGCGAGTTGAAATCGCAATACGGGCATTTGCGCACACACCACGGGATGTGGATGTACAGCGCCAAGGGCGGCAGCGTTGGCAGCGGCGCCCGAGGCGAAGAAGCGGCGCCGCCGACAATCAGCGACGACGCAGAAGAGTCTCGGGTCATTTCACGCCCAGACGCTGGCGCAGCAGATCCATTGCACGGGCGCGGTGGCTAATCTGGTTCTTGTCCGCCGGGCTCAATTCGGCGCTGGAGACGTCACGTTCCGGCACCCAGAACAGCGGGTCATAACCGAAACCGTGCTCGCCGCTGGCGGCGGTGAGGATGCGCCCGTGCCACAAGCCTTCGCAGAGGATCGGCAAAGGATCATCCGCATGACGCACCAGCGCCAGCACGCACACGAACTGCGCACCGCGTTCAGCTTCCGGCACGTCCTTCAAGGCGTCGAGCAGTTTGGCGTTGTTCGCCGCATCGCCCTTGCCGTCGGCATAACGCGCCGAATAGATGCCCGGCGCACCGCCAAGAAAATCCACTGCCAGCCCGGAATCGTCGGCCAGCGCCGGCAGCCCGGAAATGCGTGCGGCGTTGCGCGCCTTGAGGATCGCGTTCTCGACGAACGACAGACCGGTTTCTTCCGGCTCGACCTTGCTCCATTCGCCAATCGAGCGCAGTTGCACCGATTCGCCGAGCATGGCCTGAAGTTCTTTGAGTTTGCCGGCGTTATGGCTGGCCAGTACGAGCTGCTTGATGTTCATCATTCGCCGGGAAAGAGTTCTTGGTTGAAATTGATGGTGTTGATCTTGTCGCCGTTCTGCACCTTGATCTCAAAGGTGCGGGTTTCCTGCTGCTCAACCGGATACTGGGCGATGTAGTAGATCGCGCCCTGTTCGGTGATCTGGCGGAAATTCAACGGCACGCTCTGGCTGGTCAGGTCTTTGACCGTGCCGGTGACGTTGGCGATCAGCGGTTTGCCGTCCTTGATCACCGAGACATTGATCACGCCCTGGTTCTTGCTGCGGATCAGCTCCGCGGCCTTGGCGATGTCCGGTTGCAGGAACGTCGAGTTGAAGGTGTTGTAGTGCACCGTGACGTCGCCAAAGGTTTCCTTGCGTTCACCTTTGATGACGTCCGCCGCCAGAGCACTGGCGCTCAGGCAGGCAGTCAATAACAACAACGCTAAACGACTCATGATCGTGCTCCTCGAAATGCCGGGATTCAGACCGCGACTTTGTGGTCTGCAAGCTGCGGGCTGCTGACGCGGTAGATACCGATCTCACCTAACAGATTAGGCCATAGCTTACTGGCCCACCCGTGACGGTGCTGTTGATCCACGGCAAGCCGATCAATGACCTTCGCATCACGTTCGCGGCAAAGTTCTTCAAAGTCTTCGAAGGTGCAGAAGTGGATGTTCGGCGTGTTGTACCAGGTGTACGGCAGGAACTCGGAGACCGGCATGCGGCCCTTGCTCGCCAGGTACCAGCGGCAGCGCCAATGACCGAAATTCGGGAAGGTGATGATGCACTGGCGACCGACGCGGAGCATTTCGTCGAGGATCTTGTCCGGGTAGTGCACCGCTTGCAGGGCCTGAGTCATCACGACGATGTCGAAACTGTTGCTGGCAAAATTGCCCAGCCCCTTGTCCAGATCCTGCTCAATGACGTTGACGCCTTTGGCCACGCACGCGGCGATGTTGTCGGCGTCGTTCTCCAGGCCATAACCGGTGACATTCTTGTTGTCGCGCAGCCAGGTCAGCAACTCGCCGTCACCGCAACCGAGGTCGAGGACGCGGCTGCCGGCGGGGATCCATTCCTGGATGATTTCCAGATCAGCTCTCATGGCTTTCTCACAGCGTGATGCGGTTCATGTAATTGCCGAACGCCTGCAAGTAGCGCGGGATCGGAATCAGGAAGGCGTCGTGGCCCTGCGGTGCGTCGATTTCCAGATAGCTGACGTCTTTGCGCGCCGCCATCAAGGCATCCACCAGCTCGCGCGAGCGGGCCGGGGAGAAGCGCCAGTCGGTGGTGAACGACATTACGCAGAACCTGGCCGTGGCGTTCTCAAAGGTTTTCGCCAGGTTATCGTCGAAGTTCGCTGCCGGATCGAAGTAATCCAGCGCCTTGGTCATCAACAGATAGGTGTTGGCGTCGAAGCGTCCGGAGAATTCTTCGCCCTGATAGCGCAGGTAGCTTTCGACCTGGAATTCGACGCTGTGGAAGTCGTAGTTGAGCTTTTCGCTCTTCAGGCCACGGCCGAATTTCTCGCCCATCGAATCGTCGGACAGGTAAGTAATGTGCCCGACCATCCGCGCCAGCATCAGCCCGCGCTTGGGGATTACGCCGGCTTCCTGGAACGAACCGCCGTGGAATTCCGGGTCCGTGAGGATCGCCTGACGCGCGACTTCGTTGAAGGCGATGTTCTGCGCCGACAGCTTCGGTGCCGAGGCGATGGCCAGACAGTGCCGCACGCGATCCGGATAGGTGATGGTCCATTGCAACGCCTGCATACCGCCGAGGCTGCCGCCGATCACCGCCGCCCACTGGCCGATGCCGAGCAGGTCGGCCAGACGCGCCTGGCTGTGCACCCAGTCTTCCACTGTGAGCACCGGGAAGTCGGCACCGAACGGTTTGCCGGTCTCCGGGTTGATGCTGCTCGGGCCGGTGGAGCCGTTGCAGCCGCCGAGGTTGTTCAGGCTGACCACGAAGAACTTGTTGGTGTCGATCGGTTTGCCGGGGCCGATGCAGCTGTCCCACCAACCGGGTTTGCGGTCGTCGACGCTGTGATAACCGGCGGCGTGGTGATGGCCGGACAAGGCGTGGCAAATCAGCACGGCGTTGCTCGCTTGCGCGTTCAGCGTGCCGTAGGTTTCGTAGATCAGGTCATAGGCGGCCAGCGAACGACCACAGGCCAAGGCCAGCGGTTCGCTGAAGTGCGCGGTTTGCGGCGTCACCAGACCAACAGAATCGGGGGGAAAGGCAGTTGGCATCGACCCTGCTCTCGTTGAAATGAGGCGTAAGTCTAAAGACCGGGGGGGTTAGCGGCAAGCGGCCCTCACCCTAGCCCTCTCCCAGAGGTAGAGGGGACCGACCGAGATGTTCTTTTGAGCTACGCCGACCTGATCTATCGAGTTGAACTCAGGTTTTGCAAACCACCCAAATCGGCTCCCTCTCCCGGAGGAAGAGGGGACTGACTGGGGTGGATGTTCGAGATACGCCGACGAGGGATAACGAGTTGAACTCAGGTTTCGAAAACACCATGGATCAGCTCCCTCTCCAGGGGGAGAGGGCTGGGGTGAGGGGCGCAGGCGCCGCAAAACTCAAGACAAGCGCCCAACCAACCCAGGCAAATCCGGCAACTTCTTCGGCGAGCAGATCTTCACCCGCTTCTGCCGATTCAACTCACCGCTGAGCAAACTGACCTGGCTCTTGGAAACCCCAAACGCCTTGGCCAGAAAGCCCATCAGACAAGCATTGGCCTTGCCCTCGACCGGCGGCGCGGTCAGGCGAATTTTCAAACGATCACCGTGCAGCCCGGCGAAGTCATCGCTGCGGGCTGCCGGTTGCAGGTGACACTCGAGGATCAAGTCGTCACCGTCCCATCGAAACCAGCTCACATCAGCAGACGGAGGATTTCCGGCATCATCGTCATTGCCGCCAGATTGTTGATCACCAGCATGTCGATCAGCTTCAACGCGAGGAAGGCGAAGATCGGCGACAGGTCCAGGCCGCCGAGATTCGGCAGAAATCGGCGGAACGGCGCCAGCGCCGGCTCGCAGATCTGGTTGACCAGCTCAGCGCCCGGATTGTGGCTGCCCGGTGCAACCCACGACAGAATCACGCTGATGATCAGGGCGAAGAAGAAGATCTTCAGGAACAGCGCGGTCACGCCGATCAGCGACCAGATAACCAGTTGCAGCGGGTTACCGGTGGTGCCGTAAGTCAGCAGCAGGGTCAGCGCCATCAGCGCCAGTTGCACCAGAATCGCCAAAACCAGCGACGACATGTCGAGGCCGAACAGGCTCGGAATGATCCGACGCAGTGGCTTGAGCAGTGGCTGGGTGGCTTTGACGATGAACTGGCACAGCGGATTGTAGAAATTCGCCCGTACCAGTTGCAGCACGAAGCGCAGCAGCACGATCAGCAGGTACAGACTGCCGAGGGTTTGCAGCACGTAAACCGCTGCGGTGTTCAATCCAATCATGTAAGGCTCCTTATTTGCCCAGTTGTTCGGCCATTTCGGCCGAGCGGTGCGCGGCGGCGCCGAGTGCGGTTTCGACCAAGGCTTCGAAGCCATTGGCCTGGAATGATTTGATTGCAGCTTCCGTGGTGCCGTTTGGCGAGGTCACACGGCGGCGCAGTTCGGCGGCGTCAACATCGCTGGACACAGCCATGTGCGCGGCGCCCAGCGCGGTCTGCAGGGTTAGCTGTTCAGCGATGTCCTTCGGCAGACCGAGTTTGACGCCGGCGGCGGTCATGGCTTCGATCAGCAGGAAAAAATACGCCGGGCCGGAACCGGACACAGCGGTCACGGCGTCCAGTTGTTGTTCTTCTTTCAGCCACAGGGCGATACCGACGGCGGACAGCAGCTCTTCAGCATGCTGACGTTGCTCGGCGGTCACTTCACTGGTCGCGTACAAACCGCTGACGCCTTGGCGCAGCAGCGCCGGGGTGTTTGGCATGCAGCGCACGATCGGCTGCTCGCCAAGCCACGCAGTCATGCTCGCGCAAGTGATGCCAGCGGCAATCGACACCACCAGTTGATTGGGTTTCAGGCTCGGGCGAATCGCCTCGCACACAGCCTTCATGGCTTGCGGCTTGACCGCCAGCACGATCACGTCGACGCCATCGATGGCTTGAGCGTTGTCGGCAAACGTTTCGATGCCGTGCTCAGCGCTGACCTTGGCGCGGGTTTCTTCGCCTGGATCGCTAGCACGGATGTGTGCAGCTTCCAGACCTTTGGCGCGCAGGCCGCCGATCAAACTGGCCGCCATGTTGCCCGCACCGATAAACGCAATACGTGTGTTGCTCATGTGTGGTCCTTATCTGGAAACGTTCAAGATTGGGAATAGTCGCGGGCGCCAAACAGGGCCGTACCGATACGAACCCAAGTGGCGCCTTGGGCGATGGCCGACTCAAGGTCGTGGCTCATGCCCATGGAAAGTGTGTCGAGCGGCAGATCAAGGCTCGCCTGCAATTTCTGCACGGCGGCGAAGGCCGCGTCTTGCTCGGCGCGGTCGTCGGTTGGCTCGGGAATCGCCATCAGTCCGCGCAGTTTCAGGCGCGGCAGTGCGCTGATCGCGGCGGCCAATGCCGGCAGGTCAGCCGGAGTGCAGCCGGATTTACTGGCTTCGCCGCTGACATTGACCTGAATGCAGATGTTCAGCGACGGCAGCTCGGCCGGGCGCTGTTCGGACAGACGTTGAGCGATTTTCAGGCGATCCACGGAGTGCACCCAGTCGAAATGCTCGGCAATCGCGCGAGTCTTGTTCGATTGAATGGGGCCGATGAAGTGCCAGATCAAGGGCAGGTCGGCCAGTTCGAGCTGTTTACCCAAGGCTTCCTGCAGGTAGTTCTCGCCAAAGTCACGCAGGCCGGCGGCATATGCCTCGCGCAGGGCCTGGGCGGGTTTGGTCTTGCTCACGGCGAGCAACTGGACGCTGTTTTCAGGACGGTGTGCGGCCTGGGTCGCGGTCTGGATGCGCGAACCAACGTGGAAAATGTTGTCTGCTATCGTGGACATCAAGAGGCGCCGGCGGTCTGAAGGTTCGCGGCATTCTACTGGAATTGAGGAGCGCTATGGATATCACTGAACTGCTGGCCTTCAGCGCCAAACAAGGCGCTTCCGACCTGCACCTGTCGGCCGGTCTGCCGCCGATGATCCGTGTCGATGGCGATGTGCGGCGGATCAATCTGCCGGCGCTGGATCACAAGCAAGTGCACGAATTGATCTACGACATCATGAACGACACCCAGCGGGTCGACTTCGAGAAACACCTGGAAACCGACTTTTCCTTCGAAGTCCCCGGTGTCGCGCGCTTTCGGGTCAATGCCTTCAACCAGAACCGTGGCGCCGGCGCTGTATTCCGTACGATTCCGTCGAAAGTGCTGAGCATGGAAGACCTCGCCATGGGCGACGTCTTCCGAAAGATCACCGATGCCCCGCGCGGGCTGGTGCTGGTCACCGGGCCGACCGGTTCGGGAAAATCGACCACACTGGCGGCGATGATCGATTACCTCAACACCCACCGTCATCACCATATCCTGACTATTGAAGACCCGATCGAGTTTGTTCACGAATCGCGCAAATGCCTGATCAATCAGCGCGAAGTCCATCGTGATACCCGCAGTTTCGCCACCGCTCTGCGCTCGGCGTTGCGCGAAGACCCGGACGTGATTCTGGTCGGCGAGATGCGTGACCTGGAAACCATTCGCCTGGCGCTGACCGCCGCCGAAACCGGGCATCTGGTGTTCGGCACGCTGCACACCACGTCAGCGGCGAAAACCATCGACCGTGTGGTCGACGTATTCCCGGGTGACGAGAAGTCGATGGTGCGCTCGATGCTGTCGGAGTCGTTGCTGGCGGTGGTCTCGCAGACGCTGATCAAGAAGATCGGCGGCGGGCGGGTGGCGGCGCACGAGATCATGCTGGGCACGTCGGCGATCCGTAACCTGATCCGCGAGGACAAGGTCGCGCAGATGTATTCGGCGATTCAAACGGGTGGGTCGTTGGGGATGCAGACACTGGACATGTGCCTGAAAGATCTGGTGGCCAAGGGCTTGATCAGCCGTGAGCATGCGCGGGAGAAGGCGCGTACGCCGGATAATTTCTGAGGTCAGAAGCAAAAGATCGCAGCCTTCGGCAGCTCCTACAGGGAAACGCTGATCCCGATGTAGGAGCTGCCGCAGGCTGCGATCTTTTGATCTTGCTTCGAAGACTTAGCGCTGAACCACGCGCATCTGGCTTTGTTCTTTCGGCAACACACGCTTGGCAACCACGTAATGCTGCTGCCAGTACGGCTTGTTCAGCGTATCGATGCTCACCGCTTTGCCACGACGAGGCGCGTGGATGAAGCGGTCGTTGCCCAGGTAGATGGCAACGTGGTTGACCCGACGGCTCTTGATGTTGAAGAAAATCAGGTCGCCCGGCTTCAGATCCTTGCGCTCGACTTTCTCGCCGTGGCCGCTGGCCATGGCATTCGAGGTGCGTGGCAGGTCGAACGTAGCGTCGTTGAACGCGTATTTCACCAGACCGCTGCAATCGAAACCTTTACTTGGGCTGCTGCCGCCCCAACGATAAGGGGTACCGAGGACGTTGACCGCACGGCTCAGCACGTTGCTGCTTTCCTTGCTCGCCATCGGTGGCACCAGCTTGCTGTGGCTCTTGCTGCTCAGCGTGGTGGTTTTGCTTTTGCTGCTTTTGCTCGAGGGAGCCGAAGCATGGGATTTAGGTGTAAAGCCGTTAACGTTAGGAAGACGTTGCTCACGATTGGTGGCGTGGGCGGCCAGTGGCATTAATAGGCAGATGGTTAGCCATGTCTTGAAAAATGGTCGCATTAGGCGTGGCTCTTCAGTGATAGCGCGCAACTTTATAACAGAGTTTTTTTTCATTCTGAGTCCGTTGGTCGATTCAGTTGGAGGCCAACGGAACCAAATAAGCGGCAAATGGACGCAATTGTCGGACAGAAGTCAGGTGCTATAAGGCTTTGACGGTAGCAACGGTAACATTTGCCGTACGTCGGCTACCTGTAAAAAAGTCACAAAGAATTCAAGAATATTTATCTATCGTGTGAATCGAGGTCTTCATGAACCCCTATCAACAATTTGTTCAGCAGCAAGATACGCACAGCAAAATCATCGGTTATCTGCTGTGGATTTTCGGTTTTACCGGTGCTCACCGCTTCTATTACGGCAAGCCGGTGACCGGGACGATCTGGTTTTTCACCTTCGGTTTGCTCGGCATTGGCTGGCTGATCGACCTGTTTCTGATCCCGGCAATGGATCGCGAAGCGGATCTGCGTTTTACCGCGGGGCCGATCGAGTACAACGTGGCGTGGATTCTGCTGACGTTCCTTGGCGCGCTCGGTGTGCACCGGATGTACCAAGGCAAGTGGATCAGCGGACTGATCTATCTGCTGACGGGTGGGTTGTTCTTTCTGGGTGTGCTGTATGACTTCTGGACGCTGAATGATCAGGTGTCGGTGCGCAACGCGCAGAATCGCGGTGCGTTCCAGTAAACATGAGAGACTTGCCAGACCGCTTAGACGAACGGTTTGGCAAGTTCCTCAAAGAGTTGTTTTGCTAATGTATTATTTCAATTGGGCAAATGTGCTTACCTGAAAAGCGATAAACGTGATTGTGCTAGCAACGTAAAATATTGCGATGACTGCATGGTTCGGTATCGACCAATAAACAGTACTCTCCACAAGAATCACCAGTGACACTGTGGCAAGCAAATATGCTGGTATTTTTCGGATTGGACTTGCAGAGAAGCGAGTGCGTGACTTTCGCAATAATAAAATCTGCATTAGGTGGTTAAGTGTCAGTGTCAACCATATAGCAAACATTACGCTAAAGGGGAGGCCGATTGAATCTTGTTTGGCATCGTATATTTGCGCCTCGAGATTTTTAGTGAGTATGAATACGCCGGTGCAAAATGTGACTGCGAGCAAAATGAGATACGTACAACTCGAAAATTTATAGAGTCTCTTCATTTGAGCTCCACTGAGTGGGCATGGAAGATATTATTAAAATCTACGGGGTCGGTTGAAAGCCAGCTCCGGTGAGCCGTATTTTTTGCTCGCCGAAGATATCGATCTCGTAATGCGTTCCGGAGAATACTCTACCGGCTGTTGTTAAGACTTCAAGCGCTGTTGATCTGTTGCTGGCGTCGAAATCATAAGTATCGGTATAGGCTCTGACGACGCCATCGAAAATCCAGGATCCTTGTACATCTCGCGTGAAACTTCCTTCCATGCTCAACGTTATTCTTCCTAGGTAAGCTCCGGTGACGTTGCTGTCATTGATGGTTGCGTAAGGGATCTTCGGATCAGATAAATAATAGGTACCGGCCTCTCGGGTGCTGGCAATTGAATTGGCCAGTAGCGGCAGTTCGTTGGCCCTGACGTTCAGGCCGATATTGTTAATGCTCACTCTCATCCTCTCCCCGTTCCCCCACAGGTAGTGGGCGAAAGCTTTAATTGGGCTGAAAGTGCCTCCCGACAACTCGGTAGTCAATGTTTCGTAATTTAAATTGTATGGAGCTGTAGCCGAAACTTTGATCAGTGCTTCTATCGGGCTTAGTTTCTGCTGCGCAGCAAATGCATCAGCCAAACTGAAGTTTATAATCTTGTTCTTAAAGTAGCCGTGGCTAATAACAGCGGCGCTGTTGAGTAGGTAGTTATCGCTTTCAGTGATTCTCCACAGGTCACGAATGCCTCCTAGAGCATCGTTATTTATTGCCTTGTTCACCATTTGGAGCTCATAGGTGAAAGCTTTGATGCCAGATTTTATTTCCAGCCAGGAATGGAACATATCCATTTCCGCTGAAGACAACACAGGCCCATCGCTTAAGGGGAGTGAGTAGGTTTGACCATCATGGTTGATAATGGCTTCTCCAGCGCCCTGCCAATCTGCCTTGGCGTAGGTTCCCCAGCTAAAACCATGGTTAACTGTAAAGCCGCCAGAATTCCCTGTTGTGCCCCTGGTGACGATAGGTGGAAGCGTAAGTCCGTTTTTCATATGTTCATCCTTGTTGGTGATTGTCGTCCTTTTTGCAGGTTTTATATTAGGGGTGGCGTATTAAACTTGGATATGGAAATTTTGTAGTCTGTTTCTGGTTGTGCCGAAGTTATTTTCGTAGGAAAGAAAGGTGTCGGAAATTTCTTTGTGGCTCGCGTGCCTTTTCCTACACCTGTTGATGGGAGCAAATAGCGAGTATTAAACGAGTGTATGTGCTGGTTCAGGAAGGGAGCTGAGCGGAATTTTAGTAATTAGACAATTTGGTATTACTAACCGAAGTCCAACAGATCGCAGCCCACTACAGGCTGCGATCATTAGAGTTTACGCCTGGTGACTGATCCGCCCATCCACCAGCGTATAGCGAACCACACCCGGCAAAGTGTGCCCAATGAACGGGCAGTTCTCACCCTTCGACAACCAGTTCTCACCAGCCACCGTCGAAGCCTGCGGATCGAACAGCACGATATCCGCCGCCCCACCCACCGCCAGTTTGCCAGCCGGTAGACGCAGCGCTTCAGCCGGGCCCGCGCTAAGTCGCGCCAGCAGCGTTGGCAGATCCAGCAAACCATCCTCAACCAGCGTCATTGCCAGCGGCAGCAACAGTTCAACACTGCTGATGCCCGGCTCGGTCGCGCCGAACGGTGCCAGTTTGGCATCGCGTTCGTGCGGCTGGTGATGGCTGGAGATCGCCGAGACCACACCGGACTTCACCGCTTCACGCAAACCATCGCGATCCGCACGCGTACGCAGCGGCGGTTGCACGTGGTACAGGCTGCTGAAGTCGATCAGCGCTTCGTCAGTCAGAATCAGCTGATACAGCGCGACATCCGCCGTCACTTTCAAACCACGCGCCTGCGCCTGAGCAATCAGGGCAACACCGCGAGCACTGGTCAACTGGCTGAAATGCGCACGCACGCCGGTCTGCTCGACCAGCAACAGGTCGCGGGCAAGGGCCACGGTTTCAGCGGTTTCCGGAATACACGGCAAGCCGAGGAAACTGGCGACGGCGCCTTCGTGGGCCAAGCCGCCTTCAGCCAAATCATGATCCTGCGAGTTGAAAATCACCGTCAGGTCGAAGGTTGCTGCGTATTCCAGCGCCCGGCACAGGGTGCGGGTGTTGCGGAAGCTCTCGAGACCGTTGCCGAACGCCACACAACCGGCGTCGCGCAGCGCAACCAGCTCAGCCAGTTGCTCGCCATCCAGACCTTTGCTCAGCGCGCCAATCGGGAAGACTTTGGTGTTGCCGGCCTCACGAGCGCGATCAAGGATCAGCTCAGCCACAGCGGAGGTGTCGAGCACCGGTTTGGTTTTCGGCGGGCAGCACAGGCTGGTCACACCACCGGCGGCAGCAGCGCGGGTTTCGCTGATGATCGAGCCTTTGCGGCTGTAACCCGGCTCGCGTAGGGCCACGTTCAGATCGACGAGGCCTGGAGCGGCGATAAGGCCTTGGGCATCGATGGTTTCTACTGCCGTGAAGCCCGCTGGGGCCGCGCCGAGGGCGACGATCTTGCAGGCTTCAACGTGAATGTCGGTGATTTGATCCAGGCCGCTGCTTGGATCGATGACGCGTGCGCCGAGAATGCTGAGCTTCACTGGGCGTTCTCCTGCTCGAATTGACGCTGCGCGGTTTGCCCGCTCATGGCCATGGACAGCACAGCCATACGAATCGCGATGCCGTAAGTGACCTGGTTGAGAATTACCGAGTGCGGACCGTCGGCCACTGCCGACTCAATCTCCACCCCGCGGTTGATCGGCCCCGGGTGCATGACGATGCAATCCGGTTTGGCCCCGGCCAGACGCGCGGTGGTCAGGCCGAACAGGCGGTAGAACTCGCCTTCGCTCGGCAGCAGGCCGCCGGTCATGCGTTCACGCTGCAGGCGCAGCATGATCACCACGTCGACGTCCTTCAGGCCTTCGGTCATGTCGGTGTAAACCTTCACGCCGTATTGCTCGATGCCGATCGGCAGCAGGGTTTTTGGCGCGATTACGCGGATGTCCGGGCAACCGAGGGTCTTCAGCGCGAGCATGTTCGAGCGCGCAACCCGCGAGTGCAGGATGTCGCCGACAATGGCCACCGAGAGGTTTTCGAAACCGCCCTTGTGCCGACGGATGGTGAGCATGTCGAGCATGCCCTGCGTCGGGTGGGCGTGACGGCCGTCGCCGCCGTTGATGATCGCCACTTGCGGGCAGACATGTTCGGCGATGAAGTGCGCGGCGCCGGAATCACCGTGGCGTACGACGAACATGTCGGCGGCCATGGCTTCGAGGTTGCGCAAGGTGTCGAGCAGCGTTTCGCCCTTGCTCGCCGACGAGGTCGACACGTTCAGGGTGATCACGTCCGCCGACAGCCGCTGGGCCGCCAGTTCGAAGGTGGTGCGGGTGCGCGTGGAGTTTTCGAAGAACACGTTGCACACGGTCTTGCCGCGCAGCAACGGGACTTTCTTCACCGCCCGGGCACCGACCTCGAGAAACGAGTCGGCAGTGTCGAGGATTTCCGTCAGCAACTCGCGGCGCAGGCCGTCGAGCGAGAGGAAGTGGCGCAGCTGGCCCTGATCATTGAGCTGCAGCGGGCGCTTGGTATCTAGAGGCGTCATCGCGAAGGGGACTCTCAATAGGGCGGATTAAAGGGACATGTCTTGCAGTTCGAGCGTCAACGGCTCGGGGCCGGACAGCTTTACCCGTTCGTGAGCCGCCAGCGACAAGGTCGCGCCGACCACGTTGGGGCGGATCGGCAGCTCGCCGGCATCCAGGTCCAGCAGGCAGACCAGGGTCACGCTGGCCGGGCGGCCGTAGTCGAACAATTCGTTCATGGCGGCGCGGATGGTACGGCCGCTCATCAATACGTCGTCGATCAGCACCAGATGCTGGCCTTCGATCTCGAAGGGCAGGGCGGACGGGCGCACTTGCGGGTGCAGGCCGTTCTGGCTGAAGTCGTCGCGGTAGAAGGAAACATCCAGCGTGCCCAGTGGCGCGTCGCTGCCCAATTCCTTGAGCAAGGCCTGCGCGACCCAGATGCCGCCAGTGCGGATGCCGATGTAACGCGGTTCAGTGATGTCACGCTGGGCAAGGTGCGCCTTGAGGCGGGTCGCCATCTGGCTGATCAGATCGGCGGGATTTGGCAGGCTCATGGTTGCTCCTTGTTGGGGGCGAGTCAGTCCTTGGACGCGACTCGGTTTTTCACTCAAAAGAAAAGCGCCGAAGCGCTTGTCAGGATTCAAACAATGCGGTGTTTTCATCGAGCCAGCCCTGCAACAGCAGAGCGGCGGCGATGGCGTCCACCGGGTTGTCGCGGTAACTGCCTTTTTGGCCGCCGCGAACCAGCCGCTCGCCTTTGGCCTCGAAGGTGGTCAGGCGCTCGTCGTGGGTATAGAAAGGCACGTTGAAGCGGCCATTGAGGCGGCGGGCGAATTTCTCCGCGCGCAGGCACATTTCGCTGGGTGTGCCGTCCATGTTCAGCGGCAGGCCGACGACCACGGCGTCGGGTTTCCATTCCTTGAACAGCGCTTCAACCTGATTCCAGTCGGGAATGCCGTTTTGCGCTTTCAGGGTGCACAGCTCGCGGGCCTGGCCGGTAATCACCTGGCCGACTGCGACGCCGATCTGTTTGGTGCCGTAGTCGAAGCCGAGAATCAGACGCAGCGCCATCAGGCGTGACCTGCCTGGCTGGTCAGCAGGCTGAGGTTGATCCCCAAGTGCCTGGCTGCCGCTTCGAGGCGCAGTTCGCTGCTGGTGTTGAACAGGATGTCGGCGTCGTACGGGCAGTTCAGCCAGGCGTTGTCGGCAAGTTCCGCTTCCAGCTGCCCGGCTTCCCAACCGGCGTAACCGAGGGCAATCAGGCTTTTTGCCGGGCCGACGCCGTCAGCGATGGCGAACAGCACGTCCTGCGAGGTCGAGAGGGCCAGATCGCCGTCCAGCTGCGCGGTGGCCTGGAAGGTCTTGCCCGCCGGGTGAAGGACGAAACCGCGATCGGTCTGCACCGGGCCGCCGATAAAGATCGGTACGTGCTGGCAGAGTGCTGGCGGGTCGATGTCCGGGCGCAGTTGCTCAAGAATGTCGGCCAGATTCAGCTCTTGCGGCCGGTTGACCACAATCCCCATAGCGCCATTGGCCGTGTGCTCGACGATGTAGGTCAAGGTGTGGGCAAAGTTCGGGTCGGCCATGTGTGGCATGGCGATCAGGAATTGATGCTTGAGGTAGCTGGGGCTGACGTTTTTCATGTGCGCTAGTGTGGCGTTCGGGGGGCAAACTGACAAGCTGGAGATGTATGCAACACACCGATCAACTGTAGGAGTGAGCCTGCTCGCGATAGCGGTGTGTCAGTCAAATGTTCAGGTTCTGACATACCGCTATCGCGAGCAGGCTCACTCCTACAGGGGGTCTGTGGTGTGTCAGTTGCTCGAGAGCTTGTCGCCGCGGGCGAATTTCCAGGTACGAATGATTTCCAGACGGTCGATATCCGACAAGTCCCCGGTAAACGGGGCAAACGGTGCCGCCAGTCGGACGATACGCTGCGCCGCCTGATCCAGCAGCGGCTGCCCGGACGATTCCAGCACCAGCACTTCATACAGCGAACCGTCGCGATTGATCGAAACCATCAGGCGCAAATTGCCGTAGATCTGCTTGCGCCGTGCTTCTTCGGGGTAATTGAGGTTGCCGATGCGTTCGACCTTCTTGCGCCAGTCGTCCTTGTACCAGGCACCCTTGTCGCGCATGGTCGATGCCGCACTCAAGCGGTGAATGCGCGGGCGCTTGGCGTACAGCTGTTGTTCCTTGGCCAGTTCCGCTTCGAGGCTGGCGATGTCGCTGGACAGCTGCGAGCTGTCGAATTCCGGTGCGTCGACCGTCGGTTTAACCTCGGTCTTGGTTTCTTCTTTCTTGGTCGGTGCCTTTTTCGGCTTCGGCGCGACGGTGGTCACCGCAGCCTTGGGCGCGGCCTCCTGCACTTCCGGCTTGGCGGCCGGGGGCGGGGTGACTTTTTTGACCTGATTGTCCTGGAACGGCGCGACCTCAGTGGTCTTCGGGATCGCCTTCTTGTCCAGCGTGCCGCTGCCTTCCTGATTCTCCTGTGCGAGAAAGTCAGCCTTCTGCGGCTTCTTTTCGCTCTTGAAGGTGGCGAGGGTGATTTCCAGGGTTTTGCTGATTTGCTTGGGCTCGACCATCGTGAAGCCGACGCCGAGCAGCAGCGCCAAATGGATCAGCGCCGCGAGAAACAGGGTAAAACCGAGGCGATCGGCCGGGCGCACGCCACGGTGGGCGAGTTCTGCGGGCAGATCGGACGGGAGGGTCATGACAGAAAAACCAACATCGCGTTTTTACGGGCTCGGCATGATAACGCAATGTTGGTTTTTAGCTGCAAGCGACTAGCTTCAAGCGACAAGCTGCACACCACTGGCTTCAAGCTTGCTGCTTGCGGCTCGAGGCTTGCAGCTTCTTCTCGATCGCGTCCATCAGCAGGCCGCCAATGTCGGTGCCGAAGGCGTTGTCGATCTCACGGATGCAAGTCGGGCTGGTGACGTTGATTTCGGTCAGGCTTTCACCGATGACATCGAGACCAACGAACAGCAGACCTTTCTCACGCAGGGTCGGACCGACCTGTGCAGCAATCCAGCGATCCTTGTCGGTCAGCGGACGCGCTTCGCCACGGCCACCGGCCGCCAGGTTGCCACGGGTTTCGCCCTGCGCCGGAATCCGCGCCAGGCAGTAATCCACCGGCTCGCCGTCGATCATCAGAATGCGTTTGTCACCGTCCTTGATCGCTGGCAGGTAGGCCTGGCCCATGATCTGCTGGCCACCGAGGGCGGTCAGGGTTTCCAGAATCACCGACAGGTTCGGGTCGCCTGCGCGGTGGCGGAAGATCGAAGTACCGCCCATGCCGTCCAGCGGCTTGAGGATCACGTCGCCGTGCTTGGCGGCGAATTCACGCAGCACGTCGGCGCGGCGGCTGACGATGGTTGGCGGCGTGCACTGCGGGAACAGCGTGGCGAACAGCTTTTCATTGCAGTCGCGCAGGCTCTGCGGCTTGTTCACCACCAGCACGCCAGCGGTTTCGGCCTGTTCGAGCAGGTAAGTGGAGTAAACGAACTCCATGTCGAACGGCGGATCCTTGCGCATCAGGATCACGTCCAGATCGCTCAGCAGGTTGTCCTGCTCGGCGTCCAGTTCGAACCATTTTTCCGGGTTGGCGAAGACTTTCAGCGGCTTCATGCGCGCCCGGGCCTGACCTTCACCCTGATACAGGTCACGCTGTTCCATATAGAACAGTTCCCAGCCACGCTTCTGCGCGGCCAGCAGCATGGCCAGCGAGCTATCCTTTTTATAGGAGATGCTGGCGATAGGGTCCATGACAATCCCGACGCGAACGCTCATTGGGTTTTCCTCGAAAATTGGCTACCGGATCGGTATTGAAAAAGTGCCGCCAGAGTGGCGCCGGGCGGGTTTTCGGTCAAGGGAAAACCCGTCGATAGATTGCATCTGGAGACTGTGCTAAAAAGGCTGCCAAGCAGTGCTGGCCCTTGAACATCAAGGGTTTCCAGCCATTACTCATCGCAAAACGGACAATTTGATTCGCAAAGGCGACGGTAGAGCCCTCTTATGGAACAGCAGTCCAGCGCCTTGAAGGTCATGGTCATCGACGACTCGAAAACGATTCGTCGCACCGCCGAAACCTTATTGAAGAATGTCGGCTGCGAAGTGATCACGGCGATCGACGGTTTCGACGCGTTGGCGAAGATCGCCGACAACCATCCCGGGATCATTTTTGTCGACATCATGATGCCGCGTCTGGATGGTTATCAGACCTGCGCTTTAATCAAGAACAACAGTGCGTTCAAGGCGACGCCGGTGATCATGCTGTCATCGCGTGACGGGCTGTTCGACAAGGCCAAGGGGCGGATTGTCGGCTCTGATCAATTTTTGACCAAGCCTTTCAGCAAGGAAGAACTGCTCAACGCGATCCAGGCCCACGTTCCGGGCTTTGCCGCCGTTTTGCCGCAGTAAGACACGTACAGAGGCGCTCGGCCAGCGGGCCGGGCGTCGACAAGAAAAATGGGGAAAACCATGGCACGTATCCTGATCGTCGATGATTCGCCGACTGAAATGTACAAACTCACCGGCATGCTCGAAAAGCACGGCCATGAAGTGCTCAAAGCCGAAAACGGCGCCGACGGCGTGGCCCTGGCCCGTCAGGAAAAACCCGACGCGGTATTGATGGACATCGTCATGCCCGGCCTCAATGGTTTTCAGGCGACTCGTCAACTGACCAAAGATCCGGAAACCGGACACATCCCGGTGATCATCATCACCACCAAGGATCAGGAAACCGACAAGGTCTGGGGCACCCGCCAGGGCGCCAAGGACTACCTGACCAAACCGGTCGACGAAGACACCCTGATCAAGACCCTGAACAACGTGCTCGAAGGCTGATCGCGCGACCATGAGCGAATCGCTGACCGCGTTCGAACTGCTCTGGCAAATCGACCAGCGTTGCCGCTTGCTGGCGGCGGACCTGCCGTCGCAACCGGCGCGCCAGGATCGCTGGAGCGGCATCGGCTTTCGCCTTGGCGAGCATTGGTATGTGGCGCCGATGGGCGAAGTCAGCGAAGTGCTGCACGAGCCGCGTTTCACTCAGTTGCCCGGCGTCAAGCCGTGGGTCAAGGGTGTGGCTAACCTGCGCGGGCGGCTGCTGCCGATCATGGATCTGTGCGGCTTCTTCGGGCATGAACTGTCGCCGTTGCGTAAACAGCGGCGGGTCTTGGTGGTAGAGCATGGCGATGTGTTTGCCGGGTTGATGGTCGATGAGGTTATTGGTCTGCAGCATTTCGAGCAGGACAGTTTCGAACCGATCTCGATCAGCAAGCGCCAGGGCTCGAAGGCCGAGTTCGTCAAAGGCTATTTCCGCCGCGAGCAGAACTGGCGGGTGTTCAGCTTGTTCGCGTTGGCGAAATCCCCGGTGTTCATGAGCGTTGCGATATAGCCGTTACAACAAAGATCCCTTGTAGGAGTGAGCCTGCTCGCGATTCAGGCACCGCGGTGTATCAAGTACACCGCGTTATCGTTCAATCGCGAGCAGGCTCACTCCTACAGGTTCTACCGGTGAGCTTCAAACAGGCGAGGACCGATGACAAAAGCAAAAACAGGCAAGCCGGCGGAAGGATCGCGTAGTCGCTCGCAGATCATCGTGCTGTTCATCGCACTGATCGTGTTCATCATGCTGCTGTTCGCCAACTTCGCTTACCTAAACACCCAGGCGAACTACGACAAACAGTACATCGGCCACGCCGGTGAATTGCGCGTGCTCTCGCAACGCATCGCCAAGAACGCGACCGAAGCCGCCGCTGGCAAGGCGGCCGCGTTCAAGCTGCTCAGCGATGCGCGCAACGATTTCGCCCAGCGCTGGGGTTACCTGAAGAAGGGCGACCCTGCCACCGGCCTGCCTCCCGCCCCGGCCACCGTGCGCCCGGAAATGCGCGCGGTGCAGCTCGACTGGGAGCGCCTGCTGAAAAACACCGACGCGATTCTTTCCAGCGAGCAGACCGTGCTGTCGCTGCATCAGGTCGCCGCGACCCTGGCCGAAACCGTGCCGCAGTTGCAGATCGAATACGAAAAAGTCGTCGAAATCCTCCTCCAGCGCGGTGCTCCGGCGGCGCAAGTGGCGATGGCCCAGCGCCAATCGCTGCTCGCCGAACGTATCCTCGGCGCGGTCAACACTGTGCTCGCCGGCGACGAAAACTCCCAGCAAGCCGCCGATGCCTTTGGCCGCGACGCCACCCGTTTTGGCCAGGTGCTCAACGGCATGTTGCAAGGCAACGCAGCGCTGAAAATCAGCCAGGTCGAAGACCGTGATGCCCGCGCGCGTTTGAGCGAAATCTCCGAGCTCTTCCAGTTCGTTTCCGGCTCGGTGGATGAAATCCTCGAAACCTCGCCGGAGCTGTTCAAGGTGCGTGAATCGGCGAGCAATATCTTCAGCCTCTCGCAAACCCTGCTCGACGAAGCCTCGCACCTGGCCACTCGCTTCGAGAACCTTGCCGGCGGGCGCAACACCGACACCATCGGCGGTTACGTCCTCGGTTTGCTGGCGCTGGCGTCGATCATCCTTATCGGTCTGGTGATGGTCCGTGAAACCAACCGGCAACTGCGCGAAACCGCCGAGAAGAACGAGCGCAACCAGAACGCGATCATGCGTCTGCTCGACGAGATCGAAGACCTCGCCGACGGCGATCTTACCGTGACCGCTTCGGTGACCGAAGACTTCACCGGCACTATCGCCGACTCGATCAACTATTCCGTCGACCAACTGCGCGATCTCGTCGCGACGATCAACCTCACTGCCGGTCAGGTCGCCGCAGCGGTGCAGGAAACCCAGGCCACCGCCATGCACCTGGCCCAAGCCTCGGAGCATCAGGCTCAACAGATTTCCGAAGCGTCGACGGCGATCAGTGACATGGCCGAATCCATCGATCAGGTCTCGGCCAACGCCGCCGAGTCTTCAGCGGTGGCGGAGCGTTCCGTGGAGATCGCCAACAAGGGCAACGAGGTGGTGCACAACACCATCCACGGCATGGACAATATTCGCGAACAGATTCAGGACACCGCCAAACGCATCAAGCGTCTCGGCGAGTCGTCGCAGGAAATCGGCGACATCGTCAGCCTGATCGACGACATTGCCGACCAGACCAACATCCTCGCCCTTAACGCGGCGATTCAGGCGTCGATGGCCGGTGACGCCGGGCGCGGTTTTGCTGTGGTCGCTGACGAAGTGCAGCGCCTCGCCGAACGTTCGTCCGCTGCTACCCGGCAGATCGAAACCCTGGTGCGGGCGATTCAGACCGACACCAATGAAGCCGTGATTTCCATGGAGCAAACCACCACTGAAGTGGTGCGCGGCGCGCGACTGGCGCAGGATGCCGGTGTGGCCCTGGAAGAAATCGAAGGCGTATCGAAGACCCTTGCGGCGCTGATTCAAAGCATCTCCAACGCAGCGCAGCAGCAGACGACTTCGGCGGGGCAGATCTCGCTGACGATGAACGTGATCCAGCAGATCACCTCGCAGACCTCGTCCGGCTCCACGGCCACCGCCGAGAGCATCGGCAACCTGACGAAAATGGCCAGTCAGCTACGGCGTTCGGTGTCCGGCTTCACCTTGCCGGCGGCGACAGATAAAGCGTGAGTGGAGTGGTTATGGGTGATCGGCACGACTATGTGGCCCTCGAATGGGTCAAAGGCGAAATTGCCGAAACGCTGAAGCAGGCGCATCAGGCGATTGAAGCCGTGCTCGATGATCCGCAGGTTTTTCCCGGGCTGGACGAGTGCCTGGATTACATCCATCAGGTCCATGGCAGCCTGCAGATGGTCGAGTTCTACGGCGCAGCCTTGCTCGCCGAAGAAATGGAACATCTGGTCGAAGCCCTGCAGCACGAACGCGTCAGCTATCGCGACGAAGCGCTGCATCTGTTGCTGCAAGCCCTTGGGCAATTGCCGATCTACCTCGACCGTGTGCAGAGCGCCCGCCGAGATTTGCCGCTGGTGGTGTTGCCGTTGATCAACGATCTGCGCAGCGCCCGGGGCGAAAGCCTGCTCTCGGAAACCAGCCTGTTCAGCCCGCAATTACCCGAATTACCGCCGCTCAGCGTAGAGACGTTGGCACTGCTGGAACCGGCGGAACTGCCGAATGTGCTGCGCAAACTGCGCCAGATGCTGCAAATGGCTTTGGTCGGTTTGCTGCGCGAGCAGGATGACCAGACCCACCTCGGTTATCTGGCCAAAGTCTTCACCCGCCTCGAAGCGCTGAGCGGTGATTCGCCGCTGAGCCCGCTGTGGCAAGTCGCCTCGGCGCTGGTCGAAGGCATGCGCGAAGGCGTGATCGCCAACAGCCCGGCGCTGCGCAGCCTGTTCAAGGACGCCGACAAAGAACTCAAACGCCTGCTCGAGCAGGGCATGACCGGGCTCAATCAGCCGGCGCCTGCGGAGCTGCTGAAAAGCCTGTTGTTCTATATTGCCAAAGCCGAACATCCCACCGGGCAGATGCTGACCATGAAAGATCGCTACTCGCTGGACGACGCGTTGCCCGACAGCGCGATGGTCGACGAAGAACGCGCGCGCCTGGCCGGCCCCGACCGCGATGCGATGCGCTCGGTGCTGGCTGCCTTGTGTGAAGAACTGGTGCGGGTCAAGGAGCGCCTCGATCTGTTCGTGCGCAGCGACCGCCAGCACACCTCGGATCTGGAAAGCCTGCTCGCACCGCTGCGACAGATTGCCGACACCCTCGCCGTGCTCGGTTTTGGCCAGCCGCGCAAAGTGATCATCGATCAATTGGCCGTGGTGCTCAGCCTTGCCCAAGGCCAGCGCGAACCGAATGACGCGATCCTGATGGACGTTGCCGGTGCGCTGCTTTATGTCGAAGCAACGCTGGCCGGAATGGTCGGCACCGTCGAGCCGGAAAGCCCGGAAGATTCGCGCCTGCCGACCACCGACCTGACGCAGATCCATCAGATCGTCATCAAGGAAGCACGCATCTGCCTGCAACAGGCCAAGGACATGATCGTCGACTACATCGACGCCGATTGGGATCGCCAGCACCTGCAACCGTTGCCGGCGTTGCTGACTCAGGTGCGTGGGGCACTGGCGATGATTCCGCTGAGCCGGGCGGCGAGTCTGGTCGAGGCGTGCACCGGGTTTATCCGCGAACATTTGCTGCTCGATCCGCATGAGCCGGGTTGGGAACAACTCGATCGTCTGGCGGATGTCATCAGCAGCCTTGAGTACTACCTCGAACGCTTGAGCGATGACCCACAGGCAGCGGGCGAACAACTGCTGGATGTGGCGCAGAAATCCCTCGCTAGTCTGGGCTTTTTTCCCGATGAGCAGCCCGGCGCACAGCATGTGCCGGTACTCGACGACGTGCTCAGCCCCAGCGAAGCGCTGGTGATGCAGGACATGCAGGCGCTTGATGACCCGGAAATCGTGCAGTCGCTGGCCGATGTTCTGGCCAGCCCGGTGTCAGCGGTCAATCCGCCTGCACTGATTACACCCGGCAACCTGATGCCGCCGCCGGCCGATGAAGAACCGGTCGACGATGAGCTGCGCGAGGTGTTCCTTGAGGAGACCGACGAGGTCCTCGAAGTCCTCCACGAATACCTGCCGCGCTGGACCGCCAATCCGCAGGATCGTGACGCGCTGACTGAACTGCGCCGCGCCTTCCACACCCTCAAGGGCAGCGGGCGCATGGTCCGCGCGCTGATCCTCGGTGAGCTGGCGTGGGCAGTGGAAAACCTGCTCAACCGCGTGCTCGAACAAAGCGTCGAACCCGGCTCGGTGGTGCAGCAACTGCTTACCGACACCGTGCTGTTGCTGCCCGAGTTGATCAGCGAATTCGCCACTAACAGCCAACGGCAGCGCAGCGATGTCGACCAACTCGCTGCCCGTGCTCACGCCTTGGCCAAGGGTGATGAACCGCTGGCTGCCGAAGACGTCGACGATGTCGCGGCGCTCGATCCGCTGTTGCTGGAAATCTTCCGCAAAGAAGCCGAGACCCACCTAGCCAGTCTCAATCGTTTTCTTGATCAGGCCGCCGAACACGTGCCGTTGCAAGCCAGCGACGAGTTGCAGCGCGCCTTGCATACGCTCAAGGGCAGCGCCTCGATGGCTGGCGTATTGCCGATTGCCGAACTCGCTGCACCGCTCGATCAACTGGCCCGCGAGTTCAAGGCGCACCAGTTGCCGCTGGACCTCGACGAAGTGGAATTGCTCCTCGAAGCCGAGGGCCTGTTCCGCGTCGGCCTGCGTCAGCTCAAGCATGATCCGCTGGCACCGATTGTCGGTGCGCAGTCGCTGATCAAACGCTCGGAAACCCTGCTCGCCGAGCGTCTGGCGTCGATCCTCGATGCGCCCAATACCGGCCTGCGGATCAAGCGCGATCCGCAACTGATCAATAACTTCCTCGCTAAAGGCATGGATATCCTGCTGGATGCTGAGAGCCTGCTACAACGCTGGCAGCAACACCCCGGCGAGCGTCAGGAACTCAGCGCCTTGCTGGATGAACTGACCACCCTCGGCGAAGGCGCGCACATGGCCGATCTGCTGCCGGTCGACGTGCTGTGTGAAGCCTTGCTCGACCTGTATGGCGCGGTCGAAGAAAGCAGCCTGGCGGTCAGTGAACGGTTTTTCCAGGAAGCGCAAAACGCTCACGAAGCGCTGATCAACATGCTCGACGAACTGGCTGCCGGCCAGGAAGTCACGCCGCAGCCCGAACGTATTCGGGCGCTGCATGATCTGCTTGATGAGAGCCTCGATCCTTCGTCGATGGGCCTGATTCGCAGCGATGGCAGCCGCACCCTGAGCATCCGTGAACTGGGCAGCGCCACCGCTGAGTTGCAGCAAAAGGCAACGGCGCTTGAACCCGATGACGAGATTGTCGAGATCTTCCTCGAAGAGGCGGTCGACATTCTCGACAGCTCAGGCCAAGCCCTGCAGCGCTGGCTGAACGACCCGGACAACGTTGCGCCGCTGTCCTCGTTGCAGCGCGATTTGCATACACTCAAGGGCGGCGCGCGGATGGCCGAAGTCGAGGCCATCGGCGATCTGGCCCAGGAGCTGGAAAGCCTTTACGAAGGTCTGGTCGATCGTCGCTGCAACTACAGCGAAACCTTGAGGAGTCTGCTGCTCAAGAGTCATGAGCGTTTGGCGCTGCTGCTTGAACAACTGCAACAACATCAGCCACTGACCCCGGCGCAGGATTTGATCGAAACCCTGCGTCAGGTGCGTCAAGGCCAGACCGTCAGCGAAACGCCCCAGCCAGCGGCCGATCATGACAGCGCTGGCCACGACCCGGAGCTGCTGGAAATCTTCCTCGAAGAAGGTTTCGACATCATCGAAAACTCCGGCGCCGCGCTGCTGCGCTGGCAGGCGGAGCCGGGCAATCGTCAGGAAGTGGAAACCCTGCTGCGCGATCTGCACACCCTCAAGGGCGGCGCGCGAATGGTCGAGATCGGCCCGATCGGCGACCTTGCCCATGAGCTGGAATACCTTTACGAAAGTCTTTCCAGCGGCGCGTTGCAGCCGTCGGCGGAGCTGTTTGCACTGGTGCAGCGCGGGCATGATCGTTTGGCGCAAATGCTCGATGGCGTGCGCGCCGGGCAACCGTGCCCACCGGCCGATCGGCTGATCAACGCGATCCAGAATTTCAGCCACCCGGCGACGATAGAAACGCCGCCAGTGCTAACTGTTCCGGTCAAGGCTGACGCGGCGCCGCCGGCTGCCGACGCTGGCGCGGACATGGTCAAGGTCTCCGCCGAACTGCTCGACGAGTTGGTCAATCTGGCCGGCGAAACCTCGATCTTCCGTGGCCGTATCGAACAGCAGGTCAACGACGCACAGATCGCCCTGAACGAGATGGAAACCACCATCGAACGGATGCGCGATCAGCTGCGCCGTCTCGACACCGAAACCCAGGGGCGGATTCTCAGCCGCCAGCAAGTCGACGCCGAACGCCTCGGTTACGAAGAATTCGACCCGCTGGAAATGGACCGCCATTCGCAGTTGCAGCAATTGTCGCGAGCGCTGTTCGAATCGGCATCCGACTTGCTCGACCTCAAGGAAACCCTCGACCGCCGCAACCACGACGCCGAGAACCTGTTGCAGCAACAGGGCCGCATCAACACCGAATTGCAGGAGGGCCTGATGCGTACGCGCATGGTGCCGTTCGAGCGCATGTTGCCGCGCCTGAAACGCATCGTCCGTCAGGTCGCTGAAGAGCTGGACAAGGACGTTGCCTTCGTCGTCGGCAACGCTGAAGGCGAGATGGATCGCAACGTGCTCGAGCGCATGGCCGCGCCGCTGGAGCACATGCTGCGCAACGCCGTCGATCATGGTCTGGAGTCCGCCGAGGTACGGCTGGCAGCGGGTAAGCCGGCGCAAGGGCAGATCAGCCTCGACCTGTCCCGCGAGGGCGGCGACATCGTTTTCGACATTCGCGATGACGGCGCCGGGGTGCCATTGGAAGCGGTGCGCAAGAAGGCAATCAAGCGCGGCATGCTCGCGCCGGAAGCCGAAATCAGCGACCGCGACGTGTTGCAGTTCATCCTTCAGCCGGGGTTTTCCACAGCGGAAAAGATCACGCAGATTTCCGGACGTGGCGTCGGCATGGACGTGGTGCACGAAGAAGTGCGGCAACTCGGCGGCAGCATGAGCATCGACTCGGTGCCGGGGCAGGGCGTGCATTTTCGCATTCGGCTGCCGTTCACCGTATCGGTCAATCGCGCGTTGATGGTGCAGTGTGGTGAGGATCAATACGCGATTCCGCTGAACACCATCGAAGGCATTGTTCGCGTGTTGCCGAATGATCTGGAAGCTCACTTCCGGGTTGATCCGCCACGCTACCAATATGGCGGCCAGACCTATGAACTGTGCTACCTCGGCGAACTGCTGAAAACCGCGCCACGGCCGAAACTGCTCGGCCAGAATCTGCCATTGCCGGTGCTGCTGGTGCACTACAACGACCGGCGCATCGCGGTGCTGGTGGATACCATGGCCGGCACCCGCGAGATCGTGGTCAAGAGCCTCGGCGCCCAATTTGCGGCAGTGCAGGGCGTGTCCGGGGCGACGATTCTCGGCGATGGTCGAGTGGTGCTGATTCTCGATCTGCTCGCACCGATTCGCGCGATGCAAGCGCGGGTTGCGCAGCCACCGACGCTGCTGGAGATCGACAGCGAACCGCAGAAACCGCTGCTGGTGATGGTGGTCGACGACTCGGTCACCGTGCGCAAGGTCACCAGCCGTTTGCTCGAACGCCACGGCATGAACGTGCTGACCGCCAAGGACGGGGTCGACGCCATGCTGCTGCTCGAAGAGCACATGCCCGACCTGATGCTGCTCGACATCGAAATGCCGCGCATGGACGGCTTCGAAGTCGCCACCCAGGTGCGCAACGACGAACGCCTGCAGCACCTGCCGATCATTATGATCACCTCACGCACCGGGCAGAAACACCGCGACCGAGCGATGGCGATTGGCGTCAACGACTACCTCGGCAAACCGTATCAAGAGTCGGTATTGCTTGAAAGCATTGCCCAGTGGAGCAAGAAACATGCATGAGCGCCGGCACAATCAGCGCAGCAGTCAGCTGACCGGGTTGCTGCTGCCGTTGGCGGATCGCAATTTGATCCTGCCTAACGTCGCTGTCGCTGAGTTGATTGATTACCAGGCCAGCGCCTTCGATCTGGACACGCCGCCGTGGTATCTCGGCAAGGTTACGTGGCGTGAGCGGCAGATTCCGCTGCTGAGTTTCGAGTCGGCCTGCGGGCAGAAAATCGTCATTGGCGAGCGCGCGCGGATTGTCATCCTCAATGCCCTCGGCGGGTTGCCGGAGCTGAAGTTCATTGCGCTCCTGGTGCAGGGGATTCCGCGTTCGTACAAGCTTGATAGCCAGTTGAGTTATGTCGATGTGCCGTTGTGTGCGCTGGAGCAGGCGGCGGTGCAAGTGGGTGAACAGGTGGCGAAGGTGCCTGACTTGCTTGGGCTGGAGAAGTTGTTGGTGGAGGCGGGGCTGGTCTTCTGATCCGGAGTTTGCATTGGCCTGACTGGCCTCATCGCGAGCAGGCTCACTCCTACAGTTGGAATGCATTCCCCTGTAGGAGTGAGCCTGCTCGCGATAGCGCCTGCGGCATCCACCAAAATCCGACAGACAAATCCTCAATCTCTGTGCGCAATAAACGCCTTCTAGTCGCGTTGTTTAAAGACACCCGGTGTTACGGCTCCCTAGCCTACAAATCCTTGCGCCGCTGCCTACGCATGCACCAGAATCCGCCGGCTTGTGCGCCTTGGGCATGCTGCGTAACTTGATTCCGTCACTGATTCCCAGTGATCGGGTTTAGCAGCCTGTGGTTAATCTAAGGGTGCACATGCATCATCGTCAGGCTCAGCGCCTGCATTCGATGGCGGCTGTGCGCAGGGCGCTTCGGCGCGCCGGCTTCCTTAGGTTCCCCGGTCTGCTAACCTGCGTTCAGCTGCCACCCCTTCTTTTAGCAGAGAAGCGGTTGCAGCTTAATTTCGGAACCTGAAGATGATTAAACCTACGCCTAACCCCCCGCTCGCAGATCCCGCATCCCCCTACGAATCCCCCGACTCGAAGAAATTCCACGAAGCCGCCGAGCGCGCCCTCGACCATTACCTCGGCCCGACCAACGCCGACCTGATGGCCACGCCCTACACCCCCAACACGTTGTATATGGCCAATCCCAATGCCGACACCGAATCCCTGCTCGCCGACGCCAGTGAAACCCTCGGCTCGGCTACGGTGATGCTCAACAACCATGCGGCAATGGTTGAAGGTACGCACCGCAAAACTGTGCAGGGTATTGCGCAGGTGGTGATGGTGGCGGAGATGGCCGTCAATCGTTTGTTGGATAGGTTGGTGCCGACGGAGTAGCGAAAAAGCTGACCCTCACCCCAGCCCTCTCCCGGAGGGAGAGGGGGCCGACCGAGGGGTCTGGCGTCATACATCGACCTGAAAAACCGAGTCGATTATGGATCTGGTGAACCTGGTAAATTCTGGATTCAGTACAACATTCCCAGGTCGGCGCGATTCCCGAATATCTCCCAATCGGTCCCCTCTCCCTCCGGGAGAGGGCTAGGGTGAGGGCGGCTCTTGATCATTACCCTGAGCGTAACGATTCACCACCGCGCTTGATTGATGCCCCCACCCCACACGCCTACCTTAGCTCCACGACAGCGAACCCCGTGGAGTGAGCATGACAACAACAATTTCCCCCGACTCGCGCTGGACGCGGCGGCGTGATGAGAAGCAGCGCCGCCTCGACAAGGTGCGCGGGCTGGCCGACGGTGTGGTGTTGCCCACCGACAAGATCGTCGCCGCGCTCGAAGCGCTGATTCATCCCGGCGACCGTGTGGTGCTGGAGGGCAACAACCAGAAGCAGGCGGATTTTCTTTCGCGCTCGCTGGCCAAGGCCGACCCGGAAAAGCTCCACGACCTGCACATGATCATGCCCAGCGTCGGCCGCTCCGAGCACCTCGACCTGTTCGAACGCGGTATCGCCCGCAAGCTCGATTTCTCCTTCGCCGGCACCCAGAGCCTGCGCATCAGCCAGTTGCTCGAAGACGGCTTGCTGGAAATCGGCGCGATCCACACCTACATCGAACTCTACGCCCGGTTGGTAGTGGATCTGATTCCCAACGTCGTGCTCTCGGCCGGGTTCATGGCCGACCGCGCCGGCAACATCTACACC
Source organism: Pseudomonas sp. M20 (assembly GCF_045037865.1). Classification (NCBI taxonomy): domain Bacteria; kingdom Pseudomonadati; phylum Pseudomonadota; class Gammaproteobacteria; order Pseudomonadales; family Pseudomonadaceae; genus Pseudomonas; species Pseudomonas sp. M20. The sequence continues at coordinate 6,174,335 of NZ_CP173611.1, forward strand.
GGCCCGAGCACCGAAGACACGCCGGCACTGATCGAACCCGCCGCGTTCAGCGACGGCATCGTCATCGTCCAGGTCAACCAATTGGTCGACGACGTCAGCGAACTGCCGCGCGTGGATATCCCGGCGTCGTGGGTCGATTTCGTCGTGGTCGCCGACAAGCCGTTCTACATCGAACCGCTGTTCACCCGCGACCCACGGCACATCAAGCCTGTGCACGTGTTGATGGCGATGATGGCGATTCGCGGGATCTACGAAAAACACAACGTGCAGTCGCTCAACCACGGCATCGGTTTCAACACCGCCGCCATCGAATTGATCCTGCCGACCTACGGCGAATCCCTCGGCCTCAAAGGCAAAATCTGCCGCAACTGGACGCTGAATCCGCACCCGACATTGATCCCGGCAATCGAGAGCGGTTGGGTCGAAAGCGTGCATTGCTTCGGCACTGAGCTGGGCATGGAAAACTACATCGCCGCGCGCCCCGACGTGTTCTTCACCGGCCGCGACGGCTCGCTGCGTTCCAACCGGATGTTCTGCCAACTCGCCGGGCAGTACGCGGTGGATCTGTTTATCGGCGCGACGTTGCAGGTCGATGGCGATGGCCATTCCTCGACCGTCACCCGTGGCCGTCTCGCCGGTTTCGGTGGTGCGCCGAACATGGGCCATGACCCGCGCGGTCGCCGTCACGGCACCCCGGCGTGGCTCGATATGCGTCATGACGATTCGCAGCAACCGATGCTCGAACGCGGCAAGAAACTCGTGGTGCAAATGGTCGAGACCTTCCAGGAGGGCGGCAAACCGACCTTCGTCGAAACCCTCGACGCGGTCGAAGTGGCGAAGAAAAGCGGCATGCCGCTGGCGCCGATCATGATCTACGGCGACGACGTCACCCACCTGCTCACCGAAGAAGGCATCGCCTACCTGTACAAGGCGCGCTCGCTGGAAGAACGTCAGGCGATGATCGCCGCGGTTGCCGGCGTCACCGCCATCGGCCTGCGCCACAACCCGAAAGACACCGAACGCATGCGCCGCGAAGGCCTGATCGCTTTGCCCGAAGATCTCGGCATCCGCCGCACCGACGCCACTCGCGAACTGCTCGCAGCGAAGAGCGTGGCCGATCTGGTCGAGTGGTCCGGCGGCCTGTACAACCCGCCCGCGAAATTCAGGAGCTGGTAATGCACGCACTTAACCTGCAAGCGAAACCGCTGTCCCTGGCTGATCGATTGGCTGATCTGGCGGTGGACGCGCTGATCGACGAAGCGGATCTGTCGCCGAAACCGGCGCTGGTCGACCGTCGCGGCAATGGCGCGCACACCGATTTGCACCTGGGCCTGATGCACGCTTCGGCGCTGTCGTTGTGGCCGGCGTTCAAGGAAATGGCGGAAGCGGCGGTTGCAATCGGCGAAGTCGATTCAACGTTGCGCGAAGCGATTGGCCGGATTGGTCGTGAAGGTGAGCAATCGATGCTCGCGACCACCAACGGTGTGAACACCCATCGCGGGGCGATCTGGGCCTTGGGTCTGTTGGTGACGGCCGCTGCACTGGAACCGCAATCTTCCAGCGCCAACGCGGTATCTCTGCGCGCCGCGCGCCTAGCCTTACTAGATGACCGCCACGCACCCAAACCGTTGAGCCACGGCGCCCAAGTCGCCCTGCGTTACGGCGCCCGTGGCGCTCGCGAAGAAGCGCAACTCGGCTTCCCTTCGGTGCTGCAACGCGGCCTGCCACAACTCAAACGCAGCCGCGCCAAGAGCCACGGCGAACAGAACGCCCGGCTCGACGCCTTGCTCGCAATCATGACCAACCTCGCCGACACCTGCGTGCTTTACCGCGCCGGCGAAGAGGGTCTGCACGCCATGCAGTCCGGCGCGCAAGCGGTGCTCAACGCCGGTGGCAGCGCCAGCCTCAGCGGACGCCGTCGCTTGCACGAACTGGATCAACAACTCATCGCATTGAATGCCTCGCCCGGTGGCGCCGCCGACTTGCTCGCCGCCACGCTGCTGCTCGACCGTATCGAGCGCGACGGCAACTCTCAGGGAGCGTTTTGATGGAAACCCTATCGTTTGAATTCCCCGCCGGGCAGCCGCCACGCGGTCGCGCGCTGGTCGGTTGTGTCGGCTCGGGTGATCTAGAAGTGCTGATCGAACCGGGTCTGGCCGGCAAGCTGACGATCAATGTGCAGACCTCGGTCAACGGCGCGCAGCTGCGCTGGCAGCACCTGTTTGCACGGATGTTCGACGGCACCACGCCGCCGGCGATGGCCATCGATATCCACGATTTCGGCGCGACGCCGGGGGTGGTGCGCTTGCGTCTGGAACAAGGTTTCGAGGAGATCGGCCATGACTGACAGCGCAGCGTTGCTCAACAAACACAGCTTCGTCGAACTCGGCGCGCGGCAACGGGCGAAAGCCTTGCTCGATGCCGGCAGCTTTCGCGAATTGCTCGATCCGTTTCAACGGGTGATGTCGCCGTGGCTGGAACGTCAGGGCGTGGTGCCGCAGGCCGATGACGGCGTGGTAATCGCAAAGGGCAGCCTCGATGGTTTGCCGGTGGTCATTGCCGCGATTGAAGGTGCATTTCAGGGCGGCAGCCTTGGCGAAGTCGGCGGGGCGAAGATTGCCGGAGCGCTGGAGCTGGCGGCTGAAGACAACCGTAAAGGCATTCCGACGCGCGCGGTGTTGCTGCTGGAAACCGGCGGCGTGCGCTTGCAGGAGGCCAATCTTGGGTTGGCGGCGATTGCTGATATTCATGCGGCGATTGTCGATTTGCAGCAGTACCAACCGGTGGTCGGTGTGGTGGCTGGCAGCGTCGGTTGTTTCGGCGGTATGTCCATTGCCGCTGCGCTGTGCAGCTATCTGTTGGTGACTCAGGAAGCACGTCTCGGTTTGAACGGCCCGCAGGTGATCGAGCAAGAAGCCGGGATCGAAGAATACGACTCCCGCGATCGGCCGTTCATCTGGAGTCTGACCGGTGGCGAGCAGCGGTTCGCCAGTGGTCTGGTGGATCGTTATGTCGCCGATGACGTGGCGAAGATTCGTCAGCAGGTCGGTGAATTGCTCCAGCAAGGTTTGCCAAAGCAACCGCGCAGTCAACGTGCCGAATGGTTTCTGCAGAAGTTGAGCAGTCTGAACACTGACCCGCAAATCGAACCGTCGGTGGTTCGCGATCTGTATCAAGGAGAGCGCTCATGAGCGGTTATTCATTGCGCGGTTTGAACTGGTTCAACGCCTTGAGCGCGGGCGCTGTCGCGGTCGAAGGGCTGCCGGCCTCGTTGAAGGTTGCTGACGGTGAGCTGGGGCGTTTCATCGCTGTGGTGGCTGACCCGGACAATCGTTTTCCTCGCGCTCGCAACGGCGAGGTCGGCTTGCTTGAAGGCTGGGGTCTGGCCAAGGCTGTGGATGACGCGATCACTGCTGATCGTGATAAAGCGCAGAAACGCCCGATCATCGCCATCGTCGATGTGCCGAGCCAGGCTTATGGTCGGCGTGAAGAAGCCCTCGGTATTCATCAGGCACTGGCCGGTGCGGCGGACAGTTATGCCCGCGCGCGTCTGGCTGGGCATCCGGTGATTGCGTTGCTGGTCGGTAAGGCGATGTCCGGGGCGTTTCTGGCGCACGGTTATCAGGCCAATCGTTTGATCGCGCTGCGCGATCCCGGCGTGATGGTGCATGCGATGGGCAAGGCGTCGGCGGCGCGGGTGACGTTGCGCAGTGTTGAAGAGCTGGAAGCGCTGGCCGCCAGTGTGCCGCCGATGGCTTATGACATTGACAGTTACGCGAGCCTCGGATTGCTTTGGGAAACCCTGTCGGTTGAGCAGATTGAACAGCCGACGGCGGAGGATCTGGCACGGGTGAAGGAATGCCTCAAGCAAGCCATCGGCGATATTTCCAGCACTGACTTGAGCAATCGTCTCGGCGCGAAGAATCGTGCTGCTTCCAGCCGTGTACGCGAACTGCTGAGGGCGCAGTGGTGAACACGCCTCTGGCCCACGATCTGCTCTGGGGTATGACCCCGGCGCAGTTGCCGGCGGATGCGCCGCTGTGGGCAGTCGCGTCATTGGCCAGGGGGCAACCGGTGGTGGTGCGGCGGGCGTTGAGCGCTGAAGGTTTTGTCGCGGTCGGCGTTCGCGGTGTGTCGCGCGAACAGCGGCTGGCGGCGTTTATGGCGGTCGATTCGATTGCCTGTCGCGTCAGTCCGGAAGCGCTTTGTCATGTCGACAGCGAGCGCGATTTGCCAGTGATTCAGGCACTCAAACAACTGCGGCCGAGGCTCGACGATTGCGGTTGGGTCTGGGGTGTCAGCGGCAGTGTCGGGTTTGAATTGGCCAGTGGTTTTACCGCAATGCACACGGCCAGTGACCTCGATTTGATTCTGCGTACACCGCAACTGATCACTCGTAATCAGGCATGCAAACTCGTGGAGCTTTTCGATCAAGCTGTGTGCCGGGTCGACCTGCAATTGCAGACGCCGTTTGGTGCTGTGGCTTTGCGTGAATGGGCCAGCGGTTCGGCACGCGTGCTGCTGAAAAATGCCCATCAGGCTTGCCTGGTGATCGATCCGTGGAATCCGCAGGAGCAGGCAGCGTGAGCAGTTTGCTGGTGTTCCCCGGCCAGGGCGCGCAGCAGGCGGGAATGCTTCAGCGTTTGCCCCGCGAGACCTTGGTCGAGGCCAGCGATGTGCTTGGTGAGGATGTTTTGCTGCTCGATTCCAGCGAAGCATTGCGCACGACAAGGGCGGTTCAGCTCTGCCTGCTGATCGCCGGAGTCGCTGCTTCGCGGCAGTTGTTGCAGGACGGACTGACGGCGGACTACGTCGCCGGCCTGTCCATCGGCGCTTACCCGGCAGCAGTGGTTGCCGGCGCTTTGAGCTTCAGCGATACGTTGCATCTGGTCAGCCTGCGCGGTGAGTTGATGCAGCAGGCTTATCCACAAGGCTACGGCATGACCGCGATTATCGGCCTGCAGTTATCTACAGTCGAAACGCTGCTGGCGCAGGTGCACAGCGAGGATACGCCGGTGTATCTGGCCAACATCAACGCCGACAACCAAGTGGTGATTGCCGGCAGTGATGAGGCGATGCAAACCGTAGCCGAACTGGCGCGCAGTCGTGGCGCTGGTCTGGCGAAACGTCTGGCGGTGAGCGTGCCGTCGCACTGTCCGCTGCTGGAGGCACCTGCACAAACCCTCGCCGAGGCCTTCGCCAAAGTTGAATTGAGGACTCCGAAAATCGCTTACCTGAGCGGCAGCCGCGCGCGTCCGGTGATCAACGTCGAAGCGCTGCGCGACGACCTCGCTTTCAACATGTGCCGCGTGGTGGATTGGCGCGGCACCGTGCAAAGCGCCTACGAGCGCGGCGTGCGTTTACAGATCGAAATGCCGCCCGGTGCGGTGCTGACCGGGCTGGCGCGCCGGGTGTTCGAGCAGGGCACCGTGACTGCCTTTGACAGTGCGCGCCTCGACACCTTGCAGGCGCTGTTACGAGAGGAGGGTGGCCGCCAACTCTAAAACCGCCGACTCAAGCTTCGAACAACAAAAACAACATTCGACGATGCACTTTGAGGACTACAACAATGATTATTTACGGTGTGGCGCTGCTCGCGATCTGTACGCTGGCAGGGGTGATCATGGGTGACATGCTCGGCGTGTTGTTGGGCGTCAAATCCAATGTCGGCGGGGTCGGCATCGCCATGATCCTGTTGATCTGCGCGCGGTTGTGGATGCAGAAACGCGGTGGGATGACCAAGGAATGCGAGATGGGCGTCGGCTTCTGGGGCGCGATGTACATTCCTGTGGTGGTGGCGATGGCTGCGCAACAAAACGTTGTCACTGCGCTGCACGGTGGGCCGGTGGCGGTGTTGGCGGCGATTGGTTCGGTGGTGGTTTGTGGCTGCACGATTGCCTTGATCAGCCGCACGCATAAAGGCGAGCCATTGCCTGATGAACCGGCGGAAATCTCCCCGGTCGGCACGCCAGTAGGAGGTCGCTGATATGTGGGATCTCATCGAGAAAGGTCTGGAACATAACGGGCTGGTTACCGCATTCGCCTTCGTCGGCGTCATCATGTGGGTGTCAGTGGTGCTCTCCAAGCGCCTGACGTTCGGGCGCATTCACGGTTCGGCGATTGCCATCGTCATCGGGCTGGTACTGGCGTGGGTCGGCGGCACCATGACCGGTGGCCAGAAAGGTCTGGCGGATCTGACGTTGTTCTCCGGCATCGGCCTGATGGGCGGGGCGATGCTGCGTGACTTTGCGATTGTGGCCACGGCGTTTGAAGTGCAGGCGACCGAGGCGAAGAAGGCCGGGATGATTGGTGTGATCGCTCTGTTGCTCGGGACGATCCTGCCGTTCATTGTCGGCGCGTGCATGGCTTGGGCGTTCGGTTATCGTGATGCGGTGAGCATGACCACCATTGGCGCGGGCGCGGTGACTTATATCGTCGGGCCGGTGACCGGTGCGGCAATTGGCGCGACTTCGGATGTGATGGCGCTGTCGATTGCCACCGGGTTGATCAAGGCGATTCTGGTGATGGTCGGCACGCCGGTCGCGGCGCGCTGGATGGGCCTGGATAACCCGCGTTCGGCGATGGTGTTTGGTGGATTGGCCGGGACGGTGAGTGGGGTGACGGCGGGGCTGGCGGCGACGGATCGGCGGTTGGTGCCTTATGGGGCGTTGACGGCTACGTTTCATACCGGACTTGGCTGCTTGCTGGGGCCATCGTTGTTGTTCTTCATTGTTCGCGGGATTGTGGGCTGAAAATCAAAAGCCCCTCACCCTAGCCCTCTCCCGGAGGGAGAGGGGACTGACCGCGTTGGATGTTGGAGGTACGCCGACCTGAAATTTCCGAGTCGAACTCAGGTCTTGAAATCTCCCCGATCTGCTCCCTTTCCCCCTCTACCCCTTGGGGGAGAGGGCTGGGGTGAGGGGGTAAGCTCTTGATCTGCTGTTAATCCACTAACTGCCGATTGGCATACATCCGACACTCCGCCAACAACGCCAGCAAATTCGGGTCCCTTTCCTTGGCCTTCAAAAACACCACACCAATGTGCTGCTGCAACCGGTACTTCTCCTGCAGCGGAATCAGCTTCACCCGATTCTCATACACCGCCGCAATCCGCCCCGGCAGCAACGCATAACCCACCCCCGAGCTGACCATGCTCAGCAGCGTGAAGATGTCATTCACCTGCATCGCCACCTTCGGCTCGAACCCCGCCTGCTTGAACACCCGGTTACCGTCCTGATGCGTAGCAAAGCCCTGGGTCAGGGTGATGAACGTTTCATCGCGCACCTCAGCCAGATCCACTTCACTGCGCTGGGCGAACTTTGAATCTGCCGGTGTGGCGAGGAAGATGTCGTCGGAAAACAGCGCAATCTGCTCGCAATCCGGGTCGTTGATGCTGTCATCCAGCGACACCAGAATCGCGTCGACTTCCATGTTTTTCAGCTTGTACAGCAGATCGATGTTCGAGCCGAGGATCAGGTCGATGTTGAGTTCGCTGCGGCGGATCTTCAGGCCCATGATCAGTTGCGGCACGGTTTTCACGGTCAGTGAGTACAGCGAGCCGAGTTTGAAGCGTTCAGCCGAGAACCCGGCGGCTTCGCGGGTCAGGCGCACGCTTTCGACCACGTCATTGATCAGCTTCTGCGCGCGTTCTTCCAGCACGTAAGCACTTTCCAGCGGCGTCAGGTTGCGGCCTTCATGTTTGAACAGTGGGCAGCGCAGGGCACTTTCCAGCGAATGAATGGCGCGGTGCACGCTGACGTTGCTGGTCTGCAACTCGGCAGCGGCGCGGGCGAGGTTGCCGGTGCGCATGAAAGCGAGGAACACCTCGAGTTTTTTCAGGGTCAATTCTTCGTCGATCAGCATGGCGCGGACTCTTTTTGGTATCGGCCGATTGTGCACGGAAGATCAAGAGATCGCAGCCTTCGGCAGCTCCTCCAGGGGATCGTGTTCAACAGAAACATTGCGCTTTTACGCTCAAGGCCCGAGCCTTGCGCGCTGCGGTAACGAATGTGAGGTGAGCAATACATGTATCACGGAGAAAAACTCAACGCCTGGACCCATCTGGTCGGGGCAGTGGCAGCGTTTATCGGCGGCGTCTGGATGCTGGTGATTGCCAGCCTCGATGGCAGCCCGTGGAAGATTGTCAGTGTGGCGATTTACGCGTTTACCTTGCTGGTGCTCTACAGCGCCTCGACCGTGTACCACAGCGTGCGCGGGCGCAAGAAAGCGATCATGAAGAAGGTTGATCACTTTTCGATCTACCTGTTGATTGCCGGCAGTTACACGCCGTTCTGCCTGGTGACCCTGCGCGGGCCGTGGGGCTGGACGTTGTTCGGGATTGTCTGGGGGCTGGCGTTGATCGGCATCCTGCAAGAGATCAAACCGCGTTCGGAAGCGCGGATTCTGTCGATCGTGATTTATGCGGTGATGGGCTGGATTGTATTGGTGGCGGTGAAGCCGTTGATTGCGGCGCTGGGCACGACAGGTTTTGCCTGGCTGGCGTCGGGCGGGGTTTTGTACACGGTGGGGATTATCTTTTTTGCTTTGGATCACCGGTTGCGGCATGCGCACGGGATCTGGCATTTGTTCGTGATCGCGGGGAGTTTGCTGCACTTTGTCGCGATTCTGTTTTATGTCCTCTAGAGACGCCACCATCCCCCTGTAGGAGTGAGCCTGCTCGCGATTGCGTCCGGCCAGTCAACAGTGTTTTTGACTGATAGACCGCTATCGCGAGCAGGCTCACTCCTACAGGGGAACGTATTCCAATTGTGGATTTAGAAATCACCCCAGAGTTGTTGGGCCACTGCCAGTGCAACCACTGGCGCCGTCTCGGTGCGCAACACCCGCGGGCCGAGGCGGGCGGCGTGGAAACCGTTGCCTTTGGCCTGCTCGACTTCGGCATCCGTCAAACCGCCCTCAGGCCCGATCAGGAACGCTAGCGTCGCCGGTTTGGCATGACTCACCAACGGCTCGGCCACCGGGTGCAGCACCAGTTTCAACTCCGCTTCGGTCTGCTTGATCCAGTCCGCCAGCAACACCGGCGGATGAATCACCGGCACTCGCGAACGACCACATTGCTCACACGCACTGATCGCCACTTGGCGCCAGTGCAGCAGGCGTTTGTCGGCGCGTTCGTCCTTGAGGCGGACTTCGCAGCGGTCACTGAAGATCGGCGTAATTTCATTTACGCCCAGTTCGGTGGCTTTCTGAATTGCCCAATCCATGCGCTCGCCTCGGGACAAGCCCTGGCCGAGGTGGATGTGCAGCGGCGATTCGACCTGACCGGCGAATTGCTCGTCGATCTGCACGGTCACGCGCTTCTTGCCGACTTCCAGCAGGGCGCCGCGAAACTCATGGCCAGAACCGTCGAACAATTGCACCGCATCGCCCTCGGCCATGCGCAGCACGCGGCTGATGTAATGCGCCTGGGCCTCCGGCAATTCGTGTTCGCCGGTGCTCAGGGGGGCGTCGATAAAGAAGCGGGACAGTCTCATTTCGGGTCTCTGGAAAGATGTGAATCAGTTGGATCGGTGTCGACTTCATTCGCGAGCAGGCTCGCTCCCACATTTGAAATGCATTCCCCTGTGGGAGCGAGCCTGCTCGCGAAAGCGGTAGCTCAGGCGCCAAAAATTTTGAATCAGCCCGGATCGCGGAACCCCGGGTGGAAATCTTTTGGCACGGCCACACTGACGCTGTCACGGGTGGCAATGTCGATGCCTTCGCTAGCCACTTCAGCGAGGAAGTCGATTTGCTCCGGGGTGATCACGTACGGCGGCAGGAAATACACCACGCTACCGAGCGGGCGCAGCAACGCGCCACGCTCCAGCGCATGCTGGAACACCTTCAAACCACGACGCTCCTGCCAAGGGTAGGCCTCTTTCGTGGCTTTATCCTTGACCATTTCGATGGCCAGGACCATGCCGGTCTGGCGCACTTCGGAGACGTTCGGGTGATCGACCAGGTGTGCCGTCGCCGAGGCCATGCGCTGGGCCAGGGCCTTGTTGTTCTCGATGACGTTGTCCTGCTCGAAGATATCCAGCGTCGCCAGTGCCGCCGCGCACGCCAGCGGATTGCCGGTGTAGCTGTGCGAATGCAGAAAGGCGCGCAGGGTTGGATAGTCGTCGTAGAAAGCGCTGTAGACCTCGTCGGTGGTCAGGCACGCGGCCAGCGGCAGATAGCCGCCGGTCAGGGCTTTCGACAGGCAGAGGAAGTCCGGGCGAATGCCAGCCTGTTCACAAGCAAACATCGTCCCGGTGCGACCAAAGCCAACGGCGATTTCGTCGAGGATCAAATGCACGCCATAACGGTCGCATGCCTCGCGCAGCAGCTTCAGATAAACCGGGTGATACATGCGCATGCCGCCAGCGCCCTGAATCAGCGGCTCGACGATCACTGCCGCGACGCTGTCATGATTCTCAGCCAAAGTCTGTTCCATGGCGGCGAACATGCTGCGCGAATGCTCTTCCCAGCTCATGCCTTGCGGGCGTCCGTAGCAATCCGGGCTCGGCACCTTGATGGTGTCCATCAGCAGCGCTTTGTAGGTCTCGGTGAACAGCGGCACGTCACCGACCGCCATCGCCGCCATGGTTTCGCCGTGGTAGCTGTTGGTCAGGGTGACAAAGCGTTTCTTGTTTGGCTGGCCGCGATTGAGCCAATAGTGAAAGCTCATTTTCAGCGCGACTTCGATGCAGGACGAACCGTTATCGGCGTAGAACACCCGGTTCAGGCCTTGCGGCGTCATCTTCACCAAACGCTCGGACAGCTCGATCACCGGCTGATGGCTAAAGCCGGCCAGAATCACGTGTTCCAACTGATCGACCTGATCCTTGATGCGCTGGTTGATGCGCGGGTTGGCGTGGCCGAACACGTTGACCCACCACGAGCTGACGGCGTCGAGGTAGCGCTTTCCTTCGAAGTCTTCGAGCCAGACGCCTTCGCCGCGCTTGATCGGGATCAGCGGCAGCTGTTCGTGGTCTTTCATCTGGGTGCAGGGATGCCACAACACCGCGAGGTCGCGTTGCATCCACTGGTTATTCAGGCCCATTTACAGTCTCCTCGAGGCGGCTCGCGTCAGGCGCGGGCAAACAATCGCGCAAGCCTATGCAATGCGTCGCGCGGGGACAACCCATTGTGTCGATTGAGCTACTTTGTATGAGCCGATAGACGTCGCTGGCGGCGTTTTGATGGCTAACGTATTCTTCGCGGTTCTTTGGGGCGTCTGACCCGCAAAAGTGCTTTTTCCTACGTGTATTTCCGGAGTTCGCTGAATGTCTGTCGGTTGGCTGCGCGCCTGTGCGCTAGTGATGTTGGGGCTATTCAGCGTTACAGCGCTGGCCAAGGATAAAACTGCAATCGTGATCGGCGGTGGCCTGTCGGGCCTGACTGCCGCTTATGAACTGCAAAACAAGGGCTGGCAGGTCACGCTGCTGGAAGCCAAGCCGAGCCTGGGCGGTCGTTCGGGCATGGCCACCAGCGAGTGGATCGGCAACGACAAGACCCAGCCGGTGCTGAACAAGTACGTCTCGACGTTCAAGCTCGGCACCACGCCGGCACCTGAGTTCGTGCGTACCCCGGGCTACCTGATCGACGGCGAGTATTTCTCCGCCGCTGATCTGGCGACCAAGCAACCGGCCACCGCCGATGCCCTGAAGCGCTACCAGAAAACCCTCGACGATCTGGCACGTTCGATCGACGATCCGCAGAACCCGGCGGCGACCAGCACCCTGCACGCACTGGACCAGATCACCGTATCGAGCTGGCTCGACAAGCAGAACCTGCCGGCCACTGCGCGTCAGTTGATCAACCAGGACATCCGCACTCACTACGACGAACCTTCGCGTCTGTCGCTGCTGTATTTCGCCCAGCAGAACCGCGTCTATCGCGGTATCTCCGACCGTGACCTGCGCGCTTCGCGTCTGGTCGGCGGCAGCCAGGTGCTGGCGCAGGCGTTCGTCAAACAGATCAAAACCATCAAGACCAACTCGCCAGTTTCCGCGATCGTTCAGGACAAGGATGGCGTGACCGTCAAGGTCGGCAGCGTTGGCTATCAGGCTGACTACGTTGTGCTGGCTGTGCCATTGCGTGCGCTGAACAAGATTGCCCTGACCCCAGCGCTGGATGCTCAGCATCTGGCGGCGATCAAGGGCACCAACTACGGCTGGCGCGACCAGATCATGCTGAAGTTCAAGACGCCGGTGTGGGAAAGCAAGGCGCGCATGTCCGGCGAGATTTATAGCAACACCGGTCTTGGCATGCTCTGGATTGAACCTGCGCTGAAGGGCGGCGCCAACGTGGTGATCAACCTGTCCGGCGACAATGCCCGCGTGATGCAGGCGTTCGGCGACAAGCAGATGGTCGATCAGGTGCTGATTCGTCTGCACGCGTTTTATCCACAGGCCCGTGGCTCGTTCACCGGTTATGAAATCCGTCGCTACAGCACCGACCCGTCGATGGGCGGCGCTTACCTGGCTTACGGCCCGGGCCAGATCAGCAAGTTCTGGCGCCTGTGGGAACGTCCGCTGCAACGCGTGACGTTCGCCGGCGAACACACCGACACCTTGTACCCGGGCACGCTGGAGGGCGCACTGCGCACCGGTCAGCGTGCAGCCAGTCAGGTTGAAGATTTGGCGGCGGGCAAATCGTTTGAACCGGCGAAAGTGGTTCCGGCTGCAGCAGCGGCAGGCGCGGCGGGTGCCGTGGCGGCGAAGAAGGGCAACTTCTTCAGCAACCTGTTCGGCGGTTCGGATGAAGAGAAGAAGCCTGAGCCAGTGAAGGCTCCAGAGCCGACTCCAGCGCCGGTTGCTCCAGCACCTGCGCCGACCCCGGCACCTGCGCCAGCTCCGGTGGAAGCACCGAAGCCTGCTGCGCCGGTTAAAGCTGAACCGGCGAAGAAAGCAGCGGCCAAGCCAGCGGTGAAGAAGCCTGCGGCTAAAACCGAGGCGAAAAAGTCTGCAGCGAAACCGGCAGCGAAGAAGGCTGAGCCGACGAAGAAGCCAGCTGCCAAGCCTGCTGCAACGACCGAGACCAAGGCGCAATAAGCCTTTGTTCCAATAAAACGCGGCCATGAGGGCCGCGTTTTTTTTGCCATGAAGCATGCACTTAAGTCCTTCTCTAAGCAGTCTCAGGGCTTACCGCTGCGCAGGACAGTTCCCACAAAATAATCAGAACGAAATGATAGCGGCTGCCTGATCTCCAAATTTATGCTTGAAAAAATTGGAGGCGCTCGATGAAAAGACTTACGGCAATACTTCTGTTAATGACACTTTCCGGCTGTGCTAATGGGCATTTCTTTCCTGGTGGATATAGCGCTGAACTTGCCCATCAATGCAAGATAGATCCATATAGCGCGGACTGCTTGCAGCCGCCGCCGGTTTTCACGAACTGATCAATCAAAAAACTCGGGCCTGTTAAAACTCCCATTTGAAAAACTCGGTGCCGCTCGGTAACTTTCTGAGCCAGCGTTGCTTGGGTTTTCGAATCCGCCCGGGGACAAAACCGAAGCGAGCCCAACGCAGGTTGCCGTTACGCTGGTCGTAGATGACCAGATTACCGTCGTCCTGGATGGACATGTACGTGTTGTACCACAGGGACTTTTCGAGGCTATGAGTGCTTTCCGCAATCCATAGCCGCCGTCGGGAAGGGTCGAAGAGGAAACCGTTATTACTGACAACAAATTGCAGTGGCTCACGCATCTTCTTTGGATGCAAAGTTGCACTGTAAGGCTGCTTGTTATCGGCGATCCAGACTACGGCTTCACCTTCTTTCATCACCAGGTTGCCATCGCTCTGCAATAACAAACGGTATCGACCGTTTTCGGACTGCAAGTATTGGCCCGGAGACATTGTCTGGTTTGGTGGTAGCTCGGAAGTGCCACTTGCTTGAAAGGCGGTGTAACGAAGCGCCATGTTGTTCACCTATTCAATGAATGATTGAGTTTTCATTTGATCAGGTGCAGGGGAGCAATTAGCGATACATAGTTATTGAGTGGAAACTATCGGTCTGCGGCATTTTCCTGAGCGGCGTCTTCTCCGGGGAGCGGTGAGCGAGCAGCGAGAATCGGCCGCCCTGAGCTGCGTATTGCGCGACAAAATCGCCTTTAATCTTTCCTTAACACGTCACTTCCAGACTCTTGATCGTATTTCTCGATATTTCAAAGCGAAATTTTCCGCTTTAATTCGATAGATATCTCGCTAGTCTTGGTTCGCAGTTCTCACAGGATTTGGGCAATGCAGCTACGTAACTCTTCTTCGCGCTATGGTTGGGTCAGCATCTTCATGCACTGGGGCGTGGCGCTGGTGGTCTTCGGGCTGTTTGCGCTGGGCCTGTGGATGGTCGGGCTGGATTACTACAGCAGCTGGCGCAAAGACGCGCCGGATCTGCACAAGAGCATCGGCCTGGTGCTGTTGGGTGTGATGGTGTTGCGGGTGTTGTGGCGTTTTATCAGCCCACCGCCGCCGACGCTGCAAAGCTACAGCCGCATGACCCGTATCGGCGCCAAGTTCGGCCACGGGTTCCTGTATCTGGCGCTGTTCGCTGTAATGCTTGCCGGTTACCTGATTTCCACCGCAGACGGTGTCGGGATCCCGGTGTTTGGCCTGTTTGAAGTTCCTGCACTGGTTTCCGGGCTACCGGATCAGGCAGATACCGCTGGGGTGATTCATCTCTGGCTGGCGTGGGCGCTGGTAATTTTTTCCGGTCTCCATGCGTTGGCAGCATTGAAGCACCACTTTATTGATCGTGATGCGACCCTGACGCGAATGCTCGGTCGCAAAGCCTGAAATTCAACCTCGACTCAAAGGAAAAGAAAGCATGTTGAAAAAGACTCTGGCCGCTCTGGCAATCGGTTCTGCACTGCTCTCGGCCCAGGCCATGGCAGCGGACTACAAAATCGACAAGGAAGGTCAGCACGCCTTCGTTGACTGGAAAATCAGCCACCTGGGTTACAGCTTCATCCACGGTACTTTCAAAGATTTCGACGGTACTTTCTCGTGGGATTCGGCCAAGCCTGAAGCCAGCAAGATCTCGGTTGATGTTAAAACCGCCAGCCTGTGGTCGAACCACGCTGAACGTGACAAGCACATCGCCAGCAAAGACTTCCTGGACGTGGGCAAGTTTGCTGATGCCAAGTTCGTCTCCACCGCCGTTAAATCGACCGGTGAAAAGACGGCTGACGTGACCGGCGACCTGACCCTGCACGGCGTGACCAAGCCGGTGACCTTCAAGGCTACGTTCAACGGCGAAGGCAAGGATCCATGGGGCGGCGAGCGTGCTGGCTTCAACGCCAAGACCACCCTCAACCTGAACGATTTCGGGATCAAGGGCCCAGGTCCTACCTCGCAAACTGCGGATCTGGACATCTCGCTGGAAGGCGTGAAAGTTAAATAACTTTCCCCCGCCACAGAAAAACGCCCCCGGTCGAAAGGCCGGGGGCGTTTTTTATTGTCCGCCACACACACATCCCCTGTGGGAGCGAGCCTGCTCGCGAAGGCGGCGGGTCAGTCAGCAATGATGTTGGCTGAATGACCGCTTTCGCGAGCAGGCTCGCTCCCACAGGGGATATGCGGTGATTCAGGGGTATTTGTTGCGGCATAAAAAATGCCCCGGCTCTTGCGAGGCGGGGCATCTTTTATGGCGGTGTTAACTCAGCGATTGCGGGTCAGCAAGGCTGGTTTTTCGCCACGCGGGCGGCTTGGCAGTTGATCGAGCTGCTCAGGCGTCGGGAAGCGGTCTGCCTTCGACTCCTTGTGCATGATCTTCGGGCCGTTGCTGCGCGGGTTCTGCACGGCTGGCTCGCTGCGTGGCTGATCGTCACGGGCCGGACGACGGTTGCGCGAGGACGAGGCGGAGTCGTCGCGACGACCCGACTGACCATCACGCGGTGCGCCGTTGCGCGGGCCGCCGCTGCGTTTGGCTGGCGGGGTGCCGGTGCTCGAGCCGTTGCTGTTGCGCGGACCGTTCTGACGCCCCTGCGACTGACCGCCGCGTGGTGCGCCCGAACCTGCGCCAGCACCTTGAGCCGGTGCGCCTGGACGACGGCCGCGACCGCCAGCCGGGGCAGGCTTGGGCACGTAGTCAACGCGGTTACCGAAGTTATCCACATCGTCGTCGAGGAACTCGTCCGGTGCACGATCAGCCGCCGCACGTGGCGGTTGGCTCGGGCGCTGTTCGCGGGCTGGGGTGCCTTCGCGTGGTTTCTGCTGACGGGCAGGGCGCTCGCCACGTTCACCGGCCGGCTTCTCTTTGCCCTTGTCCTTGCCTTTGTCTTTACGACCGCCACCACCGCCGCCGCCATTCGGCCCGTCGCCGCGTGGGCCACGTGGATTGCGCGGGTTGCGCACGTCCGGACGCTCGCGCACTTCCGGCTTCTCGGCTTCAATGGTGCTCGAATCGAAGCCCATCAGGTCGCCGTCGGCGATTTTCTGTTTGGTCATGCGTTCGATGCTTTTCAGCAGTTTTTCTTCGTCCGGCGCGACCAGCGAGATCGCCTCGCCCGAACGACCGGCACGGCCAGTACGGCCGATACGGTGCACGTAGTCTTCATCGACGTTCGGCAGTTCGAAGTTGACCACGTGTGGCAACTGATCGATGTCGAGACCGCGTGCGGCGATGTCGGTGGCAACCAGGATGCGCACCTGGTTGGCCTTGAAGTCGGCCAGCGCTTTGGTGCGCGCGTTCTGGCTCTTGTTACCGTGGATCGCCACAGCCGGCAGGCCGTGCTTGTCCAGGTACTCGGCCAGACGGTTGGCGCCGTGCTTGGTGCGGGTGAACACCAGCACCTGTTCCCACGCGCCGGCGGTGATCAGGTGCGCCAGCAGCGCACGCTTGTGGCTGGCCGGCAGACGGAACACGCGTTGTTCGATGCGCTCGACCGTGGTGTTCGGCGGCGTCACTTCGATGCGTTCCGGGTTGTGCAGCAGCTTGCCGGCGAGGTCGGTGATGTCTTTGGAGAAGGTCGCCGAGAACAGCAGGTTCTGACGCTTGGACGGCAGGCGCGCGAGGACTTTCTTCACGTCGTGCACGAAACCCATGTCGAGCATGCGGTCGGCTTCGTCGAGGACGAGGATTTCCACGTGGGACAGATCAACGCTGCCCTGGCCACAGAGGTCGAGCAAGCGACCCGGGCAGGCAACTAGTACATCGACGCCACGGGACATGGCCTGAACCTGCGGGTTCATGCCGACGCCGCCGAAGATGCAGGCGCTGACGAATTTCAGGTCACGGGCGTAGATCTTGAAGCTCTCGTGTACCTGGGCCGCGAGTTCGCGGGTCGGGGTCAGGACCAGTACGCGCGGTTGGCGCGGGCCATGACGCTGGGATTTGTCCGGGTGACCGTTGGGGAACAACCGCTCCAGGATCGGAAGGGCGAAACCGCCGGTTTTACCGGTACCTGTCTGTGCCGCAACCATCAGGTCGCGACCTTGCAACACGGCGGGAATGGCCCGCTGTTGCACCGGAGTAGGCTCGGTATAGCCCGCATCTTCGATGGCGCGGACTAAAGCCTCGGAGAGACCGAGGGAAGCAAAGGACATGAGTAATCCTGTTTTAGTTAGGGCTTGGCCCAATGGGAGTCTTGCCTGGCGCGAATCACGTTTAAGAGGACGCAATCCCGTCCGGTCCTGCTGCGGTTCCGAAGGCACGTCTGGAGCGCTCGCGCGGGCTGCAAAGCTGCGCTGTAGCGGGTCGAGAGGCCTGTTACGGTTCCGGGCGTCCGGGCGTGAGCCTGGCGGGAACGCCGGAGTATAACAGAGCAATCACTGCGCGCCGCTTTCCTGCTGCTCAACGGTTTTGCTGTTGGCGGTGGCTGAATTCATTGAAGGGCTGCTGGTGGGGGCGGCGCCGTAGCGTGCGCTCAGCTCCGCATAGGCCGGTTCGCGCTTGAAGCGCTTGAGCTCGGCGCCAAACCGCTGCACCAATAAATCCATGCCGGCATTGCGCCGAACTGCGAGAAACTGGCTCTGACGGCTAATAACTGTGGGGTTCTCAGTGATCTGATCGCGAATGTTCAGCTCATCGAGCAAATGCTGGCCAACGCGGCGATCTGTGATCAGCAAGTCGATTCGACCGCGCACCAATTTACCGAAGTTGGCTTCGTGGGTCGGTGCGGGTTCGCGTGTAAATAAAGTCGATTCGCGAAAGTCGGGGCTATAAAGATAGCCGGGCGAAGTGCCGATGGTCAGGCCTTTGAGTTCTTCGAGTTTGCTGAACGGGTGCGGCCGGTCGTTGGCGTAGAACATCACGAACTCGACGTCCGACAGCGGTTCACTTGGGTAGAGCAGGGTGGCGTCGCGCTCTTCGCTGTGAAAGATATCCAGCGCGCCGTCGGCCTGACCGGTCTCAAGCATCGACAGGCAACGCTTCCACGGCAGGAATTGCCATTCGACTTCAATGCCCAGACGTTTGAAGACGATAGCCGTGGTTTCGTAGTCCAGCCCGAGGTTCTTGCCGCCCTCTTCGTAGACGTAAGGCGCCCATGGCTCGGTGACAATACGCAGCTTCTCGCCTCGAGCGGCGAAGCTCAGGCAAGCAAAAACCAGCACGGCGAATAACTGCGTGATCAAAGGCATGGCTTGAGATTACGACGAGAAACGCGAAAGAGCCAGAAAGTGCCTGCACAAGCTCTGTTTCGGGCCTTTAAACGCAAAAAATCGCGACCTCAACAACTCTTGTAGGAGCTGCCGAAGGCTGCGATCTCTTGATCTTGCTTGTCACTTTCAGCTTGAAGCTTGCCGCTGCTTCAACGCGGCAACTTCAGATTATTCCAGATCGCCAGACTAGGCTCAGCCTGGTTCATGGAATAGAAATGCAGCCCCGGTGCGCCGCCCTGCAACAGGCGTTCGCACATCTCGCTGACGACTTGTTCACCAAAGCGCTGAATGCTCTGAGTGTCATCGCCGTAGGCTTCCAGTTGCTTGCGGATCCAGCGCGGGATTTCCGCACCGCAGGCATCGGAGAAACGCGCGAGTTTGCTGTAGTTGGTGATCGGCATGATCCCCGGCACGATCGGCAAATCCACACCCTGCGCCTGCAAACGCTCGACAAAGTAGAAGTAGCTGTCGGCGTTGAAGAAGTACTGGGTGATCGCGCTGTCGGCGCCAGCGCGAGCCTTGCGCACGAAGTTGGCCAGATCGTCTTCGTAGTTGCGTGCTTGCGGATGCATCTCCGGGTAAGCAGCCACTTCGATGTGAAAATGGTCACCGGTT
The DNA here is from genome assembly GCF_045037865.1 of Pseudomonas sp. M20. Lineage (NCBI taxonomy): Bacteria > Pseudomonadati > Pseudomonadota > Gammaproteobacteria > Pseudomonadales > Pseudomonadaceae > Pseudomonas > Pseudomonas sp. M20. The sequence goes on from NZ_CP173611.1 coordinate 6,193,534, forward strand.
TCTTCACGAATGAATTCCACCAGTTCATTGGCGTGACGCAGCTCACCGCTGGTCATGCCCATGCCGGACGGCAGGTCGCCACGCAGGGCGACGATGCGCTTGATGCCGGCAGCCTTGTACTCGTTCAGCAGGCCGCGCAGGTCGTCCTTGCTGTCGCCGACGCACGACAGGTGCGGTGCGGCCGGGATTTTGACTTCGCTTTCCAGTTGCAGAACGGTGTTGAGGGTGCGATCACGGGTCGAACCACCAGCGCCATAGGTGCAGGAAAAGAAATCAGGGTTGTAAGTGGCCAGCTGACGGGCAGTGGCGAGCAGTTTTTCATGCCCAGCATCGGTCTTGGTCGGGAAGAACTCGAAGCTGTAGCGACGGTCTTGAGACATCGGAGGGGACCTCCAGCCACAAGCTGCAAGCTACGAGCTGCAAGAGGAGCGGAGGTGCGCTGATCTCTTGTGCAAGTAGCCTGTAGCCTGACGCTGTTTTGAAATGATGGCAGAGCCTCAGGCTTCGCACGACGAGTCCGGCTTTTGACCTTACTTGCCGCTTGAAGCTAGAAGCTCGCAGCTGCTCTTGTCTTAGTAGCGGTAAGCGTGCGGCTTGAACGGGCCTTCGACGGTCACGCCGATGTAGTCAGCCTGTTGCTTGGTCAGTTGCGTGACCACGCCGCCGAAGCCGCGAACCATTTCCAGGGCCACTTCTTCGTCGAGTTTCTTCGGCAGTACTTCAACAGTCAGGCGCTCGGCTTTCTGGGCTGGCGACAGGTCGGCGTACTTCTGACCGAACAGGAAGATCTGCGCCAGCACCTGGTTGGCGAACGAACCGTCCATGATGCGGCTTGGGTGACCAGTGGCGTTACCCAGGTTGACCAGACGGCCTTCGGCCAGCAGGATCAGGTAGTCGTCGTTCTGCGCGTCGAAAGCGCCCGGGCCGGTACGGTGGATCTTGTGTACCTGTGGCTTCACTTCTTCCCATGCCCAGTTCTTGCGCATGAAAGCGGTGTCGATTTCGTTGTCGAAGTGACCGATGTTGCAGACCACAGCGCGCTTCTTCAGGGCTTTGAGCATGTTCGCGTCGCAAACATTGACGTTACCGGTGGTGGTCACGATCAGGTCGATCTTGCCCAGCAGCGCTTTGTCGATGCTCGCTTCGGAACCGTCGTTGATACCGTCGATGAACGGCGAAACCAGTTCGAAACCGTCCATGCACGCTTGCATGGCGCAGATCGGGTCAACTTCGGAGACTTTAACGATCATGCCTTCCTGACGCAGGGACTGAGCCGAGCCCTTGCCCACGTCACCGTAACCGATGACCAGCGCTTGCTTGCCGGACAGCAGGTGGTCGGTACCGCGCTTGATCGCATCGTTCAGGCTGTGACGGCAGCCGTACTTGTTGTCGTTCTTGGACTTGGTCACCGAGTCGTTGACGTTGATGGCCGGGATTTTCAGCTCGCCCTTGGCCAGCATGTCCAGCAGACGGTGTACGCCGGTGGTGGTTTCTTCGGTCACGCCGTGAACGCGATCCAGTACTTGTGGGTACTTGTCGTGCAGCAGCTGAGTCAGGTCGCCGCCGTCGTCGAGGATCATGTTGGCGTCCCATGGTTGGCCATCCTTCAGGATGGTTTGTTCCAGGCACCACTCGTACTCTTCTTCAGTTTCGCCTTTCCAGGCGAAAACCGGGATACCGGCAGCAGCGATAGCGGCAGCAGCCTGATCCTGAGTGGAGAAAATGTTGCACGACGACCAGCGTACTTCGGCACCCAGGGCAACCAGGGTTTCGATCAGCACGGCAGTCTGAATGGTCATGTGGATGCAGCCGAGGATCTTGGCGCCTTTCAACGGCTGTTCGCCGGAGTACTTGCGACGCAGACCCATCAGAGCCGGCATTTCCGATTCGGCGATGATGGTTTCGCGACGGCCCCAGGCAGCGAGGGACATGTCGGCAACTTTGTAGTCGTTAAAATCTGCAGGCGTGATAACAGCGCTCATGAAGAGCCTCCATTCGTAATGTATGCGAATGGGCGCCGTTGTGCGTTTAGTGTCCAGCCTCAGGCCGGTCAACGCCCCATCCGAGCCTGACAGGTTGAACCTGCTGCAGCGCCCCTCGGACAGGTGGCGGGAAAACGGTATCAATTGAAGATGACCGTTTTGAAACGGTGGCGATTATAGCCGTCTAGACTGATCTTCCAAAGGGTTTCTGTCGGCCAGATGAAGATCGTTAATGACGACCATAGTCGAAGCCGCATGGAGCCTGACCGCTCAGTCTGCCAAGATACCGTCCATCGTTCGGCAAGACACTCAGGAGTGAAGATGAATTTCCACACCCGCAAATGGGTAAAACCCGAAGACCTCAACCCCAACGGCACCCTGTTCGGCGGCAGCCTGCTGCGCTGGATCGACGAGGAAGCGGCGATTTACGCGATCGTCCAGTTGGGCAATCAGCGCGTGGTGACCAAGTACATTTCCGAAATCAACTTCGTCAGCGCCTCGCGTCAGGGCGACATCATCGAACTGGGCATCACCGCCACCGAGTTCGGCCGCACCTCGATCACCCTGACCTGTGAAGTGCGCAACAAGATCACCCGCAAGAGCATTCTGACCGTCGAGAAGATGGTGTTTGTGAACCTCGGTGAAGACGGCTTGCCGGCACCGCATGGCCGCACTGAAATCAAATATGTGAAAGATCAGTTTCAGGAAGATGAATTAGTTACCAAGTGACATCAGCGTCGGCTTCATCGCGAGCAGGCTCACTCCTACAGGTACAGCGCAGTCCATGTAGGAGTGAGCCTGCTCGCGATGACGGTTTCAAAGTCAGCGAAGAATCATCTGGCCACTGAACAGCCATGAACCGCCGGGGTCGTAGGTAAACACCACCCCCACGGTTCCCACGCCATGACCACTCCCACCGACGGCAAAACCCCCGACCTCTCGGCCAAAGAACAGCACGAAGTCGAGAAAAACCAGCCGCCCCGCGCGGCCGTTCTGCATGAAATTATTCGCTCTCAGGGCGATCAGGAACTGGAGCGCAGCATCGCCGCACTCTGGTGGTCGGCGCTGGCGGCCGGGCTGACCATGGGCCTGTCGCTGATGGGTATGGGCCTGCTCAACTCGCGCCTGCCCGACGGTGACGAATTCAAAGTGATCGCCAGTTTCGGCTATTGCGCAGGTTTTCTCGCGGTGATCCTCGCCCGTCAGCAACTGTTCACCGAAAACACCCTGACCGCCGTGCTGCCGGTAATGACCAAACCGACCCTGCAAAACTTCGGGCGGCTGATTCGACTGTGGACGGTGGTGCTGGTCGGCAACCTGTGCGGCACGATTCTGGTCGCGTACGTGATGCTCGAACTGCCGATCTTCGACAGCAAGACCGACGTAGCCTTCCTCGAAATCGGCCGCAAGGTCATGGAAAACCACGCCAGCCAGATGTTCGCCAAAGGCATCGTTTCCGGCTGGATGATCGCCACCATGGTCTGGATGATCCCGTCCATGGAGAGCGCGAAGATGTGGATCATCATCCTTATCACCTACCTCATGGCGCTCGGCGACTTCACCCACATCGTGGTGGGTTCGGCGGAAGTGTCGTATCTGGTGTTTGCCGGCGAGTTGCCGTGGAGTGATTTCTGGATGGTCTTCGCGGGGCCGACGCTGGCGGGCAACATCATTGGTGGCAGCTTTATCTTTGCGCTGATCAGCCATGCGCAGATTCGCAGTGAGAGCGGGGCGCCGAAGGAGTCTGCGGATCAGGCCGAGAAACCGGATCCGCAGGAGATCAAAAAATGATCAGTGGTGAGCAGGTTCGCTGGTGGTCGCGGGTTCGTTGCGAGTCGCGTGCTTGACCAGTTTGCCGATGGTCAGCCCCTGCAACAGGATCGACGACAGCACCACGATGTAAGTGATGCTCAGCAGCAGATCGCGCTCCGGGCCCAGCGGCAGGGCCAGCGCCAGTGCCACCGAGACACCGCCGCGCAAACCGCCCCAGGTCAAAATGCGGATGGTGCCGGCGGGCACTGTCCGCCAGCGGCGCAGCAGCAGAATCGCCGGGGCCACCGTGAGCAGGCGCGAGAGCAGAATGGCCACCGCCAACACACTCGCCGCCGCCACGTGCAGCCAGTTGAACGGCAGCAGCAACAGCTCCATGCCGATCAGCGCGAACAGCAGCGCGTTAAGCATGTCATCGAGTAACTCCCAAAAACCGTCCAGATAACGGCGGGTCATGTCGTTCATCGCCAGATTGCGCCCGAGGTTGCCGATGATCAGACCGGCCACCACCATCGCGATCGGTGCGGAAACGTGAATCTCGGTGCTCATCGCCGAACCGCCGATGACCAGCGCCAAGGTCAGCATCACAGTGATCTGATGCTGCTCGACGCTCTTGATCATTCGATAGACCAGATAACCGATCAGCCCGCCGAACAGCACACCGCCAATCGCTTCGTGAACAAACAGCATCGCGGTGGCGTTGATGGTCGGGGTTTCGCCGAGTTGGGCGATGCCCAGCAGCACGGTGAACACCACGACGGCCGTGCCGTCGTTGAACAGCGACTCGCCGACGATGGTGGTTTTCAGCGGCTTTGAAGCGTTGGCGGTACGCAGTACACCGAGCACCGCAATCGGGTCGGTCGGCGAAATCAGCGCGCCGAACAGCAGGCAATACAAGAAGCTCACGTGCCAGCCGAACAGGGCAAAAATGTAATAGGCGAGGCTGCCGATTACCGTGGTGGCAATCAACACGCCGAAGGTTGCCAACAGGCCGATGGGCCAGCGGTAGCTACGCAGGTCGTTGAGGTTGACGTGCAAAGCGCCGGCGAACAGCAGGAACGACAGCATCCAGTTCATCAGCAGATCGGCGAAGTCGATCTGACCGATCAGTTGCTGCACGCGCTCTTCGAGACCGGGATAGCCGAGCACGCTCAGGCCTTGCAGGATCAAGGAGAACAGCAGAGCGGTGACCATCACGCCGATGGTCGGCGGCAGGCCGATGAAGCGGAAATTGACGAAGGTGAGGAGGGTGGTGAGGCAGATGAAAGCGGCGACAAGTTCAAGCATCCGGGGTCCTTTGGATGAGGGGTGAAAGATAGCGCACCGAATCTTTGGTGCAGGGGTTGGATGGGTTGAGTCAGGATCGGGACACAGTTGATGGTGTGATGAGATCAAGAGCCCCCTCACCCCAGCCCTCTCCCTTAGGGAGAGGGGGAAAGGGAGCAGATCTTCAAGTCTTTCAGGGCCTGAGTTCGGCTCGAAATTTCAGGTCGATGCAACTCGAACATTCAACACGGTCAGTCCCCTCTCCCTCTGGGAGAGGGCTAGGGTGAGGGCTCTGTCTGGCACATCACGATTAGCCGGACACATTGACCGCAGCCGCCTCACGACGTTGCAGATAAATAAACAAAAGCGCCGTCAGCACCGTCAACACGCCGACCAGCGCACCGGTCCACGGCAAGTCCGCCAGATCCGCGCCACTGGCCACCACCAGCCCGCCGATCCACGCACCCGCCGCGTTGCCAAGGTTGAATGCACTCTGGTTCAACGTCGAGCCCAGATTCGGCGCTTCATGCGCCTGATCGATGATCAGCAGTTGCAAGATCGGACACAGCGCAAAAGCAAAAATCCCCCACAGCACCAGCGTGATCGCCGCCGGCACCACCGAACGGCTGGTCTGACTGAACGCCGCCAGAATCACCACAACGGCCAGCGCCACGCCGACCAGCGACGGCAGCAAACGGCTATCAGCCAGACGCCCGCCGAGCATACTGCCACCGGTCAGACCAACACCGAACAACAGCAGCATCACCGTTACGCCATGCGGGCTGACGCCGGTGATGTCCTGCAGGATTGGTGCGATGTAGGTGAACACGCTGAACAGGCTGGTCGACGCCAACACGCTCATGCCCAGTGCCAGCAACACGTTGACCTTGCCCAGCACCTTGAATTCGCTGGCGAGGTTGGCCTTGTCCATCGGGATGTGTTTCGGCAACCAGAACCACTGCGCGAGGGCCGCAATCACTCCTATCACCGAGACCGCCCAGAAGGTAGAACGCCAACCGGCGTATTGCCCGAGCGCCGTGCCCAGCGGCACGCCTAGGACGTTGGCCAAGGTCAGGCCGGTGAACATCATCGCAATCGCCTGTGCGCGTTTGTTCGGCGCGACCAGTCCGGCGGCGACCACCGAGCCGATACCGAAAAACGCGCCGTGGCACAGTGCAGTGACCACGCGAGCGGCCATCAGCGTCGCATAGTTCGGCGCCAGGGCGCAGAGCACGTTGCCGAGGATAAACATCAGCGTCATGCCCAGCAGCGTCGCTTTGCGCGGCATGTTTGCGGTGCCGATCGCCAGGATCGGCGCGCCGAACACCACGCCCAGCGCGTAACCGGTGATCAGCAGACCCGCGTGGGGAATGCTCACGGCAAGATCGCGGGCAACATCGGGCAGCAGGCCCATGATGACGAATTCAGTGGTGCCGATGCCGAACGCGGCAACAGCGAGGGCAAGCAAGGCGAGTGGCATGCGCAAGGTCTCTGTCGGTAGTCTTGACGCTTTGATCAGGCATACGCAGGCCGACGACCGATCTCGAAGGAGGGCGGTGCAGGCGGGAATTATTGGTATTTTTCTGTGCGCAACTGAGTGCGGCGTGGTCGCTTGCAGTATAAACAGCTGCTGACACATCGCGAATCAATAATCTGACTAATTGGCTCGCTAACAACAATAAGGAGTGGAACGTGCTGGCGACAGGGTTGGTACTGATGGCGGCGCTGTTGCATGCGACGTGGAATACGTTAATCAAGTTCAGCGCCGAGCGACTGCTGGTGGTGGCGTGCATGGACACCGTGGCGCTGCTGGTCGTTGCCATCGCGTTTCCATTCGTGAGCTTGCCGCCCATGGAAATCTGGCCGTGGATTCTGGCGTCGGCAGCGTTTGAATTGCTGTATCGCTATCTGCTGATTCAGGCGTATCGGGTCGGCGATCTCGGGTTGGTCTATCCACTGATGCGCGGTTTGTCGCCGCTGATAGTGCTGGCGCTGACGCTGATCTTCGCCGGTGAAGTGCTCACCACGCAGCAAATCTTCGGCATCATGCTGATCCCGTTCGGTATGGTTTGTCTGCTGTGGCAGGGCGGCGGTGGCAAGCATTTGCCATGGTCGATGTTGCCGGTAGTGGCGCTGATCGGCCTGTGCATCGGTTGCTACACCTACATCGACGGCCAGGCACTGCGTCGCTGGTCGCATCCACTGGATTACCTGGTCTGGGTCACGCTGCTCAGCGCCTGGCCGTTTCCCTTGCTGGCGTGGGTCGCCAAGCGTCCGGCGTTCATGCTGTTCTGGCGTGAGCAATGGAAGCTGGGGTTGGCGGTGGGTTTCTGCGTACTGGCCAGCTACGCTCTGGTGCTGTGGGCGATGCAGTTGGGCTCGATTGCGGAGGCGGCGGCATTGCGTGAGATCAGCGTGATTCTGGTGGTGCTGTTCGGCATGCGCTACTTGAAAGAACCTTTTGGCCGCCCGCGGCTCTTAGCCTGTGGGCTGGTGCTGATCGGCATGCTGGTGATGAAGTTCTAACGGCCCGCGAATTCTATAACTCGAAAAAAGGACGGCGTTATGACGGTGGCTCTGTGGTGTGTGTTGATTGCGATTTTTCTGCCGTATGTCTGCACTGGCGTGGCGAAAGCCGTGGGTGGCTACCGGCTGAGTGATAACCACGATCCGCGTGATTTTCTCGAAAGTCTCAACGGTGTGGCCCGTCGGGCGCACGCGGCGCAACTGAACAGCTTTGAAGTGATGCCGGCGTTTGCAGCGGCGGTGATCGTTGCGCACTTGGTGGGAACCGCGCAGTTGGTGACGGTCAATGTGCTGGCGGTGATGTTTATTACCAGTCGCTTGCTGTACATCATTTGCTACCTGGCGGACTGGGCGATCTTGCGCTCGCTGGTGTGGTTTGTGGGGATGGGGTTGATTGCTTCGTTCTTCTTTGTGTCGGTGTAAAAAGAGCAAGATCAAAAGATCGCAGCCTGCGGCAGCTCCTACAGAGGAATACGTACTCCTGTAGGAGCTGCCGCAGGCTGCGATCTTTTGCTTTTTAAGGTTTGTCGGCCACCTGCGGCACTTGCGGCAACGCCGCGCCTTTAGGCCAAAGCATCCAGATCTGCCCCTGCTGCTTCATGTCCCCGGCCAGTTGCCCGGCCGCATCACCGGTGCCCCAGAACAGATCTGCACGAACCTCACCGGCAATCGCGCCGCCGGTATCCTGCGCTGCCACCGGGCGCACCAGTGCAGTGCCATCCGGTTTAGTGGTTGATAGCCACAACAGACTGCCCAACGGAATCACTTTGCGATCCACCGCTGCGCTGTAACCAGCCGTCAGCGGCACGTTCAGCGAACCGCGTGGGCCTTCATTGCTGTCCGGGTTGCGGGTGAAAAACACATAGCTCGGGTTGCTACCCAACAGTTCGGGGATGCGCGACGGATTGGCCTTGGCCCAGTTGCTGATCGCGCTCATGGTCACGTCTTCTTTCTTCAGCTCGCCTTGCTCGACCAGCCAGCGGCCAATTGGGCGGTACGGATGGCCGTTCTGGTCGGCGTAGGCGATGCGCAGCTGTTTGCCGTCTTCTGTCTGAATGCGTCCGGAGCCCTGGATCTGTAGAAATTGCAGATTCATCGGGTCGGTCAGGTAGGCAACCACCGGGGCTTTCACACCTTTGGATTCGATGGTGGCTGCGTCGTCGTAAGGTTTGAGTACTCGACCCTCAAGGCGACCGCGCAGGCGCTTGCCCTTTAGCTCTGGGTAAATGCTTTCCAGCGAGACGATGATCATGTCTTCGGGCACACCATACACCGGCACATTGGCCGTGTCGGTGGGCGTGAGGCTGCCGGGGTAGACCGGTTCGTAGTAGCCGGTGATCAACCCGTTGGGGTTGTCGTTTTCAGCGCGCAGGCCGTAGACATCGAGATTCTGTTTGAGGAACGCACGAATCTCTGTGGCGCTCTGCGGAACATTGGCCGCTGCCGCGCAGGTTGTGCCCCAGACCGCATCAGCTTTGAGTCGGGTGCAGGCGCTGCGCCACGAACCGAAACCGGCGACCAGATCGCTATCGGATACCGCCGGCAAGGCTTCCCAGGTGGCGCTGGAATAAGTGGCCAGCGCGTGGGTTTTTGGCTTGGCGGTTTCGCCACCGGTGCAGCCGGCGAGGATCGCCAGCAGTGGAAGGGTGGCGATGAGCGGTTGACGCCAGGCCTGGAAGCGGCTGTTCATGGAGTGATTCCTGTGCCGGTTGGCCGAGTGCTCCATGCGCTCGAGCAACCCGTATTTTTAATAGGGCTATTGGTGTTTGGCGGTGACGCGAGGATACTGGCCGCCGAATTCCGTGACCTGAAGCCACCATGACTCTTAAAAGCATTTCTGTTGTATTGCTGGCCTGTCTGACCCTTTCCGCCTGTGGCGGCGTCGATCCGAATTCCCCGCTGGGCCAACGTAAGGCGATCTTCAAGCAGATGCTTAAGACCGGCGAAGATCTGGGCGGCATGTTGCGTGGACGCATTCCGTTCGACGGACCGAAGTTCGCCGAAGGCGCGGTCAAGCTCGATGCGTTGTCCCATGAACCGTGGAAGCATTTTCCGCAGGTTCGTGAAGAAGATCACACCAGCGCCAAGGATGATGTCTGGCAGAAACAGGCGCAGTTTCAGGAAATGGCCCGCACCCTGGAAGCCGCCACCGGTGAATTGGTGATCGCCAGTCAGGTTCAGCCGTACAAGGCCAGCAATCTCGGGCCTGCGGTGCAGAAAGTTGAAGATGCCTGCAGCGCTTGCCATAAACAGTTTCGCGATCATTGATCTTTAAAAGATCGCAGCCTGCGGCAGCTCCTGCATTGATCAGGGTAGGAGCTGCCGCAGGCTGCGATCTGTTGATTTTTACTTGTCGATTTCGTCCAGCGCGTCCTGCAGTTCTTTGCGCGACTCGGCTAGCTTGTCTTTGCGCTTGTTGATCTTCTCTGGATCGCCTTTTTTCATGGCCTTGTCGAGATCAGCCTGACGCTTGCTCACTTCGTGCTTGGCTTCGAGCACCTTGTTTTCGCGTTCTTTCTTCAGACCCGCGTCGGTGCAGTTTTTTGTAACCTCATCCAGCGCCGTTTGCAGGCCGGCCTGTTGATCGGTGTTGCCGCGCGACTTGGCTTGTTCGATCTGATTCATGATGCCCTGCTTCTTGGCGGCGCAACCGGTCAGGCCCGGGGCGTCTTCTTCGGCCATGACGGGGGCGGCCATTACGCCGCAAAGGGTCAGCATGGCGAGCGGTGCGAGAAATTTCATAAAAGCTCCATGTGCAAAGGCAATCGGGTCAGGGCGGCACTGCGCTGTTGGAGCGCCGAGGCGGCCTTTGGGTTCCCGGCGCACCGGGATTGCGTAGTCAGAAACCGTCGATTCCGGCGGCACGTAAGGTTTCGCTCAAGGCCAGTACCTGCGGGTCGCGAAAGAATGCGCTCAATTGCGCTGCGCGTCCCGGGCCGATACCGGCTTCGGCCTGCCATTGTTCGGTGTCGCGTTGTGCCAGCGCCTGCCACGAGTCAGGCAGGTGTGCCTGACCGCTTGGCGGTAAGCCCAAGGCTTTGAGCCACTGGGCGAAAGGCCGTTGGCGGGCGCTGTGAAAACTGTGCATCAGGCGTTCGCTGCTGCGCTCGCCGAAGCCGGCAATGTTAGCAAGCTCTGACGCGTCGAGGGTCAACCAATCCAGCAGGTTGTTCACACGGCGTGTTTCGAGAAGTTTCTCCCAGGTACCACGACCGACATGCTGCATCGCCAGCCCTTGCTTACCGCTGAGCCAGCTCAAGCGGGCGAGAAACTGGCTTTCGCAGCCGGTGGTGGGTTGCCAGCAGCTCAAGCTGTGGAAGTCGTCGGCGTTGGGGATGTTGAGGTCTGTGCGTTCGGCGGCTTGCAGCACAACACTGTCAAGTCGTGGAATGGTCAGGCCGGCGAGGCTGATTGCCACTTGATCACCGGGGCGGATATCCAGGTCTTGCCAGCGTTTGAAGGAACTGGCGCTAACCCGTTTGATCTCCCGGTCATCAAGCATGACGGGTTTGAGTTCGAGTACTGGCGTGATACGCCCGGTGCGCCCGATCTTGAAGTTGACCTTGCGCACTTCGGCCAGCGCTTGAGCAAAGGGATACTTCCATGCAACTGCCCAATACGGAGCGCGCGCCTGCCAGCGTTCGGCGGGTGGTCGTTGACTCTGGCGCAATACCACGCCGTCAGTGGCAAAGGGCAGGGGCGAGCGATACCAGTGATCGCGCCATTTCTGTGCGGCAGCAAAGTCGGCGACAGGATGACTGTACGGCTCCATCGTGGCGAAACCCAGCGTCGCCAACGTGGCGACTCGCTCGGGCAATTGCGCTGGGCCTTGTGGCCAGTCCCAGACGAACAGTCCGATGCCGGAGGCTTGCTCGGCATCCAGGGTTTTCCGTCCCATCAGGCCCGCGACGGTGGCGCGGGCGTTAACGCTGCCGGATCGCGTTTGCACGTGCTCGTTCAAGCGCCAGTAGAGTTCGCCCTGCACCAGCAGATCCAGCGGTTGTGTCAGGCGTTGAGGAATGGCGCCGATCTTCTGCGCTGATGGCGTCCAGTCCTGGCCACGAACCCCATCACCGCGACTGATGGCCTGATGCAGAACGCCTGTGCGATAAATCAGCGTCACCGCAACGCCGTCGACTTTGGGTTGTACCCAGACATCCTTGCGATCGCGTAGCCACGTTTCCACGGCCTCGGCTTTATGCAGTTTATCCAGGCCGGTATGGACGATGGGGTGAGCGATCGAACCTGAGGCTGTGCGTAAGGGGGCGGGTGGAGAGGGGAGTTTGAAGCACTCTCGCCATTCGTTCAGACGTGTGCGCGATTGATCGTAGAGCTCATCGGCAATCAGTGAGCGACCTTCGCGGTGGTAGGCGTCGTCCCATTGGTTGATCTGTTTTTGCAGGGTGGCGATTTCGTTTTGCGCGGTGCGGACAGGCCAGTCAGGGCAAGCGGCGTAAGCGATCAGGTGGGTGAAGCTCAGCAGAAGAATTGAAAAAAGGCGCAGCGTGGCAAGCATGTTGAGCGTCCTTGCTCAGGGGAATGCTTGAAGATTAGTCAGGATTCAGAGCAGCAACGGCTGGGTGTTTTGCATCGTGTTTCAGTTATGAAGATCAAAAGATCGCGGCCTTCGGCAGCTCCTACAGGAGGCGTGCGTTTCACTTGTAGGAGCTGCCGAAGGCTGCGATCTTTTGCTCTTTTCGAGGCATGAAAAAGCCCCGCAGGGCGTGAGCCGTGCGGGGCTTTTTGTACCGCCGGGGAGGCTTACAGGCCAGCAGCAGAACGCAGGGCGTCGGCGCGGTCGGTTTTTTCCCAGGTGAAGGTGGTGAAAGTGTCTTCGCCAACAGTCTTGGTCTCTGGCGTGCGACCGAAGTGGCCGTACGCTGCAGTTTCCTGGTACATCGGGTGCAGCAGATCGAGCATGGTGGTGATTGCGTATGGACGCAGGTCGAACACTTCACGGACCAGTTTGACGATCTTGTCATCGCTGATCTTGCCGGTGCCGAAGGTGTTCAGCGAGATCGAAGTTGGCTGAGCCACGCCGATCGCGTAGGAAACCTGAATCTCGCAACGCTCGGCCAGGCCGGCCGCGACGATGTTCTTGGCAACGTAACGGCCAGCGTAGGCAGCCGAACGGTCAACCTTCGATGGATCTTTACCGGAGAACGCGCCGCCGCCGTGACGGGCCATGCCGCCGTAGCTGTCGACGATGATCTTGCGACCGGTCAGGCCGCAGTCACCTACCGGGCCGCCAATGATGAACTGGCCGGTCGGGTTGATGTGGAACTGGGTGTCTTTGCTCAGCAGTTCGGCAGGCAGCACGTGCTTGACGATCAGTTCCATCACGCCTTCGCGCAGGTCTTTGTACGACACTTCAGGGTTGTGCTGGGTCGACAGAACAACAGCGTCGATACCGACAACCTTGCCGCCTTCGTAACGGCAAGTCACTTGCGACTTGGCGTCTGGACGCAGCCAAGGCAGCAGACCCGATTTACGGGCCTCGGCCTGGCGCTGTACCAACTGGTGCGAGAAGGTAATCGGGGCTGGCATCAAAACGTCGGTTTCGTTGCTGGCGTAGCCGAACATCAGGCCCTGGTCGCCGGCGCCCTGATCTTCAGGCTTGGCACGGTCAACACCCTGGTTGATGTCTGGGGACTGCTTGCCGATGATGTTCATCACGCCGCAGGTCGCGCCGTCGAAGCCGACGTCGGAGCTGTTATAGCCGATGTCGAGAATCACGTTACGCACGATCTCTTCCAGATCGACCCAGGCGCTGGTGGTCACTTCACCGGCAACGATTGCCACGCCAGTCTTGACCAGGGTTTCCACGGCAACGCGTGCGTGTTTGTCCTGGGTAATGATGGCGTCCAGCACCGCATCGGAAATCTGGTCGGCGATTTTGTCCGGATGTCCTTCGGACACGGACTCGGAGGTGAAGAGGGAGTATTCGCTCATCTCGATGTTTTCCTGAATTTACCGATGGTGAGTGTCGCCAGCCGGTCGCTGAAAGTGGCGGACCTGGATCTGGAAACCATTACGTAAGCCTACATAGAGGCTTTCCCCGGGAACGAGTCCCGCAGCGGTGGCCCAACGGGCCAAATCGTCCTGTTCAAACCCCAACCACAGATCACCGCAGGCCTCCCTGGCCCAACTCTGGTTGTGGCTACATAACTCTGTCACGAGCAGACTACCGCCCGGTTGCAGCAGGTCGGCCATGTGCTTGAGCGCATCGGCCGGCGCGGCGAAATGGTGCAACACCATGTTCAACACCACACAATCGGCCTGAAGGCTTGTACCGTTCAATGCATCGGCCAATTGCAGGCTGACGTTAGCCAGCTGTTCACGTTCACATACCTGACGCGCCAGTTCGAGCATCGCCGGGCTGTTGTCCAGCGCGGTTACGGTGCCGAAGCGACGGGCCAGCTCCGGCAGAAAAGCACCATCGCCGGGGCCGACTTCAATGGCCGTGGCTGCACCATTGAAGTTCAGTTTGTCGAGCAGGGCCAGCACACTGTCACGGTACTGCGGCAGGCCTGCGATCAAGTCTTGCTGGGCACGGAATTTCTCCGCCACCCGGGCGAAAAAGTCTTGGCTGGCGGCGGCACGTTGGCCGTGAACCTGCTCGATGCGCGCTTGCACATCGTCGGGCAGATCCAGATTGTCGACTTCTTCTAACAATGCCGCGTGCAACTTGCCGCCGAGCAGTTCGCTGTGGGGCAGGGCGCGGCGATAGAAAATAGCGTTGCCTTCACGGCGGGTCGCCACCAGGTCGGCTTGTGCCAGTACCTTGAGGTGATGACTCATGCCGGACTGGCCAATGCCGAAAATCTGCGCCAACTCCAGAACACCGAACGAATCGTTGGCCAGCGCGCGCAAGACATTCAGCCGCAACGGATCGCCGCCGGCCTTGCACAGGGCCGCCAGCTCGTCGCAATCGTCATGGCGAATGGAAGGCACGCGTAAATTCATAGGGCCGCAGTCTAGAGACGGGGGGAATTCATCGCAAGGCCAATATCAAAAAGTTTTGATATTGCTCGATAAATGGCACTTCTCTCCAAGCGGTTAACTCTACAAACGAGTAGCGGAAAGGTTTCACCAACAGAAAGCGCCGCTATCCATTGGAAAAACGCCCCCCGATGACTATCTGTCATTGCCCCGAGGCGCCCCGGTGAGGGAAAATGCCCTCCTTTTTTCCGTTTCGACTTACCAGAACCCAGGAGATCAGCGATGCCTAGCCGTCGTGAGCGTGCCAACGCCATTCGTGCCCTCAGCATGGATGCCGTGCAAAAAGCCAACAGCGGCCATCCCGGTGCCCCTATGGGTATGGCAGATATCGCCGAAGTGCTTTGGCGCGACTACCTCAAGCACAACCCGAGCAATCCATCGTTCGCCGACCGTGACCGCTTCGTGCTGTCCAACGGCCACGGCTCGATGTTGATCTACTCGCTGTTGCACCTGACCGGTTATGACCTGTCGATCGACGACCTCAAGCAATTCCGTCAACTGCACAGCCGCACCCCGGGCCACCCGGAATTCGGTTACACCCCGGGTGTTGAAACCACCACCGGCCCGCTGGGTCAGGGTCTGGCCAACGCCGTCGGTTTCGCCTTGGCTGAAAAAGTACTGGGCGCGCAGTTCAACCGTCCAGGCCACGACATCGTCGACCACCACACCTACGTGTTCCTGGGTGATGGCTGCATGATGGAAGGCATTTCCCACGAAGTCGCTTCGCTGGCCGGCACTTTGGGCCTGGGCAAGCTGATCGCGTTCTACGATGACAATGGCATCTCCATCGACGGCGAAGTCGAAGGCTGGTTCACCGATGACACCCCGAAGCGTTTCGAAGCCTACAACTGGCAGGTGATCCGCAACGTTGACGGTCACGATCCGGAAGAGATCAAGACTGCCATCGAAACCGCGCGCAAGAGCCCGCTGCCGACCCTGATCTGCTGCAAGACCACCATCGGTTTCGGCTCGCCGAACAAGCAGGGCAAAGAAGACTGCCACGGCGCTCCACTGGGCGACGCGGAAATCGCGCTGACCCGTCAGGCGCTGAACTGGAACCACGGCCCGTTCGAAATCCCGGCCGATATCTATGCCGAGTGGGATGCCAAGGAAAAAGGTCGCGCGGCCGAAGCCGAGTGGGATCAGCGTTTCGCTGCCTACTCCGCTGCATTCCCGACCGAAGCCAACGAACTGGTGCGTCGTCTGAGCGGTGAGCTGCCGGCTGACTTCTCGGAAAAAGCTTCGGCTTACATCGCTGAAGTTGCGGCCAAAGGCGAAACCATTGCCAGCCGTAAAGCCAGCCAGAACACCCTGAACGCATTCGGCCCGCTGCTGCCGGAACTGCTTGGCGGTTCGGCTGACCTGGCCGGTTCCAACCTGACCCTGTGGAAAGGTTGCAAAGGCGTCAGCGCTGAAGATGCCAGCGGCAACTACATGTACTACGGCGTGCGCGAATTCGGCATGACCGCGATCATGAACGGCGTGACCCTGCACGGCGGCCTGGTGCCTTACGGCGCGACCTTCCTGATGTTCATGGAATATGCGCGCAACGCCGTACGCATGTCGGCGCTGATGAAGAAGCAAGTGATCCACGTCTACACCCACGACTCCATCGGTCTGGGCGAAGACGGCCCGACTCACCAGCCGATCGAACAGCTGACCAGCCTGCGTACCACACCGAACCTCGACACCTGGCGTCCAGCCGATGCCGTTGAATCGGCCGTGGCCTGGAAGAACGCTCTAGAGCGCAAGGACGGCCCATCGGCGCTGATCTTCTCGCGTCAGAACCTGCAGCACCAGGAACGTGATGCCGGCCAGATTGCCGATATCAGCCGTGGCGGTTACGTGCTGAAGGACTGCGCAGGCGAGCCTGAGCTGATCCTGATTTCGACCGGTTCGGAAGTGGGTCTGGCGGTTCAGGCTTACGACAAACTGACCGAGCAGGGCCGCAAGGTGCGTGTGGTTTCCATGCCTTGCACCAGCGTGTTCGATGCTCAGGACGCGGGCTACAAGCAGGCGGTACTACCGTTGCAGGTCAGCGCGCGTATCGCGATCGAAGCGGCTCACGCCGACTTCTGGTTCAAGTACGTGGGTCTGGAAGGTCGCGTGATCGGCATGACCACTTACGGCGAATCGGCTCCGGCTTCGGCACTGTTCGAAGAGTTCGGCTTCACCCTGGAAAACATCCTGGGTCAGGCTGAAGAGCTGCTGGAAGACTAAGTCAGACAGTTGTGTTGTCCGGGCTGACGCCATCGCGAGCAGGCTCACTCCTACAGGGTTTTACGTTGCCCGTGTAGGAGTGAGCCTGCTCGCGATAGCGTCGGTTCAGACAATAAAGAGCTTTCTGATTCACCACGGTAATCGAGAACCCCATGCCTCAACCGCGTCCCTACAAAGTTGCACTCAACGGCTACGGCCGGATTGGTCGTTGCGTCTTGCGTGCGTTGTTTGAGCGAGGCGAGAAAGCCGGGTTTGAAATTGTCGCGATCAACGATCTGGCGGACATGGCCAGCATCGAATACCTGACACGCTTTGACTCCACCCACGGCCGTTTTCCGGGCGAAGTGCGAGTAGAAGGCGATTGTCTGCATATTAATGGCGACTGCGTGAAGGTCCTGCGCAGTGCTACTCCCGAAGGCATCGATTGGGCGTCGCTGGGCGTCGATCTGGTGCTGGAATGCTCCGGTGCCTACAACACCCGTGAAGACGGCCAGCGCTTTCTCGACGCCGGCGCGCCACGCGTGTTGTTCTCGCAGCCGATGGCCAGCGAGGCGGATGTCGACGCCACCATCGTTTATGGCGTCAATCAGGATTGCCTGACCGGCGACGAACTGTTGGTGTCCAACGCCTCCTGTACGACCAATTGCGGCGTGCCGCTGTTGCGCTTGCTCGACAAGGCGATCGGCCTCGATTACGTGTCGATCACCACCATTCACTCGGCGATGAACGATCAGCCGGTGATCGACGCTTATCACCACGAAGACCTGCGCCGCACCCGTTCGGCGTTCCAGTCGGTGATCCCGGTGTCCACTGGTCTGGCGCGCGGTATCGAGCGTCTGCTGCCGGAACTTGCCGGGCGAATTCAGGCCAAAGCCGTACGCGTGCCGACGGTCAACGTGTCCTGCCTCGACATCACGATGCAGACCGCCACCGCGACTGACGCCAATGAGGTCAACCGGATCCTGCGCGAAGCCGCCACCAATGGCCCGCTCAAAGGTCTGCTGGCTTACACCGAGTTGCCGCACGCCAGCTGTGATTTCAACCATGACCCACATTCGGCCATCGTCGATGCCAGTCAGACCCGTGTTTCCGGCCCCAAGCTGGTGAACATCCTGGCCTGGTTCGACAACGAATGGGGTTTTGCCAACCGAATGCTGGACGTTGCAGAACACTATCTGCAAACAGCAACTTCAAAAAAACCGTAGGAAGTGCGACCCATGACCGTGTTGAAGATGTCCGACCTCGATCTGCAAGGTAAGCGCGTATTGATCCGCGAAGACCTCAACGTCCCAGTCAAGGACGGTGTTGTCACCAGCGATGCGCGTATCCTGGCTTCGCTGCCGACCATCAAGCTGGCCCTGGAAAAAGGCGCGGCCGTGATGGTCTGCTCGCACCTTGGCCGGCCGACCGAAGGCGAGTTCTCCGCCGAGAACAGCCTCAAGCCTGTTGCTGACTACCTGAGCAAGGCGCTGGGCCGTGAAGTGCCACTGGTGGCTGATTACCTGGGCGGCGTGGACGTCAAGGCTGGCGACATCGTGCTGTTCGAAAACGTGCGCTTCAACAAGGGCGAGAAAAAGAACGCTGACGAACTGGCCCAGCAATACGCGGCCCTGTGCGACGTGTTCGTGATGGACGCTTTCGGCACCGCTCACCGCGCCGAAGGTTCGACCCACGGCGTGGCCAAGTTCGCCAAAGTCGCCGCCGCTGGCCCACTGCTGGCCGCTGAACTGGACGCACTGGGCAAAGCCCTTGGCGCACCGGCTCAGCCAATGGCGGCCATTGTTGCCGGCTCCAAGGTCTCGACCAAACTCGACGTGCTGAACAGCCTGAGCCAGATCTGCAACCAATTGATCGTCGGCGGCGGCATCGCCAACACCTTCCTCGCTGCTGCTGGTCACCCGGTCGGCAAGTCGCTGTACGAGCCGGACCTGCTCGACACCGCACGCGCCATCGCTGCGAAAGTCAGCGTGCCGCTGCCGGTTGACGTAGTGGTTGCCAAAGAATTCGCCGAAAGCGCAGAAGCCACCGTCAAGCTGATCGCTGACGTCGCGGCTGACGACATGATTCTGGACATCGGCCCGCAAACCGCGGCCAACTTCGCCGAACTGCTGAAATCGTCGAAAACCATTCTGTGGAACGGCCCGGTCGGCGTGTTCGAGTTCGACCAGTTCGGCAACGGCACCAAAGTGCTGGCTCAGGCCATTGCCGACAGCGCTGCGTTCTCGATTGCCGGCGGTGGCGACACTCTGGCTGCGATCGATAAATATGGCGTGGCTGAGCAAATCTCCTACATTTCCACCGGTGGCGGCGCGTTCCTCGAATTCGTCGAAGGCAAAGTGCTGCCAGCCGTTGAAGTCCTGGAAAGCCGGGCCAAGGCCTGAGGCCGCCCGTTTGGCCAGGCAAAGGAGTGTTTACATGGTCAAGTCGTTAGCGCTGTTGTTGCTGACCGGTACGCTGGTGGCCTGCGGGAGTAACCCGAAGGCCGAAGCCACGCCGGCGCCGAGCGAGTCGCAGAAGGGCTGTTATCAGGCCGACTGGCAGGCCGAAACCAACCCGGTGCTGAACAAGCGCTCGGGGCCGGACGGTCTGGACAAATACGAGACGCAAACCCCGGCCAAGGAACATGGTTGTCCTTGACGGGTCTGACTCTTTAACTCAGGGCTGGCGGCGTGTGCCGTCAGTCGAGGAACACGGATGAAAGGCTTGATCGCCATTGCGGCGTTGGCATTGTTGGGCGGTTGCGCGCAGTTGAACCTGTTTCAGTCGTCTACTCCGGCGGACAACTGGACCACCTGGACCTGCGACAGCCAGGCCAAAGTGCTGTGGCGCTACGTCGATGCCGGCCAGAAGGAAGTCGACGTTCGACTGGGTGGCGGTGATCAGGTCTATCGCCTGAAAGAAGAGCCAGGCGCCTCGGGCACGCTGTACAGCGACGGCATGCTGGCGTTTCACGTCAAGGGAGAGGAAGGCCTGGTGTACTGGGTCGCCACCAATGACCTGATCGGCCGCGGCTGCAAGGCTGAATAATTGCAACACCGCAGGCCCATTGTAGGAGTGAGCCTGCTCGCGATAGCAATTCTGCAGTCAACACTGCAGCGACTGTCAGGCCGCTATCGCGAGCAGGCTCACTCCTACAGGGGTTCTGTGTAGTTCTCAGGATTTTGCTTTATCGAATCACCAGGCCGGGCCTCAACCCCCGATCTGCAATCACTTGAATAGCCGCCGCCGCTCCGGCAGGCTGGCACGATTAACGACCCTCAACCGGGAGAGACACACACAATGGCACTTATCAGCATGCGCCAGATGTTGGACCACGCAGCCGAATTCGGCTACGGCGTTCCAGCTTTCAACGTCAACAACCTTGAGCAGATGCGCGCCATCATGGAAGCCGCTGACAAGACTGACTCCCCGGTGATCGTTCAGGCTTCGGCCGGCGCTCGCAAATACGCCGGCGCGCCATTCCTGCGTCACCTGATCCTGGCCGCGATCGAGGAATTCCCGCACATCCCGGTGTGCATGCACCAGGACCACGGCACCAGCCCTGACGTCTGCCAGCGTTCGATTCAACTGGGCTTCAGCTCGGTGATGATGGACGGCTCGCTGGGCGAAGACGGCAAGACCCCGACCGACTACGACTACAACGTCCGTGTTACCCAACAAACCGTGGCCATGGCGCACGCCTGCGGCGTTTCGGTAGAAGGCGAGCTGGGCTGCCTGGGTTCGCTGGAAACCGGCATGGCCGGTGAAGAAGACGGCATCGGCGCCGAAGGCGTTCTGGATCACAGCCAAATGCTGACCGACCCGGAAGAAGCCGCTGACTTCGTCAAACGCACTCAGGTCGATGCCCTGGCCATCGCCATCGGCACCAGCCACGGCGCCTACAAGTTCACCAAGCCACCTACCGGCGACGTGCTGGCGATCGACCGCATCAAGGAAATCCACAAGCGCATCCCGAACACCCACCTGGTGATGCACGGTTCGTCCTCGGTGCCACAAGAGTGGCTGGCGATCATCAACCAGTACGGCGGCGACATCAAAGAAACCTACGGCGTACCGGTTGAAGAAATCGTCGAAGGCATCAAGCACGGCGTGCGCAAGGTCAACATCGACACCGACCTGCGCCTGGCATCCACCGGTGCGATGCGTCGCCTGATGGCCACCAACCCGAGCGAATTCGACCCGCGTAAATTCTTCGGCGCGACTGTGACGGCGATGCGTGATGTGTGTATCGCTCGTTATGAAGCGTTTGGTACTGCCGGTAATGCTTCGAAGATCAAACCGATCTCGCTGGAAGCGATGTACCAGCGTTATCTGAAGGGGGAGTTGAACGCTAAGGTTAACTAAGCCTGAGCGTTAAACTGCTTCGATAAGAAACCCGCCGGTGAGGCGGGTTTTTTTGTGGGTGAAATTTTTGGTAGCGATACTTGGAAATCCGCACTTGAAATGTCACCTATAGTGAACTTTAATGATTTTTATCAGCTTAAAGTCCCATATAGGTGACATTTTGATCCTGAATAATCCTGCGATTTTCGCCGAACGCATTCGTCAGCTGCGAAAAGCCAAGGGCTACAGTCAGCTAATACTAGCGCACAAGGCTAAATGCAGTCGCAAGACCATCATCGATCTTGAGGCCGGTGAAAACGTCGCTTTTTATACTGTGTTCCGGGTGATTGCCGCGTTGGGCATGGCGCTCGAAATTGTCGACAACCGAATCGATCTCAAGTCGCTTGCCGATCTGGTAGAGCATGATGAATAAGGTCAAGCGGCTCAACGTCATGACGCCGCAAGGCTGCGCGGGCGAGCTATCCAAAGGTTCGCAGTTCTCGTTTGCCTACCAGACGGCAGAAGCGTCTCGGGAAGTCTCGTTGGTCATGCCCTATGACCCGACGCCCGCGGTGAGCAATGTACTGCACCCAATATTTGATATGAATGTGCCGGAAGGTTTTCTGGCCGATCAGATCAAGCGCCGGATGGCCAAGCATATGCAGGTCGATGAAATGCGGCTGCTTTCGGTCATTGGCGGCAATCAGATTGGTCGCCTCACCTATGAGAATCCGACTGAGCCACCTAGCGCCGTGCATGCCCAAGTCGGTTTACAAGACATTCTGTCTGCCGACGCCTCTCAGGGTGTTTTCAACTTTCTGGTTGAAACCTACTTTGAGTCGGGTATTTCCGGAGTGCAGCCCAAGGTACTGGTGCCTGACCTGGACAAGCTCACTGGCGGCCGAAAAACCATGCTCAGTTCCGATCTCATCGTTAAATCAGGAGCCGAGGAGTATGAGCACTTGGCCCAGAACGAGTTTCTGTGTCTGGAGGCGGCGCGGCTGGCAGGATTGGAAACGCCACCGTTCTGGCTTTCCGAGAGCGGCGAGCTGTTTGTCATGGAGCGGTTTGACCTGACGGCGTCTGGCCGGCTCGGCTTCGAAGACATGGCGGTACTGTTGGGTCTTAACAAAGATCCTCACGACAATTACAAGTATTCGCAGAGCTATGAAACCCTCGCGGCTGTCATCCGCCAGGTATGTCGCCATGCCGAACCGATACGAGAGCTGGAGCGATACTTTTCGTCAGTCTGCCTTTCGGTGATGGTGCGCAATGGCGATGCACATTTGAAGAACTTCGGCGTGATATACACGCAGCCCGCGGCTCCAGAAACCGTGCAGTTGGCCCCGATATACGACGTCACGACCACCACGGTCTATGAAAACTACAACCCGAAGTCCGGGCGGTCACTGGTTGACCGGACCCTGGCAATCAAAATGAATAAAACCAAAGACTATCCCGATCGCCAGCAACTGATCGAGTTCGGCCGAAAACACTGTGCAGTGGATAGGCCGGCATTGATCATCGACCGGATAGCTGAGGCAATGAGTCAGGCACTGACTGCTCATCGGTCGCGAGTGGATACTGAATTGTTTGTGGGGATGCAACGCGAATGGGATTCCGGGCGTACAGTTGCCTTGAATGACTCGGTTGGGTCGGGATTGAAGCGTAAGCCTGTATTGGGAGATAGCAACGTTTAGCTACCTTTAGCGCTTATTGCTATTCAGGAACCCGCCGCGAGGCGGGTTTTTTTGTGGGCGGTTATTCCTTCAGCTCAACATGATCCAATGCCTGATTCACCGCCAGTTCACCGAGCATGACCACTTGCGCGATGCCCAACGCTGTCTTGCGGTGTGAGGTGTCGAGCATGGCGGCGAAGTTGTTGAGCATTTCGCTGGCTGAACCCAGGGTTTCGCTGGCGTTGGCCAGCAGGGATTCGGTGTTGTACTTCGGGTTGGCGAGGTACATGGGCTCGGGTTTATGCGTGCTGGCCATGATGAAGGCGGACGGTTTGAGGTAATGGTCGAGGGCGCGTTCGGCGGCGTCGTTGAGTTTTTTCGAGTCGAGGGATTCGTAGGGGGATGCGGGATCTGTTTCTGGCGGGTGTGGCGTTGATTTGATCATGTTTCGTCTCCGGTAAATGGAGCCGACACCGGATCGCTACTAAACGAAGAGGGTGGCAGCTGAACGCAGGTTAGTAGACCGGGGAGACGCGACCGGCGCACCCGAAGGCGCCCTGCGTACAGCTACCATCAAGTGCAGGCTTAGAAATACCTGACTGAACGGATGCACATACGCTTCGCGTAACCACGGGCTACTAAACCCGATCACTGGAAATCAGTGACACGAATCAAGTTACCGATGGCCCGCCAGGCGCACAAGCCGGCGGATTCTGGCGTAGTGGTAGGCAACGACGCAAGCTGTTGTAGGCATCCGGAAGTAACCGCCGACAGATCTAAACAACACCGTTTAAAGGTAGGAGCTGCCGAAGGCTGCGATCTTTTGATTTTGTCTTTTTAGAATCAAAAACAGGATCAAAAGATCGCAGCCTTCGGCAGCTCCTACAGTGGGGATTGGGTTATTTGTCGTGATCGATATCGAGCTTGGAGAAGGTCACTTGGCCACCTTCACTGGTGTACCCCGTGTTGTCCTGCACATAAACCCCAGCCTTGAAATACAACGGCTTGTTCCGCCACGTCGCGCTGATCTGTGAATCCCACTGATATCCCGCCGCACTCACACCCAACGCACCGCCAGGACTCAGGTGGATGAGGTAGTTGAATTCGCGATCCAGCTTGATCCCGGTAGCCAAGGTGATGACGCGGCTTTCATCATCATCCGGGTGCATGCGCACCTTGATCACCAGATTGCCGGTCTCGGTTTTGGTCTTGTACTGGTATTCGAGTTTGACCATCGGCTTCTGGCTTTCATAAGCATGAATCTGGCCGATGACGATCTTGCCGGAGCTGGGCACTTTGTTCACCGTGAGGGTCGCGCGCAGCAGGTTGTCGGCGTCCGGGTAATACCAGTTGCGCAAGGTGCCGTTGCTGTAGGTTTCGCGCAGTTCGGTGCGGGGGTAGATGGCGTTTTCGGTTTTTGACCCGGTAACCGGTGACCAGAAGAACAAGGTGCCGGTGTCGGAATGGAAGTACTGATCTTTGAAGCCGTTCACCAGTTTTGAGGTTTCGACGGTGTATGGCGGGCTGCCAACGGGAACGCTGAGGTTCCAGGTTGCGAGATCGATCATGTCGGTTCTTCCACTCAAAGTTCACTGCACGTACGTGCCAGAAGCTCTAGCCCGCACGTTTTTGGGCGGCCTTTATAAGCGTAGAGGGGAAATTTGTTAACGCCCGTTTGGCAGATGATTGACGTCAACATCCTGTCGAAATGCCATCTCTGCCGGTTTCCGGGGGCTTCAGCGGTGACCGTTAGTCGGCAAATTCACGCTTTGGTTAAATGATGGCCTGATGACAGCTTCTGCTTTCTTGGATCCAGTACTAGAGTGAAGGCTCAGTATGTGTGCGGTTTTTACCGGAAACCGACCGAAAGTCCCGACAAGAGAAGCAGCATGGAATGCGCGCAACCCCCGCCAAGTGAAGGCAGCTCTGTCCTTTTGATCGTTGATGATTACCCTGAAAATCTGATCAGCATGCGCGCGTTGCTGCAGCGTCAGGATTGGCACGTCCTCACTGCGGCTTCCGGCTTCGAAGCGCTCAATATTTTGCTCTCGCATGACGTCGACCTGGTGCTGCTGGATGTGCAGATGCCGGGCATGGACGGCTTTGAGGTGGCGCGGCTGATGCGCGGCAGCCAGCGCACGCGCCTGACGCCGATCATCTTTCTGACCGCCAATGAACAGTCCCAGGACGCCGTGATCAAGGGCTACGCCAGTGGCGCGGTGGATTACCTGTTCAAGCCGTTCGACCCGCAGATCCTCAAACCCAAGGTGCAGGCGTTGCTGGAACACCAGCGCAATCGCCGCGCCTTGCAGCGCCTGAGTCATGACCTGGAAGTGGCGCGCGCCTTCAATGCCTCGGTGCTGGATAACGCCGCCGAGGGGATATTGGTGGTGGGCGAGGACGGTTTGATCCGCTTTGCCAACCCGGCGATTTCGCGGTTGCTGAATGCGCCGGTGAAGGAGTTGGAAGGTAAAGAATTTCTCGATTATCTGCAGAAGCCGCACATTCCGCTGTGGGCTGATTCCGAGTTTTATGCCGGCTACAAGCGTGGCGAAACATTAAGACTGCACGACGCCTTGCTGCGCACCGCGCCCGGCCAGCAGGTGCCGGTGGCCCTGTCCTGCGCGGCGTTGCCCGCCGAGCAGCACGCAATGGTGGTGACTGTGCTGGACATGTCGGTGGTGCGTCACTTGCACCAGCAGCTCGAATTTCAAGCGGTCACCGATCCACTGACCGGTTTGCTCAACCGTCGCGGCTTTTACCAGACCGTTGAAAACTTGCTGTTGCGTGGTGATCGCAGTGATAGCAGTTGGGTGTTGCTGTATCTGGATCTTGATGGCTTCAAACGGGTCAACGATTCACTCGGTCATGATGCCGGCGATCGGGTGTTGCGTTGGGTCTCCGAGCAATTGAAAGCCTGTCTGCGGCCGTTCGACATTCTCGCGCGCATGGGCGGCGACGAATTCACCGCGTTGCTCGATCTGGAATTCCCCGAGCAAGCGGCGAAGATTGCCGAGAAACTCATTGAGCGGGTGTCGATCTGTCAGCAGATCGAAGGGCTGGACATCGCCCTCGGCGCCAGCATCGGCATCGCCACTTATCCGGATTGCGGCTCCAACCTCGACGGACTGCTGCGCGCATCGGACATCGCCATGTACGAAGCCAAGCGCGCCGGGCGTCAGCAATATCGTTTCTATGATCATGAAATGAACGGCCGGGCCCGTTCGCGGCTGATGCTCGAGGAAAGCGTGCGGGCCGCCATCGAGAACCGCGATTTCAATCTGGTGTATCAGCCGCAAGTGGCCATCGACACTGGCCAGATTCGCGGTTTCGAAGCGTTGTTGCGTTGGCAGCATCCGAGTGTCGGCGATGTGCCGCCGGGTTTGTTCCTGCCGCTGCTGGAAGAGGCGCGGCTGATCAGCCGCCTCGGCAGCTGGATTTATCATCGCGGCGCCGGTCAGCGCAAAGCCTGGGAAACTCTGTTTGCCGAGGATCTGGTGCTCGGCGTGAGTTTGAGCAACACCCAGTTCAGCCTGCCGAATCTGGTCACCGAATTGCGCCAGGTCATGGAGCGACATGCCTTGCAACCCCGGCAACTGGAGGTCGAGGTCACCGAAGAAGCACTGATGCAAAACCCTGACGAAACCCGCAAACAGCTGCGTTTGCTGCGTCATCTCGGCGTGCGCGTTGCATTGGACGATTTTGGCTCCGGGCCGTGTTCGCTGGCACATTTGCGCGATCTGGAGCTCGATACGCTCAAGCTTGATCGCCATCTCATTGCGCGATTGCCTGACTCGAAACGCGACGCCTCACTGGTCAGCACGGTGATCAGTCTGTGCAAACAATACGGCTTGCTGGTGATCGCCGAAGGTGTCGAAACCATTGAGCAATACCAATGGCTGCAAGCCCACGGCTGTGAATATGTGCAGGGCTTCCTCGTCGCGCGGCCATTGATCGCCGAGGATGCGGCCAGCTTCGCCGAACCGTTTGACTGGAGCGCGCTGCCCGGTTGAATTCGCTACACTGGCGCACCTTTTTCGAACCGTGTCGCTCGTCCATGACTGTGTTGAAGTACCTCCAGGCCTATCCCGCGCAATTGCAGGACCAGGTGCGCCAACTGATCGCCGAAGAGCGTCTGGGTGAATACCTGAATCAACGCTATTCAGGGCGGCACGATGTGCAGAGCGACAAAGCCTTGTACAGCTACGCGCTGGACTTGAAGCAGGAATACCTGCGCAACGCGCCGGCCATCGACAAGGTGCTGTTTGATAACCGCCTCGACCTGACCCACCGCGCCCTCGGTCTGCACACCACGGTTTCACGGGTGCAGGGCGGCAAGCTCAAGGCCAAGAAAGAGATTCGTATCGCCTCGTTGTTCAAGGAGGCCGCGCCGGACTTTCTGAAAATGATCGTCGTGCATGAACTGGCGCACTTCAAGGAATCGGATCACAACAAGGCGTTCTATAAATTGTGTGAGCACATGCTGCCGGGGTATCACCAGATCGAGTTTGATCTGCGCGTGTACCTGACGTGGCGGGATCTGCAGGCTTAACCGTACGCAACCAGGAAGGTGGGGATGGACGTCAGCAAGACCAAAAGCAGTTTCTACCGCCGCTTGTATGTGGCGTACCTGATCGACAGCGGTCTGGCGCCGAGTGTGCCGACGCTGACCGAAGTGACCGGCATGCCCCGGCGCACGGCGCAGGACACGATTGCGGCGTTGGCGGATCTGGATATCGTTTGTGAGTTCGAGCAGGAAGAGGGCGCGCGCAATCACGCCGGGCGCTATCGGATTCGCGAGTGGGGGGCGATTGACCGCGGGTGGATCGAGCGTAATTTGCGGCAGATCAAGGCAGTGCTTGAGTATCCCTAAATGCCCTCACCCCAGCCCTCTCCCGGAGGGAGAGGGGGCCGATTGGGGGATATTGGAGAGGTACGCCGAACTGAAAGTGTTGCTGTGAATCCATAATCGACTCGGTTTTTCAGGTCGATGTCTGCCGCAAGACGATAAGGTCAGTCCCCTCTCCCTCCGGGAGAGGGCTAGGGTGAGGGGCTTTTCAGGCACGACGCATCCCGATATGCGGAATGTCATCCTCCAGATACTCCTCACCCGCCACAACAAACCCGTACCGACCGTAATACCCCTGCAAATGCGCCTGCGCCGACAGATAGATCGGCACTTGCGGCCAATGCTTCTCGGCCTGCTTCAGCGCCTGCTCCATCATCTCGTGACCCAGCCCTTTGCCGCGTCCCTGTGGTGCGGTAATCACGCGGCCGATCACCACGTCTCCGCCCTGGGATTCCGGATCCAGCAGGCGCAGGTACGCCATCAACTGGTCATCTTCCCAACCCATCAGGTGATAGGTATCGCCTTCCAGATCCTGACCGTCGAGGTCCGGATAAGCGCATTTCTGTTCAACCACGAACACGTCCGAGCGCAGCTTCAACAGCGCGTACAGCTGTTCCTTGCCCAGATCACTGTGATGTTTGCAGACCCATTCGATTGTCATTTGCCGATTCCTTGAACGTGTCGCCCGATACTAAGCGCCTGCGGCAAAGATGTCTTTATGGCGTAAGAGTCTGTGACAAAGGTCAAAATGCCATCATTCCTTTCTCGCAGCCTCGGCGACTTTGTGTAATCTGCTGGAGAGCCCTGTGCACTGGCTGCAATGAGCTAATGTTAGGGCCTGGGTTTTGCCGGTAAGGGGCCTTGGGGTTTTGACTGAAAACATGCTGGGCAACTCGCCCGCTAAGGATTTTCAAGCATGCCGCGTTTGCATCGAGCCTTTGCTTTGACCGGACTGCTCTTGCTGGCTCAGACCGCTGCAGCGGACAAGCTGCGGCTGGTGTTTGATATCTGGCCACCCTTTACCGACGACACGCTGGTCAACGGCGGACTGGCCACCGACATCGTCACAACTGCGCTGGCCCGGTCCGGTTATGCCAGCGGTTACGAGCAGGTACCTTGGGCACGGGCACTGCTTGGCGTTGGCGAGGGCCGCTACGATGTATTGGTCAACGCTTGGTACAACGACGAACGGACCAAGCTCGGCCAGTTTTCCGGTGAATACCTGCTCAACCGCATCCGCTTTCTCAAGCGCAAAGACACGCCACTTGATTATTCCAATCTGCAGCAACTGCACACTTATCCGATTGCGGTGGTGCGCGGCTACGCCTATTCGGCGCCGTTCGATGCCGACACGGCGTTGCAGAAAGTCCCTGTGCATAACTTCGCCATGGCCGTGCGCATGCTCGCGGCGGATCGGGTCAAGCTGACGCTGGAAGATGAGTATGTGGCGAAGTATTACCTGGCACGGGAATCCGCCAAGGTGCGCAATTCAGTGGAGTTTTTGCCCAAGCCGTTGAGTGAGAACAGCCTGCACATTCTGGTGAGCCTGAAGAATCCGCAGCATGAGCAGATTGTCGCGGGGTTTGATAAGGCGATTGCGGCGATGAAGGCGGATGGGAGTTATGACAAGTTGTTGAGGCAGCATGGGATGTGAGTTTCTGATCCCAGAGTTGTGTTGTTGCTGATGGCCTCTTCGCGTTCATAAATCCAGTGTGGGAGCGAGCCTGCTCGCGAAGACGTCCTGTCAGCCAGCGCTGACCTCACTGGTGTCCTTGATCAGATGCGCCGCCAACGTCCGCAACGGCCCCAACTGCCGGCAGATCAACGCCAGTTGCGTCTGCACCAACCGCTGGCCCTCATCAATCTCATCAGGCATCTGCTCCAGCTCATTGGCCAGCGCTTCTTCTTCATCACTCTGAATCGCCACCGGCTGCTTGTTGGCTAGCCCCTGGGCAATTTCGTCGATGCTCGTCGCCAGTTTCACTCCGGCGCCATCGATCAAATGCTCGCGCACATCAGCGGGTAACTGAGTTTCCCGATGCGCGCCCAACCCCGACAGATAACTCAACAACGTGTGCGACAACACCAGAAAGCGGAATCCGACATCCGCTTCCTTCCGGAAATGCCCTGGCTCCATGAGCATGTTCGCCAACGTCGTCGACAGCGCCGCATCGGCGTTGTGCGCGTTGCGTCGGGCCAGCCGATAGGCGAGGTCGTCACTTTTGCCGGCGGCGTACTGCTGCATGATCTGGCGCAGGTAGATGCTGTTGCAGGTCAGGGTGTTGGCCAGCACTTTGTTCAGGCGTCGGCCCTGCCAGTCCGGCAGGAACAGGAACACCGTCAGGCCGGCAATCAGGCTGCCCAGCAGCGTATCGAACAACCGTGGCAGGAACAGCCCGTAGCCGTCGCCGACCTGGTTGAAGCAGAACAGCACCATGATGGTTATCGCTGCCGTCGCCAAGGTGTAGCGGGTGGTGCGGTTGGTAAAGAACACCACGCCGGCGGCGATGGCAAAGCACGACTGCACCAACGGGCTCGGGAACAGATCGAACAGCGCCCACGCCACGGTCAGGCCAATGGCGGTGCCGAAGATCCGCTGACCGAGCTTGCGCCGGGTCGCGCCGTAGTTCGGCTGGCAGACGAACAGGGTGGTGAGGATGATCCAGTAACCCTGCGACGGGTGAATCAAATGCACCATGCCGTAGCCGATACTCAGCGCCAAGGGCAGGCGCAGGGCATGACGGAAGAGCAAAGAGGTCGGCGTCAGCTGCGTGCGCAAACGAATCCAGACGTCCTTGAGGTTGCGCGGCGAGCGGTCGAGCAGGCTGCTGTCGGTCGCATCGGCCAAGGCGTCGGGATTACTCGCGTCGCTGAGCAAACGGTCGAGGGTGCCGAGGTTGGCCGCCAGTGCGCGCAGTGAGCGCAGCAATCCGCGCCATGCCGGGTTGCTCTGGATGCGCAGATGTTCGAGGGAGGCGTCGAGGTCGCTCAGGGCTTCGGCGAAACTCGCATCATAAATAAATGGCTGGCGCATCTGGATCGATTCGGCCAGAGCGCGGCAGGCCTTGCCTTGCTGGCGCAACAGGCGTTGGCAGCGGAACAGCACGTCGCTGTGGAAGAACGCTTCGGCCAGCGCGTTGTACGGATAGTGCGAGGAGCTGGCGCGTTCGTGGATGTCTTGAGCGAGGAAGTACAGCTTCAGATAGCGGCTGACTTTCGAACCGGGACGGCCGTTGCCGACGCGGTGCAGGATGATTTCCTTGGCACTGTTCAGCGCTGCCACCACGCGACCGTTTTGTTGGGCCAGCTCCAGGCGCCGCGCTTCGACGTCCATCTGCCGGATCGGCTCGAACAGCGAGGATTTCAGCTTCAGGTAAAAGCCCAGTTCACGGAACAAGCGCGCCAGACTCTGCTGCACCGGCTGGTTGGAAAACAGCGCCTGCCACACCACCGAGAGCAAGCCGTACCACGCCGCACCGGCGACCAGCAGCATCGGTTCGTGCCAGAAATCGGTGACCGCACCGCCGCGCTGATCAACGCCGATCATCGTGTACACCGACAGAATCAACGTCGCCGAGGCAATCGCCCCATAACGCTCGCCGAGCGCACCGAGCATGGTCAGGCCGAAACTCGCCAGCGCCAAAGCAATGGCAAACACGATGGGGTAGGGGAAGAGCAATTCCACCGACAGCGCGGCGATGCTGAAACACACCAGCGTTACGGCAAGGGCGTTGAGGCGGCCCTGCCAACTGTCGTCGGTTTCGGCCAGGGCGCTGGCGATAATCCCCAGGAACAACGGGATCAGCAGGCCCATTTCATCCTGATACCAACACAGCGCCATGCTGCCGGTCAGGGCGATGAACACCCGCACGCTGTAGCTGAATTTATCCAGCGCCCACAGGCGCCGCAAAGACTGACGAAACGAGGTCGAGGACATGAAGTGCGAAGGCCTTCCGAGGCGATGCCGCTAAATTGAGCCAGTAATGACGCCGACGCAATGGCGCCGATCACATCTGACAGCAAAAAGTGTTCCTTACTGCATCACACATAACAACTGTAGGAGTGAGCCTGCTCGCGATAGCGGTGTGTCAGCCAATGCATTCATCGACTGATTCACCGCTATCGCGAGCAGGCTCACTCCTACAGGGTTTTGTATTTGGCCTTCAGTTAAGCGTACTGCGCGGCAGCGTAACCGGAGGCCCAGGCCCACTGGAAGTTGAAGCCGCCCAGGTGGCCGGTGACATCGAGCACTTCACCGATAAAGTACAGGCCCGGGCTTTTCAGCGATTCCATGGTTTTCGACGACACTTCGCGGGTGTCGACGCCGCCGAGGGTCACTTCGGCCGTGCGATAACCTTCAGTCCCCGCCGGCACGACTTTCCAGCTGCCCAGCTTCTCGGCGATCTCCGCCAGTTCGGCGTGGGTGTACTGCTTCATCGGCTTAGACACAAACCAGTTGTCCGCCAGCAGATTGGCCATCTTCTTGGTGAAAATCTCACCCAGCAGAGTTTTCAATTCACTGTTCGGACGCTCGGCCACTTGCTGTTGCAGCCAGCTCGCCGCGTCATGATCCGGCAGCAGGTTGATCTCCACCGTGTCGCCGGATTCCCAGAACGAGGAAATCTGCAAAATCGCCGGGCCACT
This sequence comes from Pseudomonas sp. M20, assembly GCF_045037865.1. Lineage (NCBI taxonomy): Bacteria > Pseudomonadati > Pseudomonadota > Gammaproteobacteria > Pseudomonadales > Pseudomonadaceae > Pseudomonas > Pseudomonas sp. M20. The sequence continues at coordinate 6,225,795 of NZ_CP173611.1, forward strand.
GAGGCCACGGTGAGTGAACAGGATGTTCTCGCGAAAGCTCTGTTCGTTGCAGCTGACCAGACAATCCACCGACGTTCCGGACAGCTCGGTGCAGAGTTCCTTGAGCTGATCGGTGATGGTAAACGGTACCAGCCCGGCGCGGGTCGGCAGCAATTCGTGGCCGAACTGCTTGGCGACCTGATAACCGAAACCGGTGGCGCCCAGCGTCGGGATCGACAGACCGCCGGTGGCGATTACCAGCGACTGGCACTGAATCTGGCCGAGGGTGGTGTCGAGCAGGTAACCGCTCTCGACCTTCTCGATGGTCTGAATCGACGTGTCCAGATGCAGCTCGACGCCGGCCTGATCGCACTCGTTGAGGAGCATTTCGAGAATGTCGCTGGATTTGTTATCGCAGAACAGCTGGCCGAGTTTTTTTTCGTGGTACGGCACCGCGTGTTTGCCGACCATGCCGATGAAATCCCACTGTGTGTAGCGCGCCAGAGCGGATTTGCAGAAATGTGGGTTCTGCGAGAGGAAATTGCTCGGCTCGGTGTACATATTGGTGAAATTGCAGCGGCCACCGCCCGACATCAGGATTTTCTTGCCGGCCTTGTTCGCGTGGTCGAGCAGCAACACCTGACGCCCACGCCCGGCGGCGGTCAGTGCACACATCAACCCAGCGGCGCCAGCGCCAATGATCACGACTTCGGTAGAGCGCAAAACGGTGTCCTCACACAATGATCGTTCCCACGCTCTGCGTGGGAATGCCGCCATGGACGCTCTGCGTCCGTTGTTATGTGACGCGGAGCGTCACGGGATGCATTCCCACGCAGAGCGTGGGAACGATCAGGTCAGAGGATGCGGACGCGCAGCGAACGGCCCTTGATCTTGCCGTCGTTCAAACGCTGCAAGGCCTGCATGGCCACGGTGCGGTCAACGGCTACATAAGCCTGGAAGTCGAAAATCGCGATCTTGCCAACCTGTGCACCTGGAATACCGGCATCGCCAGTCAATGCACCCAGAATGTCACCCGGACGAACCTTGTCTTTACGGCCAGCACCGATGCACAGCGTAGTCATCGGCGGTTGCAGCGGGGCGAGACCCTGGGACTTGAGGTTATCGACCTGATCCCAGTTCAGCGGCGATTTCTGCAGTTGTTCGATGGCTTGCGCGCGGTGCGCTTCGCCCGGAGCAACCAGGCTGATCGCGATGCCTTTCTCGCCAGCACGACCGGTACGGCCAACACGGTGAATGTGGATTTCCGAATCACGCGCCAGTTCTACGTTGATCACCATGTCCAGCGCATCGATGTCCAGACCACGGGCGGCAACGTCGGTGGCAACCAGTACCGAAGTACTGCGGTTGGCGAACATCGCCAGCACCTGATCGCGATCACGCTGTTCCAGATCGCCGTGCAGGCCGACAGCGGAAATGCCTTTGGCAGTCAGGTGATCTACGGTTTCCTGAACCTGCTGCTTGGTGAAGCAGAACGCCACGCATGAAGCCGGGCGGAAGTGGTGCAGGACTTTGGTCACCACGCTCATGCGGTCTTCCGGGGAGATCTCGTAGAACCGCTGCTCGATCTGCGTGTCATCGTGGAACGCTTCGGCTTTCACCGTTTGCGGATCACGCATGAATTTCGACGCCAGTTGCTTGATGCCCACCGGGTAAGTCGCGGAGAACAGCAGGGTCTGACGACGCTCCGGGGTCTTGACGATGATGTCTTCGATGGCGTCGTAGAAACCCATGTCGAGCATGCGATCGGCTTCGTCGAGGATCAGCGTGTTCAGGCCATCGAGGACCAGTGAACCCTTGCGCAGGTGCTGCTGGATACGGCCCGGGGTGCCGACGATGATGTGCGCGCCGTGTTCCAGCGAAGCGATCTGCGGGCCGAACGACACGCCGCCGCACAGGGTCAGGACCTTGATGTTGTCTTCGGCACGGGCCAGACGACGGATTTCCTTGGCGACCTGGTCGGCCAGCTCACGGGTCGGGCAGATCACCAGTGCCTGGCAACCGAAGTAGCGCGGGTTGATCGGGTTCAGCAGGCCGATACCGAACGCGGCGGTCTTGCCGCTGCCGGTCTTGGCCTGGGCGATCAGGTCCATCCCCTTGAGGATCACCGGCAAGCTCTGCGCCTGGATCGGCGTCATCTGGGCATAACCGAGGGATTCGAGGTTAGCCAGCATGGCGGCGGACAGCGGCAGAGTATTAAAAGCGGTGGCGATGGTGGTCACGGGACTGGCCTGCAAAACAAAATGTCGCGCAGTGTAGCAGCCCCGTGCCACTTTCTTCGAAAGTTCTGGACGAACAGTGGTTAATGTTCGATGTGTTCTTCCGGGCGTTTGGCACGCCGACCGTCTTGTTTCGACAGTTGCGAGAAGATCGTCGCAGCGAGCATCGCCATGATGCCGACGGTGACGAAGGTCAGCTGGAACGCACCGAGCACGGTCTCCACGCCATCGTTACCGATCTCTGCGGTAAACCCGCCGAGCAACGCACCGGCGCACGCCACCCCCAGGCTCAACGATAATTGCGCCACCACCGAGAGCAAGCTGTTGCCGCTACTGGCGCTCGCATCGTCGAGGTCGATCAGGGTCACGGTGTTCATCGCGGTGAATTGCAGCGAGTTGATCGCGCCGAGAATCGCCAGCAGACACAACAGCAGCCAGTACGGCGTCTGCTCGCTGACCAGGCCCATGCTCGCCAGCATGATCCCCAGTGCCAAGGTGTTGCCGGTGAGGACGATGCGATAACCGAGCCGTTCGATCAGCGGCCGTGCGACCCACTTGGCGATCATCGCCGCCGCGGCCAGCGGCAGCATGCTCATCCCCGCCTGCGACGGTGAATAACCGAGCGCCACTTGCAACAGCAACGGCACCAGAAACGGCAGAGCACCGCTGCCCAAACGCGCGAAGAGGTTGCCGAGAATGCCGACGGCAAACGTCCGGGTCTTGAACAGCGACGGTGCGAACAGCGGGTTTTCGATGTGCCCGGCGCGCAACCAGTACGCGGCCAGACAGGCCATGCCGCCGAACAGCAGCAACATCACCCGCAGGTGCGGCAGGTGCAACTCGCCGAGGCCTTCCATGGCGATGGTGATCAGAATCATCGCCGCGCCGAACAGCAGGAAGCCGAGACTATCGAAGCGGGTGCGCTCGGTGCCGCGCAGGTCGGGAATGAACTTCCACACCGCGTAGCAACCGATCACGCCGACCGGCAGGTTGATCAGGAAGATCCAGTGCCACGTCAGGTATTCGACCATCCAGCCGCCCATGGTCGGGCCGATCAGCGGGCCGAGCAGGCCGGGGATGGTGATGAAGCCCATGATCCGCACCAGTTCGGATCGCGGATAGGCGCGCAGGACGACCAAACGCCCGACCGGCAGCATCAGTGCGCCGCCCAGGCCCTGAATGACACGGGCGCCTATCAGCATGCTCAGGCTGCTCGACAAGGCGCAGAGCAGTGAGCCGAAGCTGAACAGCAGGATCGCGCCGAAGAAGATTTTCTTGGTGCCGAAGCGATCGGCGATCCAGCCAGAGGCCGGGATCAGCAACGCCACGGTGAGCATGTAGGAGATCACTACACCTTGCATGCGCAACGGATCTTCGGCCAGATCGCGAGCCATGGCCGGCAGCGCGGTGTTAAGGATGGTCCCGTCGAGGGACTGCATGAAGAAAGCGATAGCGACGACCCACGGCAACCAGCGGGCGGTGATGGCGTCGAGAGGCGGGCGGTTGGGCATGGAACCTCTTGTCGTTGGAGTTAATACAAATCCAAGGTCGAGCACGGTCAGTGTGGGAGCGAGCCTGCTCGCGAAGAGGCCATTTCATTCAACACATTGATGTCGACTGAGCTACCGCTTTCGCGAGCAGGCTCGCTCCCACAGGTCTTGCGTTTATAGGGTCAGGGTCAAACGGCTGACCAGCGCCCCCGGCAGCAATGCCGACGAGGTATTGCGCTGGCTGTACGTACTCGCCGACAGCAGCAACTCGCGCTCGGCGGTCAGCGCTTCGAGCTGCGAACCGAGCAGGCTGTAGGCGCTGTCATCGAAACGCATGGTGCTGACCGGTGCCTGGATCTCGCCGTTTTCGACCCAGAAAGTCGCGAAGCGGGTCATGCCAGTCATGCGCGCCGCCGGTTGATCCGAGTAGTTCAGGTACCACAGGTTGCTGATGTACAGCCCGGTACCCAACTGCTTGAGGATCTCTGCTTGCGACAGCTCCCCCGCCGCCATGTTCAACGCACTGGGCATTTCACCGCCGCCGGCACCGTTGGCGGCCAGACCGTATTCAGCGGCACTGCGTGAGCCGACCAGTTGATCGCCAGCCTTGCCTTCGACGATCAAACGCAAATCACTGCGTGGATAACCTTCGCCGGAAAACGCCGGACTCAACGATTCGCTGACTTTCTCATCCAGCGACACCAGCGGACTGAATGCCTGATCGCCGACATACAACTTCTGCAATGGGCTGCTTTTGCTGGCAATCGACTGCGCCGAGAAACCGCCCCAGCTCAACATGCCCATGATTTCTTCCAGCGCTGCCGGTGCCAGATACGCGCGGTACTGCCCCGGCGCCAAGGTGCGCAGCGGACGGCCGAGAAACTCCAGTTGCTCACGTGCCTGAGCAAAGCGCTTGGCGAAACCTTCGCTGCTCCAGTCATGCCCGGCGTAGCTGGCCTTAACCGCTTCACCGTTGTCGTGGAACAGGCTGAAATCGAAGTTGAAGCTGTTGGCCTGATGCCAACCGAACGCCCCTGAAGAACTGGCGAAACCACGGCTGATCGGGCCAGCGGCATAGAAGCCCACCAAGTCCAGACCTTCAGCAGCGGCGCAGATTTCATCGACAACCTGTTCGGTGTCCGGCAGCGGATGCTCCTGCACGTTCTGGCTCTGCCAGCCGGTGTGGTTGAGCAACAGATACGGATCCTGCGGCAGCAGCGGCAGGGTTTCGCGCAGTTGCTGCAGGCCTTCGGCGAGGCGTCGCAGATCGCCTTCCTGATCGCCGGACAGGGTGACTTGCAGGTCGGCGTGACGCCCGTCGTTGATCAGCTTCAGAACGATGTTGGCTTGCTGTACTTGCCCGGCCTGACGCACTTTGGCGTGGTTGAAACGCACGAACGCCGAGGATTCGGCGGCGTAGCTGAGGGTGAACTGCTCCGGCTCGCGCACGCTGTCGCGCAGCCAATTGACCATGACCTTGAAGGCGTCGGACTGACTCTTCGAAATGCTCATCAGGCGTCTCCCCCAAATACATCAACGTTGCTGAATACGCAGGCCGGCGAAGCGTGGCCGACGCGGATCACCTGGTTTGGTTCGCCCTTGCCGCAGTTCGGCGTGCCCAGCACCTTGACGGTGTTGGCGTCGCCGACGGCGCGCAGGCTTTTCCAGAAGTGCGCGGAAATTGCCCGGTAGTTCGGGTTTTTCACCACACCTTTGAGTTCACCGTTCTCGATCAACTGGCCCCATTCACAGCCGAACTGGAATTTGTTGCGCGCATCGTCGATCGACCATGAGCGGTTGGTGCTCATCAGGATGCCGTGCTCGATGCCTTCGATCAGTTTGTTCAGCGGCTGATCGCCCGGCTCGATGTTGAGGTTGGCCATGCGGTCGATCGGCGGCCGGTTCCAGCCGCAAGCGCGGCTGTTGGCAACGCCATCAAGACCGGCGCGGAATTGCGACAGCGCACCGCCCAGCGGGCGCAACAACAGGCCATCGCGGATCAGGAATTGTTTGCTGGCCTTGCTGCCATCGTCATCGTGGCCATAGCTGGCGAGTTCTTCGGGAATGCCCGGATCGAACGTCACGTTGAGCAGTTTCGAGCCGTATTGCAGGCTGCCGAAGTCGCTGGCTTTGACGAAACTGGTGCCGGCGTAATTGCGTTCATCACCGAGGATGCGGTCGAGTTCCAGCGGGTGGCCGATGGATTCGTGGATTTGCAGCATCATTTGATCGGGCATCAACAGCAGGTCGCGCGGGCCTTGCGGGGTATTCGGTGCAAGCAGCAGTTGCAGCGCCTGATCGGCAACCTGTGGGCCGGCACCGATCAAACCGCAGCGGCTGATAACGTCTGCGCCGCCCTGTTGGCCGAAGTTCTCGCGGCCGAGGCTGCGGGTCTGGCTGTCGTTGCCGTCGTAAGCGGTGACGTCAAGGCCCGGGTAGACGAAGCGCTGGGCCTGACGCAATTCAGCCCCGGCGCTGCTCAGATAGATCTGTTCGACGTGAGTAATGCCGATGCTCACTTGCCAATTCACCAGGCGCTCATCCTTTGGCACCGAGGCGGATTCCGCGCCGAGCAGCTCGAAGCATTCGCTCAGGGACGGGAAGGGTTGTTCAAGATTGGGCGAAAAGTAATCAGCGCGATCGCTGGACACTGGCTGATCGCGCAGGTCGAGCAAGGCGTGCGGCTTCAGGCGGCGGGCCTGAATCTCAGCGCGTTCAAGCGCGGCTTGCAGGCCTTGTTGCGAGAGATCGTTGGTCGCCGCGTAGGCCTCAACGCCATTGACGCGCACGGTGAGCATTGCGCCTTCGTCGCGGCTCAGGCTCGGCGGTTCGGCGACGTTCTTGCGCACTGACAGGTACTGCCCGGACTCGCGTACATACCGCAGGGAAAAGAACTCAGCGCCCGTGCGCAAGGCAGCGAAGCGCTGCTTGAGCTGGGGGTGGAAATCGAACATTCGGGAACCTCCTTGTCAGGGGGAAGCGGTAAAGCGGCGGCGGGGAGGGGGTGAAACGGTTGCGCGAGGTCTAGAGTAGGCCTGCGTGGGGGTAGGATCAAGTGAAGAGGGGGTGTAGGAGGATTTACTTGAAGCAGAGGGATTTGTGCTGAATTGTAGGGCCTCATCGCGAGCAGGCTCACTCCTACAGTTAATCTCCAGTGTCCACAGAGTTTGTGTTCACTGGAGATCCTTGTAGGAGTGAGCCTGCTCGCGATCAGCCTTGATGCGGTACCAAGTCTTACTGAGCAACCGGGGTGATATCACGCATCGGCTTGCCCTTTACCGGCGCATCGCCCGCTACATAGTAAGCAGCGGTGCTACGCGGCAGCGGCTGACGGCCACGGATCTTGTCGGCGATTTTCTCGGCGATCATGATCGTCGGCGCGTTCAGGTTGCCGGTGGTGATGATCGGCATGATCGAGGCATCGACCACACGCAGGCTCTGAATACCGTGCACGCGACCTTCGCCATCCACTACGGCCATCTCGTCGGTGCCCATCTTGCACGAGCAGGACGGGTGGAACGCAGTTTCGGCGTGCTCGCGGATGAACTTGTCCAGCTGCTCATCGGTTTGCACTTCGATGCCCGGGCTGATTTCGCGGCCACGGAAGGCGTCGAGCGCAGGCTGTTGCATGATTTCGCGGGTCAGGCGGATGCCGTCGCGGAATTCCTGCCAGTCCTGCTCGGTGGCCATGTAGTTGAACAGGATGCTCGGGTGCTGGCGCGGGTCTTTCGACTTGGCCTGGATGCGACCACGGCTTGGCGAACGCATGGAACCCATGTGCGCCTGGAAACCGTGCTCTTTCACACCGTTGCTGCCGTTGTAGTTAATCGCTACCGGCAGGAAGTGGTACTGGATGTTCGGCCATTCGAATTCCGGACGCGAACGGATGAAACCGCCTGCTTCGAACTGGTTGCTGGCGCCGATGCCGGTGCCGTTGAACAGCCATTCCGCACCGATGGCTGGCTGGTTGTACCAGAGCAGCGACGGGTACAGCGAAACCGGCTGAGTGCAAGCGTATTGCAGGTACAGCTCAAGGTGATCCTGCAGGTTTTCACCGACGCCCGGTAGATCGTGAACGACCGGGATGTCGAGCGACTTCAGCAGCTCGGCAGGGCCGACACCGGAGCGCTGCAGAATCTGCGGCGAAGCGATGGCGCCGGAGCACAGCAGCACTTCTTTGCGCGCTTTGACTTCAACGCGCTCTTCAGCGTCGCCGACCAGGTAACGCACGCCAACGGCACGCTTGCCCTCAAACAGGATCTTGTCGGTCAGGGCGTGGGTGACGATGGTCAGGGTCGAGCGCTTCTTGGCGACGTCGAGGTAACCACGGGCGGTGGAAGCACGACGGCCGTTCGGCGTGACGGTGCGGTCCATCGGGCCGAAGCCTTCCTGCTGGTAACCGTTCAGGTCTTCGGTGCGCGGGTAACCGGCTTGCACGCCGGCTTCAACCATGGCGTGGAACAGCGGGTTGTTGCCCGCCTTCGGCGTGGTCACGCTGACCGGGCCTTCACCACCGTGGTAGTCGTTCGGGCCGATGTCGCGGGTTTCGGCTTTGCGGAAGTACGGCAGGCAGTCGAGGTACGACCAGTTTTCCAGGCCTGGCAGTTTCGCCCAGCCGTCGTAGTCCATGGCGTTACCGCGGATGTAGCACATGCCGTTGATCAGCGAGGAACCGCCGAGGCCTTTGCCGCGACCGCATTCCATCCGACGACCGTCCATGTGTGGCTCTGGATCGGTTTCGTACGCCCAGTTGTAACGACGACCTTGCAGCGGGAATGCCAGTGCCGCCGGCATTTGCGTGCGGAAGTCGAAACGGTAGTCCGGGCCGCCTGCTTCAAGCAGCAGAACGGTGACGCCGGCGTCTTCAGTCAGACGGGTCGCAAGTGTGTTACCTGCAGAGCCGGCCCCTATGATGATGTAGTCGTATTCTTGAGTCATAAGTTCTCCTGAGGGAGCTACAAGTCACAAGCTTCTAGCTGCAAGTAAAAGCGGCGAGCTGTGGCTTCGAAATCGGGGAGGGCGGCAAACCCAAACTGCTTTTACTTGCAGCTTGAAACTTGCCGCTTGGAGCTGATCAGCTCATCAGAAAACTGAAACGTACTCACCCAGTTCGACTTGCACGGACTTGATGCGCGTGAAGTTATTGAGAGAGCTGATGCCATTTTCACGGCCAACACCCGACTGCTTGTAACCGCCGACCGGCATTTTTGCGTCGGACTCGCCCCAGGCGTTGATCCAGCAGATACCGGCTTCCAGTTGATGAATCACGCGGTGGGCGCGGTTCAGGTCTTTGGTGACGATACCGGCGGCCAGGCCGAAGTCGGTGTCGTTGGCGCGGCGGATCACTTCTTCTTCGGTCTCGTAGGAGAGGATCGCCATCACTGGGCCAAAGATTTCTTCACGAACGATGGTCATGTCGTCGGTGCAATCGGTGAACACGGTCGGAGCAACGAATGCGCCTTTGGCGAATTCGCCGTCGGTCAGACGGTCGCCGCCGCACAGCACGCGGGCGCCTTGCTCTTTACCCTTGGCGATGTAGCCCAGCACGCTTTCCATGTGCGCGAAGCTGACCAGCGGGCCGAAGTTGGTGTTTTCGTCTTCCGGGTTGCCAATGCGGATGCGCGCAACGCGTTCAACGATCTTGGCTTCGAAAGCGGCTTTCAGATGCGCCGGTACGAACACGCGAGTGCCGTTGGTGCAGACCTGACCGGAGCTGTAGAAGTTGGCCATCATCGCGGTGTCGGCAGCGCGATCAAGATCGGCGTCGTCGCAGATGATCAGCGGGGATTTGCCGCCCAGTTCCATGGTCACGTCTTTCAGCGACGAAGCCGAAGCGCTGGCCATAACCTTCTTGCCAGTGTCGGTGCCGCCGGTGAAGGAGATTTTTTCGATGCGCGGGTGCTCGGTCAGCCAGGTGCCGACTTCACGGCCGCTGCCGGTCAGTACGTTGAACACGCCATTTGGAACGCCGGCTTCGGTGTAGATCTCGGCCAGTTTCAGGGTGGTCAGCGAGGTGACTTCGCTTGGTTTGAAGATCATCGCGTTACCGGCAGCCAGGGCTGGAGCGGATTTCCACAGGGCGATCTGGATCGGGTAGTTCCACGCGCCGATGCCGGCAACCACGCCCAGCGGCTCGCGACGGGTGTAGACGAAAGAAGTGTCACGCAGCGGGATCTGCTCGCCTTCGATGGCCGGCACCAGGCCTGCGTAATATTCCAGCACGTCAGCACCGGTAACGATGTCGACGTATTTGGTTTCGGAGAAGGATTTACCGGTGTCCAGGGTTTCCAGCGCGGCCAGTTCATCGTTGCGCTCGCGCAGGATGTCGACGGCGCGACGCAGGATGCGCGAGCGCTCCATGGCGGTCATCGCGGCCCAGATTTTCTGGCCCTTTTCAGCGCTGACCACGGCGCGCTCGACGTCTTCCTTGGTCGCACGTTGCACCAGTGCGAGGACTTCACCGTTAGCCGGGTTGATGGCTTCGAAGGTGGCATCGCTGCCGGCGTCAGAGTACGCGCCATCGATGTAAAGTTTTTGCAGTTCGAAACGGGCCATAGTGTCCTCGCAAGTGCATTGGTGGTTGGCGTTGACCACCGCGATAAGGCTGCGGTGGCGTTCAGGGGCCGAGCGTTTTCTGTGTGCTCTAGCTCACCTTCTTGGCCAATTGGAAATCCATGTATTCGTAAGCGATCTGTTGCGCCTGCGCCGTGTCGAAAGCGTCTCCCGACAAAGCGCCGCGCAACCACAAGCCGTCAATCAACGCTGCCAGCCCCCGCGCTGCGCTGCGCGCATCTTCGAGCGACAACACACGGCGGAACTGACAACACAGGTTGGAATACAGACGGTGATCGTTGATCCGCTGCAACCTGTGCAAAGACGGCTGGTGCATGCTGGTGGCCCAGAAGGCCAGCCAGGTTTTCATTGCCGGGCCATTGACCTGGCTGGCGTCGAAGTTGCCTTCGATGATCACCTGCAGATGCGCCCGTGGGCTGTCATCTGCCAGCGCCTGACGGCGCGCGGTGACGCTCTCGCTGAGGGCGGTCATCAGATACCGCATCGTGGCGGCAATCAGGCCGTTCTTGTCCTGAAAGTAATGACTGATGATGCCATTCGAGACACCGGCCAAACGGGCGATCAGCGCAATGCTGGCGTCCCCCATTCCGACCTGATCGACCGCCTGCAAAGTGGCTTCGATCAGTTGTTGGCGGCGGATGGGTTGCATACCGACCTTGGGCATCTTGCACATCTCCTTAGGCCTTCCGAGCGACGAATGACGCCTATCGGATTGACGGCCAGTCTATTTTGTTTTGATTGAACGTTCAATCAACAAAGAATAAGATCTGCGACAAATCGTCGCTGCCTACAGATTTTTCCTACGTGTAAGTGGCGATAAAACCGACATCCGAAAATGCTCGAAACCTTTATGGGGCATGGCGCGGTTCGCGATTCGATGGACGTGTTGAAAGGGCAAGACGCTCAGGGCCAGGTTTCGGATGAACGTCCGTCCACCTTCGGCCACGAAAGCGATTCGCAGCGCCATTTCGGCAGGTTCGGGCATTTTTCGGGGTGTCTTTATATCACCCGCCGGTCGGCTGCCAACTAACCGATTGGTCGGGTTCCGTGTTGCCTTGTGTTCTTCTCTCGCACTGCCTGGAGCATTTGTGCCATGAGTTCTGCCTCGCTTATAAAGACCCCGCCCGAGAAGGTGACGGTCAACGGTTGGGTGTTTTACACCTCTACCGCGCTGATTCTGTTGTTGACCGCCATTCTGATTATCGCCCCGCAAGAGGCCGGCAGACTGTTGGGTATCGCTCAGGCCTGGTTGTCGCGCAGCTTCGGCTGGTACTACATGGTGGTCATCGCCGCCTATCTGGTGTTTGTGGTGGGCCTGGCGTTTTCCTCTTACGGCAAACTCAAACTGGGCAGCAAGGACGACACCCCGGATTTCAGTTACGGCGCCTGGGCGGGGATGCTGTTCTCGTCGGGTATCGGTATTTCGCTGCTGTACTTCGGCGCGTCCGAGCCACTGGATCACTACTTCAATCCGCCGGAAGGCGCCTCGGCCAGCAACCTGGCCGCGCGTCAGGCGGTACAGCTGACCTTCCTGCATTGGGGCCTGCATGGCTGGGCGATCTATGCACTGGTCGGTCTGGCCGTGGCGTATTTTGCTTACCGTCATAACCAGCCGCTGGCGTTGCGCTCGGCGCTGTATCCGCTGGTGGGCGAGCGTTGGGTCAAGGGCGCGGCCGGTCACGCGGTGGACGGTTTCGGCATGTTCGTAACGCTGCTGGGTCTGGTGACGAACCTGGGGATTGGTTCGCTGCAAGTATCGTCGGGTCTGGAAAACCTGTTCGGCATGGAACACAGCAACACCAATCTGCTGATCGTGATCATCGTGATGAGTACCGTGGCGACCATCGCTGCCGTGTCCGGCGTGGAAAACGGCATCCGTCGTCTGTCCAACCTGAACATCGTGCTGTTCAGCGGCCTGCTGATTTTCGTCCTGCTGTTCGGCCCGACCTTGCACCTGCTCAACGGCTTCGTGCAAAACATCGGTGACTACCTCAATGGCATCGTGCTGAAAACCTTCGACCTTTATGTGTACGAAGGCGACAACGCCAAGTCCGAGCGCTGGATGGGCCTGTGGACTCTGTTCTACTGGGCGTGGTGGATTTCCTGGGCGCCATTCGTCGGCATGTTCATCGCGCGTATTTCCCGTGGTCGTACCGTCCGTGAGCTGGTGGCTGGCGTGCTGCTGATTCCGCTGGGCTTCACACTGGCCTGGCTGTCGATCTTCGGTAACTCGGCACTGGATCTGGTGATGAACCATGGCGCGGTGGAGCTCGGCAAGACGGCGCTGGAACAGCCGTCGATGGCGATCTATCAGTTGCTTGAACACTACCCGGCGTCGAAAGTCGTCATCGGTGTGTCGATCTTTGTTGGCTTCGTGCTGTTCCTGACCCCGGCCGACTCCGGCGCGGTGATGATGGCGAATCTGTCCTGCAAGGGCGGCAACGTCGACGAAGATGCGCCGCACTGGCTGCGGATCTTCTGGTCGGTGGTGATCACCCTGGTGACTATCGGTCTGCTGTTTGCCGGTAACTTCGAAGCCATGCAAACCATGGTGGTGCTGGCCGGTCTGCCGTTCTCGGTGGTGCTGGTGTTCTTCATGTTCGGCCTGCACAAGGCGATGCGCCAGGACGTGCAGATCGAACAGGAGCAGGCGCAACTGGCGGAGCGCGGTCGTCGTGGTTTCAGCGAGCGTCTGACGCAACTGGACCTGCAACCGAGCCAATCGGTAGTGCAGCGCTTCATGGACAAGCAAGTCAGCCCGGCGCTGGAAGATGCCACCGCGCAGATGCGTGCGCAGGGTCTGGAAGTGCAGACGCTGTTGGGTAAATCCAAACGCTGCATGGGCGTGCGCGTCGAGATGGAAGAGGGCAACCCTTTCGTTTACGAAGTGAGCCTTGACGGCTATCTGGCGACCCCGACCGAATCGGCGCAGTCCGATGAAGCGCGCCAGCGTTACTACCGCGCTGAAGTTTATCTGCACAACGGCAGCCAGGATTACGACCTGATGGGCTTCACGCAGGATCAGATCACACGCGATGTGCTCGATCAGTTTGAAAGCCATCGGCAGCTCCTTGGCCGGGTGTACAGCTAAAGTCAAAAGCCCCCTCACCCCAACCCTCTCCCCAAGGGAGAGGGGGAAAGGGAGCAGATCGGGGGCTTTTCAAGACCTGAGTTCGATTCGATTTCTCAGGTCGGTGTAGCTCGAAAGTACAACTCGGTCAGTCCCCTCTCCCTCCGGGAGAGGGCTAGGCGGGCGGCGTTCCGATGAGGGGCTTTTCCCTGACCCAATAAAAAAGGGATCGCTCACCGCGATCCCTTTTTTTATCCCGCCTTAACCGAGGTTCTTGCCCAACAGCGCGTGATACAGCTCGCTGTCGCCCAGGATCCCCACCACATGATTGTCATCGTGCAGCACCAGCTTGTTGCCGGTCTGATAACGAATCTGCAGCGCATCGCGCATACCGATGTTCGAGTCCACCAGTGTCGGCTTGCGCTCTAGCCCTTCCACCGCTTGTCCCGGTGCCCAGTTCTGCAGGTTCAGCACCGAACCATTCTGCCGCGCGCCCTTGATGGTGTTGCCTTCGGCCAGGTCCAGCCACGAATCGCCGCCCGGATCGAGACACACCGAACCGTTGATACGTTTGCACTTGTCCAGTGTGCGCATCAGGCTGCGGCCGCAGAGCACGTTGAGCGGATTGGTGTGTGCGACGAAGGTGCGCACATAGTCGTCCGCCGGGTTCAGCACGATCTCTTCCGGCACGCTGTACTGGATGATCCGGCCGTCTTTCATGATCGCGATGCGGCTACCCAATTTGAGCGCCTCATCAAGGTCGTGACTCACAAACACGATGGTCTTGTTGAGCTTGCGTTGCAGCTCCAGCAGTTCATCCTGCAGACCCTGACGGATCAGCGGGTCGAGCGCCGAGAACGGTTCGTCCATCAGCAGAATGTCGGCGTCCATCGCCAGCGCCCGCGCCAGACCGACACGCTGCTGCATGCCGCCGGAGAGTTCGTCAGGCTTCTTGTTGCGCCATTGGGTCAGGCCAACCAGTTCGAGTTTTTCGTCGACCAGTTTCTTGCGCTCCTTCTCCGGGCGACCCTGCATTTCCAGACCGAAACTGATGTTCTCGCGCACCGTCAACCACGGCATCAGGGCGAACTTCTGGAACACCATGGCGATGCGTTTGGTGCGCATCATTTTCAGCTCGGCCGGGGTGCAGGAGGCGATGTCGATCTGGCGGTTTTCATGCTCGACGAACAACTTGCCGCGGCTCACGGTGTTGAGTCCGTTGATGCAGCGCAGCAGGCTCGACTTGCCGGAACCGGACAGGCCCATCAGCACGCAGATCTCGCCTTTGTTGATGTCCAGCGTGGCTTTTTCCACACCGACGATCTGTCCGGTCTTCTTCAGGATCTCGTTGCGGGTCATGCCCTGATCGAGCAGCTTGAGTGCCTCGCGCGGATCTTTGGAGAAGATTACGTCAACGTCTTCGAAGCGAATTATGCTCATGCGTCACCCCCTACTTTGGCGTCGGGTTGTTTGCAGATACGGTCGAGCATGATCGCCAGCAGTACGATCGCCAGGCCCGCTTCGAAGCCCAGAGCGATATCAGCAGTGTTCAGTGCGTTGACCACCGGTTTGCCGAGTCCGTCGGCGCCCACCAGTGCGGCGATCACCACCATCGACAGCGACAGCATGATGCACTGGGTGATGCCGGCTGCGATGCTCGGCATGGCGTGAGGCAGTTCGATCCGTGAGAGCAATTGGCGACGCGAGCAGCCGAAGGCTTTGCCGGCGTCCATCAGTTCTTGCGGGACATCGCGGATGCCCAGGTAGGTCAGGCGGATCGGCGCAGCGATGGCGAACACCACCGTAGAGATCAGGCCCGGGACCACACCCAGCCCGAAGAGGGTCAGGGTAGGAATGAGGTAAACGAAGGTCGGTACGGTCTGCATCAGATCGAGTACCGGACGCATGACAGTGTAGAACATCGGTTTGTGCGCAGCGACGATGCCCAGCGGCACGCCGATGACCACGCAGACCAGGGTCGCGAACATGACCTGGGCGAGGGTTTCCATGGTTTCCTGCCAGTACCCCAGATTGAGGATCAGCAGGAAGGAGGCGATCACGAAAGCGGTCAATCCCCATTTGCGCTGGATCAGGTGCGCGAGCAGGGCGATCAGGCCAATCAAGACCAGTGGGTTGAACCAGGTCAGCGCAAACGTCACGCCGTGGATCATCGTTTCCAGGGTCACGGCGATTGCGTCGAAGGTGTTGGCGCCGTGTTGCGTCAACCATTCAACGAAGCCCGCGATGTACTGGCCTAAAGGTATTTTCTGATCAATCAGCATGGTAGTGAACGTCCGCATGCAAGGAAATAAACAGCCCGGGTGGGCGAGCCCACCCGGCATAAGCGATTACTGAAGCTTGGCTTTCACGGCCTCCAGGCCAGGTTTACCGTCAATGGTGGTCACGCCAGCGAGCCAGGTATCGAGCACTTGTGGATTCTTTTTCAGCCAGGCCTTGGCGGCCGCGTCAGGCTTCATCTTGTCGTCGAGGATGTTGCCCATCAGTTCGCTTTCCATGTCGACGGTGAACTCCAGGTTCTTCAGCAACTGACCGACGTTGCTGCATTCCGCGGCGTAACCCTTGCGGGTGTTGGTTGCCACGGTCGCCGCACCGAAATCGGGGCCGAAGAAATCATCGCCACCGGTCAGGTATTGAATCTTGAAGCGCTTGTTCATCGGGTGCGGCGCCCAGCCGAGGAAGACCACGGCGGTGTCGCGTTTTTGCGCGCGGTCAACCTGCGAGAGCATGCCCGCTTCGGAGGATTCGACGACTTTGAAACCCGCGGTCTTCAGGCCGAAGGCGTCTTTGTCGATCATGCTCTGGATCAGACGGTTACCGTCGTTGCCAGGCTCGATGCCGTAGATTTTGCCGTCGAGTTCTTTCTTGAATTTGGCGATGTCGGCGAAGTCATGCAGACCTTTGTCATACAGGGCTTGCGGCACGGCGAGGGTGTACTTGGCGCCCTTGAGATTGGTGCGCACGGTTTCCACAGTGCCGGCATCGCGGTAAGCCTTGATGTCGTTTTCCATGGTCGGCATCCAGTTGCCGAGGAACACATCCATGTTCTTGCCGTCGGCCAGCGACTTGTAGGTCACGGGCACGGAGATCATGGTGGTCTTGGTCTTGTAGCCGAGGGCGTTGAGGACTACGGAGGTGGTGGCGGTGGTGGCGGTGATGTCGGTCCAGCCGACATCAGAGAAGTTAACGGTACTGCACTGCGCCGGTTCTGCAGCTTGCGCCAGTAACGGCAGACTCAGCATGGCGGCCAACAACAACGATGGGGAACCTTTCATGGATGGACTCCTTGGTGTTTTTTTTGGCAGTGTTCCGACTGTGGACCACCGCACTTATAGGTTGCGGTTGGATGGCGTTCTGGAGACAGCTCTGTCACGGCGCCTTGCAATCGAGTCATAACGATCATGTACCAGTGAAAATCTGACGCCTACAGGGGGGGTCGTATCCAGTACAGGGATGGTCGCATCCAGTGTCAGTGACGTCGTTTACAGCTTTTTTCTGCCCCGAATGGCCATCTGAACCGCACAAAAACGTCGAAAAACCGGGGCGAAAACGGCGCGGCGCTGGTGGACATGAGTGCGTCGGTGTCAGACGCCGTGCGTCCCGACAAAAGCCTGATGATGCGGGCATTCCGGCGGAACGCAGCTTGAGCGTAGCAGCTCCGCCAGCGGGCGCTTTTGCGTCCCGGACCGGTATCCTCAGGAGCTCTGCAGCAATGGCTATCAGCGTTTTCGACCTGTTCAAAATCGGCATCGGCCCGTCCAGTTCCCACACCGTCGGGCCGATGCGCGCGGCGGCGTTATTTGTCGAGTCGCTAAGGGACGAGCATCAGCTGGAGCAGGTACGGCGGATCGAAGTGCAGCTGTACGGTTCGCTTTCGGCCACCGGCATCGGTCACGGCAGCGACAACGCGGTGATCATGGGGCTGATGGGCGAGTGGCCGGACGCAATCGACCCGGCGCAAATAGGCCCGCGCATTCAGGCGCTGCGCGAAACCCACACTCTTTTACTGGATGGTCGTCTGGCGGTGCCGTTTGTCTGGGCGCGGGACATGCGCCTGATCGACGAGAACCTGCCGTTCCATCCCAATGCGATGACCATTGTGGCCGAGGGCGATCACGGCGAACTGCATCGCGATACCTACTATTCGGTGGGTGGCGGTTTTGTCGTCGATCAAAAACAGGCCTCCAGCGGTGTCGTCGATCTGGATCGCACTGAATTGCCTTATGACTTTTCCAGTGCGGTCGAGCTGCTGGAGCTGTGCAAGAACAATAACCTGCGCGTTGCCGAACTGATGATGGCCAACGAAAAGGTCTGGCGCAGTGAAGAAGAGATTCGCACCGGTCTGATGAAGCTGTGGCGGGCGATGCAGGATTGCGTCGAGCAGGGGCTCAAGCACGAAGGCATCCTGCCCGGCGGTTTGAATGTGCGCCGGCGTGCGGCGAAGTTGCATCGCAGCCTGCAGGAACTGGGTAAGCCCAATGTGATCGGCTCGACGCTCAGCGCCATGGAGTGGGTCAACCTGTTCGCCCTCGCGGTTAATGAAGAAAACGCGGCTGGCGGGCGCATGGTCACGGCGCCGACCAATGGCGCGGCGGGAATTATTCCGGCGGTGCTGCACTATTTTATGAAGTTCAGCGAAGCGGTGACGGACGCCAATGTGGTCGACTACTTCCTGGGTGCGGCGGCGGTGGGGATTCTGTGCAAGAAGAATGCTTCGATCTCTGGCGCTGAGGTTGGCTGTCAGGGTGAGGTCGGTTCAGCGTGCGCAATGGCGGCGGCGGGGCTGGCGGAGATTCTTGGCGCTACACCGGAGCAGTTGTGCAACGCGGCGGAGATTGGCCTGGAACATAACCTCGGGCTGACCTGCGATCCGGTCGGTGGCCTCGTGCAAGTGCCGTGCATCGAGCGCAATGCGATTGCCGCGGTAAAGGCGATCAACGCGGCGCAGATGGCGTTGCGCGGCGATGGTCAGCACTTTATCTCGCTGGACCGGGTGATCCGCACCATGCGTGATACCGGCGCTGACATGCATGACAAATATAAGGAGACCTCGCGGGGTGGCCTGGCGGTCAGTGCGGTTGAGTGCTGAGACCGAGTCGCCTCAATCGCGAGCAGGCTCACTCCTACATTTGGAACGCGTTCCCCTGTAGGAGTGAGCCTGCTCGCGATAGCGTCAGACCAGTCAAAATTGCTCATCAAGTGAACACAGACAATAAATCACGCCACCTTTTAGCGCGTCGCAAACAGATAAGAGTCTTTCCCACCTGTTACATATGATCTGCATCCCTACCGTCCGTCACCCGTGCCTGCGGTGACACTCCCCACAAACTGCACGCAGGCCAGTTCCCACAAGTGCTACCGATTTGCTCACACGCTGCGGGGCAGGGCTTTCACCGACGCTGATGGCACTTCGAAATACCTTTCGTCGGACGTCTCGAATAGACACGTCGCGACGTCGTTTTCAGGAGTTATTGAACGGCCATCCAATTTTAGGCATGGCAATTGCTCTGTCATAACAAAGCCCGTCTCCCACGCGAGAACGCTGGCAATAACAAGAGCCTCCGCCTGAGGCCATCACCCGCTTTGTGTGAGGAGATACCGCGATGACGTCGTTCAACTCCGGGGCCCAACCCCAGAACCGTGCGCCTCAATCCATCGGCTTTCTGCTGCTGGACAATTTCACGCTGATTTCTCTGGCCTCCGCAGTAGAACCCCTGCGCATGGCCAACCAATTGTCCGGTCGCGAGCTGTATCGCTGGAGCACCCTCACCGTCGATGGCGGCCAGGTGTGGGCCAGTGACGGTCTGCAAATCACTCCCGACGCTTCCATGCACAAAGCCCCGCCACTGGACACCGTGATTGTCTGCGGCGGTATCGGCATTCAACGCACCGTTACCCGTGAGCACGTTTCCTGGCTGCAAAGCCAGGCGCGTCAGTCCAAGCGCCTCGGCGCCGTGTGCACCGGCAGTTGGGCACTGGCTTGCGCCGGCCTGCTCGACGGTTTCGATTGCAGCGTGCACTGGGAATGTCTGGCGGCGATGCAGGAAGCTTTCCCGCGCGTGGCGATGAGTACGCGTCTGTTTACCCTCGACCGTAACCGTTTCACCAGCTCCGGCGGCACCGCGCCGCTGGACATGATGCTGCACCTGATCAGCCGCGATCACGGCCGTGAACTGTCCGCCGCGATCTCGGAGATGTTCGTCTACGAACGCATCCGCAACGAACAGGATCACCAGCGCGTGCCGCTCAAGCACATGCTCGGCACCAACCAGCCGAAGCTGCAGGAAATCGTCGCGCTGATGGAAGCCAACCTCGAAGAGCCGATCGACCTCGACGAACTGGCGGTGTACGTCGCCGTGTCGCGTCGACAGCTGGAGCGGTTGTTCCAGAAATACCTTCACTGCTCGCCGTCGCGTTACTACTTGAAGCTGCGTCTGATCCGCGCCCGGCAGTTGCTCAAGCAGACGCCGATGTCGATCATCGAAGTGGCGTCGGTGTGTGGTTTTGTCTCGACGCCGCACTTCTCCAAGTGCTACCGCGAATACTTCGGCATTCCGCCGCGGGACGAGCGAGTAGGCTCCAACACCACCCAGCAAGTGGCGATGCTGCCGCTGCCGCAGGCCATCGTGATGTCGCCGCTGTCGGGGCCGATGTCGGCGTTGAGTCAGGCGCGTAATGAATCGACGTTTGCCAGCGTAAGGCTGTAAGGCAAAAGATCGCAGCCTGCGGCAGTTCCTACAGGGATATGCGTTCCAATGTAGGAGCTGCCGAAGGCTGCGATCTTTTGATCTGCTGTCAGGCGCTATGGCTTTGCTGGTAGTCCGCCAATGCCGGCAGTAATTGTTTGTCGATCGCCTGACGTACCGCCGGCTGAATGCTGGCGCCGCTGGTGTACATATCCTTGACCATTTTGCGCAGTTCAAACGCGCGAACATTATCCAGACCGCGCACCGCGCACTGGCAGGCCTGATCGGCGGTCGTGCCACTGGGCACTTGAATACCCAACGCTTTGAGCTGGCCCAGCAAATCTTCCTGATCGATCAAATCGGCATACATCATGACGCGCATCCTTCTTCGGTAACGGAGGTCGTGGCTCGATTCTGGTAGCCACGTCGGGGCACGGCAAGGGCGTTTTGTCGCAGTGGCTGCGACGGCTATGAACAGGTCGTTTTCGGCTAACTCGCCGCTCAAGGGAGTGGGCACACTGAACTCAGCTTGCAACACGAAGGTTTGGTCACCCTCGCACGGCAGCTCCTCAACAGTAGCTTGAGCCCCGATCCAGTCACGGCTGGTATCGGGGCTTTTTTTGCCTGCTTATAAAAGCAAAGATCGCAGCCTTCGGCAGCTCCTACAGGGAACGCATTCCAATGTAGGAGCTGCCGAAGGCTGCGATCTTTTTATGGTTTAGCGTTGCAGCACCAGAATCCGCGATAACAACTCATCCCGATCGATATAGCAGCCTTGGAAGTGCCGCGCTCCGGTGGCCGGGTCAAAGGCATTGCGCGCGTGCAGCGTGCGGCGATTATCAAAGCACCACAACTCTCCAGGATTGAGCCGCTGTATCAGCCGGAATCGTGGCTCGCGCGTCATCGCGATAAACCGCCGATACGCCCGATACAACACCGACATCTGCTCCACCGAGGTATCAAATGCGCCACGCAAAAAGTTCGCCATGCGAATTTCCGCCACTCGTCCCAAGGCATCCAAAGCAATGATCGGCGCCAGGCAGCGATAGTCGCTATGGCGATCCTTGTTGCGAAACTCCACGGGGATTTCACACAGCGCCTGAAACGCTGCCGGGTCCTCACTGCGCAACGCATCGGCAATCGAAAATCCGTCGACAAAAATACTCTCGCCACCCTCGGCGTCATTTACCAGGCAATGCAGAAATTGCAGCCCCGGTTGCAGCTCACGGGTCGGCAGATCAGTGTGCAACGGCAAATTGAAAGCGGTGTAGGCATTGCTGTCGGCATCGGCCTTGGATTGCACGTTGAACAGCACGCCGAAGTTGCTTTCGCGGATAAAGGAAATGCGCTGCGCGATAAGTTTCAGTGAACCGGGTTCGCTGGGTACGCCGCGCACTTGCGTCAGGCCGATGTCGCGCACGGCGAGCAGCCATTGCAGCAGCGCGGCGTTATCGTTCATCAGTGCCACGTATTCGAACACCGGCAACTGCAAATCGCTACGCCAAAGATAAGGCTTGGGCTTGGCGGCCAAGCGTTCGGCGCGGGATTCATCGTCGTAGGCGTGCGCGCGTAACCAGCCCGGATCGAAACGGCTGAGGTGACCGTCCTGCCAGTCGATGCGTAGGCAGCCGTGGGTATCGATATGCGCGGCAGCGGGTTTGAGGTCTTCAGCGGCATCGACAATCTCGAAGACCTGTTCGCGGGTGATGTTGTAGACGCACTGTGGACACGGGCAGTTGTCCCGCAACCAGACATGGTGAAACGGGCTGACGCGACCATCAGCCCATTCAATGGCAACACGATCCGCCAGGCTCTGCACGCCACCGAGCGCGCTGATCAACGGATAAGTACGGAAATCGGCAACAGCGGCAGCGGTGTTCATGGCGGCTCCTTGCGATCGATGGATTTACCTTGCAGGCGGCAGCGCGATGACGCGGCCGATGTAAGCGGGAGCAGGCAAGTCTTTCTGCTCGGCGACGATGCTTTGCAGGCGGCTCAGGGTGTCCGCGCTGAACGGCGCCGAGCGCGGGCCGGCGAGGTCGACGTGCAAGAGCATTTGTTCATTGCCGGCCAGTTCCTGATCCTCACCGACCTTGTGCAGGCAGTGATAGAGGTGCAGGCGTTTGCTGTCGTGGCCAATGATTTGCGTGCGTACTTCGACTTCGGTGTCGAGCTTCACTTCGTGCAGGTAATTGAGGTGCAATTCAAGGGTGAACAGTGAATGGCCGCTGGCTTCGCGGTTGTTGCTGTCCATGCCGAGGCGATCCATCAGGGCGTCGGTGGCGTAGCTGAAAATCAGCAGGTAAAAGGCGTCGCGCAGGTGACCGTTGTAGTCGACCCAGTCGGGGATGATTCTGGTTTGGTAGGTGGTGAGGTTGGGCATGGTTTGGGTTCCGGCAGTGGGCGGGTCGTTAAGATCAAGAGCTACCCCCTCACCCCAGCCCTCTCCCCCAAGGGGGCGAGGGGGAAAGGGAGCAAATTTTCGAGCTTTTCGAGTCCTGAGTTCGGCTCGATGGTGCAAGTCGGCGTAACTCGAACAATCAGCGCGGTCAGTCCCCTCTACCTCTGGGAGAGGGCTAGGGTGAGGGCTGCAATGTCACGGCAGACATATCACTCGCTGAACGCCATCCCATGCTTCTCCTTGGTGGTCTTCACCGCCTCCAGCACAGCCAGCAAACAATCATCACGATAGCGCTCCAGCGCCGAAATACTGTGACGGCCGAGCTGATCGCTGGTGCCATCGACCACGTCATCGATCAACTTGTCAGTCAGCTCCGGCGCCGGCAGATAGGTCCACGGCAACTGCAACGCCGGGCCGAATTGCGACATGAAGTGGCGCATTCCCGCATCACCACCGGCCAGGGTGTAGGTCAGGAATGTGCCCATGAACGACCAGCGTAGACCGGCGCCAAAGCGGATCGCATCGTCGATTTCGCCAGTGGTGGCGACACCGTCGTTGACCAGGTGCAGCGCTTCACGCCATAGCGCTTCGAGCAAGCGGTCGGCAATAAACCCCGGCACCTCCTTGCGCACATGCAACGGGCGCATGCCGAGGGATTCGTAGACTTTCATTGCTGCCTGAATGGCTTGCGGCGCGGTGTTCTTGCCGCCGACTACCTCTACCAAAGGCAGCAGATAAACCGGGTTGAACGGGTGGCCGACCACGCAGCGTTCCGGGTGCGTGGAACTCTCGTAGAACTCGCTCGGCAACAGGCCCGACGTACTCGAACCGATCAACGCATTGGGCTTGGCTGCGGCGCTGATTTTGCTGTGCAGATCAAGTTTCAGCTCCAGACGTTCCGGGGCGCTTTCTTGAATGAAATCGGCATCGCGCACGCACTCTTCGATAGTCGCGACAAAGCGCAGGCGATCCTGCGAAGCGCCCGGCGCCAGACCGTTTTTCTCCAGGGCCCCCCAGGCATTGGCCACGCGTTTGCGCAGTGCTGCTTCGGCGCCGGGCGCCGGATCCCAGGCCACCACGTCGAGGCCATAGGCGAGGGCACGGGCCACCCAGCCACTACCGATGACACCGCTGCCCAGCGCGGCGAAGGTTTTGATTTCGGTGATAAAGCTCATTGGATTTTTCCCGAGTAAGGTGATCCCTGTAGGAGCTGCCGAAGGCTGCGATCTTTTGATCTTGCTTCTAAAAATCAAAGTCAAAAGATCGCAGCCTTCGGCAGCTCCTACAGGTTAAAAGTGGGGCCAGTCAGGCTCGTTTTTGGGATAGGTCAGCCGCGCTGGGTCAGGCCCATTTTCTTGCGGCCCTCAGCCGGGGTCAGCACGCGGGCGCCGAGGCGGCTGAGGATCTCGCTGGCGCGCTCGACCAATTGGCCGTTGGTCGCCAGCACGCCTTTGTCCAACCACAGGTTGTCCTCCAGCCCGACCCGTACGTTGCCGCCCAGCAACACCGCTTGCGCAGCCATCGGCATCTGCATCCGGCCAATGCCAAAGCCGGCCCATACCGCGTCGGCTGGCAGGTTATCGACCATGGCTTTCATGGTGGTGGTATCCGCCGGCGCGCCCCACGGGATGCCCAGGCACAGCTGGAACAACGGGTTATCGAGCAGACCTTCCTTGATCATCTGCTTGGCGAACCACAGGTGACCGGTGTCGAAAATCTCCAGCTCGGCCTTCACGCCCAACTCGGTGATGCGCTTGGCGCCGGCACGCAGTTGCGCCGGTGTGGAGACGTAAATGGTGTCGCCATCGCCGAAGTTCAGCGTGCCGCAATCGAGGGTGCAGATTTCCGGCAACAGCTCTTCAACGTGCGCCAGACGAGTCAACGGGCCGACCAGATCGGTGTTCGGGCCGAACTCCATCGGGTTCTCGCCGGCGCCGATTTCCAGGTCGCCGCCCATGCCGGCGGTGAGGTTGACGATGATGTCGACGTCGGCCTCGCGGATGCGCTCCATCACTTCGCGGTACAGCGCCACGTCACGGCTGAACTTGCCGGTCTGCGGATCGCGCACATGGCAATGCACAACGGTGGCGCCGGCCTTGGCTGCTTCAACGGCGGCGGCAGCGATTTGTTTCGGGGTGACCGGCACGTGCGGGCTCTTGGCGGTCGTGTCGCCAGCACCGGTGAGTGCGCAGGTGATGATGACGTCGTGGTTCATGGTGCGGTTTCCTTCAGGCGTGATGGGTCTGTCCGCAGCCCTTTTCGGGGCTGCGAAGCTTCGTCCGGTTCCCTCTCCCCTTGGGAGAGGGGCTTTTAAATGAGAGTGTTATTTGCTGGTCAGCTGGAGGTTTTCAGCCGCCGGTTTGCCATCGAACGTGGTCACACCTTCCAGCCAGCGCTGCTTGTCTTCGGGGTGATCCTTGAGCCATTGCTTGGCCGATTCGAAGGCGTCCTTGTGGTCGAGCAGCGGCTGCATCATCCGGCTCTCGTCTTCGGCGGTGAACGTCAGGTTGGTCAGCAAGCGACCAATGTTCGGGCACTGCTCAGCGTATTTCGGCGCGGTCACCGTCCACACGGTGGCCATGCCTTCGTTCGGACCAAGGGCATCGTCGCTGCCGGTCAGGTAAGTCATCTGCACGTTGACGTTCATCGGGTGCGGCGCCCAACCGAAGAACACCACGGCTTCCTTGCGGCGCACGGCGCGGTCGACGGCGGCGAGCATGCCGGCTTCGCTGGACTCGACCAGCTGGAACTTGCCGAGGCCGAACTGGTTCTTGGTGATCATTGCCTTGATCTGCGTGTTGGCGCCCGAGCCCGGTTCGATGCCGTAGATCTTGCCGCCCAGTTCTTTTTCAAACCTGGCGATGTCGGCGAAGGTTTTCAGGCCCTTGTCGGCCAGATAAGTCGGCACCGCGAGGGTCGCGCGGGCGTCTTTCAGGCTCGGCGCTTCGAGGACTTTGACCTGATTGGCGTCGACGAACGGGGTGATGGTCTGGGTCATCAGCGGGTTCCAGTAACCGAGGAACAGGTCCAGGCGCTGATCGCGGATCCCGGCGAAGATGATTTGCTGGGACGCACTGGTTTGTTTGGTGTTGTAGCCGAGGCCGTCGAGCAGGACCTGGGTCATGGCACTGGTGGCGATCACGTCGGTCCAGTTGACCACGCCCATGCGCACGTTCTGGCACGAGGCGGGTTCGGCCGCCATGACGCTGGCGCTCAAGAAAGCGGTACCGCTGAGTGCAAGAACACAGCTGCTGATCAGTCGTTTCATGTCGGGTTCCTCGGCAGGTGGTTTATTGTGGTTCCCGGCGTCTGATGCGCCGGTGATGCCAAGTTACGCAGCTATGCGCCTGTGAAAACGCACTGCGGCGACTGGCATTTGCACTGTAGCGACCTGTGCGCTTGAACGCTGACGACAATCGGCGTATCAACGAGCCACGCTCCCCTCCCTCTCGTTACCCGCGAATCGAGTGCGCCTATGTCCCAGGATTTCTATTTCTTGCTGATGCCGGGGTTCTCCGCCATTGGCTTTATCTCCGCGATCGAACCGCTGCGCGTGGCCAACCGCTTTCGTGGCGAGTTGTATCGCTGGCACGTGTTGAGCGCTGATGGCGGGGCGGTGCTGGCGAGCAATGGCATGTCGGTCAACGCCGATGCAGCGCTGGAGCCGCTGAAAAAAGGCGCGACGTTATTGGTGGTGGCCGGGTTTGAGCCGCTGAAATTTGCCACGCCGGTGCTGGAACATTGGCTGCGGCGGCTGGATAACGATGGCGTGACGCTGGGCGCCATTGACACGGGCAGCTTTGTCCTTGCCGAAGCCGGGTTGCTTGAGGGCCATCGCCTGACCCTGCACTGGGAAGCGATCGATGCCTTCAAGGAATCTTATCCACAGCTCAGCGTGACCCAGGAATTGTTCGAGATCGACCGTCGACGGATCACCTCGGCGGGTGGCACCGCTTCCATTGATTTAATGCTCGATTTGATCGCTCAGGCCCATGGGCCGCAGCTGGCGATTCAGGTCAGTGAGCAGTTTGTGCTGGGGAGGATTCGCCCGCGCAAAGACCACCAGCGTATGGAAGTTGCTACGCGTTACGGGATCAACAACAAGAAACTGGTGCAGGTGATCGGCGAGATGGAGCAGCACAGCGAACCGCCGCTGACCACGCTGCAATTGGCGGAATCGATCAAGGTCACGCGACGGCAACTGGAGCGCTTGTTTCGGCTGCATCTGAACGACACACCGAGCAATTTCTATCTGCGGCTAAGGCTGGAAAAGGCCCGACAGCTGCTGCGCCAGACTGACATGAGCGTGCTCGAAGTCAGCATCGCCTGCGGCTTCGAATCACCGTCGTATTTCACCCGCAGCTACCGCGCACGCTTCGCCCGCTGCCCGCGCGAAGACCGCCGTACCGCACAGGCCTGAATTGGATGCACCCAAAACCCCTGTAGGAGTGAGCCTGCTCGCGATAGCGGTAAGTCAGACAACACTGATGTCGACTGACACTTCGTCATCGCGAGCAGGCTCACTCCTACAGTTTGATCGGGTTACTTCTTCAGCAGCGCCGAACACGCCGCCTTATAAGCCTCATGCTGATACTTGTTCAACGTCCCCGGCAGTTCAAAATTATGCTTCTTCGCCTGCGCATTGATCGTCTGCGGCGACAACAATGTCACCTCACACCCATCCAGCAGCTGCAAAATCCCTTCAATCTTGAACGTCGTCGGCCCACCGGCAAACTCACCCTTCTTGCTGCGTTTCTTGATCGCAATCCGGTCAACCGAATTCTCCCGCACAAACGACGCCACCTGCGCCGCAAAGAGCTTAACGTTTGCCGCTTCGTCATCGTCTTCGAGGGCGATCTTCTTGGTGGCAAGGGGAATGTGGCTCAGGGTCGAACCGTCGAGAGCGGCCACGGCGATGATCGCTTCGCTGCCTTTGATTTCGATGCCGCAGATGTTCATGGGGAATTCCTTGAAGTGAAGAGGGCAGCTTACAGCTCAAGCTGATTGGTGGTGATGCCGAACGCCGACGCAATTTTCTCGCGAGTGGCCTTGCGTGGCTTGGCGACTGTTTCCTGCTGGGCAAACGCCGGTTGCGAAATACCCATGCGTTTAGCGACTTCTTCCTGAGTCAGGTTGAGGTATTCGCGCCAGGCACGGATCGGTGTCGCTCCGTCGACCATCCGACTGACCACTTCATGGGGAATCAGATCGGGCTGCATTTTCTGCGCGACATATTGCGCATAGGGAATGACCACGAAGGCCGGTTTGCCCTCGGCGTCGTTGATGATTTGGATATCTGTGGGTAACTTCATATTCGGAGAAATATAAGTCTTTTATAAGATTTCAGGATCTTTGCTTATATTTCTCCCAATGCCAATCAACAAGTTTGACGGCATGTTACGAGTGGTCAGGATCACTCCTGCCCAATCGACTCCAAAAACTCCGACCGCTCATCACTCATCCGCGCCACGCAATCATTCTGCGCAATCGTGAACGCCTTGCTCCCCGCCGTCGCCGGAAACGCTTCCACCGCGCAATCCGCATCCCGGGTCTTTAACCACTGCTGCTGAGCCGTCTTCATCTTGGCAGTGATGTCCGCCAGTTGCGTCGCGTTTTTGCCGTACGCGGTCTGCATGCGTTCGGTCAGGCTGGCGTAGTTGTCCTTGAGCAGGTCTTCGGCGGTGGTGCGGCTGTAGGTCGAGCATTCCAGGGTCTGGACGTCGTTTTCGACGGCGTCGCACGGGTTGTTGTCGGATTCTTCGGCGGCGTGTACGCCGGTCGCAAGCAAAGCCAAAGCCAGGAAGATCGATTTCATTGTTGTCGCCGCTCTAATCCAGTGGTGTTTCCAAGATGCCGGAGATTCTGGCTCAAGCTTGCGGGCTTGAACAGGTAGCTGATCGGAGCGTCTGGCGACCCTTTGTCGCGGATTGACGCTTTCGGCAATTCCCCTGTCGTTTTTGCACCCGGTCGCCCGGGCACCGAGGCATATGCTGGCCCCAAAGCGCCGGCAGACGATTCGGCGCATGAATCGCCAATAAGGGGACGCCTGATGAGCCCAGCCGAATTACACGCCGACAGCATCGTTATCGACGGTCTGATCATTGCCAAATGGAACCGT
The DNA here is from genome assembly GCF_045037865.1 of Pseudomonas sp. M20. Lineage (NCBI taxonomy): Bacteria > Pseudomonadati > Pseudomonadota > Gammaproteobacteria > Pseudomonadales > Pseudomonadaceae > Pseudomonas > Pseudomonas sp. M20. Next base: position 6,254,367 of record NZ_CP173611.1, read on the forward strand.
GAGCTGTTCGAAGACATGCGCAAGGGCGGTCTGACGGCGGCCAACTGCACTGTGTCGGTGTGGGAAGGCTTTCAGGCGACCGTGAACAATATTGCTGCCAGCCAGAAGCTGATCCGCGAAAACAGCGACCTGGTGATGCCGGTGCGCACCACCGCCGACATTCGTCGTGCCAAGGAACAAGGCAAGACCGGCATCCTCTTCGGCTTCCAGAATGCCCACGCGTTTGAAGACCAGATCGGCTACGTCGAGGTGTTCAAGCAGCTCGGCGTCGGCATCGTGCAGATGTGCTACAACACCCAGAACCTGGTCGGCACCGGTTGCTACGAGCGGGACGGCGGCCTGTCGGGTTTCGGTCGCGAAATCGTCGCCGAGATGAACCGCGTTGGCGTCATGTGCGACCTGTCCCACGTCGGTTCCAAGACTTCCGAAGAAGTCATCCTCGAATCGAAAAAACCGGTCTGCTATTCCCACTGCCTGCCGTCGGGTCTCAAAGAGCACCCGCGCAACAAGTCCGATGAAGAGCTGAAGTTCATTGCCGACCACGGCGGTTTCGTCGGCGTGACCATGTTCGCGCCGTTCCTCGCCAAGGGCATCGATTCGACCATCGACGATTACGCCGAGGCGATCGAATACACCATGAACATCGTCGGCGAAGACGCCATCGGCATCGGCACCGACTTCACCCAAGGCCATGGCCAGGACTTCTTCGAATACCTGACCCACGACAAGGGCTACGCCCGCCGTCTGACCAGCTTCGGCAAGATCATCAACCCGCTGGGCATCCGCACCGTCGGCGAGTTCCCGAACCTGACCGAAACCCTGCTCAAACGCGGCCATCCCGAGCGCGTGGTGCGCAAGATCATGGGCGAGAACTGGGTCAACGTCCTCAAAGACGTCTGGGGCGAATAACGCTGACTCAAGACCGCCGCCGAACTGCCCCCTCTCCTGTGGGAGAGGGCCGGGGTGAGGGCAGCGGTCACCACTGAATCCACTATTTTTTCTGGAGTTAAGTTTCCATGGCCAAGATCGCCCCGCAATTGCCAATCGAAGTCGACAGCGAGACCGGTGTCTGGACCTCTGACGCCCTGCCCATGCTCTACGTGCCGCGTCACTTCTTCGTCAACAATCATATGGGTATCGAGGAGGTTTTGGGCGCTGACGCCTACGCCGAGATCCTCTACAAGGCGGGCTACAAATCCGCCTGGCACTGGTGCGAAAAAGAAGCTGAATGCCACGGCCTGGAAGGCGTCGCGGTGTTCGAGCACTACATGAAGCGCCTGTCGCAACGCGGCTGGGGCCTGTTCAAGATCCAGGACATCGACCTCGACAAAGGCACCGCCAGCGTCAAGCTCGAACACTCGGCATTCGTCTATGTGTACGGCAAGGTCGGGCGCAAGGTCGACTACATGTTCACCGGTTGGTTTGCCGGGGCCATGGATCAGATTCTTGAAGCACGCGGCAGCAAGATTCGCACCGTCGCCGAGCAAGTCTACGGTGGCTCCGAAGAAGGCCACGACGACGGCCTGTTCACCGTCAAGCCGTTGTAAGTCGAGGAACCCGCCATGGCTTTCGAAGCAATGTTCCAGCCGATCCAGATCGGCAAACTGACCATCCGCAACCGCGTGCTCAGCACCGCGCACGCTGAGGTCTACGCGACGGACGGTGGCATGACCACCGACCGCTACGTCAAGTATTACGAAGAGAAAGCCAAGGGCGGCATCGGCCTGGCGATCTGTGGCGGCTCCTCCGTGGTCGCCATCGACAGCCCGCAGGAATGGTGGAGCTCGGTCAACCTGTCGACCGACCGGATCATTCCGCATTTCCAGAATCTGGCCGACGCCATGCACAAGCATGGCGCCAAGATCATGATTCAGATTACCCACATGGGCCGCCGCTCGCGCTGGGACGGCTTCAACTGGCCGACCCTGATGTCGCCGTCGGGCATCCGTGAACCGGTGCACCGCGCCACCTGCAAAACCATCGAGCCGGAAGAAATCTGGCGGGTCATCGGCAACTACGCCCAAGCCGCACGCCGGGCCAAGGCCGGTGGCCTCGACGGCGTTGAGCTGTCGGCAGTGCACCAACACATGATCGACCAGTTCTGGAGTCCGCGCGTCAACAAGCGAACCGACGAATGGGGCGGCACCTTCGAAGGCCGGATGAAGTTCGGTCTGGAAGTGCTGAAGGCCGTGCGCGCCGAGGTCGGTGATGACTTCTGCGTGGGCATGCGTCTGTGCGGTGACGAGTTCCACCCGGACGGCTTGTCCCACGAGGACATGAAGCAGATCGCCAAGTATTACGACGACACCGGCATGCTCGATTTCATCGGCGTCGTCGGCTCGGGCTGTGACACCCACAACACCCTGGCCAACGTGATTCCGAACATGAGTTATCCACCGGAGCCGTTTCTGCATCTGGCCGCCGGGATCAAGGAAGTGGTCAAGGTGCCGGTGCTGCACGCCCAGAACATCAAGGATCCGAACCAGGCCACGCGCATTCTTGAAGGCGGTTACGTCGACATGGTCGGCATGACCCGCGCGCACATCGCCGACCCGCATCTGATCGCCAAGATCAAGATGGGCCAGATCGACCAGATCAAGCAGTGCGTCGGCGCCAACTATTGCATCGACCGTCAGTATCAAGGCCTCGACGTGCTGTGCATTCAGAACGCCGCGACGTCCCGTGAGTACATGGGCGTGCCGCACATCATCGAGAAATCCACCGGGCCGAAACGCAAAGTGGTGATCGTCGGTGCCGGCCCTGCCGGGATGGAAGCGGCCCGCGTTGCCGCCGAACGTGGCCACGACGTGACCCTGTTCGAGAAGAAGGAATTCATCGGCGGGCAGATCACCACCGCATCGAAAGCGCCGCAGCGTGACCAGATCGCTGGCATCACCCGCTGGTTCCAACTGGAACTGGCGCGACTGAAAGTCGATCTGCGTCTGGGCACGGCGGCCGATGCCGACACCATCATGGACTTGCGTCCGGACGTAGTGGTGCTGGCGGTCGGCGGGCATCCGTATCTGGAACAGAACGAACACTGGGGCGCCGCCGAAGGGCTGGTGGTCAGCAGTTGGGACGTGCTCGACGGCAAGGTTGCGCCGGGCAAGAACGTGCTGGTCTACGACACCATTTGTGAGTTCACCGGGATGTCGGTTGCCGACTTCCTCGCCGACAAGGGCAGCCAGGTCGAGATCGTCACTGACGACATCAAGCCGGGCGTGGCCATCGGCGGTACATCGTTCCCGACCTACTACCGCAGCATGTACCCGAAAGAAGTGATCATGACCGGCGACATGATGCTGGAGAAGGTCTACCGCGAAGGCGACAAACTGGTCGCGGTGCTGGAGAACGAATACACCGGCGCCAAAGAGGAGCGGGTGGTCGATCAGGTGGTGGTGGAAAACGGCGTGCGTCCGGATGAAGAAATCTATTACGCGCTCAAAGAGGGTTCGCGCAACAAGGGCCAGATCGACGTCGAAGCGTTGTTTGCGATCCAGCCGCAACCTTCGCTGAGCGAGGCGGGCGACGGCTACTTGCTGTTCCGCATCGGCGACTGCGTGGCGCAGCGCAACACGCACGCCGCCATTTATGACGCACTCCGGCTCTGTAAGGATTTTTGACGGCTCAGCTGCGAGCCATAAGCTTCAAGCCGCAAGTAAAAGCCCGGCAGATTTTGCTGCTCTTTCTTGCAGCTTGTAGCTTGTAGCTTGCACCTCGCCAGAGGTGACTCTGATGTTGAACACCCTTCTTCCAATCCTGTTGTTCGCAGTTATCGGCCTTGGGGTCCTTGGCGCGTTGCGGCGGGTGGCCATGTGGCGTCGGGGCCGGGCCTCGAAGGTCGATCTGATCGGCGGCCTGTTGGCCATGCCCAAGCGCTACATGGTCGATTTGCACCATGTCGTGGCGCGGGACAAATACATCGCCAACACCCACGTGGCCACGGCCGGCGGTGCGGTGGCGTCGATTGTACTGGCGCTGCTGGTGCACGGTTTTGGCCTGCATAACCGCATTCTCGGTTACGCCTTGCTGCTGATGACGGCAGTGATGTTCGTCGGCGCGATCTTCGTTTATCTGCGTCGGCGCAACCCGCCGGCGCGGCTGTCGAAAGGCCCGTGGATGCGCCTGCCGAAAAGTCTGCTGGCGTTCTCGGCGTCGTTCTTCCTGCTGACCTTGCCGGTGGCCGGGATTCTGCCGGAGAACTTTGGCGGTTGGGTGCTCGCCGTCATCCTCGGGATCGGTGTGCTGTGGGGCGTGTCGGAACTGTTTTTCGGCATGACCTGGGGCGGGCCGATGAAACACGCCTTCGCTGGTGCTTTGCATTTGGCTTGGCACCGTCGCGCGGAGCGTTTTGGTGGTGGTCGTTCCACGGGTTTGAAGCCGTTGGATCTGAACGATCCGAGTGCTCCGCTGGGTGTTGAGAAACCCAAGGATTTCACCTGGAACCAGTTGCTCGGCTTTGACGCCTGCGTGCAGTGCGGCAAGTGCGAAGCGGCGTGCCCGGCGTTCGCTGCCGGTCAGCCGCTGAACCCGAAGAAACTGATTCAGGACATGGTCGTCGGTCTCGCCGGTGGCACCGATGCGAAGTTCGCCGGCAGCCCGTATCCCGGCAAACCAGTGGGCGAACACAGCGGTAATCCACATCAACCGATCGTTAACGGTCTGGTCGACGCCGAAACCCTGTGGTCGTGCACCACCTGCCGTGCCTGCGTCGAGGAATGCCCGATGATGATCGAGCACGTCGACGCCATCGTCGACATGCGCCGGCACTTGACCCTGGAAAAAGGCGCGACGCCGAACAAGGGCGCCGAAGTCCTTGAAAACCTCATCGCCACCGACAACCCCGGCGGTTTCGCCCCGGGCGGGCGGATGAACTGGGCGGCGGACTTGAACCTCAATCTGCTCAGCGAGAAGAAATCCACCGACGTGCTGTTCTGGGTCGGCGACGGTGCGTTCGACATGCGCAACCAGCGCACCCTGCGCGCCTTCGTCAAAGTGCTGAAAGCGGCGAAAATCGACTTTGCCGTACTCGGTCTCGAAGAGCGTGACAGCGGCGATGTTGCCCGGCGTCTCGGCGATGAAGCGACCTTCCAGTTGCTTGCCAAACGCAACATCCAGACCCTGGCCAAATACAGCTTCAACCGCATCGTTACTTGTGATCCGCACAGCTTCCACGTGCTGAAAAACGAGTACGGCGCGTTCGATGGCAACTACCTGGTGCAGCACCACAGCACCTACATGGCAGAAATCATTCAGGCCGGCGCGCTGAACCTCGGTCAGCACAAAGGCAACAGCGTGACCTATCACGATCCGTGCTACCTCGGTCGTTACAACGGCGAGTACGAAGCGCCGCGTGAAGTGCTGCGTGCCCTCGGTATCGAAGTGAAAGAGATGCAACGTTCCGGCTTCCGTTCGCGCTGCTGCGGCGGTGGTGGCGGCGCGCCGATCACTGACATTCCGGGCAAGCAACGGATTCCCGACATGCGCATGGAAGACATCCGCGAGACCGGCGCCGAACTGGTGGCCGTGGGTTGTCCACAGTGCACGGCGATGCTCGAAGGCGTGGTCGAACCGCGTCCGCTGATCAAGGACATCGCTGAACTGGTGGCCGACGCGCTGCTCGAAGACGCCGCGCCGAGCAAGCCTGCCACCCCGGCCAAACGTGAACCTGCGGAGGCCCACTGATGAGCGACATTATCCGCCGCGACCCACGCGCCGAATGGATTGCGCGTAACCGTTTGCATCCGCTGCATGCGGCCATGCAACCGGCGCAACACAGCTGGATGGGGCCGAATGGCGTCATCCGAAAGAACCTGCACGGCATCGGTTTTATCGGCCCCAACGGCATCAAACGGATCGACCGCAGCGGCGCGCAACAGGGCGGGGCGGTCAAACGTTCGGCGGCTGTGGAAGTGCAATTGCCGCTGCATCAAGTGCCGGCCCCGGCGTTCTACATCAGCGTGGTGCCGGACATGGTCGGTGGTCGCTTGAGCAGCCACGATCGCGACTTGCTTGGGCTCGCCCATCAACTCGCTGGCCAGGACGGCGCGGTGTTGGCGGTGGTCTTTGGCGAGCACAAGGAAAACGCTTTCGCGACCGCTGGCGTCGATCGCTTGCTGGTGCTCGAAGGCGAGGAATTCAGCGGTTATGCACCGGAGCAACGGGTGCAAGGTTTGCGCGCTGTGGATAACCAGTTCAACCCGCGTCATTGGTTGCTGCCGGACAGCCGCAGCGGTGGCGGTGAACTCGGTCGACGCTTTGCCGCTGCACTGGGCGAACGCCCGGCGACACGGGTCTGGCAGGTCAAGGATCAGGAGTGCATCGGCCGCGCTGGCGCTGGGCTGCAAGACCTTGCCCGTCCAGTTGCGCGGTTGATTTTGGCCGCTGCCGAATGCGCCGAACCAGTCAGCGACACTCGCCACGAAGCGTTGCCGGTGGAGTTATCCACAAGCGTGGCGCGCAGTCTCTCGCGGATCGAAGATCTCGGCGCCGTGGCGGTCGACCCGGCGGCGATTCCAATGGCTGAAGCCGAATTCATTTTCTCCGGCGGCAATGGAGTCAAAGACTGGGCACTATTCCACGAAACGGCGGCAGCACTCGGCGCTACCGAAGGTGCTTCCCGCGTTGCAGTGGACGATGGCTTCATGGCGCGTGATCGTCAGGTCGGCGCGTCCGGTACCTGGGTCACCGCGCGGGTCTATGTGGCTGTGGGTATCTCTGGCGCGATTCAGCACCTGCAAGGTATTGGTGCCTGCGACAAGGTCGTGGCGATCAACCTTGATCCGGGTTGCGACATGATCAAGCGTGCCGATTTGTCGGTGATCGGCGAAAGCGCAGAGATTCTGCAGGCGTTGATCGAAGCGGTCGCGGCTTACCGCAACGAAGCCAAGCGCGATGCGGCTTAAGGAAACTTTATGAACACGAAAGTAATCAGTCTGGTTTCAATCGGCGCCCACCCGACCTCCGGGCGGCCACGCCGCGCTGATCAGGACGCGCGCGCCGTGGAACTGGGTTTGCAACTGGCTGGGGATAACCTGCAAGTGCTGCATGCCGGTGACGTTGCAGAACCGGCGTTGCGCGCCTATCTGGGCATGGGGCTTGAGCAGATGCATGTGCTGGAGCAACCGGCAGGCGCCGATGCGCTGCCGGCGCTGACCGCGTATCTGCGCGATGCCGGTGCGCAAGTTGTCCTGACCGGCAGCCAGGCGGAAACCGGTGAAGGTTCGGGGATGTTGCCGTTTTTGCTCGCCGAAGGACTGGGCTGGCCGTTGGTGGTCGGGCTGGCTCAGGTCGAGTCGATCAATGATGGTTCGGCGCTGGTGCTGCAAGCCTTGCCGCGCGGACAGCGGCGCCGGTTGAAGGTGAAACTGCCGTTTCTGGCGACTGTGGATAACGCTGCGCCGAAGCCTCGGCAGAGTGCGTATGGTCCCGCGCGACGCGGGGTCTTGCAGGCTGAAGACGTCGAAGTGGTGGACGATGAGTTGCTCGCGGTTGCCACTTTGCAAGCGGCCAAGCCACGGCCGAAACGCTTGAAGGTGATCAAGGCCAAAAGCGGGGCGGACCGGATGAAGGCCGCGACGGCCAAGGCCAGTGGTGGCGGGGGGCAGGTGCTCAAGGGCGTTACCGCACAGGCCGGGGCTGAAGCGATTCTCAAATTGCTGATTGAAGAAGGCGTCGTCCGCTGAAAAGGCCCTCACCCTAGCCCTCTCCCTCCGGGAGAGGGCTGGGCGGGCGGCGTTCCGATGAGGGCAAGCACTTTTACCCACAATCCCTGTTGGCGGATCTGTGGATAACGTGTTCGCCCCTCTCTACACCCCACGCCATTCAAGCCCTACAGCCCTCCGATCAAAAAACAACCAGCCTAAGTCACGGATTTTCAGGGCTTTTTCGCCAGGATAACTTGGAAAGTTGCCCCCAATCTCTGTTGGCGCTTCTGTGGATAAGATGTTCGCTATCCGCTGAAGCCCATACAAACCGTGGCTTTCGAAGGGGTGATCAAAAAACAGTCAATTCGTAAGTTTCCGGACTTAATTCCCGCGCAAAACCCCGATTTCACACAGCCTCCAACGCTTTTCCACAGACAAGGCAAAGTTACCCCCGAACTCTGTTGGCGCTTCTGTGGATAACGTGTTCGCCATCCTCTACAGGCCATGCAGGACGTGGCCTCCATGAATATGATCAAAAATTAACCAGTGCGTCTTGCAAACCGTGCTTCTGGATAAGTCACGATTTTTCTTCACAAATCAGTCAGTTATTTTTTCGTTCATCCACAGTTACCCCCATTTGCTGTGGGTGGGTGTGTGGATAACTTGTTTGCGGAAGGCTGGGGGGCTTGGTGGGTATAGGGTGTGGGGTGGTTGGTCAAAAATTGTGCAATCTGGTTTCAGAGATGTAATGACTTTCATGACGCCTTCGCGAGCAGGCTCGCTCCCACATTTGGAATGCATTCCACCTGTGGGAGCGAGCCTGCTCGCGAAGCTTTTGCTTTTAGCCCTGAACCGGGACGCCTTTGAGGTATGGCGCAGGCTCGGCGCCGAGGTTGTTCAGCAGGCGCTCGCTGTACCAGTCGACGAAGTTGACCACGCCAAACTCATAGGTCTTCGAATACGGCCCAGGCTGATAAGCCGTCGAATTGATCCCGCGCTGGTTCTCTTCCGCCAGACGCCGGTCCTGATCGTTGGTCGCATCCCACACCTGACGCATACGCTCGACGTCGTAATCAACACCTTCAACCGCATCCTTGTGCACGATCCACTTGGTGGTGACCATGGTTTCCTGCGCGCTGATCGGCCACACGGTGAAGACGATGATGTGGTCGCCCATGCAGTGGTTCCACGAGTGCGGCAGGTGCAGGATGCGCATCGAACCCAGATCCGGGTTCTTGATCCGGCCCATCAGTTTCGCGCAGCCCTGTTTGCCGTCGAGGGTCATCGACACGGTGCCCTTGAGCAGCGGCATGCGCACTATGCGGTTGCGCAGGCCGAAGCTGGCGTGGGCGTAAGGGATCTTCTCGGCTTCCCAGGCCGCGGCGGAGGCAGCGACGTGATCCTTGAACGCCTGATCGGCGCGCGGGTCGGTGACGTCGTCCCATTCCAGCAGGGTTTTCAGCAGTTCCGGGTGCGACGCGTTGCAGTGGTAGCACTCGCGGTTGTTTTCCAGCACCAGTTTCCAGTTGGCCTTTTCGAACAAGGTGGTTTGAATCGCCACCTTGGTGTTCTCCATGTCGTACGGTTCCATGTAATGGTTCAGCGTCGACAGGAAGTCATCGATGGCCGGCGGGTTCTCGGCCAGGCTGATGAAGATGTAACCGCCGGCCGTCTTCACGTTCACCGGTTTGAGGCCGTACTGCTTCATGTCGAAGTCGGCGCCCATTTCGGTGCCGGCGAACAGCAGACGCCCGTCCAGCTCATAGGTCCACTGGTGGTAGTGGCAGACCAATTTGGCGACCTTGCCTTTTTCACTGGTGCACAGACGCGAGCCACGGTGGCGGCAGACGTTGTGGAAGGCATGCACCACGCCTTCGGCGCCACGGATGACGATGATCGGATTCTTGCCGATCTGCAGGGTCAGGTAGTTGCCCTTGGCCGGGATCTCGCAGGTCATGCCGGCGATCAACCACTCTTTCTGGAAGATCTCCTGCATGTCGATATCGAACAGCCGTTCATCGCTGTAGAACGGTTGCGGCAGCGAAAAGGTGCGCTCGCGCTCTTGCAGCATTTGTGCGGTGGCCTTGCGTGCGGGTTCCAGCGGATCGCCCAGGCTGATTTTTGCGGTGACGTCCATCGATGTGATCCTCATGGCCATCTGCGTGGCCGGCGAAAGTGGCTGATCAGGTGTGCTGCTAACGGTTGCTACGCAAGGTGTAAAGAAGCTGTCTTGGTGTTGGGGCGAGTGTGGGCCCGGCGCAGGGCGCAACCTTATCCATGGGCGACATGGTGCAATCTGTTCCCGACGCGCAACCCCCGGTGGTTGGGGGCTGGTCGCGATAAGTATGCCGATGTCGCGGATAGGTAAACGGGCGGTTCGCGCTATACGCAGAATCGCCGACATGAGGCCGACAGTCGGCCGTGGAGAACAGCATGTCCAACAGCTTCCTGAATCCGGTCACCACCCAGACCTGGGCCAATGGCCGACACATCGTCCGTTGCGTCAAAGTCATCCAGGAAACCTGGGACGTGCGCACCTTCTGCTTCATGGCTGACCAGCCGATCCTGTTCTTCTTCAAGCCCGGGCAGTTCGTGACCCTGGAGCTGGAAATCGAAGGCCAGCCGATCATGCGTTCGTACACCATCTCCAGCTCGCCGTCGGTGCCGTACAGCTTTTCGGTGACGATCAAGCGCGTGCCGGGCGGCAGGGTTTCCAACTGGCTGCACGACACACTTCATGAGGGGCAGGAGCTGGCGGTGCACGGGCCGGTCGGGCTGTTCAATGCCATCGACTTCCCGAGCCCGAAAGTGCTGTATCTCAGTGGCGGCGTCGGTATCACGCCGTGCATGTCGATGGCGCGCTGGTTCTACGACACCAACGCCAACGTCGACATGACCTTTATCCACAGCGCGCGCTCACCGAAAGACATCATTTACCACCGCGAGCTGGAGCACATGGCGTCGCGGATCGACAACTTCAGTCTGCACCTGATTTGTGAGAAGCATGGCTTGGGTGAACCGTGGGCCGGTTATCGCGGTTACCTGAACCACAAGATGTTGGAATTGATGGTGCCGGACTTCCTTGAGCGCGAAGTGTTCTGCTGCGGGCCGACGCCTTACATGAATGCGGTTAAGCGGTTGCTGGAAGTGGCCGGTTACGACATGTCGCGTTATCACGAGGAATCCTTCGGCGCCACGCCACCGGAAGCCCGTGCTGATGCGGTGGAGCAAGCCGAGCAGGCTGCGGATGCACCGGAAATCGATGCGGCGGATCTGCATCAGGTCGAATTCACCTCGTCCGGCAAGAGCATTCGTGTGGCACCGGGCGAGACGGTGCATGCGGCGGCGGCCAAGCTGGGCTTGATGATTCCGAAGGCGTGCGGGATGGGGATTTGCGGGACGTGCAAGGTGCTCAAGCTGGGCGGCGAGGTGGAGATGGAGCACAACGGCGGGATTACCGAGGACGATGAGGCTGAAGGGTTTATCTTGTCGTGCTGCAGTGTGCCTAAAGGCGACGTCCGAATCGATTTCTGACTGGGCGATTTTATGCGTTCGGCTTACCCCTCACCCCAGCCCTCTCCCAGTGGGAGAGGGAGCCGACCGAGGTGTCTGGCGTCCTGCATCGACCTGAACGACCTTATCGATTATGGATTCGGTAGAGCAGTTGCACGTCGGCGTAATTCTCAAATATCCCCCAATCAGTCCCCTCTCCCTCTGGGAGAGGGCTAGGGTGAGGGGCTTTTCAGTCGATAAACAAATCCGTCATCAACGCCGCATTACTCTCCGGTTCAAACCGGTAATGCTCGAACTCGCTTACACCGCTCTCCCGCAAAATCTCCTCATCAATCAACAACCGCCCGGTAATCTGCCGTCCACTACTTTCCAGAATCACATGCGCCGCATCCGCCATGATCGAAGGCAGGCGCGCCTGTTTGAACGACTCCCGATTCCCCAACTGAAACTCGATCGCCGCTGTAGCAATCATCGTCTGCGGCCATAGCGAATTGACGCTGATGCCGTAACCGGCAAACTCCTCACTCATCCCCAGCGTCAGCATGCTCATGCCGTACTTGGTCACGGTGTAAGGGCTGAACTGTGCAAACCACTTGCTCGCCAGATTCAGCGGTGGCGACAGGTTGAGAATGTGCCCGGCGGACTTCTTCAGATAGGGCAGGGCGGCCTGGCTGCACAGCAACACCGCCCGGGTGTTGATCTGGTGCATCAGGTCGAACCGCTTGAGTTCGATGTGTTGCACACCGGTGAGCTTGATCGCCCCGGCGTTGTTCACCAGTGCATCGATGCCGCCGAAGTGCTCATTGGCCTGCGCAAGCGCTTTGCGCACAGCCTCTTCATCACGCACATCCACTTGCAGGGCCAGAGCCTTGCCGCCCGCCGCCTCGACTTCCGCCGCGACGCTGTGAATGGTCCCGGGCAACTTGGCGTGGGGTTCGGCGCTCTTCGCCGCAATCACGATATTGGCCCCGTCTCTGGCGGCCCGCAGCGCAATCTCACGACCAATGCCACGGCTGGCGCCGGTGATGAACAGGGTTTTGCCTTGTAACGACATGTCGATGCTCCTGCTTATTGTTATGTGAGCAGAGGGCTCGACAGACAATGTAGACCAAGCAGAAGCACAACCTGTGTAGGAGCTGCCGAAGGCTGCGATCTTTTGATTTTGTTTTTTAAGATCAGAAGATCGCGGCCTTCGGCAGCTCCTACAGGGGGAGGGTGTAGCGTCAGGTCAGGCGGACATGACTTCGCGGATGTCGCGGGCCAGTTCGCGGACGCGTTCTTCTTCGGTGTCCCACGAGCACATGAAGCGTGCGCCGCCCTTGCCGATGAAGGTGTAGAAGCGCCAGTTCTTCGCGGTCAGGGCGGCGATGGCCGGTTCCGAGAGTTGCAGGAACACGCCGTTGGCCTGCACCGGGAACATCAGTTCGACGCCGGGAATGTCGCTGACCAGTTCTGCCAGCAGTTGCGCGCAGTGGTTGGCGTGGCGGGCGTATTTGAGCCAGGCGTCGTTTTCGAGGATGCCGACCCACGGTGCCGAGAGGAAGCGCATTTTCGACGCCAACTGACCGGCCTGCTTGCAGCGATAGTCGAAGTCTTCCGCCAGTTTGTGGTTGAAGAACAGGATCGCCTCACCCACGGCCATGCCGTTCTTGGTGCCGCCGAAGCACAGCACGTCGACGCCGGCCTTCCAGGTCAGATCCGCTGGCGAGCAACCGAGGAATGCGCAGGCGTTGGAGAAGCGCGCGCCGTCCATGTGCAGGTGCAGGCCCAGCTCTTTGCAGGTGGCGCTGATGGCGCGGACTTCTTCCGGGGTGTAGACGCTGCCGACTTCGGTGGCCTGGGTCAGGGTGACCACGCGCGGTTTCGGGTAGTGAATGTCCTGACGCTTGAGCGCGACTTCGCGGATCGATTGCGGGGTGATCTTGCCGTTTTCAGTGCCGGCGATCAGCAGTTTCGAGCCGTTGGAGAAGAATTCCGGGGCGCCGCATTCGTCGGTTTCGACGTGGGCGGTTTCCGAGCAGATCACGCTGTGGTAACTCTGGCACAGCGACGACAGGGCCAGCGAGTTGGCGGCGGTGCCGTTGAAGGCGAAGAACACTTCGCAGTCGGTTTCGAACAGTTTGCGGAAATGATCGGCCGCGCGCGCGGTCCATTCATCGTCGCCATACGCGCGCTGATGGCCGTGGTTGGCCTGCTCCATCGCGGCCCAGGCTTCAGGGCAGATTCCGGAATAGTTGTCGCTGGCGAATTGTTGGCTCTTGTCGGTCATGGCCGGCTTCCGTGGTCGAGACTCTTGTGAAGGCTCGTGGTCAATGATGGTGCGCACTTTACCGAAGATCTTCCGGGGAGCACACGGGATGTCGCTGGCAGAACAGTACATGGACGCAGGCCGATTATGCACCTGAGAAAACGTGACGGCGCGCTGGATCTGCTCAAGTGGCTGGCGCTGTTGAGCATGTTGTTCGATCACCTGCGATATGTCGGGTTCTCCGCCGATTGGCTGTATGTGCCGGGGCGGTTGGCGTTTCCGTGGTTTTGTCTGGCGATGGCGGCGAACCTGTCGCGCGATGGTTCGCGGAGGATGGAATGGCGCTATCTGGGCTGGTTGTTGCTGTTCAGTGCGGTGAGCGAAATACCGTATCGGTTGTACATTCCAGAGCCGGATACGTTGAATGTGATGCCAACGCTGGCGCTGGGGTTGTTGGTGGCGCGGGGTTGGCAGGATCCCTCGATCACGTCGCGATTGCTGGGCGTTGCTGCGCTGGTGCTGGCGATAGTTTTCCCGGAACGACTGATGTTCGGCTTCTTCGGGGTTCTGCTCCCGTTGGCGATGCTGTTGATGTTTCGCCGCCCTTGGTACTTCAGCTTGCTGCCGGGTTTGATATGCCTCGCAGCGAATCAGTGGCAAGTGCTTTACGACTCGGCAAGGTTCGGTAGCAGCGTCGCCATTCTCGGTATTGCGACGTGCCTATTTGCGCCAATGCTCGGAATGTTCCTGTTGCGACATGCGCGACATCTCCAGCCGCCACCAATGCGGCGCTGGGCCTACGCCCTGTATCCCGCGCATTTTCTCCTGCTGCTCACGGTTCGCCAGTTGATCGCATAATCCCCTGTAGGAGTGAGCCTGCTCGCGATGGCGGCGTATCAGCCAACATTTGCTCAGCTGACCCACCGCCATCGCGAGCAGGCTCACTCCTACAGGGATCTGCGCAGATTCAACAAGGCATTTCAGGCCATGTCGTAAACGCACCTTTGCGTGGCGCGCGCAGGCATTTGAGCTGTCTGCGCCGGTCATACCATCGGCATCAAAGGGCACTGCCTTCATTGCCAGTGCCTTACCGAGACGAATGGCGCACAGATGCCGCTGGGAGAGACGCGATGTTCAGCAAGCAAGACCAGATCCAGGGTTACGACGATGCACTGCTGGCGGCGATGAATGCCGAGGAGCAACGTCAGGAAGATCACATCGAGCTGATCGCGTCAGAAAACTACACCAGCAAACGCGTGATGCAAGCGCAAGGCAGTGGCCTGACCAACAAATACGCCGAAGGCTATCCGGGCAAGCGCTACTACGGTGGCTGCGAGCACGTCGATAAAGTCGAAGCGCTGGCCATCGAGCGGGCCAAGCAACTGTTCGGCGCCGATTACGCCAACGTCCAGCCACACTCCGGTTCATCGGCCAACAGTGCTGTTTACCTGGCGCTGATCCAGCCGGGCGACACCATCCTCGGCATGAGCCTGGCCCACGGTGGTCACTTGACCCACGGCGCCAAAGTGTCGTCTTCGGGCAAGCTCTATAACGCTGTGCAGTACGGCATCAACACCGACACCGGGCTGATCGATTACGACGAAGTCGAGCGTCTCGCCGTCGAATCCAAGCCGAAAATGATCGTCGCCGGTTTCTCCGCTTACTCGAAGACTCTGGACTTCCCGCGCTTCCGTCAGATCGCTGACAAGGTCGGCGCGCTGCTGTTTGTCGACATGGCCCACGTTGCCGGTCTGGTTGCCGCCGGTCTGTACCCGAACCCGCTGCCGTACGCCGACGTGGTTACCACCACTACGCACAAAACCCTGCGCGGTCCACGTGGCGGGCTGATCCTGGCCAAGTCCAACGAAGAGATCGAGAAGAAGCTCAACGCGGCGGTATTCCCCGGCGCTCAGGGCGGCCCGCTGATGCACGTCATCGCCGGTAAAGCCGTGTGCTTCAAAGAAGCACTGGAGCCGGGCTTCAAGGCGTATCAGCAACAAGTGATCGACAACGCTCAGGCGATGGCCAGCGTGTTTATCAAACGTGGCTACGATGTAGTGTCCGGTGGCACCGACAACCACTTGTTCCTGGTCAGCCTGATCCGTCAGGGCCTGACCGGCAAAGATGCCGACGCCGCCCTTGGCCGTGCCCACATCACCGTCAACAAGAATGCCGTGCCGAACGACCCGCAATCGCCGTTCGTGACCTCGGGCCTGCGCATCGGCACCCCGGCCGTCACTACTCGCGGCTTCAAGGTGACCCAGTGCGAAGTGTTGGCTGGCTGGATCTGCGACATCCTCGACAACCTCGGCGATGCCGATGTCGAGGCCAATGTTGCCCAGCAAGTGTCGGCCCTGTGCGCAGACTTCCCGGTTTATCGCTGAGTGTTCTGGAGTAACTGACTATGCAACGCTATTCGGGCTTCGGCCTCTTCAAACACTCCCTCAGCCACCACGAAAACTGGCAGCGCATGTGGCGCACGCCAACGCCGAAAAAAGTCTACGACGTGGTCATCGTCGGCGGCGGCGGGCACGGTCTGGCGACCGCCTACTATCTGGCGAAAGAACACGGCATCACCAACGTCGCCGTGGTCGAGAAGGGCTGGCTGGGCGGCGGTAACACCGCGCGCAACACCACCATCGTGCGTTCCAACTACCTGTGGGACGAGTCGGCGCACCTCTACGAACACGCGATGAAATTGTGGGAAGGCCTGTCGCAGGACCTCAACTACAACGTGATGTTCTCCCAGCGTGGCGTCTACAACCTGTGCCACACCCTGCAGGACATCCGTGATTCCGAGCGTCGGGTCAGCGCCAACCGCCTCAACGGCGTCGATGGCGAGCTGCTCAACGCCAAGCAAGTCGCTGACGAGATTCCGTACCTCGACTGCTCGAAAAACACTCGCTACCCGGTGATGGGCGCCACCGTTCAGCGTCGCGGCGGCGTCGCCCGTCACGATGCCGTGGCCTGGGGCTTTGCCCGTGCCGCCGACGCCTTGGGCGTGGACTTGATCCAGCAGACCGAAGTCATTGGTTTCCGCAAGGAAAACGGCGTGTGCATCGGTGTTGAAACCAACAAGGGTTTCATCGGCGCCAAACGCGTCGGTGTGGTCACTGCCGGTAACTCCGGGCACATGGCCAAACTCGCCGGTTTCCGTCTGCCGATCGAATCCCACCCGCTGCAAGCGCTGGTGTCCGAGCCGATCAAGCCGATTATCGACAGCGTGATCATGTCCAACGCCGTGCACGGTTACATCAGCCAGTCCGACAAGGGCGACCTGGTGATCGGTGCCGGCATCGACGGCTACAACGGCTACGGCCAGCGCGGTTCGTACCCGGTGATCGAGCACACCATTCAGGCCATCGTCGAGATGTTCCCGGTACTGTCGCGCGTACGCATGAACCGTCAGTGGGGCGGCATCGTCGACACCACCCCGGACGCTTGCCCGATCATTTCGAAAACCCCGGTACCGAACATGTTCTTCAACTGCGGTTGGGGCACCGGTGGTTTCAAAGCGACACCTGGCTCGGGCAACGTGTTTGCCGCGAGTCTGGCCAAGGGTGAAATGCACCCGTTGGCCGCACCGTTTTCCATCGACCGTTTCCACAACGGCGCACTCATCGACGAACACGGCGCTGCTGCCGTCGCCCACTAACAGGAGAAATCCCCATGTTGCATATCTTCTGTCCTCACTGCGGCGAACTGCGCTCCGAAGAGGAATTCCACGCATCCGGTCAGGCGCACATTCCGCGCCCGCTCGACCCTGGCGCCTGCACCGACGAGGAGTGGGGCGACTACATGTTCTTCCGCGACAACCCGCGCGGTCTGCACCACGAACTGTGGGATCACGTCGCCGGTTGCCGCCAGTATTTCAACGTCACCCGCGACACCGTGACCTACGAGATTCTCGAAACCTACAAGATCGGCACCAAGCCGCAATTCACCGACAAGGCTGATTCGGCGAAAACAGCCACGACGGCGCTGGGAGAGAAGGTATGAGCCAGACCAATCGCCTGTCCAACGGTGGACGGATCGACCGCAACAAAGTGCTGAGCTTCACCTTCAACGGTCAGAGCTACAAAGGCTTCGAGGGTGACTCGCTGGCCGCCGCGCTGATCGCCAACGGCGTCGACATCATCGGGCGCAGCTTCAAGTACTCGCGTCCTCGCGGGATCTTCGCTGCCGGTGCCGAAGAGCCGAACGCGGTGCTGCAGATCGGCGCTACCGAAGCCACGCAGATTCCCAACGTGCGCGCCACGCAACAGGCGTTGTATCAAGGGCTGGTTGCGACCAGCACCAACGGCTGGCCGAGCGTCAACAACGACATGATGGGCATTCTCGGCAAGGTCGGCGGCAAGCTGATGCCGCCGGGTTTCTACTACAAAACCTTCATGTACCCGCAATCGTTCTGGATGACTTACGAGAAGTACATCCGTAAGGCAGCAGGTCTTGGCCGCTCGCCGACCGAGAACGATCCGGACACCTACGACTACATGAACCAGCACTGCGACGTGCTGATTGTTGGCGGTGGCCCGGCCGGTCTTTCTGCTGCACTGGCCGCTGCGCGCAGCGGTGCTCGCGTCATTCTTGCCGACGAGCAGGAAGAGTTCGGCGGCAGCCTGCTCGATTCGCGCGAAAGCCTCGACGGCAAACCTGCGATGGAGTGGGTTGCCAGCGTCATCACCGAACTGAAAAACACCCCGGACGTGCTGATCCTGCCGCGCGCCACGGTCAACGGTTACCACGACCATAACTTCCTGACCATTCACGAACGCCTCACCGATCACCTCGGCGACCGTGCGCCAATCGGTCAGGTGCGTCAGCGCATCCACCGCGTTCGCGCCAAGCGAGTGGTGCTGGCGACCGGTGCTTGCGAGCGTCCGCTGGTTTACGGCAACAACGACGTGCCGGGCAACATGCTCGCTGGTGCGGTGTCGACTTACGTGCGCCGTTACGGCGTAGCGCCGGGCAAGAAACTCGTGCTGTCGACCAACAACGACCACGCTTATCGCGTTGCTCTGGATTGGCTCGATGCCAGTCTGCAAGTGGTCGCCATCGCCGATGCGCGCAGCAATCCGCGTGGTGCGTTGGTAGAAGAGGCCCGCGCCAAAGGCATCCGCATCCTCACCGGTAGCGCCGTGATCGAGACCCGAGGCAGCAAGCGTGTCACCGCTGCCCGCGTCGCCGCGATTGATGTCAAAGCGCACGCCGTGACCAGTCCGGGCGAATGGCTGGACTGCGACGTGGTAGCCAGCTCCGGCGGCTATAGCCCGGTGGTTCACCTGGCCTCGCACTTGGGCGGCAAGCCGACCTGGCGCGAAGACATCCTCGGTTTCGTGCCGGGCGAAGCACCGCAGAAACGCGTGTGTGTCGGTGGCATCAACGGTGTTTATGGTCTCGGCGATTCGCTGGCCGATGGTTTTGAAGGTGGCGTGCGCGCCGCTGCCGAAGCCGGTTTCCAGACCGTCGAAGGCGTGTTGCCAAAAGCCTTGAGCCGTCACGAAGAACCGACGTTGGCGCTGTTCCAGGTGCCGCATGAAAAGAACACCGCACGGGCGCCGAAGCAATTCGTCGACCTGCAAAACGACGTGACCGCCGCCGCCATCGAACTGGCGACCCGTGAGGGTTTCGAATCGGTCGAGCACGTCAAACGCTACACCGCGCTGGGCTTCGGCACCGATCAGGGCAAGCTTGGCAACGTCAACGGTCTGGCCATTGCCGCCCGTTCGCTGAACGTGACCATTCCGCAGATGGGCACCACCATGTTCCGTCCGAACTACACGCCGGTGACTTTCGGTGCTGTGGCTGGCCGTCACTGTGGGCACATCTTCGAGCCGGTGCGTCACACCGCGCTGCATGCCTGGCATGTGAAGAATGGCGCCGAGTTTGAAGACGTCGGTCAGTGGAAGCGCCCATGGTACTTCCCGAAAAACGGTGAAGACCTGCATGCCGCCGTCAAGCGTGAATGCAAAGCCGTGCGCGACAGCGTCGGCCTGCTCGACGCTTCGACCCTCGGCAAGATCGACATCCAGGGCCCGGATGCCCGCGAGTTCCTCAACCGCGTTTACACCAACGCCTGGACCAAGCTCGACGTGGGCAAG
Organism: Pseudomonas sp. M20; assembly: GCF_045037865.1. NCBI lineage: Bacteria > Pseudomonadati > Pseudomonadota > Gammaproteobacteria > Pseudomonadales > Pseudomonadaceae > Pseudomonas > Pseudomonas sp. M20. The sequence continues at coordinate 6,273,875 of NZ_CP173611.1, forward strand.
GCTCGTTACGGTTTGATGTGCAAAGAAGACGGCATGGTCTTCGACGACGGTGTCACGGCGTGTCTGGCCGACAACCATTTCGTCATGACCACCACCACCGGCGGCGCGGCTCGCGTGCTGCAGTGGCTGGAGCTGTACCACCAGACCGAATGGCCGGACATGAAGGTCTACTTCACTTCCGTCACCGATCACTGGGCGACCATGACCCTGTCCGGGCCGAACAGCCGCAAGCTGCTCAGCGCCGTGACCGACATTGATCTGAGCAACGAAGCGTTCCCGTTCATGACCTGGAAAGAAGGTCTGGTCGGCGGCGTGCCGGCGCGGGTGTTCCGCATCTCGTTCACCGGTGAGCTGTCGTACGAAGTCAACGTGCAGGCCGACTATGCGATGGGCGTGCTGGAGAAAATCGTCGAGGCCGGCAAGCAGTACAACCTGACCCCGTACGGCACCGAGACCATGCACGTCCTGCGTGCCGAGAAGGGCTTCATCATTGTCGGCCAAGACACTGACGGCTCGATGACCCCGGACGACTTGAACATGGGCTGGTGCGTGGGTCGCACCAAACCGTTCTCGTGGATCGGCCAGCGTGGGATGAACCGTGAAGACTGCGTGAAGGATCAGCGTAAGCAATTGGTCGGTCTGAAGCCGATCGATCCGAATGTCTGGCTGCCGGAAGGTGCGCAGTTGGTGTTCAACACCAAGCAGGCGATTCCGATGACCATGGTCGGCCACGTGACCTCCAGCTACGCGCACAACTCCCTCGGTTATTCGTTTGCCATGGGTGTGGTCAAGGGCGGTCTGAAGCGTCTCGGTGAGCGGGTGTTTGCACCGCTGGCGGATGGCAGCGTGATCGAGGCGGAGATTGTTTCTTCGGTGTTTTTTGATCCGAAGGGTGATCGCCAGAATATTTGATGGTTCGGCGCCTGGGGAGTGCAGTTGCGCTGCGGTGACTTCATCGCGAGCAGGCTCACTCCTACAGGTGATCGCGTACCCCTTGTAGGAGTGAGCCTGCTCGCGATAGCGGTAGATCTGCCTACACAGGGCTCAAGTCAGAATTCAGCAAAGGTGCTTTATGACCACAGCCAATGTTTACCAACAACGCCCGACCACCGGCGCCAAGGCCGAGTCGTCGCTGCACCATGCCGACCTCGCCAGCCTGGTCGGCAAGGGCCGCAAGAACGCCGGCGTGATCGTGCGTGAAAAGAAACTCCTCGGTCACCTGACCATCCGTGGCGATGGCCACGATGCCGCGTTCGCCGCCGGTGTGCACAAAGCCCTGGGCATTGAATTGCCCGGCGCTCTGAGCGTCATCGTCAAAGGCGAAACCAGCCTGCAATGGATGGGCCCGGATGAGTGGCTGCTGATTGTGCCAAGCGGTGAAGAGTACGCCGCCGAACAGAAACTGCGTGAAGCGCTCGGCGATCTGCACATCGCGATCGTCAACGTCAGCGGCGGCCAGCAAGTGCTCGAACTGAGCGGGCCGAATGTACGTCAGGTGCTGATGAAGTCGACCAGCTATGACGTGCACCCGAACAACTTCCCGGTCGGGAAAGCGGTCGGCACGGTGTTCGCCAAGTCGCAGCTGATGATTCGACATACCGCTGAAGACACCTGGGAATTGCTGATTCGTCGCAGCTTTTCGGATTACTGGTGGTTGTGGTTGCAGGATGCATCGGCTGAGTACGGGTTGAGCGTTCAGGCCTGAAAGATCAAGAGCTACCCCCTCACCCCAGCCCTCTCCCCCAGGGGGGAGAGGGGGAAAGGGAGCAGATTTGTGGAGTTTTCGAGCCTGAGTTCGCCGCGATATTTCAGGTCGGCGTAGCTCGAAACAACACCTCGGTCAGTCCCCTCTCCCTCTGGGAGAGGGCTAGGGTGAGGGAAAACCTGACACCCCGCACAAAAGAACAGGAGTCACCGCACCATGAGCCGCGCCCCAGACACATGGATTCTGACCGCCGACTGCCCCAGCGTCCTCGGCACCGTGGACGCGGTGACGCGTTTCCTGTTCGAGCAGGGCTGCTACGTCACCGAGCACCATTCGTTCGATGACCGCCTCTCCGGGCGTTTCTTCATTCGCGTGGAATTTCGTCAGCCCGACGGCTTCGACGAACAGTCCTTCCGTGCCGGCCTCGCCGAACGCGGCCAGGCCTTCGGCATGATCTTCGAGCTGACCGCGCCGAACTACCGGCCAAAAGTGGTGATCATGGTCTCCAAGGCCGATCACTGCCTCAACGATTTGCTCTACCGCCAGCGCATTGGCCAGTTGTCGATGGACGTCGCGGCGGTGGTCTCCAATCACCCGGATCTGAAACCGCTGGCCGACTGGCACCAGATTCCCTACTACCATTTCCCCCTCGACCCCAACGACAAGCCGTCGCAGGAGCGTCAGGTGTGGCAAGTGATCGAAGAGTCCGGCGCCGAACTGGTGATTCTCGCCCGCTACATGCAGGTGTTGTCGCCGGAACTGTGCCGCAAGCTCGATGGCAAGGCGATCAACATTCACCACTCGTTGCTGCCCGGCTTCAAGGGCGCCAAGCCGTATCACCAGGCCTACAACAAGGGCGTGAAACTGGTTGGCGCGACGGCGCATTACATCAATAACGACCTCGATGAAGGGCCGATCATTGCCCAGGGCGTCGAGGTGGTGGATCACAGTCATTACCCTGAGGATCTGATTGCCAAGGGGCGGGATATTGAAGGCCTGACACTTGCGCGGGCGGTTGGGTATCACATTGAGCGAAGGGTTTTCCTCAACGCCAATCGCACGGTCGTTCTTTAGATAGCTATCGCGAGCAGGCTCACTCCTACAAGGGGTACGCATTCCAATGTAGGAGTGAGCCTGCTCGCGATAGGGCCATAACAAGCAACGCAAAACCAACAAGCAATACCCGAGCATTCAACGCGCTGCCTGCCTGGGCAACGCGGTTCCATAAAAACAACAGCGAGGTGAAAGCATGTCTGGCAATCGTGGTGTGGTGTATCTCGGCGCTGGCAAGGTCGAAGTACAGAAAATCGACTATCCGAAAATGCAGGACCCGCGCGGTCGCAAGATCGAGCACGGGGTCATTCTCAAAGTGGTTTCCACCAATATCTGCGGCTCCGACCAGCACATGGTGCGCGGCCGTACCACGGCGCAGACCGGTCTGGTGCTGGGCCACGAGATCACCGGCGAGGTGATCGAAAAAGGCTCCGACGTCGAAAACCTGAAAATCGGTGACCTGGTTTCCGTACCGTTCAACGTGGCTTGCGGGCGCTGCCGTTCCTGCAAAGAGCAACACACCGGCGTCTGCCTGACCGTCAACCCGGCCCGTGCCGGCGGCGCATACGGCTACGTCGACATGGGCGACTGGACCGGTGGCCAGGCTGAATACGTGCTGGTGCCATACGCCGACTTCAACCTGCTGAAACTGCCGGACCGCGACAAGGCCATGGAGAAAATCCGCGACCTGACCTGCCTCTCCGACATCCTCCCGACCGGTTACCACGGCGCCGTGACGGCAGGCGTTGGTCCGGGCAGCACCGTTTACATTGCCGGCGCTGGTCCGGTCGGTCTGGCCGCCGCTGCCTCTGCGCGTTTGCTCGGTGCGGCGGTGGTGATCGTCGGCGACGTCAACACCATCCGCTTGGCCCACGCCAAAGCCCAGGGTTTTGAAATCGTCGACCTGTCGAAAGACACGCCGCTGCACGAACAGATCGCCGCACTGCTGGGCGAACCGGAAGTGGATTGCGCGGTGGACTGCGTCGGCTTCGAAGCACGCGGCCACGGCCACGACGGCGTCAAAGCCGAAGCGCCGGCCACCGTGCTCAACTCACTGATGGGCGTGGTTCGCGTTGCTGGCAAGATCGGTATTCCAGGTCTGTACGTCACCGAAGATCCGGGCGCTGTGGATGCCGCGGCGAAAATGGGCAGCCTGAGCATTCGCTTCGGTCTGGGCTGGGCGAAATCCCACAGCTTCCACACCGGCCAGACCCCGGTGATGAAGTACAACCGTCAACTGATGCAGGCGATCATGTGGGATCGCATCAATATCGCCGAAGTGGTGGGCGTGCAGGTGATCAGTCTGGATCAGGCGCCGGAAGGTTACGGCGAGTTCGATGCGGGCGTGCCGAAGAAGTTTGTGATTGATCCGCATAAGTTGTTTAGTGCGGCGTAGGCTTAAGCGCAATACAAAGCGGCGACCTCAGGGTCGCCGTTTTTGTTGCAAGCCAAGGTCAAGAGCTACCCTCATCGGAACGCCGCCCGCCCAGCCCTCTCCCGGAGGGAGATGGGGCCAACCGAGGTGTCTTGCGTCGTACATCGACCTGAAAGATCGAGTCGACTATGGATTCAACGCAAGTCTTTCACGTCGGCGTATTACGTCAATATCCCACGGTCAGTCCCCTCTCCCTTTGGGAGAGGGCTAGGGTGAGGGGCTTTGCTTTACAGCGCCGCCAGCGCCCCTTGATACAGAACCGGTCCGGTCGGTTGCCCAGTCGGCGAGCCACCTTTAGGTTCCAGACTGACCGCCAAAGCAATCGGTTTGCCGATCAACATCTTCTGCGCTTCGTTCAACTCAACCTTGCCTTTGCCACCCGCCGGAATGACCCCAAGCGAGATCGGTTTGCCGTCAGCCGGAATCGCCCACAGTTCCAGGCTGCGATCCGCATCAACCGCCGCCAGCGTCAGCGGCTCGACCTGCAGATAATCCGCATGCGCCTCGACCTTCAGCGCCGGTTGCGCATCAGCGGTCAACAGCGTGGCGCGGTAGCGGGCGTCGTCGCGGTTGTACAGCGAGCCGAGGAGCACCAGCACGGCAATGGAGCAGATCGCAGCGGTGAGTCGCAGCCAGTTCCAGAATGGCCGTTTCTCAGGCACATGCAGCACCTGCGGTTCGATGCGCGCGGTGATGCCTTGCCACACGCGGTCGGGCACCGGATGTTCCGGCAGCGCTTCGGTGAGAGAGACGAGGCTTTCCTGCCATTGCGCCAGTTCAGCCCTTAATGTCGTGTCATCCAGCAGCAACTGTTCAAAGCGCCGCCGCGCAGGTGCAGACATCAGGCCAATCGCGTAATCGGCGGCGAGGGCGCGGCGCAGGGCAGGGGTCTGGTAATTCATGATTCAAGGCACCGACGCAGACGTTCCATGCCACGGCGGATCCACGATTTCACCGTTCCCAGTGGCGTGGCCAGATGTTCGGCGAGTTCCGTGCACGACAATCCTTGAAAGTAGGCCACGGTGATTGACTGGCGCTGCATGCTTTCGAGGGTCTCCAGGCAGCGGTTCAGCGCATGAGCTTCGCGGGCGCTGTTCAGTTGGTCGTGAGCCGAGGGGCTTTCGTCCGGCAGGGCGTCCTGTTCGAGGTCAGTCAGTGGCCGGTCACGGTGTTTGCGCAACTGATCGATGGCTTGATTGCGAGTGATGTTGATCATCCAGGTCAGCGGCGCGGACAGGTGCGCTTCGTAGCGCGAGGCGTTGTTCCAGATGCGCACGAAGGCTTCCTGCAGCACTTCTTCGGCCAGATCGGCACGGCCCATAAAGCGCAGGGCAACGCCATGCAAGCGTGGGCCGACACTGCGATAGAGCGTTTCGAAGGCGCGACGATCACCCAGTGAACACTGGGCCAACAACTGTCGCAGCTGATCGGTGTCGGCGATGGAAATGACGACTCTCCAGGCAAAGGTCGGGCGACGAGGGCTGGGCTCGGACTGTTCACAGGCTAGTTCAGCGACAGCGGTTGTGCCATTCATCACGAGGGTGTCCGGGATTTCACGTTTTATATACGTGAGCCGGATGAAAATGGATGCGCCGCGCCGGAACATGCCGGCGGATACCCGGTCAAACCGGCAGTTTCACTGCCCGTTCACCGGGTGGTTTTTACAGCGCAAGAGGATGTCTGATGAAGATTTCACGCGGTTTTACCTTGGCATCGCTCCTGACCCTGGCCGCCGGGCCGGTGTTTGCCGGTTTCAGTCTGAACGACGTCGCTGGTGCGGTTTCGGGGATGCAGGGCGGTGACAAGGCGGCCGCTGCGGCGCCGACCTCGGAAACCGCCGGTTTGCTCAGTGCCCTCAGTGCGCTGGATGTCACGCCGGAGCAAGCCGTTGGCGGCACCAGTGCGATGCTTGGTCTGGCGAAGAATCAATTGAGCAGTACCGATTATTCGCAGTTGGCCAAGGAAGTGCCGGGCATCGACAAACTGTCGGGTGGCAGCGGCAATCTGGCGGCGTTGGGGGCTTTGCTCGGTTCGTCCGGCAAATCCGCCGGTCTGGAAAACGCGCTGGGCAACGTCAAGGACACCAATGACCTGAACAATGCCTTCAGCGCATTGGGCATGGACAGCGGCATGATCGGCCAGTTTGCCCCTGTGCTGTTGCAATACCTCGGTCAGCAGGGCGTCGGCGGTTCGCTGCTGAGCAGCCTGGGCAGCATCTGGGGCGCCGGCACCGGTAGCTGATTCAGCCGCGCTCGCTGCGCAGTTCGGCGATGCGCTGATCCTTCTCGTTCCAGAGCCGGTTGACCCAGCTCTGGACCGTCTGGCGAAACGCCGGATCATTCTCGTAATCGCCCTGCCACAGCGCCGGGTCGAGTTCGCGGGTCTTGATGTCGATGATCACGCGCGGCACGTTGCCGCTGATCAAATCCCAGAAACCCGGGATCTTCGCCTGTGGATACACCACGGTGACGTCGAGAATCGCATCCAGTTGTTCACCCATCGCCGCCAGGACAAACGCCACGCCGCCGGCCTTGGGCTTGAGCAAGTGGTTGAAGGGTGATTGCTGCTGCGCGCTTTTCGCGGCGGTGTAGCGCGTGCCTTCCAGATAATTGACCACAGTCACCGGCTGACGCTTGAACAGCTCGCAGGCCTGTTTGGTGATTTCCAGATCCTTGCCGGCCAGCTCCGGGTGCTTCGCCAGGAATGCCTTGGTGTAGCGCTTCATGAACGGGTAATCCAGCGCCCACCACGCCAGCCCCAGAAACGGCACCCAGATCAGTTCCTTCTTGAGGAAGAATTTGAAGAATGGCGTGCGGCGGTTGAGGGTCTGGATCAGCGCCGGAATATCGACCCACGACTGGTGGTTGCTGACCACCAGATACGAAGTGTCACCGCGCAAATCTTCGCCACCGCGAATGTCCCATTGGGTGGGAATGCACAGGCGGAAAATCAGCTTGTCGATTTCCGCCCAGGTCTCGGCGATCCACATCACCGCCCCCGACGCGTAATCGCGCCAGCGGCCTGGTGCGATCAGTTTGAGCAGGGCGAAAACCAACAACGGCCCGATCAGGATCAGGGTGTTGAGCAACAGCAGCAGGGTGACGAAACAGCCGGTGAGCAGGCGGCGCATAAGCAACTCTTTGCAAACGGATGGGCGCGCCATGATAAGCAGCTTCGCGCGGCAGGCCAAATCGGTGGTGACGAATGTTTCACTTTTGGGCCGGTATGCTTTGCTTCAAGCGTTGTGTTGAATGTGCTGTCCTCTTCGCGAGCAGGCTCGCTCCCACACTGGATTCAGGTGTATTAAAAATGTCTGCTCAGCACAAAACCCTTTGGGAGCGATCCTGCTCGCGAAAGCGATTCAAGGCGAACGAATGACTCAATGGGTGTCTAAAATCCCAGTCTGCCGCCCTCATTTTCCAAGGAAACCCCTTACGTGAAATCCCTCCTTGCACTGTTTGCCCTCGTCGCCCTGCCGGTCATGGCCGCCGAGCCGACCCTGTACGGGCGCTATGAATACATTGCGCTGCCGGAAATCGGTGGTGAAGTGCTCAAGGCCAAGATGGACACCGGCGCACTGACCGCCTCGCTGTCGGCCAAGGACATCGAAACCTTCACCCGCGATGGCGATGAATGGGTACGGTTCCGCCTCGGCACCAAGGACGCCAGCAACAAGGTCTACGAACACAAGGTCGCACGGATCAGCAAGATCAAGAGCCGCTCGGATGAAGAGGATGAGGGCGAAAGCACCGAAGTCGCCAAACGTCCGGTGGTCGATCTGGAGCTGTGCCTGGGCAACGTCAAGCGTACCGTTGAGGTCAACCTGACCGACCGCAGCAACTTCAACTATCCGCTGCTGATCGGTGCCAAGGCCTTGCGCGAATTCGGCGCGGCAGTAAACCCGGCACGGCGCTTCACGGCCGACAAGCCGGACTGCTGAGCCAAGTGGTCTCATTGACGTAACGTCAGGCTTGGGGCACCGTTCGCGCACTTAACCCACGGGCTCGGACGCCATGCCTCATATCCTGATTGTCGAAGACGAAGCGGCGATTGCCGACACGCTGATTTTTGCCTTGCAGGGCGAGGGCTTCGCCACCACGTGGCTGAGCCTCGGCGCGGCGGCGCTGGAGCATCAGCGGCAGACCCCGGCCGATCTGATCATCCTCGACATCGGCCTGCCGGACATCAGCGGTTTCGAAACCTGCAAACAACTGCGGCGCTTCAGCGAAGTGCCGGTGCTGTTCCTCAGCGCCCGCGATGCCGAGATTGATCGCGTGGTGGGCCTGGAGATCGGCGCCGACGACTACGTGGTCAAGCCGTTCAGTCCTCGAGAGGTGGCGGCGCGGGTCAAGGCCATCCTCAAGCGCATGGCGCCGCGTCCAGCGATTGAGACCAGTTCAGCGCTGTTTCGTATCGATCCGGAGCGGATTCAAATCATTTATCGCGGTCAGACCCTGAGCCTGACCCGCCACGAATTCCGCCTGCTGCAATGCCTGCTGGAACAACCCGAGCGGGTGTTCAGCCGCGAACAATTACTTGATGCGCTAGGCGTCGCCGCCGACGCCGGCTACGAGCGCAGCATCGACAGCCACATCAAAAGCGTACGCGCCAAATTGCGTCTGGTGCGCGCCGACGCCGAGCCGATCCAGACTCATCGTGGCCTCGGTTACAGCTACAGCCCGGGGCACAGCTGATGTCACTGGGGCTGCGGATCTTTCTGGTGTACGTGCTGTTTGTCGGCCTCACCGGTTATTTCGTGCTCAACACGGTGATGGAAGAAATCCGCCCCGGCGTGCGTCAGTCCACCGAAGAAACCCTGGTCGATACCGCCAACCTGATGGCGGAAATCCTGCGGGATGATTTCAAGGCCGGCACCCTCAGCGAGAACCGCTGGCCCGAGTTGCTGCGCGCCTATGGTGAGCGCCAGCCGCAAGCGACCATTTGGGGTTTGCCGAAAAATCAGGTCAACCACCGTATCTACGTCACCGACGCGAAAGGCATCGTCGTGCTCGATTCCAGTGGTGTCGCGGTCGGTCAGGATTACTCGCGCTGGAACGACGTCTACCTGACCCTGCGCGGTGAGTACGGCGCACGTTCGAGCCGCAGTGATCCGGATGACGCCAGCTCGTCGGTGATGCACGTCGGCGCGCCGATCCGCGACAACGGCCAGATCATCGGTGTGGTCACCGTGGCCAAGCCGAACAGCTCATTGCAGCCCTACGTCGATCGCACCGAGCGGCGCCTGCTGTTTTACGGCGCCGGATTGATCGGCCTCGGTCTGCTCTTTGGCGCATTGCTGTCGTGGTGGCTGAGCCGCGCGCTGCATCGTCTGACCGGTTATGCCCAAGCGGTGAGTGAGGGCCGGCGGGTGGAAGTGCCGCATTACCGTGGCGGTGAACTGGAACAATTGGCTACCGCCGTGGAACAGATGCGCACGCAACTGGAAGGCAAGGCCTACGTCGAGCGTTATGTGCACACGCTGACCCATGAACTGAAAAGTCCGCTGGCGGCGATTCGTGGCGCGGCGGAGTTGCTGCAAGGGGACATGCCGCCGGTTCAGCGATTGCGCTTTGTCGGCAACATCGACAGTGAAAGTGCGCGGATGCAGCAGTTGATCGAACGGTTGCTGAATCTGGCGCAGGTGGAACAACGTCAGGGCCTTGAAGAGCGGGTCGCCGTGCCGTTGGCGGCGCTGGTTGATCAGTTGTTGCAGGGGCAGGCGGCGCGAATTGAAGGCAAACAGTTGCGCATCGAACAGACCATTGCGGCGGATCTGCTGTTGATTGGCGAGCCGTTTTTGCTGCGTCAGGCGTTGGGTAATCTGCTGGAAAATGCGCTGGATTTCACCCCGTTTGAGGGGCTTCTGCGGTTCAGTGCCGAGCGGGTTGGCGAGCAGATCGAATTTCGATTGTTCAATGAAACGGCGCCGATTCCTGACTACGCTTTGCCGCGTTTGACTGAACGCTTCTACTCATTGCCGCGCCCGGACAGTGGACGAAAAAGCACGGGGTTGGGGCTTAACTTCGTTGAAGAAGTGGTCAAGTTACATGGTGGGACGATGCAGATTCGTAATGTCGAAAGTGGTGTTGAGGTGACATTGCGCTTGCCTTGATTCCGTCAAAAGATCGCAGCCTTCGGCAGCTCCTACATAGGGTGCGTACACCTGTAGGCGCTGCCGAAGGCTGCGATCTTTTGATTTTTCCACACAATCTCCACATTCCCCCCACAAAACCCCCACACCCACTCAGCAGACTCTCCCCATCCAAACAGGGAGAGTCCCATGAACAAGAATCTGACTATAAAGCTCGGCGCCATCGCCCTGCTGATCCTGCTGTTATTGATCCCGCTGCTGATGATCGACGGCGTCATCGACGAGCGCCAACAGCTGCGCGATGGCGTGCTCGAAGACATTGCCCGCAGCTCCAGCTACAGCCAGCAACTGAGCGGCCCGGTGATGGTGGTGCCGTATCGCAAAGTGATTCACAACTGGAAAACCAACGATAAAACCAACCAGCGTTACGACGAACCGGGCGAAGAACGCGGGCGTTTGTACTTCCTGCCGGAACGATTTGAACTGGACGGCCAGGTGCAAACCGAACTGCGTGCGCGGGGCATTTATGAGGCGCGGCTGTTCCACGCCGATAACCGCATCAACGGCCATTTCTCATTGCCGGCGCAATTGGGCATCAAGGAAGACTTCAGCGACTACCAATTCGATGCACCGTTTCTCGCGGTCGGTATCAGCGATATTCGCGGTATCGAAAATGCGCTGAAACTGGAGCTCGATGGCCAGCGCCTCGATTTCGTTCCGGGTACGCAAGTCGGTTGGCTCGGTGAAGGTGTGCGGGTCACGCTGCCGTTGCTCGACACCAGTAAAACCACGGAACTGAGCTTCGGCTTCGACCTGCGTCTGCAAGGCACTGGTTCATTGCAGGTGCTGCCGGTGGGCAAGAGCAGCAGCGTCAGCCTCACTGCCAACTGGCCGCATCCAAGCTTTGTCGGCAACTTCCTGCCGGGCAAACGTGAAATCAATGATCAAGGTTTCAGCGCCGATTGGCAGACCACGTTTTTCTCCACCAACCTGCAAGACGCCATGAGCCGTTGCGTGAGCAGCAATGATTGCGAGGCGTTCAACGGTCGTAGCTTCGGTGTGAGCTTTATCGATCCGGTGGATCAATATCTGAAGAGTGACCGGGCGATCAAGTATGCGCTGCTGTTCATTGTCCTGACGTTCGCCGGTTTCTTCCTCTTCGAAGTACTCAAGAGTCTGGCCGTGCACCCGGTGCAATACGCGCTGGTTGGTGTGGCGCTGGCATTCTTTTATCTGTTGTTGCTGTCGCTGTCGGAGCACATTGGTTTTGCCCTGGCATATTTGCTGTCGGCCAGTGCCTGTGTGGTGTTGATCGGATTTTATGTCTGCCATGTGCTGCGCAGTGTGCGTCACGGCTTGAGTTTTTCGGCGGGGCTGGCGGCGTTGTATGGCCTGCTTTATGGCTTGCTGAGCGCTGAGGATTACGCGTTGTTGATGGGCTCGTTGTTGCTGTTTGGTTTGCTCGGTGTGTTCATGGTGCTGACGCGCAAACTGGATTGGTACGGGATCGGTCAGAAACCGGCGAAGCCGTTGGAGTTTGATGTCGGGGCGATGCAATGAGCCGGTCGCTGGGATTGCGTGAGGATCAGTGCTGGAGGGAGGGATTGGTGACGCGGATGATCGGTTTTTTGCCTGTGGAACCGAGGTGGTGCCATCGCTGGCAAGCCAGCTCCCACAATGAGTTCGGTGATGACACAAATCCCCGATCTACCACAAATCCTGCGGGAGCTGGCTTGCCAGCGATGAGGCCGGAACAGGCCCTGGAAAACTAAGGCTTGGGCATGGTCGCGATCATGGAAGGTCGCTGACTCACTTCAAAAAACCAGTTGGCCAATTGCGGGTTGGCATCCCGCCAGCCCAGATCCGGGAAGCGCAAATCGAGATAACCCAGCGCACAGGCGACGCTGATCGCTGCCACATCAAAGTGGCTGGTCAGCTCGGCAATCGCGTCGCGCTCCAACAAAGCGAGGGCGCGGCGGATCTTGTCGCGCTGAGCCTCGAGCCATTCATCCCAATGCTTTTCCGGCGCGCGCAGGACCATTTCATAACGCACCATCACCGACGCGTCCATGATCCCGTCGGCCATCGAGGCCAGGGTCAGGCGGCGCCAGCGAGCCGCGCCTTCGCGGGGGATCAGCGGATTGCCGACGTGCTGCTGGTCGAGGTATTCGAGGATCACCCGGCTGTCATGGATAACGTTGCCGTCGGCCAGGCGCAGGGCAGGGATCTTGCCCAGCGGGTTGTCGAGATTGAGCTCGGCGCTCGGGCTGACCGGGCTTAGCACGCAGTCTTGCAGCGCGACGCGATCCTGCTGGCCGGTTTCGTGCAGCAACACCATCACTTTGCGCACAAACGGGGAGAGCGTGTTGTGGTACAGGGTCATGCTGGGGGCGGACATTGGCAAACCTCGGTGATCGTCGAAGAGCAGGTGGTTAGCCTAGTCAGAACCGCGATGGCTGGCGAGGGAATTTATGGCGCCCATCCGGGCGCCATCGCTGGCAAGCCAGCTCCCACAGGTTTTTGCAGTGAACACACATTTCAGGCCCAGCAGAGATCCTTGTGGGAGCTGGCTTGCCAGCGATGAGGCCATCACCGACAGCACAAAAACTACCTGCGCAGCAACAATCCCCTGATCGCCAGAAAGGCCGGAACACCCAGTCCGACCCAGCTCAATGCATCCCAAATCCCATCCCCCAGCAACGCCGCAAACAACCCCGCCGCACTGAGCAACGCAATCACGATCGGCGTGCTGAACACTTTCCAGAAACTCGACTGACGCGGCTTCATGCAGAGGCCTCCGCCGTTTCCAGCACAGGCCTGGCCGCTCTGCGCCGAACCACCCACAAATACACGCCACTGCCGAGCACAATGATCGTCAGCACATCCAGAGTGGCCCAGAGGATTTTCATCGGCATGCCGCCATAGTCACCAAAGTGCAGCGGCTGCGACATGCCCATGGCGTCCATGTACCACGGCCGTTCGGCCACGGCGGTGACCTGCAGCGTGGTCGCATCGATCAGCACCGGCGTCAGCAGATGCGAGGTCAGGTGCGTACCGCCCTTCATGAACACCGAGTAATGGTGTTCGCTGGAAAAGCGTGTGCCGGGGAAGGCAATGAAATCCGGTTTCATCTCCGGCGCAACTTCAGCAGCGATATCGAGCAAACGCGTGGCCGGCGCCAGGTGGGTCAGCGGTGGCGCACCGCGGTACGGTTCGATCAGCGCAGTCAGTGCGTCATTGCGCCAGGCAGCGATCAGCAGGTCGGCGCAGGCGCTGATCACACCGGTCACGCCGACAACCAGCGCCCAGGTCAGGGTGACAACACCGATCAGGTTATGCAGGTCGAGCCAGCGCAGCCGTGTCGACTTGTCCTGACGCACCGTGCCGAACTTCAAACGGCGCATGAACGGCAGGTACAGCACCGTCCCGGATACGATGGCCACGACAAACAGCAGCCCCATGAACGCCAGCAGTAATTTGCCCGGCAGCCCGGCGAACATGTCGACATGCAGTCGCAGGATGAACAGCATCAAGCCGCCATTGGCCGAAGGCGTTTCCAGCGCTTCCCCGGTTCGCGCATCGAGCATGAACGTGTGCGAGGAATTCGGTTCGGTGCCAGCGGTTTTCGCCATGATCGTCAGCACGGCGTTCGGCTCATCCTCATCGAAGCCGAAGTACTGCACGACTTCGTCGGGACGATGTTTTTCTGCGGCCTCGACCAGTTGCGCCAGGTTCAGCCGTGGCGTGTCGGCCGGCATCTCGCGTACTTCGGGTGCATCGCCGAGCAGATGTTCGATCTCGTGATGGAAAATCAGCGGCAGACCGGTCAAGGCCAGCATCAGCAAAAACACGGTACAGACCAGGCTGGTCCAGGTGTGGATGAACGACCAGCGACGAATTGTTTTACTTTTCATTTCATGACCTTCAAAAACACCAAAGCCGTCCACGAAGGACGGCCTGGTCACAGGGCCTGTTTCAGCTCAAGCGCTTACCACTTGTAAGTGGCGCTGGCGACGACACTGCGCGTGTCGCCGTAGTAGCAGTAGAAGCTGTCGCAGGTGGAAATGTATTCCTTGTCGAACAGGTTGGTCGCGTTGAGTGCCAGCGACGCGCCTTTGAGGCTGTTGTCCAGACGGCCGAGGTCGTAATGCACCGAAGCGTCGAACACGGTGTAGGCATCCGCCTTGCCCAGCCAGGTGTTGGCCTTGTCGCCATAGGTGTTGCCGGTGTAACGCACGCCACCGCCAATGCCGAAGCCGTCGAGGACGCCGGCGTGCCAGGTGTAATCGGTCCACAGCGACGCTTGTTGGTTCGGCATCAGTTGCAGGCGATTGCCCTTGTCGACGCCATTCTGCACTTCCGATTTGGCCAGGGTGTAGGCAGCGATGACTTTAAGGTTGTCGGTGACGTCGGAAACCGCTTCCAGCTCCAGGCCTTTGACTTTCACTTCGCCGGTCTGGCTGGTGATCGAGACGTTGTTGACGAAGGTGTTGACCGAGACGTTCTTCTGAGTGAGGTCATACACGGCAGCGGTCAGCAGGGTTTTGCTGCCCGGTGGCTGGTACTTGATGCCCAGCTCCCACTGCTTGCCTTCGGTCGGTTTGAGCGACTCGGTGGACGAGGCGTCGGCACCGGTGGTCGGCTGGAAAGACTCGGCGTACGACAGATACGGCACGAAACCGTTGTCGAACACGTAGCTGAGCGCGGCGTTGCCACTGAAGGCCTTGTCGCGCTGGGTGTTGGTGGCATCGCCCTTGTTGATGAACTTTGTGCTGGTGTGCACCCAGTCTTCACGGCCGCCGAGGGTCAGGCGCCACTGGTCGAGGGCCATCTGGTCCTGGATGTACAGGCCGGTCTGGTAGGTCTTCTGGTCATAATCGTAAAACGCCGTGGAGCGCGCCGGGCGCACGATCGGCTGACCGTAGATCGGCGTGATGACGTTGGTGGGCAGGCCGTCACCGAAAATCGAGGTGTAGTTGGTGTTGCTGCGCTGGTGATCCAGGCCCAACAGCAGGGTGTGGCGGATGTCACCGGTGGCGAAGTCGGCCTGGAAGTTGTTATCCACAGCGAACTGGCTGATGTCTTCGTCGACACTGGTGCTGGTGCGGTTTACGTTGCCCTGATCGTCAACTTGCGCGAACGGATAGGAACCCGGCGTCAGCGACTGGAACGACAGATCCGACTTGGTGTAGCGCAGGTTCTGCTTGAACTGCCAGACATCGTTCAGACGATGTTCGAAGGCATAACCCAGCGCGTAGTAGGTGCGATCGTAATATTCCCAGTCCGGATCACCCAGATTCTTGTGATGGGAGATATCGCCGAACGGTGACTTGATCTTGGTGCCCTGCACCGGCAGGAACTGGCTGGTGATGCCGGTATCGTCGCGGGTGAACTGGCTCAGCAGGGTGAGCTTGGTGTCGTCATCGATGTTCCAGGTCAGGCTCGGCGCGATGTTGTAGCGCTTGTTGTCGACGTGATCGACCTGGGTGCCGCTGTCGCGCACCACGCCGCTGAGGCCGTAGAGAAACTGACCGGCGTCATCGATCTTGCCGGTGCTGGCGAAGTTGATCTGACGGTGGTTGTCGCTGCCGTATTGCAGCTGGATTTCGTTGCTGGCTTCAGCACTTGGACGACGGCTGACCATGTCCAGCAGGCCGCCCGGTGGGGTCTGGCCGTAAACCGAGGAGGCTGGGCCGCGCAGCAGGGCGAGGCGGTCGAGGTTCCAGGTTTCCTGTTTCGGGTTGGCGTACACGCCTTTTGGCAGCGGCAGACCGTCGAGGAACTGGGTCGGTTCGAAACCGCGCACACGCAGCCAGTCGGCGCGGGTGTCGCTGCCGTAGCTGCTGGCGGTGATGCCCGGCATGTAGCGCACAGCATCGTCGAGACTGTGCACGCTGCGGTCGTCCATTTGCTGGCGGGTAGCGACGGAGATCGAACGCGGTGCTTCGACCAGCGCGGTGTCGGTCTTGCTGCCAGCGGCGGTGCGAGTGGCGGTATAGCCTTCGACCGGGCCCCAGGCGCTTTCGAAGTTTTCCACGCCGATGACCGAAGTTTCCGGCAGGGCCAGCGTTCCTTCAGGCACGGCGACCAGGGTGTAAGTGCCGGTGCTGCTTTGCTCCAGTTGCAGACCCGTGCCACGCAGGGCCGCACGCAGAGCGCCAGTCGCATCGTACTGGCCGTTCACCGGTGCCGAAGTCTTGCCCGCCGCCAGCGACGGATTCAGCGACAGCGCAATGCCGCCCTGGCTGGCGATCTGGTTCAGCGTGGTCGACAGTGGCGCCGCCGGCAGGTTGTAGGCGCGTACGCTGGACGCTTGTTCCGCGGCGAGCAACGGACTGCTGATCAGCGGTGCGCTGAGCGCGATGGCGACGGCCAGCAGACTGGGGCGCAACAAGGTGTCTAGCGAACGGGACATACGGCGGCTCCTGAATGGAAATATTTCTCAATTGCCTGTGTGCCGGATGAAAAGCAAAAAGTGATAGGGCTGGATGAAAATAATTTTTATTAGCTGGAAATAGTGTTGCCGCGGATGACGCCTTCGCGAGCAGGCTCGCTCCCACATTTGGAATACATTCTCCTGTGGGAGCGAGCCTGCTCGCGAAAGCGATAGTTCTACCAGCCCACTACTCAGGCTTGATATCAGCCTTCGCGACTGTGACCCAATACGGCGTATGCCGCTCGATCTGCACCGGCAGGGTCGGCAGCAATGCGCTCAAGGCTTTGTCGGTGTCATGCAGCGGGAAGCTGCCGGTAATCCGTAGATCCGCCACTTCCGGCGCCACGCCCAGATGCCCGCGACGATAACGCCCCAGTTCATGCACCAGATCGCCGAGGCGCGCGTTATCCACCACCAACATGCCGCGCGTCCAGGCATCAGCGCCGGGGTTGAGCGCGACGATCGAACCCAATCCATCACTGCGCAGCAGCACTTGCTGGCCTTCATGGAGGATTTGCTCTTCAGGGTTGGATTGCGGGTGCGCCGCGACCGCCGACTGCAACACGCTCAGACGCGTGCCTTGGTCTTCACGCTTGACCAGAAACCGCGTACCCAGGGCGCGCATGCTGCCTTCGCGGGTTTCGACGATAAAGGGCCGCGCGTCGCCATGACCGGTCTCGACGAGAATTTCGCCTTCCTGCAACACGATCAATCGGCGCTTGTCATCGAACCGCACATCTACTGCACTGTGGGTGTTGAGATTCAGCACGGTGCCGTCAGCCAGACGCACAGTGCGCTGCTCACCGGTCGCGGTGCGTTGATCGGCAAGCCAGTAATCCAGCGGCAGAAAGCGTTCACTGGCAAACAGCCCCACACCGACCAGCACCACAACGCTGGCCAGCCCACTGCCGAGCTTGCGTACCCGTCGGCGAATGCCTTCGCGCGATTGCAACAAGGCGCTGCGAGCCGGGCCTTTGGCCACGCTGAAACGCTGATCGAGCATGCCCAGTTGGCGCCAGGCGCGGGCGTGCTCTTCATTGGCCGCATGCCATTTGGCGAACTCTTCACGTTCCAGCGGACTGCTCGAGTCGAGGGTCAACTGCCAGGCAATCGCCGCGTCCAGCACATGCGCCGGTACTGGTCTGGAACTGGCCGGACTCACGTCGGCTCACCGTACAGGGCGATGTAGCACTGGCGAATGCCTTGCGCCAGATACTGGCGCACACGCGGCACCGAAACGCCGAGCTTGTCGGCAATCTCGGCATGGCTGAGGCCATCGAGGCGGTTATAAAGGAAAGCGGCGCGGGCTTTGGTCGACAGTTTGCCGAGCAAGCGGTCGATGGCTTTGAGGTCTTCGAGGATCATTTGCTGTTCTTCCACCGAAGGTTGTTCGCCTTCGGGGATCAGCATCAGTTCGGTGAGGTAGGCCTGTTCCAGCGCCGCGCGACGGAAGTAGTCGAACAGCAAGCCTTTGGCGATTGCCACCAGAAAGGCGCGTGGCTCGCGCGGTGTCAGCATTTCGTCGCGACCGAGCAGGCGCACGAAGGTGTCCTGGCTCAAGTCCTCGGCGCGCTGCGGGCAAGCCACATTGCGCCGCAACCATGCCAGCAGCCAACCGCGATGGTCGCGATACATCGCACCGACGAGCTCACTGTTAGGGCTTGGGACTGACGACACCGGACATCACCGATTGGGAAATGTTAACTAACGCGAATTGTTCGCGATTGTGGCAGAGGTGGGAATGGTTAGCAATTGGCCACTGGTCAGGTGGGCGGTTAAAGGCAGACCCTCACCCTAGCCCTCTCCCAGAGGGAGAGGGGACTGATCGGGGGATATTGACGCAATACGCCGACGTGAAAGATTTCTGCTGAATCCATAATCGACGCGGTTTCTCAGGTCGATGGAAAACCCGAGACACCTCGGTCGGCGCCCTCTCCCTCTGGGAGAGGGCTGGGGTGAGGGAGATGGATCTTGGACTTGACTCAATTTCAGAACGAAGGCGCCTGCTGCCGCCGCTTCCACTGACTCAACCGCTGCTGCAAATTCAACGGACTATGAATCTGCTGCCCCCGCGCCCGGTTGAACAGAATCAACGCCAGTTCCGCCGTGGCCAGCGCATCGGCGCTCGCGTTGTGCCGCTCGAACACTTCAAGCTTGAACCAGTCGATCCACTCATCCAGCCCGGCCTCACGAATCTGCGCCTGCGGACACACCAACGGTGCAATGTCGGCGACATCGAGAAACACCTGCTGCAACTTGTGCCCCAGATGCTCCTTTAGCGCACGTCCAAGCATGTGTTGGTCGAACGGCGCATGAAACGCCAATACCGGGCTGTCACCGACAAACTCCAGCAACTCCAACAATGCCTCGGCCGGTTCACTGCCGGCTGCAATCGCGTTCGGTCCCAAGCCGTGAATCAACACGCTTGGGCTGAGCTTCAATTCACGACACCGCAACGTGCGTTCGAATTGCTGACTGAAATCGATCGCGCCATCCTCGATCACCACCGCGCCAATCGACACCACGCGATCCTTGTTCAGGTTCAGTCCGGTGGTTTCCAGATCCAGCACCACCCAGCGCTGTTCGCGCAACGTGCATTCGCTCAACTCGTTGATCGCCGGCAACTTCGCCAGACGTTGCTGCAAATCCACCGGCACCACCGCACTCGCCGGGCGCAGCCACGAGAACAGGCTCATAGCTGATACCGCAAGGTCAGGCTGCTTTGCAGGCGCTGGGCCTGGCGCAGGGATTCTCGCAGGATGCGCCGGTCGAGATGATTGAGGCTGTCCGGGTCGACGCGGTTGGAATAGGGCAGGTTCTCCCGTGTCTGCAATTGATGCTGTTGCATACGCGTTTGCTGAATGAAGTGATACGCCTCTTCATACGCCGCGCCATCCAGTCGCTCGATGACTTCTTTCTCGACCAACTGACGGAAGCGTTCGAGGGTGTTGTTGGCGTCGATGCCGTTGGCCAGTGCGAGCAGTCGCGCGCCATCCACGAACGGCGTCAGCCCCTGCACCTTGAGGTCCAGCGTGGCTTTTTCGCCATTCTTGCGCGCCAGCACAAACTCGCGGAAACGCCCCACTGGTGGACGGTTGCGCAGGGCGTTTTCGGCCATCATGCGCTGGAACAAACGGTTGTCGCCGACCTGATCGAGAATGCCCCGGCGCAGTTGTTCACAGCCTTGTTCATCACCCCAGACCACGCGCAAGTCGAAATAAATGCTCGACCCGAGCAGATTCTCCGGCGTCGCCTCGCGAATAAACGCCGCAAAACGCCGTGCCCATTCCGCTCGCGACAGACACAGCTCGGGGTTGCCGGCCATGATGTTGCCCTTGCACAGGGTGAAGCCGCACAGCGCCAGACTCTGGTTGATCTGCTGGGCGATCGGCAGCAGCTTGCCGCGAATTTCCGCCGCATGTGCTGCGTCCCGGGCGTCGAACAGAATGCCGTTGTCCTGATCGGTGTGCAGCGTCTGCTCGCGGCGGCCTTCGCTGCCGAAGCACAGCCAACTGAACGGCACGCCGGGGTCGCCTTTTTCCGCGAGGGTCAGTTCGATCACCCGGCACACGGTGTGATCGTTGAGCAGGGTGATGATGTGGGTGATCTGCGTCGAAGAAGCACCGTGAGCGAGCATGCGCTCGACCAGTTGGCCGATCTCGCCACGCAGGCTGACCAGTTGTTCGACACGCTGGGCGCTGCGGATCGTCCGGGCCAGATGCACCAGGTCGACCCGTTGCAGCGAAAACAGATCGCGCTCGGAAACCACGCCGCACAGGCGTTGATCCTTGACCAGACAGACGTGCGCGATGTGCCGTTCGGTCATCGCAATCGCTGCATCGAAGGCACTGTGATCCGGCGAAAGATAAAAGGGCGAAGGCGTCATGTGGCGCTCGATGGCTTCACTGAAATCGCCGATGCCTTCGGCCACGACATGGCGCAAATCGCGCAGGGTGAAAATCCCCAGCGGTGCCTTGTGTTCATCCACGGCGACGATGCTGCCGACCTGCTGCTCGTGCATCAGTTTCACCGCTTCACGCAACGGTGTGTCGGGGCTGCAGGTTACCGGGTGACGCATCGCCAGTTCGCCGAGTCGGGTGTTCAGCGAGTACTGCGTGCCGAGGGTTTCCACGGCTTTCTGCTGCACTTGCTGATTGACCTGATCGAGCAGGCTGCTGACCCCGCGCAAGGCGAAGTCGCGAAAGGCGTTGGAAAGGGCAAACAGTTTGATGAACGCCAGTTTGTTCAGTTGCAGGCAGAAGGTGTCTTCGCCGGCCAGATGTTCGGTGCGGGTCGCGCGTTCGCCGAGCAATGCGGCCAGCGGAAAACATTCGCCGGTGGTGATTTCAAATGTGGTCTCGGTGCCGGGTTTGGTGATGTGCTGGCGTTCACCGACCACCCGACCCTGTTTGACGATATGGAAGTGTTCGACCGGGCCGTCGGCGGGTTTGATGATGCTTTCGCCCTGGCCATAGAAACGCAGCTGACATTGCTCCACCAGATACGCGAGGTGGGCGTGTTCCATCTGATTGAAGGGCGGGAAGCGCTGGAGGAATTGCAGGGTGCCCTGAATGTTCTGCAATACCGCGGTTTTCCCTGCCTGGGTGAAGGCGTCCGCTTTACTCATAACCATTACCGCAGTCTTTTTCGAATTGTTGTTGTCGGATCGTTACGGCCATGGTCGACCCCTACGGACAGGGTGCCCATTGGACGTAAGTCTAGGTTTTGCCACCATTGGCGCAGTTTCGGAGATGCCCTACGCAAACAGTCGGAAATTCCCTTGTTTGCCCCCTTGGAAAAAAATCCGACGAAGTGCACATTGAAGCTCTGCCCCGCGATGTCTGACCACTTGCCAAGGGACTGTTTTGAATACTTAGAGAACGCCATGTCCGACCACGATATTTTGAGCGATGCCGAGCGAGAAGCGCTCAGTGCAGTCATGCTCGAACCTGATCTTCCACCTCAGCGTGTATTGATCGTTGATGACGACAAGGACGCCCGGGAGCTGTTGTCGGAGATTCTCGCGTTGGACGGCATTCGTTGCATGACCGCTGCCAGTGGTGAAACGGCGCTGAAGATGCTCGCTGAAAAACCCTCGATTGGGCTGGTGATCACGGATCTGCGCATGGGCAATGTCGATGGCCTCGAGCTGATCCGCCAAGTGCGTGAGTCGGTGCGGGCGGCGATGCCGATCATCATTGTTTCCGGCGATGCCGATGTGAAAGACGCGATTGCGGCAATGCATTTGAGCGTGGTGGATTTTTTGCTCAAGCCGATTGATACGGGCAAGTTGCTCGGTCTGGTCAAACACGAGTTGGGTATCGATCCCTAAGAGCCCCTCACCCTAGCCCTCTCCCAGAGGGAGAGGGGACTGACCGCGGTGAATGTGCAAGGTACACCGACTTGAAATTACCGAGTCGAACTCAGAACTTGAAGCTTCCTCAATCTGCTCCCTTTCCCCCTCGCCCCTTGGGGGAGAGGGCTGGGGTGAGGGGGATGGATCTCAAGCCCACCACCAAAATCCAATCCAACACAAACAAAAAAGCCCTGATCACTCGATCAGGGCTTTTTCATGTCCGGCATTCAGCGCAAGTTACAGGCCGTTGGCCTTCTTGAACTCGCGACGACGACGGTGCAGCACCGGCTCGGTGTAACCGTTCGGCTGTTTGGTGCCTTCGATCACCAGTTCGACCGCCGCCTGGAAGGCGATGTTGCTGTCGAAGTTCGGTGCCAGCGGACGGTACAACGGGTCGTTGGCGTTCTGACGATCAACCACCGGCGCCATGCGCTTGAGGCTTTCCATCACTTGCGCTTCGGTGACTACGCCGTGGCGCAGCCAGTTGGCGATGTGCTGGCTGGAGATACGCAGCGTGGCACGGTCTTCCATCAGGCCGACGTCGTTGATGTCCGGCACTTTCGAGCAGCCAACACCCTGGTCGATCCAGCGCACCACGTAACCGAGAATGCCCTGGGCATTGTTGTCCAGTTCGTTCTTGATCTGCTCTGGCGTCCAGTTCGGGTTGACCGCCAGCGGGATGGTCAGGATGTCGTCGACGGACGCGCGAGCACGTTTGGCCAGTTCGGCCTGACGGGCGAACACGTCGACCTTGTGGTAGTGCAGCGCGTGCAGTGCAGCGGCAGTCGGCGATGGAACCCAAGCGGTGTTGGCGCCAGCCAATGGGTGCGCGATTTTCTGCTCGAGCATCGCGGCCATCAGATCCGGCATCGCCCACATGCCTTTACCGATTTGCGCACGACCTTGCAGGCCGGTGCTCAGACCGATATCGACGTTCCAGTTTTCGTACGCGCCGATCCACTTCTCAGCCTTCATGTCAGCCTTGCGCACAACCGGGCCGGCTTCCATGGAGGTGTGGATTTCGTCGCCGGTGCGGTCGAGGAAACCGGTGTTGATGAACACCACGCGCTCACTGGCAGCCTTGATGCAAGCCTTGAGGTTGACCGTGGTGCGGCGTTCCTCGTCCATGATCCCGACTTTCAGGGTGTTGCGCGTAAGGCCCAACACGTCTTCGATGCGACCGAACAGCTCGTTGGTGAACGCCGCTTCTTCCGGACCGTGCATCTTCGGCTTAACGATGTAGACCGAACCGGTGCGGGTGTTGCGGCGCGAGGTGTTGCCGTTGAGGTTGTGCATCGCCGCGAGGCAAGTGACCAGACCGTCGAGGATGCCTTCCGGCACTTCGTTACCGTCTTTGTCGAGGATCGCGTCGATGGTCATCAGATGGCCAACGTTACGCACGAACAACAGCGAACGGCCATGCAGGGTCACTTCACCGCCATTCGGCGCGGCGTAGGTGCGGTCCGGGTTCATGGTGCGGGTGAAGGTCTGGCCGCCCTTGGAAACGGATTCCGAAAGGTCGCCCTTCATCAGGCCGAGCCAGTTGCGGTAGATCACCACTTTGTCGTCGGCATCGACGGCGGCCACGGAGTCTTCGCAGTCCATGATGGTGGTCAGCGCGGCTTCCATCAGGATGTCTTTGACGCCGGCGGCGTCGGTCTGGCCAACCGGGGTGCTGGCGTCGACCTGGATTTCGAAATGCAGACCATTGTGTTTCAGCAGGATCGCGATTGGCGCGTTGGCGTCGCCCTGGAAACCGATCAGTTGTGCATCGTCGCGCAGGCCAGTGTTGCTGCCGCCCTTGAGGGTGACCAGCAGTTTGCCGTCAGCGATTTTGTAGCCGGTCGAGTCAACGTGAGAGCCAGCAGCCAATGGCGCAGCTTCGTCGAGGAAGGCACGAGCGAAGGCGATGACTTTGTCGCCCCGCACCTTGTTGTAGCCTTTGCCTTTTTCCGCGCCACCGTCTTCGCTGATCGCGTCGGTGCCGTAGAGGGCGTCGTACAGCGAACCCCAGCGGGCGTTCGAAGCATTGAGAGCGAAGCGGGCGTTCATCACCGGCACAACGAGTTGCGGACCGGCGGTGCGGGCGATTTCATCATCGACATTTTGCGTCGTTGCCTGGAAATCAGCCGCTTCTGGCAGCAGATAACCGATTTCTTGCAGGAAGGCTTTATAGGCCACGGCGTCGTGCGCCTGACCGTTGCGTTCCTGATGCCAGGCGTCAATACGAGCCTGGAAGTCATCGCGTTTGGCGAGTAGGGCTTTGTTCTTCGGCGCCAGGTCATGAATGACCTTGTCGGCACCTTCCCAGAATTTGTCGGCGGTGAGGCCGGTACCGGGAATGGCTTCGTTGTTCACGAAGTCGAACAGGACTTTGGCGACCTGCAGGCCACCGACTTGAACGTGTTCAGTCATTGCTTGCCTCACTCTGCTCAGCTATTTCGCTTTTCAGCTCTTCAATTTTGACAATGAAGCCTCTGGCCATTTAAACCACAAACCTGCCGACCAGTACATGCCATTGCTGGCGGCTGGGCTGGGACCAATCAACGGCTTGGGGCCTTGCTGACGGGGCTTTCAGGGTTGCGAACAGGCCTTGGGCAGACATCGATCCGGCGTTATGTAGTGCGCGCTGCGGCATACTACATGATGAGTTGCGCTTGTGAAAATCAGACTAATTACGTCGTTCTGCGACCTCATGTCGCATTGCGGTCACATCGCGGAACGGGATGTTCTCAAAAAACCATTGGATTGTTCCAGCTAAATATAAAAAGTTGTACACATAAATAGTATTTGGCTGCTATGGCAGCGGTTTATGTGAGAGCGAGCCTGCTCGCGAAAGCATCGGTCGCCTCAACGCAAAATCGACCCTTGCCTATACTTCCCTTTCTATAACAAAAGTCATGAAAAGAGGGCTGCGCCATGGACCATCTCGTACTCACCGTGTTTGCCCCGGACAAGCCCGGACAGGTCGAGCGCATCGCCCAATGCATCGCCGAACACGGCGGTAACTGGTTGGAAAGCCGCATGTCGCGGATGGCCGGGCAGTTCGCCGGGATTCTTCGGGTGGGCGTACCGGCGGAGGCTTACGACGAATTAGTCGATTCCCTACAAGCACTGTCTACGCATGGCATCCGCGTATTGATTGCCGAGAGTGGTATCGAGCAGTCCTGCACCTGGAAACCGATCGCCATGGAGTTGGTGGGCAATGATCGGCCGGGGATTGTGCGCGACATCACCCGCTTGCTGAGCGAGCAGGGCGTCAACCTTGAGCGGCTGGTAACCGAAGTGCGCCCGGCACCGATGAGCAGCGAGCCGCTGTTCCATGCCGAGGCGATTCTCGCGGTACCGCTGACCTTGTCGCTCGATGTCTTGCAGTCGCGTCTGGAAACCCTGGCCGACGATCTGATGGTCGACCTGGTGTTACGCACAGACGTTTAACTGCGACTGCGGTTATCCAGTTTAAACGTGCACCTGCCTGTGGATAACCTGTAGAGACACCCCGCAACGCGAGGCCCGCCGTGGCTTTGCTGCAGCTGATCAAAAAACCGCCAACATTCAGTGAGTTGCGCACAAACGGCGGGGATCACGCTGTGGATAACCTTGGGAAGGAACGATGCAGGCCACGAGAACCGTGGCCTGTGAGGGTTTGTGCGTTTTTTGATCAGCTGCGCCGGCGCAAACTGATCACGGCGTCGACGCTATAAACGGCCAGACCGGCCCAAATGAAGATGAACGCGATCAGTGTGCTGGACGAGAGATGCTCACCGAACAACAGCACGGCTTGCAGCAGGACCAGGGTCGGGGCGAGGTATTGCAGGAAACCGATCGTGGTGTACGGCAAGTGGCGCGTGGCGGCGTTGAAGCACACCAGCGGCACCAATGTCACCGGACCGGCCGCCACCAGCCACCAGGCTTGGGACGTGGTCCAGAACTCCGGTTGAGCGCTGGTCGCGGTCTGGTTGAAGAGCAGCCAGGCAATCGCGATCGGCACCAACATCCAGGTTTCCACCACCAACCCCGGCAACGCCTTGACTGGCGCCTGTTTGCGGATCAGACCGTAGAAGCCGAACGTCAACGCGAGCACCAGCGACACCCACGGCAGACTGCCCACCTGCCACACCTGTTGCGCCACACCAACCGCCGCCAGACCGACCGCAATCCACTGCATCCGCCGCAAGCGTTCGCCGAGGATCAACATCCCCAACAGCACGTTTACCAAGGGGTTGATGTAGTAACCGAGACTCGCTTCGAGCATGCGCCCGTTGTTCACTGACCACACGTAGGTCAGCCAGTTGGCCGCGATCAGCGTACCGCTCAAGGCCAGAATCGCCAGACGTTTGGGGTTGTCGAGCAACTCGCGCAACCAGCCCGGGTGTTTCCACACCATCAGCAACAGCGCACCAAACAGCGCCGACCACAACACCCGATGGATGATGATCTCGGCCGCCGGCACTTCGGCAATGGCTTTGAAGTAGATCGGGAACAGGCCCCAGATGATGTAGGCACTCAGGCCCAGAATGTACCCGCGACGCGGGTTGGCGGCTTGCATGCAGAATCCTTGCTCAGGCAGCTGACAAAGGAGGGATTGTAAGGAGATTCGTCGGCGAGTGCCGTAGTGCAAAGGTCGGGAAATTGTGAACAGCGGGCAATTGTGGGAGCGAGCCTGCTCGCGAAGGCGTCGTTTCCGTCGACATCACTGTTGAATGTCAGTCCGTATTCGCGAGCAGGCTCGCTCCCACAAGGATATTGGTGAATCAGAAGAGTTTCAGCGGTTCTTCATTCAGTGCCGACAGTTGCTCACGCAACGCCAACACCTGATCGCCCCAATACCGCTCGGTGCCGAACCACGGGAAACTGTGCGGAAACGCCGGGTCATCCCAGCGCCGCGCGAGCCAGGCGCTGTAGTGCATCAGGCGCAGCGCGCGCAGCGGTTCGATCAGCGCCAGCTCACGCGGGTCGAAATCGTGAAACTCGTTGTAGCCGTCCATCAATTCCGACAACTGCCCGAGGCATTCCTGACGATCCCCGGCGAGCATCATCCAGATGTCCTGCACCGCCGGGCCCATCCGGCAGTCGTCGAGGTCGACGATGTGGAACATCTCGTCGCGGCACATCATGTTGCCGGGGTGGCAGTCGCCGTGCATGCGGATGTTCTGGTGCGGCGTGTTGGCGTAGGCATCTTCCACGCGCTTGAGCAGGTCGCGGGCGACGGACTCGTAGGCCGGCAGCAGGCTTTTCGGAATGAAGTTGCCTTCGAGCAAGGTGTTCAGCGAGGCGTGGCCGAAGTTCTGCACGGCGAGGGCTTCACGGTGTTCGAACGGCTTGGTCGCGCCGACCGCGTGAATCCGCCCGAGCAACTGGCCGAGGCGATACAACTGATCGAGATTACCCGGCTCCGGCGCCCGGCCGCCGCGACGCGGGAACAGGGTGAAGCGGAAACCGGCATGCTCGTGCAGGGTTTCGCCGTTGTGGATCAGCGGCGCCACGACCGGGATTTCGACGTCGGCCAGCTCGAAGGTGAACTTGTGTTCTTCGAGGATGGCTTCGTTGGTCCAGCGCTGCGGGCGGTAGAACTTGGCGATCAGCGGCTCGGAGTCTTCGATGCCGACTTGATAAACGCGGTTTTCATAGCTGTTGAGCGCCAGAATGCGCGCATCACTGAGGAAACCGATGCTTTCAACGGCATCGAGGACGAGGTCGGGTGTGAGGGTTTCAAACGGGTGGGCCATGCTGACTCCTGCGCGCAGCAGGCTGCCGCGTCCGGCCCAGCATGGTAGCGCAGATGGCTGCGGGGGAGTTGGTTGGTGTCTGTGCTGGCGCCATCGCTGGCAAGCCAGCTCCCACATTTGGAGTGCAATTCCCCTGTGGGAGCGAGCCTGCTCGCGAAGGCGATGGATCAGGCGCCGACGATCCCACCATCCTCACGGGTAATCGCCATCACCGAAGACCTTGGCTTACCATTCGGCAAATGCTCAGGGAAGGTCGAACCACCGTTCTCCCCCGGATGCTGAATCCCGACAAACAGGGTTTTCTGATCCGGCGAGAAACTGATCCCGGTGACCTCACAACCAATCGGCCCAACCATGAACCGACGAATTTCACCGGTCTTGGGGTCGGCGCACAGCATCTGGTTATTGCCCATCCCGGCAAAGTCCCCAGCGTTACTGGAGTCGCCATCGGTGAGAATCCACAAACGCCCGGCCTTGTCGAAGCCCAAGCCATCCGGGCTGTTGAACATGTTCTGCGGGGTGATGTTCTTCGAGCCGCCCTTCGGCGTCCCGGCATGCACGCCCGGATTACCGGCGACCACAAACAGATCCCAGGCAAACGTCTTCGCCGCATGATCGTCGCGGTCGGTGCGCCAGCGCAGAATCTGTCCGTAGACGTTCTTCTCACGCGGGTTCGGTCCGCCCACCGGCTGGCCGTCCTCGCCACGCTTGGCGTTGTTGGTCAGTGTGCAATAGACCTGGCCATCCTTCGGGCTGACAACGATCCATTCCGGGCGGTCCATGCGCGTCGCGCCGACGACACTGGCGGCGAGGCGTGCATGGATCAGCACTTCGGCCTGGTCGGCGAAACCGCTGCTGGCGTCGATGCCGTTTTTGCCGTGGGTCAGCTCGATCCACTGGCCCTGGCCTTTCGGGTGATCGGGGTTGCTGTCGCCATTATCGAATTTCGCCACATACAGGGTGCCGTGGTCGAGGATGTCGCGGTTGGCCTTGGCGTTGCGGTGGTTGATGCGGTCGCGGCTGACGAATTTGTAGATGAATTCGCCACGCTCGTCGTCGCCCATGTACACCACGGCGCGACCGTCGTCGGTCTCGGCCAGTGCGGCGTTTTCATGCTTGAAGCGGCCCAGCGCCGTGCGTTTGACCGGGGTCGATTGCGGGTCGAACGGATCGATCTCGACCACCCAGCCGTGACGGTTGAGTTCGTTGGGGTTTTTCGCCATGTCGAAGCGTGGGTCGTACGGGTGCCAGTTGATCTCGCGGCTGGCGACCGAGACGCCGTAGCGCTTTTGCGCCGGGTCGAACTGTTGCTGGGCATTGCTGCTGCCGAAACAGTCGGTGAAGTTTTCTTCACAGGTCAGGTAAGTGCCCCACGGGGTTTTACCGTTGGCGCAGTTCTGGAAGGTGCCGAGAACTTTCTTGCCGTGTTTGTCGGCAGCGGTTTTCATCAGGTCATGACCGGCCGCCGGGCCGCTGATACGTAGCGGCGAGTTGCCGTGGATGCGCCGGTTGTAGCGCGAGCCCTGAACGAACTGCCATTGACCGTTCTTGCGCTGCACTTCAATCACCGAAACGCCTTCGCAGGCCAGCGCCTTGCGCACGTCTTCGGCCGATTGCGGCATGCCGCCGTGCGGGTAGAGGTAGCGGTAGTTGGTGTATTCGTTGTTGATCGCCATCAACGCGCGGTTGCGGTCGTCGGGGAAGGCGAACAGGCTCATGCCGTCGTTGTTGTCGCCGAACTGCACTTCCTGTGCGGCCGCGGTGCCGTTGCCGCTCGGGTCGAACGCCGGGCCGTTTTTTTGCAATGGCTGGCCCCAACTGATCAGCACCGAAGATTTGTAGCCCTTGGGCAGCGTGATGACGTCAGTGGTCGCGGCGGGAATGCTCTCGAAACCGAGCAAGCGGCTGTTGCCAGCACTGACACCGGTGGCCAGTGCGCTACGGCTCAACAGACTGCCGCCGAGGAACATTGCCGCGCCGCACAGTGCACCGGCACCGATGAAACCGCGACGGCTGAGGCCGACCATTTTTTCCAGGTCAGTGGATTGGTTTTCTTCTAATAGGCTCACATCAGGCTCCCTGCTTGGTTTTGGCAGCTACCTTAATGAGCGTCGATGACGCTTTCGTTGCAGCGCCGGATTACAGCGGCGTGCCGATCAGCACATTGGACGGCGAAAACTGCACCTGCACCGGTTGCTCTACTGTCAGCCCGCGAGTGCGCAAGTCCAGCGGGTCCGCCAACGCGCAGAGGGTATGGCCGTTGGGCAGGGTGATCCGCACTTCGCTCGGGCCGTCTTCGGCGTCGAGAATCGCTTCGATGGTGCCGTTGAGAAGATTGTGACCAGACGTTGCAGATTGCTCGCTGCTCAGCAATTCCAGCCAGCCGGCCTTGATCAGGGCCACCACTTCGGTGCCGGCCTGCAGCTCCAGATGCAGGGTGCTGTCGTGGGTGATCTGCGCGTCAAGGTGCAGCCCTTCAGCCAGTTCGAGGCGGATCAGATCGTTGCGGCCCTGCGCTTCAATCGCCACGACTTTGCCGTGCAACTGATTGCGTGCACTGGTTCTGAGCATCAAGCGACCGAGCAGATCCAGATCGCTGGCATCCTCAGCGGCTTCCAAAACCTGGGCCTGCAAGGCTTGCAGCTTTTGATAAAGACGCAGGACGCGTTCGCCCTCGCTGGACAGTTTTGCACCGCCGCCGCCCTTGCCACCGACGGCGCGTTCGACCAGAGGTTTCTGCGCGAGGTTGTTCAATTCATCGATGGCATCCCACGCCGCTTTGTAGCTCAGGCCTGCGGTCTTTGCGGCGCGGGTGATCGAGCCTTGTTCGGCGATGTGTTGCAGCAAAGCGATGCGCTGCGGACGGCGGACGATGTGCTGGGACAACAGGGAAGGCATGGACATGAATGGGGGCTTTTTAGCTGTGGCGGTGGGAAGTGAAGTTCGCCGCTTGCAACGCCAGAGTCAAGCCAAACCCAATCCCCTATAGGAGCTGCGGCACGCTGCAATCTTTTGATCTTTAAAAACAAGATCAAAAGATTGCAGCGTGCCGCAGCTCCTACAGGGGGGATGTGTTGGCTTCAGGTTCCGGGTTTTGGCGTGCGGGCCAGGCAGTAAACGTCAACTCTTGCTGCGCCGGCATTCATTAACAATCTAGCTAACGCTTGGGCCGTGGCGCCGGTCGTCAGCACATCATCGATCAACGCCAGATGTCGGCCCTTCACCTGTGCATCGGGATTGAGGCTGAAGGCTTGCAGCAGATTGCGTTTACGCGCCTTGGCGTCGAGATCCTGCTGGGCGCTGGTGTTCTGCAGCCTGCGCAGGACCTGCTCCTCGCACGGCAGATCAAGCGACTTGCCCAGCCATCGCGCCAGCATCGCAGCCTGATTGAAACCACGCTGACGCAAACGTTGTTTCGCCATCGGTACCGGCAACAGCGCCTCCGGTCTTGGTACGTCCTCTTCGAAGCGATGTTGCAGGTACTGCCCGAGAACGTCGGCGAGCAGGTGGCCAAACGGCCATTTCGCGTTGTGTTTAAAGCGCGTAATCAAACTGTCAACAGGGAAGCCATACAGCCATGGCACGACCACCTGTTCGAACGCCGGCGGCTCTAGCAGGCACTCGCCGCAGGTCAGGTCCGCTGTGGATAACGGCAAAGCGCAGGTGATGCACTGCTCGCCGAGCCATGGCAGATCGGTTTCGCAGGCCACGCAGATTGGCATTTCTGCTTCTGCCGGCTCATCGCAAAGCAAGCAGATCTGTACATTATTTAAACAGATGTAAACCGGTCCTTCGTATCGTGGTTGACAGCGCATGACTCTTCCTTAAATATGCCGAACATCCGTGTCGCGCCTGTGGGTATTCCGTTCCCGCAGCCGCTAGCCAAGCATAACCAAGGAACTACCCATGAGCGCGAGCACCACCGCCACCCTGCGTCACGACTGGTCCCTGGCCGAAGTCAAAGCGCTCTTCGTACAGCCATTCAACGACTTGCTGTTCCAGGCGCAAACGGTGCACCGCGCACATTTCAACGCCAACCGCGTGCAGGTCTCGACCCTGCTGTCGATCAAGACCGGCGCCTGTCCGGAAGACTGCAAGTACTGCCCGCAGTCCGGTCACTACAACACCGGTCTGGAAAAAGAAAAGCTGATGGAAGTGCAGAAAGTCCTCGAAGAGGCTGCCCGCGCCAAGGCCATCGGCTCGACGCGTTTCTGCATGGGCGCGGCGTGGAAACACCCGTCGGCCAAAGACATGCCGTACGTACTGAAAATGGTTGAAGGCGTGAAAGCCATGGGTCTGGAAACCTGCATGACCCTGGGGCGTCTCGATCAGGATCAGACCGAAGCGCTGGCCAAGGCCGGCCTCGATTACTACAACCACAATCTCGACACCTCGCCTGAGTTCTACGGCAGCATCATCACTACCCGCACCTACAGCGAGCGCCTGCAAACACTGGCCTATGTACGTGAATCGGGAATGAAGATCTGCTCCGGCGGCATCCTCGGCATGGGCGAGTCGCTGGATGACCGCGCCAATCTGCTGATCCAGTTGGCCAACCTGCCGGAGCATCCGGAATCGGTGCCGATCAACATGCTGGTGAAAGTCGCCGGTACGCCGCTGGAAAACGCCGAAGACATCGACCCGTTCGACTTCATCCGCATGCTCGCCGTAGCGCGCATCCTCATGCCGCAATCCCACGTGCGCCTGTCTGCCGGCCGCGAAGCGATGAACGAGCAGATGCAGGCCCTCGCATTCTTCGCCGGCGCCAACTCGATTTTCTACGGCGACAAGTTGCTGACCACCGCCAACCCGCAGGCGGACAAGGACATGCAACTGTTTGCGCGCCTGGGCATCCAGCCGGAAGCCCGAGAAGAACATTCCGATGAGGTTCACCAGGCCGCGATCGAGCAGGCACTGGTTGAGCAGAAGAGCAGCGAGCAGTTCTACAACGCCGCCGTCTAACCGCAACTTGAAATGCAAAACCCCTGTAGGAGTGAGCCTGCTCGCGATAGCGGTCTGACATTCACCATTGATGTCGGCTGATACACCGCCATCGCGAGCAGGCTCACTCCTACATAAGATGTGTGTCATTAAAAAAGTCGAGGCCTGCATGTCTTTCGATCTCGCCGCACGCCTTGCTGCTCGTCGTGCCGAAAACCTCTATCGCCAGCGCCCGCTGCTTGAGTCCCCGCAGGGACCTGAAGTGGTGGTCGACGGCAAACCGTTGCTCGCCTTTTGTAACAACGATTACCTCGGTCTGGCCAATCACCCGCAAGTCATCGAAGCCTGGCGCGCCGGTGCTGAACGCTGGGGCGTCGGTGGCGGTGCATCGCATCTGGTTATCGGCCACAGCGGCCCGCATCACGCACTGGAAGAAGCATTGGCTGACCTCACCGGTCGCCCGCGTGCGTTGCTGTTCACCACTGGCTACATGGCCAACCTTGGTGCCGTTACGGCTCTGGTCGGGCAGGGCGACACGGTGCTGGAAGACCGCCTCAATCACGCTTCGTTATTGGATGCGGGTCTGTTATCCGGGGCGCGTTTCAATCGCTATCTGCACAACGACGCGGTGAGTCTGGCCAAACGTCTGGAGAAAGCCACCGGCAATACGTTGGTGGTCACCGACGGTGTGTTCAGCATGGACGGCGACCTCGCGGATCTGCCGGCGCTGGCCCGTGAAGCCAAGGCCAAAGGCGCGTGGTTGATGGTCGATGACGCTCACGGTTTCGGGCCGCTGGGTGCGAATGGCGGCGGGATTGTCGAGCATTTCGGTTTGAGTCAGGAGGATGTGCCGGTACTGGTTGGCACCCTCGGCAAAGCGTTCGGCACAGCAGGCGCCTTCGTCGCGGGCAGTGAAGAGCTGATCGAAAGCCTGATCCAGTTCGCCCGTCCGTACATCTACACCACCAGCCAGCCACCGGCGCTGGCCTGCGCGACGCTGAAAAGTCTGGAGCTGCTGCGCACTGAACACTGGCGTCGTGAGCATCTGCAAACGTTGATTCGCCAGTTCCGCCAGGGCGCCGAGCAGATCGGCCTGGAACTGATGGACAGCTTCACGCCGATTCAGCCGATCATGATTGGCGATGCCGGGCGCGCGGTGCGCCTGTCGCAGATGTTGCGCGAGCGCGGATTGATGGTCACCGCAATTCGTCCGCCGACCGTGCCTGCCGGCAGCGCTCGCTTGCGCGTAACCCTGACCGCCGCGCACAGCGAGGCGCAGGTGCAGCTATTGTTAGAGGGACTGGCCGATTGCTTTGCCCAACTGTCGTAGGAGCCAAGCCATGCGTGATCGCCTGATTCTGCTGCCCGGTTGGGGTCTCGGTGTGTCGCCGATGGAGCCTCTGGCCGCAGCATTGCAAGGGCTCGACGAGCATCTGAACGTGGAAATCGAGCCGCTGCCGGAGCTGGATTCCAGCGATCTGCAAGACTGGCTCGATGAACTCGATGAACGTATTCCTCAAGACGTTTGGCTCGGTGGCTGGTCGCTGGGCGGCATGCTCGCGTCCGAACTGGCGGCGCGCCGTGGCGAGCGTTGCTGCGGTTTGCTGACGCTGGCGAGCAATCCTTCCTTCGTTGCCCATGAACAGTGGCCGAACGCGATGCCCGGCGAGACCTTCGATGCGTTTCTCGCCGGTTGCCAGGCCGATCCGCGCACAACTCTCAAACGGTTCTCGCTGCTCTGTGCTCAAGGCGCGCAAGATCCGCGCGGCTTGTCGCGATTGCTGTTGGGCGGCGCGCCGAACACCGCGCCGGCGGCGCTGATGGCGGGCCTGGAATTGCTCGCGCAACTGGACACCCGCGAAGCACTGCAAGCATTTCGCGGTCCGCAATTTCATCTGTTCGCCGGACAGGACGCTCTGGTCCCGGCGGAAGCGGCGGGGGCGTTGTTCGCCCTGTTGCCGGATATCGAAATAGGTCTGATCGAACAGGCCTGTCATGCGTTTCTTCTGGAAGACCCCCACGGACTGGCGGGTGCTATCCAGGCTTTTCTACATGAGTGCGGTGATGACTGATTTGTCTCTTGTGCTGCCTGGCGGCTTGCCTGACAAACGCCAGGTCGCGGCCTCTTTTTCCCGCGCGGCGGCCAGTTACGACAGCGTCGCCGAGTTGCAACGTGATGTCGGTACACAGTTGATTGAGCGTTTGCCGCAGGAATTCGTGCCGGCGCGTTGGCTGGATCTGGGTTGTGGCACGGGTTATTTCACCCGCGCGTTGGCTTCGCGGTTTGCCGAGGGCCACGGTCTGGCGCTGGACATTGCCGAGGGCATGCTCAATCACGCGCGGCCATTGGGCGGCGCCGACCATTTCATTGCTGGCGATGCGGAGCGGCTGCCGTTGCAGGATTCAACCTGCGATCTGATTTTCTCCAGCCTCGCCGTGCAGTGGTGCGCGGACTTCGATGCGGTGCTCAGCGAAGCCTTTCGCGTGCTGAAACCGGGCGGGATTTTTGCGTTTGCTAGTCTTTGTGTAGGGACGCTGTTTGAGTTGCGCGACAGCTGGCGGCAGGTCGACGGGCTGGTGCACGTCAACCGCTTCCGCGAGTTCGCCCGCTATGAGCAGTTATGTGCCTCCAGCGGTTTACGGGCGTTGAGCCTGAAGCAACAACCGCACGTATTGCATTACCCGGATGTCCGCAGTCTGACCCATGAATTGAAAGCCTTGGGTGCACACAATTTGAATCCCGGAAGGCCGGGTGGTTTGACCGGGCGGGCGCGGATTCTCGGGCTGGTGGAAGCTTACGAGCAGTTCCGTGAGGCGTCGGGGTTGCCGGCGACTTATCAGGTGGTCTACGCCGTGTTGGAGAAACCCGTATGAGCGCAGCCTATTTCATCACCGGAACCGACACTGACGTCGGCAAGACCACCGTTGCCGCCGGGTTGCTGCATGCGGCACGTTCTGCGGGGCTGAGTACGGCGGCGGGCAAACCGGTGGCGTCAGGGTGTGAAGTGACGCCCAAGGGGCTGCGCAATTCCGATGCGTTGGCGCTGTTGGCCGAATGTTCGCTGCCGCTGACTTATCAACAGGTCAATCCCGTGGCGTTCGAGCCTGCGATTGCTCCGCACCTGGCAGCGCGCGAGGCCGGAGTAGCGTTGACCGTGCAATCGCTGCTGGCGCCGATGCGCGAGATTCTGGCGATGAATGCCGATTTCACTCTGATCGAAGGCGCGGGCGGCTGGCGGGTGCCGTTGGCTGATCAGGACAATCTATCGGATCTGGCGATTGCGCTGAAGCTGCCGGTGATTCTGGTGGTGGGCGTACGGCTGGGGTGCATCAGTCATGCGTTACTGACGGCCGAGGCGATTGCCCGTGATGGGCTGCAGTTGGCCGGGTGGGTGGCGAATATCATTGATCCGAAGACTTCGCGGCTGGAAGAAAACCTCGCGACGCTGGCCGAGCGGATTCCGGCGCCGTGTCTGGGGCGCGTGCCTAAACTCAAGACCTTGAGCGCGGAAGCGGTGGCGGATCATTTGCAATTGGATCTGCTCGACTAAGCTTTTCTCTATGGGCAGGCACTGTGCCATTAGTGTTTTTGACGGGTGTTTTTCTGGCGCCTCTGCTTCAATGGCGTCATTGATCCTTCCCAAGGATGAGAAATGTTATGGAAATCTCCGGTAACACAGCTTTTTATGCAGGTCTGAGCTCGATTCAGAACGGGCAGAACCGCGTCGATCAGGCTGCCAGCCAGATTGCCAACAATACTATCGAGCGCTCGGTGACCAGCCAGTCGTCCGAAGTGCAGGTTGACCGTCTACGCGGTGTGGATCGTGCCCAGCAATCGGATCTGGCCAGCAATATGGTCGAGATGTCCCAGGGCAAGATCCAGGCAGAGCTGGGCGTGAAGGTCGCCAAGGCGTCCGACGAAGTGCTCGGTACAATCATCGATACGTTTGCCTGATCTTTTTCCAATCTGCATTTTGAACGCCGCGCCTTGTCGCGGCGTTTTTCGTTGTAAGTCCTTCTCCCTCAACTAATCTTTTTTCAGCGCCCGTGGCTCGTTCAAGTCTATGGCGGTTTGCTGCGTCCGCTGTTTGAAAGATACGGGGACGAACGGCAAAAGATCGATGCTTGACAAGATTTCGGCGTAAACGTATGTTTCAAACAACTGTTTGACCGTCACAACAAATCAACACGGTCGTTCATTCCCGGTTACATCAGCAGAGGTTTATCGCTATGCCTGACTACAAGGCCCCCTTGCGTGATATTCGCTTCGTTCGTGACGAACTGCTCGGCTACGAAGCGCACTATCAGAGCCTTCCGGCTTGCGCAGACGCAACTCCGGACATGGTTGACGCCATTCTCGAAGAAGGCGCCAAGTTTTGTGAGCAGGTACTGGCACCGCTGAACCGCGTGGGCGATCTCGAAGGTTGCACCTGGAGCGAGTCCGGCGTGAAAACCCCGACCGGCTTCAAAGAGGCTTACAAGCAATTCGTTGAAGGCGGCTGGCCAAGCCTGGCGCACGACGTTGAGCACGGCGGCCAAGGCCTGCCGGAGTCGCTGGGTCTGGCAGTGAGCGAAATGGTTGGCGAAGCCAACTGGTCGTGGGGCATGTACCCAGGCCTGTCGCACGGTGCGATGAACACCATCTCCGAGCACGGCACTCCAGAGCAGCAAGAAGCCTATCTGACCAAACTGGTCTCCGGCGAATGGACCGGCACCATGTGCTTGACCGAACCGCACTGCGGCACCGACCTGGGCATGCTGCGCACCAAGGCCGAACCTCAGGCCGACGGTTCCTACAAGGTTTCCGGCACCAAGATCTTCATCTCGGCCGGCGAACACGACATGGCCGACAACATCGTCCACATCGTGCTGGCCCGCCTGCCGGACGCACCGGCTGGCACCAAAGGCATCTCGCTGTTCATCGTTCCAAAGTTCATGCCGAATGCCGATGGCACCGTCGGTGCACGCAACGCTGTGACTTGCGGTTCGCTGGAACACAAGATGGGCATTCACGGCAACGCCACCTGCGTGATGAACTTCGACGGCGCTACTGGTTACCTGATCGGCCCGGCGAACAAAGGTCTGAACTGCATGTTCACCTTTATGAACACCGCTCGTCTGGGGACTGCACTGCAAGGTCTGGCCCATGCCGAAATCGGTTTCCAGGGTGGCCTGAAATACGCTCGCGACCGTCTGCAAATGCGCTCGCTGACTGGCCCGAAAGCGCCGGACAAAGCCGCTGACCCAATCATCGTGCATCCAGATGTACGCCGCATGCTGTTGACCATGAAGGCTTTCGCCGAAGGCAACCGCGCGATGGTGTACTTCACCGCCAAACAGGTCGACATCGTCAAATACGGCGTCGATGAAGAAGAGAAAAAGAAAGCCGACGCACTGCTGGCCTTCATGACTCCGATCGCTAAAGCGTTCATGACCGAAGTCGGTTTCGAATCCGCCAACCACGGCGTACAGATCTACGGCGGCCACGGCTTCATCGCCGAGTGGGGCATGGAGCAGAACGTTCGCGACAGCCGCATTTCGATGCTGTACGAAGGCACCACCGGTATCCAGGCACTCGACCTGCTCGGCCGTAAAGTGCTGATGACGCAAGGCGAGGCCCTGAAAGGCTTCACCAAGATCGTTCACAAGTTCTGCCAGAACAACGAAGGCAACGAAGCCGTTGCAGAGTTCGTTGCACCGCTGGCAGCCATCAACAAAGAGTGGGGCGAGTTGACCATGAAGGTCGGTATGGCCGCCATGAAAGATCGCGAAGAAGTTGGCGCGGCCTCCGTGGACTATCTGATGTACTCCGGTTATGCCTGCCTGGCTTACTTCTGGGCCGACATGGCGCGTCTGGCCGCTGAAAAGCTGGCAGAAGGCACTGGCGACGCAGCGTTCTACACCGCCAAGCTGCAAACCGCGCGCTTCTACTTCCAGCGCATCCTGCCGCGTACCCGTACGCACGTGGCGACCATGCTGTCGGGCGCCAACAACCTGATGGACATGAAAGAGGAAGACTTCGCACTGGGCTACTAAGCCTTAA
Source organism: Pseudomonas sp. M20 (assembly GCF_045037865.1). Classification (NCBI taxonomy): domain Bacteria; kingdom Pseudomonadati; phylum Pseudomonadota; class Gammaproteobacteria; order Pseudomonadales; family Pseudomonadaceae; genus Pseudomonas; species Pseudomonas sp. M20. The sequence continues at coordinate 6,312,664 of NZ_CP173611.1, forward strand.
CGCGGTCTATTGAAAAACCGCTGCTCCCTTGGAGCAGCGGTTTTTTTATGCGCGGATTTCCTCCGGTCGTGGGTATTCCTGAAAGAAATTCCCGACGTGGCCATCAAGCATGATGGCCATGAAGGAGATTTCATCTCCAAGGGGGCAAAAAACCTTGGCCGAAGGCTCAGAAATCAGCGTTTCCGGCCGTTAAAGAGACTGCGTGTGATCTGGATCACATTGTGTGTGCTTAACTGGTCACATTGCAGGCACAATGCCATCTCTTTGATATGACGGGTCGGAGCTTTACCCTTGCCGCGTTCTTCCGCTGTACGTTTCAGCCATTTCCTACCATCACTGCTGTTGTTACTTGCGGGGTTGGCGGCTGCGTACGTCAAAGACCTCAGTGTGTTCTTCACTTCGCTGTTCAATGTGTTGCCGACCTTGGTGCTGCTGTTGGGTGGCGCTTATTGCGCGGTTTACCGACGTCAGCGCGAACTGTTTCTGATGCTCACGGTGTACATCGCCTACTTCTTGCTCGATACCCAGACCGATTATTACCGCGACAACGGCAAGGTCCGCGAAGACGCTGCCGTGGTGTTCCACCTCGTCTGTTTGCTGCTGCCGCTGCTGTTCGGCCTGTTCGCGGCGTGGCAGGAGCGCACGCATCTGTTTCAGGACATGGTTGCGCGCTTCGCCGTGTTGCTGGCCTTTGGCAGTGTCGCGTTGGGCCTTGAGCAAAGTTATCCCCAGGCACTGCTGATGTGGCTCTCGGAAATCCGCTGGCCGGCGCTGCACGGCGCGTGGATGAGCCTGATCCAGCTGTCCTACCCGGTGTTTATCTCGGCATTCCTGTTGCTCGCCTGGCAATACTGGCGCAATCCGCGCCCGCTGCACGCGGCGCAACTGGTCGGCCTGCTCGGCGTGTTCTGGATGTTGCCGAAAACCTTCATCCTGCCGTTCACCCTGAACATCATGTGCAGCCAGGTCATGTTGATGATTGCCGCTGCGGTTGCGCACGAGGCTTATCAAATGGCCTTCCGCGACGAACTCACCGGTCTGCCGGGTCGTCGTGCGCTCAACGAACGCATGCAGCGTCTCGGGCGCAATTACGTACTGGCGATGAGCGATGTCGATCACTTCAAGAAATTCAACGACACCCACGGCCACGATGTCGGTGACCAGGTGCTGCGTCTGGTCGCGAGCAAGCTGTCGAAAATCAGCGGTGGCGGTAGGGCGTATCGCTATGGTGGTGAGGAATTCGCCCTGGTGTTTGCAGGCAAAACCCTTGAAGAGTGCATGCCGCATCTTGAAGTGATCCGCGAGTCGATTGCTTCCTACAGCATTCAGCTGCGTAATCAGGAGAACCGCCCGCAGGATGACCAACAGGGTCGTCAGCGTCGTGCCGGCTCGGGTGCCTCCAGCGTATCGGTGACGGTGAGCATCGGCGTCGCTGAACGAGTGGAGCAGCGCAATCCGGAACAAGTGCTGAAATCTGCCGACGAAGCGCTTTACGCGGCTAAAGGCGCAGGACGTAACTGCGTGGTCGCATTCGGCCAGAACCGCCGCGGCGCGGTGCGCATGGACACGGCCGCAGGTTGAGTGATGACGGCGCATTCAGCGTCTGCACAATGATTGTGGGGCGTGGTGGCCGGCAGTAGGTTGGAGAAATCTGCTGACGGAGAAGCCACCATGCCTGAGTACAAAGCTCCCCTGCGCGACATGCGCTTTCTGATCGACCACGTCTTCGACTTCCACGCCAATTACGCCGCCCTCGGTGCGCACGACGCCAGCCCGGACATGATCAACGCGATCCTTGAAGAGGGCGCGAAGTTCTGCGAGAACATTCTGGCGCCGCTCAATCGCAGCGGTGACGAAGAGGGCTGCCATTTCGACAATGGCGTGGTGACAACGCCTACAGGCTTCAAGCAGGCTTTCGCACAATACGTCGAGGGCGGCTGGCACGGTCTGGCCGCAGACCCGACCTACGGCGGCCAGGGCCTGCCGAGTTCGCTGGGGCTGGTGATCAGCGAAATGGTCGGCTCCAGCAACACGTCCTGGGGCATGTACCCGGGGCTGACTCACGGCGCGATGTCAGCGATTCACGCCCATGGCAGCGCCGAGCAAAAAGAAACCTACCTGAACAAACTCACCGCCGGCCAGTGGACCGGCACCATGTGCCTGACCGAAGCCCATTGCGGCACCGACCTAGGCATCATCAAGACCCGCGCCGTGCCTCAAGCTGACGGCAGTTATGCAGTCACCGGCAGCAAGATTTTCATATCTGCCGGCGAGCACGACATGAGCGACAACATCATCCATCTGGTGTTGGCCAAACTGCCGGACGCACCGGCCGGGACTAAAGGGATTTCGCTGTTTATCGTGCCGAAGTTCTTGCCGGATGCGGCGGGCGAAGCAGGCGAGCGCAATGGCGTTTCCTGCGGTTCGATCGAACACAAGATGGGCATCAAGGCGTCAGCCACTTGCGTGCTTAACTTCGACGGCGCCAAGGGCTATCTGATTGGCGAGGCGAACAAAGGCCTGAACTGCATGTTCACCATGATGAACCACGCGCGCCTCGGCACCGGTATGCAGGGTTTGTGTCTGGGCGAGGCAAGTTTCCAGGGCGCGATCAAATACGCCAACGATCGGTTGCAGATGCGCTCGCTGACCGGCGCCAAAGCTCCGGACAAGGCCGCCGACCCGATCATCGTCCACCCGGATGTGCGGCGCATGTTGCTGACCATGAAGGCCTTCAACGAAGGCAACCGCGCGCTGACCTATTTCACCGCGCAGATGCTCGACGTCGCGCACCTGAGCAACGATGCCGAGGCGCGTCAGGAAGCCGAAGACCTGTTGGCGTTCCTCACGCCGATCTGCAAGGCGTTCATGACCGACACCGGGCTGGAAGTCACCAACCACGGCATGCAGGTGTTTGGTGGCCACGGCTTCATTCGCGAATGGGGCATGGAACAGTTGGTGCGCGATTGCCGGATTGCACCGATCTACGAAGGCACCAACGGCATTCAGGCGCTGGATCTGCTTGGGCGCAAGGTGTTGGGCAGTCAGGGCAAGTTGCTGCGTGGCTTCACCAAAATCGTCCACAAATTCTGTGTAGCCAACGCCGAGCATCCGCAACTGGGCAGTTTCCTTGCGCAACTCAATGAGTTGAACCAGCAGTGGGGCGACCTGACCATAAAGGTCGGCATGGCGGCGATGAAGAATCCGGATGAAGTGGGCGCGGCGTCGGTGGATTACCTGATGTACAGCGGGTACATCATTCTCGGTTATCTGTGGTTGCGCATGGCGTTGGTGGCGCAGGCGCAGCTGGAGGCGGGCGAGGGCGAGGCGGATTACCTGCGCGGGAAATTGGCGACGTGCGAGTTTTACTTCAAGCGTTTGTTGCCGCGTGCGGCGGCGCATCGGATGGCGATCGAGGCGGGGAGTGATTGTTTGATGAAGCTGCCTGCTGAACTGTTTGCGCTTTAAGGAAGATCAAAAGATCGCAGCCTTCGGCAGCTCCTACATAGGATCGCGTTTTACCTGTAGGCGCTGGCGTAGGCTGTGATCTTTTTTTGGTGACTAAAAATAACAAAGCAGTCACCGGTTGACCCTATGTGTCGCAAAAGTTGTTGAGGTACACTCCGGCTCAACGAAAACACCCTTCCACGAATCACCGTTTAGATCTTGCGAGGTTTGCCATGGCTGACTACAAAGCGCCGCTGCGCGATATGCGCTTCGTCCTCAATGAAGTGTTCGAGGTCGCCAAACTCTGGGCCGAACTGCCGGCGCTGGCCGAGACTGTCGACGCCGAAACCGTTGAAGCCATTCTCGAAGAGGCCGGCAAGGTCACCAGCAAAAGCATCGCGCCGCTGAGCCGTGCGGCTGACGAAGAAGGTTGCCATTGGGCCGACGGCGCCGTCACCACTCCGGCCGGTTTCCCACAGGCTTATCAGACTTATGCCGAAGGCGGTTGGGTCGGCGTGGGCGGTGATCCCGAGTTCGGCGGCATGGGCATGCCCAAAGCCGTGTCGGCGCAGGTCGAAGAAATGGTCAACTCTGCCAGCCTGTCCTTCGGTCTGTACCCGATGTTGACTGCCGGCGCCTGCCTGTCGATCAACGCCCACGCCAGCGAAGAGCTGAAAGCTGCGTACCTGCCGAACATGTACGCTGGCGTCTGGGCAGGTTCCATGTGCCTGACCGAGCCGCACGCCGGCACCGACCTGGGGATCATCCGCACCAAGGCCGAGCCTCAGGCAGACGGGTCCTACAAGGTCAGCGGCACCAAGATCTTCATCACCGGTGGCGAACACGACCTCACCGAAAACATCATTCACCTGGTGCTGGCCAAGCTGCCGGACGCCCCGGCGGGCCCGAAGGGCATCTCGCTGTTCCTCGTGCCGAAGTTCATGGTCAATGCCGACGGCAGCCTGGGCGCGCGCAACCCGGCGAACTGCGGTTCGATCGAACACAAGATGGGTATCCAGGCCTCCGCGACCTGCGTGATGAACTTCGACGAAGCCGTGGGTTACCTGGTCGGCGAGCCGAACAAAGGCCTGGCCGCGATGTTCACCATGATGAATTACGAGCGTCTGGGCGTCGGCATTCAAGGCTTGGCCACTGGTGAGCGTTCCTACCAGAATGCCGTTGAATACGCCCGCGACCGTCTGCAAAGCCGTTCGCCGACTGGCGCGCAGAACAAAGACAAAGTCGCTGACCCGATCATCGTCCACCCGGACGTGCGGCGCATGCTGCTGACCATGAAAGCCTCGAACGAGGGCGGCCGTGCGTTTTCCACCTACGTGGCAATGCAACTCGACACCGCCAAGTTCAGCGAAGATGCCACCACGCGCAAACGTGCGGAAGATCTGGTCGCGCTGCTGACGCCGGTGGCCAAGGCATTCCTCACCGATCTGGGTCTGGAAACCACCGTTCACGGCCAGCAAATTTTTGGCGGCCACGGCTACATCCGTGAGTGGGGCCAGGAGCAACTGGTGCGTGACGTGCGCATCACCCAGATCTACGAAGGCACCAACGGCATTCAGGCGCTGGACCTGGTCGGTCGCAAGATCGTCGGCAGCGGCGGCGCGTTCTACAAGTTGTTCGCTGACGAGATCCGTCATTTCACCGCGACGGCCAGCGCCGATCTGGGCGAATTCACCAAACCGCTGAACGATGCCGTCGACACCCTCGACGAGCTGACCTCGTGGCTGCTGGATCGGGCGAAAAACAACCCGAACGAAATCGGCGCGGCTTCGGTCGAATATCTGCAAGCGTTCGGATACGTTTCCTACGCCTACATGTGGGCATTGATGGCCAAAGCCTCACTGGGCAAAGAAGCGCAAGACGATTTCTATGCCAGCAAGCTCGGCACCGCGCGCTTCTACTTCGCCCGTCTGCTGCCGCGAATTCACTCGTTGAGCGCGTCAGTGAAGGCCGGTAGCGAGTCGCTGTTCCTGCTGGATGCGGCGCAATTCTGATGCGATAGCGTCATGTAAGCATTCTCTTACATGACGTGCTGCTGTTCTCCCATATGCGCGGATTGGATCCACGGCTAATCTACATTTCATGGACGTCGCGCAGGAAGCGCAAAGCAACAACACGGACACGTAGGATTCTGCCAGGGTGGCGGAGTGAAATGGATGTCAGGGAAACAGTCTGCAAAGCCCCGCTTCGGCGGGGTTTTCTTTTGCCTGTAGAAAAGTAGTCAGGCCAACGGATCCAGCGCTGGCTTTACTTCGCGCTCCATCACTTCTTCCAGCAATGTCTGCAATAGCGCCAAAGGTGCCTGCTGGCGCTGCACATCGCGACAGACCAGCCCAACCTTCAGCGGCACCCGTGGCTCGCTCAGCGGTTTCCACAGCAGATCCTGATCGTCGTATTCCTTCTGCGAACGGCCCGGCAGCACCGTTGCCAGTTTGGTGTGCGGCAGACTGTCGAGAATCCCCACCATATTATTCAGCTCGGCCTGCACCTGCGGACGTCGCCCGAGGGCAGTGAGTTGCGCCTGCCAGATCTGGCGAATCTGAAACTCTTCGCCCAATAGCAACATCGGCAATTCAGCGGCCTGGCGCATCGAGACTTTCTTGAATTCGCGCAACGGATGATCCGCCGGGATCACCAGTGTCAGTTCATCTTCGTACAACATCACCCCATGCAGCCCCGGTTGGCGCGGCGGCAGATAACTGATGCCGATGTCCAGCGACCCGTTGAGCAGACGCCGCTCGATCTCAAGTCCGGTCAATTCATAAATCTGCACCACTAGATGCGGCTGCGCCTTGCGCACCCGCTCGAGCATTTGCGGCACCAGACTTGTGTGCACCGTTTGCAGCACGCCGATCGCCAGCGTGCGCAAGGCCTGGCCCTTGAAGTTGCCCAATGCTTCGCGCGCCCGTTGCAAGCCGTCGAGCAATGGCAAAGCGTGGTTGTACAGCGTGTGCGCGGCGAGGGTAGGCAGCAGGCGTTTGCTGCTGCGCTCGAACAGGGTGACGTCGAGGTTCTGTTCGAGCTGGCGGATCTGCTGCGACAGCGCCGGTTGCGAGATCGACAGGCGTTCAGCGGCACGGCCGACATGGCCTTCTTCGTAGACCGCGACGAAATAACGCAGTTGTTTGAAATCCATAAGTAACGCTTATCGAAAATGCTGATAAATCGAAATGGCCCGCAAGCCTGGGTGAGCCTAGTCTAACCGCATTCACAAGGCTTACAGGGCCAGAAAGCGCGATGAATAGCGTTCGCTTCGATAGTGTTTGCATAGGCAGTTCAAAAAACCTCGAAAGAGGCTTTTTCCAATGAATCTGTTCAGTTTGCGGCGCCAGATGCCGAGTCTTGATGACCTCGCCTTCGAGGCCGATCCCGCTGAAAGCAGCGAAAATCCTAGCGCTGAAAGGCTGATGCCCAGCGTCGAAAGGCCGCAACAGGTGTTCGTCCGGGGGCAGGGTTCATGGTTGTGGGACAGTAACGACCGCGCTTACCTCGATTTTTCCCAGGCCGGCGGTGCCAATAGCCTTGGCCACAGCCCTTCGGCATTGGTCAAAGCCATCAGCAGTCAGGCGCAAGCGCTGATCAATCCCGGTTTCAATCTGCATAATCGCGGCATGCTCAGCCTTGCCGAGCGTCTGTGCGCCGCCACTTTCAGCGATCAGGCCTACTTGCTCAACAGCGGCAGCGAAGCCTGTGAAGCAGCGATCAAACTCGCGCGCAAGTGGGGGCAGCTGCATCGCGGCGGCGCCTCGCGGATCATTGTCGCGAAGCAGGGTTGTCACGGTCGCAGTCTGGCGACAATTTCCGCCTCGGACAGCTGCAACCTGCACAACCGGTTTGCGCCGTTGCTGCCGGGTTTCGATCTGGTACCGTTCAACGACTTGCCGGCGTTGCACGCGGCGGTCGATGCGCAGACTGTAGCGATCATGCTGGAGCCGATCCAAAGTGATGCCGGCGTTGTTCCGGCAACCGGGCATTACCTTAAAGGTGTCGAACGACTGTGCCGCGAATTGGGCATTCTGCTGATTCTCGACGAAGTGCAAACTGGCTTAGGTCGCTGCGGCACCTTGCTCGCAGAACAATCCTACGGCGTGCGCGCCGATATCGTCGTGCTCGGCAAAGGGCTTGGCGGCGGTGTGCCGTTGGCGGCACTGCTGGCACGGGGCAATGCATGCTGTTTTGAGGCGGGCGAACTCGGAGGTACGCATCACGGCAATGCGCTGATGACAGCGGCCGGTTTAGTGGTACTCGACAGCGTGCACGACCGCAGCTTTCTCCAGCAGGTCAACGACAACGGCCAGCATCTGCGTGAAGGCCTTACCCGATTGGCGCACCGCTACGACCACGGCGAACTGCGCGGCCAAGGCCTTTTCTACGGGCTGACCCTGTCAGACGATTGCGCCGAAGCTGTGGTCCACGCCGCCCTCCACGAAGGCCTGCTGCTCAACGCCCCGCAAGCCAACTGCCTGCGCTTCACCCCGGCACTCACGGTCAGCAAAGCCAACATCGACGAAATGCTCCTGCGCCTGGGCCGCGCCTTCTCGCGAGTGCGCACCGCACAACTGCAATGCCGCAAGGGGATTGCAGTTTGAACTGAAGTTTCCTACCCGATTCCAAGAACCGTCTCGCGGTATAACGCACGCCCCACGCCTGACTCTTTTGGCGTGGGGCGTTTTTTTGTGAGGTGATGGCGATCAAATGGCAGTTGCACTGAACCCTGACGAACGGCGCAGGTCGATTAGCTTGTATGGCTCAAGTGAGCCAACCCCCATACAGGAGCTGCCCCATGGATTTCATTCGCATCATCATCGCTATTCTGTTGCCACCACTGGGCGTGTTTCTGCAGGTCGGGTTTGGCGGGGCGTTCTGGCTGAACATTCTGCTGACGTTGTGCGGGTATATTCCGGGGATCGTGCATGCGGTGTACATCATCGCCAAGCGCTGAGTCAGCGGCATAAACCTGTAGGAGCTGCGGCACGCTGCGATCTTTTGATTTTAATTCGAGGATCAGGATCAAAAGATCGCAGCGTGCCGCAGCTCCTACAGGGAGAGGGTTTCAGTCTGTAAATCCCATCACCCGTCGATAGAATTTCCACTCCTGTTCCAGCGCATGCGCCTGATTGGTGGCGCGGCGGAAGCCGTGGCGTTCGTCGGGGTAGTAATGGGCTTCGACCGGGATGCCGTTCTGCTCCAGGGCCGTGACCATGTCGCGAGTCTGTTGCGGGACAACCACTGCGTCCAGTTCGCCCTGAAAGAAAATCACCGGCACGCGGATGTCGTCGGCATGCAGTAATGGCGTGCGGGCGGCGTAGCGTTCGGCGTCTTGCTCGGGATCGCCGATCAGCCAGTCCAGATAATCACCCTCGAATTTGTGCGTTGCCCGAGCCAATGCAATCGGGTCGCTAACGCCGTACAAACTCGCTCCGGCGCGGAAGACGTGTTTGAACGCCAGCGCACATAACGTGGTGTAGCCGCCTGCGCTGCCACCTCGAATGAATGCCCGTTCCCCGTCGATCAAGCCCTGTTCGGCAAGATACGCAACGACGCCACAAGCATCCTCGACATCCACCTCACCCCAGCTCAGATGCAACGCCTGACGATACTCCCGGCCATAACCGCTGCTGCCGCGATAGTTGAGATCGGCGACGGCGAAGCCGCGTTGCGTCCAGTATTGAATGCGTGGGTCGAGCGTCGGGTAGCAGGCCGATGTCGGGCCACCGTGGATGAACACCACCAGCGGCGGTTTTGTCTCGCCGCTCATGGCTGGATAGAAGAAGCCGTGCGCTTCGCCCGAACCGCTTGGGTAGCGCAGGGTTTGCGGACGGCTGATGCGCTCAGCGGGCAGGGGCGCAACACCACCGGCCAGCACTTTCACTTCGCGGCTCGTTCGATCAATAGCGATGACCGCCGAAGGGCTGATCGGCGACGCGGCGATGCAGTAGATGTTCTGTGCATCCAGCGCCAAGTGGCGGAAGCGGCAGTAATCCCCCGTGTAATCTTCATCGCCAAGCGTAAGGCGCCCAAAACCACCTTCGCTCCAACTGGCGAGAACGCAATCCCCAACAGGAAACCAGGTGCAGCCGCCGAGTTGCCAAGGCGCCGGTGCATGATCGGCCTGAGCAGCGGGCAATGGTTTCAAGCCGTCGGAAGTCTCAACCCACGGCTGCCAGAAACCACCGCGATCAGTCAGGCAATACAACTGACCTTGAGCATCAAATCGTGGTTGTTGAATGGATTCTTCAATCTCACCGCCGGCAACGCATCGCGGCGAACTGAATGCGCCGTCGGTCCTGCGTTCAGCGACCATCAACCGAGTCGAGGTCCACGGCTGATGCGGGCGACTCCACTCGACCCAAGCCAAACGCTGGCCATCCGGGCTGAGGGTTGGCGCAGCATAAAAATCCACACCTTCAGCCAGCAAGTGTCGACTGCCGTCAGCCAGATCAATCGCTACCAGTCGATGCTGATCGTGCTGTTCTTCTACCGCCAGCACTTGACCGAAAGCGAAATGCAGATCGCCATAACGACACTCACCCGAGGTCAGCGCCTCAGGTTTTCCATCCATCCTCTGCCGATACAACTGCTGATCCGCCTCAGCAACGAAAACCACCCCATCCGGCGTCAGACAAAACGCGCCACCGCCATATTCGTACACGCGACTGCGCACACTGAAGCCATCCGGCGTCAGACATTTCGCCACGCCATCGCGCCAATGCCAGATCCGGCACGCGGCATCTTCCGGACGATATTCATTCCAGAACAGCCCATTAGCGCCGAGCTGCAGCTCGGCGAAGTCCATGCCGGCAGCGACGGCTTGCGAGGCGCTGAAAGGCTCAGCCCTTGGCGATGAGGCGTGAGTTTCGTTCATTGCGAAAGGCCAACTGTTCGATGGTTTGAGTGGCGGTCTCGGCTTCTTCGCGAGCCTTGAGAATCACGCCGTGATGTTCGGACTTGCTGCACACCGGGTCGGCATTGCTCGCATCGCCGGTGAGCATGAATGCCTGGCAGCGGCAGCCGCCGAAGTCTTTTTCTTTCTCGTCGCAGGAGCGGCACGGCTCGGGCATCCAGTCGTAACCGCGGAAGCGGTTGAAGCCAAACGAGTCGTACCAGATATGCTGCATGCTGTGATCGCGCACATTGGGAAATTGCACCGGCATCTGCCGGGCACCGTGGCAGGGCAGGGCGGTGCCGTCCGGCGTGACCGTCAGAAAGATGCTTCCCCAGCCGTTCATGCAGGCTTTCGGGCGTTCTTCGTAGTAGTCGGGGGTGACGAAAATCAGCTTGCACGGATGCCCTTCGGCTTCCAGTTTTGCGCGGTATTCGTTGGTGATGCGTTCGGCACGCGCCAGTTGTTCCTTGGTCGGCAACAGGCCGACACGATTGAGCTGCGCCCAACCGTAGAACTGGCAGGTGGCGAGTTCGACGAAGTCGGCTTCCAGCGCGATGCACAGCTCGATGATGCGGTCGATCTTGTCGATATTGTGCCGATGGGTGACGAAGTTCAGCACCATCGGATAGCCATGGGCCTTAACCGCGCGGGCCATTTCCAGCTTCTGCGCGAAGGCTTTTTTCGAGCCGGCGAGCAGGTTGTTCACTTGCTCGTCGCTGGCCTGAAAACTGATCTGGATGTGATCGAGGCCGGCCTTCTTGAAGTCGCTGATTTTCTGCTCGGTCAGACCGATGCCTGAGGTGATCAGGTTGGTGTAGAAACCCAACTGTCGCGCTTCATGGATCAGCTCGGCGAGATCCTGCCGCACCAGCGGTTCACCACCGGAAAAGCCCAGTTGCGCCGCGCCCATCTCCCGCGCTTCGCGAAAGACTTTGATCCACTGCTCGGTGCTCAGCTCTTTGCCCTGCTCGGCGAAATCCAGTGGATTGGAGCAGTACGGGCATTGCAGCGGGCAGCGGTAGGTCAGCTCGGCGAGCAGCCACAGCGGCAGGCCGACTTCAGGTTTGGGCGGCAGATCAGGCAAGTTCGATCCAGTGCTGCGCACGGGCAACCTCCATGAATTGCTCGATGTCGTCACCGAGCTCAGGCACGCCGGGGAACTGTTCATCGAGTTTGGCGATGATCGCCGCCACATCGCGCTCACCGTCGATCAAACCACCGATCAATGCGGCGCTGTCGTTGAGCTTGATCATGCCTTCCGGGTACAGCAGCACGTGGCCTTTTTGCGCCGGTTCGTACTGGAAGCGGTAGCCGGGACGCCAGGTCGGGACTTTGCTGCGGTCGAAACTCATAAGGTGATTCCTTTATGCCAGACGCGTTGTTCGGTCACGCTGTGATACGGCGGACGGTTCAGTTCGTAGGCCATGCTCATGGCATCGAGCATGCTCCAAAGAATGTCCAGTTTGAACTGGAGAATTTCCAGCATGCGCTCCTGACCTTCGCGCGTCTTGTAGTGCTCCAGCGTGATCGCCAGACCGTGCTCGACATCGCGCCGCGCCTGACCAAGGCGGGTGCGAAAGTATTCGTAGCCGGCCGGGTCGATCCACGGGTAATGCTGCGGCCAGCTGTCGAGGCGCGATTGGTGGATCTGCGGCGCGAACAGTTCGGTGAGCGAACTGCTGGCGGCTTCCTGCCAGCTGGCGCGGCGGGCGAAGTTGACGTAGGCGTCGACGGCGAAACGTACGCCGGGCAGTACCAGTTCCTGGGAACGCAGTTGATCCGGGTCGAGACCCACCGCTTGGCCGAGACGCAGCCAGGCTTCGATGCCGCCGTCTTCGCCGGGGGCGCCGTCGTGGTCGAGCAGGCGCTGGATCCACTCGCGACGGATTTCGCGGTCCGGGCAGTTGGCAAGGATCGCCGCGTCTTTCAGGGGGATGTTCACCTGATAGTAGAAGCGGTTGGCGACCCAGCCCTGAATCTGCTCGCGAGTAGCACGGCCTTGGTACATCGCCACGTGGTACGGGTGGTGGATGTGGTAGTAGGCGCCTTTGGCGCGCAGGGCCGCTTCGAATTCGGCCGGGGACAGCGGGGTGTCGGTCATTGCGGTTCTCCGGGGAACAACCCTAGAAATATCTGGTGTCTGTGCCGGCCTTATCGCGAGCAGGCTCACTCCTACAGGTGATCGCATTCCAATGTAGGAGTGAGCCTGCTCGCGATAGACCGCGCAGCGGTCTCAAATGCTTACAGCACAATACTCATGCCATCGAACGCCACTTCAACATTACGCCGCGCCAGCTCGGCACGCTCCGGCGAATCTTCATCGAGAATCGGGTTGGTGTTGTTGATGTGGATAAGCACCTTGCGCTGCTCAGGCAGTTGCTCCAGCACTTCGAGCATGCCGCCAGGTCCGTTCTGCGCCAGGTGGCCCATCTCGCGACCGGTGCGGGTGCCGACGCCTCGGCGCTGCATTTCATCGTCGTCCCACATCGTGCCGTCGACCAACAGGCAATCGCTGCTCGCCATGATCTCCAGCAGCGGTGCATCGACCTTGCCCAGCCCCGGCGCATAGAACAATTTGCCGCCGGTCTTCAGGTCTTCAACGATCAGACCGATGTTGTCGCCCGGATGCGGATCGAAGCGGTGCGGCGAGTACGGTGGCGCGGCGCTGCGCAATGGCAGCGGGGTGAAACGCAGGTTCGGGCATGCGGTCACGGTGAAGCTCTGGTCGAGTTCGATGCGGTTCCAGTCCAGCCCGCCGTTCCAGTGGGTGAGCATCTTGAACAGCGGGAAACCGGTGCTGAGGTCTTCGTGAACCATGTCCGTACACCAGACCTGATGCGGGCAGCCTTCGCGCAGGCTGAGCAGGCCGGTGGTGTGGTCGATCTGGCTGTCCATCAGGATGATCGCGCTGATGCCGGTGTCACGCAGGGCGCGTCCCGGTTGCATCGGGGCGAAGCTTTGCAGCTGCGCGCGGATATCCGGCGAGGCGTTGCACAACACCCAGTTCACGCCGTCATCGGAGATCGCGATGGACGATTGGGTGCGGGCCTTGGCATTCAGGCTGCCGTCGCGAAAGCCTGCGCAGTTGACGCAGTTGCAGTTCCACTGCGGAAAACCGCCGCCAGCGGCCGAACCCAGAATCTGGACGAACATGAACACTCCATCATTTCAACGCGGAAAATAAAACGCCCCGGCGAGCCGAGGCGTTGCACTGCAATTCTACGTAAGCAGAACTCAGCGGCTGGCGAAGTACATGGTGACTTCGAAGCCGATACGCAGGTCGGTGTAAGCAGGTTTTGTCCAGGACATGGGTGTCTCCTTCAGGGTGGGTGGGATAGCGCTGTCCATAGTTATAGTCCACGGCAGCGCATAGATGTTCCAAATAGTTAGGCTGCTATGTTACTCAAAATTTCCGGGTAAATGCCCATGAATCTTTGAGAAAGCTCCTTGCAGCCTCGGTAATGATCAATTTGTCGCTTGCCACGGGGTTTCGGGCGCTGGATCGCTGGCAAGGCAGAGCCAGCCGCCTTCGGCGTTGACTAAACGCTGAGCAGCGCTGAGTAATGTCTGGCTATCCAGTTGGCCGATGGCGGCGATCAATTGCTCAAGATAATCCGACGAGTGACCTGCAAGCCTGGCCTGCCAAAGCAGTTCGGCGGCGTCTTTGCTGGACAGGTTGGCGTCGTCGAATTGATCGGCGAGGCTCTTGCGCTGCTGTTCAAAACTCGCCTCATCCAATTGTTCGATTCGCATTGGAAGGGTTTCGAGGAATTGCTGAATGTGGCCTAGCAGTTCCCCTGGTGCGCTGCTTGGGGATTGCACGCCGAACAGCATGGCCGTTTGCCCGTGAATCTGGCGCAGTGCGCTGAATACTGCATAGCCCAATTGCAATTCGACCCGCAGGCGCTGGTAGAAAGGTGTCTGGCACAACTGCGCCAATAGTCGCCGCGCGGCTTCGTCGGTGATGTCGCGGCTGGGGGGCAGGCAGCACAGCAACAAGGCGTGTTCGCTGGAGACGGTATCGATATGTCGCCAGAGTTTTTGCGCGGGAATCGTCGTCGGCGCAGCCAACTGATTGTCAGGGATCCCGGGAATACGGCTCAAGGCCAGGCCCATGGCGGATTGCGTCTGCTGGTTAAGTCCCAGAGCTAGGCCGTCCCAGCGCGAAGTTGTCCACAGGTGTTTAGCGTCGTCGCCGGTTTCGGCTGATTGCAGAACATGTTCCGGCAGCGCTTTAAGCAGCTGGCGGATGGCGACAAGCGGCGTTTCCGGCTCGCTGCGCAGGGAATCCGCATCAACTTGCGTCAGACATTTCAGCGCGTGTTCGAGGACACTGGGCATCGGTTCTTGCAGGCCGGTGAGCTTCAGCAGCCATTGATTGCCAGAGACGCTGAAAGACAGACCGACACCGGCCTCCCGCGCGTCTTGCTGAGTTTGCTGCAGACTGCGCTGCAACCGCGATTGCAGATCAGCACCGGCTGCGGCTTCTACTTGCCAACGCAGATAGATCGCACCTTCATCGCCAGTGTCTGGCAGCGCCTGGCTGAATTGCATCGGCGAGCGCTCACGACGACCGCGTGAGCGATCCTGAGCGAACGTGCGCAGCCCCCGGTGGGCGCTGGTCTGGCCGCGAATCAGTCCGGCGTTGGCCAAGGGTTCGCTGGCTCGCAGAAAAGGATTGGCAGCAGGCAGGCTCCAGTGATCGCTGAAGTTATCCACAGTGCCGATTTCACCGAGGATGTGAACAAGGGCCTCAACGCCTGCCTCAGACAGGCCATTTTCCAACTGTTCACTGTCGAGTCGCGCCAACTGCAGCGCGCCGCTGACTTGCTGCTGGCGCTGAAGCAGAGTTGCGTATTCTTTGCGCAGTGGCGCCCAATCTTGTTGAGCAAAGAAACTCAGCCAATCCAGCACCTGCGCGCCAATGGCGTTTAACGATTCGGAAGCTGCGATGAACTCCAGATGCAGCAACGCCTGGCTGTCAAAGTGATAGACCGGCGCAGCTTTTAAACCATCAGCCAGATTCTGCTGCTGCAAATGCGCCAGTAACCCGCCGGGTTTGGTGCTGTTCATCCAATGGCAAAGAAACGTCAAAGCCTCGACAGACGACTCAGGCAAGGCATCGAACGCAAACATCAGGTTGCCGCGTCGCTCACCGAGCAGTTGATAACTTTTTACCGCCAGCGGTAGGGATGCCGCCTGCGCAACTTTATCCCCAACGGGCAAAACCGCCGCAAATTGTTCAGCCAGTGCTTTTAGTTCTGCGAGGCTCTGCGGTCCGACCAGGCTCAGGGTCATCTGCCCAGTCTGATAAAACTGCTGGTGGAAGTCCTTCAAGGCCTGTTGAAACGCAGGCTGTTCGACTTGCAGGCTGTCACGATTCCCTGCATGAAATCCGCGCAACGGATGCTCTGCCGGTAAACCTTCGTACACGGCAAACTGCTGCTGCGCCGCAGTATCCTGCGACCAAGCGACAAATTCTGCTTGCAGCACTTCGCGTTCGCGCAACTGATCGTCCAGATTCTTACGCGGCCTGGCGAGCATGTCTGACAGACGCTCCAGCCCAGCGCTGAACGCTTGTGTCGGCAACTCAAAGAAAAAATCAGTGGTGCGTTCGCGGGTGCTGGCATTCACCTGGCCACCGTGACCTTGCACGTAAGCCATCAGCCCTTCATTCGCCGGGAAACGCTCGGTGCCGAGAAACAGCAAATGCTCGAGAAAATGCGCCAGCCCCGGCCACGCCAACGGCACGTCATGACTACCGGCAGCCACGCGCAGAGCGGCGGCGCTACGCTTCAGGCCGGGCGCATGACGCAGGGTCACGCGCAAGCCGTTGGCCAGGGTTTCAGTGTGAGGGCGGGGGTGAGTCGGCGCAGGCATGGGCACTTCCAGAACAGTGAAGTGCCAATGCTAGCGGATTAGCGCTGATTCAGCGCGGCGTAAAGCTCCGGGCGGCGGTCGCCGAGGTAACGATTGGCGGCGCGCGAATCGATCATTAGCTGGCGATCCAGTTCTCCGATGATCAATGCTTCGTCGAGTCCGGCCTGAGCGGTGCGGCTGCCATCAGGCGCGGCGAGGCTGCTTTGCCCGCAATAATGGATGTCACCTTCGTGACCGCAGTAGTTGGCGTAGGCCACATAGCACTGGTTTTCGAAGGCGCGCGAACGCACGGTGACATCGGCGACGAAGTCGAACGGAATCATGTTCGCCGTCGGCACCAGAATCAGTTCGGCGCCGGCGAGTGCCAGACGGCGAGTGTTTTCCGGAAACTCCAGGTCGTAACAGATCAGGAAGCCGAGTTTCCAGCCGTTGAGTTCGACGATGGGGAAATGATCATCGCCGGGGCTGAACATCGAACGATCCAGATCGCCGAAAAGATGCGTCTTGCGATAATTGCACAGGCGCTCGCCGTGCGAATCGATCAACTGCACGGCGTTGTAGATCTGCCCGTCGGCAGTGCGCTCCGGATAGCCGTAAACAATCGCCAAACCTGCGGCTTTGGCGATTCGTCCGATCTGCTGCGCCCATTCACCGTTGTAGACCTCGGCCAATGTGCTGACCGCTTCGGCGCCGATGTTGTAACCAGTCATGAACATCTCCGGCAGCACCAGCAGGTCAGCGCCCTTGGCCTCCATCGCCAGTTGATGCAAGCGTTGCAGGTTGGTGGCGGGGTCCAGTGGCAGCGGTGGACATTGGTAAAGGGCTACACGCATCAGGGATTCCTCTTACTCGGGCAGGGCGATAGGGCCGATGTCTTTGAACACATCACCCGGGCCGGGGTTCGCTTTATGTGTCGAGCCACCGAAATGCTTCATGATCCCCCACACCGCGTTGAGCGACGTCTGCACTGCGCCTTCGACCCATGCTGGAGTCCACGAAACGTCGTCGCCGGCGATGAAAATCCCGCGCTGCTCGGCCGGCATCTCGTCCTGCATGAAGTGCGCGTACATGCGCTGGTTGTAGCGATAGTGGCCGGGCAGGGCACCTTTGAAGGCGCCAAGGAAGTACGGGTCGGCTTCCCACGACACGGTGATCGGATCGCCGATGATCCGTGCAGCGATGTCGACTTTCGGGTAGATCTTTTTCAACGCGTTCAGCGCCAGTTCGACGCGTTTTTCCACCGGATGCGGGAGCATCTTCAGCGCGTCACTCATCCACGAGTACGATAGGCAGATCACGCCCGGCTTGTCGTCGCCGTTGTCGAACAGATACGTGCCACGGGTCAGGCGATCGGTGAGGGTCATGCTCATCAGGTCGCGGCCGGTTTCCGGGTCTTTGTCCTTCCAGAATGGCCGGTCGACCATCACGAATGTTTTCGACGACTGCATGTAGCGCGTACGGTCCAGGGCCATCCACATCTTCTGCGAAAACAGGCTTTCGTCGCATTCGATCTGCGTGGTCAGCAGCCAGCTCTGGCAAGTGGTCAGCACGGCGGCGTATTCGCGGGTGTCGCCGTTGTTGTCGGTGACCGCGAAACGGCCATCTGGCGCGTGGGCGATTTTCTTCACGCCGGAGCGCGGCGCGCCACGGTGCAGGGATTTCAGGCTGGTGCCTTCGGGCCAGTGCACGCAGCGTTCCGGCACATGCCGCCAGATGCCCTGCGGCACTTGCTCGACGCCGCCGACCACGAGGTGTTGGTGATCGTCGCAGTTGGTCATTACCACGCGAAAGATTTCCAGCATCGAGTTGGGGAAGTCCGAGTCCCAACCGCCGGTACCGAAACCAACCTGACCGAACACTTCGCGGTGATGGAACGACAGTTTGGCGAAGGCTTCCGAGGTGGCGACAAAGTCATAAAACGTGCGGTCATCCCACAGCGGCACCAGCGTGTTCCACAGCTCTTTCAGACGGGGTACATCGCGATCGCGAATAGCCTGCTGGATATCGGCGAATTGCGAACCGGCCTCCAGCGCATCCGCCCAGGCGTCAGCCACTTCCTGAAACAATGCAGGCAGGTCCGCCAGCTTCCGTGCGTAATGGGTTTTGCCTTCCAGGTCGATCACGGTGCTGCCGGAGGCTGGCGTCAACGGGTTCGGGAACGGTTTGGTTTCCAGACCGAGCTTGTCGACGTAGTGATAGAACGCGGTGGAGGACACCGGGAAGCGCATGCCACCGAGTTCAGCGACGATGCCGTCGGTGCCGTTGAAAGCCTGCGAGCGCAGACGGCCACCCAGTTTCGAGGCTTCGTAAACCACCGGTTTCAAGCCGAGTTTCATCAACTCGTATGCGGCTACCAACCCGGCGATTCCAGCGCCGACGATCGCCACTTCAGCGCCGTGATTGTGCTCAGGAATGCTGCCGAGACCGGCCGGGTGTTCGATCCAGTCGTCGAACGCGAACGGAAAGTCCGGGCCGAAAATGGTGACTGGCTTCTTACCGTCTGCAGGATGGCGATTGTTCTTGTTCATGGCTGACCTTGCTGGCGACCCGACGCGGATGCGCGTCTGAGTATAGGAAAAGATGCCAGCCATTCTAGGGAGCGTAGAACACGTTAATAAGACGCAAATTGTCGTCGTTTTGCCAGATTAACGATCAATATGACGATTTTAGACTGCACACCGACCAAAATGTGGGAGCGAGCCTGCTCGCGAAGAGGCCCTGGAATTCACCGGAGAAGCCCGATCAAAATCTTAGACCGGCTGCCCTCGATCAATCTTGCTACTCAAAATGATCGACGTCGTGGTCTTCTCCACCCCGTCCACTCCGCCAATCTGATCCAGCAACTGATCCAGTTGCTCCGGCGAATCCGTACGCAACCAGGCGACATAGTCAAACTCCCCACTCACCGCACACAACTGCTGCACCTGCGCCATTGCACTCAACCGGCGTAGCACCTCTTTGCCAGAGCGTGGCTGTACCTTGATCCCGACATACGCTTGCAAGCCGCCGTCGACCACTCGCTGGCCGAGGCGTACGCCATAACCGGTGATCACTTTAGCCCTTTCCAGCCGCGCCAGACGCGACGTCACGGTGGTGCGCGCAATGCCCAATTGCCGGGCGAGCATGGCCACGCTCTCACGGGCATTGATCTGCAGGGCGGCGATCAACTGACGATCGATTTCATCGAGCACGGGCGGGCGGATGTCTGGCAAGGGCGGCTCCATTGGCGCGGATAGTTGGCCTGCGCATGTTACAGGCTCAGTCTGCGGACCGCTTGCAGGTGATGAAGCTGAACTCAGACCTGAAAAAAACGCGCAAAAGCGCGGTTTTTTTACGCGCGTACAGGCAGTCGAAAGTGGTGCGAGAGATTCAACAATTTGCGCTCTATCAACTGATAACTGAAGTAAGCCACCACAAGCACTGCAGTGTAGGACACCGCCCAGAACAATAGCGCATGCCAGACGCTGTTACCGTTAAGTCCCGTCATGACCCAGAGGCGCCCGCACACGCTGAGTGTCAGAACATGCGACAGGTATAGCGAGTAGGACATATCTCCGACCGATCTGAGCAGACCGGATGCCATCCATTTACCTTTTGCTTCCAGCAGTGCAAATGCCAACAGTAAAAGCGTGTAACCGCCACCGATCGCAAATGCACGCTCCAGGGTTATCGATTGAATGACATCGGCGTCGCCGACTACGTCTGAAGCAAGTGCGTAGACGAGGCCGGCCAGTCCAGCCAGTACCATCAGGAGAATGCTGAAAAGGGGCGGTGAGGTAACCAGCGAAAGCCGCAGATATGCGATTCCGGCCAAGGCGCCGAAGATGAATTCAATGGAGAACTCATGGAACATCACTCGAAGATAGGGGTTGTCTGACGTATGGGTGAAGATCGAAACGCCGATGATCGTGATTAGCCAGAACGCAAATGCATGGGTCATCCACTTGGCCGGCAGCATAAGAATCAAGGCAAACACCAGATAAAACCAGACTTCGTGGATAAGCGACCAGGCAACCATTAATAGCGGTAACGCTGAATCCGGGAGCAGGAAAAATGATGACGTCATGTCGACAGTCCCATTTTGGGAGCCACCGACCAGTTCAGGTTTGATCTGAGCGACAAAGAAGAGGGCGAGAAAATAAACCCAGTAGGTCGGATAAATTCGCAGGAATCGCCCTTTGAGAAAGCCAGCGACTTGGCCTTTAAGACCAAACTTGTTGCGAAAAGCCAGAACCATCACAAAACCACTGATGACAAAAAACAGATCCACGCCGGTTTGGCCAAAAACAAATAGCTCCGGTAACAGGCTTTCGCCTTGCACATATTTGGCATTGATGAAGAGTGAGTGAAACGCTACGACAAAAAGCGCCGCCAGTCCTCTGGCAGCTTGTAGCGAGGAGAGTTTGTACACGGTTATTTATCCCTAATCCGAAAGACATCCTGTGCTGGCATTCTGGAAGTTACACTTCACGGGCGCAAGTATGACAGCGTGGGGTGGGCTGGCTACTTTCAAACGCCAGAAACGCGAAAGCCGCGCATTTAGCACGGCTTTCGTATTTGGTGGGCCCACACGGACTTGAACCGTGGACCAAAGGATTATGAGTCCTCTGCTCTAACCAACTGAGCTATAGGCCCTCAGTAGGCCGCGGATTATAGCGACGGTTTCTCGGCTGTGCTATCCGAAAAATCCGATACGGTTACACGAAGAAACGTTGCCGCGAATTCTTCCGGCGGTAACGGCAGGCTGACGATGTAGCCCTGGATCTGTTCGCAGCCTTCAGCAGCCAGAAATTGTTGTTGGGCCTGGGTTTCCACGCCCTCGGCGATGACGGTGAATTGCATGCTCCGTCCCAGCGCGATGATGGCCCGGACAATGGCCGCGTCATGGGGGTCGTCGGGCAGTCCGCGGACGAATGACTGGTCGATCTTGAGGATGTCCAGCGGCAGGCGTTTGAGGTAACTGAGCGAAGAATAACCGGTACCAAAGTCGTCAATCGCTAGTTGTACGCCGAGGTGTTTGAGCTGGTGCAGCACGGCCAGCGCCTCTTCGGCCTGACTCATGATGAAATTCTCGGTAATTTCCAGTTGCAGTAAATCCGGCTGCAGGCGGTTGTCGTTGAGCAGTTGTTCGATGCGCCCGAGCAGATTTGGTTGACGCAGTTGCGCGCCGGCGAGGTTCACCGAGAGTGGGCCGAGGCTGTCGTAGACCTGATTCCATTCGAACATCTGCCGGCACGCGGTCTCGAGCACCCAGTCACCGATTTGCAGGATCATGCCGTTTTCTTCGGCCAGCGGAATGAAATGTTCTGGCGGTACATCGCCGAAGGTTGGGTGACGCCAGCGGATCAGCGCTTCAGCACCGACCAGGCGGTGGTCGTCGAGGCTGATTTTCGGCTGGTAGTAGAGGAACAACTCATCCCGTTCAATGGCCCGGCGCAGTTCGTGCTCAAGTGCAATGCGCTCGCTGGCCTGGGCAGTGAGGTCGCGGGTGTAGCTCTCGACGCGGTTGCGGCCCTTGGCCTTGGAGCGGTACATCGCCGCGTCGGCGTTTTTCACCAGCGTGGCGACGTCGCAGCCGTCCCGAGGATAGAGACTTGTGCCAATGCTGGCGCTGATGAAGAACTCATGTTCGCCAGCCTGGAACGGCGCACCGAAACAATTGAGCAGTTTGGTGGCGATGTTGTCGGCATCACTGGCCTGTTGCAGGCCGGGCAGCAGAATGATGAATTCGTCACCGCCCAGACGCGCCACGGTATCGATGTCGCGCAGTTGCTCTTTCAGGCGCACGGCGATGCCCTTGAGCAGCAGGTCGCCAACCGGGTGACCGAGGCTGTCATTGATGTGTTTGAAGCGGTCGAGATCGAGAAACAGCACCGCGCCCTGACCGCCGTTTTCCTGCTGACTGTTCAACGCCATCAACAAACGGTTTTCGAACAGCGTGCGGTTCGGCAGGCCGGTAAGTGGGTCGTGGTGCGCCTGATAGTCGAGCTTGGCCTGTGCGTGCTTGAGGCTGGAGATATCGGCAAACACCGCGACAAAGTGGGTGATGAACTTGTCGCGGTTGCGCACAGCACTGATGGTCAGCCAGCTCGGGTACAACTCGCCGTTCTTGCGCCGGTTGGAGATCTCGCCCTGCCAGTGACCTTCGTCGGTCAACTGGTGCCACATTGCCGCGTAGAACGCGCTGTCATGCAGGCCGGAGGCGAGCAAGCGTGGTGTATGGCCGAGCGCTTCGCTTTCGCTGTAACCGGTAATCTCGGTGAAGGCGCGGTTGACGGCACTGATGTGCTGTTGGGTGTCGGTGATCAATACGCCTTCAGCGGTGCTTTCGAACACGGTGGCGGCCTGTTGCAGTTTTTCCTGCATCAAATGGCGCTCGGTTATGTCCCGGGCGATGGTCAGCATGCAGTCTTCTTCGCCGATCGGCAGCGGACGACTGGAGACTTCGCAGAGGCGAATCTGCCCGTCACTGCGGCGGATATGGCAGGTGAAGTCACGGACGAAGCCGTCGCGATGCAACAGATCGAGCATCTGTTTGCGCTCGTTGAGGTTGACCCAGATCCCCAGATCCAGCGCTGAACGATCCACCGACATGGCGCTATTGAAACCGGTAATGCGACTGAAACCTTCGTTGACCTCCAGCAGCAAACCATCGCTCTGGCGCGACAACAACAAACCGTCCGGTGAGGCATGGAAGGCTTTGGCGAACTTCTCCTCGGATGTTTGCAGTTGCTGTTGGGTTTCCTTGAGCTGGGTGATGTCACGCACAACGACCACCAGCGCTGGCGTGGTGTCCAGATCGAACGGCTCGGCGGAAATCAGGCCAGTGAACAGTTGGCCGTTGTTGCGGCGAAAGGGCATCTCCAGGTTGCGAATGCTGCCCGCCTGCAAACGTTGCAGCAGTCCCGGACCGACGCCGGGAATGCCCCAGATATTCAGGTCGGTCGCCGTTTGCCCCAGCACTTCTTCAGCTTTCAGTCCGATCTGTTCTTCAAACGCTTCGTTGACCTCGAGCAGGCAACCGTCGGACAGCCGTGCAATCACCAGAATGTCCGGGCACTGCTGGAAGACCGAGGCGAACTTTTGCTCCGAGAGCTGCAGTGCTTCTTCAGTGCGCTTGATTTCGCTGATGTCGATCATCAAACCGCGCATCACAGGCTCATGGCCATGTTCGATCAGGCTGACGATGTCGCGCACCCACAAGCAGCGACCGTCGGCGGTGATCACTCGATAGTCGACGATGTGATCACGGCCCTCGCTGAGGGCTTCTTTGCAGTAACTCTGCGTACGGGTCAGATCCGCCGGGTGAATGATGTTGTGCCAGAAGCCGGGGATCAACCAGTGCGATTGTGGATAGCCGAGCAAGTCTTCGGCGTGGGGCGAGACATAGCTGTAGGTGAAGTCGCTCATCCGCGCTTCCCAGGCGATGGCTGACAGGCTCTCGACCAGTCCGCGATAGTGATATTCGCTGCTGCGCAGCTCCTGTTCGAGGTCGATGCGTCGGGCGATTTCCGAGCTCAGGCGGCGGTTGATACGGATCACCACGGCGAGGATCGTCACCAGTAGCAACAGCCCCGGCAAACCGTAGATCAACAGATCCGACCAGAATGTCCGATGATCAAGGACGTTACCGACCCAGTGCTCCTGAATGCTGCTGATTTCATCAGGACTCATGTCCGCGAGCACTTTGTCGAGAATCCCCACCAGTACCTTGTTATCGCGGGGCACGGCCATTGCCAGTTGGTAGCGATACGGGGTTTCGCCACTGACGTACAGGCCGTCGAGCTTGAGCTGGCGCAGGCTCCAGACACTCGAAGCGAGGTCGCCGACCACAGCGTCCACTTCGTCGGTCGCCAGTGCCTGCAACGCCGAACTGACATTGGGCATGGCCACCAGATTCAGATCAGGGTGGTGGGTGCGCAGCAGTTCGTGGGGTGCATAGTTTTCCACCACGGCGATTTTCAAACCGTACAAGTCGTCGAGCTTGCGCGGTTGCGCGCCGCCGATGTGGGCAAGTATGACAATCGGGAAATCAAGATAAGGGCGGGTGAACGACAGGTAGGTCTGGCGCTCAGGGGTGGACATGATGCCGGGGAGAAGATCGATTTTGCCCGATTTGACCTGCTCCAGCACCACCGTCCAGCTCACTGGCTCAATGGGGGTCAACTTGATCGCCAGGCGTTGGCGAATCACATCGATATAGTCGGCCGCCAAGCCCTGATAGCGATTCTGGTCGTCGCGAAATTCAAAGGGCGGCCACGAAGCATCTACACCCAGGCGCAAGTCCGGGTGAGCCGCCAGCCAGCTACGTTCTTCATCAGTCAGAGTCAGCGCGTCAGCCGTTGCGGTCCAGATCATCAGTGACAGCAAAAAAAGCACGGACGCCAATCTGGGCATAACGCTCTCGTTATGGCTCGGGGATGATTGTTTCGAGTGTAGACGGGGTATGCGGGGGAGGGGTGTTGCGAAGGATTTAATCTGCCATATAAACAAAACCCCCGGCCTGGGCCGGGGGTTCTGGTATCACTCGTCGAGGAAGGAGCGCAGATGCTCGCTTCGCGTCGGGTGGCGCAGCTTGCGCAGCGCCTTGGCTTCGATCTGACGGATCCGCTCACGCGTTACGTCAAACTGTTTGCCCACTTCTTCGAGCGTGTGGTCGGTGTTCATGTCGATACCGAAACGCATGCGCAGTACTTTGGCTTCACGGGCAGTGAGGCCAGACAGCACTTCGCGAGTCGCTTCTTTCAGGCTCTCAACAGTGGCGACATCGATTGGCGACTGCATGGTCGAGTCTTCGATGAAGTCACCCAAGTGGGAGTCTTCGTCATCACCGATCGGGGTTTCCATGGAGATCGGCTCTTTAGCGATCTTCAATACCTTGCGGATCTTGTCCTCAGGCATTTCCATGCGTTCGCCCAGCTCTTCCGGGGTCGGTTCGCGACCCATTTCCTGCAACATCTGCCGGGAAATACGGTTGAGCTTGTTGATCGTCTCGATCATGTGCACCGGAATACGGATGGTGCGGGCCTGGTCGGCGATCGAGCGAGTGATCGCCTGACGGATCCACCAGGTGGCATAAGTCGAGAACTTGTAACCACGACGGTATTCGAACTTGTCCACCGCTTTCATCAGGCCGATGTTGCCTTCCTGGATCAGATCGAGGAATTGCAGGCCGCGGTTGGTGTACTTCTTGGCGATCGAGATAACCAGACGCAGGTTGGCTTCAACCATCTCTTTCTTCGCGCGGCGGGCCTTGGCCTCACCGATCGACATGCGACGGTTGATGTCCTTGATTTCTGCGATGGTCAGACCGGTCTCGGTTTCCAGCGCGATCAGTTTCTGCTGGCAACGAATGATATCCGGCTGCACGCGGCCAATGGCTTCGGCGTACTTGCTCTTGCCTTTGGCCAGGGCGTCGGACCAGCTTTCGTCGACTTCGTTGCTCGGGAACTGACGCAGGAAATCGGCGCGTGGCATACGTGCATCACGTACACACAGTTGCATGATCGCGCGCTCTTGCTGACGCAGACGATCCAGGGCACCGCGAACACGCTCGACCAGGCCTTCGAATTGCTTCGGTACCAGTTTGATCGGCATGAACAGCTCGGCCAGTGCCAGCAACTCGGCAATCGCTGCCTTGTTGTTGCGACCGTGCTTTTTCAGGGCCTTGCGGGTGATTTCCATCTGATCAGCCACGGCGCCAAAGCGCTGGGCAGCAATGACCGGATCCGGACCGCTTTCGGCTTCTTCTTCGTCATCGGAAGATTCGGCTTCATCGTCGTCGGTCTCGTCGTCGGCTTTCGCCACTTTCGCTTCGACAGGCGGCGGCACTTCGGCTGGCGGCGCAATGCCGTCGTCCGGGTCGATATAACCGCTCAGGACGTCGGACAGGCGACCACCTTCGGTGGTGACGCGGGTGTACTCGGAGAGAATGTGGTCAACCGTGCCAGGGAAGTGCGCGATTGCGCTCATCACTTCACGGATGCCCTCTTCGATACGCTTGGCGATTTCGATTTCGCCTTCACGAGTCAGAAGCTCGACCGTACCCATTTCACGCATGTACATGCGCACTGGGTCAGTGGTGCGACCGATATCGGTCTCCACCGCTGCCAACGCGGCTGCTGCTTCTTCCGCAGCGGCCTCGTCGGTATCGGCGTCGGCCAACATAAGGGCGTCCGCATCCGGAGCACTCTCGTGTACGGGGATCCCCATGTCGTTAATCATGCGGATGATGTCTTCCACCTGCTCAGGATCTGAAATATCCTCGGGCAGGTGGTCGTTGACCTCGGCGTAAGTCAGATACTTCTGCTCACGACCCAGTTTGATCAACTCAATAATACGAGACTGCTGTTGCGCTTTTCCGGACATAACACCCTATCCACTGAAGGTCTTGGCGGGCAAAAAACAAGCCGAGGATTATACCTGAGCTATGACCTCACGCGCCAGTTGAGGTCGGGTTTGATGCGGAAAATAGGTCGCGCATCTGGATTGCTATCTGCATTTTTTGTTCCGCGGTCATTGCTGGGTCGCTCGCCTTTTTGATGAGCTCGTCCAGAGTTTGTATGTTTTGGCCAGCGGATATCTTAGTAATGGTGTCTAAAAACTGTTGTTCAAGGTTATCCCCCTGAATTAACCATTCCTTTTCCGTGAGCTGCTTGAGTAGGCGGCCCTGATCAGTACCGTGCCATCTGGACATCAACTGAAATGAGTTTAGCTGAGGATTTTTCTGCAAGGACTCAATGAGGGCTACCAGTAGTTGCGCATACTTGTTTGCCTCATTAGCAAAATGGTCGGCGCTTTCAACCTTGGCAGCCATATCGGGGTGGTGGATAAGGGTGCGAATTGCGGTAAATATTGGAGGTTCGACCGCGATTTCGGTGCGGGGTGGTACATATGGGCCGCGCTCACCACGTTTGCCGCTCTTGTCCCAGGGCTTCTTGTCCCACTTTTTGCCGCCAGCGCCGGGTTTCTTTGGCGTCCACTCCTGCTGCGGCACATACATGTCCTGTGCCTGCGGCTGATGGTAGTCGCTGTAATCCGGCATCGCGTCGTAATCGATACCCGGATCGTAGGCGGGCGGTGCTTCCTGCGGCGCACTTTGTGCTAGCTGACTGACGGTCTCGCTGCTTAGGCCAGTAATTTCGGTCAGGCGCTGACGCATCAGAATGCGCAGGTTTGCCCCGGGTACTTTGTCGATCAGCGGTGCGGCAAGGGTGGCCATGTGCGCCTTGCCCTCAAGCGAGCGCGGGTCGGCTTCTTCGGTCAGTTGCTGGAAGAAATAATCCGCCAACGGCTGAGCGTGCTGATTGATCCGGGCCTTGAATGCGTCAGTGCCTTCGGCACGAACCAAGGTGTCCGGGTCTTCGCCTTCGGGTAGAAACAGAAAGCGTGCACGACGCCCGTCCTGCAGGCTTGAAAGCGTTGCTTCCAGTGCGCGCCATGCGGCGTTGCGGCCGGCCTGGTCGCCGTCGAAGCAAAACAGCACGTTCGGCACTACGCGGAACAGACGCTTCAAATGTTCTTCGCTGGTCGCGGTGCCGAGCGTCGCGACGGCATTCTTCAGCCCTTGCTGAGCGAGGGCGATGACGTCCATATAGCCTTCGACGACGATGATTTCGTCGAGGTTACGGTTGTTCTTGCGTGCTTCATAAAGGCCGTAGAGTTCCTGACCTTTATGGAATACCGGGGTTTCCGGTGAGTTCAGGTACTTGGGCTTGTCGTCGCCGAGTACGCGGCCGCCGAAGGCGATGATGCGCCCACGGGTGTCGCGGATCGGGAACATCACGCGATCGCGGAAGCGGTCATAGCGTTTGCCGGTTTCGGCGTTCTCGATCAGCAGGCCGGCGTCGATCATGGCTTTCTGTTGAAGCGTGTCGCTGCTCAAATGTTTGAACAGGTTGTCCCAGCCGGGCGGCGCGAAGCCGAGCCCGAAATCCCGGGCGATCTCGCCAGTCAGGCCGCGGCCCTTGAGGTAATCCACCGCAGCTTTGCGCGATGGATGGCTCTTGAGGGCTTGCCGGTAAAAATCGGCGGCAGCGGTGAGTAGCGGATACAGCGGCGAATCGGTTGGCTGGCGCGGTTTGTGCGGGCGGCCGCTTTCTTCGCGAGGGATTTCCATGCCGGCGGCTTTCGCCAGATCTTCGACGGCCTGGGGGAAATCCAGGTTGTCGTGATCCATGAGAAAGCCGAGGGCATTGCCGCCGGCGCCGCAGCCGAAGCAGTAATAGAACTGCTTATCGGGGCTGACGCTGAAAGACGGGGTTTTCTCTTTGTGAAACGGGCAACAAGCGGTGTAGTTCTTGCCGGCCTTCTTCAATTGCACGCGCGAACTGACCACATCGACGATGTCGGTGCGGTTCAGCAGGTCGTCAATGAAGCTCTGGGGAATCAGCCCGGCCATGGCGTACTCGTCGTCTGCGCTGTAATAAGTCCGATGCGTAAGGCTGCCGGACGCGGGTCATTGTTTGAAGCGCGCAAAATATGCGGCTCGACCGGTGTCGTCTGCGTAATCGCTGTCGGGAAGTGTATCTGCCGAAAATCCCCTGACGTTAGTACTCATCAGTCTTCGACTATTTGAAAGTGTTGCGCTGAATCCGCTGACGGCCGGTTAGGGGCCTCGGATAGCTCAATAAAGCGGGCACGCATGCAGGTGCCTTGGGCTGATCGTCGTAAGAGGAATCAGTGGGTGTGCTCGTCAGTAGCCTTGAAAGGCTCGTCAGAAAAGACGTGCACCGCTGGCAAAAGAGCCAGGTCTGACGTGTGAAGCAGATTCGTCTAGGTCGCGTGTGCGGCTTCGACGTTGAAGCATCAAGCGTTTTACGCAAATGCCATTAGCCCGGCTGAGAGCCGGGCTTAGGCAAAGAAGCTTGCAACGAACGTCTGTGTATTAGTACAGACGAACGGCGCGGCGCTGTTCGCGCTGAACTTTCTTGGCGTGACGCTTAACAGCGGCTGCTGCTTTGCGCTTACGCTCAGAAGTTGGCTTCTCGTAAAATTCGCGGCTACGAACTTCAGCCAGTACACCGGCTTTTTCGCAGGAGCGCTTGAAACGACGCAGAGCTACGTCGAAGGGTTCGTTCTCTTTAACTTTGACGGCTGGCATCCAGAGCTACCTTCATTCATTACCGGGGTCAACATCCTCGCGGCAAAAGAGCACTTGAAGACGTCGGTTTTTAAGGGTTGCGGATGTTAACCCCTCATCGCTCGGAATGCAAAGCCTCTGATCGAAAACCGCTGGTCGGGGCATCACGCGGGGACTATTATGCGCGCCTTCGAATTCAGCCTAAACAAGGCGCAAACCCATGCTAGTACTGGGATTAGAAACCTCCTGCGACGAAACCGGCGTCGCATTATACGACAGTGAGCGTGGCCTGTTGGCTGACGCGCTGTTCAGCCAGATCGACCTGCACCGCGCCTATGGCGGCGTGGTGCCGGAACTGGCCTCGCGTGACCACGTCAAGCGCATGCTGCCCTTGATTCGTCAGGTGTTGGCCGAGGCGGACTGCGTGCCGACCGAGATCGATGCGATCGCCTATACCGCGGGTCCTGGGCTTGTTGGCGCGCTGCTGGTCGGTGCTTCCTGTGCTCAGGCGCTGGCCTTTGCCTGGGGCATTCCGGCGCTCGGTGTGCACCATATGGAAGGGCATTTGCTGGCGCCGATGCTGGAGCCGAAACCGCCAGAATTCCCGTTCGTCGCTTTGTTGGTTTCCGGCGGTCATACGCAGCTGGTTCAGGTCGATGGCATCGGTCAATACAGTCTGCTTGGCGAAACGCTCGACGATGCCGCCGGCGAAGCGTTCGACAAAACCGCGAAAATGATGGGCCTCAATTATCCGGGTGGCCCGGAAATCGCCAAACTGGCCGAGAAGGGGGGCGCAGGACGTTTTACCTTCCCGCGTCCGATGTGTGATCGTCCGGGTCTGCAATTCAGCTTCAGTGGTCTGAAAACCTCTGCTCTCAACGCCTGGCAGCAGTGCGTCAGCGCCGGGGACGACAATGAGCAAGCCCGTTGCGACATCGCGCTGGCGTTCCAGCAGGCCGTGGTGGAGACTTTGACCATCAAGTGCAAACGGGCCCTTAAGCAGGCCGGCATGAAGCGTCTGGTGATCGCTGGTGGCGTCAGCGCCAACAAGGCCCTGCGCGTTTCGCTGGAAAAGATGCTCGGCGACATGAAAGGTGAGGTGTTCTACGCCCGTCCCGAGTTCTGCACCGACAATGGCGCGATGATCGCGTTTGCCGGTTGCCAGCGCTTGCAGGCCGGTCAGCAGGAAAGTCTGGCAATCAGCGTGCAGGCGCGCTGGCCGATGGAGCAGTTGTCGGCGCTGTGATGAGTGGCGCTCATGGACGGTATTCAGAAATGCCGTTCGCGCCCGGCAAACAGGTCGCGTAGATTGCCGCGGTGGCGCCAGACGATCAGCAGTGTCAGCGCGCTCATCGGCAACAGCGCCTCCGGTTCCTGCCAGGCCAGCAACGGTAGGGTCAGTGGCGTGGCGATCAGCGCTGCAAGCGAGCTGGTGCGGGTCAGGTAAAACGTCAGCAACCAAGCGCATACTGCCAGCAGCGCGGCGGGCGGATACAGGCCCAGCAGCATGCCGGCAGCGGTGGCGACACCCTTGCCGCCACGAAAGCGAAAGTACAGCGGGAACAGGTGACCGATCACGGCGCACACGCCGATCCACGCCTGATCCTGCAGCGAAAGGCCGACAGCCGAGGCGATCAGCACCGGCACCAGGCCTTTGCACAGGTCACCCAGCAGGGTCAGGATCGCCAGTTTGCGACCGGCCAGGCGCAGCATGTTGGTGGCGCCGGCATTGCCCGAGCCACTCATTCGCGGGTCCGGATTTCCGGTCAGGCGGCTGAGCAAAATGGCGAAGGACAGCGAGCCGAGCAGGTAGGCGAAAGTCGCCAGTAACCAAAACATGCTAACTATTCCGGGCGAGGACGCCCTGATTCTAACGGCGCATTGCGCCCTTGTCGTGCAGTGGAGAGAAGTGCTTGGACAGAGTGTTTATCGAGGGCCTGGAAGTCGACACCGTGATCGGTGCCTACGACTGGGAGCGCGGCATCCGACAGTGCCTGCGACTTGATCTGAGCTTCGCCTGGGACAATCGCCCGGCCGCCGCCGGTGACGACCTGACCCTGGCGCTCGACTATGCCAGCGTGTCCACGCGCATTCAGGCTTTTGCCGAACAGGCTCAGTTCCAACTGGTCGAGACATTCGCCGAGCGTCTGGTCGAAGTACTGATGAGCGAATTCGACATCACCTGGGTGCGGCTGAAGCTGACCAAGCCTGGTGCGGTGCCAGCGGCTAAGGGCGGCGTGGGTGT
The DNA here is from genome assembly GCF_045037865.1 of Pseudomonas sp. M20. NCBI lineage: Bacteria > Pseudomonadati > Pseudomonadota > Gammaproteobacteria > Pseudomonadales > Pseudomonadaceae > Pseudomonas > Pseudomonas sp. M20. Next base: position 6,344,221 of record NZ_CP173611.1, read on the forward strand.
GGAGATCGAGCGCGGATGTCGCTGACTCAGGTGTACCTCGGGCTCGGTAGCAATATCGAGCGCGAAATCCATTTGTGCGCTGGTCTCGACGCTTTGGCGACGTTTCTGGTGGATATCCGCTGTTCCGCGGTGTTCGAGAGCCAGCCAGTGGGGATCAAGAGCGGGCCGTTCTTCAATTTTGTGGTGTCGGCGTATACCGACCTGCCGTTGATGGAACTGGATCGCCGCTTGAAATTCATTGAGGCGGATAACGGCCGCTACGCGCCTGATCGCAAAGGCTTGCCGCTGGATATCGACGTGCTGCTGTATGGCGAACTGGCGGGGAATTTCGACGGGTTGGTTTTGCCGCGTGCCGAGATTCTGAAAAATGCCTTTGTGTTGTGGCCGTTGTCGCTGATTGCGCCGGATCGCATGCATCCGGGTGTGGGAAAAAGCTTCGCGACGTTGTGGGCTGAGGCGCAGATTGATCAGGTGCTGGCGCCGGTTGCGTTCGAGTGGCGCGGGCAGCGGCTCACGCCTTCAGATTTGCTTTAGATCGACTGACGTCTTCGCGAGCAGGCTCGCTCCCACAGGGAAATGCATTCCAAAATGTGGGAGCGAGCCTGCTCGCGAAGCTTTTCAAGCGGACGCCGCGTCTTTGTAGGCTTTCAGCGCCTTCAGTCGCTCACGCTTCAGCGCTTCGCCTAGCTCCGGGCCTTTGAATCCCTTCTCTAGCAATGGCTGCACCGCGACTTCCCGTGCTGCCTTCGCCGCACCACGTAAATAATCGGCCTGTGGATAACTTCTCTGCTCGAGCCCTTTGCGTCCGCGAGCATCCATTTCGCATGCCGCAATAAACTCTTCAAAGCGCTGTGGTCGGCGATACACATCAAAACTTTGCAGTAACTCCAGTAGTGTCGAGGCTTTCAGCTCCAGCGCCCGATGACCGTGGGTGTGGAACTGGCCTACCAGCAAAGCCAATTCCTGGCAGTCCTTCGGAGCCTTGAAACGTTCATTGACCGCTTTGATCAGCTTCAGCCCTTTGTGCTCATGGGCGATGTGTCGTGGCCACTCTTCTTCCGGGGTCAGGCCTTTGCCGAGGTCGTGCAGCAGACACGCCCAGCGCACGGTCAGCGGTTGTTTGTGCAGCGCCGACTGCTCCAGCACGCTGAGCGTGTGCAGGCCGGTGTCGATTTCCGGATGATGCGCTTCCGGTTGCGGCACTCCAAAAAGCGCGTCGACTTCTGGCATCAGCACTTTCAGCGCGCCGCAGTCGCGCAACACCTGAACGAACACCTGCGGTTGATCTTCCATCAGTGCGCGGGAAATTTCTTTCCAACTGCGCTCAGCGGTCAGTGCCTCCAGTTCACCGGATTCGCTGAGTTGACGCATCAGCTCTAGCGTCTCCGGCGCAACGCTAAAACCGAGCCCGGCATAACGCGCCGCGAAGCGGGCTACACGCAGGACACGCAGGGGATCTTCGGCGAACGCCGGGGATACGTGACGCAGGATTCTCGCTTCAAGATCGCGCTGACCCTGGTATGGATCAGTCAGATTCTGCTGATTGTCCTCGGCCATGGCGTTGATGGTCAGGTCGCGGCGGATCAGGTCTTCTTCAAGTGTCACCTCGGGGCTGGCGTGAAAAGTGAAGCCGCCATAACCGCGCCCGCTTTTGCGCTCGGTGCGGGCGAGGGCGTATTCCTCGCCGCTTTTTGGATGAAGAAAAACCGGGAAATCCGCACCGACCGGGCGATAACCCTGGGCGAGCATTTCTTCGGTGGTGGCACCGACCACCACCCAATCGATGTCCGTGACCGGTTTGCCCAGCAAGCGATCACGTACGGCACCGCCAACCTTGAAAATCTGCATAAAAAACCTCCGTTAGCCCGACAGGATAACCCTTGCGTCGAACTTTCGGAGGCTGGAAGCGGATCAAAGATGAATCACGGCGAGGTCGAGTCGACCGTAATCCCCTTCGCTGTGTTCGCTGCGTGGCGGAACGTGATGGGTTTTCATGATCTGGTCGCCTTGCAGGGTTTCCAGATGGATATCGAAGCCCCACAGGCGATGCAGATGTTTAAGCACTTCGTCAGTGGAGTCTCCCAGCGGTTTGCGATCGTGCTGCTGGTGACGCAAGGTCAGCGAGCGATCGCCGCGCCGATCGATGCTGTAGATCTGCACATTCGGCTCACGATTGCCGAGGTTGTACTGCGCAGCGAGGGTTTCGCGAATGATCCGGTAACCGGGTTCGTCATGAATTGCAGGCACCAACAAGTCGTCCTTCTGATCGTCATCCATGATGCTGAATAGCTTCAGATCACGGATCACTTTCGGTGACAGGTATTGCAGGATGAAACTCTCATCCTTGAAGCTGCTCATGGCGAACTTGATGGTCGATAGCCAGTCCGTACCGGCAATTTCCGGGAACCAGTGACGATCTTCTTCGGTAGGTTCTTCACACATGCGCCGAATGTCGCGGTACATGGCGAAGCCCAGTGCATAAGGATTGATGCCGCTGTAGTAAGGGCTATCGAAACCTGGCTGGAACACCACACTGGTGTGCGACGTCAGGAACTCCATCATGAAGCCGTCGGTGACCAGCCCCTCGTCGTACAGGTCGTTCATCAGCGTGTAGTGCCAGAACGTCGCCCAGCCTTCGTTCATCACCTGGGTCTGGCGTTGTGGATAAAAATACTGGGCGATCTTGCGCACGATACGCACGATTTCGCGCTGCCACGGCTCCAACAGCGGCGCATGTTTCTCGATGAAGTAGAGGATGTTTTCCTGCGGCTCGGCCGGGAAGCGCGCGTTGTCCCTGTCGCTGTATTTGTCCGCGCCTTTAGGAATGGTGCGCCACAGATCGTTGATCTGCTTCTGCAGGTGCTCTTCGCGATCTTTCTGCCGGCGCCGCTCCTCTTCGGCAGAAATCGGATACGGACGCTTGTAACGATCGACGCCGTAGTTCATCAGCGCATGGCAGGAGTCGAGCAGGTCTTCCACCGCGTCGATGCCGTGGCGCTCCTCGCACTGCATGATGTACTGCTTGGCGAACACCAGGTAATCGATGATCGAGCTGGCATCGGTCCAGGTGCGGAACAGGTAGTTGCCCTTGAAGAAACTGTTGTGGCCATAGCATGCGTGCGCCACGACCAGCGCCTGCATGCAGATGGTGTTCTCCTCCATCAGATAGGCAATGCACGGATCGGAGTTGATCACGATTTCGTAGGCCAGGCCCATCTGCCCACGGCTGTAGGATTTTTCGGTGCTGAGGAAGTGTTTGCCGTAGGACCAGTGGTGATAACCCAGTGGCATGCCCACCGAGGCGTACGCATCCATCATTTGCTCGGCGGTGATCACTTCGATCTGGTTGGGATAGGTATCCAGGGCATAGCGGGCCGCGATCCGGGCGATTTCGCGGTCGTAGGTCTGGATCAGCTCGAACGTCCATTCGGAGCCGGTGGAAATGGGTTGGCGCTTCTGCTCTTTGGCGGTCATGTCACTAACCTGCGCTGGAAGAGTTCACGGAAGACCGGATAGATATCCCCGGCCGAGACCAGTTGCTGCTGGGCAAAAGTGTCAGAAAAGGCTTCGGCGATACGTTCGTACTCGTACCACAAGGCCTGATGTTCGCGCGGGGTGATCTCCACGTAAGTGTAGTACTGCACAAAAGGCATGATCTGGTTGATCAGGATGTCACGGCAGATCGGCGAGTCATCGTTCCAGTTGTCGCCGTCGGAAGCCTGGGCCGCGTAGATGTTCCACTCGTTGCTTGGATAACGCTCGGCCATGATCTCCTGCATCAGTTTCAAGGCGCTGGAGACGATGGTGCCGCCGGTTTCCCGCGAATAGAAAAACTCCTCTTCGTCGACTTCCCGAGCGCTGGTGTGGTGGCGGATGAATACCACGTCAATCTTGTCGTAGTTTCGTTTCAGGAACAGATACAACAGGATGAAAAAGCGTTTGGCGATGTCCTTGGTCGCCTGGGTCATGGAGCCGGAGACGTCCATCAGGCAGAACATCACGGCTTTCGAACTGGGGTTGGGCTGTTTGATCAGCAGGTTGTATTTCAAGTCGAAGGTGTCGAGGAACGGCACACGATGGATGCGCGCGCTGAGTTTTTCGATTTCGGCCTCGAGTTCCTGAATATCGCCAAAGTTGTCCGGCTCTTCACGTTTCAGACGCTCAAGTTCTTCTTTGGCTTCGCGCAGTTTCGCCCGACTGCTGCCAGACAGGGCAATACGCCGTGCATGCGCCGAACGCAACGTGCGGATGATGTTGATGCGTGATGGGTTGCCTTCGTTGCTGATCCCGGCCCGCACGGTTTTGAAGGTGTCGGTACCGCTGAGGTTGCGCTTGACCAGATTCGGCAGCTCGAGGTCTTCGAACATGAACTCGAGGAATTCTTCCTGGGTGATCTGGAAGACAAACTCGTCCATGCCCTCGCCGGAATTACCGGCCTTGCCCGGACCGCGTCCGCCGCCACCGCCGGGTGGCCGAGCAATGTGTTCGCCGGCAGTGAATTCCTTGTTGCCGGGGTGAACCACGGTCTGCTTGCCGCCGCGGCCGTGATGAAGCACCGGTTCGTCGATGTCGCGACCGGGAATGCTGATCTGTTCGCCGTGCTCCATATCGGTAATGGAGCGCCGGCTGACCGCCTCTTCGACGGCCTTCTTGATGTGGTCACGGTAACGCCGCAGAAAACGCTGGCGGTTCACCGTGCTCTTGTTCTTGCCATTCAGACGTCGGTCGATCACATAGCTCATACGTGGCCCTCCGGGCAGCTTCAAGTTGTGAGCTGCGGGCTGCAAAAAGAAGCGGTTGCCCATGGGTCAGGGTTCATCTGCTTTTTTCGTGCAGCCCGTAGCTTGAAGCTTGTAGCTGTTTTACTGCGATTTCCGGACCCGTAGGTACCATTCGGACAGCAGACGTACCTGTTTGTCGGTGTAGCCGCGTTCGACCATTCGAGTGACGAAGTCGTTGTGCTTTTGCTGATCCTCCTTGCTGGCTTTGGCGTTGAAGCTGATGACTGGCAGCAGGTCTTCGGTGTTGGAGAACATTTTCTTCTCGATGACCACCCGCAGTTTTTCGTAGCTGAGCCAGGTCGGGTTCTTGCCGTTGTTGTTGGCGCGGGCGCGCAATACGAAGTTGACGATCTCGTTGCGGAAATCCTTCGGATTGCTGATGCCGGCCGGTTTCTCGATTTTTTCCAGTTCTTCGTTCAGCGCCACGCGGTTGAGGATCTCGCCGGTTTCCGGATCGCGGTACTCCTGATCCTGAATCCAGAAGTCTGCGTACAGCACGTAACGGTCGAAAATGTTCTGGCCATACTCGCTGTAAGACTCGAGGTACGCGGTCTGAATTTCCTTGCCGATGAATTCGATATAACGCGGCGCCAGGTATTCCTTCAGGTAGCGCAGGTAGCGCTCGCGGGTTTCAGCCTGGAACTGTTCCTGTTCGATCTGCTGTTCCAGCACATAAAGCAGGTGCACCGGGTTGGCGGCGATTTCATGCGGGTCGAAGTTGAAGACCTTGGACAGGATCTTGAACGCAAAGCGGGTCGACAGACCGTTCATGCCTTCGTCAACACCTGCCGAGTCGCGATATTCCTGAATCGACTTGGCCTTCGGATCGGTGTCCTTGAGGTTTTCGCCGTCGTAGACGCGCATTTTCGAATAGATATTGGAGTTTTCCGGCTCCTTGAGGCGCGATAACACAGTGAACTGCGCCAGCATCTTCAAGGTGTCCGGGGCGCAATGCGCCTTGGCCAGGGAACTGTTGAACAGCAGTTTGTCGTAGATCTTCACTTCATCGCTGACGCGCAGGCAGTAAGGCACTTTGACGATGTAGATCCGGTCGATGAACGCTTCGTTGTTCTTGTTGTTGCGGAAGGTGTGCCACTCCGATTCGTTGGAGTGGGCGAGCAGGATCCCGGTGAACGGAATCGCGCCGAGGCCTTCGGTACTGTTGTAGTTGCCTTCCTGAGTCGCGGTCAGCAGTGGGTGCAGCACCTTGATCGGTGCTTTGAACATTTCGACAAATTCCATCAGGCCCTGGTTGGCCCGGCACAGCGCACCGGAGTAGCTGTAAGCGTCGGCGTCGTTCTGTGGGTATTCCTCAAGTTTACGGATGTCGACCTTACCGACCAGCGCGGAAATGTCCTGGTTGTTCTCGTCGCCCGGTTCGGTCTTGGCCACGGCGATCTGATTGAGAATCGACGGATACAGTTTGACCACGCGGAACTGGCTGATGTCGCCGCCAAATTCGGCCAGGCGTTTGGTCGCCCATGGCGACATGATGGTGTTCAGGTAGCGCCGTGGTATACCGAAGTCTTCTTCGAGGATCGCGCCATCTTCGGTGGCGTTGAACAGACCCAGCGGCGATTCGAATACCGGCGAGCCCTTGATTGCGTAGAAGGGTACTTTCTCGATCAGCTGCTTCAGCTTCTCGGCCAGCGACGATTTACCGCCGCCGACGGGGCCGAGCAGATAGAGGATTTGTTTCTTCTCTTCCAAGCCTTGGGCGGCATGGCGGAAATACGAGACGATCTGGTCGATGCATTCTTCCATCCCGTGGAAGTCTTCAAAGGCCGGATAGCGACGGATCACCTTGTTGGAGAAGATGCGTGACAGCCTCGAGTTGGTCGAGGTGTCGAGCAGTTCCGGTTCGCCGATGGCCAGCAATAGACGCTCGGCGGCGGAAACGTAAGCGCTACGGTCTTTCTTGCACAGCTCCAGGTACTCTTGCAGCGAGAGTTCTTCCTGGCGTGTGGACTCGAAGCGTTGTTGGAAGTGGCTAAAGATACTCATGACGTCACCTCGCTCGATACGTGGAGCCGACGCCGGATCACTCAGTCGATGCTGGCAAGCAGCTGCAGTAGCAGCCGATTGTTTACCCCCCAGAACACTTTCACGATCGACAATCGTGAAAGTCACTCCCGATGACCCGTGCGCCGGTGTACCGGCTCTCCCCTGTTTTGGATGGCCTGGGCTTAAGGATAGTTGGGAATTCAGGAGGTAAAGGCGAGATACGTAATTAGTTGTGGCAAGACCGTTCGTCTGCCCGCGCAGGCCCACGGCAGCCGGGGCCTGCGCGTGACAAAAAAATTATTCGGCGGTGCCTTGGGCGGTTTCCGCAGGATAAGTCGTACGCCACAACTCGAAGCCGCCGTCCATGCTGTAGACGTCGGAGAAGCCTTGGCTGATCAGGTAAGCCGCGGCGCCCTGGCTGGAGTTTCCGTGATAGCAGACCACGACGGTCGGTGCATCAAGGTCGGCGCCTTGAATGAAAGCGTGCAGGGAATGATTGTCCAGATGCTTCGAGCCGCTGATGTGCAGGGCGGCAAAAGTTGCCGGATCGCGGACATCGACGACAACGGCGCCTTGTTCACGCAGGGCCTGGGCCTGTTCCGGGGGGATTCGTTTGAATTCGCTCATGGCGGGTTCCTGTTGCTCGGCTGAAAGCGCAGTCTAACGCGGTGCGCTGACTGGCGAAGTTTGGGGGATAAGTGGTGCGACGGTCGGGGCGAGACCACCGTGTTCATCGCATTTGCACGACAGGCGTTCGCCGCTGTCGACGTTCATCAGGGTCAGGCTGCCGCCCCAGACACACCCGGTGTCCAGCGCCGAGATGCCTGGCTCATGGATATTACCTTCGAGTGCCGCCCAGTGGCCGAAGATGATCCGCAAGCCTTTGGTCTTGCGCTCCTTGTGCTGGAACCACGGTTTGTAGCCGGGTGGGGCAGTATCAAGGCCTTCTTTGCTCTTGAGGTCGAGCTTGCCCTCGGCGGTACAGAACCGCATGCGCGTGAAGTAGTTGGTGATGACGCGCAGGCGGGCTACGCCCTTGAGGTCGTTGTCCCATTTCGCTGGCTCATTGCCATACATGCCGTCGAGGTAGGCCGGAAACAGATTGTCGTCACGCAGCGCGGTTTCGACTTCGTCAGCACACTTCAAGGCGCGGCGCAGTGACCATTGCGGTGGAATGCCGGCGTGGACCATGGCGACATCGCGCTGCTCGTCGTAGTGCATTAACTTTTGTTGGCGCACCCATTCCAGCAGTTCGGCACTGTCCGGCGCTTCGAGAATCTCGCGCAGGGTGTCGGACTTCTTTAAGCGCTCGATGTTTTTAGCCGCAGCCAGCAGATGCAGGTCGTGGTTACCGAGCACGCAGACCAGCGATTCACGCATGCCATACAAAAAGCGCAGGGTTTCCAGTGATTGCGGGCCACGGTTGACCAGATCACCCACCAGCCATAGCCGATCGAGTTTCGTGTCGAACGCTACTTGCTTGAGCAGGCACTTGAGCGGTTCGAGGCAGCCTTGCAGGTCGCCAACGGCATACGTTGCCATTAGTGCAGGGCTCCGGGCACCGCCAGGCGGAAAGGCTTGATGATGGCGTCGAAATGTTTGCCGTCAGTGGCGACCATTTCATAGGTGCCCTGCATGGTGCCAACCTTGGTGGTCATCACTGTGCCGCTGCTGTAGGTGTGGCTCTGGCCGGCATCGATCAACGGTTGCTGGCCAACGACGCCGGCGCCACGGACTTGCTCTTCATGCCCGTCACCGTCAGTGATCACCCAGTGTCGCGACATCAGTCGAGCCGGTAGGTCGCCATTGTTCTGCACGGTGATGGTGTAGGCGAAGGCGAAGCGGTCGTGCTCGGGTTGCGATTGGTCTGCCAGATAGTGGGTAACGACGCTGACATCGACCTGGTAACGGGAATCGGACATGCAAGAGGCCTTAAACGAAGCGGAACGCGGGGCGTAGCTGATGGGGAATCAGTCTAGGCAAGTATCGGGCAGTAAACCAGAGTGGCGTCCTGCCCGATAGCGTTCATCGTTTGTCAGTCGGCGGCGGGGGAGGCCGGGACTTGTATGGCGAGCTGGTCGGCCAGACGTACGAACGCGGCCAGATCCAGTTGCTCCGGACGCAAGCTGCCATCGACGCCGGCGGCTTCGATCTCGGCATTGCTGAGCAATTGCTTGAGGGTGTTGCGCAAGGTCTTGCGGCGTTGGTTGAACGCTTCGCGCACCACGCGCTCCAGCAGCTTGTGATCCTTGGCCGGGTGCGGCAGTACGGCGTGCGGCACCAAGCGGACGATGGCCGAGTCGACCTTCGGCGGCGGGTTGAACGCGCCGGGACCCACGTTGAACAGATGTTCTACACGGCAGTGGTACTGAACCATGATCGACAGACGACCCCAGTCACCACCACCCGGGCCTGCAGCCAGACGCTCGACCACTTCTTTCTGCAGCATGAAGTGCATGTCGCGAATGATGCCGGCATTGTTCAGCAGGTGAAAAATCAGCGGCGTGGAGATGTTGTACGGCAGGTTGCCAACCACACGCAGGCTGTTTGGCGCAGCGTTGAGCGTGTTGAAGTCGAACTTCAATGCATCGCCCTGATGCAGGTTGAAGTTGCTCTTGCCGGCAAACTGCTGGTTGAGGATCGGGATCAGATCCTTGTCCAGTTCCACTACGTCGAGTTGTGCGCCGGAGTTGAGCAGGCCGGCGGTCAGTGCGCCCTGGCCCGGGCCGATTTCCAGCAGGCGATCTTCGGACTTGGCGCTGATGGAGCGCAGGATGCGGTCGATGACGCCGGCATCGTGCAGGAAGTTCTGGCCAAAGCGTTTGCGCGCCTTGTGTTGGTATTGCTCGGTCATAAACGGGTCTCGGCCATCTGGTAGGCGGTTTCCAGGGCGACTTGCAGGCTGCCGGTATCGATCTTGCCGCTGCCGGCCAGATCCAGGGCGGTGCCGTGATCGACCGACGTGCGGATGATCGGCAGACCAAGGGTCACGTTGACGGCAGCGCCGAAGCCTTTGTACTTAAGCACAGGCAAACCCTGGTCGTGGTACATCGCCAGCACTGCGTCGCAGTGCTCCAGATATTTGGGGGTAAACAGAGTGTCGGCAGGCAGCGGGCCACGAAGGTCCATGCCCTCGCCGCGCAGGCGCTCTAATGTCGGTTCAATGATGTCGATTTCTTCATGGCCCAGGTGTCCGCCTTCACCGGCGTGCGGGTTGAGTCCGCAAACCAGGATGCGCGGGCGGGCGATGCCGAATTTATTTTGCAGGTCGCTGTGCAGGATCCGTGTCACGCGCTCCAGCCGTTCGGGTGTGATTGCGTCGGCAATCTCGCGCAGGGGCAGGTGAGTGGTGACCAGTGCCACGCGCAAACCGCGGGTGGCGAGCATCATCACCACTTGGGCGGTGTGGGTCAGGTCAGCGAGAAATTCCGTGTGCCCGGAAAAGGCGATGCCGGACTCGTTGATCACGCCTTTGTGCACAGGTGCGGTGATCATTCCGGCGAAATCACCCTTCAGGCAGCCATTGCCGGCGCGGGTCAAGGTCTCGAGGACGAATGCGGCGTTGGCTTTGTCCAGTTGCCCGGCAACCACGGGAGCGCTGAGTGGTGTGTCCCAGACATACAGGCTGCCTGCGGGTGCAGGAGCATCCGGCCAGACGCCAGGCGCAACATCCAGCAAAGTGACGGCCAGCCCCAACTGCGCGGCCCGCTCTTTGAGCAGGTCGCGGCTGGTGATGGCAATCAGGGGATGTGGCTGGGCTTGCGAGGCGAGCAGCAGGCACAGGTCGGGACCGATGCCGGCTGGTTCGCCGGGTGTCAGCGCGAAACGCTGGGGTTTCACTGCGCTGCCTGGTCTGCACCAGGGAGTTTGATCTCTACGTACGCTTCGTCACGGATCTGACGCAGCCAGGTTTGCAGCTCTTCGTCGTATTTGCGGTTACGCAGTACGGTCATGGCTTGCTGCTCGCGGGCTTGTTCGGTGCTGTCGGTAGCGCGGCGGCCAAGGACTTCCAGAACGTGCCAGCCGTATTGGGTCTGGAACGGCTTGGACAGCTGACCTTGTGGGGTCTTGGCCATCACTTCGCGGAATTCCGGTACCAATGCGTTCGGGTCGATCCAGTTCAGGTCGCCGCCGTTAAGTGCCGAGCCCGGGTCTTCGGAGTAGCTTTTCGCCAGAGTGGCGAAGTCTTCACCGGCGACGATGCGTTCATACAAAGATTGAACCAGCGCCTTGGTCTTCGCTTCATCACGAATCGGGCTTGGCTTCACCAGAATGTGACGAACATGCACTTCGTCGCGCATCTGCGCTTCGCCACCACGTTTTGCCAGCAGCTTGAGGATGATGAAACCACCCGGCGTGCGGGCAGGTTGCGTGATGTCGCCGACGGCCATGCTGCTCAACTCGCGGTCGAACGGCGGTGGCAGTTGCGCGGCTTTACGCCAGCCCATGTCGCCGCCTTCCAGAGCGTTGTCGCTGCCGGACTTGGCAACGGCCATCTGACCGAAGTCGGCGCCTTGCTTGAGTTGCTGGTAAACCTCCATGGCCTGACGGGCAGCACTCTGAATTGCATCAGAGTTAGCGCTTTCCGGCGTCGGGATCAGGATGTTGGCCAAGTGCAGTTCTTCGGACAGTTGCATTTTGCCCAGGTCGGAGGCGAGGAAGTTCTTCACTTCCTGCTCGGAGACCTGAATGCGTTCTGCCACACGACGCTGACGTACACGGCTGATGATCATTTCGCGCTTGATCTGATCACGGGCGTCGTCATAGTTCAGGCCGTCGCGAGCCAGAGCAGCACGGAACTGCTCAACCGACATATTGTTGCGCTGGGCAATGGTGCCGACTGCCTGGTTCAGCTCTTCGTCGGTGATGCGGATGCCGGAGCGTTCGCCGATCTGCAGTTGCAGGTTTTCGACGATCAGGCGCTCAAGCACCTGTTGATCCAGTACACCGGGAGGCGGCAAGCCGCCACCACGCTTGGCGATGGTCTGCTGCACTTCGTGGACGCGCTGGTCCAGTTGGCTCTGCATGACCACGTCGTTGTCGACAATCGCTACCACTTTATCGATGGATTGGACTGCGGCGTTAGCCGCAGTACCCAGGAACAGCGCGCCCAGCATCAGCGGGCGCAGACAATCAGAAAGCTTGGTCTTCACGTTCACGATAACCTTGAATGCCTTTGTCGAGGAAGCTCTCTACCTTGGCGCCGGTGAGGCCGCCGAGTCCCTTCAGAACAATTTGGAGGAAGATGCCATGGTCGCCTTTTTCGTTTTCCGGGGCGTTCTGACTGAACTCGTCATAGGAAACCCAGTAACGGTTGATCAGGCGCAGTTTCCAGCAGCAGTTGTCGTACTCGAAACCACCGAACGCTTCCAGGGTACGGTTACGGTTGTAGTCGTACTGCCAGCGGCTGATCGCGTTCCACTGCGGAACGATCGGCCAGATGACCGAGAAGTCATGCTGCTCGATCTTGTAGTAGTCCTTCACGTAGCCAGGCTGGCCAGGGGTGCCGTAGTCACCACCACCCACCGACCACTTACCGGTGTTCTGGTCGTAGCGGACCTGGTCATTGCGATAGCGATAGCCGGCGTTGATGACCTTGTTCGGGTTGTCTTCAGGCTGGTAGTGGAACATCGCACTGCCGGAACGCGGGCTGCGGCTGTCTGGATCCCAGTTGTAGTCGGCCGTGGTACGCCAATCGCGGTTCCAGCGGTATTCGTATTCCAGTGCATAAGGCGAGACGTTGGATTTCGCGTCATCACGATCCTTGAATGCGATGCCAGGCAGTTGAACTTCACGGTCCTTGAAGTACAGAGCCTGACCAACACTGATGCGTTGACGTTCGAAGCCATCATCTTCGATCCAGCGGCTGGTTACGCCCAGCGACAGTTTGTTCTCGTCGCCGACACGGTCGGAGCCAGAGAAGCGGTTGTCGCGGAACAGCGAGGCGTAGTTGAAGGTGTATTCGCTGGTGTCAAATACTGGAATGTCTTCTTGATCCACCTCGGGAACATAAAGGTAGAACAGGCGTGGTTCTAGGGTTTGACGATAGTTTTTGCCGAAGAACTGTGTGTTGCGGTCGAAGTACAAACCGCTGTCGATGCTGGCAATCGGTACACCACGGTTCTGGTTGCTGTCGAACTTGCCGCCGACGTAATCAGTGCCGGCTGCAGCTGCTGCGTTTTGCTGCGTGACAATCTGCGATTTACCAGTACCGTCCAGGTCCAACTGATACTGAGTGTACTGATACTTCAGCGATGGCTTCAGGAAGCCATAAGTCCAGTTCATCGGCAGGCTGACACCCGGCTTAAGGTTCAACCGATCGCCGTTCGCGCGGTCGAGTCCTTGGACATTGTTGTCGAGACGGCGATCAACAGTGCCATCTTCGTTAACAAAGTTGCCGGTTTTCAAATCACGATCAAACCGAACAAGCTCGGTCTCGTAATCGAAGTTCAAACCTTCCGGGTGGTGCGGCAGCTGACCATTGAAGGTGATCTGCGGCAGGCGACCATACGGGGTGATGTTGGAAACAGTCGCCAGCTGGTACTGCTGAGCATTCAGGCGCGCGGTATAGCTGTCACCACGGTAGGTGATCGCGCCCTGCTGGTTCACGTAGTCGCTGCTTTTCACACCAATCTGATCGGTTTGCAGATCCTGGAAGTAATACGGATCGCTGATCTTGGTGTAATCAACCTCGGTGAACACGCGAGAGTCGAGACCGCCCTTGTGCTGCCAGTTATACATGTAGCGGGTTTTATCGTAGTCGGTTTGGCCTTTGCGATCATCGTCCTCGTCATTGAGGTACGCCGCACCAAACTGACCTTCACTCGACTTGGTCAGGTAACGGAACTCACCCTCCACCAACATGCCACGCTTGCTCATGTAACGCGGGTACAACGTGGCGTCGTAGTTCGGTGCCAGGTTGAAGTAGTACGGTGTAACCAGCATGAAGCCGGTGTCGCTGCCGCTGCCAATGGTCGGCGGCAGGAAACCCGACTGACGACGGTCGTCGATCGGGAAGTAGATGTACGGCGTGTACAGAATCGGAATGTCTTTTACGCGCAGCGTCACGTTGGTCGCGGTACCGAAACCGGTGGCCGGGTTCAAGGTGATGTTGTTGCCCTTGAGCTGCCAGGCGTTGCTGTTCGGTTCGCACGTGGTGTACGTGCCGTCCTTCAGACGGATGATCGCGTTCTCGGCACGCTTGGCGTACAGCGCGTTACCGCGGATGCGCGATTTGTGCATCACGTATTCGGCGTTGTCGACTTTGGCTTCACCGGTGTCGAGCTGCACGTCGGCGTGGTCGCCAACGATCAGCGCGCCGTTGTCGCGGATACGCACATCGCCATTGAGTTCGGCGCGGCTCTCGGCCTGATACAGGCTGGCCTCGTCGGATTCGACCTGCATGCTGCCCTGACGCAGGACGACATCGCCGGCCAGCGTACCGACTTGGTCATCGGTGTTATAGCGCGAGGCTTTTGCGCCGATAAAGGTCGGAGCATCGCTTTTATTCGTCTTGTCATTCATGCCAGGACGAATCGGTTCGATATAGGCACCAGAGCAGTAAGGTCCGGTCTCGGCCAATTGGGCGGCGGTGAGCTTCTCGCGCGGAACCCAGTCGAGGTGACTGAAGTCTTCGCTACGGGATTTCAGACCGCGGCCCTTGGCTTCGGTGACCAGCGCCGTTTTAGGCGCTGTGTCGGCAGCCGAACCGTTCTCGGTCGCCGCTTCGCCGGTAGCGCTGACGGCACTGCCGTCATGCACCGGGCGCGGCGGCAACGCAGCAGCGGTTGATTTGGGCGCACAGGCCCAACCACCCGAAGCCGAGACGGAGCAGTCATACTGCTCGGCGGCAACAACGAATTGACTGGCCAGAGGTTGCATAGCCAGCAGACTGCCGGTTACCAACAACGGAAATTTTTTACGAAACGCGGGGGATTTCAATGCCATCTTATTAGTCCGGGCTTCCTGCGTGCCATCTGCCCGCGGTGTGGGCCGCACGCCTCTCGATGGTCTGAAAAAGATGCTGGATAATAAAGCATGACCCGCTTGACGGCTAGCGCCGTCGGAGACCCTTGCAATGCCTGACCAAGATGTACGCTTGCAACACCTGAAAGTTTGGCTCGATGAGCAGTTGGCAATCCTGTTTGCAGATCAGGGCTGGGGCTCCGTGCCCCCGGCCACGTTGACTGCGGCCAGCAGCGACGCGAGTTTCCGCCGTTACTTCCGCTGGGAAGGCGAGGGGCGCAGCTTCGTCGTGATGGACGCGCCGCCACCCCAGGAAAACTGCAAACCGTTCGTGGATATCGCTTTTTTGCTGGCGAAATCCGGAATAAATGTGCCGAAAATTTATGCCGAGGACCTCGAGCGCGGATTTCTTTTGCTCAATGACCTGGGCAACAAGACCTATCTCGACGTGATCGACGGCGAAAATGCCGACGCATTATTCAGTGATGCCCTGCAAGCGCTTTTGGCTTTTCAGCAATTGCCGATGGTCGCGCCGTTGCCAAGTTACGACGTTGCCTTGCTGCGTCGGGAGCTGGAACTGTTCCCTGAGTGGTACGTCAAGCATGAGCTCGGCGTCGAATTCGATTCGACCCAGCAACAACAATGGCAACAGGTCAGCGATCTGCTGATCGACAGCGCACTCGCGCAGCCCAAAGTACTGGTGCACCGCGACTACATGCCACGCAACCTGATGCTCAGCGAGCCGAACCCCGGCGTACTGGATTTCCAGGATGCGGTCTACGGCCCGGTGACCTACGACGTGACTTGCCTGTTCAAGGATGCCTTCCTCAGTTGGCCTGAAGAGCGTGTGCGCGGCTGGCTGCAAAGCTACTGGCAACAAGCCTCGGCGCTGAACATCCCGGTGCAGCCGGACTTCGAAGACTTCCTGCGTGCCAGCGACCTGATGGGCGTGCAACGCCACCTGAAAGTCATCGGCATCTTCGCGCGTATTTGTCATCGTGATGGCAAACCGCGTTATCTGGCCGACGTACCGCGTTTCTTCTCTTATATAGAGGCGGTGATTGCGCGTCGTCCTGAATTGGCGGAGCTGCAAGCGCTGTTCACCAGCCTGCGGGGTGGAGCATCAGCATGAAGGCAATGATTCTGGCTGCAGGCAAAGGCGAGCGTATGCGCCCGCTGACCCTGACCACGCCGAAACCACTGGTGCGTGCCGGCGGTGTTCCCCTGATCGAATATCACCTGCGCGCGCTCGCGGCTGCTGGGTTCAACGAGATTGTGATCAATCACGCCTGGCTCGGTCAGCAGATCGAAGATTACCTGGGCGACGGTTCGCAATTTGGCGTGAGCATTCAGTATTCGCCGGAAGGCGAGCCGCTGGAAACCGGCGGCGGGATTTTCCGTGCACTGCCGTTGCTCGGCGATGACGCCTTCCTGGTGGTGAACGGTGATATCTGGACCGATTACGACTTCAGCGTGTTGCATCAGCCGATCAACGGACTCGCACATCTGGTGCTGGCGGACAATCCGGCGCATCACCCGACTGGCGACTTTTCCCTGGTCGATGGTCGGGTAATCGATGGCCAAGCCGACGCCGCGACCCTGACTTACAGCGGCATCGCCGTACTCCATCCGCAGCTGTTCGACGGCTGTGCGGACGGCGCTTTCAAACTGGCGCCGTTGTTGCGCAAAGCCATGGCGAAAGGCGAAGTCACCGGCGAACGCCTGAAAGGTCACTGGGTGGATGTCGGCACGCACGAGCGTCTGGCCGAAGCTGAAGCATTGATAGAAGCGAGTCGCTGACATGTTGTGGCCAGGGACTCTGATTGGAGCCGGAGCGGGTTTTGCAATTGCCAGCATTCCGGGGGCCATGCTTGGGGCATTGTTGGGGCAAGCGCTGGATCGGCGCTTGCACTTGCAGAGCTGGGGACACTTGCGGGAAAAGCTCGGCGGTCGGCCGATGCTGCGCAACGACGAACTGTTGTTTGTGTTGCTCGGGCGTCTGGCCAAGAGTGACGGTCGGGTCACGGACGGGCATATCCAGCAGGCGCGCAATGAAATGCGTGCGCTGGAAATGAGCGAGCCGGCGACGCGTCGGGCGATTGCTGCGTTCAACCGTGGCAAGTCGGAAAATGACAATCTACGCGGCTATTTGCGGCGCCTGAGCGGACAACCCCACGCGGCCGAAGGTGTGTTGCGGGCGTGTTGGCGGATGGTCTGGGCCGATGGTCGCGCGGGCGTCAGCGAGCGTGAATTGTTGGCGCAGTGGGGCAAATGGCTGGGCTGGACGACGCATCAGGTTCAGGCGCTGGCCAATGATTACGAGCCGGGCAAACGACCGATCGTCAGCGCTGCGGTAAGTTATCAGGAGGCGATGCGTTTATTGGGCGTGTCGGCGTCCAGCGAACCGGCGCAGATCAAGCGAGCCTATCGGCGTCTGCTCAGTCGTCATCATCCGGACAAGATTGCCGGGACGGGGGCGACCCCAGCGCAGGTGCGTGAAGCGACCGATAAAACCCGCGAGCTGCACAATGCCTACACGTTGATTCGTGAGCGGCGGGATTTTCGCTAACCGTTGAAGATCAAAAGATCGCAGCCTTCGGCAGCTCCTACCTTGGAATGCGTTTCCTGTAGGAGCTGCCGCAGGCTGCGATCTTTTGCTTTTGCTGTTATCAGTCGGTGTTCTGTGGATTCAACCAGCCGCGCACCCGACGAACCAACTGTTCCTGCTCAGCCTTCTTGTCCGGCAACGCCTGCAAAGCCACCTGGCTGAACGCCGAGGTCTTCAAGCGCTTGCTCGCCTGCATACGCTCCAGCGCCGCATTGCGCTCCAGCGGCTTGTCCATGTAGAAAATATCCACCGTCGGCAATTTCAGCGTCGGCGTCAGCTCTACCAGCACCGGTTTGGCTTTGGTTGGTGTCTGCACATCAACCATGATGAACTTTTCGACCTGCGAAGTTTGTTTTTCGCTCAAGTAGCGCGCGGCCCAATAGGCACCGGTGCCGTGTCCGAGCACGACAATGCTGCGCGCACTCTGCTGTTCGGCATAGGCAATCGCGGCGTCGATGCGCGCGAAGATGCGTTCGGCGTCAGCCTTGGATTGCTCTTCTGTGGTTTCGGCGACCACTTGATCCGCCACTTCGGCTTCACCGCCAGCGGCTTGTTCAATTGGCTGCGCGGTGGTGGAGTCCTTGCTACCCGACTCCGGTGCTTTCGGCGCAACCGGCGCTTCAACCACGCGCGGTGCGATGGCGTCGCTTTGCAGGTCGGGCAGAGTGATACTCAGGCTGCTCCATTTTGCATCCGGCAGTTTGCGCCGCAATGGGCCGATTGCCTGCGGCCAGTCGGCGGTTTCGCCGGCGCCAGGGATGATGATCACCGCGCCTTTGGGCTCGGCGGTGTTGGCCGGTTTCCACAGGGCGAGAAAGGTGTCGCTGCCAGCCTGCAACTGTTGTTGTTCTTGCGCCGGGACTTTACGTTCCAGTGCGGCGGCCTCTTCCTGACTACGCTCAAGCAGTGGCTGGCGTTCGGCCGGTTTTTCTTCTGCCGGTTTTTCCGCCGCAGGGGCAGGGTCGGCGGCGTTGACGGAAAACGCACAAGGCAGGATCAGCGACAGGCACAATGCTGGCATTGCCAGGCGGTAGACAGAGGGCATCGGTTATTCCAGGCCAGAAAGTATCCCGGCAGCCTAATGGGTTGGTCAGAATTTGTCAGTGTATGAGACTTCAATGAAGCGATTTTGCTGCCTGTGGGTTATCGGCTGTTTGTGCTTTCCCTTGATGGGCTGGGCGGCGCCTGCGCCCCCGGCCCACGTTGCGCAATTGTCGGCGGGCCAGCAGCAGTGGCTGGCACAGCACAATGAATTGCGCGTCGGTCTGGTGTTGCAAGCCCCTTATGCGCAATATGACCGGCGCTTGCAGCGACTGTCCGGGGCCAACGTCGAACTGATGAAGCTGTTGGCCAAGGCGCTCAATGTCGAACTGAGCTGGCGCAATTTTCAGGATCTCGCGCAACTGGAAACCGCCGTGCGCGAGGGCGAGATCGATATCGCTCCGGGCCTGAGCCAAACTCCGAGTGCCCTGCGTCTGTGGCAATTTTCCGATCCCTATATGCGCGTGCCGCAATTGGTGGTCAGCGATCAGAAGTCCAGTGGCGTAGTCGATCTGGAGAAACTCGATAGCCACGTCCGTGTCGCTGTGCGCATGCCCAGTACCACCGCCGACTATCTGCGCGGCAACTATCCGCATCTGAACCTGCAAGGCGTGCCGCTAGAGCGTCAGGCCTTGCAGTTGCTGTTGAGTCAGCAGGCCGCCTACGCCGTGGTCGATGAGGCGCAACTCGGACGCTTGTCGGTAGAGCCGGAGTTCTCGGACCTGGTGGTAGTAGGCGATATAGGCCTGCCGCAACTGCTGCGAATCGGCTCGCGACGCGATTGGCCAGAGTTGGCCGGCATCGTGCAAAGTGCACTGCGCGCGATCCCGGCCAAGGATCTCGAGCAACTGCACAATCAATGGCTGCAACCGAAATATCCACGACTGTCGGAGTCGTCGGGGTTCTGGCAGAACCTTAGCCTGTTGTTCGCGGTGGTGCTGCTCAGTTGTGTCGCGATCGTGTTCTGGCAGCGCCGCCAACAGCACAGCCTCGAACAGCGACTGCTGGCCGCCCGGGAAGATATTGCCTTGCGCGCGGCCAGTGAAGAGGCGCTGCGGTTGACGCAGTTCTCCATCGATCAAAGCACCGTCGGCATACTCTGGGTAAACTGGGACAGCCATGTGCGCTACGCCAATCGCGCGGCGGAAGTCATGCTCGGTTATCCCTCAGGCGGATTGATCGAGCGACCGCTGATCGACTTCGAGCCGGGACTGCACATGGATCGCTGGCTCAACCTGTGGAAGCGCGCGCGGGCCAGCGAAGAAGGGCCGCTGAGTTTCGAAACCAGTTGCGTGCGCGCCGACGGCAGTGTTTTGCCTGCGGACGTGTCGCTGAGTTTCCTGCGTTTTCGCGACAGTGAATATCTGGTGGTGTACCTCACCGACGTCACCGACCGCCGTCGCGCTTTGGCGGCTTTGCAGGAAAGCGAGGCGCGTCTGCAAGGTATCGCCGCCAACGTGCCGGGGCTGGTGTTCCGTCTGGAGCGGGCGCCAGTGACTGGGCAGATCGACTTTGCCTACATCAGTGAGGGCAGTGAAAGTCTGGTCGGCTACGCACCGGCCGTTATCGCTCATCGCAACATGGGCCTGCGCAGTCTGGTGCATCCGGATGACAAAGCCAGTTACCACCGCACTCAGGATCAGGCGCTTGACACCGACAGCGACTGGTCATGGCAGGGCCGAATCCTCACGCGTCAGGGCGAGCAGCGCTGGGCCGAGATCAAGGCGATCACCCGGCAACTGGAGGATGGCGCCTACGTGTGGGACGGCATCGTCTGGGACATCACCGAAAGCAAGCGTATCGAACTGGAGCTGGCGGCATCGCGCGAGCAACTGCGCGAACTGTCGGCGCACCTTGAGAGCGTGCGCGAAGAAGAGAAGGCGCGCATTGCTCGTGAGGTTCACGATGAACTGGGGCAGATGTTGACGGTGCTGAAACTGGAAACATCGATGTGCGAACTGGCCTACGCGCAACTTGATCCCGGTCTGAACGAACGGCTGAACAGTATGAAACGCCTGATCGCTCAGTTGTTTCAGCTGGTTCGCGATGTGGCGACGGCGCTGCGACCGCCAATTCTCGATGCCGGGATTGCCTCGGCGATCGAATGGCAGGCACGGCGATTTGAAGCGCGTACGCAGATTCCGTGTCTGGTGCAGGTGCCGGACAATCTGCCGGCGCTGAGCGATGCCAAGGCGATAGGGTTGTTTCGGATTTTGCAGGAGGCGCTGACCAATGTGATGCGTCATGCCCAGGCGCATACTGTGGAACTGACGCTGGTGCTGGAAGGCGACGAGTTATGTCTGACTGTCAGTGATGATGGCGTAGGATTTGTCGCCGCTGCCGGTCGGCCGACTTCGTTTGGGCTGGTGGGCATGCGTGAGCGGGTGCTGATCATGGGCGGGCGGCTGGTGCTGGAGAGTGAACCGGGGGAGGGCACCAGTCTTAAAGTGTGGGTGCCGCTGGATCGCTAAAAGATCGCAGCCTTCGGCAGTTCCTACAGGGGAATGCGTTCAATGTAGGAGCTGCCGCAGGCTGCGATCTTTTAGCGTCAATCCAAATATCGAGGAGAGGCAAGTGATCCGTGTACTGGTAGCTGAAGACCACACCATCGTCCGTGAAGGCATCAAACAATTGATCGGCCTGGCCAAGGATCTGCAAGTGGTGGGCGAGGCGAGCAATGGCGAGCAACTGCTCGAAACCCTGCGCAGCGTACCGTGCGAGGTGGTGCTGCTCGATATCTCTATGCCCGGCGTCAACGGACTTGAAGCGATCCCGCGGATTCGCGCGTTGAACAATCCGCCGGCGATTCTGGTGCTGTCGATGCACGACGAAGCGCAGATGGCTGCGCGAGCATTAAAAGTCGGCGCGGCCGGGTATGCGACCAAGGACAGTGATCCGGCGCTGTTGCTCACCGCCATTCGCAAAGTCGCGGCGGGTGGGCGCTATATCGATCCGGATCTGGCCGATCGTATGGTCTTCGAAGTCGGCCTGACCGATGCGCGGCCGCTGCACTCGCTGCTGTCCGAACGCGAATTCTCGGTGTTCGAGCGCCTGGCTCAAGGCGCCAACGTCAACGACATCGCCCAGCAACTGGCGCTGAGCAGCAAAACCATCAGCACCCACAAGGCGCGGCTGATGCAGAAGCTCAACATCACCTCGCTGGCCGAACTGGTCAAATACGCGATGGAACACAAACTCCTCTAAACCCGCCCCCTGTAGGAGTTTCCGAAGGCTGCGATCTTTTGATCCTGCTGTTTATAAAGTCAAAAGATCGCAGCCTTCGGCAGCTCCTACAGTAGACCGCGTGGGCATATCTGTGAGCGACAGGGGCTTTTGCTTGTTCTTGCGGCTTGCAGCTCGGCGTCGCAGTTGCCGTATCCATTAGCGCCATCCTTGTAGGGCAATCCCTACCCCCAACCTTCCATCCGGCTGAGGCGATTCTCTCCTGCGCCCCGATTTGCGTGGCTGTCAGCAACCACTAGGCTTAATCCACAAGCAGTCATCAACAACAAAGGTGTGGGTATGAGCCAGGTCGATACAAACGCAGAGGCCAGTGATGTGCTGGTCAGCTTTCGTGGAGTGCAAAAGAGCTACGACGGCGAGAACCTGATCGTCAAAGACCTCAACCTCGACATCCGCAAAGGCGAATTCCTCACCCTGCTCGGGCCGTCCGGTTCCGGCAAGACCACCAGCCTGATGATGCTCGCCGGTTTCGAAACACCGACCGCCGGCGAGATTTTGCTGGCCGGGCGCTCGATCAACAATGTGCCGCCGCACAAGCGCGACATCGGCATGGTGTTCCAGAACTACGCACTGTTTCCGCACATGACCGTGGCGGAAAACCTCGCGTTCCCGCTGACCGTGCGTGGCCTGAACAAAAGCGATGTGAGTGACCGGGTGAAGAAAGTCCTCAGCATGGTTCAGCTCGATGCGTTCGCTTCGCGCTATCCGGCGCAACTGTCCGGCGGTCAACAGCAACGCGTGGCCTTGGCCCGTGCGCTGGTGTTCGAACCGCAACTGGTGCTGATGGATGAACCGCTCGGCGCCCTCGACAAACAACTGCGTGAACACATGCAGATGGAAATCAAACACCTGCACCAGCGCCTCGGCGTGACCGTGGTCTACGTGACCCACGATCAGGGTGAAGCGCTGACCATGTCCGACCGCGTCGCGGTGTTCCATCAAGGCGAAATCCAGCAGATCGCCCCACCGCGAACCCTTTATGAAGAACCGAAAAACACCTTTGTCGCCAACTTCATCGGCGAGAACAACCGCCTCAACGGTCGCCTGCTCAGCCAGAGCGGCGAGCGTTGCGTGGTCGAGTTGGGTCGTGGCGAAAAGGTCGAGGCGCTGGCGGTTAATGTCGGCCAGACCGGCGAACCGGTGACTTTGTCGATCCGTCCGGAGCGCGTCAGCCTCAACGGTTCGAGCGATCAATGCGTTAACCGCTTCTCAGGGAGGGTGGCGGAATTCATCTATCTGGGCGACCACGTCCGGGTGCGCCTGGAAGTCTGCGGCAAGACCGACTTCTTCGTGAAACAGCCGATTGCCGAGCTCGATCCTGCGCTCGCCGTCGGTGACGTGGTTCCGCTTGGCTGGCAGGTCGAGCACGTTCGCGCGCTCGACCCACTTCTAGAGGCGCATTAATCGCCCCGGCAATACCAACACCAACCCTGCACGTGGAGAGAACAATAAATGTTGAGATCCCTGAAGTTCACCGCCCTGACCCTGGGCCTGATGGGTGCGGCCAGCGCGATGGCCGCTGGCCCGGATTTGACCGTGGTGTCGTTTGGCGGGGCGAACAAGGCGGCGCAAGTCAAAGCCTTCTATGCACCGTGGGAAGCGGCGGGCAACGGCAAGATCGTCGCCGGCGAATACAACGGCGAAATGGCCAAGGTCAAAGCCATGGTCGACACCAAGAGCGTGTCGTGGGATCTGGTCGAAGTTGAATCGCCAGAGCTGTCCCGTGGTTGCGACGAAGACATGTTCGAACAGCTCGACCCGGCACTGTTCGGCAAGACTGAAGATTACGTCAAAGGCGCAATTCAGCCGTGCGGCGTGGGCTTCTTCGTTTGGTCGACCGTACTCGCTTACAACGCCGACAAGCTGAAAACCGCACCGACCAGTTGGGCGGATTTCTGGGACACCAAGAAATTCCCGGGCAAACGTGGCCTGCGTAAAGGTGCCAAGTACACCCTCGAATTCGCTCTGATGGCCGATGGTGTGGCGCCGAAAGACGTCTACAAAGAGCTGGCGAGCAAGGGTGGCCAGGATCGCGCTTTCAAGAAACTTGATGAGCTGAAGCCGAGCATCCAGTGGTGGGAAGCCGGCGCGCAACCGCCGCAATACCTCGCTTCCGGTGACGTGGTGATGAGCTCGGCCTACAACGGTCGCATCGCTGCCGTGCAGAAAGAATCCAACCTGAAAGTGGTGTGGAACGGCGGCATCTACGACTTCGACGCCTGGGCCATCCCGAAAGGTCTGGACGCCAAGCGTGCGGAAGCGGCGAAAAAATTCATCGCTTACTCGGTGCAGCCGCAACAGCAGAAGACCTACTCGGAAAACATCGCCTACGGCCCGGCCAACACCCAGGCCGTACCGCTGCTGGCCAAGGATGTCCTGAAAGACATGCCGACCACCCCGGAAAACATCGCCAACCAGGTGCAGATCGACGTCAGCTTCTGGGCTGACAACGGCGAGCAACTGGAGCAGCGCTTCAACTCCTGGGCTGCGAAATAACCGAGGGCTCGCTCTCCTGTGGGAGCGAGCTTGCTCGCGAAAGCGCCAGTACATTCAACATTGATGTCGACTGATGCGCCGCCTTCGCGAGCAAGCTCGCTCCCACATTTGGATCTGTGTGCATTAATCGATCGAGGTGGTTCGCCACCTCTGTAACGATCAAAGATTTGCGGAGTACGTCATGGCCATCGCCGTTCCTCTGACCGAGGGCAACAGCCCCACCTTGAAGCAGAAGCTCAAGCGCGCCGAGCGGGTCAACCGCTGGAAGGCTCAAGCGCTGATTGCGCCGCTGGTGCTGTTTCTGTTGCTGGTGTTTCTGGTGCCGATCGTGGCGCTGCTCTACAAAAGCGTCGGCAACCCCGAAGTAGTCGGCGGCATGCCGCGCACCGTGGCGGCCATCGCCAGTTGGGACGGCCGTGGCCTGCCCGCTGAACCGGTCTACAAAGCTGCCGGCGAAGACCTCGCCGAAGCGCGCAAAAACCAGACGCTGGGCGATCTGTCCAAGCGCTTGAACATGGAGTTGGCCGGCTATCGCAGCCTGTTGACCAAAACCGCCCGGGCGCTGCCGTTCGCCAGCGAACCGGCCTCTTATAAAGAAGCCCTCGAAGCACTCGACGAACGCTGGGGCGACCCGGCCTACTGGCAGGCGGTGAAACGCAACACCAGCAGCATCACGCCTTATTACCTGCTGGCGTCCGTCGACCACCGCATCGACGATCTTGGCGAAATCGCCCCGGCCACCCCGGACCAGGCGATCTACCTCGACATCTTCGCCCGCACCTTCTGGATGGGTCTGGTCATCACCGTGATCTGTCTGCTGCTGGCTTATCCACTGGCTTATTTGCTGGCGAACCTGCCATCGCGGCAAAGCAACCTGCTGATGATTCTGGTGCTGCTGCCGTTCTGGACCTCGATCCTGGTGCGCGTCGCCGCGTGGATCGTGCTGCTGCAATCGGGCGGCCTGATCAACAGCGGTCTGATGGCCATGGGCATTATCGATAAACCGCTGGAACTGGTGTTCAACCGCACCGGTGTGTACATCTCGATGGTGCACATCCTGCTGCCGTTCATGATTCTGCCGATCTACAGCGTGATGAAAGGCATCTCGCCGACCTACATGCGCGCTGCAATTTCCCTCGGCTGCCATCCGTTCGCCAGTTTCTGGCGGGTGTACTTCCCGCAGACCTATGCCGGTGTCGGCGCTGGCTGCCTGTTGGTGTTCATACTCGCGATTGGCTACTACATCACCCCGGCGCTGCTCGGCAGCCCGAACGATCAAATGGTCAGCTACTTCGTCGCCTTCTACACCAACACCAGCATCAACTGGGGCATGGCCACCGCACTGGGCGGGTTGTTGCTGCTGGCGACCGTGGTGCTTTATCTGATTTACAGCTGGCTGGTGGGCGCCAGTCGCCTGCGCCTGAGCTAAGGGGAGTTCGAGATGCTGAGTCCTTACATGTCGCCCATTGAACGGGCGTGGTTCTACAGCCTGCGGATTCTCTGCGGCCTGATTCTGTTGTTCCTGATTCTGCCGGTGCTGGTGATCATTCCGCTGTCGTTCAACTCGGGAAGCTTTCTGGTGTATCCGCTGCAGGGCTTTTCGCTGCAGTGGTATCACGACTTCTTCGCTTCAGCTGAATGGATGCGCGCACTGAAGAACAGCATCATCGTCGCCCCGGCGGCGACGGTACTGGCGATGGTCTTTGGCACGCTGGCGGCGATTGGCCTGACTCGCGGTGACTTTCCCGGTAAGTCTTTGGTGATGGCGCTGGTGATTTCGCCGATGGTGGTGCCGGTGGTGATCATTGGTGTGGCGAGTTATCTGTTCTTCGCCCCGTTGGGGCTGGGCAACAGTTTCTTCTCGCTGATCGTCGTGCATGCGGTGCTGGGTGTGCCGTTTGTGATCATCACGGTGTCGGCGACGTTGCAGGGGTTTAATCACAATCTGGTGCGTGCGGCGGCGAGTCTGGGGGCATCGCCGCTGACCGCGTTCCGCCGGGTGACCTTGCCGCTGATTGCGCCGGGGGTGATTTCCGGGGCGCTGTTTGCGTTTGCGACTTCGTTTGATGAGGTGGTGGTGACGTTGTTTCTGGCAGGGCCCGAGCAGGCGACGTTGCCTCGGCAAATGTTTAGCGGGATTCGTGAGAACCTCAGCCCGACGATTGCCGCTGCCGCTACTTTGCTGATTGCCTTCTCCGTCATCCTGTTGCTGACGCTGGAATGGCTACGTGGTCGCAGCGAAAAACTGCGGACTGCTCAGGTTTAAGGGCCAGATCAAAAGCTACCCCCTCACCCCAGCCCTCTCCCCCAAAGGGGCGAGGGGGAAGGGAGCAGATCTTCATGGTTATCAAAACCTTAGTTCGACTCGGTATTTCAGGTCGGTGTACTTCGAAAGTACAGCGCGGTCAGTCCCCTCTCCCTCCGGGAGAGGGGCTCTTGCTCTTGCCCTCGATGGGGCATTCACCACCTGAATAGCAGACAACCCCAAATCCCCAGCTAATCTTGTGCCCAGCTCCCACATCTATAAGAGGCTGCGCACTATGAGTCTGTCCCAGTTCAAAATCGCTCACAAACTGATCACCGGCGCCGCCGCCATCGAACAACTGGCCGCCGAACTCACACGCCTCGACATCGACAACCCCCTGATCGTCACCGACGCCGCGCTGGTCAAATCCGGCACTGTCGAGCTGGCGCTGTGCCAATTGGGCGGACGCGACTACGAGATTTTCGACCGCGTGCTGCCCGACCCGGAAATCGCCATCGTCGAAGACTGCATGCGCGTTTACCGCGAGGGCGGGCATGACGGCTTGATCGGCCTCGGTGGCGGCAGTGCCATCGACATCGCCAAGAGTGTTGCCGCCTACGCGGGCTACCACGGCGCGCTGGAAGATCTGTTCGGCGTCGATCAAGTGCCGCGCAAGGGCCCGCCGCTGATCGCCATCCCGACCACCGCCGGCACCGGTTCAGAAGTCACTAACGTCGCAATCCTTTCGGACAAAGTCGCGCAGCTAAAGAAAGGCATCGTCAGCGACTATCTATTACCGGACGTGGCGTTGGTCAGCCCGCAGATGACCCTGACCTGCCCACGCAGCGTCACCGCCGCCAGTGGCGTCGACGCACTGGTGCACGCCATCGAATCCTACCTGTCGGTGAATGCCTCGCCGATCACCGACTCGCTGGCCATCGGTGCCATCAAGCTGATTGCCAGGTCCCTGCCCAAGGCTTATGCCAACGGCGGCAACCTGCAAGCCCGCGAAGACATGGCCACCGCCAGCCTGATGGCCGGTATGGCGTTCGGCAATGCCGGGGTTGGCGCGGTGCATGCGTTGGCGTATCCGCTGGGCGGGCGTTTCAATATTGCCCATGGCGTCAGCAATGCCTTGCTGCTGCCGTATGTCATGACCTGGAACAAGATGGCCTGCGTCGAACGCATGCAGGATATTGCCGAAGCCATGGGGGTGAAGACTGCTCATCTGAGCGCAGCCGAAGCGGCGGACAAAGCCGTGCAGGCGATGACCGATTTATGCGCGGACGTGGAAATCCCGGCCGGCCTGCGCAGTTTCGGTGTCCCGGAAGAGGCGATCCCGGCGATGGCCGTGGAAGCCGCGGGCATTGAGCGGCTGATGCGCAACAACCCGCGCAAGCTCAGCGCTGTCGACATCGAGAAGATCTACCGCGCGGCGTATTGAGTCAGCGCCGCTCATCCGTCATGGCACAACCCAATCATCGCGGTCACGGTGCGCGCTTGGAAACTTGAGGTATACAATGCGCGCCATCGTGATTTAGCTCAGAAAAGGTGCGTCATGCAGCCCTTCGTAATTGCTCCGTCGATTCTCTCCGCCGACTTCGCCCGCCTCGGCGAGGAAGTCGACAACGTTCTCGCCGCTGGCGCCGACTTTGTCCACTTCGACGTCATGGACAACCACTATGTGCCGAACCTGACCATCGGTCCGATGGTCTGCGCGGCATTGCGCAAATACGGCGTCACCGCGCCAATCGACGCACACTTGATGGTCAGTCCGGTGGACCGCATCGTCGGCGACTTCATCGAAGCCGGCGCGACCTACATCACCTTCCACCCGGAAGCCACGCTGCACGTTGATCGCTCGCTGCAACTGATCCGTGAAGGCGGCTGCAAATCCGGTCTGGTGTTCAACCCGGCGACTCCGCTGGACGTACTCAAGTACGTGATCGACAAGGTCGACATGGTCTTGCTGATGAGCGTCAATCCAGGCTTCGGCGGGCAGAAATTCATTCCCGGCACCCTCGACAAACTGCGCGAAGCGCGGGCGATCATCGATGCTTCGGGCCGTGACATCCGTCTGGAAATCGACGGCGGCGTCAACGTCAACAATATCCGCGAAATCGCTGCCGCTGGTGCTGACACTTTTGTTGCCGGCTCGGCGATCTTCAATGCGCCGAACTATCAGGAAGTCATCGACAAGATGCGTTCCGAACTGGCACTGGCGCGGCCATGAGCGGTTTTGAGCAGCTGTTTCCGGGCAAACTGCCACGGCTGGTGATGTTCGATCTGGATGGCACGCTGATCGACTCGGTTCCAGACCTGGCAGCGGCGGTGGACACCATGCTGCTCTCCCTCGGCCGCCAGCCTGCGGGCATCGACTCGGTGCGCGAGTGGGTGGGCAACGGCGCGCCTGTCTTGGTGCGTCGGGCGTTGGCCGGTGGCATTGATCATGCAGTGGTGGATGACATCGAGGCCGAGCATGCGCTGGAAGTGTTCATGGAGGCTTATGGTGCCAGCCATGAGCTGACCGTGGTCTATCCCGGCGTGCGCGACACTCTCAAATGGCTGCAAAAGCAGGGCGTGGCCATGGCGCTGATCACCAACAAGCCGGAGCGTTTCGTCGCGCCGTTGCTGGATCAGATGAAGATCGGCCGCTACTTCAAGTGGATCATCGGCGGCGATACCTTGCCGCAGAAAAAACCGGATCCGGCGGCGCTGTTCTTCGTGATGAAAATGGCCAACATCCCGGCCTCGCAATCGTTGTTCGTCGGCGACTCGCGCAGCGACGTACTGGCGGCGAAAGCAGCTGGGGTGAAGTGCGTGGCGCTGAGTTATGGCTACAACCACGGCCGGCCGATTGCCGAGGAATCCCCGGCGCTGGTCATCGACGATCTGCGCAAGCTAATTCCCGGTTGCCTCGGTACGGCCGCTGGGATAACGTTGCCCGACGCATCTCAATCCCATTCTGGAAACGCCATCGTGGTGGTCACTCGCAAACTCTGGATGAAAGTCATCAAGGCCCTGGCCCGCTGGCGTTGGCGCGCCTGACTTGTTCCTGGCCGGCCTGCCGGCGCGTTTGCATACCTGACTGATTTGCCCCTCACACCACGAGGCACCTTATGATCCGCGAAGAATTCCTGCGCTTGGCCGCTGACGGCTACAACCGCATTCCGTTGGCCTGCGAAACCCTGGCCGACTTCGACACGCCGCTGTCGATCTACCTGAAACTGGCCGACCAGCCCAACTCCTACCTGCTCGAATCGGTGCAGGGCGGCGAGAAGTGGGGCCGTTACTCGATCATCGGCCTGCCGTGCCGCACGGTCATGCGCGTTCACGACCATCACGTCAGCATCACCGTTGATGGCGTCGAGACCGAAAGCCACGACGTTGAAGATCCGTTGGCCTTCGTCGAAACCTTCAAGGCGCGCTACAACGTACCAACCATCGCTGGCCTGCCGCGCTTCAACGGTGGCCTGGTCGGTTACTTCGGTTACGACTGCGTGCGCTATGTCGAGAAGCGCTTGGGCAAATGCCCGAACCCGGATCCGCTGGGCGTGCCGGATATTCTGCTGATGGTCTCCGACGCTGTTGTGGTGTTCGATAACCTCGCTGGCAAGATGCACGCGATCGTGCTCGCCGATCCTTCCGAGGCCGATGCCTTCGAACAAGGTCAGGCACGTTTGCAGGAACTGCTGGAGCAACTGCGCCAGCCGATCACCCCGCGTCGTGGCCTGGATTTCAGCAAGCAGCAATCCGCTGATCCAGTGTTCCGTTCCAGTTTCACCCAAGACGATTACGAAAAAGCCGTCGACACTATCAAGGAATACATCCTCGCCGGTGACTGCATGCAGGTTGTGCCGTCGCAGCGCATGTCGATTGACTTCAAGGCTGCACCGATCGATCTGTATCGGGCGCTGCGTTGCTTCAACCCGACGCCGTACATGTACTTCTTCAACTTCGGCGACTTCCATGTTGTTGGCAGTTCGCCGGAAGTGCTGGTGCGCGTTGAAGACAACCTGATCACCGTGCGCCCGATCGCTGGTACTCGCCCACGTGGCGCGACCGAAGAAGCGGACGTAGCGCTGGAAGAAGATCTGCTGTCGGATGACAAAGAGATCGCCGAGCACTTGATGCTGATCGACCTCGGTCGTAACGACACCGGTCGCGTGTCGGAAATCGGCTCGGTGAAGCTCACCGAGAAAATGGTCATCGAGCGTTATTCCAACGTGATGCACATCGTCTCCAACGTCACCGGCCAGTTGAAACAAGGGCTGACGGCGATGGATGCACTGCGGGCGATTCTGCCGGCGGGCACCTTGTCGGGCGCGCCGAAGATTCGTGCGATGGAAATCATCGACGAACTGGAGCCGGTCAAGCGTGGTGTTTACGGCGGCGCGGTCGGTTATTTCGCCTGGAACGGCAACATGGACACCGCGATTGCCATTCGCACGGCAGTGATCAAGAACGGCGAGTTGCACGTGCAGGCCGGCGGCGGCATCGTTGCCGACTCGGTGCCGGCGCTGGAATGGGAAGAAACCCTGAACAAACGCCGCGCGATGTTCCGTGCCGTGGCCCTGGCCGAACAAACCCCGGAAGCCTGAGCAGCTTGCGCAAAAACCTGTGGGAGCGAGCCTGCTCGCGAAGAGGCCGTGTCAGCCACCATTAATGTTGGCTGACCCAGCGCTTTCGCGAGCAGGCTCGCTCCCACAGGGGGTCATATGTTCAGCCATAAAAAAGCGGCGCCTGTGAGGGCGCCGCTTTTTTGTGCCTGCGGTTTAGAAGTCCAGAACGACCCCAACATTCACACCCTGTTGGGTAAAATCATCATCCTTGCGCAACGAGTAACCACCACGTAGCGCCAGATCCGCCGTGAGCTTGTGACTCACGCCCAGACTCAAGCGATTCAAATGACTCTGCGGCGTATAGCCTTCAAGTTTGAAGTCGTTGGCCGGCAAGGTATTGAGCGCGATGCGGACCTTTTGCACATCATCTTCGTACTCACGCTCGTGAGCGTATTCGCCAAATACCTGAGTTTGCGGGGTGATGTTGTACTTGCCCTGCAAGCCCAGCCCCAGGCGTTTCGAGTCGCGGGTTTGATCATCGAAGGTCAGCGCCGTGGCGCGGTTGCTCTTTTCGGAGTAGCCATCAACATCGACGCTGGCGTAGTCAGCGCTGACGAAGGGCGAAAGGTGCCACTCGCTGCCCGGTTGGGCAATGTCATAACCGACACGGGCACTGAAAGCCCAGAGGCTGCCATCGGTGTCGCCTTTTTCAGCCCCTTCGCTGACGCCCAGATCGAACTTGCGCTTGAGGTTGTCATAGTCGAGTTTGCCGCCAGTCAAAGCAGCGTCAGCCCACCAGCGGTTTTGCTGGTACTGGGCAAATGCCGTAGCCATGTAGCTGTTGAGTTTGTAGTCCGAATCGTTATGACCGGCCTCCAGATTCTGCCGATAGAAACCGCCCGCCACACCGACGCGCCAGGCTTCATTCAAGCGATAGCTGCCACCGATGTTGAGGTTGTAACCGCTGCCATCGGCACTGACGCCGCTGCTTTGGCTGTCGACATCCAGATGCTGGCCACCGGCGGAAACAATCGCGCGCCATTGGCCGACCGCTTGCCAGTTTTCCCAGTCCGCTTGCCATTGGTTGCGCAGTTCATCCTGATGCGCACGCACGGTGGCGTGGGCCATTTCCGGCAACAGCGTCAGTTCCCACGGCGCGGCGAGCAGGGAATAGGCGTAGTCGGAGATCAGTTTTTGCCCGGCTTCGGTCGGGTGCACGCCGTCGTTGTAGATCAGCTTGCTCGGGTCGGGTGTCGCGCTGTTGATGCCGTAACGTGCATTCTCGGTGCAGCTATTGCCACTGAAACAGGTCGCCGTGAGGTTCTGATCGGTTGCGAGGCCAAAACGTCCTGGATCGGCAAACACTTCCGACAACAGTACCGGAATGTTCAGCGGAATGACCTCGGCGTTGATGCCTTGCAGGCGTGTAACCAACTGGCTGTTGAACTGCGTGGCGAGTTGGCTGCTGAAGGCTTGCAGCGGCGTACCGTTGATGGCCGGGGTCAGGCCAACGTCAGGCAACAGCCAGACCATTACGTACTTGGCGCCGGCGGTTTGCAGGGTTTGCACGCTGTCGGCCAGTCGATCCGCAGCGGCGTTGGCTTGCGGCAGGCTGAGAATGCGACCTTGCAGGAAGTCGTTGCCGCCGCCGGAAATGTAATACAGCGCATTCGGGTCGGCGCGGAAGCCGTTGGAGGGCAGGTAACCGGCGCGGGTGCGTTCGCCGGTAGCGGATTGCGTGGTGATCGAGTCGAGGATCTGGTCGGTGCGATACCCCCCCACCGCCCAGTTGTTGCCGTCCGGCTGGCCGTTTTCGGCGCGCACGGCGGAGCTGGAAGAGGCTGTCTGGTCTGGCGAAAAGCCAAGGCGTCCGCCGAGCAACTGCGTGGAATTCAATGAATACAGCTCACCGCTGCCGTCCTGATACACCGGCCCGGTCCGGTTGGTGTAACGCTCGGTGGAGCCGGCCGGTCCGCCAGTGTCGGTGAAGGTCCCGGCATCATTGAGGCTGTCGCCAAACACAATGAAACTGGAATAAGGATTGGGCGCTGCATTGGCCTGGGCGCAGGCCAGTGCGAGCAGGCAGCCAGCCAGCGGTACAAACAACGTCTGTTTGATCATGAGCAAGTCCGTTTATTTATTGTTGTAGGTGAACGAAACGACAGTACCAAAAACTCCCGGCGTTTTGCCATCGGTCGCGAATCCTCCCCCGGTTTTATCACCCGCAGCCCCGGCCATATTGCACGCTCCGCCCAGCTAAGTTACTGTGCCGGAACGTATGAACGAGACCTTCCCCGTGTTGATCACCAGCAAACTTCTGGATCAAGTCATCAAGGCACACGCCCGCTGGCGTTGGCGCGCCTGAATCTTTTCTGCCGGCCCCGCCGGATCTGTATCGCTTTGCCTTCCTTGCCCGTTTGAAATGCCGCTGTGCCGACGCGTCTTCCTGCGTCCGACATCGTGCAGCGCCCTGCGGGCAAGTGATCTGAAGGCTGTTTTCAAATCAGAATTCAAGAGGTTCGACACGCCATGTTGCTGATGATCGACAACTACGACTCCTTTACTTACAACGTTGTGCAATACCTCGGCGAGCTGGGTGCCGACGTCAAAGTCGTGCGCAACGACGAATTGACCGTCGCCGAGATCGAAGCACTCAAGCCAGAGCGCATCGTGGTATCGCCAGGCCCGTGCACGCCAACCGAAGCCGGCATCTCCATCGAAGCCATCAAGCACTTTGCCGGCAAGCTGCCAATCCTCGGCGTTTGCCTCGGCCACCAGTCCATCGGTCAGGCCTTTGGCGGCGACGTAGTGCGTGCGCGGCAGGTGATGCACGGTAAGACTAGTCCGGTATTCCACGAGGACAAGGGCGTCTTCCAAGGTCTGAATCATCCGTTGACCGTTACTCGCTACCATTCGCTGATCGTTAAACACGATACCTTGCCTGATTGCCTGGAACTGACGGCGTGGACCCAGCGCGACGACGGTTCGGTCGACGAAATCATGGGCCTGCGTCACAAGACCCTGAACATTGAGGGCGTACAGTTCCACCCCGAGTCGATCCTGACCGAGCAGGGTCATGAACTGTTTGCCAACTTCCTCAAACAAACCGGCGGAACGCGCTAAGGACTTCCCATGAATATCAAGACAGCCCTGAGCCGTATCGTCGAACACCTCGACCTCAGCACCGAGGAAATGCGCGATGTGATGCGCGAAATCATGACTGGCCAATGCAGCGATGCGCAGATCGGCGCGTTCATGATGGCCATGCGCATGAAGAGCGAGAGCATCGACGAAATCGTCGGCGCCGTCTCGGTGATGCGTGAGCTGGCCGATCAGGTTGACCTGAAAACCCTCGACAGCGTGGTCGATGTCGTCGGCACCGGTGGTGATGGCGCAAACATCTTCAACGTGTCGACCGCTTCTTCCTTTGTTGTCGCCGCTGCCGGGTGCACCGTCGCCAAGCACGGCAACCGCGCGGTGTCGGGCAAGAGCGGCAGCGCCGACTTGCTGGAAGCGGCTGGCATCTATCTGAACCTGACGCCGGTTCAGGTCGCCCGTTGCATCGACAACGTCGGCATCGGTTTCATGTTCGCCCAGACCCACCACAAAGCCATGAAATACGCCGCCGGCCCGCGCCGCGATCTCGGCCTGCGTACGCTGTTCAACATGCTCGGCCCGCTTACGAATCCGGCCGGTGTGAAACATCAGGTAGTGGGCGTATTCAACAAGGCGCTGTGCCGGCCATTGGCCGAAGTCTTGCAGCGTTTGGGCAGCAAGCATGTGCTGGTGGTGCACTCGAAGGACGGCCTGGACGAGTTCAGTCTTGCCGCGCCGACTTTTGTCGCCGAGCTGAAGAACAACGAAATCAGCGAATATTGGGTCGAGCCGGAAGACCTCGGCATGAAGAGCCAGAGCCTGCACGGTCTGTCGGTCGAAGGCCCGGAAGCCTCGCTGGCACTGATCCGTGATGCTCTCGGCAAGCGCAAAACCGAAAACGGCCAGAAAGCTGCCGAAATGATTGTCCTCAACGCCGGTGCCGCGCTGTACGCCGCCGACGTGGCGAGTAGTTTGAAACAGGGCGTGGAGCTTGCGCACGACGCCTTGCACACCGGTCTTGCTCGGGAAAAACTCGAGGAGCTGGGTGCCTTTACCGCGGTATTCAGAGTGGAGAATGAGGGATGAGTGTACCGACGGTTCTGGAAAACATTCTGGCGCGCAAAGTTCAGGAAGTCGCCGAGCGTAGTGCTCGCGTCAGCCTGAGCGAGCTGGAAAGTCTGGCCAAGGCGGCCGATGCACCCCGTGGTTTTGCCCAGGCATTGCTGGCGCAAGCCAAGAAGAAGCAGCCGGCGGTGATCGCCGAAATCAAAAAGGCCTCGCCGAGCAAAGGCGTGATCCGCGAGAACTTCGTTCCCGCCGACATCGCCAAAAGCTACGAAAAGGGCGGGGCGACTTGCCTGTCCGTACTGACCGACATCGATTATTTCCAGGGCGCCGATGCGTACCTGCAACAGGCCCGGGCCGCGTGCAAACTGCCGGTGATCCGCAAGGACTTCATGATCGATCCGTACCAGATCGTCGAAGCCCGTGCGCTGGGCGCCGACTGCGTGCTGTTGATCGTCTCCGCACTGGATGACGTAAAAATGGCCGAGCTGGCCGCTGTCGCCAAAGGCGTCGGTCTCGATGTGTTGGTCGAAGTGCACGACGGTGATGAACTGGAACGTGCGTTGAAAACCCTCGACACGCCGTTGGTCGGGGTCAACAACCGCAATCTGCATACCTTCGACGTCAGCCTGGAAACCACCCTCGACCTGCTGCCGCGTATTCCGCGCGATCGTCTGGTGATTACCGAGAGCGGCATCCTCAACCGTGCCGATGTCGAGTTGATGGAAATCAGCGACGTGTACTCGTTCCTGGTCGGTGAAGCGTTCATGCGCGCGGAAAATCC
Source organism: Pseudomonas sp. M20 (assembly GCF_045037865.1). Lineage (NCBI taxonomy): Bacteria > Pseudomonadati > Pseudomonadota > Gammaproteobacteria > Pseudomonadales > Pseudomonadaceae > Pseudomonas > Pseudomonas sp. M20. The sequence continues at coordinate 6,380,111 of NZ_CP173611.1, forward strand.
GGGCACTGAACTGCAGCGACTGTTCTTCCCGGAGCGTGGCACTTCGATCAGTGGTTCGACTCTCGACTGATTCGCTTCAGACCGAGTCGACGCCATCGCGAGCAGGCTCACTCCTACAGGGGAACGCGTTCCAATTGTAGGAGTGAGCCTGCTCGCGATGAGGTACTAGAAATCCCCAAAGATTCCAGATCTGCCGGAGCCCTCCATGTCGCTGCCAACCCCCCTGACCATCGAAGCCGGCCTCCAGGCCGAGCAAGACTTGCTGGCCTCGGTCTGCGCCGGCGATACAGAATTCGGCCTGCTGTTCTGGCAACCCAGCGATCGGGCCCTGGTCATGCCTCGTCGCCTCAATCGCCTCCCCGGTTTCGACCACGCCTGTGAAGTCTCCGCCGCCGCCGGCTGGCCCGTCCTGCTGCGCGAAACCGGCGGCGAACCGGTGCCGCAATCTGCCGCCACTATCAATATCGCTCTGGTCTACGCACCACCGCGCAGCGAAGGCGATCTGAACCGTATCGAAACCGGCTACCGCCGTCTGTGCGATCCGATCTGCCAGTTGCTCAACGAGTTGGGCGGCACATCATCGTTGGGCGAAATCGACGGCGCGTTCTGCGACGGACGTTTCAACGTCAACCTCGACGGCCGCAAAATGGTTGGCACCGCGCAGCGCTGGCGCCAGAGTCAGGGCGGACAGCGTCCGGTCGGTCTGGTGCACGGTGCGATGCTGATGGATAACGAACGGGAATCGATGGTCGCAGCGGTCAATCGCTTCAACGAAGCGTGTGGCCTGGAACAGCGGGTGCGGGCGCAAAGCCACATCGCCCTGCACGAGAAATTCAGCGCGCCACAGGCCTTGGCGCGTCTCGATGAGCTGTTTCGTCTGATGCTGGCGCAGATGTACAGCGCCTGATATTCGGGCTTAGCGCGTACCGAAGACCACCATGGTCTTGCCTTTCACATCGACCAGGTTGCGCTCCTCAAGATCCTTGAGCACGCGACCGACCATCTCCCGCGAACAACCGACAATCCGGCCGATTTCCTGACGGGTCACCTTGATCTGCATGCCGTCCGGATGCGTCATCGCGTCTGGCTGCTTGCACAGTTCCAGCAGGCAACGCGCCACTCGACCAGTGACGTCGAAAAACGCCAGATCGCCGACCTTGCGCGTGGTGTTACGCAGGCGTTGTGCGATTTGTCCGCTGAGCACGTAAAGAATGTCTGGATCTTGCTGCGACAATTCGCGGAACTTGGCGTAGCTGATTTCTGCTGTTTCGCATTCAACCTTGGCCCGCACCCAGGCGCTGCGTTCCTGTTCTTGACCCGCTTGTTCGAACAGGCCCAGTTCGCCAAAGAAATCCCCGGCGTTGAGGTAAGCGATGATCATCTCGCGGCCGTCGTCATCCTCGATCAGGATCGTTACCGAACCCTTGATGATGAAATACAGCGTGTCCGAGCGATCGCCCGCACAGATGATGTTGCTCTTGGCCGCATGGCGACGGCGCTGGCAATGCATCAACAGCTTGTCGAGATTCTTGATTTTGGGTGTGGGGGTAATAGCAACCATGGTTGTATCCCGAAAAGACTGCACGGTGATGTTTGGTTTTTTTATGAGGCGCTGAAGGCGGTCGCTACACAGCTGACATGGGCGCCAGCGAATTGGCGCCAGCTTAACAGACACTTCGTCGCAAATTCGAGAAATTACCTACAGCGCAGAGGCATCTGGTCCTAGGAACGTTGCTCGCTGTCCGGGCAAAGCCCTGTGCTAAGCTGGCGACCCTTTTTTTACAGTGGAGTCTGGGCGATGAAGGCACGCATCCAATGGGCTGGCGAAGCCATGTTCCTCGGCGAATCCGGCAGCGGTCATGTCGTGGTCATGGACGGTCCACCGGACGCCGGTGGTCGTAATCTGGGTGTTCGCCCGATGGAAATGCTCCTGCTCGGTGTGGGCGGTTGCAGCAATTTCGACGTGGTCAGCATCCTGAAGAAGTCCCGCCAGGCTGTTGAAAGCTGCGAAGCGTTCCTCGAAGCCGAGCGCGCGACCGAAGATCCGAAGGTGTTCACCAAGATTCATATGCACTTTGTGGTCAAGGGCCGTGGCTTGAAAGAAGCCCAGGTCAAACGTGCGATCGAGTTGTCTGCAGAGAAGTATTGCTCGGCCTCGATCATGCTTGGCGCGGCTGGCGTGGCGATCACTCACGATTACGAAATCGTCGAACTCGGTTGAAGCGACATTCAACTATCATAAAAGCAGTGCAGACTCTGGCGATCCCCCGCTGACGTCTGCATAATGCGCCACTTTTTTCAGGGCAGTGATCGGTCAATCGATGGTCAGCCGCCTGAACAGATAACCAAAATCGCCATCGCGAAGAGGTGTTAACCGTCCTACGCAGGTGCGTTGTTCGCACTTGACGGGCATGCTTGATCACGCGGCCGGGCCGCATACATAGAGAGTTTTTAACGGTGAAAAGCAAACTCAAGCTCCACGGGTTCAATAACCTGACAAAGACCTTGAGCTTCAACATCTATGACATCTGCTACGCGGAAACCCCGCAAGACCAGCAGGCTTACGTTGAGTACATCAATCAAGAGTACAACGCGAAACGCCTGACGCAGATTCTCACAGAGGTTGTTGAGATCATTGGTGCCAACATCCTGAACATTGCCAGTCAGGACTATGAACCTCAGGGCGCCAGCGTCACGATTCTGATTTCTGAAGAGCCGGTAACCCCGACTGAAAGCCAGATTGAAGAGTCGCCGGGCCCATTGCCCGAAATTATCCTGGCCCACCTCGACAAGAGCCACATCACGGTGCACACCTACCCGGAAATCCATCCGGACGACGGTATTGCAACGTTCCGTGTGGACATCGACGTGTCGACTTGTGGTGTCATCTCACCGCTGAAAGCGCTCAATTTCCTCATTCACCAGTTCGATTCGGACATCGTGACTGTGGACTATCGTGTGCGCGGCTTCACCCGTGACGTTGAAGGCAACAAGCACTTCATCGACCACGAGATCAACTCGATCCAGAACTACCTTTCCGAAGACACTCGCGACGCGTACCAGATGACCGACGTGAACGTGTACCAGGAAAACCTGTTCCACACCAAAATGCTGCTGAAGAACTTCGAACTGGATAACTACCTGTTTGGCGACGCCACCAGCAACCTGTCCCCCGAGCAACGCGCTCAGGTGACCGATCGGGTGAAACACGAAATGCTCGAAATCTTCTACGCGCGCAACATGCCGACCTAAGATTCCCGGGCACAAAAAAAGGCGACCTTTCGGTCGCCTTTTTCATTTCTGCCAATTCCTCCCTGTGGGAGCGAGCCTGCTCGCGAGGGGCCCTTTGCAGCAATACCGTTCTCAGATCCGATAAGTACTTTTGGTCATCACCTTGGCCAGAATACTCATCCCGAACTTCACCGGCGCCGGAAAACGGAAACCTCCAGCCTCCAAAGCACTTTCGGCATGATGTTCTTCATCAATGCGCATCTGCTCCAGAATCGCCCGGGACTTTTCGTCCTCGGCCGGTAATTGTTCCAGATGCTCGTTCAGATGCTTGCACACCTGATGCTCGGTCGCCGCAACAAACCCGAGGCTGACCTTGTCGCTGATCAACCCAGCCACCGCGCCAATCCCGAACGACATCCCGTAAAACAGCGGGTTGAGCACACTGGTGTGGCTGCCCAACTGATGAATACGCTGTTCGCACCAGACCAGATGATCAATCTCTTCTTCGGCAGCGTGCTCCATGGCCTCGCGTACCTGCGGGAGCTTGGCAGTCAACGCCTGCCCCTGATACAGCGCCTGGGCGCAGACTTCACCGGTATGGTTGATGCGCATCAGGCCGGCGACGTGGCGGGTGTCTTCGTCGCTCATTTGCGTATCCGGTTGCAAAATCGCCGGCGATGGACGGTACGGCTGGCCACTGAACGGCAGCAGGGTACGCATCGCGGCATCGGCTTGCAGCAGAAGACGGTCAATTGGCGAGTAGTGACGTTGGGTAGTCATGCTGACCTCCGGGAAGAATCTCGACGGCCAGTTTAACCGAATCGGCCGGGGAAGGTTTGCGCTGGGTCATTTGCTGCGCGGTCATGCTTTTTTGTGGGAGCGAGCCTGCTCGCGAAGGCGGAGTATCAGGCACTAATACATTGAATGTGCCGAAGTCTTCGTGAGCAGGCTCGCTCCCACAGGGAGATGGGGTGTGGATCAGCCCGGTGGCCAGTTCATCTGGCGCTGCCCGAGTACGTGCATATGAATGTGGTAGACAGTTTGCCCACCCTTCTCCTTGCAGTTCATCACCACGCGGAAACCGTCTTCGCAGCCCAGCTCCAGCGCCAGGCGCTGTGCAGTGAAGAGGATATGCCCGGCCAGTGCCTTGTCGTCTTCGGTCAGGTCATTGAGGGTGCGCACTGGTTTTTTCGGGATCACCAGGAAATGCACCGGTGCCTGAGGGGCGATGTCGTGGAACGCCAGAACCTGGTCGTCCTCGTAAATGATCTTGGCCGGGATTTCCCGGTTGATGATCTTGGTGAACAGAGTATCCACTGCTGTTTTCTCCGTTGTTTGGGCTGGTCTGAGTGTACGCAGAGCGGCTTATCCCGCCCAGTGTTTTACCTGTAGGGCATTTCAGCGCGGGCAGTAAGCCTTGTTGACCATGCCGACAATGGTGCGGTTGAGCCAGCGCGAACCCAATCTCGGCAGGAAGGCGAAGCATCGATTGCGTCGTCCCGGAATGATGATCGCCCGGTTCTTGTCGAGGGCGCGCACGGTGTACAGCGCGACTTCCTCAGGGCTCATCAGCAATTTGCTGTCTTTGAGTTTGTCGCTGTCGAGTTGTGCCGTACGGAAAAATGCCGTGCGCGTCGGGCCTGGACAGAGCACCGAAACCTTCACAGCACTCTGTTTTAGCTCAACTCGCAAGGCTTCGGAGAAGTGCAGCACATAGGCCTTGCTGGCGTAGTAAGTACTCATCCATGGGCCGGGATTGAACGCGGCCACCGAGGCGACATTGAGAATCTGCCCGCCACCCTGCAACGCCATGCTATTGCCGATGGCGTGGCAAAGGCGGGTGAGGGCGAGAATGTTTACTTCGATCAGATCCTGCTCGGTCATCCAGTCTTGCGCAAGGAACGGGCCGCAGGTGCCGATACCGGCGCAATTGACCAGCAAGTCGATCTGCCGATCACCTTCTTCGAGCTCCAGCAGGAAGCCGGACAGACGCAATGGCTCGCCCAGATCGCAGGCGCGGAACAGTACCTCGACGCCAAAACGCTGGGTCAATTCGATCGCAATGCTTTCCAGCTGATCACGCTGTCTTGCCACCAGAATCAGGCTGCGGCCACGCCGGGCCAGTGCTTCGGCCATCGCCAGGCCGATGCCGCTGGAGGCGCCGGTGATCAGTGCGTAACGGGTCATGCAATTCTCCATCGCAACAGCTCCGCGCCGGCGACGCGGGTGTCACGGCGGGGAGCGCTGTTCATTCTTTCGCAGAGTCTACAGGGGCCTGCGCCGCTTCGGCTGCCTCGTCGGCGGAATCCGCAGGCGTTTCGACCTCTACTTCGACTTCATCAGTGGTCACCGAGCCACTTTCGTAGCTGCTCTCCAGATTGCTTTCGTATTCTTGCTGAATGGCCGAGATCCCGCCGAGCATTCCACCGGCAAAGATCAACGCGAAAAACACGATCCACAGTGAGCACAAGACTTTTACTGCGGTGCTGTTGGGCGGCGGCGGTGGGCCGTAGCGGTTGGCGCCGGTGTTGCCAGGCACGACCATGATCACCAGCGGAAAGAAACTGCCCACGAATGGCACCAGATTCAGTAGCCAGAGCCAGCCCGACCAACCGATGTCGTGCAGACGCTGAATGCTGAACAGGATGCTGACAATCAGGAAAGCGATAAACAGTAAGAACGCGAAGATCCCGCCAATGATCAGGCCAGTGGTGGAGTCCCCCGCGACCAGCCCCAGAGCCAGCAGGGCGAACACGCCAACAATGGGTAAGGTCACCAGACTCAGGACCATTGTCCACGCCAGAAAGCGCAGGCGTCCGATTCGGCCTTCGACGCTGAACGGCTTAGGCGTGGCGAACTCCGCCTGGCTTTCGCCAACGCTTGCGCGAGGCGGTGCATACGGCGAGTCCGGTTCGGCCACAGCGGCGGTGTGCTCATGGACATCCGCCAGGTTCAGCTCGATTGCCGTTTCAGCTTCAATGCGTGCGTCGATCCCGGTTTTGCTCAGCGCTTGCAGATAGGTTTGCGCATCGCTGTGGGACAAATCACGCTTGAGCGCGATGCTGCGGCCACTGAACAGGCGTTCGATCGCGGTCACATCGCTTTTGAACAGATCCGCCAAATTGAGTTTGGCAGTGGTGATATCGACACCGGGCTGTAGAGCACCGTCGAACACGATCTTGTAACGGGGTTCGCTCATGGCCGAGGCATCCTTGTCGCGAATAAATTGAAAGGTCAGCAGTGTAAGGCCAGCCCAGCGGGGCTGACCCGATTTTTCTTAGCGCGGCCAGCGTTGCGGTAGCTGGGCTGCGCGTTCCTGTGCCTGGCGATACTCGGCGTCCAGCCGTGCGATCAATTGATCCACACTCGGCAGGTCATCGATCTGCCCTACGCCTTGACCGGCCGACCACACGGTTTTCCAGGCTTTGGCCTCATCGCTGATCGGCTTCAACTTGTCACCGAAATTCACTTCGCCTTTGCCTTGCAGAGCAGCCATATCGAAACCGGCCGCCTCCAGGCTCTGACGCATAAAACTCGCCGGCACGCCCGACACCGCTGGAGTATGGATGATGTCGGATGCCTTGGCTGTCAGCAGCATCTCCTTGTAGGCGTCGGGCGCGTGACTTTCTGTGGTACCGATAAATCGCGTACCGAAGTAGGCCAAATCCGCGCCGAGCAGCTGTGCGGCAAGAATCTCATGACCGTGGTTAAGACATCCTGCAAGCAGCAGGGTTTTATCGAAGAACTGGCGGATCTCGGCGATCAATGCAAACGGACTCCAGGTCCCGGCATGTCCCCCGGCGCCGGCCGCCACGGCGATCAAACCGTCGACACCCGCCTCGGCCGCTTTCTCGGCATGTCGGCGAGTGGTGACGTCATGGAACACCAGGCCGCCATAGCTGTGCACCGCGTCGACCAGTTCCTTCACCGCGCCGAGACTGGTGATGACGATCGGCACTTTGTGTTCGACGCAGATGTTCAGGTCGGCCTGCAGGCGCGGGTTGCTGTTATGCACGATCAGGTTCACCGCATACGGCGCCGGGCTGTCCAGTGTCGCCAAGCCCGCTTCGATCTGTTCCAGCCAGGCTTTGAATCCGCTGCTTTCGCGCTGGTTCAAGGCTGGAAAACTGCCGACCACGCCATTGCGGCAGCAGGCGAGCACCAGCTCAGGGTTGGAAATCAGAAACATCGGTGCCGCTACTACAGGCAGGCGCAGACGTTGTTCGAGCAAAGCGGGCAGCGACATTATGGAAACCCCAAAGATCGGTAGTTGCTGAAGTTAGAACGGCTTGACCACGACCAGAATTACGATAGCCAGCAATATCAGAACCGGCACTTCATTGAACCAGCGATAAAAGACATGGCTGCGGGTGTTTTCGCCACGGGCAAAACGTTTTACCTGCGCGCCGCACATGTGGTGGTAGCCGATCAGCAAGACGACGAGGGTCAGTTTGGCGTGAATCCAGCCACCCATGCTGAAGATGCTCGGATTGAGATAGATCAGCCAGCCGCCAAAGATCAGCGTGGCGATCATCGCCGGGCCCATTATGCCGCGATACAGCTTGCGCTCCATGAGGCTGAAGCGTTCTTTGCTGAGCGTGTCTTCGCTTTGCGCGTGATACACGAACAGACGCGGCAAGTAGAACAGCCCGGCAAACCAGCAAACGATGCTGACAATGTGAAAAGCTTTGATCCATAGATAGAGCATTTTTAGTTATTCCAGGTTCACGGTAAGCCGGATAGTAGAGGCTTGAGCATCCGCACGTCACCTTGACGGTTGTCGCAGGCGCGCGCGGCCCCTATTATCGACGGCTTTCCAGTGGGTTCTTTGAGGGCAGGTTATGGTCAAGGTCGGTATCGTCGGCGGCACGGGTTACACCGGTGTCGAACTGCTGCGTCTGTTGGCGCAGCATCCGCAGGCAGAAGTGGTTGTCATCACTTCCCGATCCGAGGCCGGTCTGGCCGTGGCTGACATGTACCCGAACCTGCGCGGCCACTACGATGGCCTCGCCTTCAGCGTGCCGGACATCAAGACCCTCGGCGCTTGTGACGTAGTGTTCTTCGCCACACCGCACGGTGTTGCGCACGCGCTGGCGGGCGAATTGCTGGCAGCGGGCACCAAGGTCATCGACCTGTCGGCCGATTTCCGTCTGCAAGACGCTGAAGAGTGGGCCAAGTGGTACGGTCAGCCGCACGGCGCGCCTGAGTTGCTGGACGAAGCGGTTTACGGTCTGCCGGAAGTCAATCGCGAGCAGATCAAGAACGCCCGTCTGATCGCGGTGCCAGGTTGCTATCCGACCGCAACGCAGCTGGGTTTCCTGCCATTGCTGGAGGCGGGTCTGGCTGATACTTCGCGTCTGATCGCCGACTGCAAGTCCGGCGTCAGCGGTGCCGGTCGTGGTGCGGCTGTAGGCTCCTTGTACTCCGAAACGTCGGAAAGCATGAAGGCGTACGCGGTAAAAGGTCACCGTCACCTGCCGGAAATTCGCCAGGGTCTGCGTCGTGCAGCGGGTAAGGATGTCGGTCTGACCTTCGTTCCGCACCTGACCCCGATGATCCGTGGTATTCACTCCACGCTCTACGCGACCGTGGTTGATCGTTCGGTGGATCTGCAGGCGCTGTTTGAAAAGCGTTATGCCAATGAACCGTTCGTCGACGTGATGCCTGCCGGTAGCCACCCGGAAACCCGTAGCGTGCGCGGCGCCAACGTTTGCCGCATTGCCGTTCACCGTCCTCAGGATGGCGATCTGGTGGTGGTGTTGTCGGTGATCGACAATCTGGTCAAAGGCGCGTCGGGCCAAGCGGTGCAGAACATGAACATCCTGTTCGGTCTGGACGAGCGCTTCGGATTGTCCCACGCCGGTATGCTGCCGTAACACTTTAAGCCGCACAGCAAAAAGGCCCGTCAAACGGGCCTTTTTGCATTCTGAACAGTTGATCGGGTTTATTGATATACCGTAACAATAGTTGACCGATTTTCTCGGACAAGCGGATAATGCGCGTCATCACGCATTATGGCGGCGTAACGCCGGGAGATAGTCAGCATGAGCGTCGAATCCTTCACCCCCACGGCTTTGCAATTCACCCACGGTGCCGCGCACAAGGTGAAGAGCCTGGTCGATGAAGAGGGGAATGATCGCTTGAAGCTGCGCGTATTCGTTACGGGCGGCGGTTGTTCAGGGTTTCAGTACGGTTTCACCTTCGATGAAGATGTGGCCGAGGACGACACTATCGTCGAGCGCGAAGGCGTGAGTCTGGTAGTGGATCCGATGAGCTTCCAGTACCTGGCCGGTGCTGAAGTGGATTACCAGGAAGGTCTGGAAGGCTCGCGCTTCGTGATCAAGAACCCGAACGCCACCACGACGTGTGGTTGCGGGTCTTCGTTCTCGATCTGATCGCGCCGCGCTTCAGATAACAAAACGCCGCAGAGCCTTACGGTTCTGCGGCGTTTTGCTGTGTGCGATGTAATCAGGCCGGGTAGATGGCGCCGAGTACCCGAAGGCCGCGTGCGCCGGTGACGCTTGGGCGGTTGGCGGCGATACCTTCAAGACAGCAATGGGCCAGCCAGGCGAAGGCCATGGCTTCAACCCAGTCCGGATCAACGCCATGTGTCGCGGTGCTGGCGACCGTTGCGTTTGGCAGCAGGTCTGCCAGACGCTCCATCAGTGTGGCGTTGTGCGCGCCGCCGCCGCAGACCAGCAGCTCTTCAGTGTCGGGCTGAGCGCTTTGCAGCGAATCAATAATGGTCAGTGCGGTCAGTTCAAGCAGTGTGGCTTGCACGTTCTCGGCAGCAAAGGCTGGCAGGTGCGAGAGATGTTGCTCCAGCCAAGGCAGGTTGAACACTTCACGGCCGGTACTTTTCGGGCCTTTGGTGATGAAGAATGGATCGCTGAGCAGTGCTTTCAACAGGGTCGGCTCAACAGAGCCCGATTTTGCCCAGTCGCCATTGCGATCATAGTTTTCGCCGCGCTGCTGCTGAATCCAGGCGTCCATCAGCACATTCCCAGGGCCACAGTCGAAACCGGCTACAGGCTTGGTCGGCTCAATCAGACTGAGATTGCTGAAACCGCCGACATTCAAGACAGCCTGGTTGCCGGTACGCTCTTCGAACAAAGCTTCATGGAATGCGGGAACCAGCGGAGCACCTTGGCCTCCGGCTGCGACATCGCGGCTGCGGAAGTCGCTGACTACGGTAATACCTGTGAGTTCGGTCAGCAGGGCAGGATTGCCGATCTGCACGGTGAAACCGCGCGCCGGTTCATGGCGGATAGTCTGGCCGTGGCTGCCGATCGCACGAATCTCTTGGGGTTTGAGTTGCTGCTCACCGAGGAGGGTATGAATGCCCTGCGCAGCGACCTTCACCCAGTTCTGCTGGGCAATCGCCGAGCGGGCGATTTCGTCAGGACCGCTGGCGCACAAGCCAAGCAGCTCGGTGCGCAGGGTTTCAGGCATGGGAATGTAGTGCGTGGCGATCAGTTTGATCGCCGAGGTCTGTTCGATCAGGGCAATGTCCAGACCGTCGAGGCTGGTTCCGGACATTACGCCGATATACAGGGCCATGACTTAGCGCTTGCTCGAGGCCAGCATGGTGGCCTTTTCTTGATCCATGCGCGCCATCAGCGGTTGGCTCTGTGCGAGGAAGCGAGCACGTTCTGCTTTGGCAATCGGATCAGCCATTGGCAGCTTCTGTCCCAGCGGATCGACGTGAACACCGTTGACCTGGAACTCATAGTGCAAGTGCGGGCCGGTCGAGAGGCCAGTGGTGCCGATGTAGCCGATAACTTGGCCCTGCTTCACGGAGCCGCCAGTCTTCACGCCTTTGGCGAAGCCTTGCATGTGGCCGTACAGCGTGCGGTAAGTGTTGCCGTGCTGGATGATCACCGTGTTGCCGTAGCCACCGCGGCGCCCGGCCAGCAGTACTTTGCCATCGCCGGCAGCCTTGATCGGCGTACCGCGTGGCGCAGCGTAATCGACGCCTTTGTGGGCGCGGATCTTGTTGAGGATAGGGTGCTTGCGGCCCATGGAGAACTTGGAGCTGATGCGGGCGAAGTCCACCGGTGTACGGATGAACGCCTTGCGCATGCTATTGCCATCAGCCGTGTAGTAGCTGCTGTTGCCTTGCTTGTTGGTGTATCGCACGGCGGTGTAGGTTTTGCCGCGGTTGGTGAAGCGTGCTGACAGGATCGGGCCATTGCCCACGGACTTGCCGTTGACCACTTTCTGCTCGTAGATCACATCGAATTCGTCGCCCTGGCGGATGTCCTGAGCAAAGTCGACGTCGTAGCCAAAGACGCTGGCCATATCCATGGTCAGGCTGTGCGAAAGGCCGGCACGGGCCGCGGATTGTGAAAGCGAGCTGTTGATCACACCGTGTACGTAAGCGGTGCGAACGGTGGGTTTTGCGGTAACCCGGTTGAAGGCATAACCCTTGTCATTCTTGGTCAGGGTAATGGTTTCGACATCGCTGACCTTGCTGTGCAGGCTGGTCAGTTGGCCTTCAGGATCCAATTCGAATTCGAGTTTCTGGCCGTGCTTTAACTGGCTGAACTGTTTGGCCTGTTTGTCGCTGGCCAGAACTTCATGAACGGAAGCGGCAGGCAGGCCGACCTTTTCGAACAAAGTCGACAGTGTATCGCCCTTGGCAACGATGACTTCACGATGACCAGGTGCTTTTGGTTTTTCAGCGGCTGGTGCTGGTGCTGGTGCTGCTTCTGCGGTTTGTGGGGAGTTTTCGTCGCTGTTTTCGATTTGAGCAAATGGCGAAGCTACTGGCTCGTTTGTGGCTTGAGTCGCGTCAGCAGCGTCTTGATCTTGTGTCAGTTGTTCAGCAGGACTTTCCAGTTCAAGGCTCAGGGTCGTCTTTTTGGCTTCAACATCACTGGAAGGGAATACCAGGAGAGCCAGGCTAAGAAGGGCGGCGATTCCACTTGCGGCGAGCAGGTGGGTCTTCGGGTAAAGCGGCGGCGCTTTAGACGGTTCTGTGGTCATAGGTAATTTTGACTTTGAAAAATGATGAATTGGAAAAGATGAATGACATGATGAAGATGAAATAACTGTATAAAATATAACCAAATCATCTCTGAAGCAAGTCTACAGACAGCGTGTCTGTGGATTGGTGTCCGTGCGCCGGGCAAAACTTGTAATTGGTGCGCGATCTTGTATGGTTGGTTCCCTTTGAATCTGAGCCTTGCGGGTCTGTTATGAAGTCGGTTGAAGAGCAGCTAGCGCTGATTAAACGTGGTGCGGAAGAACTATTGGTCGAGTCCGAGCTGATCGAGAAGCTCAAGCGCGGCCAGCCGCTGCGTATCAAGGCTGGTTTTGATCCAACCGCTCCGGATCTGCACTTGGGTCACACGGTGCTTATTAATAAGCTGCGTCAGTTCCAGGAACTGGGGCATCAAGTGATCTTCCTTATAGGTGATTTCACCGGGATGATCGGTGATCCGAGCGGCAAGAGCGCCACGCGTCCGCCGCTGACTCGCGAGCAGGTTCTGGAAAACGCCGAGACCTACAAGACTCAGGTGTTCAAGATTCTCGATCCGGCGAAAACCGAAGTCGCGTTCAATTCCACCTGGATGGATCAGATGGGGCCGGCGGACTTCATTCGCCTGACTTCGCAATACACCGTCGCGCGCATGCTTGAGCGTGATGACTTCGACAAGCGTTACACCACCAATCAGCCGATCGCTATTCACGAGTTCCTCTATCCGCTGGTTCAGGGTTACGACTCGGTGGCTTTGCGTGCAGACGTTGAATTGGGCGGTACCGATCAGAAGTTCAACTTGCTGATGGGGCGTGAGCTGCAGCGTGGTTATGGTCAAGAGGCTCAGTGCATTCTGACCATGCCGCTGCTTGAAGGTCTGGATGGCGTGAAGAAGATGTCCAAGTCGTTGGGCAACTATGTCGGTATTCAGGAAGCGCCGGGCGTTATGTACAGCAAGCTGGTTTCTATTCCGGACGCGCTGATGTGGCGTTACTTTGAGCTGCTGAGCTTCCGTTCGATGGATGAGATCAATGCGCTGCGTGCCGATGTAGAAGCGGGCGCCAATCCGCGTGATGTCAAAATCAAACTGGCGGAAGAGATCGTTGCGCGTTTCCATGGTGAAGAAGCTGCGGCCAATGCTCATCGCGCGGCGGGTAACCGCATGAAGGATGGCGAGCTGCCGGATGATCTGCCGGAGATCGAGCTGGCTTCTGCTGAAGATATGCCGATCGCGGCTGTCCTTAATAAAGCAGGTCTGGTGAAGAACTCGGCAGCGGCGCGCGACCTGTTGGCGTCCGGCGGTGTGCGCGTTGATGGTGAGGTGGTTGATCGCTCCTTTATATATGTACTGGGCGCAACCCACGTTTGCCAGGCAGGCAAGAAGGCGTTTGCACGTATCACGCTGAAATCCGAGTAAAGTTGAAAATAGGTCTTGACGGCGAATTTTAGAAGTCTATAATTCGCCCCACTTCCGGCGCAGTCGAAACGGAAAACTCCTTGAGATTCAATGAGTTATGCAGGTTTCGGCAGCAGGTTGCTTCAGTTCATCGAAGCCAAAAGGAAGTTGAAAAAGAGGTGTTGACAGCAGCGTGTAACGCTGTAGAATTCGCCTCCCGCTGACGAGAGATCGGAAGCGCAAGTGGTTGAAGTTGTTGAAGAAATCTTCGAAAACTTCTGAAAATAATCACTTGACAGCAAATGAGGCTGCTGTAGAATGCGCGCCTCGGTTGAGACGAAAGATCTTAACCAACCGCTCTTTAACAACTGAATCAAGCAATTCGTGTGGGTGCTTGTGGAGTCAGACTGATAGTCAACAAGATTATCAGCATCACAAGTTACTCCGCGAGAAATCAAAGATGTAACCAACGATTGCTGAGCCAAGTTTAGGGTTTCTTAAAAACCCAAAGATGTTTGAACTGAAGAGTTTGATCATGGCTCAGATTGAACGCTGGCGGCAGGCCTAACACATGCAAGTCGAGCGGATGAGAGGAGCTTGCTCCTGGATTCAGCGGCGGACGGGTGAGTAATGCCTAGGAATCTGCCTGGTAGTGGGGGACAACGTTTCGAAAGGGACGCTAATACCGCATACGTCCTACGGGAGAAAGCAGGGGACCTTCGGGCCTTGCGCTATCAGATGAGCCTAGGTCGGATTAGCTAGTTGGTGAGGTAATGGCTCACCAAGGCGACGATCCGTAACTGGTCTGAGAGGATGATCAGTCACACTGGAACTGAGACACGGTCCAGACTCCTACGGGAGGCAGCAGTGGGGAATATTGGACAATGGGCGAAAGCCTGATCCAGCCATGCCGCGTGTGTGAAGAAGGTCTTCGGATTGTAAAGCACTTTAAGTTGGGAGGAAGGGTTGTAGATTAATACTCTGCAATTTTGACGTTACCGACAGAATAAGCACCGGCTAACTCTGTGCCAGCAGCCGCGGTAATACAGAGGGTGCAAGCGTTAATCGGAATTACTGGGCGTAAAGCGCGCGTAGGTGGTTCGTTAAGTTGGATGTGAAATCCCCGGGCTCAACCTGGGAACTGCATTCAAAACTGTCGAGCTAGAGTATGGTAGAGGGTGGTGGAATTTCCTGTGTAGCGGTGAAATGCGTAGATATAGGAAGGAACACCAGTGGCGAAGGCGACCACCTGGACTGATACTGACACTGAGGTGCGAAAGCGTGGGGAGCAAACAGGATTAGATACCCTGGTAGTCCACGCCGTAAACGATGTCAACTAGCCGTTGGGAGCCTTGAGCTCTTAGTGGCGCAGCTAACGCATTAAGTTGACCGCCTGGGGAGTACGGCCGCAAGGTTAAAACTCAAATGAATTGACGGGGGCCCGCACAAGCGGTGGAGCATGTGGTTTAATTCGAAGCAACGCGAAGAACCTTACCAGGCCTTGACATCCAATGAACTTTCCAGAGATGGATTGGTGCCTTCGGGAACATTGAGACAGGTGCTGCATGGCTGTCGTCAGCTCGTGTCGTGAGATGTTGGGTTAAGTCCCGTAACGAGCGCAACCCTTGTCCTTAGTTACCAGCACGTTATGGTGGGCACTCTAAGGAGACTGCCGGTGACAAACCGGAGGAAGGTGGGGATGACGTCAAGTCATCATGGCCCTTACGGCCTGGGCTACACACGTGCTACAATGGTCGGTACAAAGGGTTGCCAAGCCGCGAGGTGGAGCTAATCCCATAAAACCGATCGTAGTCCGGATCGCAGTCTGCAACTCGACTGCGTGAAGTCGGAATCGCTAGTAATCGTGAATCAGAATGTCACGGTGAATACGTTCCCGGGCCTTGTACACACCGCCCGTCACACCATGGGAGTGGGTTGCACCAGAAGTAGCTAGTCTAACCTTCGGGAGGACGGTTACCACGGTGTGATTCATGACTGGGGTGAAGTCGTAACAAGGTAGCCGTAGGGGAACCTGCGGCTGGATCACCTCCTTAATCGACGACATCAGCTGCTCCATAAGTTCCCACACGAATTGCTTGATTCATTGAAGAAGACGAAAGAAGCAGCCCGAAATTGGGTCTGTAGCTCAGTTGGTTAGAGCGCACCCCTGATAAGGGTGAGGTCGGCAGTTCGAATCTGCCCAGACCCACCAATTTTGTGTGGGAAACGCCTGTAGAAATACGGGGCCATAGCTCAGCTGGGAGAGCGCCTGCCTTGCACGCAGGAGGTCAACGGTTCGATCCCGTTTGGCTCCACCACTACTGCTTCTAAAGTTTGAAAGCTTAGAAATGAGCATTCCATCGTTGTGATGATGAATGTTGATTTCTAGTCTTTGACTAGTTCGTTCTTTAAAAATTTGGGTATGTGATAGAAAGATAGACTGAACGTTACTTTCACTGGTAACGGATCAGGCTAAGGTAAAATTTGTGAGTTCTCTTAGTTGAGAAATTCGAATTTTCGGCGAATGTCGTCTTCACAGTATAACCAGATTGCTTGGGGTTATATGGTCAAGTGAAGAAGCGCATACGGTGGATGCCTTGGCAGTCAGAGGCGATGAAAGACGTGGTAGCCTGCGAAAAGCTTCGGGGAGTCGGCAAACAGACTTTGATCCGGAGATGTCTGAATGGGGGAACCCAGCCATCATAAGATGGTTATCTTGTACTGAATACATAGGTGCAAGAGGCGAACCAGGGGAACTGAAACATCTAAGTACCCTGAGGAAAAGAAATCAACCGAGATTCCCTTAGTAGTGGCGAGCGAACGGGGACTAGCCCTTAAGTGGCTTTGAGATTAGCGGAACGCTCTGGAAAGTGCGGCCATAGTGGGTGATAGCCCTGTACGCGAAAATCTCTTGGTCATGAAATCGAGTAGGACGGAGCACGAGAAACTTTGTCTGAATATGGGGGGACCATCCTCCAAGGCTAAATACTACTGACTGACCGATAGTGAACTAGTACCGTGAGGGAAAGGCGAAAAGAACCCCGGAGAGGGGAGTGAAATAGATCCTGAAACCGTATGCGTACAAGCAGTGGGAGCCCACTTTGTTGGGTGACTGCGTACCTTTTGTATAATGGGTCAGCGACTTATTTTCAGTGGCGAGCTTAACCGAATAGGGGAGGCGTAGCGAAAGCGAGTCTTAATAGGGCGTCTAGTCGCTGGGAATAGACCCGAAACCGGGCGATCTATCCATGGGCAGGTTGAAGGTTGGGTAACACTAACTGGAGGACCGAACCGACTACCGTTGAAAAGTTAGCGGATGACCTGTGGATCGGAGTGAAAGGCTAATCAAGCTCGGAGATAGCTGGTTCTCCTCGAAAGCTATTTAGGTAGCGCCTCATGTATCACTGTAGGGGGTAGAGCACTGTTTCGGCTAGGGGGTCATCCCGACTTACCAAACCGATGCAAACTCCGAATACCTACAAGTGCCGAGCATGGGAGACACACGGCGGGTGCTAACGTCCGTCGTGAAAAGGGAAACAACCCAGACCGTCAGCTAAGGTCCCAAAGTTATGGTTAAGTGGGAAACGATGTGGGAAGGCTTAGACAGCTAGGAGGTTGGCTTAGAAGCAGCCACCCTTTAAAGAAAGCGTAATAGCTCACTAGTCGAGTCGGCCTGCGCGGAAGATGTAACGGGGCTCAAACCATACACCGAAGCTACGGGTATCATCTTCGGATGATGCGGTAGAGGAGCGTTCTGTAAGCCTGTGAAGGTGAGTTGAGAAGCTTGCTGGAGGTATCAGAAGTGCGAATGCTGACATGAGTAACGACAATGGGTGTGAAAAACACCCACGCCGAAAGACCAAGGTTTCCTGCGCAACGTTAATCGACGCAGGGTTAGTCGGTCCCTAAGGCGAGGCTGAAAAGCGTAGTCGATGGAAAACAGGTTAATATTCCTGTACTTCTGGTTATTGCGATGGAGGGACGGAGAAGGCTAGGCCAGCTTGGCGTTGGTTGTCCAAGTTTAAGGTGGTAGGCTGAGATCTTAGGTAAATCCGGGATCTTAAGGCCGAGAGCTGATGACGAGTGTTCTTTTAGAACACGAAGTGGTTGATGCCATGCTTCCAAGAAAAGCTTCTAAGCTTCAGGTAACCAGGAACCGTACCCCAAACCGACACAGGTGGTTGGGTAGAGAATACCAAGGCGCTTGAGAGAACTCGGGTGAAGGAACTAGGCAAAATGGCACCGTAACTTCGGGAGAAGGTGCGCCGGTGAGGGTGAAGGACTTGCTCCGTAAGCTCATGCCGGTCGAAGATACCAGGCCGCTGCGACTGTTTATTAAAAACACAGCACTCTGCAAACACGAAAGTGGACGTATAGGGTGTGACGCCTGCCCGGTGCCGGAAGGTTAATTGATGGGGTTAGCTAACGCGAAGCTCTTGATCGAAGCCCCGGTAAACGGCGGCCGTAACTATAACGGTCCTAAGGTAGCGAAATTCCTTGTCGGGTAAGTTCCGACCTGCACGAATGGCGTAACGATGGCGGCGCTGTCTCCACCCGAGACTCAGTGAAATTGAAATCGCTGTGAAGATGCAGTGTATCCGCGGCTAGACGGAAAGACCCCGTGAACCTTTACTATAGCTTTGCACTGGACTTTGAATTTGCTTGTGTAGGATAGGTGGGAGGCTTTGAAGCGTGGACGCCAGTTCGCGTGGAGCCATCCTTGAAATACCACCCTGGCAACTTTGAGGTTCTAACTCAGGTCCGTTATCCGGATCGAGGACAGTGTATGGTGGGTAGTTTGACTGGGGCGGTCTCCTCCTAAAGAGTAACGGAGGAGTACGAAGGTGCGCTCAGACCGGTCGGAAATCGGTCGTAGAGTATAAAGGCAAAAGCGCGCTTGACTGCGAGACAGACACGTCGAGCAGGTACGAAAGTAGGTCTTAGTGATCCGGTGGTTCTGTATGGAAGGGCCATCGCTCAACGGATAAAAGGTACTCCGGGGATAACAGGCTGATACCGCCCAAGAGTTCATATCGACGGCGGTGTTTGGCACCTCGATGTCGGCTCATCACATCCTGGGGCTGAAGCCGGTCCCAAGGGTATGGCTGTTCGCCATTTAAAGTGGTACGCGAGCTGGGTTTAGAACGTCGTGAGACAGTTCGGTCCCTATCTGCCGTGGACGTTTGAGATTTGAGAGGGGCTGCTCCTAGTACGAGAGGACCGGAGTGGACGAACCTCTGGTGTTCCGGTTGTCACGCCAGTGGCATTGCCGGGTAGCTATGTTCGGGAAAGATAACCGCTGAAAGCATCTAAGCGGGAAACTTGCCTCAAGATGAGATCTCACTGGAACCTTGAGTTCCCTGAAGGGCCGTCGAAGACTACGACGTTGATAGGTTGGGTGTGTAAGCGCTGTGAGGCGTTGAGCTAACCAATACTAATTGCCCGTGAGGCTTGACCATATAACACCCAAGCAATTTGCGAACTCGAGAGAGACCAGATTGCGGTGTGTGAAGACGAAACGAACCGAAAGTTCGATGTTCACAAAACACCGAAAGCTGTCACATACCCAATTTGCTGAAGCGAGGCCACAAGGCCACGACTCAGTACCCGAATTTCTTGACGACCATAGAGCGTTGGAACCACCTGATCCCATCCCGAACTCAGCAGTGAAACGATGCATCGCCGATGGTAGTGTGGGGTTTCCCCATGTGAGAGTAGGTCATCGTCAAGATTAAATTCCAAAACCCCAATTGCGAAAGCAGTTGGGGTTTTGTTTTGCCCGCAGGAAATGTATCTGCTTGATTTCTATGCAACGGCCCGGGGCATGGCTATTATTCGGGCCTCATTGTGAGGCGAGACCTGCATGCTGACGTTGTTGAACCTTCTGAAGGATGGGCGTTTCCATTCTGGTCAGGATCTGGGCGAGGCCCTGGGAATAAGTCGAAGTGCAGTATGGAAGCAGCTTCAGCATCTTGAGGCTGAGCTCGGCTTGTCTATCCATAAAGTCAGGGGGAGGGGATATCAGCTGGCATCGCCATTGACGCTACTCGACTCTCTAAAGATATCGACAGTGGCACCAAATTGGCCGGTGACCGTTCTGGATTCGGTCGACTCGACTAATGCCGAAGCATTGCGCTCTATTGGCCGGGGCAATTCAGCGCCGTTTTTGGTTCTTGCTGAGCGGCAGGTTTCCGGCCGCGGCCGCAGAGGTCGTAAATGGGTCAGCCCGTTCGCTGAAAATCTGTATTACAGCCTTGTTCTTCGAATCGATGGTGGAATGCGCCAGCTCGAAGGCCTGAGCCTTGTTGTTGGTTTGGCTGTGATGCAGGCTTTGCGAAGCTTTGGCGTGGTTAATGCCGGTTTGAAGTGGCCCAATGATGTGCTGGTGAGTAACAAAAAAATCGCCGGCATACTGCTAGAGCTGATTGGCGATCCGGCGGATGTCTGTCATGTGGTGCTGGGAATTGGTATCAATGTGAATATGCAGGTTGCTGATGAAGTCGATCAGCAATGGACCTCGATTCGACTTGAATCCGGCAATAGCTGCGATCGTAATGCCTTGGTGGTTGAGCTGAGTAATCAGCTGGACGCCTACATCCAGAGTCATCAGATGGGTGGTTTTTCGGTTCTCCGGGCGGAATGGGAGGCAAATCACTTGTGGCAGGAGCGATCGGTTTCATTGATTGCAGGCTCCAACCATATAGATGGCGTGGTGCTCGGAATCGACAATCAAGGTGCTCTGCGCTTGAGGGTGAATGGCGTGGAAAAAGTATTCAGTGGTGGTGAGCTCAGCCTGAGGTTGCGTGATGATTCTTGAGCTCGACTGCGGAAACAGCTTTATAAAATGGCGCGTGCTGAATGCCACGGTCGGCGGCCTGATCTCCGAGGGGGTGGTCGACTCTGATTTGGCGCTGCTTGAGAGTTTGCGAGCGATTGATCGGCTTTCCCTGCGTAAATGCCGACTGGTCAGTGTAAGGACTGGCGAAGAAACCGGCGCGCTGATCGACATTATCGAGCGGGAGTTCGGTATTTCGGTGATGCGCGCGGAGTCTGCTCGCGAGATGTCTGGTGTTAGAAATGGTTACGTAGACTACGAGCGCCTTGGACTGGATCGATGGCTGGCGATGCTGGGCGGGTTTCACCTCGCTTCAGGAGGTGCTTGCCTGGTGCTGGATTTTGGCACAGCGGTAACCGCAGATTTTATCGCGGCTGATGGCGAGCATCTGGGCGGCTTTATTTGTCCTGGAATGCCGCTGATGCGTAACCAGTTGCGTACTCATACCCGGAAGATTCGTTATGGGGATTTGGCTGCCGAGCAGGCGCTGTCCAGTAACGCGCCGGGTCGGACTACCGTTGAGGCGGTAGAGCGTGGGTGTTCATTGATGTTGCGAGGGTTCGTATTGGCGCAGCTGGAAATGGCGCGCTCCTATTGGGGGGCTGACTTCGCTGTTTTTATAACCGGTGGTGATGCCGATTTGGTTGCAGGTGTTGCTCCCGAGGCCAGAATCGTTCCCGACCTGGTGTTTGTGGGGTTGGCTATGGCGTGTCCTTTGTCCTGAGGTTTGTATGCGTTGGTTGTTCCTCCTGCTTCTGGTTCTCAATGTTTTCTATTATGTCTGGCATCAGCAGGAGGCGCCGTTGCGGGCAAAGGACGTGACGCCTCTTAGCTTGTATCGGGGGGCGCAGCAGGATATTCGTTTGCTGAGCGAGACAACTGGTGACATTCGAGAGAAGCAAGGCATGCGGCGCCAAGAGTGTCACTTTCTGGGTGGCTTCTCTCGACAGGAGTCGATTTCAGCGCTGCAGCAGCGTTTGGCTGATATGGGCGTTAATGTGCAGCCTTCGTCGAAGGATGCTCCTGGGACTGGTTATTGGCTGTCTGTTGCGCCTGAGAGCCAGCATTTGTTGGGGGATGCGCAACTGCTGAACCTTTCCAAGGAATTCAATGAGTTAAAACATAAAATAATGCTGTGTGAGGGGGTTGCACCTGCTGAATAGTTTGCATAGAATGGCGCCCGCTCCACAGCGAAGACCCAAACAGGATTTCAATGTGAGGCGGTGTCAACGCAGCTAAGCTCAGGTTTTTAAATGAGAAAATGCTTGACAGGGGTTTGGCATAGTATAGAATGCCGGCCTGATTAGGAGGGGTTCCCGAGCGGCCAAAGGGATCAGACTGTAAATCTGACGTCTACGACTTCGAAGGTTCGAATCCTTCTCCCTCCACCAGATTTGAGCGTGAGCTGCAGGCTCCGCGGGTATAGTTTAGTGGTAGAACCTCAGCCTTCCAAGCTGATGATGCGGGTTCGATTCCCGCTACCCGCTCCAAGTTTGCAGGTTGTGCAAAGTGTTTCGCTCTTGTAGCTCAGTTGGTAGAGCACACCCTTGGTAAGGGTGAGGTCAGCGGTTCAAATCCGCTCAAGAGCTCCATATAACAAGGCAGATATGAAAATATCTGCCTTTGTTTTAATGGTTGATATTGTTTGTCTAATTTCTTCTGTTGAGGGTGATATCGATGGCTAAGGAAAAATTTGATCGTTCCCTGCCCCACGTCAACGTTGGGACCATTGGTCACGTTGACCACGGTAAAACCACTCTGACTGCTGCTCTGACTCGCGTTTGCTCCGAGGTCTTCGGTTCCGCAATCGTTGACTTCGACAAGATCGACAGCGCGCCAGAAGAAAAAGCTCGCGGTATCACCATCAACACCGCACACGTTGAGTACAACTCGAAGATCCGTCACTACGCTCACGTCGACTGCCCAGGTCACGCTGACTATGTGAAGAACATGATCACCGGTGCTGCTCAAATGGACGGCGCTATTCTGGTTTGCTCGGCCGCTGATGGTCCGATGCCGCAAACCCGTGAGCACATCCTGCTGTCCCGTCAGGTTGGCGTTCCGTATATCGTGGTTTTCCTGAACAAGGCTGATCTGGTAGACGACGCTGAGCTGCTGGAACTGGTTGAGATGGAAGTTCGCGACCTGCTGTCCACCTACGACTTCCCGGGCGATGACACTCCAATCATCATCGGTTCGGCTCGTATGGCTCTGGAAGGCAAAGACGACAACGAGATGGGCACCACTGCCGTCAAGAAGCTGGTTGAAACTCTGGACAGCTACATCCCAGAACCAGTTCGCGTGACTGACAAGCCGTTCCTGATGCCAATCGAAGACGTATTCTCGATCTCTGGTCGCGGTACTGTTGTGACTGGTCGTATCGAGCGCGGTATCGTTCGCGTTCAAGATCCGCTGGAAATCGTTGGTCTGCGTGACACCACCGTTACTACTTGCACCGGTGTTGAAATGTTCCGCAAGCTGCTCGACGAAGGTCGTGCTGGCGAGAACTGCGGCGTTCTGTTGCGTGGCACCAAGCGTGACGATGTTGAGCGTGGCCAGGTTCTGGTTAAGCCGGGTTCGGTTAAGCCGCACACCAAGTTCACTGCAGAAGTTTACGTTCTGAGCAAGGAAGAAGGCGGTCGTCACACTCCGTTCTTCAAAGGCTACCGTCCACAGTTCTACTTCCGTACTACTGACGTGACTGGTAACTGCGAGCTGCCAGAAGGCGTTGAAATGGTAATGCCAGGTGACAACATTCAGATGACTGTTACCCTGATCAAAACCATCGCAATGGAAGATGGCCTGCGTTTCGCTATCCGTGAAGGCGGTCGTACCGTCGGCGCTGGTGTCGTAGCTAAAATCATCGAGTAAGTGGTTGTAATGTATTTTTCGGGCCGGCATAATGGTCGGCCTGATTTTGTTTTAGGTCAGTAGCTCAATTGGCAGAGCGACGGTCTCCAAAACCGTAGGTTGGGGGTTCGATTCCCTCCTGACCTGCCAGATTCACTTGGTGTGTCTGGCTTTCTTTTCACAGGATCTTCATAGATGACTCCTAAAGCTGAAGCTCAAGGCTCTCGCTTCGATCTGCTCAAGTGGCTTGTAGTTGTCGCTTTGGTGGTTGTTGGCGTTGTTGGCAATCAGTATTACTCTGCTTCGCCGATCCTGTACCGTGTACTCGCTTTGCTTGTCATTGCTGCTGTAGCTGCCTTTGTAGGCCTGCAGACTGCGAAGGGCAAGTCTTTCTTTGTACTCGTTAAGGAAGCTCGCACCGAGATTCGTAAAGTCGTTTGGCCAACTCGCCAAGAAACCACGCAGACCACCCTGATTGTGGTGGCTGTTGTTCTGGTTATGGCGTTGCTGTTGTGGGGGCTTGATTCCCTGCTCGGCTGGCTTGTTTCCTTGATTGTCGGCTAAGGGTGTCCCGTGGCTAAGCGTTGGTATGTTGTGCATGCTTACTCGGGTTACGAGAAGCATGTGATGCGCTCGCTGGTCGAGCGCGTAAAGCTGGCTGGCATGGAAGATGGCTTCGGCGAGATTCTGGTTCCCACTGAAGAAGTGGTTGAAATGCGTAATGGCCAGAAACGCAAAAGCGAGCGCAAGTTCTTTCCAGGTTATGTGCTGGTTCAGATGGATATGAATGAGGGTACTTGGCACTTGGTCAAGGATACACCTCGGGTGATGGGTTTTATTGGCGGTACTGCCGATAAGCCTGCGCCGATCACCGATAAAGAGGCGGAAGCAATTCTGCGTCGTGTTGCTGATGGTAGCGACAAGCCTAAGCCGAAGACTCTCTTCGAGCCAGGTGAGACGGTGCGAGTCAATGACGGTCCATTCGCTGATTTCAATGGCGTTGTTGAAGAAGTTAATTACGAAAAGAGCCGGATCCAAGTGGCAGTGCTCATTTTCGGTCGCTCTACCCCGGTAGAGTTGGAGTTCAGTCAGGTCGAAAAGGTCTAACTGGACAAGCATCCCAACCCCGCAGCCCTAGGCTGTGGGGTTTTGTCGTCACTGGGATAAACGCGCAAGTAACCGGGGAGCCTTTCGAGGCGTTCGAACCCGTAATTGGAGTGCCTCATGGCCAAGAAAATTACCGCTTACATCAAGCTGCAAGTGAAGGCCGCTCAGGCTAACCCAAGCCCACCTGTTGGTCCTGCTTTGGGTCAGCACGGCGTGAACATCATGGAATTCTGCAAGGCCTTCAACGCCCGTACTCAGGGTCTTGAAGCAGGTCTGCCGACTCCAGTGATCATCACTGTCTACAGCGACCGTAGTTTCACTTTCGAAACCAAATCCACCCCGGCTTCGGTTCTGCTGAAGAAGGCGGCCGGTCTGACCAGCGGTTCCGCTCGTCCGAACACCGTTAAGGTTGGCACCGTTACCCGTGCTCAGCTGGAAGAAATCGCGAAAACCAAAAACGCGGATCTGACTGCAGCTGATATGGATGCAGCCGTGCGTACTATCGCCGGTTCTGCTCGTAGCATGGGCCTTAACGTGGAGGGTGTGTAATGGCTAAGCTGACCAAGCGTCAAAAGGCTATCGCCGGCAAAATCGAAGCAGGCAAGGCCTACAACATTGTAGATGCCGCTGCTCTGCTGGCTGAGCTGTCGACTGTCAAGTTCAGCGAGTCGTTCGACGTTGCTGTAAACCTGGGTGTAGACCCGCGTAAATCCGACCAGGTTGTTCGTAGCGCTACTGTGCTGCCACACGGCACTGGCAAGACTGTTCGCGTTGCTGTGTTCACTCAGGGTCCAGCTGCTGAGGCCGCTTTGGCTGCCGGCGCTGACCGTGTAGGTATGGACGACCTGGCTGCCGAAATGAAAGGCGGCGACCTGAACTATGACGTAGTGATCGCATCCCCGGATGCCATGCGCGTTGTAGGTCAACTGGGTCAGATCCTCGGCCCACGTGGTCTGATGCCTAACCCTAAGGTTGGTACCGTAACTCCAGACGTAGCTACCGCGGTTAAAAACGCTAAAGCTGGTCAGGTTCGTTATCGCACCGACAAAAACGGCATCATTCACACTTCCGTTGGCAAGATGGGCTTCGACGCCGTCAAGCTGAAGGAAAACGTTGAAGCCCTGATCGCAGATCTGAAGCGTATCAAGCCAGCTTCCTCGAAAGGTATTTACGTCAAGCGCGTTACCCTGAGCACCACTATGGGCCCAGGTCTGGTTATCGACCAGAGCTCGCTGGACGCGTAAGACAAAGGTTGGCGCGATTGTTTTCGCGCCAATTGAAAGATTGGGGTCCCTGCCTGGCGGGGGCTATCCAAGACCGTAGGCGACGCAAGTCTTAAACCATAAGCCTACGCAGATGGTGCTCCCGGTTCCTTACCGAATCAGACACCAAAACGACATTCGGTTTCGATCGAATGAAACGGTAACAAGCAGGAGTTAAACCCGTGGCAATTAATCTCGAAGACAAGAAGGCCATCGTCGCTGAAGTCAACGAGGCTGCCAAAGTCGCTCTGTCCGCTGTCGTGGTTGATGCACGTGGCGTAACAGTAGGCGCAATGACCGGACTCCGTAAAGAGGCTCGTGAAGCTGGCGTTTACGTACGTGTTGTACGTAACACCCTGCTCAAGCGCGCTGTTGCTGACACTGAATACAGTGTTCTCAACGACGTGTTCACCGGCCCGACCTTGATCGCATTCTCCAACGAACACCCGGGCGCTGCTGCTCGTCTGTTCAAAGAGTTTGCTAAAGGTCAGGACAAGTTCGAGATCAAGGCAGCTGCGTTCGAGGGCAAGTTCCTCGCAGCTAATCAGATCGACGTTCTGGCAAGCCTGCCGACCCGTGACGAAGCAATTTCCCAGCTGATGAGCGTGATTCAAGGCGCTACCAGCAAATTGGCTCGTACTCTGGCGGCACTTCGCGACCAGAAAGAAGCTGCTGCAGCCTGAGGCTGAGCGTTTCCTCTCTCGCGTATTTTTGTTTATTTCGATGGCCTCCAGGCTATCCCCCAATTCAGGAAATAAGTCATGTCTCTGACTAACGAACAAATCATCGACGCAATCGGCGAAAAATCGGTTCTGGAAATCGTTGAGCTGATCAAGGCAATGGAAGAGAAGTTCGGCGTATCCGCTGCCGCTGCTTCTGCTGGTCCAGCTGCTGCCGCCGCTGTTGTTGAAGAGCAAACCGAGTTCAACGTTGTTCTGCTGGAAGCTGGCGAGAAGAAGGTTAACGTGATCAAGGCAGTTCGTGAACTGACCGGTCTGGGCCTGAAAGAAGCCAAAGAGAAAGTAGACGGCGCTCCTCAGGTTGTAGCTGAAGGCGTTTCGAAAGAAGCGGCTGAAGACGCCAAGAAGAAGCTGGAAGAAGCAGGCGCTAAAGTCGAGCTGAAATAAGTATCGACTTTGCTCCTCCAGCCCGAGCGTCAAGCGACAGGCTGATGGCTGGTGGCTCTTGCCACCGGCCTTTTTCCGTTATTGGCAGCCGACTGGGTCGGTGCTGATAAAGGCGCTGTAACCACCCGATGCGGTGGCGCAAACCATGGGGTTTGCACGATTTTCTGGCTGCTCCCGTCGGGAGGGGCCAAACAAGCAGGTGACCAAGCTGGGGAACGCTGATGGCTTACTCATATACTGAGAAAAAACGTATCCGCAAGGACTTTAGCAAGTTGCCGGACGTCATGGATGTGCCTTACCTCCTGGCCATCCAGCTGGATTCGTATCGTGAATTCTTGCAAGCGGGAGCGACTAAAGATCAGTTCCGCGACGTGGGCCTGCATGCGGCCTTCAAATCCGTTTTCCCGATCATCAGCTACTCCGGCAATGCTGCGCTGGAGTACGTCGGTTATCGCCTGGGCGAACCGGCATTTGATGTCAAAGAATGCGTATTGCGCGGTGTAACTTTCGCCGTACCTTTGCGGGTAAAAGTGCGCCTGATCATTTTCGACAAAGAATCGTCGAACAAAGCGATCAAGGACATCAAAGAGCAAGAAGTCTACATGGGTGAAATTCCCCTGATGACTGAGAACGGTACCTTCGTAATCAACGGTACCGAGCGTGTAATCGTTTCCCAGCTGCACCGTTCCCCGGGCGTGTTCTTTGACCACGACCGCGGCAAGACGCATAGCTCCGGCAAACTGCTGTACTCCGCGCGCATCATTCCTTACCGCGGTTCGTGGCTGGACTTCGAGTTCGACCCGAAAGACTGCGTGTTCGTGCGTATCGACCGTCGTCGCAAGCTGCCGGCATCGGTACTGCTGCGCGCGCTCGGCTATACCACTGAAGAAGTGCTGGACGCTTTCTACACCACCAACGTTTTCCACCTGAGCGGCGAAACCCTCAGCCTGGAACTGATTGCTTCGCGTCTGCGTGGTGAAATTGCGGTTCTGGATATTCAGGACGAGAAGGGCAAGGTCATCGTTGAAGCGGGCCGCCGTATTACCGCGCGCCACATCAACCAGATCGAAAAAGCCGGCATCAAGACCCTGGAAGTGCCTCTGGACTACGTCCTCGGTCGCACTACCGCCAAGGTTATCGTGCACCCGGCTACCGGCGAAATCCTGGCAGAGTGCAACACCGAGCTGAACACTGAAGTCCTGGCAAAAATTGCCAAGTCCGGCGTTGTTCGCATCGAAACTCTGTACACCAACGACATCGACTGCGGTCCGTTCGTCTCCGACACGCTGAAGATCGACTCCACCAGCAACCAATTGGAAGCGCTGGTCGAAATCTATCGCATGATGCGTCCAGGCGAGCCGCCAACCAAAGACGCTGCCGAAACCCTGTTCAACAACCTGTTCTTCAGCCCTGAGCGCTATGACCTGTCTGCGGTCGGCCGGATGAAGTTCAACCGTCGTATCGGTCGTACCGAGATCGAAGGTTCGGGCGTGCTGTGCAAGGAAGACATCGTCGCGGTACTGAAGACTCTGGTCGACATCCGTAACGGTAAAGGCATCGTCGATGACATCGACCACCTGGGTAACCGTCGTGTTCGCTGCGTAGGCGAAATGGCCGAGAACCAGTTCCGCGTTGGCCTGGTACGTGTTGAGCGTGCGGTCAAAGAGCGTCTGTCGATGGCTGAAAGCGAAGGCCTGATGCCGCAAGACCTGATCAACGCCAAGCCAGTGGCTGCGGCGGTGAAAGAGTTCTTCGGTTCCAGCCAGCTCTCGCAGTTCATGGACCAGAACAACCCGCTGTCCGAGATCACCCACAAGCGTCGTGTCTCTGCACTCGGCCCTGGTGGTCTGACTCGTGAGCGCGCAGGCTTTGAAGTCCGTGACGTACACCCGACTCACTACGGTCGTGTATGCCCGATTGAAACGCCGGAAGGTCCGAACATCGGTCTGATCAACTCCTTGGCTGCTTACGCTCGCACCAACCAGTACGGCTTCTTGGAAAGCCCGTACCGCGTGGTGAAAGAGGGTGTGGTCACCGACGAGATCGTGTTCCTGTCCGCTATTGAAGAAGCTGATCACGTGATCGCGCAGGCTTCGGCGACCATGAACGACCAGAAAGTCCTGATCGACGAACTGGTAGCCGTACGTCACCTGAACGAATTCACCGTTAAGGCGCCTGAAGAAGTCACCTTGATGGACGTTTCGCCGAAGCAGGTAGTTTCGGTAGCAGCGT
Source organism: Pseudomonas sp. M20 (assembly GCF_045037865.1). NCBI lineage: Bacteria > Pseudomonadati > Pseudomonadota > Gammaproteobacteria > Pseudomonadales > Pseudomonadaceae > Pseudomonas > Pseudomonas sp. M20. The sequence goes on from NZ_CP173611.1 coordinate 6,409,134, forward strand.
CGCTGATTCCGTTCCTCGAGCACGATGACGCCAACCGTGCGTTGATGGGTTCGAACATGCAGCGTCAAGCTGTACCAACCCTACGCGCTGACAAGCCGCTGGTAGGTACCGGCATGGAGCGTAACGTAGCCCGTGACTCCGGCGTTTGCGTCGTGGCTCGTCGTGGTGGCGTGATCGACTCCGTAGACGCCAGCCGTATCGTGGTTCGTGTTGCTGATGACGAAGTTGAAACCGGCGAAGCTGGTGTCGACATCTACAACCTGACCAAATACACCCGCTCGAACCAGAACACCTGCATCAACCAGCGTCCGCTGGTGAGCAAGGGTGATCGCGTTCAGCGTAGCGACATCATGGCCGACGGCCCGTCCACCGACATGGGTGAACTGGCACTGGGTCAGAACATGCGCATCGCGTTCATGGCATGGAACGGCTTCAACTTCGAAGACTCCATCTGCCTGTCCGAGCGTGTGGTTCAGGAAGACCGTTTCACCACGATCCACATCCAGGAACTGACCTGTGTGGCACGTGACACCAAGCTTGGGCCTGAGGAAATCACTGCAGACATCCCGAACGTGGGTGAAGCTGCACTGAACAAGCTGGACGAAGCCGGTATTGTTTACGTAGGTGCTGAAGTTGGCGCGGGCGACATCCTGGTCGGCAAAGTCACTCCGAAAGGCGAGACCCAGCTGACTCCGGAAGAAAAACTGCTGCGTGCAATCTTCGGTGAAAAAGCCAGCGACGTTAAAGACACCTCCCTGCGTGTACCTACCGGTACCAAAGGTACTGTCATTGACGTACAGGTCTTCACTCGTGACGGCGTTGAGCGTGATGCTCGTGCTCTGTCGATCGAGAAGTCCCAGCTGGACGAGATTCGCAAGGATCTGAACGAAGAGTTCCGTATCGTTGAAGGCGCAACTTTCGAACGTCTGCGTTCCGCTCTGGTAGGCCACAAGGCTGAAGGCGGCGCAGGTCTGAAGAAAGGTCAGGACATCACCGATGAAGTTCTCGACGGTCTTGAGCATGGTCAGTGGTTCAAACTGCGCATGGCTGAAGATGCTCTGAACGAGCAGCTCGAGAAGGCTCAGGCCTACATCGTTGATCGTCGCCGTCTGCTGGACGACAAGTTCGAAGACAAGAAGCGCAAACTGCAGCAGGGTGATGACCTGGCTCCAGGTGTGCTGAAAATCGTCAAGGTTTACCTGGCAATCCGTCGTCGCATCCAGCCGGGCGACAAGATGGCCGGTCGTCACGGTAACAAAGGTGTGGTCTCCGTGATCATGCCGGTTGAAGACATGCCGCACGATGCCAATGGCACCCCGGTCGACGTCGTCCTCAACCCACTGGGCGTACCTTCGCGTATGAACGTTGGTCAGATCCTTGAAACCCACCTCGGCCTCGCGGCCAAAGGTCTGGGCGAGAAGATCAACCGGATGATCGAAGAGCAGCGTAAAGTCGCTGAACTGCGTACTTTCCTGGACGAGATCTACAACCAGATCGGCGGTCGTAACGAAGATCTGGACAGCTTCTCCGATCAGGAAATCCTCGATCTGGCGAAGAACCTGCGTGGCGGCGTTCCAATGGCCACTCCAGTGTTCGACGGCGCCAAGGAAAGCGAAATCAAGGCCATGCTGAAACTGGCAGACCTGCCGGAAAGCGGCCAGATGCAGCTGACAGACGGCCGTACCGGCAACAAATTCGAGCGTCCAGTTACCGTTGGCTACATGTACATGCTGAAGCTGAACCACTTGGTAGACGACAAGATGCACGCTCGTTCTACCGGTTCGTACAGCCTGGTTACCCAGCAGCCGCTGGGTGGTAAGGCGCAGTTCGGTGGTCAGCGTTTCGGGGAGATGGAGGTCTGGGCACTGGAAGCATACGGTGCTGCTTACACTCTGCAAGAAATGCTCACAGTGAAGTCGGACGATGTGAACGGCCGTACCAAGATGTACAAAAACATCGTGGATGGCGATCACCGTATGGAGCCGGGCATGCCCGAGTCCTTCAACGTGTTGATCAAGGAAATTCGTTCCCTCGGCATCGATATCGATCTGGAAACCGAATAACACGTGACGCGAATCGAGAGCGGGGCAGGATTGCCCGCTCTCTGCTCCGCCAGGAGGAAAGGCCTTGAAAGACCTACTGAATTTGCTGAAAAACCAGGGTCAAGTCGAAGAGTTCGACGCCATCCGTATCGGATTGGCCTCGCCTGAGATGATCCGCTCATGGTCGTTCGGTGAAGTTAAAAAGCCGGAAACCATCAACTACCGTACGTTCAAACCTGAGCGTGACGGTCTGTTCTGCGCCAAGATCTTTGGCCCGGTAAAGGATTACGAGTGCCTGTGCGGTAAGTACAAGCGCTTGAAGCACCGTGGTGTGATCTGCGAGAAGTGCGGCGTTGAAGTTGCACTGGCCAAGGTTCGTCGTGAGCGCATGGCACACATCGAACTGGCTTCGCCGGTTGCCCACATCTGGTTCCTGAAATCGCTGCCGTCCCGTATCGGCTTGCTGATGGACATGACCCTGCGTGATATCGAACGCGTTCTCTACTTCGAGAGCTATGTCGTTATCGATCCAGGCATGACCACCCTTGAAAAAGGTCAGCTGCTGAACGACGAGCAGTACTTCGAAGCGCTGGAAGAGTTTGGTGACGACTTCGACGCCCGTATGGGTGCTGAAGCTGTCCGTGAACTGCTGCACGCTATCGACCTGGAACACGAGATTGGCCGTCTGCGTGAAGAAATTCCGCAAACCAACTCCGAAACCAAGATCAAGAAGCTGTCCAAGCGTCTGAAGTTGATGGAGGCCTTCCAGGGTTCCGGCAACCTGCCAGAGTGGATGGTGCTGACCGTTCTGCCGGTTCTGCCGCCAGATCTGCGTCCACTGGTCCCACTGGACGGCGGTCGTTTCGCGACTTCCGACCTCAACGATCTGTATCGTCGAGTGATCAACCGTAACAACCGTTTGAAGCGCCTGCTGGACCTGTCCGCTCCGGACATCATCGTGCGCAACGAAAAACGTATGTTGCAGGAAGCTGTCGATGCACTGCTCGACAACGGCCGTCGTGGCCGCGCTATCACCGGTTCGAACAAGCGTCCTCTGAAATCCCTGGCTGACATGATCAAGGGTAAGCAAGGTCGTTTCCGTCAGAACTTGCTCGGTAAGCGTGTTGACTACTCCGGTCGTTCGGTAATTACCGTAGGCCCGACTCTGCGTCTGCATCAGTGCGGTCTGCCGAAGAAGATGGCTCTCGAGCTGTTCAAACCGTTCATTTTCGGCAAGCTCGAGATGCGTGGTCTCGCGACCACCATCAAAGCGGCCAAGAAAATGGTCGAGCGCGAACTGCCAGAGGTTTGGGACGTTCTCGCTGAAGTGATTCGCGAACACCCGGTTCTCCTCAACCGTGCACCGACCCTTCACCGTCTGGGTATCCAGGCGTTTGAACCGGTACTGATCGAAGGTAAGGCTATCCAGCTGCACCCTCTGGTCTGCGCCGCGTACAACGCCGACTTCGACGGCGACCAAATGGCCGTGCACGTACCGCTGACGCTGGAAGCCCAGCTCGAAGCGCGTGCGTTGATGATGTCGACCAACAACATTCTGTCGCCAGCCAACGGTGAGCCAATCATCGTTCCGTCGCAGGACGTTGTATTGGGTCTGTACTACATGACTCGTGAAGCGATCAACGCCAAAGGCGAAGGTCGTGTGTTCGCGGATCTGCAGGAAGTTGACCGTGTGTTCCGTGCCGGCGAAGCCGCACTGCACGCCAAGGTCAAGGTTCGTATCAACGAAACCGTCAACGACCGTGACGGCAACAGCGTGAGCGGTACCCGTATCGTCGACACCACTGTCGGCCGTGCGCTGCTGTTCCAGGTTGTGCCAAAAGGTCTGTCGTACGACGTCGTCAACCTGCCGATGAAGAAAAAGGCGATCTCCAAGCTGATCAACCAGTGCTACCGCGTGGTTGGTTTGAAAGAGACCGTGATCTTCGCTGACCAGTTGATGTACACCGGTTTCGCTTACTCGACCATCTCCGGCGTTTCCATCGGTGTTAACGACTTCGTTATCCCGGATGAAAAAGCCCGCATCATCGGTGCTGCCACCGACGAAGTGAAAGAGATCGAGAGCCAGTACGCCTCCGGCCTGGTAACCCAGGGCGAGAAGTACAACAAAGTGATCGACCTTTGGTCGAAAGCGAACGACGAAGTCTCCAAGGCGATGATGGCCAATCTCTCGAAAGAGAAAGTCATCGACCGTCATGGCGTCGAAGTCGACCAAGAGTCCTTCAACTCGATGTACATGATGGCTGACTCGGGTGCGCGGGGTTCCGCAGCACAGATTCGTCAGCTGGCCGGTATGCGTGGTCTGATGGCCAAGCCAGACGGTTCCATCATTGAAACGCCGATTACTGCGAACTTCCGTGAAGGTTTGAGCGTACTTCAGTACTTCATCTCGACTCACGGTGCTCGTAAAGGTCTGGCGGATACCGCGTTGAAAACTGCGAACTCCGGTTACCTGACTCGTCGTCTGGTAGACGTTGCGCAGGATCTGGTTGTAACCGAGATCGATTGCGGCACCGAACACGGTCTGCTGATGACTCCGCACATTGAAGGCGGTGACGTTGTAGAGCCGTTGGGTGAGCGCGTATTGGGTCGTGTTATTGCCCGTGACGTATTCAAGCCAGGCACCGAGGACGTTATCGTTCCGGCCGGTACTCTGGTAGACGAGAAGTGGGTTGAATTCATCGAGCTGAACAGCATCGACGAAGTGATCGTGCGTTCGCCGATCAGCTGCGAAACCCGCTATGGCATTTGCGCCAAGTGCTACGGCCGTGATCTGGCTCGTGGTCACCAAGTGAACATCGGTGAAGCGGTCGGCGTTATCGCTGCCCAGTCCATCGGTGAGCCGGGTACTCAGCTGACGATGCGTACGTTCCACATCGGTGGTGCGGCAAGCCGTACTTCCGCTGCGGACAGCGTTCAGGTGAAGAATGGCGGTACCGTTCGTCTGCACAATTTGAAGCACGTGGAGCGAGTGGACGGTCACCTGGTTGCTGTGTCCCGTTCCGGTGAGCTGGCCATCGCTGATGACTTCGGTCGTGAGCGCGAGCGTTACAAGCTGCCGTACGGTGCTGTGATTTCGGTTAAAGAAGGTGACAAGGTCGACGCTGGCGCAATCGTGGCCAAGTGGGATCCGCACACCCACCCGATTGTTACCGAAATGAAAGGTACCGTGACCTACGTGGGCATGGAAGAAGGCATCACGATCAAGCGTCAGACTGACGAATTGACCGGTATGACCAACATTGAAGTACTTGACGCGAAAGATCGTCCAGCTGCGGGCAAAGAAATCCGTCCAGCAGTGAAGATGGTCGACGACAACGGCAAGGATCTGTTGCTGCCAGGCACTGACGTTATCGCTCAGTACTTCCTGCCAGCCAACGCCCTGGTCGGTGTAGCGGATGGTGCGAAGATCGCGATCGGTGACGTTATCGCTCGTATCCCGCAAGAAACGTCGAAGACCCGCGACATCACCGGTGGTCTGCCGCGTGTTGCCGACTTGTTCGAAGCGCGTCGTCCGAAAGAAGCGTCGATTCTGGCTGAAGTCAGCGGCACCATCGCGTTCGGTAAAGAGACCAAAGGCAAGCGCCGTCTGGTTATTACCCCGAACGACGGTAGCGATCCGTATGAAGAGCTGATTCCGAAGTGGCGTCACCTGAACGTGTTCGAAGGCGAACAGGTAAACCGCGGCGAAGTAATCTCCGACGGCCCAAGCGATCCGCACGACATCCTGCGTCTGCTGGGTGTGAGCGCGCTGGCCAAGTACATCGTCAACGAGATCCAGGACGTTTACCGTCTGCAAGGCGTGAAGATCAACGACAAGCACATCGAGACCATCCTGCGTCAGATGCTGCGTAAAGTTGAAATCGCTGAATCCGGCGATTCCAGTTTCATCAAGGGCGACCAGATGGAATTGACTCACGTACTGGTAGAGAACGAGCGTCTGGGTGGCGAAGACAAGTTCGTCTCCAAGTACACTCGCGTTCTGCTGGGTATCACCAAGGCGTCGTTGTCCACCGAATCGTTCATCTCGGCGGCTTCCTTCCAGGAAACCACCCGTGTACTGACCGAAGCGGCAGTCACCGGCAAGCGCGACTACCTGCGCGGCCTGAAAGAAAACGTTGTCGTGGGTCGTCTGATCCCGGCTGGTACCGGCCTGGCATATCACAGCGAGCGCAAGCGTCGTCGTGAAGCAGACAAGCCGTTGCGCGTAAGCGCCAGTGAAGTGGAAGCTGCACTGACCGAAGCGCTGAACTCGAGCGGTAACTGAGTTCTGCGATAAATGAGCGTAAGGCCCTGGTCGCTCCGTTCATCGAATCGAGACAATTTGTCGAGGTTCGAGGGGCGGGGAGGTCGGGGCCTTGCCTTGACTGGGGGCAAGATCCTCTTTAGACTCTTGATCCCCTAAATTTGGCGGGAATTCGTTCCTGCCATTTTGCTTTTCTTGCAAGACAATAGCGTCGCAAGACAACAGTGGAGCTAGTAGATGGCAACTATCAACCAGCTGGTACGTCAGCCGCGTAAGCGTATCGTCGAGAAATCCGACGTACCTGCGCTGCAGAACTGCCCGCAACGTCGTGGCGTGTGCACCCGTGTGTACACCACCACGCCGAAAAAACCTAACTCGGCACTGCGTAAAGTATGCCGTGTGCGCCTGACCAACGGTTTCGAGGTTTCCTCGTACATCGGTGGTGAAGGTCACAACCTGCAAGAGCACAGCGTGGTATTGATCCGCGGCGGTCGTGTAAAAGACTTGCCAGGTGTTCGTTACCACACCGTTCGCGGTTCTTTGGATACTTCCGGCGTTAAAGGTCGTAACCAGGGTCGTTCGAAGTACGGTACCAAGCGTCCGAAGTAATCGGCCGTTTTGCAGATTTTCATTTTATTGAGTCGATAAGAGTAAGGTCGGGCACGCATCCATTGGATCTGTCCCGAGCTAACCTGAAGACCGCTTGAGGGCTTATCATGCCAAGACGTCGCGTAGCAGCAAAGCGTGAGATTCTGGACGATCCGAAATACGGAAGCCAGATCCTCGCCAAATTCATGAACCACGTTATGGAAAGCGGCAAGAAAGCCGTTGCCGAGCGTATCGTTTATGGTGCCCTGGAAACCGTTGCGACCCGTAAGGCTGGCACCGATCCCCTGGAACTCTTCGAAAAAGCACTCGACGCCATCGCTCCGCTGGTCGAAGTGAAGTCGCGCCGCGTTGGTGGTGCTACTTACCAGGTTCCGGTCGAGGTTCGTCCTTCCCGTCGTAACGCTCTGGCAATGCGCTGGTTGGTAGACTTCGCCCGTAAGCGTGGCGAGAAGTCTATGGCTCTGCGTTTGGCTGGCGAACTGCTGGATGCTGCTGAAGGTAAAGGTGCTGCTGTTAAGAAGCGTGAAGACGTGCACCGTATGGCTGAAGCTAACAAAGCTTTCTCGCACTACCGCTTCTAATTTTAGCTTCACTAATTTTGCGAGGGCTTTATGGCTCGTACTACTCCGATTAGCCGCTACCGTAACATCGGTATCGTCGCTCACGTGGATGCTGGTAAAACCACCACCACCGAGCGCGTCCTTTTTTACACCGGCAAAAGTCACAAAATGGGCGAGGTGCATGACGGCGCCGCGACCACAGACTGGATGGTTCAGGAGCAGGAGCGTGGTATTACCATTACTTCTGCTGCTATTACCGCCTTCTGGAAAGGTTCCGAGAAGCAGTACAAAGACGAGCATCGCTTCAACGTAATCGATACTCCGGGCCACGTTGACTTCACTATTGAAGTTGAACGCTCCCTGCGCGTACTCGACGGCGCTGTCGTTGTATTCTGCGGTACTTCGGGTGTTGAGCCTCAGTCGGAAACCGTATGGCGTCAAGCCAACAAGTACGGCGTTCCACGTCTTGTTTACGTGAACAAGATGGACCGTGCCGGCGCCAACTTCCTGCGCGTGATCGGTCAGATCAAGCAGCGTCTGGGTCACACTCCGGTGCCAATCCAGTTGGCCATCGGTTCAGAAGACAACTTCCAGGGTCAGATCGATCTGATCAACATGCAAGCTGTCTACTGGAACGACTCTGACAAAGGTATGGTCCCTGTTCGCAAGGACATCCCTGCTGAGCTGCAAGAGCTGGCTGAAGAGTGGCGCAACAACATGGTTGAAGCTGCTGCTGAAGCCAACGAAGAGCTGATGAACAAGTACCTGGAAGGCGAAGAGCTGTCGATCGTAGAGATCAAAGCTGCTTTGCGTCAGCGTACTATCGCCGGCGAAATCGTACTGGCTGTTTGCGGTTCTTCGTTCAAGAACAAGGGTGTTCCCCTGGTTCTCGACGCCGTTATCGACTTCCTGCCTGCGCCAACCGACATTCCTGCTATCAAGGGTACTGACCCGGATAACGAGGAAATCGAGCTGGAGCGTCATGCAGACGATGCGGAGCCGTTCTCGGCTCTGGCGTTCAAGATCGCTACCGACCCATTCGTGGGTACCTTGACCTTCGTCCGCGTTTACTCGGGCGTGTTGAACTCCGGCGACGGCGTGATCAACTCGGTTAAAGGCAAAAAAGAGCGCGTGGGTCGTATGGTGCAAATGCACGCAAACGCCCGTGAAGAGATCAAGGAAGTGCGCGCTGGTGACATCGCGGCCCTGATCGGCATGAAGGACGTCACCACTGGTGAAACCCTCTGCAACGCTGACAAGCCAATCATCCTGGTTCGCATGGACTTCCCGGAGCCGGTTATTTCGGTTGCCGTAGAGCCTAAGACCAAGGATGACCAGGAAAAAATGGGTATCGCTCTGGGCAAACTTGCTCAGGAAGACCCGTCTTTCCGCGTTAAAACTGATGAAGAGACTGGTCAAACGATCATCTCCGGCATGGGCGAACTGCACCTGGACATCCTGGTTGACCGGATGCGCCGTGAGTTCAACGTCGAAGCCAACATCGGCAAGCCTCAGGTTTCCTATCGTGAGCGCATCACGAAGAACTGTGAAATCGAAGGCAAGTTCGTTCGTCAATCCGGCGGTCGTGGTCAGTTCGGTCACTGCTGGATCCGTTTTGCTCCCGCTGACGAAGGTCAGGAAGGTCTGCAATTCGTGAACGAAGTTGTAGGTGGTGTGGTTCCTAAGGAATACATCCCGGCTATCCAGAAGGGTATCGAAGAGCAGATGAAGAACGGCGTTGTTGCCGGCTATCCGCTGATCGGCCTGAAGGCTACCGTGTTCGATGGTTCTTACCACGACGTCGACTCCAACGAGATGGCGTTTAAAGTGGCTGCCTCCATGGCGACCAAGCAACTGGCCCAGAAGGGCGGTGGTGAGTTGCTTGAGCCGATCATGGCTGTAGAGGTTGTTACGCCTGAAGACTATATGGGTGATGTGATGGGCGACCTTAACCGTCGTCGCGGCATGATCCAGGGTATGGAAGACACAGTGTCCGGCAAGGTTATCCGTGCCGAGGTTCCACTGGGTGAGATGTTCGGTTATGCGACCGACGTTCGTTCCATGTCCCAGGGTCGCGCAAGCTACTCTATGGAATTCAAAAAATACGATACGGCTCCGTCGCACATCGTCGAATCCGTAACCAAAAAACAAGGCTGATTCAGCCCCTTTAGGCTAGGAGTTAATTGTCGTGGCTAAAGAAAAATTTGATCGTTCCCTACCGCACGTCAACGTTGGCACCATTGGTCACGTTGACCACGGTAAAACCACTCTGACTGCTGCTCTGACTCGCGTTTGCTCCGAAGTTTTCGGTTCCGCAATCGTTGACTTCGACAAGATCGACAGCGCACCGGAAGAGAAAGCTCGCGGTATCACCATCAACACCGCACACGTTGAGTACAACTCGAAGATCCGTCACTACGCTCACGTTGACTGCCCAGGTCACGCTGACTATGTGAAGAACATGATCACCGGTGCTGCTCAAATGGACGGCGCTATTCTGGTTTGCTCGGCCGCTGATGGTCCGATGCCACAAACCCGTGAGCACATCCTGCTGTCCCGTCAGGTTGGCGTTCCGTACATCGTGGTTTTCCTGAACAAGGCTGACCTGGTAGACGACGCTGAGCTGCTGGAACTGGTTGAGATGGAAGTTCGCGACCTGCTGTCCACCTACGACTTCCCGGGCGATGACACTCCAATCATCATCGGTTCGGCTCGTATGGCTCTGGAAGGCAAAGACGACAACGAGATGGGCACCACTGCCGTCAAGAAACTGGTTGAAACTCTGGACAGCTACATCCCAGAACCAGTTCGCGTGACTGACAAGCCGTTCCTGATGCCAATCGAAGACGTATTCTCGATCTCTGGTCGCGGTACTGTTGTGACTGGTCGTATCGAGCGCGGTATTGTTCGCGTTCAAGATCCGCTGGAAATCGTTGGTCTGCGTGACACCACCGTTACTACTTGCACCGGTGTTGAAATGTTCCGCAAGCTGCTCGACGAAGGTCGTGCTGGCGAGAACTGCGGCGTTCTGCTGCGTGGTACCAAGCGTGACGACGTTGAGCGTGGTCAGGTTCTGGTTAAGCCGGGTTCGGTTAAGCCGCACACCACTTTCACCGCAGAAGTTTATGTTCTGAGCAAGGAAGAAGGCGGTCGTCACACTCCGTTCTTCAAAGGCTACCGTCCACAGTTCTACTTCCGTACTACTGACGTGACTGGTAACTGCGAGCTGCCAGAAGGCGTTGAAATGGTAATGCCAGGTGACAACATTCAGATGACTGTTACCCTGATCAAAACCATCGCAATGGAAGATGGCCTGCGTTTCGCTATCCGTGAAGGCGGTCGTACCGTCGGCGCTGGCGTCGTAGCCAAAATCATCGCGTAATTCTCTTTTATAGAGATTGCTTGATGATGTGAAAGCCCCCGCTCAGCGGGGGCTTTTTTATTGGGTTGACACCTATCTGGGGCGTCTATAGAATTGCGCCTCCTTTTAACGGGCGTATTGCGCTCGGTGGGAATAGCAGCCGGAGTCTGAAATCCAATGCAAAATCAGCAAATCCGTATCAGGTTGAAGGCTTTTGACCATCGCCTGATCGACCAATCAACCCAGGAAATCGTGGAAACCGCGAAACGTACTGGTGCTCAAGTGCGTGGTCCAATTCCACTGCCTACCCGTAAAGAGCGGTTCACCGTTCTGGTTTCTCCGCACGTCAACAAAGACGCGCGCGACCAGTACGAAATCCGCACTCATAAGCGCGTTCTGGACATCGTCCAGCCAACGGATAAAACCGTTGATGCACTTATGAAGCTTGATCTTGCGGCCGGTGTGGAAGTGCAGATCAGCCTCGGCTAAGACTCGGTCTTAGTCGTGTAACGCTCTGAAATGGGCGGCCATAGCGGGTGAAAGCCCCGTACACTCATGAGGTTTACAACATGACTATTGGTGTAGTCGGTCGTAAATGCGGTATGACCCGTATTTTCACCGAAGAAGGTGTCTCCATTCCGGTCACGGTCATTGAGATCGAACCGAATCGCGTCACCCAGTTCAAAACTGAAGAGACCGATGGCTATCGTGCAGTGCAAGTCACTGTCGGCGAGCGTCGCGCTTCGCGTGTAACAGCAGCTCAGGCTGGCCACTTCGCCAAGGCGAACGTTGCCGCTGGTCGCACTACCATGGAATTCCGTCTTGAAGAAGGCGAGTACCAGGCTGGCGATCTGATCAACGCTGAAATCTTCGCCGCTGGTCAGCTGGTTGATGTAACCGGTCAGTCCAAGGGTAAAGGCTTCCAGGGTACGATCAAGCGTTGGAATTTCCGCGGGCAAGATAACACCCACGGTAACTCCGTATCCCACCGCGTCCCAGGCTCTATCGGCCAGTGCCAGACTCCTGGTCGTGTATTCAAGGGCAAAAAAATGTCCGGTCATATGGGCGCTGAGCGCGTGACCGTGCAGTCCCTGGAAGTAGTGCGCGTGGACGCTGAACGCAATCTGTTGTTGGTCAAGGGTGCTGTTCCTGGCGCTACTGGCGGCAACCTGGTTGTACGTCCAGCAGCCAAGGCTCGCGGTTAAGGGGAAGCTGACATGCAATTAAATGTAAATGACGCTCAAGCGATCGAAGTTTCCGAACTGACGTTTGGCGGCGAGTTCAATGAGACGCTGGTTCACCAAGCAGTCGTGGCCTACATGGCCGGCGGCCGTCAAGGTACCAAGCAGCAAAAGACCCGTTCCGACGTTCGTGGTGGCGGCAAGCGCCCATGGCGTCAGAAAGGTACTGGCCGTGCTCGTGCCGGTACTATCCGTAGCCCAATCTGGCGTGGCGGCGGTACCACTTTCGCAGCTCGTCCACAGGATCACTCCCAGAAGCTGAACAAGAAGATGTATCGCGCAGCAATGCGTTCCATCCTTGCTGAGCTGGTGCGTACTGATCGTCTGGTCGTGGTTCAGGATTTCGCTGTTGAAACGCCGAAAACCAAAGACCTGCTGGGCAAACTGAACAACATGAGCCTGACCGACGTTTTGATCGTGTCGGACGCTGTTGATCAGAACCTGTACCTGGCTGCTCGTAACCTGCCGCACGTAGATGTACGTGACGTTCAAGGTTCCGATCCAGTTAGTCTGATCGCATACGACAAGGTGTTGATCACCGTGTCGGCCGTGAAGAAATTCGAGGAGCTGCTGGGATGAACCAGGAACGCGTATTTAAAGTTCTGCTTGGCCCGCACGTTTCCGAGAAGGCTACGGTTCTGGCAGACAAGAAAGGCCAGTTCGTTTTCAAGGTTGCTACTGATGCAACCAAGCTGGAAATCAAGAAGGCCGTCGAAAGCCTGTTCAGCGTGAAAGTAGAGCGCGTCACTACCCTGAACGTTCTGGGTAAGAGCAAGCGCACTGCTCGCGGTCTGGGCAAGCGTAATGACTGGAAGAAGGCAGTTATCTCCCTTCAGCCAGGCCAAGATCTCGATTTCAGCAGCAGTGCTGAGTAAGGAAGGGGTGCATCATGGCAATCGTTAAATGCAAACCGACTTCCCCTGGCCGCCGTTTTGTGGTCAAGGTGGTCAACCAGGAGCTGCATAAAGGCGCTCCTCACGCACCGCTGCTCGAGAAAAAATCGAAGACTGGTGGTCGTAACAACAATGGCCGTATTACCACGCGTCACATCGGTGGTGGTCATAAGCAGCATTATCGTATGGTCGATTTCCGTCGCAACGACAAAGATGGCATCGTCGCCACTGTCGAGCGTATCGAATACGATCCAAACCGTACTGCTCACATCGCACTGCTCTGCTACGCAGACGGCGAGCGCCGCTACATCATCGCCCCTAAAGGCGTGAGTGCTGGTGACCAGCTGATCGCGGGCGCTCTGGCTCCAATCAAGCCAGGCAACGCTCTGCAACTGCGCAACATTCCAGTCGGTTCTACCGTACACGGCATCGAACTGAAGCCAGGTAAAGGCGCACAGATCGCTCGTTCCGCTGGTGCTTCGGCTCAGCTGATCGCTCGTGAAGGCGTGTACGTTACCCTGCGTCTGCGTTCCGGTGAAATGCGTAAAGTCCTGGCTGAATGCCGTGCGACCCTGGGCGAAGTCTCGAACTCCGAGCACAGCCTGCGTTCGCTGGGTAAAGCTGGTGCCAAACGCTGGCGTGGCGTTCGCCCAACCGTTCGTGGTGTTGCCATGAACCCGGTTGACCACCCGCATGGTGGTGGTGAAGGTCGTACCTCTGGTGGTCGTCATCCGGTATCGCCATGGGGCTTCCCGACTAAGGGCGCGAAGACTCGTGGTAATAAGCGTACCGACAAAATGATCGTCCGTCGTCGCAAGTAAATAGAGGGATACGACAGTGCCACGTTCTCTGAAAAAAGGTCCTTTTATTGATCTTCACCTACTGAAGAAGATCGAAGTGGCGGCGGAAAAGAACGATCGCAAACCAATTAAGACTTGGTCGCGTCGTTCGATGATCCTGCCACAGATGGTCGGTCTGACCATCGCCGTACATAACGGTCGTCAGCACGTCCCAGTTCTCGTGAACGAAGACATGGTCGGCCATAAACTGGGCGAGTTCGCCGGTACCCGCACATATCGTGGGCACGTGGCTGACAAGAAAGCCAAGCGTTAAGGGGTTAGGAAATGGAAGTAGCCGCTAAGTTGTCGGGCGCTCGAATCTCCGCCCAGAAAGCCCGCTTGGTCGCCGACCAGATCCGCGGGAAGAAGGTGGGCGAAGCGCTCAACTTGTTGGCTTTCAGCAGTAAGAAAGCCGCCGAGATCATGAAGAAAGTGCTGGAGTCGGCCGTAGCCAACGCCGAGCATAACGAAGGCGCAGACGTTGATGACCTTAAAGTCAGCACCGTTTTCGTCAACGAAGGGCGTTCGCTGAAGCGCATCATGCCACGTGCCAAAGGCCGTGCTGATCGCATCGTCAAGCGGTCTTGCCATATCACTGTCAAGGTTGCTGACAAGTAACGGAGTCGAAGAGATGGGTCAGAAAGTACATCCCATTGGCATTCGCCTGGGAATCGTCAAGGAGCACACCTCCGTCTGGTACGCAGACGGTCGGACTTATGCGGACTATTTGTTCGCAGATCTGAAAGTGCGTGAGTATCTCCAAGACAAACTAAAAAGCGCGTCCGTAAGCCGTATCGATATCCATCGTCCGGCCCAAACTGCACGTATCACCATCCACACCGCTCGTCCGGGTATCGTTATCGGGAAGAAAGGTGAAGATGTTGAGAAACTGCGTCAGGACCTGACCAAGCAAATGGGTGTGCCTGTGCACATCAATATCGAAGAGATCCGCAAGCCGGAGCTCGACGGTATGCTGGTTGCGCAGAGCGTAGCTCAGCAGCTGGAGCGTCGTGTAATGTTCCGTCGCGCTATGAAGCGCGCCGTTCAGAACGCCATGCGCATTGGTGCCAAAGGCATCAAAATCCAAGTGAGCGGTCGTCTCGGCGGTGCTGAAATCGCACGTACTGAATGGTATCGCGAAGGTCGTGTGCCATTGCACACCCTGCGTGCCGACATCGACTATGCCAACTACGAAGCTCACACCACTTACGGTGTGATCGGTGTAAAGGTTTGGATCTTCAAAGGCGAAGTAATTGGTGGTCGCCAAGAAGAGCTGAAACCACAAGCACCAGCGCCTCGTAAAAAAGCTGCTAAGTAAGGGGTACGCCAAATGTTGCAACCTAAGCGTACGAAGTTCCGCAAGCAGATGACAGGCCACAACCGTGGTCTGGCTCAGCGCGGTAGCAAAGTCAGCTTCGGCGAGTTCGCGCTGAAGTCTGTAGCTCGTGGTCGTCTCACCGCTCGTCAGATCGAGTCAGCGCGTCGTGCTCTGACCCGTCACGTTAAACGTGGCGGCAAGATCTGGATCCGTGTATTCCCGGACAAGCCTATTTCCAAGAAGCCACTCGAAGTTCGGATGGGTAAAGGTAAGGGTAGTGTGGAGTACTGGGTTGCCCAGATTCAGCCAGGCAAAGTCCTGTATGAAATCGAGGGTGTTTCTGAAGAGCTGGCGCGTGAGGCTTTTGCCCTGGCTGCTGCAAAGCTGCCGCTCGCCACCGCCTTTGTTAAACGGACGGTGATGTGATGAAAGCGAATGAACTTCGTGAAAAATCCGCACAGCAGCTGAACGAGCAACTGCTCGGCTTGCTGCGCGACCAGTTCAATCTGCGTATGCAGAAAGCAACTGGCCAGTTGGGGCAGTCTCATCTGCTCTCGCAAGTTAAGCGTGACATCGCTCGCGTGAAGACTGTGCTCAACCAGCAGGCAGGTAAGTAATCATGGCTGAAGCCGAAAAAACTGTCCGTACGCTGACTGGCCGTGTTGTCAGCGACAAGATGGACAAAACCATCACCGTACTGATCGAGCGTCGCGTTAAGCACCCGATCTACGGTAAATACGTTAAGCGTTCGACTAAGCTGCACGCGCACGACGAAACCAATCAGTGCCACATCGGCGACAAAGTCACTATTCGTGAAACTCGTCCTTTGGCCAAGACCAAGTCTTGGGCGCTGGTTGATGTTCTCGAACGCGCTGTGGAAGTCTAAGGACTAGGGGTCGGAGAAATTATATGATTCAGACTCAATCCATGCTCGATGTGGCCGATAACAGCGGCGCTCGCCGCGTTATGTGCATCAAGGTGCTGGGTGGCTCCCATCGTCGTTACGCTGGTATCGGTGACATCATCAAAGTTACCGTGAAGGAAGCAATTCCTCGCGGTAAAGTGAAAAAAGGCCAAGTGATGACTGCTGTTGTAGTCCGCACTCGTCACGGCGTACGTCGTGCTGATGGCTCCATTATCCGCTTTGATGGCAACGCTGCTGTTCTTCTGAACAACAAGCAAGAGCCGATCGGCACCCGTATCTTTGGGCCAGTGACCCGTGAACTTCGTACTGAGAAGTTCATGAAGATCGTCTCGCTCGCCCCAGAAGTGCTGTAAGGAGATCCGACATGCAAAAGATTCGTCGTGACGACGAGATCATCGTGATCGCCGGCAAAGACAAAGGTAAGCGCGGTAAGGTGCTTAAGGTTCTTGCTAATAACCGTCTGGTTATTGGTGGTCTGA
Source organism: Pseudomonas sp. M20 (assembly GCF_045037865.1). Taxonomy (NCBI): domain Bacteria; kingdom Pseudomonadati; phylum Pseudomonadota; class Gammaproteobacteria; order Pseudomonadales; family Pseudomonadaceae; genus Pseudomonas; species Pseudomonas sp. M20. The sequence goes on from NZ_CP173611.1 coordinate 6,425,665, forward strand.
ACCTGGTCAAGCGTCATACCAAGCCTAACCCGATGTCGGGCGTACAAGGCGGTATCGTCGAAAAAGAAGCTCCACTGGACGCTTCTAACGTCGCCATTTTCAACGGCGAAACCAACAAGGCTGACCGCGTTGGTTTCAAAGTAGAAGACGGCAAGAAAATTCGTGTCTTCAAGTCGACCCAAAAAGCGGTTGATGCTTGAACACTGCTAGGTAGAAGACCATGGCACGACTAAAAGAGATTTACTGGAAGGAAATCGCACCGAAGCTTAAGGAAGAACTTAAGCTTTCGAACGTGATGGAAGTTCCACGCGTTACAAAGATCACCCTGAACATGGGTCTGGGCGAAGCTGTTGGTGACAAGAAAGTCATCGAGCATGCTGTTGCTGACCTGGAAAAGATCACCGGCCAAAAAGTCGTTGTGACCTACGCTCGTAAATCCATCGCTGGCTTTAAAGTCCGTGAAGGATGGCCGATCGGCGTCAAGGTGACTCTGCGCCGTGAGCGTATGTATGAGTTCCTGGATCGTCTGCTGTCGATCTCCCTGCCTCGGGTTCGCGACTTCCGCGGCCTGAATGCCAAGTCCTTCGATGGTCGTGGTAACTACAGCATGGGCGTGAAAGAGCAGATCATTTTCCCGGAAATCGACTACGACAAGATCGATGCTCTCCGCGGTCTGGACATTACCCTGACCACCACTGCCAAGAACGATGATGAAGGCCGCGCTCTGCTGCGTGCTTTCAAATTCCCGTTCCGCAACTGATTGGAGTAGGAAAATGGCCAAGAAGAGCATGAAAAACCGTGAGCTGAAGCGTCAGCTCACTGTTGCCAAGTACGCCACCAAGCGTGCAGCGCTGAAAGCTATCATCGTCGATCTGAACGCAAGTCCAGAAGCGCGTTGGGAAGCTACCGTAGCACTGCAGAAGCAACCACGTGACGCAAGCGCTGCGCGCATGCGTAACCGTTGCCGCCTGACTGGTCGTCCGCACGGCGTTTACCGCAAGTTCGGCCTTGGCCGTAACAAGCTGCGTGAAGCTGCAATGCGTGGTGACGTACCAGGTCTGGTTAAAGCCAGCTGGTAATTGCTGTCAAAGTCTCGATGTTCGGGTTCGCAAGAACCTGACCATCGGTGGCCTTGAATCTGAATCAAGCCCCTTTTGGGGCTTGATTCATTTCTGGGGTGTGTCTAGAATGACCGGCTCGCCTGAGCCCGTGTTTTTCATACCCGGAAGTTCTCGGCGACAAGTAGTAGCCGCAAGGCTAATTTTTCTGTATTAGGAGCGTCTAGCCCATGAGTATGCAGGACCCGTTAGCGGACATGCTAACTCGAATCCGTAATGCCCAGATGGCTGAAAAGTCTGTCGTAAGCATGCCGTCTTCCACGCTGAAGGTGGCTGTAGCAAAAGTCCTGAAGGACGAAGGTTACATCGCGGATTTTCAGATCACCACCGACGCTAAGCCGTCGTTGTCCATCGAGCTGAAGTACTTCGAAGGCCGTCCGGTTATCGAAGAAGTGAAGCGCGTTAGTCGTCCAGGCCTGCGTCAGTACAAGTCCGTTGAAGATCTGCCGAAAGTTCGTGGCGGTCTTGGCGTGTCTATCGTCTCCACCAACAAAGGTGTGATGACGGATCGTGCTGCGCGCGCTGCCGGTGTCGGCGGCGAAGTTCTTTGCACTGTGTTCTAAGGGGGGATAAGCATGTCTCGCGTCGCTAAGAACCCCGTTAAGCTGCCAGCCGGTGTCGAAGTAAAATTCGCAGGCCAACAGCTTTCGGTGAAGGGTGCCAAGGGCACTCTTGAACTGAACATCCATTCGTCCGTTGAGATCGTTGAAGAAGCTGGTGAGCTGCGTTTCGCTGCTCGCAATGGCGATCAACAAACTCGCGCAATGGCCGGTACCACGCGTGCGTTGGTAAACAACATGGTCCAAGGCGTAAGCCAAGGCTTCGAGCGCAAGCTCCAGCTGGTCGGTGTTGGTTACAAGGCGCAAGCAAAAGGCACGGTTCTGAACCTGGCCCTTGGCTTCTCGCACCCAGTGGATTACGAACTGCCGGAAGGCATCACCGCTGAGACTCCTAGCCAGACCGATATCCTGATCAAGGGCATCGATAAGCAGCTGGTAGGTCAAGTGGCCGCTGAGATCCGCGACTTCCGTCCACCAGAGCCGTACAAAGGCAAAGGTGTGCGCTACGCGGACGAAGTCGTCCGTCGTAAAGAAGCCAAGAAGAAGTAGGGCATAGCAAATGACCGACAAAAAAGTTACTCGACTGCGTCGCGCTCGCAAAGCACGCCTGAAAATGCACGAACTCGAAGTCGTGCGTCTCTGCGTGTTCCGCTCGTCGCAGCACATCTACGCCCAGGTCATCTCGGCCGACGGCAACAAAGTCCTGGCAAGCGCCTCGACTTTGGATAAAGAACTGCGTGATGGCGCCACTGGCAACATCGACGCGGCCACAAAGGTTGGCCAGCTGGTCGCTACGCGTGCTAAGGCCGCTGGCGTCTCGCAAGTGGCTTTCGACCGCTCTGGCTTCAAGTACCACGGCCGCGTTAAAGCGCTGGCTGATGCTGCTCGTGAAGCTGGGCTGGAGTTCTAAGTTATGTCAAATAACGACCAAAAGCGCGACGAAGGCTACATTGAGAAGCTGGTTCAAGTTAACCGCGTAGCCAAAACCGTTAAAGGCGGCCGTATCTTCACTTTCACTGCGTTGACCGTGGTTGGTGATGGTAAAGGGCGTGTTGGCTTCGGCCGTGGCAAGTCGCGTGAAGTGCCTGCTGCGATCCAGAAGGCAATGGAAGCTGCTCGCCGCAACATGATCCAAGTTGATCTGAACGGCACCACTCTGCAGTACGCAATGAAGTCCGCTCACGGCGCTTCGAAGGTGTACATGCAGCCTGCTTCTGAAGGTACCGGTATCATCGCTGGCGGCGCTATGCGTGCTGTCCTCGAAGTTGCTGGCGTTCAGAACGTTCTGGCCAAGTGCTACGGCTCGACTAACCCGGTAAACGTGGTTCACGCCACTTTCAAAGGTTTGAAGGCTATGCAGTCTCCTGAATCCATTGCCGCCAAGCGTGGCAAAAGCGTCAAGGAGATCTTCTGATCATGGCTACCGTAAAAGTAACGCTGATCAAAAGCATGACCGGCCGCATCCCTAACCACAAACTGTGCGTTAAGGGTCTGGGTCTGCGTCGCATCGGTCACACTGTAGAAGTCCAGGATACTCCCGAGAATCGCGGGATGATCAACAAGGCTTACTACATGCTGCGTGTCGAGGGTTAATCGATGAAACTCAATGATCTGAGTCCAGCGCCGGGTTCCCGTCGTGAAAAGCATCGTCCGGGCCGTGGTATCGGTAGCGGTTTGGGTAAGACTGGTGGCCGTGGCCACAAAGGTCAGACCTCCCGCTCCGGTGGCACCATCGCTCCAGGCTTTGAAGGCGGTCAACAGCCGCTGCATCGTCGCCTGCCGAAGTTCGGTTTCGTTTCCCTGAAAGCCATGGATCGCGCAGAAGTGCGTTTGTCCGAGCTGGCTAAAGTGGAAGGCGACATCGTCACCGTGCAGTCCCTGAAAGATGCCAACGTGATCAACGTCAACGTACAGCGTGTGAAAATCATGCTGTCCGGTGAAGTGACTCGCGCTGTCACTATCGGCAAGGGAATCGGCGCCACCAAAGGTGCGCGTGCGGCTATCGAAGCAGCTGGCGGCAAGTTCGAGGAATAAATGGCTAAGCAAGGTGCTCTCTCTGCGCTCGGCAAAGGCGGTATGTCTGAACTCTGGGCTCGTCTGCGTTTTCTGTTCCTGGCGATTATCGTCTACCGAATAGGCGCACACATCCCGGTTCCAGGTATCAACCCGGACCGACTCGCAGACCTGTTTCGACAGAATGAGGGGACCATTCTTAGCTTGTTCAACATGTTCTCCGGCGGCGCGCTGGAACGGATGAGCATCTTTGCACTGGGGATCATGCCGTACATTTCGGCTTCGATCATCATGCAACTGATGACCGCCGTCAGCCCGCAGCTGGAGCAGTTGAAGAAGGAAGGTGAAGCTGGCCGTCGCAAGATCAGCCAGTACACCCGCTACGGCACCGTCGTCCTCGCTCTTGTTCAGGCTATTGGCATGTCCATTGGTCTGGCGGGGCAGGGCGTTGCGTTCACTGGTGACTTTGGCTTCCATTTCGTCGCGGTATCCACTTTTGTGGCTGGTGCGATGTTCATGATGTGGCTAGGTGAGCAGATTACTGAGCGTGGTGTAGGTAACGGTATCTCGATGTTGATTTTTTCGGGTATCGTCGCCGGTCTTCCGAGAGCAATCGGGCAGTCTTTCGAGTCTGCGCGTCAGGGTGATATCAACATCTTCGCCCTGGTTGCCATCGGTTTGCTGGCAGTAGCGATTATCGGTTTTGTGGTGTTCATTGAGCGTGGTCAGCGTCGTATCGCTGTTCACTACGCCAAGCGTCAGCAGGGCCGCAAGGTTTTTGCTGCGCAGACAAGCCACTTGCCGCTGAAAGTGAACATGGCTGGTGTTATTCCGGCTATTTTCGCGAGCAGCATTTTGCTGTTCCCGGCTTCGCTGGGTGCCTGGTTTGGTCAGTCTGAAGGTATGGGCTGGTTGCAGGACATCTCGCAGTCGATCGCTCCTGGTCAGCCGTTGAATATTCTGCTGTTTAGTGCAGGGATTATTTTCTTCTGCTTCTTCTATACGGCGTTGATGTTCAATCCGAAAGACGTAGCGGAAAACCTGAAGAAGTCCGGTGCCTTTATTCCGGGCATCCGTCCAGGTGAGCAGTCTGCGCGCTACATTGATGGCGTTCTGACTCGCTTGACCATGTTCGGTGCTCTTTACATGACGGCCGTGTGCCTGTTGCCCCAGTTCCTGGTGGTTGCAGCAAACGTTCCGTTCTACCTTGGCGGGACCTCGTTGCTGATCGTGGTCGTGGTTGTGATGGACTTCATGTCCCAAGTACAATCGCACCTCGTTTCGCACCAGTACGAATCCCTGATGAAGAAAGCCAACCTGAAGGGTTACGGCAGCGGCATGTTGCGCTGAGTACCCATAAGGTTCGAGGAGTTGGTGATGAAAGTTCGTGCATCGGTGAAAAAGCTGTGCCGTAACTGCAAGATTATTCGCCGCGAAGGTGTTGTTCGAGTAATTTGCAGCGCGGAACCGCGTCACAAACAGCGCCAAGGCTGAGTGTGATCCGCTTGAAGCCCGGCAGCTAGTGCGCTGCCGGGTTGATTATTTGTTATTACAGCGATATTATCTCGCGCCCTATTTCTTGGCTTCCGGGGCGTAGGTAGCTGTCAATTGGAGTCCCACTGAATGGCCCGTATTGCAGGCGTTAACATTCCAGATAACAAGCACACTGTTATCTCGCTGACCTACATCTATGGTGTCGGTCGCACTACTGCGCAGAAAATTTGCGCAGAGACTGGGGTAAACCCAGCCGCAAAGATCAAAGATCTGAGCGACGAGCAGATTGAGCAATTGCGTGGCGAAGTGGCGAAGTTCACCACTGAAGGTGACCTGCGTCGCGAAATCAACATGAAAATCAAGCGTTTGATGGACCTCGGTTGCTACCGTGGTCTGCGTCATCGTCGTGGTCTTCCAGTACGCGGTCAGCGTACCAAGACTAACGCGCGTACCCGTAAAGGTCCGCGTAAGCCGATCCGCAAGTAATCGCCCACGCGAATCGACAGGAAATTAATCATGGCAAAACCTGCTGCTCGTCCTCGTAAAAAAGTTAAAAAGACAGTGGTTGATGGCATCGCCCACATCCATGCTTCTTTTAACAACACAATCGTGACCATCACCGACCGTCAAGGTAACGCGCTTTCTTGGGCTACCTCTGGTGGTTCGGGTTTCCGCGGTTCCCGCAAGTCCACCCCGTTTGCTGCTCAAGTAGCTGCTGAACGTGCTGGTCAAGCTGCGCTGGAATATGGCCTGAAAAACCTCGACGTCAACGTCAAAGGTCCAGGTCCAGGTCGTGAATCCGCAGTCCGCGCTTTGAACGGCTGTGGCTACAAGATCGCCAGCATCACCGATGTGACGCCAATCCCGCACAACGGGTGCCGTCCGCCGAAGAAGCGCCGCGTGTAATCCAGGAGATTGTAAAGAATGGCTCGTTACATTGGTCCAAAATGCAAACTCGCTCGTCGCGAAGGCACCGATCTCTTCCTGAAGAGCGGCGTGCGCGCGATCGAATCGAAGTGCAACATTGAAGCAGCACCTGGTATCCACGGCCAACGCCGCGGTCGCCAGTCCGACTACGGCACCCAACTGCGTGAAAAGCAGAAGGTCCGTCGTATCTACGGCGTTCTCGAGCGTCAGTTCAGCGGCTACTACAAAGAAGCTGCTGGCAAGAAAGGTGCAACCGGTGAAAACCTGCTGCAACTGCTCGAATGCCGTCTGGACAACGTTGTATATCGTATGGGCTTTGGTTCGACTCGTGCCGAATCCCGTCAACTGGTATCGCACAAGTCGATCAGCGTTAACGGTCAGACCGTAAACGTTCCGTCGTATCAGGTTCGTGCTGGTGACGTGGTTGCAGTTCGCGAGAAAGCAAAAAACCAACTTCGCATTGTCCAAGCTCTCGATCTGTGTGCCCAACGTGGCCGCGTAGAATGGGTAGAAGTAGACACTGAGAAGAAGTCGGGCGTTTTCAAGAACGTTCCTGCTCGCAGTGATCTGTCCGCCGACATCAACGAAAGCCTGATTGTCGAGCTCTACTCCAAGTAAGGGCTAGAAAATAGGTGCATCCATGCAGATTTCGGTAAATGAGTTCCTGACACCCCGCCATATTGATGTGCAGGTTGTCAGTCCAACCCGCGCCAAGATCACACTCGAGCCTCTCGAGCGTGGTTTTGGCCACACCCTGGGCAACGCGCTGCGACGCATCCTGTTGTCCTCAATGCCCGGCTGCGCAGTAGTCGAGGCCGAGATTGACGGTGTGCTCCACGAGTACAGCGCCATCGAAGGTGTACAGGAAGACGTAATTGAAATCCTGTTGAACCTTAAAGGTCTGGCCATCAAGCTGCACGGTCGTGACGAAGTTACGCTGACCTTGTCGAAGAAGGGTTCGGGGGTGGTTACCGCTGCCGATATTCAGCTGGATCATGATGTCGAGATCGTTAACCCCGATCACGTAATCGCTAACCTGGCGTCTAACGGCGCCCTGAACATGAAGCTCACCGTAGCTCGTGGTCGTGGTTATGAACCAGCAGACTCGCGTCAGAGCGATGAAGACGAAAGCCGCAGCATCGGTCGCTTGCAGCTTGACTCTTCGTTCAGCCCGGTTCGCCGTATCGCATACGTGGTGGAAAACGCCCGTGTCGAGCAGCGTACTAACCTGGACAAGCTGGTTATTGATCTGGAAACCAACGGTACTCTGGATCCTGAAGAGGCTATCCGCCGCGCTGCAACCATTCTGCAACAGCAGTTGGCTGCGTTCGTCGACCTCAAAGGTGACAGTGAGCCAGTGGTTGTCGAGCAGGAAGACGAGATCGATCCGATCCTGCTTCGCCCGGTTGACGATCTGGAACTGACTGTACGTTCGGCTAACTGCCTTAAGGCGGAAAACATCTACTACATCGGTGACCTGATTCAGCGCACCGAAGTGGAGCTGTTGAAGACTCCGAACCTGGGCAAGAAATCCTTGACTGAAATCAAGGACGTTCTGGCCTCCCGCGGTCTGTCCCTCGGCATGCGCCTCGACAACTGGCCGCCTGCAAGTCTTAAGAAGGACGACAAGGCGACTGCCTGATCGTCGTAATCACCGAACGTAGTGTTTGGTAAGGAATGAACCATGCGTCATCGTAAAAGTGGTCGTCACCTGAGCCGCACCAGCTCGCACCGCAAGGCCATGTTTCAAAACATGGCGGTGTCGCTGTTCGAGCACGAGCTGATCAAAACTACTCTGCCAAAAGCCAAAGAACTGCGTCGCGTTGCTGAGCCGCTGATCACTCTGGCCAAGACAGACAGCCTGGCTAACCGCCGTCTGGCTTTCGACCGTACTCGTTCGAAAGCTATCGTTGGTAAGCTCTTCAACGACCTGGGCAAGCGTTACGCTACCCGTGAGGGTGGCTACCTGCGCATCCTCAAGTGCGGTTTCCGCACTGGCGACAACGCACCTATGGCGTACGTCGAGTTGGTTGATCGTGCTACTGCTGGCGAAGCTGTATCCGCCGAGTAAGACGTCAGTCTGAAACAAAGAACCGGGCCTAGTGCCCGGTTTTTTGTGCCTGCAAGAAAATGCGCTGTTCATACAAGCTTCTGACATGTCTCTCTTGTCACTATGGGCTGGGAAACATAATTAGTAATTATCTATCGATGTCTGCAAGTTAATGAATTTGTAGCTGTCACATGGATGATCGATACTTCCCAGCAAGCCGATTAGCCGGCAGTTTCAAGACTGACAGAGGAAGAAGACCGTATGAGCCAGATCAAAACGCTTACGACCGCCAGTGGCGCACCTGTCGCTGATAACCAGAATTCTCGCTCCGCCGGCCCGCGTGGCCCACTGCTGCTCGACGATTTTCACCTGATCGAGAAGCTTGCGCACTTCAATCGTGAAAACATCCCTGAGCGTCGTGTCCACGCCAAAGGCTCGGGTGCTTACGGTACGTTTACTGTGACTCGTGACATTACCGAGTACACCAACGCCAAATTGTTTGAATCTGTTGGCAAGCAAACACCGACGTTCCTGCGCTTTTCTACAGTGGGTGGAGAACGTGGTTCGGCAGATACCGAGCGCGATCCACGCGGTTTCGCGTTGAAGTTCTACACCGAAGAAGGCAACTGGGACATTGTTGGCAACAACACGCCCGTATTCTTCATCCGTGATCCACTTAAATTTCCTGACTTCATCCACACGCAAAAACGCTTGCCGCAAAGCAACCTGAAAAGCGCGCAGATGATGTGGGACTTCTGGTCACATTCACCTGAGGCGCTGCATCAGGTCACCATCCTGTTTTCTGACCGCGGCATTCCTGACGGCTACCGTCACATGCACGGCTTCGGCAGCCACACCTACAGCCTGATCAGCGCTAAAGGTGAGCGTCACTGGGTCAAATGGCACTACAAGACCAAGCAGGGCATCAAGAATCTGGCGCCGGCCGATGCAGCGCGGTTGGCCGGCACCGATCCGGATTACGCCCAGCGAGATCTGTTCGAAGCAATCGAGCGCGGTGAGTTCCCGAAATGGCGCGTGTGCATCCAGATCATGACTGAGGACCAGGCCGCGGCGCATTACGAGAACCCGTTCGACGTGACCAAGACCTGGTCGCAGAAGGAGTTCCCGCTGATCGAAGTCGGTGAGCTGGAGCTAAACCGCAACCCGCTGAACTACTTCGCTGAAGTCGAGCAGGCCGCGTTCGGCCCGAGCAATATGGTCCCAGGCGTTGGTCTCTCGCCAGACCGCATGCTGCAAGGTCGCGTGTTCGCCTATGCCGATGCTCACCGCTATCGCGTGGGTACCAATCACCAGCAGTTGCCAGTGAACGCGCCACGTAGCCCGGTGAACACTTACCAGCGCGACGGCTCGATGGCGTTCGGCAGCAACGGTGGTGCCGCGCCTAACTACGAACCGAACAGCTATACCGAAGCGCCGAAACAAGCTCCGCGTTACGCTGAACCTGCACTGGCCTTGAGCGGTGCTGCAGATCGCTACGATCACCGCGAGGATACCGATTACTACAGCCACGCCGGTGCGCTGTTCCGACTGATGAGCGACGAGCAGAGAGCATTGCTGGTCAGCAATATCGCTGGTGCCATGTCGGGCGTTTCCAGTGATGTGGTCGATCGTCAGCTGCAGCATTTCTACAAAGCCGACCCGGCGTATGGAGAAGCAATCGCAAAGCTGCTCAACGTACAGCTTAACGAAGTCTAAACGAGAAGCAGAACCGCCCTCATTTGGGCGGTTTTTGCGTTATTTAGGCTGCTTTTCTCAGAATATCTTCGCTTTTATTGCGCGTAACGGGTGACCTTCCAGTCAGGTTGGTTCAAACTACAGACTTTCAAGTAGGGAGATGTAGGGCGATGCAAGGCCACCCAGACGTAATCGATTACCTCAACACGTTGCTGACCGGCGAACTGGCCGCGCGTGATCAATATTTCGTTCATTCGCGGATGTATGAGGACTGGGGGTTCACCAAGCTCTACGAGCGAATCAACCACGAGATGGAAGAAGAGGCAGGTCACGCTGATGCGTTGATGCGCCGGATTCTGATGCTCGAAGGCACGCCGCGCATGCGTCCGGATGATCTGGATGTCGGCACCACTGTGCCGGAGATGCTCGAAGCCGATCTGCGCCTTGAGTACAAAGTACGCGCCGCACTGTGCAAAGGCATCGAGCTGTGCGAGCAGCACAAAGACTATGTCAGCCGCGAGATCCTGCGCGTTCAGCTCAACGATACCGAAGAAGATCACACCTACTGGCTGGAAAAGCAGTTGGGCCTGATCAAACTGATCGGTCTCGAGAACTATCTGCAATCCCACACTTCCTGATTGCAATCGATACCAAAAAGCCCCTGTCACTGATGAAGTGACAGGGGCTTTTTCATGCCCGGCGTTTAAGCCCGATCACGGATCAACAACGGCTTGAGGTAATGGCCGGTGTGAGATTGCTTCATCTCGGCCACATCTTCCGGCGTGCCGGTGGCAATGATCTGCCCACCTTTGGAGCCGCCCTCCGGCCCCAGGTCCACCAGCCAGTCGGCAGTCTTGATCACGTCGAGGTTGTGTTCGATCACCACCACGGTGTTGCCGTGGTCGCGCAGTCGATGCAACACATCAAGCAACTGCTGGATATCCGCGAAGTGCAGACCGGTGGTCGGCTCATCGAGGATGTACAGGGTCTTGCCGGTGTCACGCTTGGACAGTTCGCGAGACAGCTTGACCCGCTGCGCCTCACCGCCGGACAGCGTCGTCGCCGACTGTCCGAGCTTGATGTACGACAGACCGACATCCATCAACGTCTGCAGCTTGCGCGCCAGCGCCGGCACCGCATCGAAGAACTCCCTGGCTTCCTCGATGGTCATTTCGAGGGTTTCGTGGATGCTCTTGCCCTTGTATTTGATCTCAAGGGTTTCGCGGTTGTAGCGCTTGCTCTTGCACACGTCGCACGGCACGTAGATGTCCGGCAGGAAGTGCATCTCAACCTTGATCAGGCCATCGCCCTGACAAGCTTCGCAGCGACCGCCCTTGACGTTGAAGGAGAAACGCCCGGGGCCGTAACCACGGGAGCGTGACTCGGGCACACCGGCGAAAAGTTCACGGATCGGCGTAAACAGCCCGGTATACGTCGCTGGGTTAGAGCGCGGTGTACGGCCAATCGGGCTCTGGTCGATATCGACGACTTTGTCGAGATGCTCCAGGCCTTTGATGCTGTCGTGCGCTGCCGCTTCCAGGGTCGTCGCGCCGTTGAGCGCCGTGGCGCTGAGCGGGAAAAGCGTGTTGTTGATCAGTGTCGATTTGCCCGAACCGGACACGCCGGTGACGCACGTCAGCAGACCGATCGGGATATCCAGATCGACATTACGCAGGTTGTTACCGCGCGCCCCTTTGAGCGACAGATTTAGCTTCTTGTTGCGCGGTGTACGTTTGGCCGGCACTTCAATCTTCACCCGGCCTGAAAGGTATTTACCGGTCAGGGAGTCCGGATGCGCCATGACTTCGGCCGGCGTGCCTTCGGCAACGATCTGCCCGCCGTGCACCCCGGCGCCCGGGCCGATATCGACGACATAGTCAGCCAAGCGAATCGCATCTTCGTCGTGCTCGACCACGATTACCGTGTTACCGATGTCGCGCAGGTGCTTGAGCGTGCCGAGCAGTCGATCATTGTCACGCTGGTGCAAACCAATGGACGGTTCGTCGAGGATGTACAAAACACCCACCAGGCCAGCACCGATCTGGCTGGCCAGACGAATACGTTGTGCTTCACCACCGGAAAGGGTGTCAGCGCTGCGATCCAGCGACAGATAATCGAGACCGACGTTGACGAGGAACTGCAGACGCTCACGGATTTCCTTGAGAATCTTGTCCGCGATCTCGCCACGGCGGCCGGTCATCTTCAGCTGGCCGAAGTATTCGCAAGCATCGCCGATAGGCAGATTGGTCACTGCCGGCAATGTCTTCTCGCCAACCCATACGTGCCGCGCTTCACGACGCAGGCGAGTGCCACGGCAATCCGGGCAGGACTGAGTGCTGAGGAACTTGGCCAGCTCTTCACGAACGCTCGCCGACTCGGTCTCGCGGTAGCGACGCTCAAGGTTGGGCACGATGCCTTCGAACGGGTGAGAGCGTTTGACGATATCGCCACGGTCGTTGAGGTATTTGAAGTCGACGTTTTGCGAGCCGCTGCCATGCAGGATGAATTTCTGCTGATCGGCCGGCAGTTCGTTGAACGGTACTTCGAGGCTGAAACCGTAGTGTGAGGCCAGTGAGCCGAGCATCTGGAAGTAATAGACGTTGCGCCGGTCCCAGCCGCGAATCGCACCCTCGGCCAAGGTCAGGTCGCCGTTGACCAGCCGTTTGATGTCGAAGAACTGCTTCACGCCCAAGCCATCACAGGTCGGGCAAGCGCCAGCCGGGTTGTTGAAGGAGAACAGCTTCGGCTCAAGTTCGCTGATGGCGTGGCCGCAGATCGGGCAGGCAAAGCGCGCGGAGAAAATCATCTCTTCACCCGGCTCATCGTCCATCGGCGCGACCAGTGCAATGCCGTCCGCCAGTTTCAGCGCAGTCTCGAAAGACTCGGCCAGGCGTTGCTGCAGATCGGCGCGTACCTTGAAACGGTCGACGATCACGTCAATCGAATGCTTCTTCTGTTTATCCAGTTTCGGCAGTTCGTCGAGCTCACAGATGCGGCCGTTGACCCGGGCGCGAACGAAACCTTGTGCGCGCAGCTCTTCGAAGACCGAAAGGTGTTCACCTTTACGCTCGCGGATCACCGGCGCCAGCAGCATCAGTTTGCTGCCTTCCGGTTGCGCCAGCACCAGGTCAACCATCTGACTGACCGTTTGTGCTTCCAGCGGAATGTCGTGATCCGGGCAGCGCGGCGTGCCCACGCGGGCGTAGAGCAGACGCAGGTAGTCGTAGATTTCGGTGATGGTGCCGACCGTGGAGCGCGGGTTGTGCGAGGTCGACTTCTGTTCGATGGAGATCGCCGGCGACAGGCCTTCGATGGTGTCGACGTCGGGTTTTTCCATCATCGACAGGAACTGGCGGGCGTAGGCCGACAGCGATTCGACATAGCGGCGCTGACCTTCGGCGTACAGTGTGTCGAAGGCCAGGGACGACTTGCCGGATCCGGACAGGCCGGTGATGACGATCAGCTTGTCCCGTGGCAGGGTCAGGTCGATGTTCTTCAGGTTGTGGGTACGGGCCCCACGTATCAGGATCTTGTCCAAAGTGGCCTCGCTCGGCGGGCGTCGAAAACGTAGGAGTATACGGGCAAATACTGGATGGATGCACACTATCAAACGAAGGGTTTTTTACCCTGGATGAAGAGAGTTTCATCTATACGCGTCAAAGCGTCGCGATCTACCCCGTCTTTCGATGGGACTGGTAGAATCGCCGCCGGTTCACACGAGGTTTTTCCATGCACGATCCCCACAGCGAACGCATGAGTGGCAGCGAGACCCGCGCGGCGAGCGGTCTGGCCCTGGTGTTCGCCTTCCGTATGCTGGGCATGTTCATGGTGTTGCCGGTACTGGCGACCTACGGCATGGATCTGGCTGGAGCGACCCCGGCGCTGATCGGGTTGGCCATCGGCGCTTACGGCCTGACTCAGGCGATTTTCCAGATTCCGTTCGGGATCATTTCTGACCGCATTGGTCGTCGCCCGGTGATTTACCTCGGGCTGATCGTCTTCGCGCTCGGCAGCGTGCTGGCCTCTCAGGCCGATTCGATCTGGGGCGTGATTGCCGGCCGGATCCTGCAAGGTGCCGGAGCAATCTCTGCTGCGGTCATGGCACTGCTCTCCGACCTGACTCGCGAGCAACATCGCACCAAAGCGATGGCGATGATCGGTATGACCATCGGCCTGTCGTTTGCCGTGGCCATGGTGGTCGGGCCACTGCTGACCCGTGCTTTCGGCCTTTCCGGATTGTTCCTCGCTACAGGTGGCATGGCGCTGGTCGGGATCCTGATCATCATGTTCATGGTGCCGCGCTCCACGGGCCCGCTGCAGCATCGTGAATCCGGTGTGGCGCGTCAGGCCTTGATGCCGACGCTCAAGCATCCGGACCTGCTGCGCCTCGACCTGGGCATCTTTGTGTTACATGCCATGTTGATGTCGAGCTTCGTCGCGCTGCCACTGGCACTGGTGGAAAAAGCCGGTTTGCCCAAGGAGCAGCACTGGTGGGTCTACCTCACCGCGCTGCTGATTTCGTTCTTCGCCATGATCCCGTTCATCATCTATGGTGAGAAGAAACGCAAAATGAAACGAGTTTTGCTCGGCGCCGTCATGACGCTGATGCTGACTGAGCTATTCTTCTGGCAGTTCGGCGACAGCCTGCGGGCTCTGGTGATCGGCACGGTGGTGTTTTTCACTGCGTTCAATCTGCTGGAGGCTTCATTGCCGTCGCTGATCAGCAAGGTTTCACCGGCAGGCGGGAAGGGCACGGCCATGGGCGTGTATTCCACCAGCCAGTTCCTCGGATCGGCACTCGGCGGGATACTCGGCGGCTGGCTGTTTCAGCATGGCGGTCTGTCGGTTGTGTTCCTTGGATGTGCCGGGCTGGCTGCACTTTGGTTGGCCTTTGCTGTTACCATGCGCGAACCTCCCTACGTGACGAGCCTGCGCTTGCCGTTGTCGCCCGAGGCGATCCGCGAAGCGGGTCTGGTCGAGCGCCTCAAGGCCCTCGTAGGGGTAACCGATGCAGTGATAGTTGCTGACGAAGCGGCTGTTTACATCAAACTGGACAAAGAATTAGTGGATCGCGACACCCTCGAACGCCTGGTGAACAACCCGGCCGGGGCTGCTTGCGAAGCCTAGGAGAACGTTATGGCCCGTGGGGTTAACAAAGTCATATTGGTCGGCACTTGCGGCCAGGATCCCGAAGTTCGCTACCTGCCTAACGGTAACGCCGTGACCAACCTGAGTCTGGCCACCAGCGAACAGTGGACCGACAAGCAAACCGGTCAGAAGGTCGAGAAGACCGAGTGGCACCGTGTTTCGATGTTCGGCAAGGTTGCGGAAATCGCCGGCGAATATCTGCGCAAGGGTTCGCAGGTTTACATCGAAGGCAAGCTGCAGACCCGTGAGTGGGAAAAAGACGGTATCAAGCGTTACACCACCGAAATCGTGGTCGACATGCAAGGCACCATGCAACTGCTCGGCGGCCGTCCACAACAGGGCGATCAACAAGGCGGTGGCAACAACTACCAGCAGTCGGCTCCATCTGCGCCACGTCAGCAGGCTCCCCGTCCGCAGCAGTCGGCTCCACAGCAGCGTTCGGCCCCGGCTCCACAACAGGCCGCACCGCAACCGGCTCCGGATTTCGACAGCTTTGATGACGATATTCCGTTCTGATTTGCTGTTGTAAACCGCTGCAAATAAAAAGGCCCGTCGCTTAAACGACGGGCCTTTTTGTTGGGTGAAAACTTATGGTCATCCCCGATCAACTGTAGGGGCGAGCAGGATCTGTGGTTCAGTCGAGGATCAGATGCGGCAGAAACCTGCTCGAATCTTTGGTGATCAGGCTGTTGTCTTCCCGTACACCAATCCCCGCTGCCTGATCGCCAATCACCCACGAACCGATCAGCGTGTAACTCTCACCAAACTTCGGAAGTGGCGCAAATTCTTGCAGGATAAACGGCGCATCAGTGTAGGGCCCGTCCTCTTTGACGATCAGACCATCAGCCGTTTGCAGCTCAATGTTGGCGCCTTCCCGGGAAAAGTACGGCTTGCGTACCCAGCCCTTGGGCACGATGCTGGCCGGATTCGGGTCGAGATGCGCCGCCAGCAGATTTGGATGGCCCTTGTGCATCTCCCACAGCAACGGCAGTGCCCCCTTGTTCGACAGGATCGCCTTCCACGCCGGTTCGAAAAACTGCGTATCGCACTCGGCAATCGCCGCGCCGAAGGGCTCGTGGAAGATGAATTCCCAGGCATGCAGTTTGAACAGGTGCGGAATCCAGCGATCTTCCAGGTCGACGAAACGCCCTTCAGCCGTCAAACCGATATCTTCAATATCGATGTGCCGTGATTCGATGCCGACTTTCTCGGCGATCAAGCGCAGGTAATCCGTGGTGCCCTTGTCTTCGACCGAGTCTTTCATCGAGGCAAAGTAGAACGGCCGCTTCAGCTGTAATTCGGCGAAGGCCCGATGCAACTGAGTGTCGATGCTGTTGAACTGGTCGGCATGACGCGGCAGCGTGCCGCGCTCGATGCATTGTTCCAGCCAGCCCCACTGGAACGCCGCTGCTTCATAAAGACTGGTCGGTGTGTCGTAGTTGAGCTCCAGCAGTTTTGCCGGGCCGTTGCCGCTGTAGGAAAAGTCCATGCGGCCGTACAGATGCGGATGACCTTCCAGCCAGGAGGTTCGGATCATGTCGTAGTACGGCGCCGGGATGCTCAGGCGACCCAGCAGTTCTTCGCTGTGCACCACACGGTCGACCAGGTCCATGCACATCTCGTGCAGTTCGGTGGTCGGATCCTCGAGATCGTTTTCGATTTGCGCGAGCGTGAACTGGTAGTACGCGCTTTCGTCCCAGTACGGCTCGTCGTCGATGGTGTGGAACATGAAGCCGAGGCTTTCGGCGGTCTGTTTCCAGTCGGGGCGCTCGGCGCAGAAGATCTTCTTCATCGTCAACTGCTCGAACGACCAGAACCAGGACTGCTGCCCCAGCCACCCCAACCGCTACGGGCGCTGGACTGGCTGCCGAAGCCGCCGCGTGACGTCGAAGAAGCCACGTTGACCGGTTTGCTTTTGCTGCTCTCGTAATCCGTTTGGCTGCGCGTCGTGGTTTCGGCTCTGCGGTACTGCGTCGAGGTGTTGTATGGCTGGCGCGTTTCGCGATCGCGGTAAACCGTGCGTTCGGCGTTGTTGCTCATCGCGTTGCCGATCAGCCAGCCGGTTAGCCAGCCATTTCCACCACCGCCACTGCCACTGGAAACGTGCGAAGTGCTTTGCACATGCTGCGCTGTCGCGTCACCGGCGGGCATTTGGGCATCGGCGATGGCGCCGAGGTTCTGCGCCGGCTCACCGTTCGCAGGCACTTTGAAGCCGCCGAGTTTCGGCACGAAGCGGCCGTCGGAGTTCTTCTGACACCAGTCGGCGGCGAAGTCCGCGTCGCACTTGGCCTTGTCGTCGTAAGCCGGGGCGATGCGCCGGTGTTCGGTCAGGGCGGCGACGTAGGCGTTGGAGCAGACATCGGCAGCCACTTCGGCGTCGACACACTGTTCCAGACTCTGGAAATTGCGCGGTTGATCCGCGGCTGTCACCTGGCCGGAAATGGCCATCGCCACCGAGGCCGCGAGGGACAGCTGAACGTATTTGCTGCGTTTCATCGAAGGCTTCCTGCCGATCAGTTAGACGGTGTCATGCACGCCGCGTTGAGCATGCCGACGCTGATCGCGACCGCCGCGACGTAGATGCCGGAGGCGATTTCACCGTTGGCGATACGCTGGGAGGTGCCTTTGAGCACCAGACCCGTGGCAAGAAACGCCAGCAGTTGCACGACGGCGGCAATCACCGCCCACAGTACGAAGTCGAGGACGTTGACCGAAAACGCGATCACGTTACTGGCCGGAATCGCGAAGCCGATGAGCGCGCCGGCCAGGGCGATGGCAGCGGCAACGTTGCCGGAGCGAATCAGCTCGAATTCCTTGTGCGGCGTGATGCGCGTGTAGACGAATTGAAACAGCATGAACAGCAGTACGGCGCCGATGAGGTAGACGACGAAACCGACCAGCGCGGTTTTGTTCAGGGAAACGGCCAGCACTTCCAGCATGTAAAACTTCCTTTTTTAAATGGTGCTCAGATCTGTCGTGTACAGCGAAATGCCCAGCGAGGTGCTCAGGCTGACGGTGCCTTCTTCATCTTGTTCGACGGAGAACAGCAGCAATTCGCGGCGATCGGTCAGGCCGGTCTCGCGCGCATAAAGCATGGAGTGGTGTTCGATGGTGTAGCTCTCGTCCGGATTGACCACTTGTTCGGTCATCGGCACGAGTTCTGTCTGGCCTTGTTCAGTGCCCCACTCGCGGGTGTATTCGACACCTTCGTGGGTGTAGGTCGGCAGACCGATCGAGCTGTTGGGGCCGGCCAGGCGGTGCAGTTCGGCGTCACTGTTGACCGTCACGTAACTGAGGTAGTTGAACAGGGTGACCGATTCGATCTGGTCGTCACCGGTGACGTGGATCTGCAGCCAGAAGTCCTCGTCATTCATGTAATAGCGGTGCAGTTTATTGGACTGGCCGAGGTCTACCCAGCCGTGGCTCCAGATCGCCTGATCAAAGGGCACGCGCACCGTGGTCGAACCGTCGAGCAACAGCGCCAGCGTCGTATCGAACCTGACAGCCTTGCCTTGCGCCATGCCGAGTGGGCCACTGGCAACGGTCGGTGTTGGCGCAGCGGTCTGCCAGTTGCTGGTGCCCAGCAAGTCTTTAAACCATCCCATGGGTACGTTCCTTGAAGCGGGTGGAGGTGTTCGTCGGCGAAAAAAGCGTGGCTAGTGTACCGGGCTGAGCGGCGAACGAGGATAGCGATTTCCACGCCATAAACCCTGTGGGAGCGAGCTTGCTCGCGAAGAGGGCGTGTCAGCCAACATTGATGTCGACTGATACGACGCTTTCGCGAGCAAGCTCGCTCCCACAGTTTTTTTTCCGCAGTGATTACTGAGCGGACTTTTGCTTCAGGCGCTCAAGAATCGCATTGGCACTGCCTTCGTTCGGCGTGATGCCGGCGTCGCGCAGTTTGCGTTCCAGATCGTTGCCGGTCGAAGCGTCGGCCAGTTCGTCGGCAGCGCTCAGTTCAGCCGCGCGTTGCTGCTGCTTGGCTTGCAGACGGTTCAACGTACCGACGGCGGTTTCCAGTTTGCCATTGGCGCCACCGCTGGCGATGGACGCGCTGACCTGGGCTTTCTGCACGCTTTCGCGGGCCTTGGCCATGTCCACTTGCTGGCGCAGGCTCTTGATCCGCGACTCGGCCTTGCTGATGTCTTTGCGCATGTTTTCGGCGTAGGTGCCGAATTCGTCGCTCTGCTTTTTCTCAACATCCAGCTCGTTGGTCAGGGTCGAAATCGCTTCGGCCACTTCCAGCGCGAGGTCTTCACGGCCGGCGTTCAGCGCCGAGACCGCTTTGGCTTCCAGATCCTTGATCTTGGCGTCGTACTCGCTCACGCGGTCAGCGGCCAGTTTGTGCTTGGCCATGATGGTGACCAGTTCGCGACGGGCGTTCGACAGCGCGCTGTCGGCATCGCGAATTTCCTGGTCGAGGATGCGCAGGGCCTGTTGGTCAGCGATCGCTTCGCCGACTTCATTGGCGCCGCCGCGCAGTGCGGTGAACAACTTGCTCCAGATGGACTGAGTCATTGGATATTCCCTGTTGATTACTTGAAGAAGTGTTCGAAGGCTTCGCTCGCGCGCTGCACGTTGTCGACCAGGGTTTTCACCTCGGTAACGACGTTGGTCAGGCTCGAGTCGGCGCTGAGGGCGCCAAACATGTTGTAAACGGTCTGCCCGTTCGGCATCGACTCGATACCGATCGACGACAGCGGGAACATTTCCCGGCTGCGCAACACGGCGTCGTTGAAGGCCGCTACGTCCGAGATCGAATCGATGTCCACCAGCACGGTGTCGACGATGATCTGCTGGCCGGCCAGGGCGATGTGAATCGGCAGACCGCCGAATTCGTTCATTTCCAGCTTGATGCTGGGTTCGGAGCTCTGGATCAGCGACAGTGTGATTTCTTGCGAAGCCACCTCGTCCAGGGCCTTGAGGGCGTTGAAGAGGCTATCGATGGTCCAGTTGTTGCCTGCGCTCATGTAATTCTCCGACATGAAAGAGCCAGCCAGAATCGGTTGGCGTAGCTGTTGCTCCATTTGCTTGAGCAAGCTTCGGTTTTCGGGAAGCACCCAAGTTTCGTGTTTCACATAACCGGCAGCGGCCAGGCCCGCGCGCATCTGCTTCATATAGAAGCTCGACGGTTTTTTCGTGGACGCTTTCGCACGCTCTCCCTTGGGGCTCTCTGATTTCGCGGTGGGGGAACGGCTTTTCATGGCAGTGGCTCGGTTATGAACATCTCACGCGTGAGCCACACTACAACCAATTCAAAGTGCCATCAATGGCTCACGCGTGAGATTTTTATGACAGACGAAAAAAGACCCGCTGCAAGGCGGGCCCGGTGTTTTTGCAGAATATTGCTTAGCGCTGGGAGGAGAGGAATTGGTCAGTGGACACCACGCTGGCGTAGGCGAAACCGAGTGCCGACATGAAAGCAGCGTGAACATGGGCGGCCGGCACCGTCAGGCCATTGAACTCCAGGTCGCGGCTGGCGCAGGCATCGTGAATCACTGTGACGGCATAACCCAGATCCGCTGCGGCACGGGTAATGCCGTCAACGCACATGTGGCTCATGCTGCCGACCACTACCAGTTCCTTGATGCCTTGTTCGTCGAGGATTGCTTGCAGTTCGGTTTCGCGGAACGAGTTGACGAAGTGTTTGAGCACCACCGGTTCATCAGCGCGATTGAGCACTTTCGGATGCAGCTTGGCGCCTTCGGAACCTGGGGTGAAAAACGGCGCGTCGGCTGAGGTGAATTCGTGGCGAATGTGTATTACAGAATCGCCGGCCTCGCGGAACGCGGCGATCAGCCGGGCGGCGTTGTCGGCGGCGGCATCAGCACCGGCCAGCGGCCACTTGCCTTGAGGGAAGTAGTCGTTCTGGATATCGACTACGATGAGCGCTTGCTTGGCCATTGGTGTGTCCTCGATGTGTTGGCTGGAAGTGGCTTCAGTATTGGCCCTGGCCAGCGCTTCGAGGATTGGCCGCACCGACAATAGACAGGGGAAAACTGACAATGGGCGCAGAAAGGGCCGCCATCGCTGAATTGGGCGTGCTGATCTATCCCGGCGCGCAAATGGCGGCGGTGCATGGTCTGACGGATTTGTTTGCGGTGGCCAACCGGATTGCCGCTGAGCATCAGGCCGCGCAGTTGCCGGTGCTGCGGGTCAGTCACTGGCAGGTCGAAGGTGATCAGCCGCCAACGCGGATTTACGCCAGCCATCCAGGGGACGACAGCGCTTTGCTGGCGGTGCTGATTCCGCCATCGATCGGCGGGTTCTCGGCGGCGCAAGCGCCGGCCAGCCTGATGCAATGGTTACGCGATCAACACGCCCGCGGTGCGACGCTGGGTGGGGTTTGCGTAGGCTCGCTGATGTTGGCTGAAAGCGGTCTGCTCGACGGCCGCAGCGCCACCACTCACTGGACCTCGGCCAAGACTTTCGCCGAGCGATATCCGAACATCAGGCTCAAGGCCGATACACCGATTGTCGATGACGGCGACCTGATCACCACCGCCGGACTGATGGCGTGGTCGGAGCTGGGATTACGTCTGGTCGACAGGTTGCTCGGGCCGAGCATTGCCACCGGCACCGCGCGATTTCTGGTGATAGAGCACAGTGACAGCGCCAGTGAGTGCGGCAGTAACTTTGCGCCGATTCTCGGTCATGGCGATGCGGCGATTCTCAAGGTTCAGCACTGGCTGCAAAGCACCGGCGCGACGGATGTTTCGCTGACGGCGATGGCCGAGCGGGCAGGCCTGGAGGAGCGCACTTTTCTGCGGCGGTTTCGCGCGGCGAGCGGGTTGAAACCGACCGAGTACTGCCAGCATCTGCGGGTGGGCAAGGCGCGCGAGATGCTTGAGTTCAGCAATGGCACGATCGATCACATTGCGTGGACTGTGGGCTATCAGGATCCGGGCGCGTTTCGCGCGATCTTCAAGAAGATTACCGGGCTGGCGCCGAGTGATTATCGGGCGCGGTTTGGTGTGTCCCCAATCTCGAAAGCATCCATTACCTAATGTGGGAGCGAGCTTGCTCGCGAAAGCGGTGGAGGCTGTAAGTTTGATGTCGCCTGACTCGGCGCCTTCGCGAGCAAGCTCGCTCCCACATTGAACTGTATAGGACTATGGGATCGTGCAATTTGCCGGAGTTTTGCGCGCGGTCGTGCAGATTGAAACAGGCGTGGTGCCAGCACGTTTCTGGTAAGTTTCTGATTGGACTAGGATTTTCGTAGACCGGCCGTTGGCCTGATCTCTGCACCTCTCACCGCTACAGTCATCGAACCGATGGAAGGGGGACGCATGACCCCGACACCCCGCAGGAAAATCGTCGTCGCTCACTCGGTGCGCCCTGATGCGCCGCAGCATGAGGTACAGACCAACAAGGCGCTGGCACGATGGCTGGCGCAGATTCTCGGATGCAAATTCGGCGGCAGTTACGATCCGGACAAACATCGCGGCCGTGATCTGTATCTGCTACCGACGCAAACCATTGTTGGCACTGCCAGTGCTCAGCAACTTGGTATCAGAGGCCCCGACGATTTGTGGGGTGGCTTTGTCGAGCACGATTTCATCTGCACCAAAGCCATCAGCCACGGTTTGCGCAGTCATCTGGCTCAGGCGCCGCAAGGCTGGTCGCCATTATTTTCCGAGCGAACGCGCAATGTGGTGCTCGACGGGCTCAGCGTGTTCTCGCTGGAGGATGCGCGGCCGGCTGCCGAGCATTTGCTGTACAACGGCCCGATTCGTTTGAAACCGGTTCACGCCTGCGCCGGTCGCGGGCAGGAAGTGATCAAAAGCCTGGATGCCTTCGACGAAATCCTTGCCCGCCCTGACATTGAAAAGCAGTTCAGCGAAGGCGTGGTGCTGGAGCAGGACCTGAGCGATGTCGTCACCCACAGCGTCGGCCAGTCATTCATCGGCGGCAGAGTGTTGAGCTACTGCGGTGATCAATACTTGACCAAGGATGCCCACGGTGAAGAGGTCTACGGCGGCTCGAATCTGCTGGTGGTGCAAGGTAATTATGACGAACTGCTGAAGCTCGACCTGCCCGACGATGTGCGTCTGGCCATTGAGCAGGCGCAGGTTTTCGACGCGGCCGCCAATCAAGCCTATCCGCGCTTCTATGCTTCGCGGCGTAACTACGATATCGCTCAGGGCCTGGACAGCAACGGCAAATCCCGCAGCGGCGTACTCGAACAATCCTGGCGCATGGGCGGTGCCAGCAGTGCTGAAGTTGCCGCGTTGCAAAGCTTCGTCAACGATCCGGGGATGCGCGCGATCCGTGTGTCTTCGGTAGAAACCTACATCGATCAGCCGTTGCCGGCGGATGCCATCGAGGTCTATCGCGGCCCGGCTGAGAACAGCGAATTTCTCCTCAAATACGTTACGGTCAAATCCTATGACGGCTAGAAGCGAAAGCATTCAAATCGACATTGATGATGAACAGATGAGCGGGACATTTCTCAGTCCCAAATCGAAAGTCCCGGGGGTGTTGTTTGTCCATGGTTGGGGCGGTAGTCAGGAGCGCGACCTTGAGCGCGCCAAAGGCATCGCCGGTCTCGGCTGTGTGTGCCTGACCTTCGACTTGCGCGGGCACACTGGCGGTACCGGAATTCCGCTGACCCGTGTCACTCGCGAAGACAATCTGCGCGATCTGCTCGCGGCGTATGACCGCTTGCTCGCGCATCCGGCGCTCGACACCTCGGCGATCGCCGTGGTCGGCACCAGTTATGGCGGTTATCTGGCTTCGATCCTGACTTCGCTGCGCCCGGTGCGCTGGCTGGCGTTGCGCGTGCCGGCACTGTATCGCGATGAGCAATGGCACACGCCCAAGCGTGAGCTGGACAAGGCTGATCTGCGTGATTATCGCAGCACGCTGGTGCGCGCGGACACTAACCGCGCGCTGCATGCCTGTTCGCAATTCACTGGTGATGTGTTGCTGGTCGAATCGGAAACCGACGATTACGTGCCCCACGCGGCAATCATGAGTTACCGCGCGGCGTGCCAGCAGACGCATTCACTGACGCACCGGATTATCGATGGCGCCGATCATGCGCTGAGCGAGCCGGTGTCGCAGCAGGCGTACACCTCGATTCTGGTGGACTGGATTACCGAGATGGTCGTGGGTGAGCGGTTGAGCATTATTCAATCAGCATGAGCTTTGTTGTTCGTTCGAACGCTATCGCGAGCAGGCTCACTCCTACATTTTGGAATGCGTTCACTTGTAGGAGTGAGCCTGCTCGCGATAGCTTTTTCAAACTCACCAACTCCCTCAGGAAGGTTTCTTCTCTATTCGCAGCGCCTTCGCCTTCGCTTCAACCACCAGATACATCACCACCGTAATCAACAGCGGCAACAGAAAATAAATCGCCCGATATGCCAGCAACCCCGCTACCAGACTGCCGCGCGAAGCCTCGTGTTGCAGCAACGCGACAAACACCGCTTCCAACACCCCAAGCCCCGCCGGAATATGTGTAATGACCCCTGCAATCGCACTGATCAACAGCACCCCCAGCACCAGCGGATAATCCAGTTTGCTCGGCAACAAGGTGAAAATCACCGCCGCCATCAGCGACCAGTTCAATGCCCCCAACAGCAGTTGCAGGACCGCCATGCGCAGCGACGGCAGATTGATTTCCACCCCGCGAATCGACCATTCGCGACGTTTGGAAAACTGACACGCCGCCAGATAGCCGGCGCTGATCAGCAGTAACAACACGCCGATGCCTTGCAGCGCACTGCTGCTGATTTTCCAGCCCGGCGGCATCGTCACCAATCCGCTGCTGAACACCACGCCGGCAATGGTCATGTAGCCGAACCAGTTGGTCGCCAGGCTCAAGCCGAGAATCTTGGCGATGTTGCTTTTGCTCACGCCAAGGCGCGAATACAGCCGATAACGCATGGCGATGCCGCCGACCCAGGCACTCAGATTGAGGTTGAACGCATAACTGATGATTCCTACCGGCAGAATCTGTTTCCAGGTCAGGTCCTGACGAATGTAGGTGCGGCCGATCAGGTCGAAACTGGCGTACACGAGAAAGCTCAGCAGGGTCAGGCTGGCGGCGATGATCAGCGTGCGCACCTTGAAGTCGGCGAGGGTTTGCAGCACTTCGGCCCATTCGATGCGCGTGGCGAACAGCGTCAGCAACACGATCAGTGCGAGGAAAAACAGCAGGGTCAACGGGCGCTTCCAGCGACTCCATTTCGAGTGAGTCGCTGTTGCCGAGTGGCCGCTCGATTGCGCTTCGGAATGGCTCATGGCGTGTTACCTCGAAATGGCTTGAGCCGGGGTTTATGCGCTGGCAACCAACCGGCCATCGCCGGGAAATGCCGCAAAAAGTGGAACACCAGAAACCCCACGGTCATGTGCCAGATGCGTCCACGCGGAGACTTGCTGGCATCCATGGCTTTGCAATGGTTTTGACTGAGGTCTTCGAGGCGCTCGAACAAGTGCTGATTAAAGGCGCGGTCGCGGATCAGCACGTTGGCTTCCAGGTTCAGCGACAGGCTCAGCGGGTCGAGATTGCTCGAACCGACGGTGCTCCACTCTTCGTCGACCAGCGCCACTTTGCCGTGCAGCGGTCGCTGGCAATATTCGTGAATCTGCACCCCGGCCTTGAGCAGGTAGTCGTAGGTCATGCGTGCCGCCAGTTTGGCCACCAGCATGTCTGGCTGGCCTTGCAGAATCAGGCGTACCTCAACCCCGCGCCGCGCCGCGTTACGGATTTCCCGCAGCAAGCGATAACCGGGGAAGAAGTAGGCGTTGGCGATCACGACCCGGCGTTTGGCACGGCGAAGTACCTGCAAATACACATCTTCAATATCGGAGTGGTGCTGGTCGTTATCGCGGAATACCAGACGCACCTGGCCGTCGTGGTCTTCGAAAGCCATCTCCGCGCGGCGCTGGCGCCGACGTTGCCACCAGAAGCGTGCGCGTCCGGGACGACCACTTTGCAGTAGGGCAAAATGGTGGATGTCAGCGACGACCGGGCCCTGAACTTCCACTGAGTAATCCTGTTTAGCTTCAGGGCCGAAATCAGCGAGGTGATCGCCAGAAAAGTTGATCCCGCCAATAAACGCGATCAGGCCGTCGACCACCACGATCTTGCGATGCAAACGGCGAAACCAATTGGTGCGGATGCCCAGGTGTTTCGGTGCCGGATCGAAGATTTGCAGATGCACACCGGCTTCACTCAGCGCGGTGAGATAAGCGGTGGTCAACTCGCCGCAACCAAAGCCGTCGAGGCTGACGGTGGTACGCACGCCTCGTCGCGCGGCGTCGATCAGAATCTCCTGCAACTCGGCGCCGACCTTGTCTTCGAAAACGATAAAGGTCTCGAGGAGGATTTCACTCTTCGCCGCGCGCATCGCCTCGAACACTCGCGGGAAATACTCCTCGCCGTTCTCCAGCAACTCAACGCGATTATTGCCCTGCCAGCTGTACTCGACATCAACCTGGCCGGGCTCGCGTATCGGCGGGTTGATGGTTACCGGTTCCACGGCGGACTTCTCCAGCGGCGCGCTGCTCATAGTTCTATCTCTACCGATAAAGGAACGTGGTCGGAAAGGTGCGACCAAGGCCGGTTCGCCAGGACTTTCGGCCGGCTGGCCTTGAGGTTGCGCACGTAAATACGGTCGAGTCGCAGTGTCGGCAGGCGCGCCGGGAAACTGCGCGCCGGTTTGCCCTGATGCTCGGCAAATACTTCGCGCAGGCCACAGGGCTTGAGTTGGGCATCGGCGCGCTGGCGCCAGTCATTGAAATCACCGGCGACGATCACCGGTGTGTCGTCAGGCAGTTCCGCCAAGCGTTGCATGAGCAAGTCCAACTGGGCGTTGCGATGACTTTCACGCAGGCCCAGGTGCACGCAGATCGCATGCACCTCGGTGCCGTCACCGGGCAGACGCAGCACGCAATGCAACAGGCCACGGTTCTCGTGGCCACTGATCGACACGTCGAGATTGTCGTGACGGATGATCTGGAATTTCGACAGCAGCGCGTTGCCGTGATCGCCCTCCGGGTACACCGCGTTGCGCCCATAGGCGAATTGTGGCCAGAGGCTGTCGGCGAGGAATTCGTACTGCGGCATCGTCGGCCAATTGTTGTAGCGCTTGGGATGCTGTTCGTGGGTACCGTGGACTTCCTGCAGAAACACCACATCGGCGGCGACGCTGCGCACCGCCTCGCGCAGTTCCGGCAGGATGAAACGCCGGTTGAGCGCGGTGAAACCCTTGTGGGTATTCACCGTAAGCACGGTAAACGTGCGCACTGACGGCGCGACCACGGAGCCCTCATCGGTGAAACCGACCGGTTCTGGAATGCTCATGGCAGTACCCCTTCGGCAACAGGTTCACCGGGGGTGGTGGCGAGGTCTTTATCCAGGTCGAAACGATGTAGCAGTTCGCGCGCGTCATACGGCGCGCGGACTTTGATGTCGTTGTCGAAATAGCAGAACACCTCTCGGGATTTGCGCGCGCGCGGCTTCAGTCGGGGGGCGATCAGGTTCGCATCTTTCGGTTGCTCGCCGTGGTGCCAAGCGTCAATGCGCTCGGCCCAGCGTTTGAGTGCCGGTGCTGTGTAGCCACTGGCGTACAGCTCTTCGGCACCGTGCAGGCGCAAGTAGACAAAGTCGCTGGTGAGGTCTTCGCGGTACGGCCATTTGTCTGCGGTGTCGGCGATCACCAGCGCGGTGTTGTGGCGTTTCAACAAGCGTACGAACTCCGGATCGATGAAAGTCTCGTTGCGGATTTCCACGGCATGGCGCAGCGGCTTTTTGCGCCAGGCTTTCATGCTGGCGTGGCCGTGCAGGTGCGAATCGTGTTGATGGGCGAGGGTGGCGGCGGCTTCGGTGTCGTGGGGCAATAATGCGAGGAAGTGTTCGAAGCGCTCAGGCTCGAATTTGAAGTTCGGCGGGAACTGCCACAGGATCGGCCCGAGCTTTTCCTTGAGTTCCAGAATTCCCGAAGCGAAGAAATTCGCCAGTGGTTTTTCGATCTCGCGCAAGCGACGGATGTGGGTGATGAAGCGCGGCGCCTTGACGCTGAAGACGAAGTCATCGGGTGTTTCGGCGTACCACTGCGCGTAACGTTCGGGCCGTTGCAGGGCGTAAAACGATCCATTGATTTCGATGCTGTTGACCGCTCGCGACGCGAACTGCAATTCGCGTTTCTGCGCCAGTCCCTTGGGGTAGAAGTCCCCGCGCCACGGTGCGTAGCGCCAGCCGGAAATACCGATGTGAATCGTTGCCATGCCGCCCTCCCGTCGAAAGTCCTCGTGTTGCCGGTATCTTTTGATGACTGCGGGCGGGGCGGGAAAGTTTCGACGGTATTACGGACGGTCACGTCCAAGGCGAAGATCAAAAGCGCTCCCCCTCACCCCAACCCTCTCCCCCAAAGGGGGCGAGGGGGAAGGGAGCTGATCTTCAGGGTTCTTAGGATTTGAGTTCGACTCAGGACTTGCAAGTCGGTGTACTTCTCGCAGGCAACTCGGTCAGCTCCCTCTCACGCAGGGAGAGGGCGAGGGGGAGGGGAGCTGATCTTCAGGGTTTGAGTTCGACTCCGAACTTGCAGGTCGATGTACTTTTCGAAGGCAACTCGGTCGGCTCCCTCTCCCTCTGGGAGAGGGCTGGGGTGAGGGTGCTCTTGAACTTGCTGTGCAATTACCGATCAGTTCCTTACAGGTTCAGCCAAGGGAGATCGGAGTTTTGGTCAAGTTCAGGATCGCCATTCTGCTGGGAGCACTGCTGTTTCTCGGCGCCAGTGAAATCGACGCCGCCGCGCTACCGGGCGTCCCGGCCGCCACCGAAGAAGCGGCCAAACCCGAACCGATTGTGCAGGGCGGGCTGCTCGGTGCGATCAGTTCGAGCATCGATGATGTACAAGACAAACTCGATCTCAACGAACACTTGGTCGACGCCTGGCGCCTGCGCGCCGATCGCGCCGCCGATGAAGTCGACAAACTGGTCAATCAACCGTCGAATCGCTCGGGCTGGAGCGTCGCTGGGGATTTCCTCTCTTTGTCCGGCACTTGGCTCGGCAGTTTCGCGCTGCTCACCGTGCTCGGCAGCCTGTTGACCAAACGCCTGCGCGAGGGCCGCTGGTTGCGTACCCGCCAGCGCAGTCAGGACCTGATTGGTTACTTGCTGCCGTACACCGTGCCGGCGCTGATCTGCCTACCGCTGACGTTATATGTCAGCCATTTTCTGCAAGCCTCCGTGGGACGCGCGCTGGCGCTGTGTCTGGCCTACGCCACCAGCAGCGGCATCTTTTCCACCTCGATGTTGTTGTGCGTGGTGGTGATGTTCAACGTCGGCCATAAACGTCCGGCGGCGCGGATCATCCGCAATTACTGTCCTCGACCACTGTTTCTGATCGGTTTCCTCGCCGCCCTCAGCGATGCGCTGACCAGCCCGCAGATCGCCCGTCAACTGGGCGGTAACATCACCAGCAGTATCGCGGTGTTCACCGGGCTGATCGCCTCGATAATTTTTGGTTTGCTGGTGATTCGCCTTCGTCGTCCGGTGGCGCATCTGATCCGCAATCGTTCACTGAGTCAGCGGCTGAAACAACCCTCGTTGCAGGAGTCGCTGCGGATTTTCTCGGGGCTGTGGTATTGGCCAATCGTGTTGATGGTGCTGGTCTCGGCGGTCAATCTGATCGGCATCGGCGAGGACAATCAGAAGGCCCTGCGTTGCGCGTTGTTCACCACGGTTTTGTTAATCGGCACGGTATTCCTCAGCACGATCCTGCAGCACTTGTTCAAGTCACGAAAAGCCGAAGCGATCCAGCGCAGCAGCGCCTACAAGGAACGTTTTCTCAGCCTCTTGCATGCCTTGCTGCGGATCGTCATCGCTATCGCCTTCATCGATATTCTCGGGCGGATCTGGGGCGTGTCGCTGCTCGATTTTGCCCAGAGCAGTACGGTCGGCCGGGCGATCAGCAACGCGCTGAGCAGCATCGGTCTGATCTTCCTGGTGACGTGGTTACTGTGGGTGGTACTCGACACGGCGATTCAGGAAGCACTGAAACCGCCGCTCAGCAAACGCGCGGCGCGCCAGCCGAGTACGCGGGTGAAAACCATCCTGCCGCTGCTGCGCAACGCGATCAAAATCATCCTTGTGGTGATCTGCGCAATCACCACCATGGCCAATCTGGGGATCAATGTGGCGCCGCTGCTGGCCGGTGCCGGAGTGGTCGGTCTGGCCATCGGTTTCGGTTCGCAGCAACTGGTGCAGGACGTGATCACCGGGCTGTTCATCATCATTGAAGACACCCTATCGATTGGCGATTGGGTGGTGCTCGATTCGGGCCATGCCGGCACCGTCGAAGGGCTGACCATTCGCACCCTGCGTCTGCGTGACGGCAAGGGCTTTGTGCACTCGGTGCCGTTTGGTCAGATCAAAGCAGTGACCAACCAATCGCGGCAGTTTGCCTTTGCGTTTTTCTCGGTGCAGTTCACCTACGACACGGACGTGGATAAGGCCATCGAGTTGATCCGCGAGACCGGCGATTCGATCCGCGAAGACCCGTTCCTCAAGTACAACCTGCAAGGGCCGCTGGATGTGTTTGGCGTGGACAAAATGGATTTGAACGGCGTGGTGCTGACGGCGCAATTCCGTACGGTGTCGGGCGGGCAGTATGCGGTGAGCCGGGCGTTCAACCAGCGTTTGAAGAAGCTTGTGGATAACACCGCGACCGTGCATTTCGCGCAGACTTATCCACAGCAGGTTTTGTTGCCGAAGCGGTCGCAGCAAGAGGGGGCTGTGGTGGCGAGCGAGTTGCCGCAGGAATCGCGGACTTAACTGCCGGATTGTGGCGGGAGGTCTGGCCCTTTCGCGAGCAGGCTCGCTTGTATGGTAGGACTTGAAGGGAGGAGGAGGGACAAGGCTCGATTCTGGCTGTTGACGCAGCACAGACCGTGGGAGATTTCGCCCCTCCTCCTTTCACCCAAGCGCCGATAAAGAATGCATCTGGCTAGACCGACGATAGGAACAAGCCTGCGCCTCTGGGTGAGCCCTTCAAGTGCTCAAACCTTATCCCGGAGGAAATCCTGTGGCAATGCCAGTCGCTCTATCAAATCCGATCGTTGGCGTGGATGTCGCCAAAAATGAACTGGTGATTTATCAGGCCGATAGCGATCTGCTTGAAGCGATTCCCAACACCAAAACATCCATCAAGCAGTGGCTGAAGGCCTTGCTCGGCCCCGTGTCTATTGCCATTGAGGCAACCAACATCTACCACCTGGAATTCGCTGATTTGGCCTATGCGGCCGGTTGCACGATTTACATGGTGGGTGGCTATGAACTCAAACATTACCGCGAAGGCGTGAAGATCCGCGCCAAAACCGACGCCTTGGACGCCAAGCTGCTGGCCCGTTACCTGAAGAACGAAGCCGAGGAGTTGCGCCCCTGGACCCCGCCATCACCGCTGTACCGCCAGCTCCTGAGCCTTTTCCGCCGCCGCGCGGCTTTGGTCCAGGCAAGGGTCGGTCTGGTGCAGAGCTGGTCGAATGAGCCGCTGTTGAAGGCAGCTTTTGCTGAACAAATAAAATCCATGCAGCGGCTTGAAACGATGATCGAAAAGACGATCAACGATCAGCTCAAACAAGCCGGTTTGCTCTGCCAATTGAAGCGTTGCCTGAAAGTTGAGGGCATTGGATTTCTGACCGGAGCGCGCCTGCTCACGGCGTTTCAGCGGGGGGAATTTAGCAACGCGGATGCGTTTATCGCCTTCCTGGGCATGGATTTACGGGTATCGAAATCAGGGCAAAAGGACGGTCGCCGCAGCTTGACCAAGCGCGGAGACCCCGAGGCCCGCCGACTTTTGCACAACGCAGCGATGTCGGCTAGCCGTACGATAGCCTGGAAAGGGTTTTACGAAGCCCAAAGAGCACGGGGTTTCAGCACCACGCAGGCGTTGGTGATGCTGGCTCGCAAACTTGCTCGGGTGGTATTCGCCTTGCTGAAAGGGCAAAGCGAATATCAGACAAAAGTCAGTTGAGGGCTTCCCCTCAACCATAGAATCTCCCACAGGGGGAACGCGATCAAACTGTGGGAGCGAGCCTGCTCGCGAAGACTTCAGCGCAAACACCCTCAATGCCGGATCAATTTGCCGCGCACCTGCTCCATAGCGATCGGATCCAGCTCCAGCCAGAACTGCGTCTTGCCGGCAATCTCCGCCGCCGCCGGCAAACCATCGCGATACACCAACCGATTACTCACCAACGCCGGCACTTTTACCCCCGGCAACAACGTCCCGGCCAGGTTCAGCGGATCTACCCCGCACACCGCGACCAGACTGCCGTCATGCGGTCGCCGTCGAACTTCGCGCAACAACGGAATCGCCTCGGGCAAGGCGAACTGTTCCCCCGCCAAACCACTGACAAACCGCCCGCCGCGAATCTCGCCGCGCGCTTCCAGCCGATGAAACGTGCGCAGCAACTCGCGCCAACTCGGCAACCAGTCCGCCTCACGCTCCAGCAAACGCCAGAACACCACGCCGTAACGCCGCAACAGTGTCATCGCGACATGTTCAAGGGTTTCGTTGTTATCCACAGCCGCCCCGCGCCGCAGCAAGGCCCAGCGCCCGGCATCATCCATCCCACCGATAAACGCCCCACGCCCACGCCGACTGCTGTGCTGCTGGCGCTTGCTCGCCGGGGTAATCAGCGCGCGCAGGCCGGCGAAGCTGTCAGCGTTCACCAGGCCGGCGCCGACCAGTTCCTGTAAGGCGATTTCCAGTTCGGTGCGCAGCAGGTGCGCTTCATGGATCAGCTCATCGAAAAACAACGCGCCGTGCTGGCTCAAGGCCTCAAAGACCTTATGGGTTTTCGGCGACAGTTCATTCACCGGCGTCTGTTCCGCCAGCGCACTCCATAAGCCGACCTGACTGCGCGGCAGCAATACAATCGGCGTGCTGCGCAACGCCGTGCCGCTGACTTTCTGCCGGGCACTGAGGCGCGTCCACACCAGTTTGCCGTTGCGGCACAACTCATCCAGCCAGCTCGGCGAATAGTCCTTCAAACGCGCCGGGAGAATGTCGCTGTCCCACGCCGAAGCGGCCGCTGCGTAGCCTTCGAACTGGCCGACAATTGCCGGCAACACGGCACTGCCCTGACCGCGCGTCGCGGGCGACAGATGCTGCCAGTCGAACAGGAAACGCATGAAATCCTGCAGCGCTACCGGTTCGATTTCCCGGCGCAGGCGCTTGACCGTGTAGCGATGAATACGCGCGAGCAGGTGCCGTTCGCACCATTCTTCTACCCCCAATCCGGGCGTGAACTGACCACGCAGCACGTAACCTTCGCGTTCCAGTTGAGCGAGGGCTTGAGCTACTTGAGTGGTTGGCAGCGCAAGAGGTTCGGCAATTGCGGTTATGGGTAACGGGCCGAAGGCACCGAGACGGGCGCGGAGCACTTCGATCACCGCCTCATCGAATGTCCAGGTTTCATCAAATCCCGGTAACGCCTCCAGTTCGGGTTGCAATCTAGCCTGTGGATAAAGTGCTTGCAGGCAAGTCAGGCGTTCGCGAGGCAGCCACAAGCAATGCTCGGCGTCGATCTGCAAACGGCAGGCGCGCCCGCTGCTCGCCAAGGTTTCCAGCCATGCACGCCAGCCTTCGTTCGCTTGCACTTCAGCCTCGCTGATGCACGCCAGGCTCATCAGCGCCTCATGCATTTCATCCACAGCATTCGGCGTCGGCCAGGCTTCTTCGCGCACGGCGGCAATCGCGTCGGCATCCAGTGCACCGAGATCATCGGTCGATTGCGGATCGCTCCAGCGCCGGTTGATCACCGCTTGGGTGCGACGCTCTTCCAGCGGAGCATCGTCGAGGAAGGTGTACGGCCGCGCACTGAGAATTTCTGCCGCGAGCGGTGAGGGCGCCGGTAAATCACGGCTGATCAAACGCACCTCGCCACGCTCCATTCGCCGCAGCAGATTGAGCCAGCCTTCGCTGTCCATCGCCTCATGCAGGCAATCGTCCAGTGTCTGCTCGATCAACGGGTGCTCGGGAATTTCGCGTTCACCGGCGAGGTTCTCCAGGCAGGCAATCTGATCGGGAAACACGCTGGCAATCAGGTCTTCGCTTTTCATCCGCTGCAACTGCGGCGCAACTTTGCGCCCACCGGTAAAACGCGGCAACGCCAGCGCCACCCCGGCATTCCAGCGCCAGCGCACGCCGAACAGCGGCGCATCGAGCACCGCTTGGATCAAAATGTGTTCGGCACTGTTGCTGTGCAGGTAACGCCAGATGTCATCGAGTTCAAAACTGTGGCTGGTGGACAGGGACAGCACGATGGCGTCCTCGCTGGCGGCAGCCTGCAATTCGAAGTTGAAGGTGCGGCAGAACCGCTTGCGCAAGGCCAGACCCCAGGCGCGGTTGATGCGGCTGCCGAACGGCGAATGGATGATCAATTGCGTGCCGCCGGACTCGTCGAAAAACCGCTCCATCAGCAGCGTGTCCTGCGAGGGCAGGGCGCCGAGAGTTTGCCGGGCACGGGCGAGGTATTCGACCAGTTGTTCGGCGCTGGCGCGGTTGAGGCCGAGGGTGTCGATCAGCCAGTCGAGCGCCGGTTGCAGGTCGCCGGGGCTGGCGCCGAGCAGTTCGTCGAGCTGCGCTTGCAGACGCGCCACGGCAGCCGACAGTTCATCGCTGCGCCCCGGTGCTTCGCCGAGCCAGAATGGAATGGTCGGCGGCTGGCCGTGGGCATCTTCGACGCGCACCTTGCCGGTTTCCACGCGCAGGATGCGGTAGGAGGTATTGCCGAGCTGAAACACATCGCCGGCAATGCTTTCCACCGCGAAGTCTTCGTTGACGCTGCCGATGTTCAAGCCTTGCGGCTCAAGCATCACGCTGTAATCGGCGTTGTCGGGGATGGTGCCGCCGCTGGTCACGGCAGCGAGTTTCGCACCACGGCGGCCACGCAAGGTGCGGCTGACGGCGTCGCGGTGCAGGTAGGCGCTGCGGATGCCTTGGCGACCGTTGTAGCCTTCGGCGAGCATGCTCAGCAGCGCTTGATAGTGTTTTTCGTCGAGATCGCGGTAGGGCGAGGCTTGGCGGAACATCGCCAGCAAGGCGTCCTCCGACCATTCCTGACAGCTGACTTCGGCGATGATCTGCTGCGCCAGCACGTCCAGCGGCGCGACCGGGATGTGCAGGGTATCGAGTTCGCCGCGGCGCACGCTGTCGAGCAGGGCGGTGCATTCGATCAGGTCGTCGCGGGTGGTGGCAAACAGGCGACCCTTGGGCGTGCCGCCCACCTGGTGACCGGAACGACCGACCCGTTGCAAAAATCCGGCAATGGAGCGCGGTGAAGCGATCTGACAGACCAGATCGACTTCGCCGATGTCGATGCCCAATTCCAGCGAGGCGGTGGCGATCAACACCTGTAGCTCGCCGCGCTTGAGGCGTTGTTCGGCGTCGAGGCGAAACTCCTTGGCCAGACTGCCGTGGTGCGCCGCCACCGCGTGCTTGCCGAGGCGTTCGCTGAGGTGCCGGCTGAGGCGCTCGGCCAGTCGCCGGGTGTTGACGAAAATCAGCGTGGTGCGGTGCTCACGGGCCAGTTCGGCGAGGCGGTCGTAGACCAATTCCCAGACATCATTGGCCATGACGGCCGACAACGGCACGGGCGGCACTTCGATGCCAAGATCCCGTGGCCGGGCGTGGCCGATGTCGATGATTTCGCAGGGGCGATCATGGCCGACGAGGAATTGCGCTACGGCTTCAACCGGTTTCTGGGTGGCGGAGAGGCCGATGCGGGTCAGCGGTTCGGCGCACAGCGCTTGCAGGCGCTCAAGGCTCAGCGCCAGATGACTGCCGCGCTTGCCGGCGGCCATCGCGTGGATTTCATCGATGATCACCGTGCGCGTGGTGCCGAGCATTTTTCGCCCGGATTCGGATCCGAGCAGCACATAGAGTGATTCCGGCGTGGTCACCAGAATGTGCGGCGCCGACTTGCGCATGGCCGCGCGTTCTTTCTGCGGGGTGTCACCGGTGCGCACGGCGGTGGTGATTTCCAGTTCGGGCAGATTCATCTGCCGTAGTTGCCCGGTAATTCCGGCCAGCGGGTTTTGCAGGTTGATGCGGATGTCGTTGGACAGCGCCTTCAGTGGCGAGACATAGACCACCAGCGTTTCATCGGGCAGGCCGTCGGGATTTTCCAGGCCACGGTGCACGAGGTCGTCGAGCACAGCGAGAAACGCGGTGAGGGTTTTGCCCGAGCCGGTGGGAGCGGCGATCAGCGTCGAGCGGCGCTGGCGGATCAATGGCCATGCGCGGGCCTGGGCGGCGGTGACCGTCGGGAAGGTTTTGCTGAACCAGGCGCTGACGGCGGGGTGAAAGCCTGCCAGGGCCGCGTCCGTGGGGATGGGCAGATTCATGGCTTAAGTTATGCGGGCGCTGGGGAGAAGATGCAAGTACCGCTGAGATCTTCAGCGTCTGGCCGGACCTCTTCGCGAGCAGGCTCGCTTGTATGGTAGGACTTGAAGGGAGGAGGAGGGACAAGGCTCGATTCTGACTGTTAGCGCAGTACAGACCGTGGGAGATTTCACCCTCCTCCTTTCACCCAAGCGCCGATAAAGAATGCATCTGGCCTAGACCGACGATAGGAACAAGCCTGCGCCTCTGGGTGAACCCTTCAAGTGTTCAAACCTTAGCCCGGAGGATTTCTCATGGCAATGCCCGTCGCTACTACTCAGTCGATCATCGGGGTTGATGTCGCCAAGGATGAACTGGTGATTTATTGCGCCGAATCAGATCATCTCGAGACAATCTCTAACACCAAAGCAGCAATCAAAAAATGGCTCAAAACTGTAGCCAAGCCAGTGGCAATCGCCATCGAAGCCACCAATATCTATCACCAGGAATTTGCTGATCTGGCGCATGCCGATGGGTGCGTGATCTATATGGTTGGCGGTTATGAGCTCAGCCATTACCGCAAAGGCGTGAACGTTCGCGCGAAGACTGATGCGCTGGATGCCCGATTACTGGCCCGTTATCTCACAAACGAAGGGGACCACTTACGCCCTTGGACACCGCCGTCGCCCTTGTATTGCCGGCTCATCAGTCTTTTCCGGCGCCGTGCGGCTCTGGTCCAGGCTCGTGTCAGCCTCAAGCAGAGCTGGGAGAATGAGCCGTTGCTCAAAACCGCTTTCAAAAATCAGATAAACGCCATGCAAAGACTGGAAATCCTGCTGGAGAAAACGATCCTGACGCAGATAGACGAAGCCGATTTAGGTGCTCAGCTCAAGCGTTGCATGAAGGTAGAAGGCATCGGTACGTTGACCGGTGCCCGCTTGCTCGCATCCTTTCAGCGTGGGGACTTCAAGAATGCCGACGCTTTCATCGCCTTTCTAGGCCTGGATCTGCGCATATCTGACTCAGGCAAAAAGAAAGGCCGTCGCTGCCTGACCAAACGAGGCGACTCAGAGGCGCGTCGGTTGCTGCACAACGCTGCAATGGCGGCGAGCCGAACCTCGGCGTGGAAAGGATTTTATGAGGCTTTGAGAGAGCGCGGACTGAGCACTACCCAAGCACTGGTTGCACTAGCCCGCAAGCTTGCGCGGGTGGTATTTGCTCTGTTGAAAAACCAGAGCGAATACTCACCTAAAGCCGTTTAGGGGCTAGGCATGAACCATAGAATCTCCCACAGTGGATTTTTGTGCACCGCAAAATCCCATGTGGGAGCGAGCCTGCTCGCGAAGGGGCCGGTCGGGACGACACAAATCCCGGCGATCTGCACTTTACGGATGACGGTTGCGCACTAAACCCGCAAAATGCAACGATTCCGGTAATTATCGACGACGGTTCCACGAGATCCGTCGCTAAAGCCATCGTTCCAATCAGACTGGGCCTGCTGACTCTATGCGAATGCGCCTTATGTTACTGGGCGGCGGAAATGCCCTTGGGCAGGCGCTGATTCGCCTCGGTGCGGAGGAAGACATCGGTTTCCTCGCCCCCCGCCCGCCCGAACACGGCTGGGATGCCGCGAGCCTGACGCAACTGCTCGACGACACCCGTCCCGATGCGTTGATCAACCTCGCCTACTATTTCGACTGGTTCCAGGCCGAAACCGTCAGCGAAAGCCGCATGGCCGGGCAGGAGCGGGCGATCGAGCGTCTGGCCGAACTGTGCCAGCACCACAATATCGTCCTCGTCCAGCCCTCCAGTTATCGGGTGTTCGATGGTTCGCGTGCCACGGCGTACAGCGAAAAAGACGAACCGGTGCCCCTCGGCCTGCGCGGTCAGGCGTTGTGGCGCATCGAACAAAGCGTTCGCGCCACTTGCCCGCAGCATGTCCTGCTGCGGTTCGGCTGGCTGCTCGATGACAGTCCCGATGGCACGCTCGGGCGCTTCCTCGCACGGGCCGAACAACCTGAGGAATTGCTCCTGGCCGATGACCGTCGTGGCAACCCCACACCAGTCGATGATGCCGCGCGAGTGATCATTTCGGTACTCAAGCAACTCGATTGCGCCGCGCCGCTGTGGGGCACTTACCACTACGCCGGCCACGAAGCGACCACACCGCTGGCACTGGGCCAGGCGATTCTCACTGAAGCACGAAGCCTGCATGCGCTGGCGATCGAAGCGCCGACCGCTCAGGCTCACGCCGCGCGGCCGGACGCTGCCGAAGAGCCGCAACACGCGGTGCTGGCCTGCAAGAAAATTCTGCACACTTTCGGGATCAAGCCGCGCGCCTGGCGTGCCGCACTCCCGGGCTTACTGGATAGGTTCTACCGTCATGGCTGAAGGGACTGTTTTAATCACCGGCGGAGCCGGCTTCATTGGCTCGCACCTGACCGATGCCTTGCTCGCCAAGGGGCATTCGGTGCGCATCCTCGACGACTTGTCGACGGGTAAACGCAGCAACCTGCCGCTGGACAATCCACAGGTTGAACTGATTGTTGGTGACGTCGCTGATGCGGCGCTGGTGGCCAAGGCGATGCAAGGCTGCAGTGCGGTCGCTCACCTGGCAGCCGTGGCTTCGGTGCAGGCCTCGGTGGATGATCCGGTGAAAACTCACCAGAGCAATTTCATCGGCACGCTGAACGTCTGCGAAGCCATGCGTCTGGCCGGGGTCAAGCGTGTGGTGTATGCCTCAAGCGCAGCGGTGTACGGGAACAATGGTGAGGGCGAGTCGATAGATGAGGACACGCCCAAAGCCCCGCTGACGCCTTACGCCTCGGACAAACTGGCGGGCGAACACTATTTCGACTTCTATCGCCGCCAGCATGGCCTGGAGCCGGTGATTTTCCGCTTCTTCAACATCTTCGGCCCGCGCCAGGATCCGTCCTCGCCGTACTCCGGGGTGATCAGCATCTTCAGCGAACGCGCGCAGAAAGGTCTGCCAATTACGGTGTTCGGTGATGGTGAGCAGACGCGTGATTTCCTGTACGTCGAGGATCTGGTAGATCTGCTGGTGCAGGCGATCGAAAAGCCTGAGGTGGAAGTCGGCCCGGTGAACGTCGGCTGGAATCAGGCGATGAGCCTCAAGCAAATGCTTGAAGCATTGCAAGCGGTGGTCGGCGAACTGCCGCCCGTCAGCTACGGCCCGGCGCGCTCCGGTGACATCCGGCATTCGCGGGCGAACAA
The DNA here is from genome assembly GCF_045037865.1 of Pseudomonas sp. M20. NCBI lineage: Bacteria > Pseudomonadati > Pseudomonadota > Gammaproteobacteria > Pseudomonadales > Pseudomonadaceae > Pseudomonas > Pseudomonas sp. M20. The sequence continues at coordinate 6,465,245 of NZ_CP173611.1, forward strand.
CGCTCGTTTGCTGGAGCGCTTCAAGCTGCCGCAGCAGACACCGATGAGTGTGGGGTTGGCGCGGTTGTTGGGGCGCTCCTGAAAAGAGCCCCTCACCCTAGCCCTCTCCCAGAGGGAGAGGGGACTGACTGTAGCGTTTGTGAGAAATGCACCGACCTGAAATATCGAGTCGAACTCGTATTTGAAAAGCACACAAATCGGCTCCCTTTCCCCCTCTCCCTGAGGGAGAGGGCTGGGGTGAGGGGGGAGATTCAACTCACGCCACAGGTTTCCAGCGGACATGAAAAAGGCGCCCTTTGACAGGCGCCTTTTTCACGGCCGGAATATGTCGCTACTCCTGTGGCGAGGGAATGTTATCCCCCGATCAACTGCGTACGGTCGCCGTCAGTTCTATGCCTGCTCGCCACCAAGCCTCATTCACCACCACGTGAACGTTCGATAACTCGACTTAGAACTTATAGCCCAAGCCAACCATGTAGATGAACGGATCCACATCGACGTTGACCCGTGCGCGAGTGCCTGGTGCAACGGCGTTGTTCTCGACGGTGGCGCGGGTGTCGATGTCGATGTAACGCACTTGGGCGTTGAGCATGATGTTGTCGGTCAGCATGTAGTCAGCACCGACCTGCCAAGCCAGACCCCAGGAGTTTTTCGCCTTGAAGTTGCTGAAACCGTTGGCGCTGGCTTCGCTGCCGACGTGTTCGTCATAGATCCAGGTGTAGTTGATACCGCCACCGACATACGGCTGGAACGGCGACTTCGAATCCAGCGGGTAGTACACAACGCTGAGAGTTGGCGGCAAGTGTTTCAGGGTGCCGAGCTTGCCATTGGCCGCTGGCAGGGCAGTGCCTTTGAGCTTGACGTCATGCTCGAACGGCGTTGCCGCGAGCAGTTCGAGGCCGACGTGATCAGTGAGCATGTAGGCGAAGTTCAGACCCAGTTGGGTGTCGCTGCTCATGGTCGCCTTGCCGCCCAGATTGGTGCCGCTCAACGGGCCCTGATCGACCTTGACGCTGGAGCTGTCGGCCTTCGGGTTGACGGTGATCGCACCGGCACGAATGAGGATGTCACCGGCTTCGTGGGCATGGGCGAGCGGGGCTGCGAGCGCGAGGGCAAACAGCGAAGCGCTGAGCAAGGACTTGTTCATTGGGGCTCCGAAAGGACGTTAAAAATGTTCGATGTCCTATGGTACGAAGCCAACTGATACGGTCTTTTGACTCAGCTCAATGAAACAGTGAAGGGGCAGACTTTTGCGGAACCTTTGCGGGCCCCTTCGCGAGCAAGCTCGCTCCCACCCTGGAATGTGATCACCTGTGGGAGCGAGCCTGCTCGCGAAGACGATGGATCAAGCAGCACAAAACCGCCGGATTCACTCCGGCAGCTCATACACATAAATCTTGTCGGCATCCATCTGATACCCGGCATCCGCCAGTTCGCTGCTCGATGCTTTGACCTGCAACGGCCCCTCGACCCAGTACGGTTGATACAGCTCATCAAGCTTCACGCCCAACTCGCTTTTCACATGCACGATCTGGTTCGACGGCGGAGGCGGCACATGGATGCACGCGCCGAAATACGGCACCAGCAAGAAGTCGGTGGTACGCCCCTCTTCATTGACTTCCAGCGGCACGATGTAGCCCGGCAAACGAATATTCTGACCGTCGAGTGCCTTCACCACCGGCGCATTCGGCAGGTCCTGCTTCGCCGCAGGCGCGGATTCAGCGGAGAGCGCGTCGCTCATCTTCGACATGTCATGCAGCGGGGTCATGTTCGGCACTTCCGGCGCGGCGTCCGGCGGGATCATTTCCGACCACGTCAGGTCTTTCGGCGCCGCTGCCCACACGGGCAGGGCGATCAACAACAGCAGCGCGAGTGCAGCGCGGGGCATGGTGAACATCCTCATAAACGGATCGACAGGCCATCGGCCAGGGATTGGCGATAAGCGCGCCAGGCCGGCACGCTGCCCATCAGCAGCGCGGCGGCCAGAATGCCACCGAGCAGCGTCCATTCATACTCGCTCGGCCATGCCAGCGGCAGATACAAACCGTAATTGGCCTGCACGTAACCTTGCGCTGCAGCGATGCCGATGTACAAAAGAGCTACCCCGGCAATCACCCCGGTCAGCGCCAGGGCGAACGCCTCGAGCACCAACAGGCTCGCGATATGCCACGGTCGCGCCCCGACTGAGCGCAGAATCGCCATCTCGCGGCGCCGTTCGTTGAGGCTGGTGAGAATCGCCGTGAGCATGCCGATCAACCCGGTCAGCACCACGAACAACGAGACCACGAACAGCGCTTTTTCGGCGGTGCTCATCAGACTCCACAACTCCTGCAACGCCACGCCCGGCAGAATCGCCAGCATCGGTTCGCCACGGAATTCGTTGATCTCGCGTTGCAGCGCAAAGGTGGAAATCTTGCTGTTGAGGCCGAGCATGAACGCGGTGATCGCTTGCGGCGTCAGGTCCATGTTGCGTGCCTGATCGGCGCTGATCCGGCCATTGCCGCGTGCCGGCACACCGTTGTGCCAGTCGATGTGAATTGCCTCCATACCACCGAGGCTGATGTGCAGCGTGCGATCGACCGGGGTGCCGGTGCGCTTGAGAATACCGACCACGGTGAACGGTTTGTCGTCGTGCTTGACCAGACTGATCGCCGCCACGCCGTGGGCCAGCACCAGTTGGTCGCCGAGTTTGTAATGCAGCGCATCCGCGACCTCGGCACCCAGCACCACTTCAAACGGATCGGTTGCAAACGCGCGACCATCGGCCAGTGCCAGGTGTTGCTGGCGACCGTACTGGTAATGCTCGAAATAGGCTTCAGTGGTACCCATCACCCGGTAGCCGCGATGGGAGTCGCCGAGGGACATCGGGATCGCCCACTTCACTTTCGGGTTGCTGGCGAAGTGTTCGAAGCTGTCCCAGCGAATGTTGTTGGTGGCGTTGCCGATGCGAAATACCGAGTACAACAACAGGTTCACCGAGCCGGAGCGGGCGCCGACGATCAGGTCGGTGCCGCTGATGGTGCTGGCGAAACTGGCTTTGGCTTCGGTGCGTACTCGCTCAACGGCGAGTAACAGGCATACCGAGAGGGCGATGGCAAAAGCCGTGAGCAAAGCGGTGAAGCGGCGGTTGGCCAGGCTGGCCATGGCCAGACGAAACAGATACATCTCAGACCTCGGCAGACGTGGCGGCGCGATTGAGTTCGGCCAGGGACAGGTGACGGTCGAACAGTGGCGCCAGGCTCTGGTCATGGCTGACGAACAGCAGACTCGATCCGGCCTCGCGGCATTCGGCGAACAGCAGGCGAATGAAGTTTTCCCGGGCGTCGTAATCCAGTGCCGAAGTCGGTTCGTCGGCGATCACCAGCTCGGGTTGGCCGATCAATGCGCGTGCGGCGGCAACCCGTTGCTGTTGGCCGATCGACAGTGAATCAGCACGACGACTGAGGATGCTTTCATCCTTCAGGCCCAAGTGGGAGAGGAGGGTGGCAGCGGCTTGGTCGACGCTGCCGTGACGCTGTTTCGCCCGTTGCGCGCGCAGCTTGGAAAAGTGACACGGCAGTTCAACGTTCTCGCGCACCGAGAGGAATGGCAGCAAGTTGAACTGCTGGAAAATGTAGCCAGTGTGGTCGACGCGAAAAGTGTCGCGAGCGCCCGCGGAGAGTTCGGTGAGTTCCTGGCCAAGCAGACGAATGCTGCCGCGACCGGGCTTCTGCACGCCGCCGAGCAGACCGAGCAGGGTGGTCTTGCCGCTGCCGCTGGGGCCTTTGAGGAACAGGGTTTCGCCGGCTTCCAGACGAAACGCCGGGATGTCCAGCAACGGCGGGTGACCGGGCCAGTTGAAGCCCAGGTCGGACAGTTCGATGAGTGCTTGGGTCATGGCACCAGTTTCATGGTTGGACACTGAACCCCCTGTAGGAGCTGCCGAAGGCTGCGATCTTTTGATCTTGGTTTTTTACAATCAAAAGATCGCAGCCTCGTTTCACTCGACAGCTCCTACAGGGGATTTAGGGAGTGATCAGAATTTCAGCGCGGCAGCCTTGGCCGTCACTTCGGTGCCTTGCTGGCCGCTGGCGCTGATCAGTTGTACCTGAATTTTCTGCGTCGCCGGGAAGGTATTGAAGACGTTCGCCAGATCCAGAGTCTTCAACGCACCCGGTGTGGCGCAGTTGAACTGATAGTGCGCGTGGATTTCGCTATGGTCGTGGTGATGCTCGTGACCGTCCTTGTCCGCTTCATCGTCGTCATGGTCATCGGCATCCGGCTTGTCGCCGAACAACGGGCTTTCCAGTTCCTGACTGACCACTTTGCAACCGGCAGCAGCAGGCAGGCTGAACAGGGCCAAGGGTTTTTCCAGTTGCGCGCGGGCGGCAGCGACTTTGGCTTTATCGGCATCCGTGGTCGCAATGTGTTCGAAACCCACGAGGTTCATCGCCGGGCTTTCCAGCTCCAGCTCCAGGGTCTGGCCGTCGAGCGCAGCGTTCAGGCGACCCACGCCATGTTCATGCGCGCCGAGGCTGCCGTGTTCATGGTCGTGATCGTGGTCATGCTCATCAGCCGCATGGGCGATGGCCAGCGGCAACAGGGCAAACGGCAAAGCGAGCAGCAGACGACGCATGGCGGTCTCCGGGAAGTAAAGTGAAGAGTTTGTTATGTAATCTTATAACGAAAGTGCGCAGAGTTTGCCCGTGCGCTTGGCGTTGCACAAGTCCCGTGGGAGCATGCAGGTCAGAAAAGTGCGGGAGCGAACTCAATGTTGCGGATACGCGGAACCGTCGGCGACGTGCCGGTGGACTTGACGGTGGAACTGGATGAAGGCGACTGGGCGAAGCTCGGTTCGGCGCTGAATGGGCAGGCGCCGCTTGCGCAATCTGAAGCGCTCGCGTCAGCTCCGGCAGCGAAACCGCTGAATCAGGACGATGCCTTGTGGCAGTTGGCCAAGGACCTTTTGCGCAAGGCTGGGCAGCTCAGCGGTCCGGATCTGCTTGATCAACTGGAAGGGCTGACCGGCAGCGCGGTGGCAGGCAAGCGCTTGCTGGTGCGCCTGCGCCATAGTGCGGACGTGAAAGTGGTGAGCGGCGGGGATACGCCGCTCTACAGCTGGATCGAGTGAGTTGCAAAAGATCGCAGCCTGCGGCAGCTCCAAGGGGTACACGATCCCAATGTAGGAGCTGCCGCAGGCTGCGTTCTTTTGATCTTAATAAAGCGCAGCAAACATCTTGCGGCGGTACACCGTCACCAGCGGGTGATCATTGCCCAGCAGCTCGAACACCTGCAGCAAGGTTTTGTGCGGCAGGCCTTCGCTGTAGCTGCGGTTGCGGATGAACAGCTTCAGTAGTGCATCCAGCGCCGCTTCATACTGCTGGCGAGCGAGTTGCTGAATCGCCAGTTGATACACCGCCTCATCGTCTTGCGGATCTTTCGCCAGGCGTGCTTTCAGATCGGCGGCGTCCGGCAGATCACGAGCAAGTCCGAGGAACTTGATCTGTGCCTTGGCCCCGGCCAGTGCAGCCTTGTGCTCATCGCTTTTGACTGCGTCGAGCACGGTTTGCGCTTCGTCCAGTTCGCCACGTTCGGTCAGGCAACGCGCGTAGAGAATCAGCGCCTTGGCGTTAGTGTTGTCTTCAGTGAGCATCACCACCAGCGCCGCTTCGGCGTCGGCGTAACGGCCGTCATCAAACAACGCCTGAGCCTGTTCGAACGGATCGGCGGCGGCCGGTGGCGGCATCTGCACATGTGGCTCAAGCAGCGCGCGTACGGCGGATTCCGGTTGTGCACCGGCAAAGCCGTCGACCGGTTGACCGTCCTTGAACAGCACCACGGTCGGCAGGCTGCGAATACCGAAGCGGGCGACGATGTCCTGCTCGATGTCGCAGTTGACCTTGGCCAGCAGCAACTCGCCCTGATAGCTCTCGGCAATACCTTGCAGCATCGGCATCAGCGCCTTGCACGGCGCACACCATTCGGCCCAGAAGTCCACCAGCACCGGTTTGTTGAAAGAAGCCTCGATCACCGACTGGTCGAAATCGGCCGTCGTGGCGTCGAAGATGTACGGCGTTTGCTCACTCATGGGGGATCTCGTCAATACGTTAATGAACGCACTATAAGCGGTGGCGCAAAAGATCGCAGCCTTCGGCAGCTCCTACACGCGGACACGCATTGCACCTGTAGGAGTTGCCGAAGGCTGCGATCTTTTAACGATTTCAATCACGCCGCGCATGGTAAAGGCTGACATGCCGAAACTCTTCCGGCTCAGCCAGATCCGGCAACGTCATCGCCTCAAGCATCTCGATGCGCTCATACAACGGATGGCGAAAATCCCGAACCCGCGAATCCGCCACCAGCGCCTCACGGCCACGACTTAAAAACGCATCGAGCAACGGCAGATTCGCCCGGTCATACAACACATCCGCCACCAGAATCAGATCAAAGCGATCCGCCTCGGCAAAGAAATCCGTCGAATAACTCATCTGCACATCATTCAGCTCGGCATTCGCCCGACACGCGGCAATCGCCAGCGGATCGAGATCGCACGCCACCACTTCCAGCGCGCCGGCCTTCACCGCCGCGATCCCGGCAATCCCGGAACCCGCGCCGAAATCCAGCACGCGCTTGCCACGCACCCATTCGGGAAACTCCGCCAGATAGCGCGCCACCGCCAGACCGCTGGCCCAGCAGAAACCCCAGTACGGTGGCTCGTGCAGAATTCGCTGAATTTCTTCCTGACTGAATTGGCGATCCATGTTGTCGCCATCGATCAGCCATAGCTGTAAATCAACGTCTGGCAACGCACAGACCTTGAGTCTGGCGTCGCCGAGCAATTCACCTAACGCCTGTTGCAGGTCGAGCGGTGCAGTCATGGTGCTTTGACAAATTGCAGCTGGCCCAGCGCCTGAGTGGTCGGCTGGGTGATGGTTTGCGACGGCAGGTGCAGGATCAACTGGCCGGACTGGCTGGCGCGGCCACGCAATTCAACCCGCGCACCGGCGGGAAATGCGTCCGGGTTGAAACGCAGGCGGAACGGCAGGATCTGGTTATTGCCGATCAGGCTGGAACTGGCGAGCAACTGTTGCGGGCGATCCTTTTCATCTATCACCAGCAGCGCCAGTTCGACTTCGGCGCCGGCAGGCACGCCTTGCAGGGTGCCGCTCAGTTCGCGCTGATAGGCCGGCAGCGGGCCAAGCTCGGCGGCTTCCTTGGCTTTTTTCTGCGCTTGCTGCGGCGCCGGGCCAGGCGTTGGCGGCTGGGGCTTGGGTGCATCGCTGCCACAGGCCACCAGCAGGCTGAAAAGACTGAGCAAAACGAGCGGACGTAACGGCATTGGATGCTCCGGCAAAATGAAATCCATGGATCAAACGATCATGCCGTTCTGTATACCGCAAAGCCTATGGCTTGTCTTGCCACCGGGATGCGCTACCATGGCCCTCCCTTTTTTTGTTGCCAGCCACCATGCACTGTCCCTTCTGCGGTGCCAACGACACCAAGGTCATCGACTCGCGTCTGGTCGCCGAGGGCGAACAGGTGCGCCGCCGGCGTGAATGCCTGGCCTGCGGCGAGCGTTTCACGACGTTCGAGACGGCCGAACTGGTGTTGCCGCGCCTGATCAAAACCGACGGCAGCCGCCAACCGTTCGACGAAGAAAAACTCCGCGCCGGCATGCAACGCGCGCTGGAGAAACGTCCGGTGAGCGTCGAGCGCCTCGAATCCTCTCTGGTTCACATCAAGCACAAGCTGCGCGCCACCGGCGAACGCGAGGTCAAATCCCTTGTGGTCGGCGAACTGGTCATGGCCGAGCTGCAAAAGCTTGATGAAGTCGCCTACATCCGTTTCGCTTCGGTATACAAGCGCTTCCAGGATCTCAACGAATTCCGCGAAGAAATCGACCGCCTCGCTCGCGAACCGGTGAAAGAATGACCACCGTCGCCGAGCAGGCCATCCTCGACGCTCACTTCATGGCGCGTGCGCTGGAACTGGCGCGCAAAGGCCACTACACCACCCACCCCAATCCACGGGTTGGCTGTGTGGTGGTACGTGACGGGCAGATTGTCGGCGAAGGCTGGCATGAACGCGCCGGCGAACCGCACGCTGAAGTCCATGCCCTGCGCGCCGCCGGTGAGCTGGCCCGTGGGGCCACCTCTTACGTGACTTTAGAACCGTGCAGCCACCACGGGCGTACGCCGCCGTGCGCCGATGCGCTGGTGAATGCCGGTGTCGCCCGAGTCGTAGCGGCGATGCGCGATCCGAATCCGCAAGTCGCCGGTCGTGGTTTGCAGCGTCTGGCCGATGCCGGTATCGCCACTGAAAGTGGTGTGCTCGAAGCTGAAGCGCGCAAGCTCAACCAAGGTTTTCTAAAACGCATGGAACACGGCTTGCCGTTCGTGCGGGTCAAATTGGCCATGAGCCTCGATGGTCGCACGGCGATGGAAAATGGCGAGAGCCAATGGATCACCGGCCCGGCCGCACGTTCGGCCGTCCAGCGTTTGCGCGCCCAGGCCGCCGTGGTCCTGACCGGCGCCGACACCGTGCTGGCCGATGGAGCGCGTTTGACTGTGCGGGCCGATGAGTTGGGTCTGGATGCCGAACAAACCGCATTGGCCATGAGCCGTCCGCCACTGCGCGTGTTGATCGACGGCCGCCTGCGGGTGCCGCTGGATGCGCCGTTCTTCAAGGCAGGCCCAGCGTTGGTCGCCACCTGCGTCGCGATCGAAGAGCAATACGCTCACGGCCCCGAGTGCCTGATCGTGCCGGGTGACGATGGTCAGGTCGATCTGCATCAATTACTCATCGAACTGGCCAACCGTGGCACCAACGAAGTGCTGGTCGAGGCCGGCCCACGCTTGGCCGGCGCCTTTGCTCAGCTCGGTCTGGTCGACGAATTCGTGATCTTCATCGCCGGCAAGTTTCTCGGTTCCACGGCGCGTCCATTGCTGGACTGGCCGCTGGCCCATATGAAGGATGCGCCGGAGCTGAAAATCACTGAAATTCGTGCGGTCGGCGATGACTGGCGAGTCACTGCCATCCCTGTCCGTTCGGCGAGCGTATAATTCCCGGCCATCGCGTTAGCGCTGGCCCAGTTCTCAAGGAGAACCCCATGTTTACCGGCATCATCGAATCCATCGGCAGTATCCGCGCATTGACCCCAAAGGGCGGTGATGTGCGGGTCCACGTCGCCACCGGCAAGCTCGACCTGAGCGACGTCAAACTCGGCGACAGCATCGCGGTCAACGGCGTCTGCCTCACCGCTGTTGAGCTGCCGGGCGACGGCTTTGCCGCCGACGTCAGCCGTGAAACCCTCGACTGCACCGCCATGAACGACCTGAAAAGCGGCAGCCCGGTCAATCTGGAAAAAGCCCTGACCCCGACCACCCGTCTCGGCGGGCACCTGGTCAGCGGCCACGTCGACGGTGTCGGCGAAATCGTCTCGCGCAGCGACAATGCCCGCGCCGTGGAATTTCGCATTCGCGCGCCGAAGGAACTGGCCAAGTACATCGCCCATAAAGGCTCGATCACCGTCGACGGCACCAGCCTGACCGTGAACGAAGTCGATGGCGCCGAATTCATGCTGACGATCATTCCGCACACCCTGAGCGAAACCATCATGGCGTCCTACAAGCCAGGTCGCCGGGTGAATCTGGAAGTCGATTTGCTGGCGCGTTATCTGGAGCGTCTCCTGCTCGGTGACAAGGCGGCAGAGCCGAGCGCTGGCGGCATTACTGAAAGCTTTCTGGCCGCCAATGGCTATCTCAAATCCTGACTGAAGGGGGTGCCTTGTGGCGCTCAATAGCATCGAAGAACTGGTTGAAGACATCCGCCAAGGCAAGATGGTCATCCTCATGGATGACGAAGACCGCGAGAACGAAGGCGACCTGATCATGGCCGCCGAATGCTGCCAGGCCGAGCACATCAACTTCATGGCCAAGCACGCCCGTGGCCTGATCTGCATGCCGATGAGCCGCGAGCGCTGCGAACTGTTGAAGCTGCCGCTGATGGCGCCGCGCAACGGTTCCGGCTTCGGCACCAAGTTCACCGTCTCGATCGAAGCGGCCGAAGGCGTAACAACCGGTATCTCCGCCGCCGACCGTGCGCGCACTGTGCAAGCGGCTGCCGCCAAAGACGCCAAGGCTGAAGACATCGTCAGCCCGGGCCACATCTTTCCGTTGATGGCTCAGGCCGGCGGCACCCTCGCTCGCGCCGGTCACACCGAAGCCGCTTGCGACCTCGCGCGCATGGCCGGTTTCGAGCCGAGCGGGGTGATCTGCGAAGTGATGAACGACGACGGCACCATGTCCCGTCGCGCTGAGCTGGAAGCGTTCGCCGCTGAGCACAACATCAAGATCGGCACCATTGCCGACCTGATTCACTACCGGATGATCCACGAACGTACCGTTCAGCGGATTGCCGAGCAGCCGCTGGACAGCGAACTGGGCCAATTCAACCTGGTGACCTATCGTGATTCCGTGGAAGGCGACGTGCACATGGCGCTGACCCTGGGCACTGTTTGCGCCGAAGAGCCAACGCTGGTTCGCGTGCACAATATGGATCCGCTGCGTGACTTGCTGATGGTCAAACAACCCGGCCGCTGGAGCCTGCGCGCCGCCATGGCGGCAGTTGCCGAGGCGGGCAGCGGTGTGGTGCTGTTGCTCGGTCACCCGCTCGATGGCGACGTGTTGCTGGCGCACATCCGTGAAACCGGTGATCAGGCCGCGCCGAAAAAACCGACGACTTACAGCATCGTCGGTGCCGGTTCGCAGATCCTGCGTGACCTCGGTGTACGCAAAATGCGCTTGATGTCTGCACCAATGAAATTTAATGCGATATCCGGTTTCGATCTGGAAGTTGTAGAATACGTGCCCTCCGAATAATGACCGGTTGTTTCCGGACCCGAATTCGCGGCAAATAAATCACTGAGGGACGCGTAGCAGACGCGTCCCGGCTCTTTAAGAGAACTGACGAATGACCCTGAAGACCATCGAAGGTACCTTCATCGCCCCTAAAGGCCGCTACGCTTTGGTAGTGGGCCGCTTCAACAGCTTCGTGGTTGAAAGCCTGGTCAGCGGTGCAGTTGATGCCCTGGTTCGCCACGGCGTGAGCGAAAGCGACATCACCATCATCCGCGCACCTGGCGCCTTCGAAATCCCGCTGGTTGCGCAGAAAGTCGCCCAGAAAGGCGAGTTCGCTGCAATCATTGCACTGGGCGCGGTCATTCGTGGCGGTACTCCGCACTTCGAATACGTGGCAGGCGAGTGCACCAAGGGCCTGGCCCAGGTCTCCATGGAGTTCGGCGTGCCGGTCGCTTTCGGCGTCCTGACCGTTGATTCCATCGAGCAAGCCATCGAACGTTCCGGCACCAAGGCCGGTAACAAAGGTGCCGAAGCTGCCCTGTCCGCACTGGAAATGGTCAGCCTGCTGGCACAGTTGGAGGCCAAGTGATTAGCGACGAAAGCGATCGTTTCAACCCGCGCGAACCGCGTCCAACTGACGCCGGCAAGCCTTCGAAAAGTGAAAAGCGCCGCGCTGCCCGTCAGTTGGCGACGCAAGCGTTGTACCAGCGCCACATGGCCAGTACTTCGCTGAACGAAATCGAAGCGCAGTTCCGCGTCGATAACGATTTCACCTTCGCCGATGCCAGCTACTTCCACGACATCCTGCACGGTGTTCCGGCCAGTCTGACCGAGATCGACACTGCGTTGGCGCCGTGCCTGGACCTGACCATCGAAGAGCTGGACCCGGTTGAACTGTGCGTACTGCGCCTGTCGACCTGGGAACTGCTCAAACGTGTCGACGTGCCGTACCGCGTTGTGATCAACGAAGGGATCGAACTGGCGAAAGTCTACGGTTCCACCGACGGTCACAAGTTCGTCAACGGCGTGCTCGACAAGCTGGCCCCGCGCCTGCGTGAAGCTGAAGTGAAGGCGTTCAAGCGCTAAATCGCGCTTGAAACCTCAATGGGCGAATTCGAGCTGATCCGCAATTTCTTCGCCGCCGCGCCCTGTGCGCAGGGCGGCGAAGGCGTTGCTCTGGGGATCGGCGACGATTGCGCCTTGCTTGCTGTTCCCCCCGGGGAACAGTTGGCGATCTCTACCGATACGCTGGTGGCCGGTGTGCATTTCGCCGACCCCTGCGATCCGTTTCTGCTCGGTCAGCGCTCGCTGGCCGTCGCGGTCAGCGATCTGGCCGCCATGGGCGCCACGCCCGTTGCCTTTACCCTTGCCCTGACTGTACCGACGGTGACTGCCGATTGGCTGCAAGCCTATGCCCACGGTTTGAACCGTATGGCGCAGAGTTGCGGCGTCGCGCTGGTCGGCGGCGATACCACGCGCGGGCCGTTGAGTCTGACGGTGACTGTGTTTGGTCGAGTGCCGGCGGGTCAGGCGCTGACCCGCAGCGGTGCGCAACCGGGCGATTTGCTCTGTGTCGGCGGTGAGCTGGGCAATGCCGCCGGCGCTCTGCCGCTGGTGTTGCGTCAGCGTGACGCCGAATCTCATATCGCCCAACCGCTGCTCGATCATTACTGGTCGCCACAACCGCAACTCGCCCTCGGCCAGGCCCTGCGTGGCAAAGCCACGTCGGCGCTGGACATCTCCGACGGCCTGCTCGCCGACTGTGGCCACATCGCACTGGCATCGAAGGTGCGACTTGAGATTGAACGCGAGCGCGTACCGCTGTCGGATGCTTTAGTGGCGTTTCTCGGTCAGCGTGGCGCCGAGCGTGCAGCGCTGAGCGGTGGCGATGATTACGTGCTGGCGTTCACCCTGCCGTCCGTCGAGTTGCCGGTGCTGCTGGCCAATGGCTGGCCGATTCACGTGATCGGTCGTGTTTCAGAAGGTCAGGGCGTGGTCCTGCTGGACCGCGAAGGGCACGACATCACCCCGCAAATCCGCGGTTATCAACATTTTCAGGAGACACCGTGACAGATCACCCGAAACAGGTTCCGGCCGAATTCGTTCCGCCGTCGGTCTGGCGCAATCCCTGGCATTTCCTCGCGTTCGGTTTTGGTTCCGGCACCCTGCCGAAAGCCCCGGGCACGTGGGGTTCGTTAGTTGCGCTACCCTTTATTCCGTTGTGGCAGATGCTGCCCGACTGGGGGTACTGGCTGATGCTCGGGATCACCATGCTGTTCGGCTTCTGGCTGTGCGGCAAGGTCGCCGACGATCTACGGGTACACGACCACGAAGGCATCGTCTGGGACGAAATGGTCGGGATGTGGATCACCCTGTGGCTGGTACCGGAAGGCTGGTACTGGTTGCTCGCGGGTTTTCTGGTGTTCCGCTTCTTCGACATTCTCAAGCCATGGCCGATTCGCTGGATCGACCGGCATGTGCATGGCGGCGTCGGGATCATGCTCGATGACGTGCTGGCCGGTGTGTTTGCCTGGCTGGCGATGCAGGGTCTGGTGTGGGTTTTCGCCTGATTCCAAGGGATATCGGGGTCAAGTGAGGGGACGAGGGATGGCTCGACGCTGGTTGGCGTTAGTGGTTTTGGCTTTGCTGAGTACCGTGGCCGGTGCGCAGGAAGTTGCGCCGACGCCGGCGGTCATCCATCTGGCCAGCGAAGACTGGGAAGACTACACCGCCGCCGATGGCCATGGCCTCGGTTGGGACGTGTTGCGCAAAGTGTTCGAACCGGCCGGGGTCAAGCTGGATATCCGCAGCGTGCCTTACACCCGTTCGGTCGGGCTGGTGCAGTTGAAGGAGGTTGACGCGCTGGTTGGCTCCTACCGCGACGAAGCCGATCAGGTGCTGTATCCGCACTGGAATTTCGATTCCGACCATATTTATGCGCTGGGTCTGGCAAGCAATCCGGTGCCGACCCTGGCGACGCTGGGCAAATATCGTCTGGCCTGGGTGCGCGGTTATCGTTACGAAAACTACCTGCCGAATATCAAGCGTTACAACCCGATCCAACGGCGTACCGGTATTTTGTCGATGCTCAAGCAGGGGCGGGCGGATTACTACATCGATGCGCTGACCGAGATTGAAGCGGTGGTGAAAACCGCAGCCGATCCAGCGCAGTATCGCCATTCACACTTGGCCGAGCTGCCGCTGTTTCTCGGCTTTGCCGACACTCCACAGGCGCGAGCGCTGATGGCGCTGTATGACCAGCGTATGGAGCAACTGATGAAGAGCGGCGAGTTGAAGCCAATCTTCGAGAAGTGGAAGCAGCCCTATCCCTTCACTACGGGCGCGACGAATCCCCTGTAGGAGCTGCGGCACGCTGCGATCTTTTGATCTTGATTCAAAAACCAGATCAAAAGATCGCAGCCTCGTTTCACTCGACAGCTCCTACAGGGATCCATGTCGACCGGGTTGTTATCAAACTTTTTGATCGTTATGCCCGATAATTCAGCCTAAGCGTGTGCAGGAACCTGCTGTTACAATGCCGGCCTGCGAATTTTCAGACTCTTTAGATCAGGAGCACACCGGTGCCTGTCGTCTTTGTCGCCGCTTCCAAGCTGCCAACACCTTTTGCGCAATTCACCATGCACGGTTTTCTCGATGAAGCCACCGGCCGCGAGCACGTCGTACTGAGCCTGGGTGAGATTGCCGACGGTGCCCCGGTACTCGGCCGGTTGCACTCCGAATGCCTGACGGGCGATGCCTTGTTCAGCCAGCGCTGCGACTGCGGTTCGCAACTGGAAGGCGCGCTTAAAGCCATCGCCCGCGAAGGCCGAGGCGTGCTGCTGTACCTGCGTCAGGAAGGTCGCGGTATTGGTCTGCTGAACAAGATCCGTGCTTACGAACTGCAGGACGGCGGCGCCGACACCGTTGAAGCCAACGAGCGTCTGGGCTTTGCTGCTGACCAGCGCGACTACGCCATGTGCCTGCCGATGCTGGAGCACCTGGGCGTGAAATCCCTGCGCCTGATGACCAACAACCCGCGCAAGGTCAAAGCCTTGACCGACATGGGCATTACCGTTGCCGAGCGCGTGCCGCTGCACACCGGCCACAACCCGCACAACAAACTCTACCTGGCAACCAAGGCCAGCAAGCTCGACCACATGATGGGCAATGAGCATCAGGGCGAGGTTGATCGCGCGTGACTCGCGGTCAGGTGCGGCGCCGATTGTCGGTCGATTGGTGGAAATACCTCGCGCTGGCGCTGGTGCCGTTGTTCGTGCTCAACGCGCTGTTTGGTCAGGGCGAAGGGATTCTGCCAGTACTGGCGATGCCGTTTTTCATTGCCGGCGTCGCGTCGATGTTTGTCAGTCTGAAGTTTTTCGGGCGCTATAAACATGCGCTGATCGCCACGCAAAAAGCCCTCGATACCCCGGATGAACCGGCCGCGTGGATTGCCCTCGCAGCCCGTCGTCGTGCGGCTTTTCTCGCGGCAGCCTTGCCGGCGTGGATCGGCGCACTGGCAGTGTTCGTCGGTCTTGAAGCCGTTCCGTTGATGCTGCTGGCGTTGTCCACGGCGGTACTGTTTTATCTCTACCGTATCCCGCGTCAACTCGGCTGATGCGCCGTCTGTGGCTGGCGGTTCTGCTGCTGGCCGTCTCGACTCCGGTGCTGGCGAGCCTGCGGGTGGTCAGCCTCGCGCCGTCTCTTTCTGAAATCGTCGTTGAACTGGATTCGGCTGATCTGTTGGTCGGTGTGCTCGATGCCGGTGAGCGGCCGGCTGAAATTGCCAGCGTCCCCTCTGTCGGCCGCTATGGCCAACTCGACATGGAACAGCTACTGAGCCTCAAGCCTGATTTGTTGTTGCTGTGGCCCGGCAGCGTCGGCCCGGCGCAGCGTGATCAGTTGAAGCGTCTGGGCATCCCGACCTTCGTCGCCGAACCGCATTCCTTCGAGCAGCTCACTACCCAGATTGAAGCCATTGCTGCGCAGTTGGGACGACCTGAACGTGGGGTGAAACGGGCGGCGGCGTTGCGTAAACAACTCGCAGAACTGCGCCAGCGCTATCGCCGGGACGTGCCGTTGCGGGTGTTTTATCAGGTCTGGGACAAGCCGCTGTACACCGTCGGTGGCGGGCAAGTCATCAGCGATGCGCTGGAAGTGTGCGGGGCGCGGAATGTGTTCAGTGATCTGGCCTTACCTGCGCCACAAGTCAGCATCGAAGCGGTATTGCAGAGAGATCCGGAAGTGATTCTGACGAGTGATCAGGCGCAGTTGAATGCGTGGAAAACCTGGCCACAGGTGGCGGCGGTGAAGCGAGGTAATCTGTTGCTGATCACCGACAAAGGCCTTGAACGCCCAAGCGGCCAAATGATCAGCGCTACCGCCAAACTCTGCCAATTGATCGCGCCTGACAGGTAACCCTGTAGGAGCTGCCGAAGGCTGCGATCTTTTGATTTTGCTGTTTGACTGAGTCGGAATCGCCGAAGATCAAGATCAAAAGATCGCAGCCTTCGGCAGCTCCTACAGTGGATTTCAGTGGATTTCGGGAGTCCAGGTCACCCCAAACATCCACACCCGACCTTCCTCGCGATAACCATACTGCCTGCCGTCATAGCTGTAATTCGCCCGGCTGTAGCCCTTGTCGAAAACGTTATCGATTTTCAGATCCAGCTTGATCTCGCGGTTCAACGCCCAACTGCTGCGCAAGCCGAACAGCGCATAACCACCCAGCGCCTGCGTATTGTCCTTGTCGTCATAACTGCTGCTGACCGCCTGCCAACTGGCACCGAGGCTGACTTGATCCAACTGGCGATCCAGATCCCAACTCAACGTCCGCCGTGCGCGACGCGCCAAAGTGTGCCCGCTATCACGATCACGCGGATCGATGATCGAAACGCCGAGGTTGCTCTGCCAACCGAACAGTTCCTGCTTCAGCGCTGCTTCAAAGCCGTTGATTCGCGCCGAAGCGACGTTCTCCGGGCGTGAATTGCTGCCGAAGATGATCGCGTCTTCCAGGTCGGTACGGTAAATCGACGCTTCCAGGCGACTGCTGTCGGTCAACTGACTGCGCCATTGCAGCTCGTAGCTTTTCGAGGTTTCCGGTTTCAGATCCGGGTTGCTGAAGTCCGGGTAGTACAGGTCGTTGAAGGTCGGCGCGCGGAAACCTTCGCTGTAACTCAACAGCAAGTCGTTGTCCGGATTCAGCGGCAGAGTGAACGTGCCGCTCCAGGTGTTCTGGCTGCCGAATTGCTGGTTGTCGTCGTGGCGCAAGCCCAGTTCGGTGGAGAAGCTGTCGGCCTGATAACGGTGCTGGATGAATGCTGCGCGGTTCCAGCGGCTGTCCTCGTCAAACGCGGTGCTGCTGTTGACCCGGTCTTCGTACCAGTCGCCGCCGAGGATCAGGCTGTTGCGCGCGTCCAGTGTCAGGTCGTTCTGCCAATTCACCGAATCGCGGTACGTGTTGAACACCGTGCGTTCGTCGCTGAGCTTGTCGAGGGTCTTTTCGCGGTTTTCGGTGTGGCCGAACTCGACGCGGGTTTTCCAGATCTCGTTGACCCGCGCATCGATGTAACTGCTGACGCTGCTGACGTTGAAATCGCTGTAGGGCTGCTGCTGGTAGGACTGATCCGTCGCGAAGTCGTATCTACCGAACGGGTTGTCAAACTCGCCCTTGCCACGGTTATCCAGCAGATTGGCGCCGATTTCGATGTCATCGGTCAGCGCATGGCTGAGGCTCAGGCTGACGGATTTGTTGCGATAGGCATCGTGATCGCCATCGCTCGGGTACGACTCATGAGTACGGTCAATCCCCGCGGTTTCATCCAGACTGGCGCCGAGGTTGAAGCGGGTTTTCTCATCGCCACCGGACAAGCCGAGGCTGCGTTCCCAAGTCTGGTTGCTGCCGAAACCGACGTGCATCCGTGGCTGCAAGCCTTGCTCAGTGCCGCGTCGAGTGAAAATCTGAATCACCCCGCCAATCGCATCGCTGCCGTAAATCACCGAACGCGAACCGCGCAGCACTTCCACCCGTTCGATCTGCTCTATGTTCAGGTGCTGCAGGTTGCTGTCACCAGAGGTCGAACTGCCGATACGCTGGCCATCGACCAGCACCAGACTCTGCGCCGACTGCGTGCCGCGAATGTAGATTCCCGGCAGACTGCCGCGCCCGCCGGCCTGCGCCACTTGCACGCCCGGCACGCGACGCAGCAAGTCCGGCACGTCGCTCGGTTGCAGGCGGTCGATGTCTTCGCGGGTGAACACCGTGTTGGCGGCGCTGCTGTCGTTGCGGGCTTCGACCTGACGGTTGGCTGAGATCAGCATGTCCGGCAGTTTCAGTGCCTGGTTACGCTCGAAGCTGTCGGCGAGGGCGTTGGCGGTTGGCAGCAGAAAGAAGGGCAGGGCGAGGCGCGAGAGTTTCATGGACGTTCCACTGGTGTTTCAGGTGTACTCAAATCAAATGTGGGAGCGAGCCTGCTCGCGAATGCGGTGTATCAGTCAGCCCTGATTTGACTGACAGTCCGCATTCGCGAGCAGGCTCGCTCCCACAAGAGTATTGCGTTTACTTGTCGAGTAAGGCCAGACGCTGACGAATCGACGCTTCGATCCCGGCCTCATCCAGCCCGCACTCGGCCAGCATCTGCGCAGGCTTGGCGTGCTCAACGTAGATATCCGGCAAGCCCAGATGCAGCATCGACTTGAGAATGTTCTCGCGCGCGAGGAACTCGCTGACCGCGCCACCAGCGCCGCCCATGATCGCGTTCTCTTCGATGGTCACCAGCAATTCGTGGCTGTCGGCAGTCTCGCGCACCAGCTCTTCGTCGAGCGGTTTGACGAAACGCATGTCGACCACGGTGGCATCCAGCTTCTCGGCAACTTTCAGCGCTTCGGTTAGTTGCACACCAAATACCAGCAGGGCGACTTTGCTGCCCTGGCGACGGACGATGCCCTTGCCGATTTCGATCGGCTCGAGGTCTTTCTCAATGGTCGCATTCGGACCGCTGCCGCGCGGATAACGCACTGCCGCCGGGCCGTTGTACAGGTGGCCGGTAGTGAGCATCTTGCGCAGTTCGTTTTCATCGCTCGGGGTCATGATGACCATGCCCGGGATGCAGCGCAGGTACGACAGATCGAAGCTGCCAGCGTGGGTCGGGCCGTCTTCGCCGACTAAACCTGCACGGTCGATGGCGAACAGCACATCGAGATTTTGCACCGCCACGTCATGCACCAGTTGGTCATAACCGCGCTGCAAGAATGTCGAGTAGATCGCCACGACCGGTTTCGCGCCTTCGCAGGCCATGCCGGCCGCAAACGTCACCGCATGTTGCTCGGCAATCGCCACGTCGAAATAGCGCAGCGGGAAGCGTTCGCTGAACGCCACCAGGTCCGAGCCTTCCTTCATCGCCGGGGTAATCCCGACCAGACGTGGATCAGCCGCCGCCATGTCGCACAGCCACTCGCCGAACACCGCCGAGTATTTCGGCCCGCTGGCCTGCTTTGGCGCGGCGGCCGGAGCGTCCAGCGGTTCGAGTTTGGTGATGGCGTGGTAACCGATCGGGTCGACTTCCGCCGGGGCGAAGCCTTTGCCTTTCTTGGTGACGATGTGCAGGAACTGCGGGCCTTTCAGATCACGCATGTTACGTAGCGTGGCGATCAGCGTTGGCAAGTCGTGGCCGTCGATCGGGCCGATGTAGTTCCAGCCCAGCTCTTCGAACAGCGTGCCGGGAACCAGCATGCCTTTGGCGTATTCTTCGGTGCGACGAGCGATTTCCCAGGCGCCGGGCAGGCGCGACAGGACTTTCTTGCTGCCCTCTCGCATGCTTGCGTAGGTGCGGCTGGAAAGGATTTTCGCCAGATAATTCGACAGACCGCCGACGTTGCGCGAGATCGACATGTCGTTGTCGTTGAGGATCACCAGCATGTTGGCGTTGACTTCCGGCGCATGGTTCAGCGCCTCGAAAGCCATGCCGGCGGTCAACGCACCGTCGCCGATCACTGCGATTGCCTTGCGATCACTGTTCTGCAGGCGGGCGGCAATCGCCATACCCAGCGCAGCGCTGATCGAGGTGCTGGAGTGGCCGACGCCAAAGGTGTCGTACTCGCTCTCGGCGCGACGCGGGAAGGCAGCAATGCCGTCCTTCTGGCGTAGCGATTCCATGCGCTCACGGCGACCGGTAAGGATCTTGTGCGGATACGCCTGATGACCCACGTCCCACACCAACCGGTCATCCGGCGTGTCGAAGACGTAATGCAACGCAATGGTCAGCTCGATCACGCCCAGGCCGGCACCGAAATGCCCACCGGTCTGACCGACCGTGTAGAGCAATTCCAGGCGCAACTCATCGGCCAGGGTTTCCAGCTCGGCTTCGCCTAACCGGCGCAGGCCGTCCGGCGTGTTCGCGCGGTCGAGCAGGGGCGTGGTCGGGCGCTTGCGGGGAATCTCATGAAACGTCGTGGGCATCAGGCGAATCGTTATAGGTATAGAAGATGCGGCAGTTTACCTGATGCATCGCCCCCTGCCCACGCGTTGGTCTTTTTTGGCGGATACGCCGTCAGTTGCGCCGCTCGACGATATACCGGGCCAGTTCGCGCAATGGCTCGGCGGCCGCGTCAAACGGTCGCAGGGCGTGCAGGGCCTGATCGCGCAGTTCCAGGGCGTAGGCCTTGGCGGCGTCGAGACCGAGCAGCGCCGGGTAGGTCGGCTTGTCCCGAGCGATATCGGCGCCCTGGCGTTTGCCGAGGGTTTCGGTATCGCTTTCGACGTCGAGGATGTCGTCCTGTACCTGAAAGGCCAGGCCGATGGCCTGTGCATAAGTCTGCAGGGCTTTGAGTTCATCCGGCTCGGCACGACCACTGGCCAGGGCGCCGAGTTTGACGCTGACTTCGATCAGCGCGCCGGTCTTGTGCCGATGCATCTGTTCGAGGGCTTTCTGATCGAGTTTGAGGCCGACCGAACCGAGGTCGATGGCTTGACCGCCGACCATGCCTGCCGGACCAGCGGCGTTAGCCAGTGCGGTGACCATTTGCAGGCGGATGTCACTGCTGCAATCGCTCAGGCGCGGGTCGAGCAGGGCGCTGAACGCCAGACTCTGCAAACCGTCGCCGGCCAGAATCGCGCAGGCTTCATCGAATTTCTTGTGGGTGGTCGGCTGGCCGCGACGCAGATCGTCGTCGTCCATCGCCGGCAAATCGTCGTGCACCAGCGAATAAGCGTGGATCAGCTCAACCGCGCAGGCTGCGCCGTTGGCCTGTTCAGCCCTGCCACCGAGCGCTTCGCACGCGGCGTAGGCCAGCAGCGGGCGCACGCGTTTGCCGCCGTTCATCACGCTGTAGCGCATGGCTTCGTAAAGCCGCGCCAACTCTGGCAGCGGCGCATTGAAAAGGGTTTCCAGCGCTGCGTTGACCCGGGTCTGGCTGGTCGCCGTATACGCCGCAATCATTCTGGCTGTTCCGCGTCGAAGGGTTCCTCGGCGAGTTCGCCATCGCGCTCCAGCAGCACTTGCACCTTCTGCTCGGCCTGCGCCAGCGCTGCCTGGCAATCTCGGGTCAGACCGATGCCCTGCTCGAAAGCGGTCAGCGAGTCTTCCAGCGACAATTCACCGTTCTCCAGACGCTCGACCAATGTTTGCAGGTCGGCGAGGGACTGTTCGAAATCCAGTGCAGCTTTTTTGCGGGCCATGGCGGCGATTTCCGGTTGACGTTAAACCGGCGCGACACTAGCAGATAGGGGGGGTATGGGCAAATGAGCGGGGTGCGACCGGCCCTTTTTCCTGAGGCGATTCTGGAAAGCTGAAACCTATTCGGCTCATTTTGTGAGCCGAATAATCTCTCTATTCGGCTCACGCCCCTTAAAAAGCAGGTTTCCTACAGCAACAGCACATGTATCTGATTGTTAAAAAACCGCCGAATCGCTAATCTTCGCGCCTTCTACGACCCCATAGTCACGGGTCTTTCAGACGAAACGCAGTTTCACCGCTGTGAAGTACCGAGGATCGGGTGCAAGGTTTCGTTCAGGCATGGCAGGAGGCATCACATGCGTTCATTTCTTTGGCTGTTGATCGGGTTGTCCTGCGCGCCCGCGTTGCTGGCTGCGCCGAGTGCCGAGTTGTCGGAGCCGGTCGGCGGCTGGCGCTATCAGGGCTTGCTCGACCGCACGGAAAACCCGCAAGTCGCCTACCCGACGCCGCCGATCGATCGCGGCATCCAGCGCAATCGCACGATGATCCAGGGCCAGCTCAAGGCCATCGGCCATATGCGCCCGCCGCACAGTCTCGCCGTAAATGGCAATCCACTGAATCTGTACACCGACGACCAGGGCCGTTTCGCCCGGCCGTACGCGTTCGGCGCCGGCTCCAACAGTGTCGAGGTGATCAGCGCCGAGGGCCAGTCGCTCAAGCGCGTGCAATTTTATGAAGCAAACAATTTGCGCACGCCGGCGCGTATTCGTCTTGTCTTGGGATGGGACGATCCGAAAGCCGAGCTCGATCTGCACATTGTCACGCCCGACGGTCAGCATGCGTTCTGGGCGCAGCCGGCACTGAGCAATGGCGGTGGTCTGGACCCTGATGGCGTCGATGGCCCGGGCCCGGAAATGTTCACCATGACCGCGCCGTTGCACGGCACCTATCTGGTTTACGTCAACTATTGGGGCAACTTCGGCAACGGCGGCTATAACTTCGAGGAGACCAGCAACCAGAACGAGGTGATCACCTCGCAAATCACGCTGGTGCTCAACGAAAACACCGTCGACGAAAAACGCGAAACGTTCATCGTGCCCCTGCGGGCGATCGGTGATCTGCTGCTGGTCAAGACTTTCAACTATTAAGCATTCCGCCACGGATGAAATCCTGAGCTTTGGGAAATGAGCGAGAAGATGAGCGATAACACTGTTACTCCGGCTGCCGACACGCCAGCGGCCAAACCTTCGCGGCGCTGGCCTTTGCTCCTGGCCGGGTTATGCCTGGTGGCCGGCGTGGCGGGTGGTTTTGGCTGGCTGCTGCTCAAGCCCAAGGCACCGCCGGCGGAATTGGCCAGTGACAAGCTTGGCCTGAGCCGTCCGGACGCGTTGCTGGAGACCCGCTCGCTGAGTCAGTTGCCCAAGGACCTGCTGACGGTGCCGTTCCTCAAGGCCACGCTCACCGAGGATTTCGTCTTCTATTACGAGACCCATGCTGATCGCCTCGGCTTGATCGGCAGTCTGCGCCGGATCATCTACGAGCATGACCTGAAACTGCAGGACAGCCTGATCGAGCAACTTTTCGATCAGCCAGCCGACGTTGCGCTGTGGCGTGGCGCGGATGGGCGCTTGAAAGATTTCCTGCTGGTGATGGACCGTGGTGGGCTGGCGAAACTGCTCGAGCCGCTGGCGAAAGTAGCGCTGGATGACACGCAGCTCAGTCAGATGGGCGAACTCAAAGTCGGCGGCGATAGCGTGCCGCTGTATCAGTTGACCTATAACGCCAGCAAAGCCCTGTTGTTCGCCTCTCACGGCGACAAACTGGTGGTGCTGTCAAATCCGGCCAAGTATTACGACCCCGAAAGCGGCGTCTCCGAAGAATCGGGCCATGTCTCGCCACAAGCGCTGGCGGCGCTGCTCAATGGCGAAAAACTGTTCCCCGAAGCGTTCGGTCTGCCGGCGAAAGCCCCGGAAACCAAACAACGCCTGTCGGTCAACTCCAGCGTTCTGGCCATGGGTTATCAACGTTTCATCCCGAACTTCGCCGGGCTGCGCTTCGACATGGACGACAAGGGCTGGCACAGCTACCTCGCCATGGAC
Organism: Pseudomonas sp. M20; assembly: GCF_045037865.1. NCBI lineage: Bacteria > Pseudomonadati > Pseudomonadota > Gammaproteobacteria > Pseudomonadales > Pseudomonadaceae > Pseudomonas > Pseudomonas sp. M20. The sequence goes on from NZ_CP173611.1 coordinate 6,488,852, forward strand.
GAGCTGGACAATCAGCCCGACTTCGATTTCAAACCGGTCTGGCAAGCAATGCCGCTGGGCGCCAGTGCCTGCGTAACCTTGCCGGTCGCGGCCGAACCGCAAAAACCATTGCTGGTAAAACTCGGCGCCGAAGAAGCGGTAGCGCAGACCCTCACCGAACATGTGGCCGGCGCGGCAGGCCTGTGCTGGTACGCCGATTCGCGTTTGTACACGCCATTGTTGGTGGCCAGTCTGAAAGACGAGGACAGCAGTAAACTCGATGGCGACCTCGGCAAACTGTTCGGTTCGATGGTCGGCGCATTCGAAGCCAACGTCGAAGAAAACGTCTTCCCCGTGGTCGAGAAACAAGAAGGCCAGAACCATGTCTGGCAGCGTCAGGTCAGTTCCAACTTCGGCCCGTATGCGGCGAAGACTGCCGAGAACCCGGACGCAATCAGCGGCAAGGCGTTCATGAAAGTCAGCCTCGCCCGTCACGGCTCGACACTGCTGTTTTCCCTCGACGACAAATTGGTCGACAAGGCCCTCGGCACCCTCGACAAACGCTTCCCGCCGATGGCCGACGTGCTGCCCAAAGATGTGCTGATGCCGATCTATTTCGGTCCGGATTCGATGGCGCAACTGATGCAGCAAGAAACCCTCGATAGCCTGCCGCAGGACATGGAACCGGTGTTCTATAACGCCGCGCAAACCTACCTGATTCCGAAACTGCGTACCCTCGGCGGCTACGGCAAATATGCCCTGACTTTGCCTGAAGGCAGCGAGCCTGACGGCCACTGGCAGTGGTTGCCGCTGGAATGGAAAGCGCTGTGACGACACTGATCCGCAGCCTCGGCCTGCTCGCGCTGTTACTCAGCGCGGGCGCCCGCGCCGTTGAAACGCCGGCACTGGATCCGGCGCAGTCCCAGGTGTTTCGCGCCTGGTTCGTGCGTATTGCCCAAGAGCAACTGAGCCAAGGCCCGAGCCCGCGCTGGTATCAGCAAGACTGTGCCGGGCTGGTGCGTTTTGCCGCCAACGAAGCGCTGAAAGTCCACGACGACAAATGGCTGCGTAGCAATGGCCTGTCCAATCGTTATCTGCCGCCGGAGCTTTCGCTCAGTGATGAGCAACGCAAGCTCGCCCAGCAATGGCAGCAGGGCGGTGGCAAGGTCGGGCCGTACGTCAACGCGATTAAACTGATTCAGTTCAACAGCCACCTGGTCAGCCGCGATGTGTCGCAAGCACGGCCCGGTGACTTGATGTTTTTCGATCAGGGCGACGACCAGCACCTGATGATCTGGATGGGCCGCTACATCGCCTATCACACCGGCACCACTACTCCCACAGACAACGGCATGCGTTCGGCAAGCCTGCAGCAACTCATGACATGGAAGGACACCCGATGGATACCCGACGCAGCCAACCCCAACTTCATCGGCGTCTATCGACTGAACTTTCTCTCCCAATGACCGGTGCCCGCATGTTGCGACTTTGCTCCCGAATTCCTTTGCTGCTGGCGCTGTTGCTGCCATTGGCGACCGTTAACGCCGAAGATTCGGTTGAGCCGAGCGGCTATACGCCGGTGTCCGGTGAGAGCTTTTTCCTCCTCGCCGACAGTAGTTTCGCGGCGGACGAGCAGGCGATGGTGCGCCTCGAAGCGCCGGGTCGTGACTACCGTCGTTTTCGCATGGAACCGTACGGCGGCGTCGACATTCGCGTGTATCGCATCGACAAACCGCTGGATTTCCTCAAGCGCCAGAAGAACCTGCACCGCGTGGTCAGCGACGGCCAATTCAAGGGTGAAGGCCTGTCCAACACCCTCGCTTACTTGTGGGACAACTGGTACCGCAAATCTCGTCGGGTGATGCAGCGTGCTTTCTCCTATGAGTCGCGCAAACAGGTCACCGAAGAAGTGCCGGAACTGAAGATGGGCAATGCCATCGCCGCACCGACGCCGTACGACGCGCAACCGCAATTTGCTCTGATTCCGGGTCTACCGGTGGTCAGCCAGTTCCGTTATCCGTTGTGGCAGGCCAAGCCGATTCAGCCGCCGGCCGGGGTCAATCTGGCCGGCTCCTCCAGCGATTTCGTCAGTGTCGCGCCGGGCAACGTTTACATCCCGTTGGGCAATCTGAAGCCGGGTCTGTATCTGGTCGAAGCATTGATCGGCAAGTACCGCGCGACCACCATGGTTTTCGTTTCCAACACCGTCGCAGTGAGCAAGATTGCCGGCGACGAATTGCTGGTCTGGGCCGCGCGCAAACACGAAGGCAATTCGGTACCGAAGGTCAATGTGCTGTGGACTGACGGCCTCGGCGTGATGAGCAGTGGCGCGACCGATGCCGATGGCTTGCTACGCCTGAAACACGTCAGCCCGGAGCGTTCGTTCGTCATCGGCGAGGATGAAGAGGGCGGCGTCTTTGTTTCTGAAAACTTCTATTACGACAGCGAAATCTACGACACCAAACTGTATGCCTTCACCGATCGGCCGCTGTATCGCCCGGGTGATTGGGTGTCGCTGAAAATCGTCGGTCGTGAGTTCAAGAACGCGCGGGATTCGGTGTTGCCGGGCGCGGCGGATGTCACGGTCAGCGTGCTCGACGCCACCGGCACCGAGCTGCAACATCTTGACCTGAAACTCGATTCGAAGGCCGGTACTCAGGGCCGTTTCCAGTTGCCGGACAACGCGGTGGCGGGCGGTTACGAGATTCGGTTCAACTATAAGGATCAGGCCTACAGCAGCGCCTTCCGTGTGGCCGAATACATCAAACCGCATTTTGAAATTTCGCTGAACCTGGCCAAGCAGGATTACCGCACCGGCGAGCCGGTCAAAGGCAGTCTGGTGTTGCTCTATCCGGACGGCAAACCGGTGGCCAACGCCAAACTGACCCTGAGCCTGCGCGCTCAGCAACTGTCGATGGTCGACAACGAGCTGCAATACCTCGGGCAATTCCCGGTGGAACTGACCAGCACCGAACTGACCACCGACAGCAAAGGCAACGCGACCCTCGACCTGCCGGCCGCCGACAACCCGAGCCGCTACATGCTCACCGTGTTTGCCAGCGATGGCGCGGCGTATCGGGTCAAGACCACCAAGGAAGTCCTCATCGACCGTGGCGCCGCGAGCTTCCGCGTTAGCGCGCCGCAACGCTTCAGTGCAGTCGGCGACAAGGTTGCGTTCAGCTACGCCAACGAGGGCGGCACCGAGCAAAGCAAAGCGGTGACGCCGAGCACGTATGGCTGGGTGCGTCTGGAAGACCAGAGCACCGGTGAAGGCAAACTGGCGGCGACGGATAAAGGCTTCAGTCTCGCTTTCGAGCGTCCGGGTACTTACAACCTGACCTTGAAAGATCAACACGGTCGCGTCCTCGGCGCCACCGGTCATTCGGTCACTGGCGATGGCGTCAAAGCAGTGCCGGGCACTGTGGAAATCGTCCTCGACAAGCCTGAGTACAAGGCTGGCGATGAAGCTCTGGCGCTGATCACCTTCCCGGAAACGGTCAGCGATGCATTGCTTTCGCTGGAACGCGACAAGGTCGAAGACACCGCGCTGCTGGCCAAGGGCGGCGACTGGCTGAAACTGGAAAAACTCAGCGACACTCAATACCGCGCGCGCATCCCGGTGAAGGACAACTTTGCACCGAACCTGACCTTCTCCGTGCTGTACACCAAGGGCGGTCAGTACAGCTTTCAGAACGCCGGGATCAAAGTGGTCGCGCCGCAAATCGACGTGGCGATCAACACCGACAAAGCGGTGTATCTGCCGGGCGACACGGTCACTGTTGACCTGACCACGCAGTTCGCCGGCAAAGCCGTTCCGGCGCATCTGACCGTCAGCGTCGTTGACGAAATGGTTTATGCGCTGCAACCGGAAGTCGCGCCGACCATCGACCAGTTCTTCTATCACCCGCGCCGCAACAACGTGCGCACCAGCGCGAGTCTGTCGTTCATCAGTTACGACGTCGCGTTGCCGGGTAGCCCCGGCGCACCGGGTAAAGCCAACCGCAGCGAGCGCGGGGTGAAAGTGCTGGAGCGGCCGCGTCGTGAAGACATCGATACCGCCGCATGGCAGCCAGAGTTGTTGACCGGTGCCGACGGCAAAACCCGCTTCACTTTCAAGATGCCGGACTCGCTGACCCGCTGGCGCATCACCGCCCGCGCGATCGCCGATGACGGTCAGGTCGGACAGAGGAAGCAGTTCGTTCGCTCGGAAAAACCGCTGTATCTGAAGTGGAGCGGCCCGAGCAAATTCCGCAAAGGCGATCAGCCGCAACTCGGTGTGTTCGCGTTCAGTCAGGCCGAGAAACCGGTCAAGGCTGAACTGGTCACTCACTACGCAGGCGCTGAACAGCGTGTCCCTGTGACCCTCAACAACGGCATCAACTACCTACCGCTGCCGGCATTCGCCCTGGCTTCCGGCGAGTGGACGGCGGAGCTGGTGCAGGACGGCAAGACTGCCGACTCTCTCGCCGTGCGCCTGAGTGCGACCGGTGACGGCTGGCAAGTGACGCAGACGCAAAGCCTCGATGTCGCCAGTGGTGACACGCCGTTGAGCCTGCCGGCGGATGCCACGGATATTCGCCTGCGTCTGGATGACAGTCCGCAAGCGTTGTTCCGCTCGGCACTCGATGATCTGCTCAGCTATCCGTACGGCGGCGTCGAGCAGACGGCCAGTCGTTTGCTGCCATTGAGCATCGCTTATCCGTCGCTGGCGTCGAATCCGCAGATCCGTGATCGCTTGCGCCTGATCATGCAGAACAGCCGTCTGCGTCTGGTGCAAATGGCCGGGCCATCGGCGAGTTTCACCTGGTGGGGTTACGACGGTGAGCCGGATGCGTTCCTCACCGCTTACGCCTATTACGCCGACTGGAATGCCAGCCAAGTGTTGGAGCTGACCCTGCCGCCGGAGCACTGGCAGCGGGTGCTGGAGGTTTACGCCAAGCAGGCGCCGAACACGCCGTTGCTGCAACGGGCGCTGATTCTGTCGTTCGCCAAGCAGATGCATTTGCCGGTGAACACGTTGCTCAGCGGTTTGATGGACGATCTGGCCAAGGCCGGCGAAGGCAACGCTGAAACGCTGATGGACGATGGCGAAGACAGTCTGGTGATGAGTGATCCGGATTCGGCGCTCGGTCTGGCAGCGGCACGGGTGTTAACCGCCTCTTTGGCCACTCAGTCGAAAGTCGCCTTGCCTGACGCGTTCAATCGTCAGGTGGGCGCTGCACAACAGCGTCTGTCGGTCAGTTCGCAGCCGTTTGCCGAGGCGCTGAACCTGTCGCTGCAACCGTTCGATCAGGCGCGTGCGCAAGTGCTGTTGCAACGACTGTTGCCGCAGCAATCGACCCTCGAACGTGCGCTGGCACTGACTTGGCTGCAACGCAGTATCGCTCAGGCTTCGCCGACCATTGCCTTGACGCCGGGTGAAGGCTGGAAGAAAAACTACGGTGCAACCGGTGAGATGTACTGGACTTGGCAGGGCGCCACTCCGGTGCCGAGCGTGTTGACAGTGTCCGGCACGCAAGAGCGTCCATTGCGCGCGGCGCTGAGCTTCCAGACCCAGCAACCGGCAGTCGATCCAATGGCCGTGACCATCACCCGACGCGTGTCGCGACTGGTGCCGGGCGACGAAGCGTTCACCTTCAAACTGGAGCCGGTCGGCACCAAGCCGCTGTCCAGCGACAGCCTGTATCTGGACGAAGTGATCCTCACCAGCAAAGCGCCGAAACCACTGCGCTACGGCATGCTCGAAGTGCCACTGCCACCGGGCGCTGATGTTGAGCGCACGACGTGGGGCATCAAGTTGCAGGGCAAGGACGGCAACGAACCGACTGCGCTGGAGAAGGCGCGTTTCGAACCGGGCCAGTTGGCCTACGCGGTGCCGGTCGATGCGCTGAGCGGCGAGTTGCGCCTGCGCCACTTGGTGCGCTTCTCGCAGAAGGGCCAGTTCAACTTGCCGCCGGTGCGTTTCAAGCAGGTCTACGCACCGCAGCATCAGGCCCAGGAAGCGAAAGCCGCCCTCGGTCAGGTCACGGTCAACTGACATGACCCGGCCGCTGCTGTGGCTGCTGATGTGTGTGATGCCTGCGCTGGCGACAGCGCAGGATGAGCCGTTGCGCGTGGCCTATAAGGGCGAATTGTTGTCGTTGAGTCAGACGCAACTGATCAAGCGTGAGCCGTTGCCGTCATCGCTGGATACGCCGTTGGGCAGTCTGTGGAAATTGTTTGTCTACGCGTGGCTGGTGGACACCGGCGCGCGGGAGCCGGCGTATGAGTGTCGCGGGCAGTCGAAGGAAGAGGTTTATTGCTGCTCGGCGGGCGGCAAGATCGAGCGCGATCAGGCGCTGGTGAAATCCTGCGGGTTGTATTTTGAGCCGGCGCGGTTGGGGATTGCAGCGGCGGATTGGCGTACCTATTGGCAGGCGCGGCAGGCGCCGTCGTGGTTGCTCGACTTGCCGTCGGTGCAGCCGGCGCAACGGGTTTCCGTGGTTGAGTTGCTGAAAGTATTGGCCACTTTGCCGGCTCAGGATCAGGCACGTCGAGTGCTACTCGATGTAGTGCTGAATGCGGCGGATGGCAATGTCGTTGGTGAACTTGGCGGACGTCTACGGGTGAAAACCTGGAGCTGGCTCGGTGATCAGGATCCGCAATCGCGACAGGGTGGATTCGCTGGCTGGACGGCTGATGGCTCGCCGGTCTGGGCAGGCGGGCGCGGCACTAGTCAGATGGTTTTACGTCATTACGGGCAAGCGCTAGCGACGGTGTTACCTGCGGCTTGGCCGGCAGAGGCGGGGCGTTGTGTTCAGGTCGGTCTGTTTTCACGCTATCCACTTAGGCGTGTATTGGCTGGCGAGCAGGTAGTGAATTCCGGCCCGCTGCATGGCGACTACCGCGTCGAATTCGCCAACGGCAACGCGCTGGATATCCACAGCGACGGCGAACTGTTTCTGCTCAACGACAAACTCGTCGCAAGGCTTGATCGCGACGAATATGTCGCTCGCGTCCTTGAGCGCGAAGCCAAATCCGAACCCGCCGAAGCGGCCAAGGCGTTGGCCGTAGCGATCCGCACTTATCTGCTGCAAAACGCCACACGTAACGGCGACTGCCTGAGCATCGATGACAGCAGCAATCGCCAGCGCGTCGCCCCGCGTCCAGCCTCGGCCGAATCCCGCAAGATCGCCGCCTGGACGGCAGACCTGGTACTGGCCGGCAGCACCGTCACCTATCACTCCGATCAACCCGGCCCGGACAAACTCGCCTGGCAACAAGCCGTCGCGCAAGCTAATGCCGGTCAGCGTTACGACGCGATTCTGCTACATGCCTATCCGCGCGCCAGCCTTAGCCGTTGGGACAACCCGGTCGCTTCCTGCGAAGCGCTGCCCGCCGCGCAAGACTGGCTGCAGAAACAGCGACGTGGCTGGCGCCCGAAGCTGGAAAGCGAAACCGGCTACAACGAAGTCAGCACCTTCGCCGTGTGCAAACTCGCCTTCGGCCGTCCCTTCGTCGACCGTGAACGCCAACGCATTTACGTACGCGGCGTGCTGACTTTGCAGGATCGCCTCGACCTGACCCACGAATATCTGCACCTGGCTTTTGAAGCGCATCCCAACGGCCAGGATGAAACCTACATCGAAGGGCTTGCCCGTCACCTTTTGCTGGAATAGACCATGACACTCCGTTATCCACAGGTCTTGCTGCTGCTCTGCACCTTGACCGCGCTATCGCCGGCGATGGCCGCCGACAGCGTCAAACTCGACACCCCGGTCGGCGGCTGGCGCAGCGGCGCACCGGAAGGCGAGGGCGAAAGCTTCCGCCAGACCGTCAACTACCCGGCCTCATCGGTCAACACCCCGGTCGGCCAGGCCAACACCGCGCGCATCAGCGGCGAGATCAAAGCGGCGCGGAAGGACAACGACCCCGGCCGCCTGATCGTCAACGGCGTGAGCATGCCGCTGAAAATCGACGACAGCGGCCACTTCGACCGCCCGTTCTCGTTCCCCAACGGCAGTAACAGCGTCGAAGTGCGCAGCCCTGACGGCCAACAACGCCACCGCACGCAATTCCTCAACACCAGCGGCGGCGCCACCCCGGCCAAACTGCGCGTACTGCTGGCGTGGGACAGCGACGGCACCGACCTCGACCTGCACCTCGTCACCCCCGACGGCGCACACATCTGGTACGGCAACCGCAGCGCCGCCAACGGCGCCGCGCTCGACGTCGACGTCACCACCGGTTACGGCCCGGAAATCTTCGCCATGCCGGCGCCGATCAAGGGCCAGTATCTGGTGTATGTGAATTATTACGGCGGTGGCTATCGCGGGGACGACGAGGGCGGCGATGAGGCGGTGCAGGCGCTGACCACGGCGCAGGTGACGGTGATTACCGAAGAGGGCACGCCGAGCGAGAAGATGGAGACGTTTCTGATCCCTATGCGCGCGGTGGGAGAGCTGACGCTGGTGAAGTCATTCAGTTATCCGTGAGGGGGATTGGTCAGCAGGTTGCTGACCAAATTATTGAATTAGCATCCATAAGATTTTTAAGGACACATCACTTGCCCATCAAAACGGATGTCTGGACGGTTTGGACTGTCACCGAACAAGCTGCGTCAGAGCAGGTTGGCAAGTGAGCAGCTGCTGGAAGAGATGATCATCAGTTCGCCCAGCATTCTCTTGGATGAATGGATGCTGATAGGTCGGCAAGAAAATACTGGTGCCGGAGGGCGAATCGATTTGTTGGCCATTGCACCTGATGGCGCGTTGGTCTTGATTGAGCTCAAACGTGATCGTACTCCTAGAGAAGTCGTCGCTCAGACCTTGGATTACGCGGCTTGGGTAGAAAGTTTGCGGGGGGATGAAATCGCAGAAATCTACAAACGTTTCAAACCCGGCTGCAGTTTGGACGTAGATTTTTTAGCTAGCTTTGGGCGTGTACTGGATGAAGATGAACTGAACAAAACCCATCAATTGATTATTGTCGCCACGGAGTTGGATTCCAGCAGTGAGCGAATCGTTGAATACCTAAGCAAACGAGATATTCCGATTAACGTTTTGTGTTTTCAGATTTTCGAAGCTGGCGACCAACAATTGTTGAGTCGATCCTGGCTGCTTGACCCAGTTCATACTCAAGTCAACGCGGTGTCGACGAGCGAAGGTCATAACGAACCTTGGAATGGCGAGTTCTATTGCTCGTTTGGGGATTCCATCTCTCGCTCTTGGGCTGACGCAGTAGAGTTTGGATTTATTGCCGGTGGCGGCGGTACTTGGTACAGCAAGACGTTGCAGGTCTTAGCGCCGGGGGATCGAGTTTGGGTCAACATTCCTCAAAAAGGCTACGTTGGCGTTGGACTGGTTCGTGGAACCGTCACGCCTGCAGAGGCGTTTACGGTTTTACAGAATGGGATTGAGCGACCTGTGCTTGAGGTTGCAAAACGTGCGAAATATCACGCTGAGTTTGTGGATGACCCAGAGCGGTGTGAATACTTCGTTCCGATTGAGTGGCTTGAGACCGTTCCGCTAGAACAGGCTGTGCGGGAAATAGGGATGTTTGGTAACCAAAATACGATTTGTCGGCCTACTACACCTAAATGGCGTTGGACGATTGAGCGCTTGAAACAGAGATTCCCGCTTGTTGATTCGGTAACGGAGGCTATTTCAGTTTAGACATCGCAACGCTTGCTTGAGCCGAAATGGCTGGCTTTCAAGAGTTACATCAGCGTCAGGTACAGCGAGCGCAACGTCTGTACACGATTGCGCCCCTGATCCTTGGCGCCGTATAGCGCCTGATCCGCTTCCGAGAGCAGGCGTGACAAGTCGTAGCCGGATTCACGGGTGGTCACCACGCCGATGCTGACGCTGAGCAAACCCAGCTCAAGAATCGATAATTGGGAAAACGAGCGACGGATCCGTTCGGCTATCTCCAATGCAGTCTGCTCATCGCAATTGTTCAGCAGACAAGCAAACTCCTCACCACCGATCCGCCCGCAAACATCTTCCTTGCGCAGGCTCTCGACCACGATCCGGCCGAACGCGATCAACGCCTGATCCCCAACGGGATGGCCATAGGTGTCATTCAGACGCTTGAAGTTATCCAGGTCACAAAGCAGCAAAGCCGCCGGTTCTGCGTGTTGCTGGCTTTCAGTAAGCAACTGCCCGGCGTTCATCATGAACGCGCGACGATTGCCAATGCCCGTCAGCGGATCGCTGAACGCCGCCGCGTTGAGCTTGAGCTCGGCACGCTCCTTGACCATCGCCAGGGTGATGTAGGCGATACCGATGACATACAGCATCGACTCGAACAGCATGAACGAGAAAAACGGCACGCCTTCGCCACTGCCCAGCAGCGCCTTTGTCACCGGCAGCCCTTCATCGGTCGCACTGCGAACGGCGTAGAACACCGTGTGCAAAACGGTCAGCACCAGCGCCGGCATAAACGCGACGTTCAGAGTGTGGCGGCTGCGCCAGAGCTCTAGCGTTGTCAGCACGCCGTAACCGAATGCCAGCAAGGAGTAGATTAAAACCCGATTTGGCATCGACTCGTAGAAGGCGGGAATCAGACACAAGGTCAGCCAGGCGAACGCCCCCGCCAGAATGCCGGACACTGACGGTCTGCGTCCGACCAGCGTGCGCATGGCCGTCCAGTTCAGCGCTGCACTGAGCAATAGAACAACATTGCCGAACACAATGGGAATGAAGTCGACCCCTCGATCACGCCAACTGACCAATACCACGCCCAAGGCGCCCAGCAGCATCATGCTGCCGAGGTACGCCAGTGGCGGCTCGCGGGTTTCGCGATACCAGGCGTGCAGCGTCAAAAGCCCCATCAAAAAGAAGACGAAGACCGAAACGACCAGCAGGGTCGGGATATGCAGGGCCATTCCATGGATTCCCGTGAGGCTCAATACCGGAATCCGGCCGGGGTCGGGGATGCGGGTAAAAAAAGAGGGGGTGGGTGTTGGGCAGGATTTAGCACTGAGGGGGTTAGGGTTGGCAAGTGTTGAGTCAAGCTCGCCAAGGTAAACGTGTTTTTTTGCAGGCATTAAAAAGCCGGCTTGTGGCCGGCTTCTCGGGGACTGGCTTGGCCTATTTTTGGTAAGCCTTGCCAGCCTTCAAAACGTACATCCGGATCTGCGTCCGGCTGTGGGACTTGGTCAGACGTTGGTCTGCCGCGTCGGGCGCTCTCTGAGCCGCGGGGCGGGTCGATGCGCAAATGTGGGGCGCAGGATACTGAGTTTTGCTTGGGATTCCCAGTCTGAAGTGCGGTTTAGAGCGACTTCTACGCCAGAAATCCGGGATTTGTACCGATTGTCCGGGCCTCTTCGCGAGCAGGCTCGCTCCCACAGGGTTCTGTGCAGGGTCGACAAACCGCATCAAGTCAGAGAAACGGCACCACCGGCCGCCGCTTGCTCACGGTCGACCACCAAAACACCCAGCCCAATATGTGAATCCGTTGCTCTTCGATCTGCGCCGGGCGGAACACTTCGTCCGGGTATTCCGCGCTGTTGTGGCTGCGCAGGCGCAGGCCGTTTCCGGGCATGCGGTGCAGGTATTTGATGCGCAGCATGCCGTCGTGTTCGATAGCGTAGATCTCGCCATCGACGACTTGGGTCAGGCCGCGGTCGATCGCGACGACGGAGCCGTCCTCGATACGTTCGGCCATGCTGTTGCCGATCATGTGCGCGCAGATGGCATCGGCGGGGCGGATCTCCAGTTGATCAACCTGTGCACGCAGCAGGCGGATGGACAGGTCCGGGTCCTGAATGACGTGGGTTTTGTCGGAACCGTTGGTCAGTGGCGTTTCTTTGAAGAAGGCCAGTTCGATGTCGTTGGGATGGATGAATCTATACGCGCCCTGTGGATCATGGGCGTCAAAGCTGTCGCCGTTGCTGGCAGGCGGAGTCAGGCTTGGCAGCTCTTTTGTGCCTTGGCCGGTTTTCAGCCATTCGCTGTTGACGGACAGCAGGCGTGAGACTTCTTCCATGCGATACGCCGGGACGCCCCGGGTGTACCAGTTGTGGACATTTTGGGCTTCCGTGCCCCAGAACTTTGCGAAACCCGTCGTCGAGATGTTCGCAGCTTCCAGGAGTGCCTTGAATCTTGGACCGCTAGTGTTCTTTCTCATAAACACGGAGTCTACGGCCGTGCCAGAGCGGTTTGAATAAACCGGACGTTCAAAAACGGGCTGAATTTTGCGACGGGATGTAAGGCGATCTTGTGGGAAATTACACAGGCTAAAACTTTTCTGTAGTCCGTCATAAACACTCTGTTTAAGACAACTTTTCCCGAGCACAAAAAACCCCGGATCAACCGGGGTTTTCTTCAAGCCTCACGCGTGGCGCAGGTGCTTAGCCTTTGTAGGCGGCAACCGACTTGGTGATCGCTTCGCGGGCGGCGTCTGCACCGGCCCAACCTTCGATCTTGACCCATTTGCCTTTTTCGAGATCTTTGTAGTTCGCGAAGAAGTGCTCGATCTGCTGGATCAGCAGTGGCGGCAGGTCGGTGTATTCCTTCACATCGACGTACAGCTGGGACAGCTTGTCGTGTGGGACTGCGATGACTTTGGCATCGCCGCCGCCGTCGTCGGTCATGTTCAGGATGCCGACTGGACGCGCGCGGATCACCGAGCCTGGAGCAACCGGGTAAGGGGTCACAACCAGCACGTCGAGGGGATCACCGTCGTCAGCCAGGGTGTTCGGGATGTAACCGTAGTTGGCCGGGTAGAACATTGGGGTGGCCATGAAACGGTCAACGAACAGGCAATCGCTGTCTTTGTCGATTTCGTATTTGATCGGCGCGTGGTTGGCCGGAATCTCGATCGCGACGTAGATGTCGTTCGGCAGGTCTTTGCCAGCCGGAATCTTGCTGTAGCTCATTGGGCGTTGCCCCCGTAGTTGACCAAAAACACTTGGCCGGATTGACCAAAAAGTGGCGGCGATTATAGGCATATTCTGCCGTCGATGCCATGTACCGAAAGTCGTGCAGACCTTAGTCGTGAGCCTGATAGACCGGGTCTGTGGCCTGAAGTTGCCGCAACCGGCTCAACGGGTCCTGACGGTAGAAAAGCTGCAGCTGCGCATACACCTGTGGATAAGCCTCGTGCAACAGATCCGGGGCGCTGAAAAAGTACTCGCTGGTGACGGCGAAGAACTCGGCCGGGTTCTCGGCGGCGTAGGGATCAATGGCGGTTTCGGCGTCAGGGTCATGGTCGAGCTGACGGTTGAGATCGTCGTAAGCCTTTTGCATGACGTCTGCCCAGTCGCTGACACGCATGTCGGCGTGCAGTGGCGGCAGGCCGTTGGCGTCGCCGTTAAGCATGTCGAGTTTGTGCGCCAGTTCGTGGATGACCAGGTTATAGCCTTCCCAGCCACCACTGGCCATCACGCCCGGCCAGGCGAGGATGATCGGCCCCTGCTGCCAAGCCTCGCCGCTGTGTTCGCCGTCCCATTCGTGCTCGACACCGCTGGCGTCGCGATGACGTTGCGGGCTGAGAAAGTCGTCGGGGTAGAGCACGATCTCGTGGAAACCCTGATACCAGTTCAGATCGCCCAGATTGAGCAGTGGTAATTGTGCCTGGGCGGCGAGCAGCAGGCGTTGTTCCTGATGCAGTTCGACGCCGGGCAGAGCGCTCAGGTGTTTGTCTTCGAGGAACAGTACGCAGGCTTCGCGCAGCCACTGATCTTCGGCAGCGCTGATGCCATCAAGGAAGCTCAGGTGATGCCGCACCCGTTGCCACATGTTGTCGGCAATCGGGTGCTTCGCCAGAATGCGCCGGCGACGCCAGGCGCTCAGCGACCACATCGGCCTAGTGCGATTGCGCTTTGGTGCCGCCGAAACGGCTGCGAACCACGCCAAGGATCATCGGCACCAGCGACAGCAGAATGATCGCCACCACCAGCAACGACAGGTTTTTCTTGATGAACGGCACGTTGCCGAAGAAGTAACCCAGCGTCACCAGACCGCCGACCCATAGGATGGTGCCCAACACGCTGAAACCGAAGAAACGCGGGTATGGCATCTTCGCTACGCCGGCGACGAACGGCGCGAAGGTACGGATGATCGGCAGGAAGCGCGCCAGCGTCACGGTCTTGCCGCCATGCTTGTCATAGAAATCGTGGGTTTTTTGCAGGTAATCGCGACGGAAGATTTTCGAGTTCGGGTTGCTGAACAGTTTCTCGCCAGCCGTTCGTCCGATCACGTAGTTGGTGCTGTCGCCCAGTATGGCCGCGAGCATCAACAGTCCGCCCAGCAGCACCGGATCCATACCGCCGCCCGCCGCAACGGCACCGGCGATGAACAGCAGCGAATCACCCGGCAGGAACGGCATCACTACCAGTCCGGTTTCACAGAAGATCACCAGAAACAGGATGGCGTAGATCCATGGCCCATAGTTGTTCACCAGCAAATCGAGGTATACATCGAGATGCAGGATAAGGTCGAGCGGGTTGAAATCCATGGGGGCACCTGTTTGACGGCCCGACTCGGCAGGCATGTGCGGATGACTTCGTGTAAGCCTACAGCGGGGTGTAGTTTTTCTTACAAGCCGGAAAGATCGGGATTATACGGTCTGAAGGATGAAAAGCGCGTCGGTTTTGTAGCGAGGGATGTCGAGGTGTGAACAATTGTCAGGAAGCATTCGGGGTGCCTGAGGGAGCGGGCTCCCTCATCACACGTTGCACTTGCAGTCAGAGTTCTTCGCTGATCGGCAGCACGTAGTTCTTGAACTCGGTGTCTTCCTTGAATCCGATGGATTCATAGGTTTTCTGCGCCACTTCGTTGTTGCTGCTGGTGGAAACACGCATGCGCACGGCCTGGGTTTCCTTGGCCATTTTCTTCGCAGTGCGGATCAGGTTGTCGGCGACCAGTTGGCGGCGTGCATCTTCGGCGACATAGATGTCATTTAGGATCCACACGCGTTTGAGTGACAACGAGGAGAAGCTTGGATAGAGCTGACAGAAGCCCATGAGTTTCTTGTCGTCATCATCGGCCAAGGCCAGATAGATCACCGATTCCTTGCGACGCAGACGCTTTTCAAGAAAGGCGCGGGAGGAATCCGGGTAAGGCAGGGAACCGTAGAACTCGCGATATTTGACGAACAACGGAGTCAGTAAATCCAGATGTTCGAGGGTCGCTTGAATAATCCGCATGATAGGTCTCGTCTTCAAGTGGCTGTCTTCAACTGCTCTGACGGCGATGGGAAACCCGTGCGGCCGTGCATCGATCCTGCCTGAAACCGGCGCAGAAACGCAATGCGGAAACGGTTCAGGTAGGGGGCGGGCTGAGTAGGAAATTTCCTTTCATGTCCGCACCGGCGTCCGACTCCAGCGTCTGAACCTGTGCTTCGTCCTTCAGATTCACGCCCGACAGCTGTCTGCGACACGCTTCCCGCATCAAGTACAGCAAGCGGTGCGCCGCCATGCCGTAGCTCAAGCCTTCGAGCCGCACATTGGAGATGCAGTTGCGGTAGGCGTCGGTCAGGCCGATCTTTGGATTGTAGGTGAAATATAAACCCAGGCTGTCTGGCGAGCTGAGTCCCGGGCGTTCGCCGATCAGCATCACCAGCATTTTTGCGCCGAGCAATTGGCCGATTTCATCACCGACGGCAACGCGACCCTGTTCCACCAGGATAACGGGCGCCATCGACCAGCCGTCAGCGCTCATTTGCTCTTCCAGTCGGGTCAGAAACGGCAATGTATGCCGATGCACCGCCAGCGCCGACAAGCCGTCAGCCACGACGATCGCCAGATCGACGCCGCCCGGATGCGCGGCCGCGTAATCGCGCAATTGCCGGGCCGAGTCATCGCTCAGTTTGCGCCCCAGATCCGGGCGTTGCAGGTAGCTGTTGCGGTCTACTGCCGCGCTGTGCAGCAACAAGGAGTCGCGCTCGCGCTCGCTCAGCTGCGCGCTGAGCCCGGCATGGTCGAACGGCAGATGCACGGCATCCCGCGCCTGAGCATGGGCAAACTGGAAATCCAGTTGCGCAGTGGTCGGCAGGCTGGTGCCGGTGCGGCCGAGGGCGATCCGCGCAGGCGTCAGGCGGCGCAGTTCCAGCCAAGGGTTTTGCAGGTCCACGGGCGGTTTTTCCATGTGACTCATCCCAGTTGCGCCAGCGCCTGGCGGAAGGCCGGCGGCAAGTTGTTGCCAAAGCGAACCTTGCCGTCCGCTTGCGTGAAGATGCCCATGTTGGCCAGCCATTGTTCGAACTCCGGCGCCGGTTTCAGGCCCAGGGTCTGCCGAGCGTAGAGCGCGTCGTGGAACGAAGTGGTCTGGTAATTGAGCATGATGTCGTCGGAGCCGGGGATGCCCATGATGAAGTTGATCCCGGCCACACCCAAGAGGGTTAGCAAGGTGTCCATGTCGTCCTGATCGGCTTCAGCGTGGTTGGTGTAGCAGATATCGCAACCCATCGGCACGCCGAGCAGCTTGCCGCAGAAGTGATCTTCGAGGCCGGCGCGGATGATCTGTTTGCCGTTGTACAAGTACTCCGGGCCGATAAATCCTACGACCGTGTTCACCAGGAACGGCTTGAAATGTCGCGCCACCGCGTAGGCTCGGGTCTCGCAGGTCTGTTGGTCGACGCCGTGGTGGGCGTTGGCCGACAGCGCGCTGCCCTGACCCGTCTCGAAATACATCAGGTTCTGCCCGAGAGTGCCGCGATTCAGGCTCAGGCCGGCGTCATAGCCTTCCTGCAAGACATTCAGGTTGATGCCGAAACTGGCGTTGGCCGCTTCGGTACCGGCAATTGACTGGAACACCAGGTCCAGCGGCACGCCACGGTTGATCGCCTCGATGGAGGTGGTGACATGGGTCAGCACGCAGGCCTGGGTCGGGATGTCGTAGCGCTGGATGATCGCGTCGAGCATTTCCAACATTGCGCAGATTGAGGCGATGCTGTCGGTGGCCGGGTTGATGCCGATCATCGCATCGCCGTTGCCGTAGAGCAGGCCGTCGAGAATGCTCGCGGCGATGCCGGACGGTTCGTCGGTCGGGTGATTCGGCTGCAGGCGGGTCGATAGGCGTCCGCGCAAACCGAGGGTGCCGCGAAACTTTGTCACCACGCGAATCTTTTGCGCCACCAGCACCAGATCCTGCACGCGCATGATCTTCGACACCGCCGCGACCATTTCCGGGGTCAGGCCGGGGGCGAGGTTGCGCAGGCTGGTTTCGTCGGCGGCGTCGCTGAGCAGCCAGTCACGAAAGCCGCCCACGGTGAGGTGGCTGACCACGGCAAAGGCTTGTTTGTCGTGGGTGTCGATGATTAGCCGAGTGACTTCATCGGTCTCATAGGGAATCAGCGCTTCTTGCAGGAAATGCGTGAGCGGAATGTCGGCCAGCGCCATTTGCGCGGCCACGCGTTCGCCGTCGTTTAGGGCGGCGACGCCTGCGAGAAAGTCCCCGGAACGCGCCGGGCTGGCTTTGGCCATGACGTCCTTGAGGCTGTCGAAGCGATAGGTCTGGGCGCCGACCGTGTGAGCGAAACTGGCCATACACAATTCTCCGTGACGGCGCAGACCGAGCCTGCGCCGGGATTGTCGGCACTCAGTGCAAGGCTTGCTCAGCCTTCTGGATCGCCGCGAACTCTTCCTCCGGCGTGCCTGCTACCAAGTGATGTCGACTGTAGAACGCAAAGTAAGCAATTAACACTCCATAGATGACGGCGGCACCGATTACCACCCGTGGGTCGACCAGGAAGCCCGCGACCACGGCGATGCACGCCAGCACCAAGGCCACGCCGGAGGTGAAGATGCCGCCCGGTGTGCGGTACGGCCGGTCCATTTTGGGGCGGCGAATCCGCAAGGTGATGTGCGCGGCCATCATCAGCACGTAGGAAATGGTTGCGCCGAACACCGCTACCAGAATCAGCAGATCGCCCTGGCCGGTCAGCGACAGGCCGAAACCGATGATGCCGGGAATCACCAGCGCCAGGACCGGTGCCTTGCTTTTATTGGTTTCGGACAGTTTGCGTGGCAGGTAGCCGGCCCGGGACAGCGCGAAAATCTGCCGCGAGTACGCGTAGATGATCGAGAAAAAACTCGCGATTAGTCCGGCCAGCCCCACGAGGTTGACGAAACTGCCCATCCAGGTCGAGCCGCCATAGGCTCTGCTCAACGCCTCGACCAACGGGTTGCCGGAGGTCAGCAACGAATTGGCACCCGCACCGCCGGGACCGACGATGAGAATCAGCAGGGCAAACATCAGAAGCACCAACATGGCGCCGATCAAGCCGCGCGGCAGGTCACGTTTGGGGTTTTTGGTTTCTTCGGCGGCCAGCGGCACGCCTTCAACGGCAAGAAAGAACCAGATCGCATAGGGAATCGCCGCCCAGACGCCAACATAACCGAATGGCAGAAACGGACTGGCACCCGCCGCGGCAGTGACCGGAATGTCGAGCAGGTTGGCGACGTCGAAATGCGGCACCATCGCCACCAGAAACACCCCCAGCGCCAGCGCGGCGACGGCGGTGATGACAAACATCAGCTTGAGCGCTTCGCCGACCCCGAAAATGTGGATGGCAATGAAAATGATGTAGAAGGCCAGATAAATCATCCAGCCGCCGATGCCGAACAGCGATTCGCAGTAGGCACCGATGAACACCGCGATAGCCGCAGGGGCAATGGCGTATTCGATGAGAATCGCGGTGCCGGTGAGAAACCCGCCCCACGGCCCGAATGCACTGCGGGCAAAACCGTAGCCACCGCCAGCGGTAGGGATCATCGAAGACAACTCGGCCAGAGAAAAGCACATGCACAGGTACATGGTGGCCATCAGCAGCGTCGCCAGGAACATGCCGCCCCAGCCACCCTGTGCGAGGCCGAAGTTCCAGCCGGCATAGTCACCGGAAATCACGTAGGCAACGCCCAGGCCCACTAGCAGTACCCAGCCGGCGGCACCTTTTTTCAGTTCGCGTTGTTGAAAGTAATCCGATCCGACTTTTTCAAAGTCGACGGAGGCGCCGGTCGCCGGAGCGCCAGCCGGGGATTCGCTAGGCATAGGTTTCACCGTTCTTATTGTTTTATTGGCCCGATCATTCCGTCAGGAATCATGGGGTTGAAAGGCACACAGCTTTCGCGAGCAGGCTCGCTCCCACATTGGCGTTGTGTCGAGTCGAACATTGCAGGTGCACGCAGTTCCCTTTGGGAGCGAGCCTGCTCGCGAAAGCTATCTGAGGGGCGATGCAGAAACGACTGCCTCGCCCCCGATCCGCTTAGAAGAAGCCCAACGGATTGATGTCGTAGCTCACCAGCAGGTTTTTCGTCTGCTGGTAGTGATCGAGCATCATCTTGTGCGTCTCACGCCCAACACCAGACTTCTTGTATCCGCCAAACGCGGCATGCGCCGGATACAGGTGGTAGCAGTTGGTCCACACGCGGCCAGCCTTGATCGCGCGACCCATGCGGTAGGCGCGGTTGATGTCGCGGGTCCACAGACCGGCGCCGAGGCCGAACTCGGTGTCGTTGGCGATCGCCAGCGCTTCGGCTTCGTCCTTGAACGTGGTGATGCTCACCACCGGGCCAAAGATTTCTTCCTGGAACACGCGCATCTTGTTGGTGCCCTTGAGCAGGGTCGGCTGGATGTAATAACCGGTCGACAGATTGCCCTCGAGTTTTTCTACCTTGCCACCGGTCAGCAACTCAGCGCCTTCACCCTTGGCAATTTCCAGGTACGAAAGAATTTTGTCGAATTGCTGCTCGGACGCCTGCGCACCGACCATGGTGTCGGTGTCCAGCGGATCGCCACGTTTGATTTGCAGGACTTTCTTCATCACGACGGCCATGAACTCGTCGTAGATCGATTCCTGTACCAGTGCGCGGGAAGGGCAGGTGCAGACTTCGCCCTGGTTGAAGAACGCCAGCACCAGACCTTCAGCGGCTTTCTCAATGAAGGTCGGCTCAGCCTGCATGATGTCTTCGAAAAAGATGTTCGGCGATTTGCCGCCCAGTTCCACGGTCGACGGAATGATGTTTTCGGCGGCGCATTTCATGATGTGCGAGCCGACCGGGGTCGAGCCCGTGAAGGCGATCTTGGCGATGCGTTTGCTGGTCGCGAGCGCTTCGCCGGCTTCTTTGCCATAGCCCTGAACAATGTTCAGCACGCCTGGCGGCAGCAAATCACCGATCAGTTCCAGCAACACGGTAATGCCCAGCGGGGTTTGCTCGGCAGGCTTGAGCACCACGCAGTTGCCCGCTGCCAGCGCTGGCGCGAGTTTCCACGCGGCCATCAGGATCGGGAAGTTCCACGGGATGATCTGACCGACCACGCCCAGCGGTTCATGAATGTGATACGCCACGGTGTTGCCATCGATTTCGGCGGCGCTGCCTTCCTGGGCGCGCAGGCAGCCAGCGAAGTAGCGGAAATGGTCAGCGGCCAGGGGGATGTCGGCGTTAAGGGTTTCGCGGATGGCTTTGCCGTTGTCCCAGGTTTCGGTGATCGCCAGCAGTTCGAGGTTCTGTTCGATGCGATCGGCGATTTTCAGCAGGATCAGCGAGCGCGCCTGCACGGAGGTCGCGCCCCACGCGTCGGCAGCGGCGTGGGCGGCGTCCAGTGCCTTGTTGATGTCTTCGGCAGTGGAGCGGGGGAATTCGGCAATCGGCTGGCCATTCACTGGCGAGGTATTGGTGAAGTACTGACCTTTGACAGGCGCGACGAACTCGCCGCCGATGTAGTTACCGTACTTGGCTTTGAACGAGACTTTGGCGCCTTCAGTACCGGGGTGAGCGTAACGCATGATGATGTTCTCCTTGGCTTTGTACTTATTAGAGAAACGCGCAAGTGCGCTTGCTATAAGCGTAGAGCAAAGGTCGGGCCACTGCCGTGCAGCGCAGGTAAATCAAGGGCTTGGCAGGTTTTCCTCGGACGAGTGGATTTTGCCTGTGACGGTTTCGGTACAGTTGGGGTGACAGTTTGTACCGCTTTCGGTACAGCTGATGACCGGGCAGTCTTGCCAGCATTGCAATGCGTCGGTGGCTGGAGGATGCTGGGCGTCACCTCAGCATTGGGCCGTCGAGCCTCGGGGAGAACAATAAGAAATGCACGACAACCATTTGAGTCGCCATGCCCGACAGGTTCTCACCGCAACCCAGGGCAAACCGCACCTGTACGGACCCGGTGCCGATCCGTCGATTGCCCGTTCGTGGCTGCGCTGTCTGGAGGACTACCACCTCGACCCGGCGCTGAGCATGGCGCCAACCGTGCTCGAACACGGCCGGGTACTGGAAAGCCGCGAACGTCTGCAGCAGGTTCTACAGATCGCCGGCAATGAAATGAGCAGCCTGCATCAACAACTCTCCGGCGCCGGCCACGCGGTATTGCTGACCGACGCGCGCGGGGTGATCCTCAACTGCGTCACCGCGCCGGCCGAACGCAAGATCTTCGAACGCGCCGGTCTCTGGCTGGGTGCCGACTGGAGCGAAGCCTGCGAAGGCACCAACGGCATCGGCACCTGCCTGGTTGAACGTCAGGCCCTGACCATTCATCAGGATGAACACTTTCGCGGTCGCCACACCGGCCTGACCTGCTCGGCGAGCCCGGTGTTCGACCCGCATGGCGAACTGCTGGCGGTGCTCGACGTGTCGTCGGCGCGCCACGACGTTTCGCGGCAGAGCCAGTTCCACACTATGGCGCTGGTCAATCTGTCGGCGAAGATGATCGAGAGCTGCTACTTCCTGCGCTGTTTCGATAACCAATGGTTGCTGCGCTTTCATCTGCAAGCCGAATCGGTCGGGTTGTTCAGCGAGGGCTTGCTGGCGTTTGACGGGGAAGGGCGGATCAGCGCGGTCAACCAGAGTGCGCTAAACCTGCTCGGGCATATTCGTGGCGGCTTGCTCGGTAAACCGGTCGAGGCGTTCTTCGATTGTTCGCTGGATGAGTTGCTTGGCCGCGCCAGTGCCCATGCCAGTGCCAGTTGGCCGCTGCGCACTCGTGACGGGAGGCATTTATTTGCCGTGCTGCGCGGTGAGTCGCGCAAAGCTGTACCGATGGCCGCGACGCCGGCTGTGGCGCAGGCGCCGCGCCTGTCGGGTATCTGTCTCGGTGATGAGGCGTTGCAGGCAGACTTCTGCAAAGCCCTGCGCGTCTTCGAACGTGATGTACCGCTGCTGATCAACGGCGAAACCGGCTCCGGCAAGGAAGCTTTCGCCAAGGCTGTGCATCAGGCCAGCCAACGCTCCGCCAAAGCCTTCGTTGCGCTCAACTGCGCGGCCATTCCTGAAAGCCTGATCGAGAGCGAACTGTTCGGCTATCGCGGCGGCAGCTTCACCGGCGCGCGCAAGGACGGCATGCGCGGCAAGCTGCAGCAGGCCGATGGCGGGACGTTGTTCCTCGATGAAATCGGCGACATGCCGCTGGCCTTGCAGACTCGGCTGTTGCGAGTTCTGGAGGATCGTCAGGTGGTGCCGATCGGCGGCGAGCCGGAGTCGGTCAACGTGCGGATCATCAGTGCCACCCACCGCAATCTGCTGGAGCGGGTCGCGGATGGCAGCTTCCGCGAGGATTTGTATTACCGGCTCAACGGCCTGGAAGTGGCGTTGCCGGCATTACGCGAGCGTAGTGATAAATCGCAGTTGCTGGATTTTCTGCTGGCCGAGGAGGCGGGCGGTGAAACGATAGTCATCGAGGAACCGGCGCGTCAGGCTTTGCTTGCCTTTAATTGGCCGGGCAATGTGCGGCAGTTGCGCAATGTGCTGCGCACGTTGGCGGCGTTGTGTGATGAAGGGCGGGTCGGGATTGAGGATTTGCCGGTGATGATTCGGCAGGGGCGTCCAGTCCTTCCGCCAACCGAGTCTGGCGAACACCCACTGGCTGACGCCGAGCGGATTGCCCTGCTTAAAACTTTGGAGCAGACGCGGTGGCATATGACGCAAACGGCTGAGCAGCTTGGGGTCAGCCGCAATACCCTTTATAGAAAGCTGCGTAAGCATGGGATTGAGCGGCGAGTCAGTTAGAAGGCCCTCACCCTAGCCCTCTCCCAGAGGGAGAGGGGACTGACCGAGTCGCTCTACTGATCTACGCCGACCTGAGTTACAGAGCCGAACTCAAGGATTTGAACGCGACCGAGATCGGCTCCCTCTCCCGCCGAAAAGTGGACTGGCCGAGTCAGATCTACTGATCTACGCCGACCTGAAATATCGAGCCGAACTCAGGATTTGAAAACGACGCAGATCGGCTCCCTCTCCCTCGGGAGAGGGCTGGGGTGAGGGGCCGCAATCTACAGGCGAACCCAAATGCCAGGCCAAACCAGCCCCGCCCCTCAGCTAAAGAGTGCGATTTCCCCTTCCCTACGCTAACCTGCGGCCATGTTTTACGAGGTCGACTATGCACATTCATATTCTGGGTATCTGCGGGACTTTCATGGGTTCCATGGCGGTGTTGGCCAAAGAGCTGGGCCATCACGTGACCGGCTCCGACGCCAACGTCTATCCACCGATGAGCACACAGCTTGAAGCCCAGGGCATTCAGCTGACGCAGGGTTATGACCCGGCGCAGCTCGATCCGGCGCCGGATCTGGTGGTGATCGGCAACGCCATGTCGCGCGGCAATCCGGCGGTGGAATATGTGCTGAACAAAGGCCTGCCGTATGTGTCCGGCCCGCAGTGGCTGGCTGACCACGTGCTGCAAGGTCGCTGGGTGCTGGCGGTTGCCGGTACGCACGGCAAAACCACCACCAGCAGCATGCTCGCCTGGGTCCTGGAACATGCTGGCATGAGCCCGGGTTTCCTGATCGGTGGCGTGCCGCAGAATTTCTCGGTATCGGCACGTCTGGGCGGCACGCCGTTCTTCGTGATCGAGGCCGACGAGTACGACAGCGCCTTCTTCGACAAGCGCTCGAAATTCGTTCACTACCGTCCGCGCACCGCGATCCTCAATAACCTTGAGTTCGATCATGCCGACATCTTCCCGGATCTGCCGGCGATCGAGCGGCAATTCCACCACTTGGTGCGCACCATCCCGAGTGAAGGCCTGGTTATCCACCCGACTACCGAGCCGGCCTTGCAACGTGTGATCGAAATGGGTTGCTGGACCCCGGTGCAAACCACCGGTGCCGGCGGTCAGTGGCAAGTCAAACTGCTCAGCGAAGACGGTTCGGCGTTTGAGGTGATGTTCGAAGGCGTGTCGCAAGGCACCGTCGAGTGGGAGCTGACCGGTCAGCACAACGTCGCCAACGCATTGGCCGCTCTGGCGGCGGCGCGTCATGTTGGTGTGGTGCCGTCGATGGGCATCGCCGGGTTGAGTGCGTTCAAGAACGTCAAACGCCGCATGGAGAAAGTCGCCGAAGTCCGCGGCATCACCATCTACGACGACTTTGCCCACCACCCGACTGCGATTGCGACCACCCTCGACGGCCTGCGCAAACGCATCGGCGACGCGCCACTTATCGCGATCATCGAGCCGCGCTCCAACTCGATGAAGCTCGGTGCCCACCGTGACGGTTTGCCGGACAGTGTGGTCGATGCCGACCAAGTGATCTGGTATGCGCCGGCCAACCTCGGTTGGGACTTGGCCGGCACCGCCGCGCTGTGCAAAGTGCCGTCGATTGTCAGCGATTCGCTGGAAGGCATCATCGAACGCGTGAAGAGCCAGGCCCAACCCGGCACGCACGTGGTGATCATGAGCAACGGCGGCTTCGGCGGCTTGCACGGCAAACTCGCCGAGGCGCTGCAATGAACACTCGTTTTGAGAGCAATGGCCCCGAACGCATTACGCTGGCGATGACCGGCGCGTCCGGTGCGCAGTACGGTTTGCGCCTGCTCGATTGTCTGGTGCGGGAAGACCGCGAAGTGCATTTCCTGATTTCGAAAGCTGCACAACTGGTCATGGCTACGGAGACCGATGTCACGCTGCCGGCCAAGCCGCAGATGATGCAGGCATTCCTGACCGAATACACCGGGGCCGCCGCCGGGCAGATCCGCGTGTACGGCAAGGAAGACTGGATGTCGCCGGTCGCCTCGGGGTCGGGCGCTCCGGCGGCGATGGTCGTGGTGCCGTGCTCCACGGGCACGCTATCGGCGATTGCCACGGGCGCCTGCAACAACCTGATCGAACGCGCCGCCGATGTCACTTTGAAGGAGCGTCGCCAGTTGATTCTGGTGCCGCGCGAGGCGCCGTATTCGAGCATTCATCTGGAGCACATGCTCAAGCTGTCGAACATGGGCGTGACGATTCTGCCGGCCTCGCCGGGGTTCTATCACCAGCCGCAGACCATCGACGACCTGATCGATTTCGTCGTGGCGCGAATTCTCAATCTGCTCGGTATTCCTCAGGACATGCTGCCGCGTTGGGGCGAGCATCATCTGAGCAGTGATGAATAAGCTGCTGTTGATCGGGCTGGCGTTGTTGCTGAGCGGGTGCGCCACGGCACGCACGCTGGATGCGGCCAAACCGGGGGCACCAGTGGTGTACTCCGGGACGCGGCTGGATTTGTACGCAATGAATGGCGGGTGCTGCGCGATGGATCGGTTCGGGGCTGAAGCGCCGAGTTATCCGGGGGTAGATCTGCCGGCGAGTGCTTTGCTTGATACGCTGTTGTTGCCGCTGTCGTTGCTCACGGTGATTGGCGTGAGTTTTCAGGCAACTGGCGGATTGTAGGGAAGCGCTGCGCACTCCATTCGCGAGCAGGCTAGCTCCCACAGGGGGACGCGGTGCAAATGTGGGAGCGAGCCTGCTCGCGAAAGCTTTCTTCCGGGCGCTATAGATTATTTGCCGAGCTTGCGCAAATCATCCGACTCGATCACCCGCACACCATCCTGCTCTTCCAGCGCCAACCGCCACATCGCCCGCGCCAATTGGCAGGCCTCGATGCCACGGTATTTACCCGGAATCAGCTTCGACAACGGCCCGGCCAGTTGCTCGGCCAGACGCGGTTCAGTCCGCTCACCCAACAACAGCGATGGCCGGCAAATGGTCAGTTGCGGCCAGTCCTGCGCACGCAACGCCTGCTCCATTTCGCCTTTGATACGGTTGTAGAAAACCGATGATTTCGGATCGGCGCCAATCGCGCTGATCACAATCAGATGCCGCGCACCCATCTCCCGCGCGCGTTTGGCGAACGCCACGACCATGTCCAGATCCACCGCGCGAAACGCCGCTTCCGAGCCGGCCTGCTTGATCGTGGTGCCGAGGCAGCAATAGGCGATATCGACGCGGCCGCTGAGCTGCGGCAGAAACGCCTGCGGATCCCCCACCGGGTTTTCCAGGTGCGGATGTTCCGCCAAGGGTCGACGCGAAGGGGCGAGCACGCGAGAAATCGTTGGCTCGTTGAGCAAACGGTCGAGTAGATGTTCACCGGTCAAACCGGTGGCTCCGGCAAGCAATACGTGCTGAGGCGTCAAGTACATAGTGTCTCTCCCTTGATACTGTTCAGCTTAGTTGCTCTTTATCGCCCCGTCGTTCAATGCAGCACTTTGCAAAGCTTTTCTTGCTTGCTGTTTGCGCAGCAGTTGCCAGTGCGCCAGCACGGTTTTCGGCGCCCAGATCTGCGGCTCTGACGCCTCGAAATTGTCCGCCAGTTCACGCTCGGCGACGTTGGCCTTGGCCAGTTTGAAGGCTTGCTCCAGATCATCGGTCTGGTTCAGCGCTTGGGCGAACAGCGCATCACCGAAGTAGGTGAAGTTGGCTTCTTCCGAGCAGCCGAAGGACACCCGGTCTGCGCGCGAGGCGGTCATGATCAGCGTGCGCTCGTCTTTCAGCGCCGGGATGAACCCGCCGGAGTAGCACGAAGAAATCACGATGATCTTGTCGCGGTTTTTCAGCGGGGCGAGCACGGCGGCGAGTTCGTCGGCGGGCAGGTCGGCCAGCTCCATGCGTGGCTGGTCGAGCACCAGTTCATGCTCGGCGGTGCCGTGGCTGGTCAGGTAGATGAACAGCAGATCTTCCGGGCCGCTGCGTTCGGCGAGGGTTTGCGCGGCGCGGCGCAGGTTCTCGCGGGTGGCCATCGGCCGGTCGCCGAGGTGGTCACGGTGGTTGACCAGACGGATCTGGCCATAGGCACCAAAGCGCGTGTTGAGCATGTTGGCGACATAATCGGACTCGCGCAGGAACACGCTTTGCTTGCCGTCGCCACCGAGGGTCAGGGTGTACAGCTCGACCGCCGGGGTCGACGCGGGGATGGCGGCCAACGCGTCTTCGAGCAGGCGACCCTGAGCGAGCAAACCGAGTTCGAGGGTGTCGGGCAGCAACTTGCCGTCGGCGTCGCGCACGCGCTGGCCGTTGATCCAGGTGCCACTCATGACGCTGCCATCGGTGAGCACCAGCGTGCCGCGTCCGGAGTAGCTGTCGTTGTCGAAACCGCCAATGTAGAAGCTGCCATCAGACAGGTTCAAACGGCCCTGCCCGCTGAAGCGCCAGTCGCTGAACGCGCCGATGTAGTGGCTGCCGTCGGCACCGATCAACTCGCCCTTGCCGGTCAGTGCGCCTTCCTTGAACTGGCCAAGCCAGACATCGCCGTCAGCGTTTTCGTAACGGCCTTTGCCGTGCAGCTGATTGTTCTTGAAGCCGCCGACATAGATGTCGCCGTCAGCGCTGTTGAACGTACCGTTGCCTTCCAGCTGACCGTTGACGAAATGCCCGGTGAATGAATTACCGCTGGAGTCGCCGCGCTGACCCTCGCCGTTCGGTTTGCCGTGGGCGAACTGGCCCTGATAGGAGCTGCCGTCGTCCATTTCCAGACGACCGAGCCCGGAATACTGGTCAGCCTTGAATTCGCCACGGTAGGTCATGGCGTTTTCTTTCAGGGTGCCTTCGCCGTCGCGGCGGCCTTGCTTGAAGCCGCCGGTGTAACTGCTGGCGTTGGTGGTCAGGCGGCCCTGGCCGTCGAACAGGCCTTGCTGGAACTGCCCGCGATAGATCTCGCCATTGCTGCCATGCCATTCGCCCTGACCATGCCACTGGCCCTTGTCGAACTGCCCGGCATACCAACTGCCGTTGGGGTAGTCGACGCGGCCCTGACCTTGCAGCAAGCCATCGACCAGTTCACCGCGATAGCGTCCGCCATCGGGCAGGCGCGCATCCGGCGGCAACAGCGATTCGCCGTCGCCGCAAGCGGTGAGCATCAGGGTCAAGGCAAGGGGTGCAAGACGTGCAATTGAGCGCATAGCGGGATCCGGGCAATTAGGCGACCGAGTATGCCGCAGCTATGTGAACTAATGCAGCCGGTAAAACCAGTGTTGACGCGAAACAGCGTGCGCTGCTTCGCATCCGGAACGATTACACGAAGCAGAGCGACAGTGGCTCGGCGATATAGGCCGGTTTTTCCGAGCCTTCTATCTCCAGTGTCGCGGTGGCTTTGAGCAGCCACTGGCCAGGCTTTTTCTCGGTCACTTCGCCCAGATCGACCTTGAGCCGGACTTTCGAGTTGACCTTGACCGGCTGGATGAAACGCACGCTGTCCAGGCCGTAGTTGACGACCATCTTCACGCCTTGCGGCAGGATCAGGATGTCTTCCATCAATTTCGGGATCAGCGACAACGACAGGAAACCGTGGGCAATCGTGCTGCCGAAAGGCGTCTGAGCGGCTTTGACCGGGTCGACGTGAATGAACTGATAATCACCGGTGGCTTCGGCGAACAGGTTGATGCGTTCCTGATCGATGGTGAGCCATTCGGAACGTCCGAGTTCCTTGCCGACATAATCTTTGAGCTCTGCAACTGGAACATAGGGCATTGAGACTCTCCTTGGGTTCATCGGTTTTATAGTTTTTCAGGTGGGGGGATTTGACCTCCCTGCGAACCACTGTAGATCATCATGGCGATTTGCTCCGGTCAACCGACCATGCTTTTGGCGAATGCCGATTCATAGCGCAGGCGTGCTTATAATGCGGGCGACTTGCACAGTGGAAAGTAAGACGGAGATGTCGGATGTTGCTACGTGGCCTGACCCTGCTGGTGCTGTTTCAATTGCTCGGTACGGCGCTCAATCATTTGCTGTTGCCGATACTGCCAGGGCCGATCATCGGTCTGTTGCTGTTGCTGGTTTTCCTGATTGTTCGCGGTGAAGTCGGCGAGCCGCTGAATCTCGCGGCCGGCAGTCTGCTGCGTTATCTGCCATTGCTGCTGGTGCCGCCGGCGGTGGGTGTGATGGTTTATGCGAGCGACATTGCCGCGGATTTCTGGGCGATTGTCGGCGCGCTGGTGCTGTCGTTGATCCTGTCGATGGCCTTTGCCGGCGTGCTGATGCAGCGCCTGGTCAAACGTCACGCGCCTGCGTCGGAGGAGTCCTGATGCTTTTCGACTGGCAAGGGGCGTGGGCTTCGGTGATTCATCACCCGCTGTTCGGCATCGGCATTACCCTCGGTGCCTATCAACTGGTGCTGGCGGCGTTCGAGAAAACCCGCTGGATCTTTCTGCAACCGGTGCTGGTCTCCATGTTGTTGGTGATCGGCGTGCTGGTCGGCTGCGGCCTGACCTACGCCGAGTACCGCAAGAGCACCGAGATCCTGAGCATTCTGCTCGGCCCGGCCACCGTGGCGCTGGCGGTACCGCTGTATCTCAACCTGCGACGTATTCGGCAATTGTTCTGGCCGATTTTTACTACGCTGGTGATAGGCGGGGTGGTCGCCACGGGCATGGGCGTGCTGCTGGGCTGGTGGTTCGGTGCCGAGCACATGATTCTGATGACCATGGCGCCGAAGTCGGTGACCTCGCCGATTGCCATGCTGGTGGCCGAACAAATCGGCGGCGTTGCGGCGCTGGCGGCGGTGTTCGTGCTGATCACCGGGGTGATCGGCGCGATCTTCGGCCCCGCGCTGCTGACCCGCCTCGGCGTGCACAGTCCCGAAGCGCGAGGCATGGCGCTGGGCATGACCGCCCACGCGGTCGGCACGGCGGTGGCCATGCAGGAAAACGATGAGTGCGGCGCCTTCGCGGCGCTGGCGATGAGTCTGATGGGCGTGGCCACGGCGGTGTTCCTGCCGTTGGCGGTGTCGATGGTGGTGTAAGGAAATGTCTATGAGTCTGCCGCTTTTCCCGTTGAACACAGTGCTGTTTCCCGGCTGCAACCTCGATCTGCAGATCTTCGAGGCGCGTTACCTCGACATGATCGGCCGCTGCATGAAACAGGGTGGTGGCTTCGGCGTGGTGTGCATCCTTGACGGCCACGAAGTCGGTGTCGCGCCTGAGGGTTTCGCGCTGGTCGGCTGCGAAGCACGGATTACTGATTTCCAGCAGCAGGACAATGGCTTGTTGGGGATTCGCGTGCAGGGTGGGCGGCGCTTCCAGGTGTTGCGTACTGAAGTGCAGCGCGATCAGTTGATCCTCGCCGATGTCGAGTGGCTGGATGACGAACCCGAGCAACCGCTACAGGACGAAGACGCTGACCTGGTGGCGCTGCTCAAAGCCTTGGCCGAGCATCCGATGGTTGAAGCGCTGAACATGGGCACGGATGCGCTCGGTCAGCAGTCGCTGGCCAATCAGTTGGCCTATCTGCTGCCATTCGCCGAAGAGGACAAGGTCGATCTGCTGCAACTCGACGACCCACAACAGCGGCTGGATGCGATTCAGGCATTGCTTGATGAGTTGCAAGGCGAGCTGTTTGCCTAGTTGTACTTTGAATTAACTGGCCGACGTTGCCAGCATTGTCTTGCTGTTGTCTTTGTCTTAACTTCAAGTTGCCCCGCAGGACGCGGGCAATTTGAATAACAACAAGGATAAACACATGACTGTCTATGAAGATGAACGGGCGTTTTGGGATGACATCGCCGGCAAGTATATTTTGAAACATGCCGAAACTGACCATAACGTCGACCACGTCATTGAAGCTGCCTCAACGTATGCCGACCGGATGGTGTTGGCCCGGCGTAAACGAAAATCTGAAAAAGTCCCCGTCGGTGATGTTTCGCGGATGTCGGTAACCGCCGCTATCGCCGTCTGATCATTTTCCTTTTTCAACTTTGCCTGTCGTTGCAATCTGGTGATGACAGGGCGTTTACAGGTGGGCAACTTAATGTCTTTAGCAAACATAAACAGCAACGCATTCACGGCGCATCTTTATCTTGATGGCCGCCCCGTGGTGCTTAATCAACAACGTCTGCAGCAGGTTCTGCGCGACCTGCGCATAACCCAGAGCGAAAAACTGGATGCCGAAGTAGGGCTGGCAGATCTGCGGGTTTCCAGTTTCATAACGCTGGCCGACCATGAGGAGGATAAACCGCTGTTGTTGAAGTTCGTCCCTCAGGGCGACCAATATGCCATCAGCCTTGTGCAGTCGGGGACGTTCGATGGCGCACGGTTATTCATTGAGGACAAGACACATAACCTGTTGGCCAGCACCAGTGCCCCCGCGCAGTACTTTTCATTCAGTACCTATGGTGTGAGCAAGGCTTCTCTGCGGCATATCGAACCGGGGCCGGCGTATCTCGAATTGATCAGCGAGCCGAATGACAAGCCTTTATATCGAAATACAAGCAGCGGTATGAGCACCTTCCTGAATAAAGATCCCAATCAGACGGAGCATAATGCGTTCAATAACAAACCCGCAAAATTCGTGATCAAGGTACTCAAGTAGCGTAAATCCGCTGTTCAGTAAAAGGCGCCATTCATCACTAAAATGAATGGCGCCTTTTTCACGCTCGGTAATGTTCGGCCACGGGCCAGGTCACATCGTTGGAAAATGTGTTTTTGCCTTTGGCCAACGTCAACACGACGCCACCGGAGCGGGCTATCTGATTTATCAAGTCGTCATAAGGCGTGGTCCCATGCGTGTAGGCGTCGTACGCATCGGTTCCCGCCCACGTGGCTTTCTCGATCGCCTCAGCGCGGTCACCGGCCTGCACTAAAATATCTTCGACTCTGGCCGCGCGGCTCAGGTCCGAACTCACCAGCCAGATCCGTTCTGCGCTGATACCTCGCGTTGGCATTGATATCCGACCCTCCAGTACATCCCCGTCAAAATCCCTGTCGTTCAGGTAGATATTTTCCACCCGGGGTACCACTTCGATGCCGCGCGTGTCGATGACATAAAGGAAGCCAAGCAGTTGTCTGCGTCGGAGCAATGGATAGTCGCGCGAGTTGTCCATTTCAAACGATGTTTCTGATTCGTTAGCCGAACTGTGTCGGTTTCCGCTCGACGAATCACTGTCAGAGAAATGCCCCGGATAGCGGTTGGCCTGGCTGTTGTAGTGCCGAGGGTTGGAATAGTAATCAAACCCCATGTAGGTCAAACCATTGGCTGCACCGAAGGTCGCGCTGAAAGCCGATTTGGTCGTGGAGTCAGAAGGGTTGCCCCTCAACTTTACCAAGCGTTTGTCTCGAGCCAGTTCAAAAGGCGTTCGCATATCAGCGCGGAACATGGCCGGGATGTCTGTTCGGTAAAGATAGTCATGCTGATTGCGCTGGTAGCCGGCATGTTCCAGATAGCCTTTCAGGAAGCTTTCCTCATAACGTTGTTCGACGGGAGGCAAGTCATAGGTATAGCTTTCGCCTTCCTCTCGGAGTCTGAGACTGAAAGGGCCCAGTTCTTGTGCTATCAGGGCAAACCGCTTGTCATCCAGCGTGTTCTGAGTCAATCGTTTGTGGTGTTCGGCCCATTCAGGGAAGTGGCCGTGCTCCATGTCCAGTCGCAGGCGGTTTTGCTGAGCAATGCTCAAGTTGTAGCTGCGCAGGATTTGCGAACGCTCATCTTTGGTTTTTTGCGGATAAGACCATCTCAGTGAGTCGGTCAAAAAGGTGTGGATATCCGGTTCGTTGTAGCGCGTGGCCCAGTCGGGTGCTTTTCCTGAAGATTCAGCTTCGATTCGAAATGCCAGGGCCTGCGCACCTTCCAGGCGATAGACGCTCCAGATATCGCCATCGCTCCAATGTGCCAGTTTCAAGGGAATGGCGCTGTCTCCCCGTGCCTCAATGGGATCAACGCGAATCAAACGCCTTTTTTCATCGGTGAAGGCGAAACCTGCATCTCTGGCCGTTACTTTGAATTCAGTCCAATTGCCATACGGGCCGGAGTGCTGCAACGCCACCTGTTGGTGAACGGAGTAGTACCCTTGTGCATCGGCGGTATGAGACGGGACGTATTGCCGGGGGTCATAGTATTCAATGGGTTTCTTCAGGCTCCAGAGATTACTGTCGGACACTCGATAAAGCGGTGGCCCTGAGGGAGTCCGCTCACTGGGCAACCTGGCCCGCCAGGTCTTGATCAAATCGTGGAATGCCACCATCACCGTCAGCCCGGAGGCTGATCCATCTTCGTTGGCGACGTCCGCGAACTGTCGCCCTTTGTAGGTCTTCAGTCCGTCTGCCTCGTGGGGCAAAGAGGCGTCGACATGCTGGAAGTACGGTTCCAGAGGCGATTTTGTTGGCGAACGCGCAGGCGTCTGCGCATCGGGCATCCGTGTAATCGTAATGCTGGGCTCGACGCTCGCGGTGCTGCTGGGAGAACCGTCGGTGTTCATGCCCGGTAACTCGCTCGAACTGGCCGTTCTGAGGCGGCCAGGCAAACGTGAATCCAGATCGAATGGCCGATCGTAGGGCGCAGGGCGGGGTGTCGATGTGCCGGGTATTTCAGTTGTAGGGGAGGGGCGCAGAGGCCCGGGTTTCTGGCGCATAAAAGTCACTCCATGTGATTGAGTCAGCCATCCCTTGGCTGAATTGTGTTCAAGGCCGGTCATGCTCGGCAACCGGCCAGGTGATGTCATTAGCGAACGTCGTGTCGCCTTTGGGCAGATCCAGTATCACGCCGCCTGAACCTTTGATTTCGTCGATCAGGCTGTCATAAGCGTTACTGCCAAAGTGCCCGGCGGCTCGACTGTCGGTTCCCGCCCAGGTGGCCTGCTCAATAGACGCTACACGGTCACCCGCTTGCGCCAGTACATCGTTGACTCTGGCAGCGCTCGTCAGGTCGGAACGCACCAGCCAGATCCGCTCGGCGCTGATGCCGCGTGTAGGTGTGGAGATATGTCCTTCCATATCATCGAAGAGAAACTTGCCATTGCCGGGATTGAACGCCTTGTTCTCCGCCCCCGGCACCACTTCCAGGCCTCGGGTATCGATGGCGTAGACAAAGGATGTCGTTTGCTGGCGACGTCTGGACTCATAGCCTTTCGAATCATCGAAAACAAAAGAACTGTCGGAGTCGGCCTCGTCGCCGGTTCGTTTGCCCTCCGACACCGAACTGCCGCCCGAATCGGAAGACTCCCCGCTACGTCCTTTGGACGACTGCGGATTCACGCCGGGAAAACGGTTGGCCTGCGAGTTGTAATGCAGCTCGTGATAGAAGCCGCCCTTGGTCGCCGCGTAGGCGGTGGCGTCGTGCAGTCCGAACGTTGCACTCAAGGCGCGCTTGTTCGTGGTGCCCGTGGGGTTGCCTTTGCGGTACATCATCCGGCCGTCCCGGGCCAATTCGAACGGTATGCGGGTTTCGCCTCGGAACATCGCCGGGATGTCGGTGCGGTACAGCATGTTGTGCCGGGTTCGCTGGTAGCCGAGGTGGGTCGCATAGTCGGCTAAAAAAGCCTCGCTGTAGCGGCTGGCAGGCCAATGATGATTGAGCGCCAGCCCTTGGGTTCGCAAGTCTTGAACATAGTTTTCCAATTCTTCGCCGATCAGTTTGAAACGCTGTTCATTGCTCGTGTCGAGGGTGAGCCGTTTATGTTGTTCCGCCCACTGCGGCATCTGGCGGTTGATCAGTTCTGTGCGAAGCTGGCGCAACTGGGCTTTGCTCAGGTTATAGCTGCGCAGTAACGTCAGGCGCTGTGCGAATGTCAGCAGTGGATGCCGCCACTTCAGTGATTCGGCGACATGTTGGTAGTCTTCGGTGTTCTGCGCTCGCAGCGCCCACGACGGTGGCTGGCCGGACGTTTGTGCCTGCTCGCGGAAGTCAGCCAGACGCGCGTCATCCACGATGTACATCTGCTGAATGTCCTGATCGGTCCAGTGTGCGAGCTTCAGTGCTGGCGGCATCGGAGTGCTTGCTCGCGTCGGGTCGACGGCGATCCAGTGATGGCTTTGATCCTTGTAGGCGTAACCCAATGTCGGCAATTCTTCGCTCGAGGACCGGCGACGAAATTCATGAAGCCCATCGGCACTGGCTTGTGCGGAAAATGAATAATCGTCGGCATTGAGATAAGTCAGGTGTCGATCCAGGCTCCAGAGATTGTCGTGGATCGTTCGATAAACCGGCGGGCCCGGCGCTAAAACCCTGAACGACATGACTCGGTACGTTTTGAGTTGCGCATCGTATTGGACACACACGTGATGCCTGCCCTCAGTGCCGGGGAGTTGCACATCGACCCAGTCCCTGGCGAGGTAACTGCGCAGGCCGTCCGCATTCGGCGCTGGCATGTCGCCGAAGTACGGATGGGCGTAATCCTCAAGTGAACTTGCCGAAAAAAATCGCGTGTCCGTGCCGGTAACCGGTGAAGTGCTGACTTCGATTGCCCGGGATATTGATCGGGACGTGCCCGGCTCATCCTGGCGCGGTCGTTTCGGCGACGAGGGCACATCGGGCGAGAGCGCGCTGCCGCGGGCAGGCAGCAGCGGGGTGTCGGTTGAGCGGTCTCGCGGCGGCGATGCGCGGGTCGAGGACTCGACGGGGGGAGACTTGGGCCGTGGGCCCGGTTTTTGTCGCATCGGCTGTCACTCCCTGTGGATTCGTCAGCCATCCATTGGCTGAATTGAACATGCGTCGGTGTGAGTATCCACTCACACCGACGCTCGGTTATTGGCGTCTGGCCGCTCAGGCTTTGGCGGCGGGCGAGATCTGAAGATCTTGCGGCTTGAGTCGCGCCACAGGGGCACTGTCGATGCCCCAGTACTTTCTCACGGAGTTGTAAAACACCGTGCCGGATTTCCCGGGGGCAAAACCAATGTTCGTGACATGAACTTTCGCCGCCAGTTCGTTGCGCTGCAGGTGCAGATCGATGTCGGCCACCAGCGCTTCGACACTGGCATACCCACGGGCATCGATGACGTACAACTGAAGCACTTCAAACAGCAGGGAGACTTCATAAACGTTGCCTGCCGACGTCACCACGCTGATGGATTCCACCGGGGCGTCATCGTCGACCTCGGGCAATTCGATGGTCACGCTGGCGATGTGCAGGCGGTTGCCCTCCAGTTGAATATCTTCGCGCACGACCCGTTCTTTCAATGTGCGGGTATACAGATTCCAGATGGAGGCGTCGGCGGTTTTTGCCGTGGCGCCTGGTGTCGAAAGACGAACGATCGAGTTGCTGGCGAGATGCACGTCATAGGTCGAACTCTGGCCCTCAAGCACATAAATTCCGGTATGCGATCCGGCTTCAATGGTGATCCGGCTGGGCTGTGCAGTCAGCGCTGGCTTGACGCTCGCCAGCGGTCTGACAAAGCGATAACTGCCATTGCGTCGCTTGAGGAAACTGCGGGTGCTGCGCACGCGAGTGCCGGGATTTTTTGCATCGTCTTCATAGTCCATCTGCGGAACTTGCAGTCGGTACGAAACCTGATCCTGCATGATCAACACCACGTCTTGCATCAGCTGTGGCGTCGTGACTTTCAGGCTGTTTCTGCCGCTGTAACCGGTGGCAGCCGAGAGGGGTTGAACGACACTTTTGAAGGTCAGCACTTTCGACGGCAACAGCACAGACAGGTTGATGTCCCGGTAGTACAGATGAGTATTGCCCGAGACACCTTTGCGCACCTCCACTTCATAGGTGAGCAGGGCGTCGACAATGTCGGCGTCGTTGTAGGCCAGAAAAACCGAGCGCGATGTTTCGGCTGTATTGCGCCGCGCAACAAACGCCACCGGACGAGCCGTGTGTGAGACGTAATGTCGCTTCATACCTTCTTCCGCAATCTCGACAGTGCCACCGTTGACGATGTGTACGGCGGGGGCGGGCTGGCCAATCACGGTCACAGCGGGTTCGATCGTGTGAGTCGATGCATCGTCCAGTTGCCTCGGCAGCTGAGCCAGAAGCTCAAAGCCATCCTGGGTTCTGAACGTGAACTGAGCATTCTTCAGTTGGCGCTTGCCGTCGATCCACTGATAG
Source organism: Pseudomonas sp. M20 (assembly GCF_045037865.1). Taxonomy (NCBI): domain Bacteria; kingdom Pseudomonadati; phylum Pseudomonadota; class Gammaproteobacteria; order Pseudomonadales; family Pseudomonadaceae; genus Pseudomonas; species Pseudomonas sp. M20. The sequence continues at coordinate 6,525,764 of NZ_CP173611.1, forward strand.
ACATTTTCGACGGTCAACTCATGCTCGGGATCGTCACCGTCCTTGCCGCGCAGGGAGCTGACCACCAATGACGTGCCGATGATCTGCCAGCGCTGAATGATGTCCGCCGGCCAGCCGAATTCGATCAGGCTCGACTGCTCGCCGTCCTCGACGAGGGTCGTGCGCGCATTGCTGCTCGCGATGTAATAGCGGTCCGCGCCACTGCCGCCCTCCACCCGACAGTCGAGTCCGTAGATGGCAATCGTGTCGTCGCCAGCGCCGGTGGAGATGCGGTCGTAACCGTTGGCGGTAATCCGGTTGGCCTCGGCGTTGCCGGTTACCCGGCTGGTGCCTCTGCGCAGTGTCGAAACGTTTTCAATCGAGGTGAGTTGCGCGACGTCAACGGTATCGACGGCGGAATCAAGACCACGCAGGGCCAGTTTGCCGCTGTGCAGGTTGATGTCGTGGCCGATGTTTCGTGTATCGCTGATCGGGCGACTGCCTTCGAAGGCCAGTGTGTCGGAGCCGGCACCACCATCGAGCACGCTGAGGTGCGCCGGTTTGCCGGTGCGGTTCAACTCTTTTTCGCTGACGTCCTGGTAAAACGCATCGTTCTTGTCACCCCCGGTCAGCGCTTTGTGATCGTCGCGATAGGTGAACAGGTTGGGTTTGTTGCCGACACCGATGACCCGGTCATTGCCGCTGCCCAGGCGCCAGAACACGCCTTTGTCGTCACCGGCGCTACCGGATATTTTGCCTTTGAGGCCGGCGGGCAAACCGTTGCCGGCATCGATCACATCGTCGCCCTCGACAATGGCTGCCTGGCTGTCGAGTTTGAATGGCTGTTCGCCTGCGCTTTCATCCCATCGGTAGCGCCAGAGTTTCACCGGCTTGAGTTCAACCTGGAACGCGCCGTTGATCACGTGTTCGATGGAGTGCTTGTACGCGCCTTGCAGCATGTCCTTGGCCGACACGTCGAGCTGCTTCTGGTAATCATCAAAGCCCTTGGAGAGTTTGAAGCGATCCATGACCTCCTTGTCCAGTTCCTTGCCGGTGAAGGCGAACCAGCCCGAGCGCGTGCGTTCTTCGAAAGTCAGCTCAATGTAGTCATCGATGTCGTCCACCACCCGGGCGGCTTGATAGATGATCGAGGCGGCGATGAGCAAACCGGCGGCGACTAGGCCGACAGGGCCGGCGACGCTACCGAATCCCGCCAGCGCGGCGACACCCAGCACGAGGCTGATGCTCGCTCCCGCTACGCTCAAGCCGCCGCTGACATAGTGGTCCTGAGCTACTTTTCCCTGCGACGCAGCGGCGGCATTGAACGATTTGACGGCGTCGGTGATATCAAAGGGCAAAGTGATTGCGCTGGCGAACATTCCGGCGCCCCGGCTCATGTATTTGCCGACGGATGTACGCGGGAAGTACTTCAGCGTATTGCCGCCATTTCTGAGCATGTATTCACCGCCCTTGGCCAGCCCTCGCTCGATGATCAACGAGCCGAATTCGGCGGCGATGGAGCCGCCCTGGAAAAGCGCTTCCAGCTTTTCGCCGGCCTTGATCGCATCAATCATGGCTCTGTAACCGCTGTAGATGCCAAACGCCTGCATGCCCACGCCGGCGCCGCTCATCAGATAGCTTTTGTTTTTGCTGATCCAGCCTGGCGCGTTTGCCAGTGCGTCGACACGATGGATATCCAGTTTTTGCGCAGCCTTGCCCAATTGATTCAGGCGATCCATGGCGCTGCCGGGATCGATGACGGTGTCGGCGACGAACAGCGGCGCGGCATCGACGGAGCGCTTGCAGGCGATTTCATAGAACAGCATGGCCGCCTCGCCGCTGTCGGCAATGTCCACGGATTTCAAGCGCGCCTGCACCTTGTCCGCGTCGAAGTTGAGCCCGTCGAGAAACGCTTGATCCGCTCGTTGCAGACCGGCATTCGCCGGGCTGATGGGCTGGCCATTGATCGTTGCGCCCATGGCCTGGAGTTCGACCCGGCTGGTCATCACCTCGCCGATGCGCAAAGGGCCGAAGTGTTTGTCGAGGGATTTGAGCGTGCGCCGCCAGGACGCGCCGGCGTCAGTGTCAGTGTCAGTGGCCGGCGTTGCGGCGTTGAGCGTGCCGGCCGCAGGTGCATGGGCATTGTCCGAAGCACTGACAGGGGTGACCTGAATGGGGCTGACGCTGGACATCTGCAGGGGCGGGGAAAGCATTTTTGACATGTCATTAATCCTTTAATGAGGTGTGTTGATTCCGGTGTCCGTACCGGTTTTTTACGGGTTCTGAGTCGTCGGCGTATGCACGTCTGGCCAGCTGATGTCGTAGGCAAATTCGTTACCGTTGCCCGACAGCCTGAGCACGGGCTTGCCTGCGGCCTCGGTCTTGTCGATCAATTGGTCGTATTCGAATTTGTTGCGGTGTCCTGCATGGGTGGCGGCTTTGATGCGCTTGGCGCTTGCGCCGGCCTGCTCCAGGAGGTGGTCGATCTGCACCGCTTTGGTAAGGGAGGAGTTCAGCAGCCAGATACGATCTGACTCCAGACCGCTGCGGGTCACCGAAACCAATCCTTCGAAGTCATCGGACGGAAACCAGGTCGTGGGTGTCTTGATGGCCTCTGAATTGAAACTCATGTTTTCTTCGTGGGGGACGACTTCCAGTTGGCGTGTATCCAGGACGTACAGAAACATTTCGTTCTGCTTTTCGCGGGTGCGTCTGTAATTTCGTTCGTAATTCCATGGGACCGAAGTGCCCGGGTCAGACCAATCGGAAGAGTCGATGCTGTCGGTGTCACTGGCGTTGTTGGCATCATTTGAGTCACTGTCCGAGGACGATTCGTGCCTTTCGCGTCCGGGGTATTTGTTGGTCTGACGGTTGAAGCGCAAGTACTCAGGATCCGGGGCGCTGGCATACATCTTTCCTTCTTTGAGACTGAAGGTAGCGCTCATCGGCTTGTGCGTCGTGGCGCCGGGCTTGTGGTGATAGCGCGGCAGCATGAAACCGTCCTTGGCGAGCTCGAAGGGCGTGCGTTCATCGCCGCGAAACAGCGCCGGAATGTCTGTGCGGTACAGGCAATTGTTCTGGTTGCGTAAATAGCCGAGCCTGTTCAGGAGTGCTTCACGCACCTCGCGCGTCAGGCTGGCCTTTGGGCTGTACCAGTCATGCCGGGCATCGCGTTTGAGGTTGAGGTCCTCGACGGCGGTCTGGCTCCACTGCTCGAGGCGCTGGGGATTGTTGACCTCTTCAGTCAGGCGTTTGTGCGCCTGAGCCCACTGCGGGAAACCTTGCCCGCTCGTCATCTCCTGCTGCAGGCGCAGCAATTGGCTGGGCAGCAAATTGTAGGACTGCAGTAATGTCTTGCGTTGTTTCAGGGTCATGTCCGGATGCAGCCAGCGCAAGGCATTGTTCGCGAGTTCTTTGGGCGGAGAGTCGCTGGAAACCGATTCGACCCAGGGCGGCGCTTTGCCGATGGCGTGTGCCTCGGCGCGTAACCGTGGGATATCCGCACCTTTAATGTCGTACAGCAGCCAAATCTCCTGATCGGTCCAGTGTTTCAAGTGCGTGGGTTCTGCACCGAATCCTGCGACGGGGGGATCCACTTCGAACCAGTTGGCGGAGCTGTCCTTGAACGCAAACCGGATGTCGGACTGGCTGGTACTGCGCGTCGGGGTGAACTCGTAATAGCCTTGGGCATCCGGCGAACGTGACGAGACGGTGTAGCGGCTTTTATCAAAGTAGGTCGGCAGGCGCGCCGGGCGAGGTCGTTTGACGGGCTGTTCGGTCAAGCGCCAGGTCGGCCGACCCTCATTCTTGTACAGACGCGGGCCGGAAGGCTGGCGTTCGGTCAGCAGTTTGCTGCGGTAGACGCCGGACGCGTCAAGGTCGACATGGGTCGTGTGCAGGCTGCCTTCCCATTCGACGTCGGCGAATCGACGCCCGACGATCCAGCGAATGCCGTCGTCGTCCGCCGGTTTCATCCCGCGCAAAAAGTTTTCGTTCAGCCAGTAATTGTCCAGCGACCCGGCGGCAATGGTCTGGCTTTGCATTGGCATGTCGCGGATAACCACGGCGGGCGTCTGGGGCGTATCCGCTCCCGTGCGGGCGCTGCCGGGCTGGAGCGGCGTTGCGTAATCAGGCAAACCGGACAGTCGATAGCCGGCGGCCGCTCCGGTGGTGAGCGGTGTGTCGGGGCTGCTGATCGGGTCTGATTGTTGAAGTGTGGAATATGGACGTTTACGCGGTATTTTCGGACTCATGACTGACTCGAAATCAACTGATCAATAAATCCCCGAAAGTTTGTAAAACTGTCTTAGGGTTTTTATGAACAGTCATTAAGTTGAAGGGTGAGCGAGTCAATCTAATGGTTTTTCAGATGAGTGAAAGCAGTGAGTACCTTGCGTTGCGTTAAATGTGTAACTTGGATTTTTAGGGCGTATTGAACGGGGTTTTTTCATCGGGTAACTAGGGAAAAGTTACCGTGGAAGAGAAAGTTGGAGTGAGGTAATAGCGCTGCTCTCGTCGGAAACTTCCTAAAAGAGCAGCGTGGAGACATTAAGGGTTGTTAGCGCTTAATTAATAGGCATAGCGCAACAGCGTGTGAGGCAAGTGTCGAAGCACAAAGAAACCGAACATCGCCACCATGGCCGGCAAAATCAACCACCACACTTTGAATGGCATGGGATTAAGGGCCGTCGAGCGCTGGCTCAGCCACAGGCTGGCGGCGCAGACGCAACTGGCCAGCATGGCACCAGCCAATACGTCGGTCGGCCAGTGCGCGCCCAGGTAGACCCGCGACAAGGCGATGGCCAGTGCAGGGATGCAGCCGATCAGCAGCCAGGTCAGGCGCATACGCGGCGGCTGGCCACGGCCCGCGAGTACGGCCAAGGTCAGAAACAGTGCGAAGGAACCTGAGGCATGGCCGCTGGGCATGCTGTAAGTGGTCAGCGGATCGGTCAGCACTTCCGGGCGCACCCTAGCGAAGAAATACTTCGTCCCGGTGTTGGCCAGCGCGGTCACCAACAGCGTGCCCACCGCGAACAGCGCTTGGCGCCATTGGCGGCACACTAACAGCAGGGCGACGAGCAGCGCGCTGAACATCAGCATGTTGCGGAATTCGCCGATCAACGTCAGCGTGACGGCCACTTCGTCCAGTACCGGCTGGCGATGCTCCTGCACCAGCGTCATCACGCCTTGATCAAGCGCTGTCAAATACGGATAGCCGATGAACAGCCCGATCAGAATCAACAGGCTCATGCTGCTGATCCAGATCGTTGCGCGGCGGTGACGGCGCAGGCTGCTGTTCACACTGAGGCCGACCATTGCCGCAATACTGCCGGCGACAATCCCGGCTTGCAGCCAGAACCCCTCAGGCAATGGCAGCCGGAAGGCCGCGCCGGTGGCCCAGCCCGGCAGCAGATAGGCTAGGCTCCAGCCAGCGGCGGCCAGCAGGCTGACAGCGGCGAAGCGGGGGAAGGGCATGTCGCACATGCCGGCGACCATGGGCAGCATCGGCCGCAACGGTCCGATAAAGCGACCGACCAGCAGGCTGGCGATGCCGTAGCGCTGGAAATACGACTCGGCGCCAGCCATCCATTCTGGATGATGACGCAGTCCCGGCAGACGACGGATGTTCTGGTGAAAGTGGCGGCCGAGGAAATACGAAACGGCGTCGCCGAGAATCCCGCCTAGAAACCCCAGCAACAGGGTCTCGCTCAGCGACAGTGCGCCGCTACCGGCCAGAACGGCGATGGCAAACAGCAGCACCGTGCCCGGTACGATCAAGCCGGCAATCGCCAGGCATTCCACCATAGCAACAATGAACACCGCAGCAGCCAGCCATTGTGGATTGGCCGCCAGCCACCCGGTCACGCTATCGAGCCATGGGCCCATACCAAAAAACTCCAATCATTGATTAACCCGGCAGGCGCAGCCGTCGGCAGCCCGCAGGGGCGTGTGTTTACAGCAGAAAATAATCCCGGCCTTCGACCTGACCGCGTCGCAGCGGGTTCCGCGTGCACCATTGCGCGTAAGTCGCATCGACGAAGCGGTACATCAAGTGTTCGTCCCGGCCATGGGGGATACCCAGGCGGGTGGTCTGAATGATGTGCGAGGGCGCAGGCCCGGTGTCTTCTACCAGAAGGACTTCATGATCGAAACGTTTGGCATCCCACACTGGTACTTTCAGCCCCAGCGCCTTGCACAGCAGGGTCTGCCCGGCGCAAAGCTTTTGCGAAGGGCGCGCACGTCCCTGAGCATCGGGATTGTTCAACAGCATCTGCGCCAGACTCGCCGGCCCGCTGATTTCATCGACCCACGGATAGGCGGATTTGATCAATACCGCATTGCCCGGGCCCTGCGCACTGAAGTTCAGCGAATCACCGCCACGGGCGTAGTACATATAGATGTGCCCGCCATCCAGAAACAAAGCCTTACGCTTTTCTGTGTAGCCGAGGGACGCGTGGCTGCCCTTTTCTGCGCAGTAATAGGCTTCGGTTTCAATGATTCGCGCGCTCAGCCACAGATCCCCAACCCGGTGGCGAATGACTTTGCCGAGCAGATCCTGCGCCAGCACTTGCGCATCTCGGTCGAAAAAGGCGTCCGGCAGCCCCAGCGGGAGGCGTTCGGCGCGGTGGCGAACGGTCAGGTTGGACATGGCAGGCAACGTTTATCCAGACTCAGGAGGTCGTGATGATAACAACGCACGGCTTAATTGGGCCTGAACGCTGGTGAATCTGCGTTCATTTTGACCATCCGCCCGTCACCGCTGTTAGTCCCGGGACGCGACAGCTATAATCTGCCGCTTTCCTCTTTGCCAAGACCCCAGCAGACCATGACTGAGTCCGTTCTTGACTACATGACCCGATTGGGTCGCGCCGCCCGCGAAGCCTCCCGCGTCATCGGCCGTGCCAGCACCGCGCAGAAAAACCGCGCCCTGCAGGCCGCTGCCAATGCCTTGGACGCCGCGCGTGCCGAGCTTGCTGCAGCCAATGAACAGGATCTGGCTGCCGGTCGCGCCAATGGTCTGGAGCCGGCACTGCTGGAGCGTCTGGAGCTGACCCCGGCGCGCATCGACGGCATGATCGTCGGTTTGCGTCAGGTCGCGGCACTGCCGGACCCGGTCGGTGCGATCCGTGACATGAGCTTCCGTCCGTCGGGGATTCAGGTCGGCAAGATGCGCGTGCCGCTGGGCGTGATCGGGATCATCTATGAAGCTCGTCCCAACGTGACCATCGATGCTGCGAGTCTGTGCCTGAAGTCCGGCAACGCGACCATCCTGCGCGGTGGCTCCGAAGCGATTCACTCCAACCGGGCAATTGCCGCGTGCATCCAACGCGGTCTGGCCGAGGCCGAGTTGCCCGGCGCCGTGGTGCAAGTGGTCGAAACCACCGACCGTGCCGCCGTTGGCGCGATGATCACCATGCCCGAGTACGTCGACGTGATCGTGCCGCGCGGTGGCCGTGGCCTGATCGAACGCATCAGCCGCGATGCCCGCGTACCGGTGATCAAGCATCTGGACGGCATCTGTCACGTTTACGTCAGTGCCCACGCCGATCTGGCGAAAGCCCAGCGCATCGCTTTCAATGCCAAGACTTATCGTTATGGCATCTGCGGTGCGATGGAGACGTTGCTGGTCGATCACACGGTTGCGCAAGATTTCCTGCCGTCGATGGCGGCGCAGTTCCGCGAAAAAGGCGTCGAACTGCGCGGCTGCGAGCGCACCCGGGCGATCATCGACGCCGTTGCCGCCAGCGAAGACGACTGGAGCACCGAATATCTGGCGCCGATCCTGTCGATCCGTGTGGTCGACGGTCTGGATCAAGCCATCGAACACATCAACCATTACGGCTCCCATCACACCGACTCGATCGTCAGCGAAAACCTCGCCGACACCCGGCGTTTTGTGGCGGAAGTCGACTCGGCGTCGGTGATGATCAACACCCCGACCTGCTTCGCTGATGGATTTGAATACGGATTGGGTGCCGAGATCGGCATTTCTACTGATAAGCTGCACGCCCGCGGCCCGGTGGGTCTCGAAGGACTGACCTGCGAGAAGTACATCGTGGTCGGTGATGGCCAGTTGCGCGGCCAGGCGCCGGTCTGACTTGACCGACCTCGACCTGACAGCGCCGCAAACCGGCAGCGAAACCCGTCCGCAGCGCATCGGCGTTCTGGGCGGCACGTTCGACCCGGTGCACATCGGCCATTTGCGCGGTGGGCTGGAAGTCGCCGAAGCGTTGGCGCTCGATGAGTTGCGCCTGATGCCGAATGCGCGGCCGCCACATCGCGGTACACCGCAGGTGTCGGCGCAGGATCGGCTGGCGATGGTCGAGTGTGCGGTGGCCGGAATGCCGCCACTGGTGGTGGACGCCCGCGAATTGCAGCGGGACAAGCCGTCCTGGACCATTGATACCCTGGAGTCGATGCGCGCTGAAATGCCCGCCGAGACCCAGGTTTTTCTGCTTTTGGGCTGGGACGCATTTTGCGGCCTGCCCACTTGGCACCGCTGGGAAGAGTTGCTCCAGCATTGCCACATCCTGGTGCTACAGCGCCCGGACGCCGACAGCGAACCGCCGGATGCCTTGCGCAACCTGCTGGCAGCGCGCTCGGTGAGCGACCCGCTGGCCCTGAAGGGGCCGAGCGGACAGATTGCATTCGTCTGGCAGACACCGCTCGCGGTTTCCGCCACCCAGATCCGTCAACTGCTGGCCAGCGGTAAGTCGGTACGTTTCCTGGTGCCCGACGCGGTCCTGGCCTACATCGATGCGCACGGTCTGTACCGTGCGTCGAACTGAACAAGGCGTGCTTCACTGATACGAATCCACGTGTCGCCAAGCCGCCGAATATACGAGCAAAACGAGTTTTATATGACTAACAAAGACGTAAGCAAAGTTAAGCGCAAAGGCACGTTCAAGAGCGCCCCGCTGCCAGAACCGGTCAACACCAATGAGCCGCTGAAGGGCGACGAGCTGGTCAAGCTGGCTGTAGCTGCGCTGGAAGACGTCAAGGCACAAGATATCCAGATCATTGATGTTCGCGACAAGCAGAGCATCACTGACTACATGATCATCGCCACCGGTACGTCCAACCGCCAGATCAACGCGATGCTCGACAAGGTTCGCGAAGAAGTCAAAAAGCAGGGCGCCAAGCCGCTGGGCGAAGAAGGCAAGGGCGACAGCGATTGGGTGCTGCTCGACCTTGACCTGGTGATCGTGCACATGATGACCGCCTCGGCACGTCAGTTCTACGATCTGGAGCGCCTGTGGGCCGGTGCCGAGCAGAGCCGTGCGGCCGACGCCAAGCACCACAGCCCGGAAAACACCCACGAGCATTTCACCAAGCTCAACAAAGACCAGCTGTAAGGGATTGCTGTGCGACTGCGCCTGATCGCCGTCGGTTCACGCATGCCCAAATGGGTGGAAGAAGGCTGGCATGAATATGCCAAGCGTCTTCCGTCCGAGCTGGCGCTGGAACTGGTGGAAATACCGCTCAATACCCGTGGCAAGAATGCCGACGTGGCCCGTTTCATCCGCCAGGAAGGCGAAGCCATGTTGGCCAAGGTCGGGCCGAACGAGCGGATCGTCACGCTGGAAGTCCACGGCAAACCCTGGAGCACCGAGAAGCTGGCGGTCGAACTCGACCGTTGGCGGCTGGATTCGCGCACGGTCAATTTCATGGTCGGTGGCCCGGAAGGGCTGGCGCCGGAAGTCTGTGCCCGTGCCGACCAGCGCTGGTCGTTGTCGCCGCTGACGTTGCCGCACCCGCTGGTGCGGATCCTGATCGGCGAACAGTTGTATCGTGCCTGGACCGTGTTGTCCGGTCACCCTTACCACAAGTAATCCAGCCCTCATGTCTCAGCCGATCCGCATCAAGGACCACGAAAAGGACGCACGCCTGGTGCGTAGCCGCGTCGTGTTCGGGGCCATTGCGATCATGCTGTTGATCGGTGTGCTGATCGCGCGGCTGTATTACTTGCAGGTGATCCAGTACGAGTACCACTCGACGCTCTCGGAAAACAACCGCGTTCACGTGCAGCCGATTCCGCCGACGCGCGGGCTGATTTTCGACCGTAATGGCGTGGTGGTGGCGGACAACCGTCCGAGCTTCAGCCTGAGCATGACCCGCGAGCGCTCCGGCGACTGGCAGCAAGTGCTCGACGTCATCGTCGAAGTGCTGGAGCTGACGCCCGAGGACCGGGTGATTTTCGAGAAGCGCATGCGTCAGGGGCGCCGGCCATTCGAGCCGGTGCCGATCCTGTTCGAGCTGAGCGAAGAGCAGATCGCCCGCATCGCGGTCAACCAGTTCCGCCTGCCGGGCGTGGAAGTGGTCGCGCAGCTGGTTCGTCACTATCCGCAGGGCGCGCATTTTGCGCACTCGGTCGGTTACATGGGGCGGATCAACGAGAAAGAGCTGAAGAGCCTCGATCCGGTCAACTACAGCGGCACCCACCACATCGGCAAAACCGGCATCGAGCGTTTCTACGAGCCGGAATTGCACGGTCAGGTCGGTTACGAAGAAGTCGAGACCAACGCCCGTGGCCGTGTGTTGCGCGTGCTCAAGCGTACCGATCCGATTCCCGGCAAGGACATTGTACTGAGCCTGGACATCAAACTGCAGGAAGCGGCCGAGGCTGCCCTCGGCGGGCGTCGTGGTGCGGTGGTTGCGCTGGACCCGAAGACCGGCGAAGTGCTGGCGATGGTCAGCCAGCCGAGTTTCGACCCGAACCTGTTCGTCACCGGGATCAGCTTCAAGGCGTATGCCGAATTGCGTGATTCCATCGACCGGCCATTGTTCAACCGTGTACTGCGCGGTCTGTACCCGCCAGGCTCGACGATCAAACCGGCGGTGGCAATTGCCGGTCTCGATTCCGGCGTGGTCACGGCATCCAGCCGGGTGTTCGACCCGGGCTACTACATGCTGCCCAACTACGATCACAAATACCGTAACTGGAACCGCACCGGTGACGGCTTCGTCGACCTCGACACGGCGATCATGCGGTCCAACGACACCTACTTCTATGACCTGGCGCACAAGCTCGGCATCGATCGGTTGTCCACCTACATGAACAAGTTCGGCATCGGCCAGAAGGTCTCGCTGGACATGTTCGAAGAATCCCCCGGCCTGATGCCGTCCCGCGAATGGAAACGGGCGACGCGTAAACAGGCGTGGTTCCCGGGTGAAACCCTGATCCTCGGGATCGGCCAGGGCTACATGCAATCAACTCCGCTGCAACTGGCTCAGGCCACGGCGCTGGTCGCCAACAAAGGCATCTGGAATCGTCCGCATCTGGCCAAATCCCTCGAAGGGGTGAAACCGGTTGACGAGAATCCGATGCCGGACATTGTCCTGCGCGATCCGTCCGACTGGAACAAGGTCAACCACGGCATGCAGCAGGTGATGCACGGCGCTCGAGGTACTGCGCGCAAAGCGGCGATCGGCGCGCAATATCGCATCGCCGGCAAGTCCGGCACGGCGCAGGTCGTGGCGATCAAGCAAGGCGAGAAATACGACCGCTCCAAGGTTCAGGAGCGCCACCGCGACCACGCCTTGTTCGTAGGTTTTGCCCCGGCTGATGACCCGAAAATCGTCGTATCGGTGATGGTCGAGAACGGTGAGTCCGGCTCCGGCGTCGCGGCGCCAGTGGTGCGTCAGGTCATGGACGCCTGGCTGCTCGATCAGGACGGACGTTTGAAGGCCGAATACGCCAGCCCAATCAGTGCGGAGGCTACGGCCCGTGATGAATAACTTTGATCGCATGCTCTCCAGTGAGGATGTGATGCGTCGCCGCGCGACGTTGCTGCAAAGACTGCATATCGATGGTCCCTTGTTGATCCTGCTGCTGATCCTCGCCGCCGGCAGTCTGTTTGTGCTGTATTCCGCCAGCGGCAAAAGCTGGGACCTGCTGGCCAAACAGGCCACTTCGTTCGGTATCGGTCTGGTCTCGATGATCATCATCGCCCAGTTCGAGCCGCGTTTCATGGCGCGTTGGGTGCCGCTCGGCTATGTGATCGGCGTGGTGCTGCTGTTGGTGGTGGACATCATGGGCCACAACGCCATGGGTGCGACGCGCTGGATCAACATCCCCGGGGTAATCCGCTTTCAGCCCTCGGAGTTCATGAAGATCCTGATGCCGGCGACCATCGCCTGGTATCTGTCCAAGCGCACGTTGCCGCCGCAACTCAAGCATGTCGGCATCAGCCTGATGCTGATCGGCGTGCCGTTCGCGCTGATCGTGCGCCAGCCCGATCTGGGCACTTCGCTGCTGATTCTGGCGGGCGGTGCATTCGTCTTGTTCATGGGCGGGCTGCGCTGGCGCTGGATTCTCAGCGTGCTGGCCGCCGCGATTCCGGTGTCGGTGGCGATGTGGTTTTTCATCATGCACGACTACCAGAAGCAGCGAATCCTGACCTTCCTCGACCCGGAAAGCGATCCGCTCGGTACCGGCTGGAACATCATTCAGTCGAAAGCCGCGATCGGTTCCGGCGGCGTGTTCGGCAAGGGCTGGCTGCTCGGCACCCAGTCACACCTGGACTTCCTGCCGGAAAGCCATACCGACTTCATCATCGCTGTACTCGGCGAAGAATTCGGTCTGGTGGGCATCTGCGCGCTGCTGCTGATCTATCTATTGTTAATTGGCCGGGGGCTGGTGATCACCGCTCAGGCGCAAACGCTATTCGGCAAATTGCTCGCCGGTGCGTTGACCATGACGTTTTTTGTTTACGTTTTCGTCAACATCGGTATGGTCAGTGGCCTGTTGCCGGTCGTAGGGGTGCCGTTGCCGTTCATTAGCTACGGCGGAACTTCGCTGGTGACGCTGCTGTCAGCGTTTGGGGTTTTGATGTCGATCCATACCCATCGCAAGTGGATCGCACAGGTTTGAATAAGGTGAAGAGTGCAATGCAAGTAATGCGTGGCTGGGCGACTCGATGCGCGCCAGTGGTAGGCCTGATGGGCCTCCTGGGCGGTGTGCAGGAAGCGCTGGCCGGCGAATACGAAGGCTCGCCTCAGGTGGCCGAGTTCGTCGGTGAAATGACCCGCGACTACGGTTTCGCCGGTGAGCAATTGATGGCGGTGTTCCGCGAGGCTCAGCGCAAACAGGCGATTCTCGACGCCATTTCCAGACCTGCAGAGCGCGTCAAGCAGTGGAAAGAATACCGTCCGATGTTCATCACCGACGCGCGTATCGCCCGTGGTGTGGATTTCTGGCGTCAGCACGAGGCGACACTGGCCCGTGCCGAGCAGGAATACGGCGTACCGGCACAAGTCATCGTGTCGATCATCGGTGTTGAAACCTTTTTCGGACGTAATACCGGTAATTACCGGGTGATCGATGCCTTGTCGACGCTCGGTTTCGACTATCCTCCCCGTGCCGAATTTTTCCGCAAGGAACTGCGTGAGTTCCTGCTGCTGGCGCGCGAAGATCAGGTCGACCCGCTGACCCTCAAAGGCTCGTACGCCGGGGCGATGGGCCTGCCGCAGTTCATGCCGAGCAGCTTTCGCGCGTATGCGGTGGATTTCGACGGTGATGGCCACATCAATATCTGGAACAACCCGGATGATGCGATTGGCAGCGTAGCGAGCTATTTCAAGCGGCACGGCTGGGTCGCGGGTGAACCTGTGGTCAGTCGCGCCGATGTCCGTGGCGAGCAGGTCGATGAAGGCCTGACCACCGGCATCGAACCGACGAAAACGGTTGGAGAGTTGCGGGCGCTGGGCTGGTCAAGTCATGATGCGCTGCGCGATGATATGCCGGTTACTGCATTTCGCCTCGAAGGCGAGAACGGCCCTGAATACTGGATGGGCCTGAAGAATTTCTACGCGATCACGCGTTATAACCGCAGCGTGATGTACGCCATGGCCGTACATCAACTGTCTGAACAGCTGGTACAAGCACGGGGCGTCAAGTAATGCGGGCATTGCCTAACAATAAACCCCTGAAGCTGGTGGCATTCGCTGCGTTGGCGGTATTGGTCGCCAGCTGCACGACCAGCCGTTCCCCGACGCCGAAAACCTCCAATACCGCCGTGCGGGCGCAGCCTGGCCTGGACATCAATCGCGCGCACAAAGACGGCGCGCCTTGGTGGGACGTCGATGTGTCGCGCATCCCGGATGCCACGCCAACCCTGCACACCGGCCCGTACAAGGCCAACCCGTACACTGTACTGGGCAAGACCTACTTCCCGTTGCAGGAATCCAAGACCTATGTCGCTTCCGGCACGGCGTCCTGGTACGGCACCAAGTTTCACGGTCAGAACACCGCCAATGGCGAGGTTTACGACCTGTACGGCATGAGTGCCGCACACAAGACATTGCCACTGCCAAGTTACGTTCGGGTAACCAACCTGGACAACAACCGAACAGTGATCCTGCGCGTCAACGACCGTGGGCCGTTCTATTCCGATCGCATCATCGACTTGTCCTACGCCGCCGCGAAAAAACTCGGTTACGCCGAAACCGGCACCGCGCGCGTCAAGGTTGAAGGCATCGATCCGCAGCAATACTGGGCAGCCAAGGGCCGTCCGGCACCGTTGATGCTCAACGAGCCGCAGGTCGCGCAGAACAGCGCTCCGGTGATCACGGCGTCGGCCGGCACCGTCGAGCAATGGACGCCACCGCCGCAGCAACATGCCTCCGACACCGTCCCTGTGCCGATGAGTGCAAAAAAAAACGCTTCTGCAACAGCAACTGGCCAGTATCTGCAGGTGGGCGCGTTCGCCAACCCGGACGCTGCAGAACTCCTGAGGTCGAAGCTCAGCGGGATGGTGAGCGCTCCGGTGTTCATCAGCTCGATCGTGCGCAATCAGCAGACCCTGCACCGGGTTCGCCTGGGGCCGATCGGCTCGCCGGGTGAAATTGCCCAAGTGCAGAACAGCGTGCGCCTGGCCAACCTTGGTTCGCCAAGTGTGGTTACCGAGTAATACGTAGAACTTGATTGACGATTCGCCAGCGATTGGGGGGCGAATCAGGTTGTTGGCTCGTCGAAGAACAAAAGCCCGGCAAGGGTGACTGGAGTGAGCAACTGAACACGCGATGGCTCGTTAGAAAGTCATCTGATTAAATTTTGTCCGCAAGGACAGTTTCCATTAGCGATTTCGAGAGACGGATGAACATCACCACCTTTGCCAAACGCCTGTGTCTGCTAGTCCCGCTGCTCCTCTCGCCAGCCGCCTTCGCGGCCGAGATGATGCCGTCGCCACCGCAACTGGCCGCCAAAGCCTACGTTCTGATGGATGCCAGCAGCGGCAACGTGCTGGTCGAGAACAATGGCGACCAGCGTCTGCCACCGGCCAGCCTGACCAAGCTGATGACCGCGTACATCGCGACCCTGGAAATCCGTCGTGGCCAGATCGGTGAAAACGATCCGGTGACCGTCAGCGAAAACGCCTGGCGTACCGGCGGTTCGCGGATGTTCATCAAAGTCGGCTCGCAGGTGACTGTCAGCGACCTGCTGCACGGCATCATCATCCAGTCCGGCAACGACGCCAGCGTGGCGCTCTCCGAGCACATCGCCGGCAGCGAAGATGCATTTGCCGACCTGATGAACAAGACTGTGACTGATCTGGGCATGACCAATTCCCACTTCATGAACCCGACCGGTCTGCCAAACCCTGAGCACTACTCGTCGGCTCACGACATGGCGATCCTGGCCCGTGCGATCATCCATGAAGATCCGGCTCACTACGCGATCTACTCGCAGAAAGAGTTCTTCTGGAACGGCATCAAGCAGCCTAACCGCAACCTGCTGCTGTGGCGCGACAAGACCGTTGACGGTCTGAAAACCGGTCACACCGACGAAGCCGGCTACTGCATGGTGTCCTCGGCGGTACGTGACGGCCAGCGCCTGATCGCGGTGGTGTTCGGCACCAACAGCGAAGTGGCTCGCGCCGCTGAAACCCAGAAGCTGCTGACCTACGGCTTCCGCTTCTTCGAAACCCAGACCTTCTATCAGAAGGGCACCGAACTGGCTCAGGCCCCGGTGTGGAAAGGCACCACCAATCAAGTCAAGGCCGGCCTGGCTGAAGACCTGACCATGACCCTGCCAAAAGGCCAGCTGAAGAAGCTTGCTGCGAGCATGACCATGAACCCGCAACTGACCGCGCCAATCGCCAAGGGCGACGTGATCGGTAAAGTCGAAGTCAAACTGGAAGACAAGGTCGTGCACAGCGCTGACCTGATCGCTCTGGATGGCGTCGAGGAGGGTGGTATCTTCCGCCGCATGTGGGATAGCATCCGTCTATTCTTCTACGGCTTGTTCAACTGATTTGTGTTGACCTGCATGGCCCCGCCCCGATCCGGTGCGGGGCCATGCGCGTTATCACGGCTTGCGCTCAAGAGGCCGTTACGCCATGACCGATACCGAAGTAAAGGCGCCAAAGATCGAATTCCCTGTCACGGATTATCCCGTTAAGGTGATCAGCGATACCGGTGTGGGCAACAAAGACAAGATCATCGACATCGTCAAAAAACATGCGACCATCAATGATGAGCGCATCGACGAGCGTCAAAGTACCAACGGCAAGTACACCACCATTCAGTTGCACATCGTCGCGACCGACCAGGATCAGCTGTACAACATCAACAGCGAACTGCGGGCGACCGGCTTCGTGCATATGGTGTTGTGATGCCGGGCACGCTGGGCTTTCGTGAGCTCGGCCAGATGGCCTACGAGCCGGTCTGGCATGCCATGCAGCGCTTCACCAACGAACGCGGCAGCGATGCCGCCGACGAAATCTGGCTCGTCGAGCACCCACCGGTGTTCACTCAGGGCCAGGCCGGCAAGGCCGAACACCTGTTGCTGCCGGGCGATATCCCGGTGGTGCAGGTCGATCGCGGCGGGCAGGTGACTTATCATGGTCCCGGCCAGTTGGTGGCCTATCTGCTGCTGGATGTGCGCAAGCTGGGTTTCGGCGTGCGTGATCTGGTCAGCCGCATGGAGCTTTGCCTGATTGAACTGCTGGCCAGCTACGGCGTAACCGCTGCAGCCAAGCCAGATGCTCCCGGCGTCTATGTCGATGGAGCGAAAATCGCTTCTCTGGGTTTGCGGATTCGCCACGGTTGTTCCTTTCATGGCCTGGCCCTGAACGTGGATATGAACCTGGAACCGTTTCGACGGATTAATCCCTGCGGCTATGCCGGGCTGGCGATGACCCAGCTGAGCGATCACGCAGGATCGATTGAATTTGCCGAGGTAAGTGCCCGGCTGCGCGCGCAGCTCGTCAAACACCTCGACTATGCTGAGCAGACGACCCTGACGGGCGGAATCGACTGATATGACTACTGATGCAGTGCAAACCATGATCCCGACGCTCGACGTGACCGAGCGCCCGGCCCCGCGTCCCAAGGTAGAAGCCGGCGTCAAGCTGCGCGGCGCCGAGAAGGTTGCACGCATCCCGGTAAAGATCATTCCGACCACCGAGCTGCCGAAAAAGCCTGACTGGATTCGCGTCCGCATCCCGGTTTCGCCGGAAGTCGACCGGATCAAGAGCCTGCTGCGCAAGCACAAGCTGCACAGCGTTTGCGAAGAAGCGTCCTGCCCGAACCTCGGCGAGTGCTTCTCCGGCGGCACCGCGACCTTCATGATCATGGGTGACATCTGCACCCGTCGCTGCCCGTTCTGCGACGTTGGCCACGGTCGTCCGAAGCCACTGGACGTCAACGAGCCGGAAAGCCTGGCCATCGCCATTGCCGACCTCAAGCTCAAGTACGTGGTGATCACTTCGGTTGACCGCGACGACCTGCGTGACGGCGGTGCCCAGCACTTTGCCGATTGCATCCGCGAAATCCGCAAACTGTCGCCGAACGTGCAGCTGGAAACTCTGGTTCCGGACTACCGTGGTCGCATGGATGTTGCCCTGGAAATCACCGCAGCCGAGCCGCCGGATGTGTTCAACCACAACCTGGAAACCGTGCCGCGCCTGTACAAGGCTGCGCGTCCGGGTTCGGATTACCAGTGGTCGCTGACCCTGCTGCAGCGCTTCAAGCAGATGATGCCGCACATTCCGACCAAATCCGGCCTGATGCTGGGGCTGGGCGAGACCGACGAGGAAGTCATCGAAGTCATGAAGCGCATGCGCGAACACGACATCGACATGCTGACCCTCGGTCAGTACCTGCAGCCTTCGCGCAGCCACTTGCCGGTGCAGCGATTCGTGCACCCGGACACTTTCGCCTGGTTCGCCGAGGAAGGTTACAAGATGGGCTTCAAGAACGTTGCGTCGGGCCCGTTGGTGCGTTCTTCGTACCACGCCGACGAGCAGGCCAAGCTGGTCAAGGCTGAGCTGCTGGGTTCCTGATCCCGCGCTGAATGAAAAAATGCCCGCCGAGGCTTTAATGCCCGGCGGGCATTTTTTTGCCCGGATTACCTTCTCTGCTGATTTTTCCTTCAATCCACGGCGTGCCTGACCCTCTTCTGTTTGCCGCCGTTCCTGACTACTGTGTGTGCATGACTTCACAGGGAGATCCAAGGATGACCGTTCGACCGACCCACACACTTTGTCCGCACAGAGCCGTGCCCGCACTGCCTTCAGAGGGACTGATCGGCGTTATTGCACCTGCCGGTCCCGGTACTCTGGACACCGACAAGGCGCTGCAATGGATGCGCGCCCGTGGCTATGGGCTGAAGGTGTTTCCCGGTGTCTATGAAAAGGATGGCTATCTGGCCGGTAGTGACGATGTACGCCTGCGTGACCTGCACGCTGCGTTCGCTGATCCCGAGGTCGATGCGATCATTTGCCTGCGCGGTGGCTACGGCACGCCGCGATTGCTCGACCGGATCGATTACGACCTGCTGAGCCGCAACGCCAAGCCCTTCGTCGGCTACAGCGATATCACTGCGCTGCATCTGGCCATCAGTCGTTATGCCGCATTCGTGACCTTTCACGGGCCGCTGCTCAACGCCGACCTGTTGGGCGACAAAGAGCCGCCGACCGTTACTTCGTTCTTCGCCATGCTGCGCGGGCAATTGAAGGCGGGGAGTGTGCTGAGCCATCCGGTGGCTTATCCGTTGACTACCGTCGAACCTGGCATCGCGCACGGACGCTTGCTCGGCGGTAATCTGGCGATGATCGCTTCGACGTTGGGTACGCCTTACGAAATCGATGTCGAGGGGGTGATTCTGCTGATCGAAGACATCAACGAGCCGCTGTATCGCATCGACCGCCTGCTGACCCAGATGCGTCTGGCCGGCAAGTTGGCGAAGTTGCGTGGCGTGTTGGTCGGGGATGTTGCGGGAGTGGATATTGAAGCGCTGAACCGCTTGCTCAAGCAGACCTTCGAGCCGTTGCGGATTCCGGTGTTGTCAGGGTGGCGCAGCGGCCATTGCGATCCGAACCTGACGCTGCCGATGGGTGCGTTGGTGCGGCTGGATGCGGGGAAGCAGGAATTGATGCTTGAGCAGGATGTAGTGACCCGATAAAGCAAAAGATCGCAGCCTGTGGCAGCTCCTACATTGGAATGCGATCCCTGTAGGAGCTGCCGCAGGCTGCGATCTTTTGATCTTGCTTTATTGTCCTCGCAGGCTTTCCAGCAACTTGTGCGTCGGATACCCGTCCGCCGGCCAGCCAAACGATTGCTGGGCACTGCGAATCGCTTTACGCGTATTGGCACCAATGATCCCGTCCGCTGTGCCGGCATCGTAATTGCGTGCGCTCAGCAAGGTCTGCAATTCCATACGCTCGGTGCGGCTCAGCGGCAGGTCATCTTTCGGCCAACTGCCGTTGATCAAGCCGCCACCGCTGAAACGCTCGGACAACAGGCTCACTGCCAGCGCGTACGACGACGAGTTGTTGTACTTGAGGATCGCGCGGAAGTTGTCGAGGATCAGGAACGCCGGCCCACGATAACCAGCCGGCAGTAGCAGGGCGGCAGACAGCTGTTCAGAGCCTGCTGGCACCTGACCGCCATTCGGCAGAGTCACGCCCAACAGACGCCATTCGGCGACGCTCTTGCGAATCGCGCCATCAGCCAGCGTGTAATTGAAACTGCTCGGCAATTGCACCTCAAAACCCCATGGCTGGCCACGCTGCCAGCCGGAACTTTGCAGGTAATGCGCAGTTGATGCCAGCGCATCGGCAGGGCTGCCCCAGATATCGCGGCGGCCATCGCCGTCAAAGTCCACGGCATGGGTATTGTAGGTGGTCGGAATGAACTGGGTCTGACCCATCGCGCCAGCCCACGAGCCGAGCATCTTCTCCGGCGTGATATCGCCCTGTTGCAGGATCTGCAGGGCGGCGATCAATTGAGCGTGGGCAAAGCCCGGACGGCGGCCCTCGTAGGCGAGGGTGGCCAGCGAGTTGATCACCGACTTGCTGCCCTGGAACTGGCCGAAGTTGCTTTCCATGCCCCACACCGAGACCAGCGCCTGGCGGTCAACGCCATAACGCTGTTCGATGCTTTGCAGAATATCGGCGTACTGGCTGATCAGTGCCTGGCCCTTGCGCACGCGCAGAGGCGACAGCGCGCCGTCGAGGTATTCCCACACCGGGCGGGAGAATTCCGGCTGACTGCGGTCGGCACGAATCACACTGGCGTCGAAGCTGACATTGGCAAAGGCGCGATCGAACAGGTCGGCGCGAATCCCGGCGGCCAGTGCATCTTTGCGAAAGCCTGCCTGCCATTCGGCAAAAGTCTGGGTCGGCTGAAGATCAAGTGGGTCGGCGGACGGCACTACCGGCGGGATGATCGCTGGGGCCGTGGCGACAGGCGCGGCTTGAAGGGGTTGCGCATCGGCGGCGGTGGGTTTTTCCGCACAGGCGACAAGCAGAATGAAGCTGGAGGCAGCGATCAATTGGCGAACAGGCCAACGACGGGAAAGACTTAGGGGCATGCACAGTTCCAGGAAAACGAATCAGGTGCAGACCTTAACATGACCAGGGGGTACTGCGCTTTAAGCGGCCAGAAAGTAAGAAGCCTCCCAGCTGTCAGACTGGAAGGCTTCGCGGCGGTAGCTGCCTTTACCCTTGGTTGGTCGTTCCTGACGACTGCGGAACAGGGGTTGGGCGACGATGGATTTGGCCTTGTTGGGGCCATGTTTCGATGGCTTTTTGCTCATGAGGATTCTCTCGAGTGAGTGGGTTTTGCGGGGGAAATAATCTGCCGATGTCGGGCGTCTGTCCAGTGCCTGTTGTGTGGGAATGTTCTGGCGCTTTCGCGAGCAGGCTCGTTCCCACATTTGGAATGGCATTTCAATGTGGGAGCGAGCCTGCTAGCGAATGGCCGTTATGCGCTACAACAGATTATTCGGCGGGGAGTGTCAGACGCTGGCCGGACATCAACAATGCCAAGCGACTCAGGCTCATCCACGGCGAACCGGCAGCCTGGCCTTTGATCTGCGCATCAATACGCTGCGCTTCGAGCAACAATTGCGCCCAGCGTTGCGCCGAATAGCGCTGCAGGGCTTTGCTCATCAGTGGTTTGCGCTTGTCCCAGACCGGCGGTTTCGCCTGACTGAAGCACTTGTCCAGCGGGGTGCCCTGGCTGTATTGCAACGAGATGTTGGCCAGCAGGCGCAACTCCCGTGCCAGCGCCCAGAGAATCACCGGCGGTTCGACACCTTCACCGCGCAAGCCTTCCAGCATGCGCAATGCGTGAGCGGGCTCGCCATTGAGCACGGCATCAGTCAAGCCAAACACGTCGAATCGCGCACTGTCGGCTACGGCAGCCTGCACGGTTTCAACGGTGATTTGCCCACCTTCAGCCATCAGCTTGAGCTTTTCGATTTCCTGCGCAGCGGCGAGCAAGTTGCCCTCGACACGTGCAGCAATCAATTCGACCGCGTCCTGGCTGGCCGACAAACCGGCCTGCGACAGACGCTGACGAATCCAGCTCGGCAGTTGATTGGCGTCTACCGGCCAGATCTGGATGAACTGGGTTTGCTGGCCTTCGACCAACGCCTTGCCCCACTTGGTCTTCTGCGCGCTGCCATCCATCTTGGGCAGGCTGATCAGCAGCACCGTGTCTTCAGCGGGACGCGAGCAGTATTCGATGAATGCAGCAGCACCTTTGTCACCGGGTTTGCCCGAGGGCAGGCGCAGTTCCAGCAGGCGCTTTTCGGCGAACAACGACATGCTGGCGCCGGCCTGCAACAGCGTGCCCCAATCGAAATTGGCGTCGGCAGAGAAGACCTGGCGTTCGTCGAAACCTTGCTGGCGCGCAGCACTGCGGATGGCGTCGGCGGCTTCCTGACACAACAGCGGATCATCGCCGCTGATGATGTAGACGGGGCCGAGAGCACCTTGCAGGTGTTTACCGAGTTGAGCGGGAGCGAGCTTCATAAGAAATGTCGAACGGGGCGCCTGAGCGCCCCGAACGTCTTACTGCTGCGGAATTTCGAGCGGCGACTGACGCGGGGTTTCCGCTTCAGCCTTTTGCGCCGCTTGCAGTGCATCGGCTTCTGCCTTGGCGCGATCATTGGCCGCTTGCTGCAGTTGTTGCAGTTGGCCCGGCGTCAGTTGCTGCAGACGCAGCATCATGCGCTGAACCAGTTCGCGGCGGGTTTCGCGGCGGGCGTCATTGGCTTCCTGATCGGAGCCCACGAGGTTGTTACCGTCGTGAATGAACACTTTCTGCACTTCCAGCTTGTCGCTCAGCAGTTGCAGGTTTTTGTCGCCACGGATCTCGTAGTTCAGGACCGTATTGACTTGATATTCACCCGTACGGCCAGCACCGGCGTAGCTGAGGATGCGCTGGCTTTCCTGCTCGTCAGCCAGGAACAGCTTGTACGGTGCGCCGCTGTAAACCTTGACGCCGCTCGACTCCAGCACCTGACGCAGTTGCGTGACCGTTTCGCCGTAGGCGTTGCGGGCGCTCAGATCAAGTTCCTTGATTGACAGCTCGTTGGTGCCGGTGCCGCGCAGCTGGAAACCGCAGGCGCTCAACAGAACGGCGAGGCCCATCACCAGCAGATTGCGTTTGATCATTGTGTTGCTCCCCTTGAAACCACGTGGGCCGACGGTGCGGCCCGAAAGGTTTTACTTGGCGTCAGGCGAACCTGACGCCCGATCCAATTAGCTGGCGACGATATTGACCAGTTTCCCGGGCACTACGATCACTTTACGAATGGTCAGACCGTCGACGAAACGCAGTACGTTTTCGTTGGCGCGCGCTGCCGCTTCCACTTCTTCACGGGTTGCGCTGGCTGGCATGTCGATCTGGCCACGCAGCTTGCCGTTGACCTGGATAACCAGGGTCAGGCTGTCCTGCACCAAGGCACCGTCATCCACTGCTGGCCAGCCAGCGTCAATGACGGCACCGGCGTGCCCCAACTGACTCCACAGCTCGTGGCTGATGTGCGGGGTGATCGGTGCCAGCAGCAAGGTCACCGCTTCCAGACCTTCGTGAACCAGTGCGCGATCTTGTTCGGTGCTTTGCGCGGCTTTTTCCAGCACATTCATCAGCGTCATCACTTGGGCGATGGCGGTGTTGAATTTGTGGTTCTGACCGACATCGTGGCTGGCGTGCTTGATGGCCAGGTGGATCGAGCGGCGAACGGCTTTTTGTTCGTCGTTCAGGCTGGCGATGTCCAGTTTGCCCGGCAGACCCTGGCTGACGTGGGCTTGCGCCAGGCGCCAGACGCGCTTGAGGAAACGGTGCGAACCTTCAACGCCGGAGTCGGACCATTCGGCGCTCATGTCAGGTGGCGAGGCGAACATCATGAACAGGCGGCAGGTGTCGGCGCCGAACTGATCGATCATCGACTGTGGGTCGACGCCGTTGTTCTTCGACTTGGCCATTTTCTCGGTGCCACCGATTTCCACCGGCAGGCCGTCGGATGTCAACTTGGCGCTGATGACCTTGGCTTTGCTGTCGCGCTCGAGTTCCACGTCCGCCGGGTTGAACCAGGTGTAAGCACCGTTGGCTTCGCGACGGTAGTAAGTCTCGGCGATCACCATGCCTTGGGTCAGCAGGTTCTTGAACGGCTCGTTGGAGCTGACCAGGCCTTCGTCACGCATCAACTTGTGGAAGAAGCGCGCGTAGAGCAGGTGCAGAATCGCGTGTTCGATACCGCCGATGTACTGATCCACCGGCAACCAGTGGTCGGCTGCGGATTTTTCTACCAGGCCACCTTCAAAGTGCGGCGAGGCATAACGGGCGTAGTACCACGACGATTCGACGAAAGTGTCCATGGTGTCGGTTTCACGCTTGGCAGGCTGACCGCATTTCGGGCAGGAGCACTCGTAGAACTCTGGCATGCGCGCCAGCGGCGAACCGGCGCCGTCTGGCACCACGTCTTCCGGCAGGACCACAGGCAGTTGATCTTCCGGCACCGGCACGTCACCGCAATCATCACAGTGGATGATCGGGATCGGGCAGCCCCAGTAGCGCTGGCGGCTGATGCCCCAGTCGCGCAGACGGAACTGAGTGCGCGAGGCGCCCAGTTCTTTCTTGATCAGGGCGACTTCCATGGCATCGAACGCGCCGGCGAAGTCGAGACCGTCGAACTCGCCGGAGTTGATCAGCGTGCCGTGCTCACCGTAGGCGTCTTGCCAAGGGGCAGGGTTGCTGTCGCCAGAGCTGGTACGCACTACCGATTTCACCGGCAGGTTGTACTTGTGGGCAAATTCGAAATCGCGCTCGTCGTGCGCCGGTACCGCCATGACAGCGCCGTCGCCGTAATGCATCAGCACGTAGTTGGCGACCCACACCGGCAGTTTTTCGCCAGTCAGTGGGTGCTCGACGAACAGGCCGGTTGGCAGGCCTTTCTTCTCTTGTGTGGCAACGTCGGCTTCAGCCACGCTGCCGCCCTTGCATTCAGCGATGAACGCTTGCAGCTCGGTGTTGTTTTTTGCGGCCAGGGTGGCCAGTGGGTGCTCGGCAGCCACGGCGACATAGGTCGCGCCCATCAGGGTGTCCGGACGGGTGGTGAAGACTTTCAGAGTGCCGGCTTCGCCGATGGAATCGACGTTGTACGGGAACTGCACTTCCATGCCGCGGGATTTGCCGATCCAGTTGCGCTGCATGGTCTTGACCTGTTCAGGCCAGCCAGTCAGCTCGTCGAGGCTCTCCAGCAGCTCATCCGCGTACGCGGTGATCTTGAAGTAGTACATCGGGATTTCGCGCTTTTCGATCAGCGCGCCGGAGCGCCAGCCGCGACCGTCGATCACCTGTTCGTTAGCGAGAACGGTCTGATCGATCGGGTCCCAGTTCACGGTGCCGTTTTTACGGTAGATCAGGCCTTTTTCGAACAGGCGAGTGAACAGCCATTGTTCCCAACGGTAGTAATCCGGCTTGCAGGTAGTCACTTCGCGCGACCAGTCGACCGCCAGACCCAGGCTGCGCAGCTGGGTTTTCATGTAGGCGATGTTTTCGTAGGTCCACTTGGCCGGGGCGACGTTGTTCTTCATCGCGGCGTTTTCCGCCGGCATGCCGAACGCGTCCCAACCCATCGGTTGCAGAACGTTTTTGCCGAGCATGCGCTGGTAGCGGGAGATCACGTCGCCGATGGTGTAGTTGCGCACGTGCCCCATGTGTAGCTTGCCGCTGGGGTAAGGGAACATCGACAGGCAGTAGTAAGTTTCCTTGCCTGGCTGTTCACTGACTTCAAAGGACTTTTGCTCGTCCCAGAACGACTGGGCGGCGGCTTCGATTTCACGGGGCTGATATTGTTCGTGCATGGCTACTTTTGTACTGGATAGGGGTGGCCTAATCCTCTTCAACGCAGGTTCCGGGGTGGCCCGGACGAGCTGGAAGTGGAATTACAGGAAGCGCCGTAGCATACATGACCGCGCTTGGCCTAGGGAAACCCTGATTACAGCTGTTTGTCCCGGCAAATCCATGGCGAGGGCCGTTGGTCGCGGCGTACAGCCGGTTTGTGCAGCGAAGCTAAGCTCTAACTGGGGAGTGAGTCTTATCTTCAATGAGGTGAGGGATGGTGGAGCAACGGCAAAAAAACGTGACGAAACCCGAGTTGTACGAGAGGTTGATCGATCGTCTGGGAATGGCCCTGGACGCTGTAAAAACCGCTGACCGGCTGCGCGACGAGCGCCCCCTGGAACTGGAATTGCGTGGCTTGAGTCCCGCCGAGTTCAAACTGGTCAAGGCCTATCTGGATCGTAGTGAACGTGAATCGCACGGATGCTTGTCACAGGCAGTGAAGCAGCTCGATGCAGCACATTCGGCCAAGATCATCTGGCTCAAGGACAAGGCACCCGGCAGAGACGCCGTCAAGGTTCGCTCTGTGCAGGCCAAGTAAGCGCATGGCAGATCAAGAACCGGATCTTTTTCAACAGGATCCCACCTATTGGTTGTAACGCTTTATTAACACTCTTAGGCTTCGGGCATCTCTGGAGATGCTCGATGCCCTTTCGTTATTTCATCAAACAACTTTTATTGCCGCCCGGCATTCTCTTGCTGTTGTTGCTGGTTGCATGGTGGCTGCGCCGCTCACGGCCGCGCCTGGCGGGCGTGTGTTTTGCCCTTGGCTTTGGCGGATTGTGGCTGATGAGCTTGCCGGTGGTCGTGCAATGGGGCGCGAAAGCGCTGGAGCGCGAGCCACCGCTGGCCCTTGAAGAATGGGCGACGCTGGCGCAACGGGCCGATGCGATCGTGGTGCTGGGTTCCGGACGCGAGCGCGGCGATCTGGCGTGGGGCGAGGATCAGCCGACTGGCGTGGGGCTTGAGCGTCAGCGTTATGCGGCGCGTCTGGCCAAGGCATCGGGCTTGCCGATTCTGACCACCGGTGGCTTGCATTACGGAACGCCGCCGACCGAGGCGAAGTTGATGGCGGATTCATTGCGCGATGATTTCGGTGTGACGGTGCGCTGGCAGGAAGGTGAAAGCCGTACCACGTGGGAAAACGCGAAATTCACGGCTGGTATCTTGTTGCCGCAGGGGATCAAACGTGTGGTCGTGGTCACACAGGCGTGGCATATGCCGCGCTCGGTGTGGAGTTTTCAGCAGGCGGGATTTGAAGTGGTGCCGGCGCCGGTCGGGTTTCTGGGGACCGATAATGCAAGACCGTTTGGTGGCTGGCTGCCGGAATTCAAATCGATCTGGCAGAGCGGGCAGTTGCTGAATGAAGCGGTGGGGCAGGTGGGGTATTCACTGTTTTACCGCTGAAGAGCAAAAGATCGCAGCCTGCGGCAGCTACAGGGAAAAATACAGATCCCATGTAGGAGCTGCCGAAGGCTGCGATCTTTTGCTTTAGAGGGTTTTCGACATCCGGCTGGCCATCAGTGCCCAGCCAAACAGCAGCAAGCAGACAATGATCAACGGCCACGAGCGCCATTGCAGGTACGGCGTCAGGTTGTGCATCGGCACCACTTCACCGTACAAAATCCCTTGTTCGAACTGCGGAATCTGCTCGGTGATCTGCCCGAACGGGTTGATCAACCCGGTCACGCCGTTGTTGGTTGCGCGGATCATCCAGCGCCCGGCTTCCAGTGCACGCATTTGCGCCATCTGCAAATGTTGCAGCGGACCAATCGAGGTGCCGAACCATGTGTCGTTGCTGATTGTCAGCAGCAGATCACTGCGTGCCGACAAACCAGCCGCGAAGTCCGGGTACACCACTTCGTAGCAGATGAATGGCGCAATCTGATAACCCTTGGCTTGCAACAACGCCTGATCGGCCGGGCCACGGGCGAAGTCAGACATCGGCAAATCAAAGAACGCGATCAAGCCACGCAAGACGTCCTGCAACGGCACGTACTCGCCAAACGGCACCAGTTTCTGTTTCAGATAAGTACCATCGCCTTCGCCGACGACGGTGATGCCGTTGAAGAAGCGTTTTTCGTGACGAACCATTTCGCGAATCGGCACGCCGGTGATCAGCGCTGATTTACGCTCGGCGGCGAAGTTGCCCATCATGCTGAGGTAGCCCTCGGCGGACTCCTTGAGCACCGGCACAGCGGTTTCCGGCCAGATCAGCAGATCCACCGGTTTCGAACGGAAACTCAGATCGCGGTACAACGCCAACTGCGCGTTCAGCTCGGCCGGATCCCATTTCATGCTTTGCGCGACGTTGCCCTGAATCGCAGCAACGCTCAAAGGCGCGCCCGACGGACTTGTCCAGGCGTGACCCTTAAGCGTAATACCGGCGATCCATGGCCCGACCAACAGCACCAGGCCCGCCACAATAAAAGTTTTGCGGCCGCTTTGCAGCAAGCGCGGTGCGTTGTAGATCAGTGCTGCAGTCAATGCCAACACGAACCCCACCAACCACATGCCACCGAGCGGTGCAAGCCCGGCCAACGGGCCGTCGAGCTGACTGTAGCCCGAATACAGCCACGGGAAACCGGTGAGAAACCAGCCGCGAAACATTTCCTGAGCGACCCACAGTGCGGCAAACGCGAGGGCGTCGGCCAGCGGCGCTTCGTTACGGCGTAACCAGCGCGCCCATAACCAGGCGGGCAGGGCGAAGAACCAGGCAATCGCCGCTGTGAACAGCAGCATCAGGAACCCGGCCAGCAGCACCGAAGCGCCGCCGAAGTGGTGAATGCTGTAATAGATCCAACTGGTGCCGGCACCGAACAGGCCGAAACCGAAGCACCAGCCACGGCCCAGCGCCTGACGCGGGCTCAGTTCGCGCAAGCCGGCATAGAACAAGCCGACCGCCAGCAAAGCCAGCGGCCAGATGTTGAACGGTGCCAGAGCGAAGGTGGTGATTGCGCCGGCCGCCACGGCCAGCAGGTTACCGGGCCAGCCGGGGCGGGTTGTCCAGCGCATTTCAGTCCTTAGATTTTTTACCGGGCGATTGGCGTCAGTCGCAGCAAATGGATCCGACGACTGTCGGCGTTCAGGATGCGGAAACGATAGGCGCCGATTTCAGTGATTTCGTTGCGTTTTGGCAAGTGTCCGAACGCGCTCATAACCAGGCCGCCGACGGTGTCGAATTCATCGTCGGAGAATTCGCTGTCGAAGAACTCGTTGAAGTTCTCGATCGGCGTCAGGGCCTTGATCAGGAAGTCGCCACTGGGCAGCGGCTTGATGTAGCTGTCTTCTTCGACGTCGTGCTCGTCTTCGATGTCGCCGACGATCTGTTCCAGCACGTCTTCGATGGTCACCAAGCCCGCCACGCCGCCGTATTCGTCGATGACGATGGCCATGTGGTTGTGGTTGGCGCGAAACTCACGCAGCAACACGTTCAGGCGCTTGGACTCCGGCACGAAGGTGGCCGGGCGCAGCAAGTCCTTGATGTTGAAGCTGTCGCCATTCTCCTTGAGGATCAGCGGCAGCAGATCCTTGGCCAGCAGCACGCCCATCACGTCGTCATGGCTTTCGCCGATGACCGGATAGCGCGAGTGGGCCGAGTCGACCACTGCGGGGAGGAATTCACGGGGTGTCTGGGTCGCCTTGATGCTGATCATCTGCGAGCGCGGCACCATGATGTCGCGTACTTGCAGGTCAGCCACCTGAATGGCGCCTTCGACAATGGCCAGCGCTTCGCTGTCCAGCAGTTTGTTCTGATGCGCATCACGCAGCAGCTCGAGGAGCTCCTGGCGGTTCTTCGGCTCGTGGGCAAAAGCCTGGGTCAGTTTACCCAGCCATGACTTCTGCCCGTTGCTCGATCGATCTTCGCTCATAGCGATTACTCTGAATCCTTTGTTGTAACGATAGGGGATGTTTCGGTTTCGTCGTCCGCGTACGGATCGGGATAGCCCAATTCGGCAAGCAACTCGCGTTCCAGTGCTTCCATTTCTTCGGCTTCCTCGTCATCCATATGGTCGTAACCAAGCAGATGCAAGCAGCCGTGAATGACCAGATGCGCCCAATGGGCCTTTAGTTCCTTGCCCTGTTCGGCGGCTTCGCGTTCGACCACGGCCACGCAGATCACTAGATCGCCAAGCAATGGGATGTCGAGAAACTCGTCGGGCACTTCGGCCGGGAACGACAGGACGTTGGTCGCGTAATCCTTGTGACGCCAGGTGTGATTGAGCTCGCGGCCTTCTTCCTCGTCGACCAGACGAATGGTCATTTCCGAGTCGGCGGTGCGCTGGCGCAGGGCCAGTTCGCACCACAAACGGAAGTCGGCTTCACTCGGCGCGTTTGCTTCAGTCGCGATTTGCAGGTCTAGCTCAAGCATTTCGCGAGGTGTCCTTGGGGGCTTCGTCTCGGTTTTCGAAGCGCTCGTAGGCTTCGACGATCCGCTGGACCAAAGGATGGCGCACGACGTCTTTAGGCTGGAAGTGAGTGAAGCTGATACCCGGCACGTCTTTGAGCACTTCGATCACATGGTGCAGACCCGACTTGGTGCCTTTCGGCAGGTCGACCTGGGTAATGTCACCGGTGATGACGGCGGTGGAACCGAAGCCGATCCGGGTCAGGAACATCTTCATCTGTTCGACGGTGGTGTTCTGGCTCTCGTCGAGAATGATGAAGCTGTTATTCAGCGTACGACCGCGCATGTAGGCCAGCGGCGCAACTTCAATCACCTGACGTTCGATCAGTTTGGCCACGTATTCGAAGCCGAGCATTTCGTAGAGCGCGTCGTAGAGCGGGCGCAGATACGGGTCGATCTTCTGCGACAGGTCGCCGGGCAGGAAGCCGAGTTTTTCACCCGCTTCAACCGCCGGACGCACCAGCAGGATGCGGCGAATTTGCTCACGCTCCAGTGCATCGACAGCGCAAGCAACGGCCAGATAAGTCTTGCCGGTACCGGCCGGGCCAATGCCGAAGTTGATGTCGTTGCCGAGGATTTCCTTCACGTAGCGCAACTGATTCAAGCCGCGCGGGCGAATCATGCCTTTCTTGGTGCGCAGGGCGACGGAGGCTTCGGCGGGGGCGTGGTTGTCCAGCTCGACGACGGACGATTCCTGCAGGAACAGGTGCACCGTATCTGGCGACAGCTCTGAACCCTTGGTTTCCCGGTACAGGCGACGAATCAGATTTTCCGCAGACGTGGTGAGTTTGGGGTCGCCGATCAGCTCGAACTGGTTTCCGCGGTTGCGGATCTCGATGGTCAGGCGCTGTTCGATCAAGCGTAAATGCTCGTCGAATTGCCCGCACAGATTGGCGAAGCGGCGAGCCTCAAAGGGCTCGAGGATAAAACGATGTGGTTCTATGGGTGCGTTCAAGGTCGTATTTAGCCGCCCTGGGGCAATTAAGATGAAATCAAGGATAACGCCAGAGGCGTGGGTGCGAAAGCTCTTAAATATTCTTGGCGTCGAGACCGTCAAGATCGCAGCCTTCGGCAGCTCCTACAGGGGAATGTAATCCATGTAGGAGCTGCCGAAGGCTGCGATCTTTTGCATTTATTGGATCAGCGAGCCGCGCAGCGAATGCGGCTGCGCCGCGTCGATATGCACGTCGGCGAACTGGCCGATCAAGGTCGGATTGTCGCAGCGGAAGTTGACGATACGATTATTCTCGGTGCGCCCTTGCAGTTCGCCCGGGTCTTTCTTCGAATAATCGGTCACCAGAATGCGCTGGATCGAACCGACCATTTGTCGGCTGATCTCGAAACCTTGCTGATTCAGACGGTGCTGCAGCGCGTTCAGGCGTTCCTTCTTCAGCTCTTCCGGGGTGTCGTCCGCCAGATCGGCAGCCGGGGTGCCCGGGCGCTGGCTATAGACGAAGGAATAAGAGAAATCGAAACCGACGTCGGCAATCAGCTTCATGGTCTGTTCGAAGTCTTTCTCGGTCTCGCCGGGGAAACCGACGATGAAGTCCGAGCTGATGCAAATGCCCGGCACGGCAGCGCGCAGTTTGCGCAGCTTGGATTTGTATTCCAGCGCGGTGTGGTTGCGCTTCATCGCCGCGAGAATCCGGTCGGAACCCGATTGCACCGGCAAATGCAGGTGCTTGACCAGCTCCGGCACATCGGCGTGGGCCTGGATCAGGCTGTCCGAGAACTCCAGCGGGTGCGAAGTGGTGTAGCGAATGCGGTCGATGCCGTCGATGGCGGCGACAACACGGATCAATTCGGCGAGATCAGCCAGACGACCGTCATGGGTCGTACCGCGATAGCCGTTGACGTTCTGCCCCAGCAGCGTCACTTCACGTACGCCGTTTTCGGCGAGGTGAATGACTTCGGCGATCACGTCGTCGAACGGCCGGCTGACTTCTTCGCCACGGGTATAAGGCACCACGCAGAATGTGCAGTATTTGCTGCAACCTTCCATCACCGACACGTAGGCGCTCGGGCCATCGATGCGCGGTTCGGGCAAGTGGTCGAATTTTTCGATTTCCGGGAACGAGACGTCGACCTGCGGCATCTTGGTGATGCGCGCGGCGTCGATCATTTCCGGCAGGCGGTGCAGGGTCTGCGGGCCAAAGACCACGTCGACGTACGGCGCGCGATCGCGGATCGCCGCGCCTTCCTGGCTGGCCACGCAACCGCCGACGGCGATCACCATCTCCGGGTTGGCCAGTTTCAGTTCGCGCCAGCGGCCGAGCTGCGAATACACGCGATCTTGTGCGCGCTCGCGGATCGAGCAGGTGTTGAGCAGAATCACGTCGGCGTCTTCGGCACGTGCGGTGACTTCCAGGGCCTGATGTTCACCCAGCAGATCGACCATGCGCGAGCTGTCGTACTCGTTCATCTGGCAACCGTGGGTTTCGATGTAAAGCTTCTTGGCCATGGATTAGGGTCATCACGTGATTCAAAGAACCGCGCATTATAGGGAACAAGCCTTCAGGTTCCTACCGCTGCGCGTCCGGTGGCTATGCTATAGTTTGCGCCCTCATTTTTATCCCCGATGTTATCCCCCCGCCATGACCAAACGCGAAGCTCCAATCTATAAGGTGATTTTCCTCAACCAGGGCCAGGTGTTCGAAATGTACGCCAAGCAGATCTATCAAAGTGATCTGTGGGGCTTTCTGGAAGTGGAAGAGTTCGTCTTTGGCGAGCGCACGCAAGTGGTCGTCGATCCGAGCGAAGAAAAGCTCAAGGCGCAGTTCGAAGGCGTGGTGCGCAGCTTTGTGCCGATGCATTCGATTGTGCGCATCGACGAAGTGGAGCGTCTGGGCACCCCGAAAATCAGCGAAGCCCGCGGCGCGGTCGGCAATGTGATGCCGTTTCCGATGCCGATGCCTGAGAAGTAAGCCTTAACACCGAGTCGCCTCTTCGCGAGCAGGCTCGCTCCCACAGGGGAATGCATTCCAATGTGGGAGCGAGCCTGCTCGCGAAGGGGCCGGAAAGGTCGGCGCAAAAATCAGGGAAGAGGCGAAAACGGCGTACGCCCATCGGCGCTCTGCAATTCCATCAGGTATTTACGGAAAATTTGCCCGAGCACTTGCGTGGCAGTCTCGAGATCTTCGCGGGACATTTTTTCGGAAACTTCGTCAGCCGTATCCAGCGCATCTTCAGCGCCGTTGACCGCGGCCATCTTCAGCACGATATACGCCTGAATGTTGTTGGCCTGCACGCCTTCACCGTGGAAGAACATCGTGCCGAGCTTGAACTGAGCCTGAGCGTGGCCTTGCAACGAGGCTTTTTCGAAATAGCTCAGGGCTTGATTGAGGTCGCGCGGCGCGTTTTTGCCGTCGTAGTAGAACTCACCCAACTCGTATTGCGCTTGCGCATCCCCTTCATCCGCCGCTTTCTGGCAGGCGGCCAGTGCCTGCGTGACGTCTTGCGGCTGAGTATTGAGGGTGCAACGACCCATCGCCGGGATCAACAACGAGTTGCCGCCTGCTTGTGCATGCGCGAGCAGGGGCTGAAGGAGCAACAGGCAGCCCAAGGCAAGGGTGCGGCCGGTGCGGTTCATGGGAATCGACTTACCTCTGAAGGGCACGCGGACCCATCGAGGGATCCAATAAGCGCGCATTATGAAATAAGCAGGGCCAACCTTACAAAGTCTTTACTCGTTTTTCTGCTGCGCGGGGAATATATCGCCCACTTTAGGGGAGATTTTTAGCAGGAGCATCGGAAAAACAGCGCGGGTGTAGGTGAATGCTGACGCTGGCCATAGCCAACGTCAGCGGTACGGCGATTACTTCAGTGCAGCGAAGGCGCGTTCGGCTGCGTCCAGGGTCAGTTTCAACTCGGCTTCGCCGTGGGCGATCGAGGTGAAACCGGCTTCGAAGGCGCTCGGTGCCAGGTACACGCCACCTTCCAGCATCAGGTGGAAGAAGCGACCGAACAGTGCAGCGTCGCTGGCCATCACGTCTTCAAAGGTGACGATGTCGTCGGCGCCGCTGAAGTACAGACCGAACATGCCGCCAGCCTGGGTGGTCACGAACGGAATGCCAGCGGCATCAGCGCGCTGTTGCAGACCGTCGAGCAGACGCGTGGTGTAGTCAGTCAGCTCGGCGTGGAAACCCGGGCGGCTGATCAGACGCAGCGTGGTCAAACCAGCGGCCATCGCCAGCGGGTTACCCGACAGCGTACCAGCCTGATACACCGGGCCCAGCGGCGCGATGCGCTGCATGATTTCGCGCTTGCCGCCGAAACAGCCGACCGGCATGCCGCCGCCGATGATTTTGCCGAAGGTGGTCAAATCAGGATTGACCCCGTAGTACGCCTGAGCACCACCGAGGGCAACGCGGAAACCGGTCATCACCTCGTCGAAAATCAGCACCACGCCATGGTTGTCGCACAGCGAACGCAGGCCTTCGAGGAAGCCTGGTGCCGGTGGTACGCAGTTCATGTTGCCGGCAACCGGCTCAACGATGATGCACGCCACGTCCTCGCCCACTTCAGCGAGCATCTTTTCCACAGCGTCGATGTCGTTGAACGGCAGGGTCAGGGTGTGTTTGGCGAATGCCGCCGGCACGCCGGCCGAACTCGGTACGCCTTGGGTCAGTGCGCCGGAACCGGCCTTGACCAGCAGGCTGTCGGAGTGACCGTGGTAGCAGCCTTCGAACTTGATAATGCTGTCGCGGCCGGTGTAGCCACGGGCCAGACGGATCGCGCTCATGGTCGCTTCGGTGCCGGAGCTGACCATGCGCACCATGTCCATCGACGGCACCAGCGAGCAGACCAGGTCGGCCATCTCGGTTTCCATCGCAGTCGGCGCGCCGTACGACAAGCCGTGTTGCAGTTGATTACGCACCGCGTCGAGCACGTCCGGGTGGCTGTGGCCGAGGATCATCGGACCCCACGAGCCGACGTAATCGACATAACGCTTGTCGTCTTCGTCAGTGACGTAGGCACCTTCAGCGTGCTTGAAGAACAACGGCGTGCCGCCAACGCTCTTGAACGCGCGAACGGGCGAGTTCACGCCACCGGGGATATGTTTCTGGGCATTGGCAAACAGGGTTTCGGAACGAGACATGATCGGGCTCTCAAATCAGACTTTCAGTAATTCATTGAACGCGCGGGCGCGGCGGGTCACTTCGGCGCTGCTCTCGGCACCGAACAGTCCGTGAACCACGGCGAGCAGGTCGACCCCGTGGGCCACCAGCGGTGCGGCGTTGTCGAGGGTGATGCCGCCAATCGCGCAGACCGGCAGGTGCAGCGTGCGCTTGGCGTCGTCGAGCAGATCGAGGCTGCAGGTCGGCGCGCCGGGTTTGGTGTTGGAGTTGAAGAAGCGGCCGAAGGCGACATAGCTCGCGCCTTCTTTGGCCGCTTGTTCGGCCAGCGCGAGTTGCGCGTGGCAGGTCGAACCGATAATCGCTTTTGAACCGAGCAGGGCGCGGGTCGGCGATAGCGGGCCGTCGGTCTGGCCGAGGTGCACGCCGACGTTAAGGCGCGCCGCCAGTTCAGCGTCATCGTTGATGATCAACTGCGTCTTGTAGCGCTCACACAGATCACGCAGCGCTTCGGCCTCACGCAGACGGCGGGCCTCGTCGTTGCTCTTGTCGCGGTATTGCAGCAGGGTGACGCCGCCTTCCAGCGCCGCCTCCACGTAAGACAGAAACTTGCCCGCCAGCAGTGCGCTGTCGGTAATGGCATACAGGCCACGTAGTTTCATCGGGCAGACCTCACGACGTTACGAGCAGAAATCCAGCGGCAGGCGACGCGGGACGAACTGGCCTTTGCCCAGTTGTTCGGCATCGCGCAGGGTGCGCCAGGTGTAATCCAATGCACTGCGCACGGCGCTGGCGAGGTGTTCGCCCTGAGCCAGGCGACCGGCCAAAGCACTGGCCAACGTGCAACCGGAACCGTGATAGCTGCCCGGAAGACGCTGACAGATAAAGGTTTCACGCAGACCATCGCGGCTGTACACGCGGTTATGGATTTCAGTTTCGTCGCCGTGGCCGCCGGTGATCAGCAGGTTTTTGACGAACGGCAGGAGTTTTTCAGCGCACTCGTCTGCGGTGCCTTCTGGCAATTCGGCGAGGATGCGCGCTTCAGGAAGGTTAGGCGTGGCAATGATCGACAGCGGCAGCAGACGCTCGCGCATCGCATAGCCGACCTCGTCCTTGCCCAGGCGACCGCCACCACCGGCGCGCAGCACCGGGTCGCAGACCACCGGCAAGTGCGGGTGCGCCGAAAGCAGTTCGACAACGGTGTCGACCATTTCCAGCGAACCGAGCATGCCCAGTTTGACCGCAGCGACTTCGGAGTCGTTGAGCACGGCATTGGCCTGAGCCAGTACCCACTCACGGTCGAGGACGCGGAAGTCAGTGACGTTGACGGTGTCTTGCACGGTCAGGGCGGTGACGGCCGGAGCCGCATGGCAACCCTGCGCGAGCAAGGCTTCGATATCTGCCTGCAAGCCGGCGCCACCACTTGGGTCGTGGCCGGAGAGACAGAGGACAACGGGGCGGGAGCTGTAGATATTCATGGTGCGCGAGCTTACCACCAAAGCTGATTTTCGGGTTCAGTGCCGTTGTCCCGGGCCGATAATCTGGCAGGAGAATCCGACCGCTCTGTCACAAGCTGACCAACTCAACAGCTCTAGCTCGCTGCTTTGCTCTGGAACGCCCGTTCTAGAGCCTTTGTAGGAAAAATTTCAATGGTGCTCAATGGCCATCAACGGCTATGCTAGTCTGGATCCAAACCAATAACAGGTAATACCGGTTTTACGTCTACTCAAAGGGAATGGGGGGCTTCCTGACACAACCGGACGAGCCACGCTGGGGCTTCAATGCGCTATTTGCTGATGTTGTTGTTCTGCTTGCCCCTTATGGCGAGCGCCGTCGAATTCGACGAATTTACCCAGAGCCTCCCTCTGGGCCGGTCGCTGCAAGTGTTCGAAGACCCGAGCGGTCAGGCGAGCATTGCCGATGTTCGTGCGCAAGCTGCCGCCGGCAATTTCAAACCTCACGATAAAGCCACGCTCAATGCCGGTTATTCACGCTCGGCGTTCTGGCTGAAGATTGACCTGCATTATCGTCCGAGCAATCCCGCCGCCCAGCGCACCTGGCTGCTGGAACTGGCTTATCCACCGCTCGACCATCTCGATCTCTATACGGCCGACGCCAATGGCGACTACCGCCTCGTCCGGCAAACCGGCGATGCCTTGCCGTTCGCCAGCCGCGAGATTCGCCAGAACAACTATCTGTTCGACCTTTCATTCAAGCCGGATCAAACGCAGACCGTGTATCTGCGACTGGCCAGCGAAGGGTCAATCCAGGCGCCGGTGACGTTATGGTCAAGCACGGCTTACCTCGAAGATCAGCCGGTGCGCTTGTATGTGCTCGGCATCATTTACGGCGTTCTGCTGGGGATGGTGGTTTACAACCTGTTCATCTTCCTTAGCGTGCGCGATACCAGCTATCTCTACTACATCTTCTATATTGCCTCGTTTGGCCTTTATCAGTTGTCGGTGAATGGCGCCGCCGTCGAGTATTTCTGGCCGGACAATCCATGGTGGGCCAACGCCGCCACGCCGTTCTTCATCGGTTGCGCGGGCTTGTTCGGCAGCCAGTTCGCCCGCAGTTTCCTGCAAACCAAAACCCACAGCCGCTGGCTCGATCGTTTGCTGATCGGACTCATTGCATTCGGTGCGTTGGTCATCGGTCTGTCGCTGATGACCAGTTACGCCTTGGCCCTGCGCCTGGCAACAACGCTGGCACTGACCTTTACCGTGGTGATTTTTGCCGCCGGGATTCTGGCCTGGTGGCGCGGCTTGCGCGTGGCGCGCTATTTCATCATCGCCTGGTCGGCGTTTCTGCTCGGCGGCATCGTCAACACGCTGATGGTGCTGGGATTGCTGCCGAACGTGTTCCTGACCATGTACGCCAGCCAGATCGGTTCGGCCATTGAGGTGGCATTGCTGTCACTGGCACTGGCCGACCGCATCAACGCCATGCGTGAGCAACAGGCGCAGACCCTGTACGACGCCGGGCAGAAACTCGAAGTGCTCAACCAGCAACTGGCCCATAGCAACAAGCTCAAAGATGAGTTCTTGGCGACCCTGACCCACGAACTGCGCACGCCAATGAACGGTGTGATCGGTTCGCTGGAATTGATGCAGACGGTCGAGCTTGATCCGGAGCTGGAGCAATACCAGCAGACGGCCGCCGGTTCCGCGCGAGACATGATGCGTATGGTCAACGGCATCCTTACCCTCACTGAATTGCAGGCTGGCAAACTCAAGGCTGCGCCGGGCAGTTTCAGTCTGCGCGCAGTGGTCGAGGCGTTGCGCGTACAGTTCGACGGTAACGCGGCGAGCAAGTCGCTGGACTTCAAGGTTGAAGTACTGCCAACCCTGCCGGATCGCCTGCACGGCGACAGCGCCAAACTCGCGCAATGCCTGGAATGCCTGCTCGACAATGCGATCAAGTTCACCCGTGTTGGTGGGTTGGCGTTGCGCGTGACGGGCAAACCGTCGACGGGCAATCGTCTGGCGCTGTCGTTTGCGGTGATCGACACCGGTATCGGGTTCACTGATTTGGGCGAAGCGACGATGTACCAGCGCTTCTTCCAGCTCGACGGCTCGATGACCCGCGAATACGGCGGGCTGGGCGTCGGTCTGGCGATCTGCCGACAGTTGGTCGAGTTGCTCGGCGGCAAACTCACTCATCGCTCGGAACCTGGGCGCGGCAGCCGCTTCCAATTGGATGTCGAGTTCGAACTGCCGGTGGTGGAAACTGCGCCGATCTCTGCGCCTTCGCACGATTGCGTACGTGCACCGCAGGACTGCACGGTGTTGTTGGTGGACGACAACAGCGTCAATCAACTGGTGATGCGCGGCATGTTGCTCAAGCTCGGCTTCCGCGTGCGCAGTGCCGACAACGGTGCGGCGGCGCTCGAATGCCTGCAGCGTGAAACGGTGGATGCAGTATTGATCGACTGCCAGTTGCCGAGCCATGAAGGCGCGTCATTGTGCTGCCAGATTCATGCCTTACCCGGATGCGCCAACCTGCCAGTGTTCATGCTGGCGTTGAACGCTGATCGAGAGCTGTGCACCACCGGTGCAGCGATCGATTACCTGAACAAACCGGTGAAATTCGAAGACCTGCAATCTGCGCTGGCACGGCGGGTGCTGTGCTGCTGACAAGGTAAAAGCGCCGCAAATTCGGCTGATATGACACTTTGACCGGTTGCAGTGCGGTGCTTAACTGAGTTCCTTGGTTGCATTAAGGAGCCCCGTCATGAACCTGCATCAGTTCGCCGAAACCCACGAAGTCACCAACCAGCCACCGTCGCTGGACGGTACCAACCTGTACCGCATCGACCTGCCATTGCAGGAGTGGTCGCGGCGCTTTGGTGCCGGTTGGGCCGAGTCGCGAATCGATGCCTACGGCGCGCTCGCCGGTGGACCGCTGATGGAAGCCGGGTTCCTCGCCAATCAGAACAAACCTGTGTTCGCCAGCCATGACCGCTACGGCCATCGCATCGATCTGGTGGAATTTCACCCGGCTTATCACGAGCTGATGCGCACGGCGATCGAGCATGGCCTGACTTCGCTGCCATGGGCGCATCCACAGGATGGCGCCCACGTCGCCCGCGCCTCGATGACTTATCTGCACAGTCAGGCCGAGGCGGGCAGCGGTTGCCCGTTGACCATGACCTTCGCCAGCGTGCCAGCCCTGCGTTTGCAGCCGAATCTGGCCGAGCAATGGCTGCCGAAAGTCCTCGCCACTGAATACGATCCGCGCAACGTCGGCATGGCGCACAAGGCCGGCGTTACCATCGGCATGGCCATGACCGAGAAACAGGGCGGCACCGACGTGCGCGCCAACACCACCAAGGCTTATCCGGTCGGCGCCAGCGGTCCGGGTCAGGCCTATGAACTGGTCGGGCACAAGTGGTTCTGCTCGGCACCGATGTGCGATGCCTTCCTGACGCTGGCGCAAACCGACAAGGGCTTGAGCTGTTTCCTGCTGCCACGCCATCGTCCGGACGACACGCGCAATCAGTTCTATATCCAGCGCTTGAAAAACAAACTCGGCAACCAGTCCAACGCCTCCAGCGAAGTGGAGTTTCGTGGCGCGCTGGCGTGGATGGTCGGTGAGGAAGGGCGCGGGGTGCCAACTATCATCGAAATGGTCGCAATGACTCGCTTCGATTGCATGGTCGGTTCCAGCGCGTTGATACGTCAGGCGCTGACCCAGGCCAGCCACCACTGCGCGCATCGCAAGGTCGGCGGCAAACTGCTCAGCGAACAGCCGCTGATGCAAAACGTGCTGGCCGATCTGGCCCTGGAAAGCGAAGCTGCACTGGCGCTCAGTCTGCGCATGGGCAAGGCACTGGATCATCTGGACGATCGCCATGAAGCGCAATTTGCCCGGCTGGTGACGGCGGTGGGCAAATACTGGATCTGCAAACGTGCGCCGGGGATGATCAACGAAGCGGCGGAGTGCATGGGCGGCGCCGGGTACGTCGAAGAGAGCATCCTGCCGCGCCTGTACCGCGAGGCACCGGTGAACTCGACGTGGGAAGGCTCCGGCAATGTGCAATGCCTGGACGTGCTGCGCGCGTTGTCGAAAGAGCCGGGTGTGCTGGATGTGTTGTTCAGCGAGTTGGGCGATGGGCATGGCGACAAGCGCTTGGCTGCGCACATTCAGCAGTTGCAGGCGCAGTTCAAGGATACGGGCGACATTCAATATCGGGCGCGGCAGTTGACTGAGGACATTGCGCTTGGTTTGCAGGCCAAGCTTCTGTTGGAGGGGGGAAACTCAGCCGTCAGCGATGCTTTCATTGCCAGCCGTCTGAGCGGTGGTGGCCGGGTCTACGGCGCCTTGCCGCGTGGGCTGGACGTCGAAGCCATCGTCGCCCGCTCAACCCCACAGATTCTCTGACCCACCACACATCCCCTGTAGGAGCTGCCGAAGGCTGCGATCTTTTGATCTTCTAAACAACAAGATCCAAAGATCGCAGCCTTCGGCAGCTCCTACAAGGATTGGGGTGACCCATATATTGTGCGGTTGCCAACATGCCACTGTTCCCGTGACGCCACGATGCAGGCAAGATGAAGCTCTGCAAGTCAGAACACAGGAAGCTGATCGTGACCGAAGCGTTTATTGTCGTTCAAACCGCCGAACAAGCCGTGGATCGTCTGGCCGAGCTGCATGAGCGGGCCACCACTGCGCTGAACTCGGCGCTCAAGCGTTACCTGAAAGATCGCGTCGAACCCGACGCTGCGCAGCGTGCTCTGTTTCGTTATCCCGAACTGCGTCTGACCTACCATTGCCAGGGCGAAGTCCCGCAGACCACCCGCGCTTACGCCAAGGTGCAACTGCCAGGCACTTACAGCGTCACCGTCACCCACCCGGCAGCGTTCCGCAAATATCTGCTCGAACAGCTTGTGCCGTTGATGCACGACTTCACCGTGACCGTGGAAGTCGGCGTCAGCCAGCAAAACATTCCGTATCCGTATGTGGTCGAGCAGGGCGATGAACTCGCTGGTTCCGGCGTCACCGCTGCCGTGCTGGCGCGAGTGTTCCCGAGTACCGATCTGTCCGCCGCCACCGATGGCATCGCCGACGGTCTCTACGACTGGGAAAACACCGATCCGCTGCCGCTGGCCTTGTTCGACGCTGCGCGCGTGGATTTCTCGCTGCGCCGTCTGGTTCACTACACCGGCAGCGACTGGCGCCATGTGCAGCCGTGGATTCTGCTGACCAACTATCACCGCTACGTCGACCAGTTCATCGTCCATGGTCTGGAGCAACTGCGCAGCGACCCGCGTTTTGTGCGCATGGTGTTGCCGGGTAACGTGATCATCGAGAAAGGCATGGATCACGGCGAAGCGTCGGCGATCGCAGCCGGTGTGGTCTGGCACCGCTATCAGATGCCGGCCTATCACCTGATCGCCAGCGATGGCCACGGCGTGACCCTGGTGAACATCGGCGTCGGCCCGTCCAACGCCAAGAACATCACCGACCACTTGGCGGTGCTGCGTCCACATTGCTGGCTGATGATCGGCCACTGCGGTGGCCTGCGTCAGTCGCAGACCATTGGCGACTACGTGTTGGCGCACGCGTACATGCGTCGCGACGGCATTCTTGATCGCGTAGTGCCGCCGAACATTCCGATCCCGGCCTTGGCCGAAGTGCAAATGGCCCTGCAACAGGCTGCGGCCAATGTCACTGGCGAGAAGGGCGACGACCTGAAAAAACGCCTGCGCACTGGCACCGTGCTGACCTACGACGACCGTAACTGGGAACTGCGTTGGGCTCAGGAACGGCCGTTGATCAACCTGTCCCGCGCGGTCGCGGTGGACATGGAGAGTGGCACGATTGCCGCGCAGGGTTATCGCTTGCGAGTGCCGTACGGCACGTTGCTCTGCGTTTCGGACAAACCGCTGCACAGCGAAATCAAGCTGCCGGGTTCGGCTAACGCCTTCTATGAGCGCGCGGTCAGCCAGCACTTGAAGATCGGCATCGAAGCGGTCGATTTGCTGCGCACCGAACTCAACTCGCTGCACTCGCGCAAACTGCGCAGCTTCGACGAGCCGCCGTTCCGCTGATTTGTTGATGGTCATTTAACGGTCAGGCTACTAGCATTGGCAGCCCTGACCGTTAGATGTTCTTTTCGCCATGTCCCGTCCTCCACGTCCACCTTCCCGCCGTCCTGGCGCGAAGCCTCAGTCTGC
This sequence comes from Pseudomonas sp. M20, assembly GCF_045037865.1. Lineage (NCBI taxonomy): Bacteria > Pseudomonadati > Pseudomonadota > Gammaproteobacteria > Pseudomonadales > Pseudomonadaceae > Pseudomonas > Pseudomonas sp. M20. The sequence goes on from NZ_CP173611.1 coordinate 6,568,546, forward strand.
TTCCCCGCGCCGTGTTGCCAAGGCACCACCGGGCGAGCCGAAACTGATCCTGTTCAATAAACCGTTCGATGTGCTGACGCAATTCAGCGACGGCGAAGGGCGGGCGACGCTCAAGGATTACATCGATGTGCCCGGCATTTATCCGGCCGGACGCCTGGATCGCGACAGTGAAGGCTTGTTGCTGCTGACCAACGACGGGCAGTTGCAGGCGCGCATCGCCGATCCGAAACACAAATTGGCGAAGACCTATTGGGTGCAGGTTGAAGGCGTGCCGACGGCCGAACAGCTGCAGCGTTTACGTGACGGCGTTGAGCTAAATGACGGCATGACCTTGCCCGCCGAAGCGCGGCAACTGGATGAACCTGAGCTGTGGCCGCGCAATCCGCCGGTGCGCTTTCGCGCAACCATACCTACTTCATGGCTGGAACTGGTGATTCGCGAGGGGCGTAACCGTCAGGTACGGCGCATGACGGCGGCGGTCGGTCTGCCGACGTTGCGGCTGGTGCGGGTCAGGATTGGCGACTGGACGATCGATGGCCTTGATCAGGGCCAGTGGAAAGAAGTGCCGGCGCGCTTATAAAGCGCCGGATTCGATCAGGCCGATCACCACACTCTTGATGATAAAGGCGGCCACGCCCAGGCCCAGCACGAAGAACAGAATGAACGAGCCAAAGCGCCCGGCCTTGGACTTCTTCGCCAGATCCCAGACGATGAAACCCATGAAAATGATCAGGATGCTGACCAGACCGGTCATCATCCACTCTTCTAATAATGCAGGATCCATTGGGTTTCTCCGACACGCGCGCGGCTAAAAGGGCGCGGCGAGTATACGCCAAGGTGTGTGGGGTGGCATTGATCTGGGTCTGATCCGAAGCCTTTTGCCCTCACCCTAGCCCTCTCCCAGAGGGAGAGGGGACTGATTGGGGGATGCTCAAGGAATACGCCGACCTGAACGCTCTGTTGTGAATCCACAATCGACTCGATCTTTCAGGTCGATGCATGACGCCAGACACCTCGGTCAGCTCCCTCTCCCTCCGGGAGAGGGCTGGGGTGAGGGTGCCTTTGATCAGCTACGCAAATGAGTCAGCGGCAGTTCGGTGCTGTTGAGCACCTGATTCAGCACAAAACTCGATCGCACACTGGTCACGCCCTCGATCCGGGTAAGGTGCCCCAGCAACAGCTTCTGATAGTGATCCATATCCGGCACCACCACTTTCAACTGGTAATCGGCATCCACCCCAGTCACCAGACTGCACTCCAGCACCTGCGGCAACGTCCGAATCGCCGCTTCGAAATTCTCGAAACGCTCCGGTGTATGCCGGTCCATGCCGATCAGCACATAAGCCGTCAGGCTCAACCCAAGCATTTTGCGATCGAGCAATGCCACCTGGCGCGAAATATACCCGTCGTCTTCCAGTTGCTTGACCCGGCGCGAGCACGGGGAAGGCGACAGACCGATACGCTCGGCCAATTCCTGGTTGGAGATGCGGGCGTCGCGCTGCAATTCCGCCAAAATACTCAGGTCGTAACGGTCGAGTTTGCTCATCAATCTGTCCTTGGTTGTAACTATTGCGGCAGATTATCTATCCAGGGTTAAAAATTGCGCAAGTGGTGTTTATTTCAGCAATCTTCGCAATCCTCTGTCGCGACCTCAGGCCTATTCTTATCACCAGAATCACTGCTCGGTAACACAGTCCACGCGGCCCGCCCTATCCGGCCTGCCGCGGCCGCCACCCCCATCGGGGTTGTGCCGGCCCCCGAGCTGCACACTGTCCAGAAGACGGCGTGAGGTGAGCCGACGTCAAAAGCGTCGAGCCAGGACGAAGTTCTCTAGAAGGGAGGCCGACGGGTCTCCCTTTTTTCTTGCCTGCGATTTCATGCCAGACGCTCAATAAATAAGTTGCGCGACTGATAACCTGTTGCAGAACCCGGTGTGTGTATTCCCGGTCTTAGCTACAAGTCCTCTTACATTTACAGGCCCCGCAGTGAGAAAAAGCATGAAGTCGCGCATTTGGCGTCTGGCCGGTGTTGGTTTGCTGTGTGTGAGTGTCAGTGCGCAAGCGCTTGCCGATGAACCGCAGAATCGCGGGCCGGAGGGCGGTGGCCATGGCCAGGACCATCAGGGCAATAATCAGGGCCATGGCGGCAACAATCAGCCGCGTCCGCAGAATAATCAGCCACAGCAGAATCAGCCGCGCCCGCAGAACAACGAGATCATTCGTGGCGACAACAGCCGCCAGTTCGAGCACAACGGCCAGCAGCACAACAATAATGGTCAGTGGCAAAACCACGACCAGAACCGTCCAGCCTACAATCCCAACCCGGTGCGCCAGCCGCCACCGCCGCCACAACTGCCGGCCAACAGCCTGCCGATCCAGCCACGGCCCGACGCCGTGCGCCAGACCCAGGAGCCGCGTCAGGGCTACTACCGCGACGAGCGTCCACAAAATGGTTATCACAACCAGCAATGGCAGACCGGTAACCGGCCCAATGACAATCGCTGGCCTGGGCGTCCGGACGGTCACGGCAACGGTTGGGGCTCGGGTCCGCAATATCGCCCGGGGCATGTGATCGACCGCTTCCCGGATCGCGACTATCGCGTGCCGTATCGCGGGCAGGATTACTTTTTCTCCGGTGGCTACTGGTATCGCCCGCAAGGCCCGCGCTACATCGTCGTGCAGCCACCGCGCGGGATCCGCATCCAGTATTTGCCCGATTACGCCCGTGAAGTGTGGATCGGGGGGGCGCTGCTATTCCTCGCCGCCGGTTCCTACTACGCCTATCAGGAAGCGACGCAGGATTACGTGGTCGTCGAGCCGCCGGTGCAGCAACAACCGCAGCCGCAATCACAAGGCTATGACGTCGAAGCGTACCCGGCCAACGGCCAGTCGCCGGAGCAGGTGCAGCAGGACGGTTATCAGTGCTATCAGTACGCCGTGCAGCAAAGCGGTTTCGATCCGCGCACCGCGACCTATCAGCCAGCGCCTGAAGTGGTTCAGGCGTATCGCCAGGCTCAGGGCAATTGCCTGAGCAGTCGCGGTTATCAGGTCCAGTAAGAGCAGCTACGAGTTGCAAATTTCGAGCTACAAGCTTGAAGCTTGCGGCTCGCGGCTTGTAGCTGCTTTTATCGGGTCGGCGTGCACCAGCACTTCGGCTCGCGGGTAGGCCTTGTGAATGGCATCGGCAGCTTGATCACTGATGCCGTGCGCCACTGACAAGGTCAATTCCCCCGGCAATTCCAGGTGCAATTGCACGAACCAGTGGTTGCCGGAGATCCGTGTGCGCAAGTCATGCGCGCCCAACACGCCCGGCACACCGCAGGCCAGTTCAAGCATGTGCTGACTGACATCCGCCGGCAGCTCTTCATCCATCAACACTGAAAAGCTTTCCCGGGCGATCTGGATTGCGCTCCACAAAATGTACGCAGCAATGCCCAGACCGAACCACGCATCCAGTTGCTCAAAACCAAACCCGGCGAGGATCAGCGCAAGCAGAATGCTGCCGTTGAGCAGCATGTCCGAGCGATAGTGCAGCGAATCCGCGCGCACGGCGTTGGAGCCGGTCTGCTTGATCACCCGATGCTGCAACACCAGCAGCGCCGCGGTCAGCAGCAGCGAAAACACAATCACACCGATGCTCAGCCACGGCGCCCCGAGCGGTTGTGGATCATGAAGTCGCTCGTAAGCCTGAAACGCGATCAATACCGCACTGCCGCCAATGAACAACGCCTGCGCCATCCCCGCCAGCGATTCCGCCTTGCCGTGGCCATAACGGTGATCGTCATCGGCGGGGCGCAGCGCGTAATGCACCGCCAGCAGATTGAGCATCGAAGTGACGCCATCCAGCGCCGAGTCGGTGAGGCCGGCGAGCATGCTCACCGAACCGCTCAGCCACCAGGCGATGGCTTTGGCAACGATCAGCGTGCACGCGACCGCCACCGAGGCGCGGGTCGCCAGACGTAGCAGGCGAGCGTGTTCGGGGCTGGATGTCATTTAACTTCCTTTTTAAGCGGCGGGTTGCAGGCCGAACATCGCCAGTTGTTGAGTGCTGCCTTTGTGTTGAATCAGGCGCGGGTCATCCAGAGGAAAGTCCCGCCCAAGTTCACTTTCGAGAATAGCCTGCAGCTTGTGATTATCGACCTGACCGTCCGGGCCGATGGCTTGCTTGAGTTTGGCCGGGTCGATCTGCGCGGTGTGGCCCGGTTCGAAGTAGATCGCGCCGGTGGCAAAGTCGACGGCGAACGCGATCAGGCCGGGGATGACATAGAAAAGCAGGCCCACAGCATCGAGCACGGCAATCGCCGGGTCGATCTTGCCGTCGATCTGACCGCGACGGTCCGGGTAGAAAATCGAACCGCACGCGGTGATTTGCGTGAGCAGGGTGGCGACCAGTGCACCGCCGATCAGGCGAAAAGGTAAGCGCATGGGAAAATCTCCTGATTGATCTAAGAACGAAGCGTCGTCGTGTGAAGTTAAGACCCTGACGAACGCCCGCCAGTTCGCCGTTATACTCGCCGCTCTGTTTGGGAGCCAGCATGAATTCTTTGCCAATCGATGAAGTTTTACCCGCCCTGCGTGAAGCCCTAGCGACACGCCACGAAGCTGTGCTCGAAGCACCGCCCGGCGCTGGTAAAACTACCCGCGTGCCGCTGGCCTTGCTCGATGAGGCGTGGCTGGCCGGGCAGACCATTCTGATGCTCGAACCGCGCCGTCTGGCCGCGCGCGCAGCGGCGGAACGTCTGGCCAGTGAGTTGGGCGAGAAGGTCGGTGAAACCGTTGGTTATCGCATTCGTCTCGACAGCAAGGTCGGCCCCAACACACGCATCGAAGTAGTCACCGAAGGCATTCTCACCCGGCGGTTGCAGGACGACCCGGCGCTGGAAGGCGTGGGCCTGCTGATCTTCGACGAATTCCACGAACGCAGCCTCGATGCCGATCTGGCGTTGGCCTTAAGTCTGAACGGTCGCGAGCTGTTCCGGGCTGAACAACCGCTGAAGATTCTGCTGATGTCGGCCACGCTCGAAGGTGAACGTCTGGCCGGGTTGCTGGACGACGCGCCGATCCTGCGCAGCGAAGGCCGCATGTATCCGGTGACGATGCGCTGGGGCCGTCCGTTTCAGCCCGGCGAATACATCGATCAGCGTGTAACGCAAACCGTGCTCGAAGCGCTGCACGATGAAAGCGGCAGCCTGTTGGTGTTTCTGCCGGGGCAGGCGGAAATTCGTCGTGTGCATCAACAATTGGCCGACGCGATCGGTGAGCGCAGCGACGTGTTGCTGTGCCCGTTGCACGGTGAACTCGATCTCAATGCCCAGCGTGCTGCAATTGATCCGGCGCCGCCCGGCCAGCGCAAAGTGGTGTTGGCGACCAACATCGCCGAGACCAGTCTGACCATCAACGGCGTGCGTGTGGTGATCGATGCCGGGCTGGCGCGGGTGCCGCGTTTTGACCCGGGCAGCGGCATGACGCGTCTTGATACCCAGCGGATTTCCAAGGCCAGCGCCACCCAGCGTGCAGGCCGCGCCGGGCGATTGGAGCCGGGGGTTTGCTATCGCTTGTGGTCGCAGGATCAGCACGAGCAATTGGCGGCGTATGGCAGTGCGGAAATTCTCTCGGCGGATCTCGCCAGCCTCGCCCTGCAACTCGGACGTTGGGGCGTCACGCCGGGCGAACTGGTCTGGCTCGATGTTCCGCCAGCGGCGGCTTATGCCCAGGCGCAGGATTTGCTGCAACGGCTGGGTGCGCTGGAAGGTGAGGCGCTGACCACTCATGGTCAGGCCATGGCTGAGTTGCCTGCGCATCCGCGCATCGGCCATTTGCTGTTGCGCGGACAGGCGTTGGGTTTGGCCAACATGGCCTGCGACGTCGCCGCATTGCTTGGTGAGCGCGATATCGTGCGCGGTGCTGGGGCGGATTTGCACAGTCGGCTTGTGCTGCTTTCTGGCGAAGAGCGTGCCGCCCGTGGTGCGCAGGGCGGGGTGCAGCGCGCTAAGCAACTGGCGCGGCAATATCGCGGTTACCTGCGTGGCAAGGCGAGCGAGCCGGTCAGCGATCCTGATCATCCGCGCTGGCTCGGTGCGTTGCTGGCGCTGGCCTATCCCGATCGCGTCGCGCAACAGCGGCGTGCCGGTGGCGCTGAGTATCGTCTGGCCAACGGTCGCGCGGCATTGTTCGCTGAGGCGGACAGCCTGATGAAAGAGCCGTGGATCGTCATCGCCGACCTCGGCAGCCGTCAGGGCCAGCGCGAAGAACGGATTTATCTGGCAGCGGATTTCGATCCGGCGCTGTTCGATTCCGTGCTCGCCGAACAGGTGCGCAATGTCGATCAACTCGATTGGGATGAACGCGAAGGCGTGCTGCGCGCCGAGCGTCAGCGCAAAGTAGGCGAGCTGATTCTCAGCCGCGAACCGCTGACCGGTCTCGACGAAAATGCGCGCAGTCGGGCGCTGGTCAATCTGGTGCGGCGCAAAGGTCTGGAGCTGCTGCCGTGGACGCCGGAATTGCGTCAGTGGCAGGCGCGGGTGGCGCTGTTGCGACAGCTTGATCTGAATTCGCAGGATGAAAGTCAGTGGCCGGATGTCAGCGATGCAACGTTGCTCAACACCCTCGAAGACTGGCTGATGCCCTATCTGGGCAAGGTTTCGCGGCTCAGCCATTTTGCCAATCTGGATCTGTCGAGCATCGTCCGTAATCTGCTGCCGTGGCCGTTGCCGCAAAAGCTCGATGAGCTGGCGCCACATCATCTGAGCGTGCCGTCGGGGTCGTCGATTCGACTCGATTACAGCGAGTCTCCACCGATTCTCGCGGTGCGCTTGCAAGAACTGTTCGGGCTGGCGGACACGCCACGAATTGCCGGTGGGCGCCAGGTGGTCAAATTGCATCTGCTATCGCCAGCGCGGCGGCCGGTGCAGGTGACGCAGGATCTGGCCAACTTCTGGCGCAGCACCTATGCCGAGGTGAAGAAGGATTTGAAGGGGCGGTACCCGAAGCATTACTGGCCGGATGATCCGCTGGTGGCCGAAGCCACCGCACGGGCCAAACCGCGCGGTACCTGAAGGTCAGAAGATCGCAGCCTGCGGCAGCTCCTACAGAATTGAAGTCGGCCACAGAATAACGGTACGACACCGATCTAATGTGGGAGCTGCCTGCGATGTCATTTCATGAGCGCGAAAAGACTGTTTTGACCCATCCCTGCAGGGTGTACTTCTGGTAGATGTGTTCAGGCACATCGACATACGGATCAGTAATGAACCGTTCCGGAATCACCGGATTGGCCTCATCAATGACCAAAATGTTCGCCGGGTTGTAAAAGTCATAGTCGACCACGCTCTTGTTGGTGGTGATGATTTTTTTCCGTGAGGCCATGGCTTCGAAGAAACGGAAACTCAACCCGGCCTGACCAGGCTTGGAAATGTCCAGAATGATCCGCGAGCGTTTCACCAGTTCGCCGACGGATTCCAGCGACATTCTCTGCTCGAAGAACGTGATGCCCGGATGCGCGTTCGGGATTGGTTTGCACTGAACCAGAAATTTGTAATCGGTCACCCCGAGGCGGTCGAATGCCTGCGCCAGGCCCTCAAGTGCCGGCACCCGATCCTTGCCCGCCATCACCACAAACGCCGAGTATTCACCGGGTTCGCCGTCTGCGCTGTAGTCGTCGTAAATGAAGTTGTGGAGTTTCTTCAGGCCGTAGCTTTCAGCATTCTGCGGGTCGAAGGAAAACACCTCGTCATAAGCGCCGAGTTCTTCCCGGGTCATCGGCCAGCGACTGAAGCTGTCGTAGAGGTAAGCGATCTTGTGTTCGCTGGCATTGAGGCCAGCGGTCAGTTGCCGGGGATCGATTTGTGCCGGGTTGATGATCAATGCAACGTCAAAGCGCCCTGATGCACCGATACTCTTCTTGAATTGGCGTAACTGCGCCCAGCGTTTAAGCGGGCGGCGCAGGATCTTCGGCGCTCGATCAAAGCTGTTCTGTGTCGATGACGTATCGATGAAACACACGTCATTGTCGATCCTCAGATAGTCCGCCAGTTTGCGCGCGTAACCACCAATGTCCTTGCACACCAATAAGATTTTCATGGGATTCCATATCGTGAATTCGGGGCGACGGGCCGATGTTCCTCAGCCCGGCCTAGGGCGTCGCCGGCAGCAGGAAGCGCGCGATCACCGGCAGATGATCGGAGATGCGCAACGTATCGTCCTGACGCACCCTCGCTTCCACCCGTTTCATCTTCGGGCTGTAAAACAGATAGTCGACTGTACGATCCGGGCCGTTCAGGCCAGGATCGTTGGGGTAGTGGGTCAGCCACTGCGCACGATCGATGCCGCTGGCTTCGTTGTTGGTCGGGATCATCGGGTACTTGTCCCACAGCAGATGCAGTTCGCTGTCGGCGGAGTAGGGCGTGCGCTGCTCGGCGGGCAAACGACGGTATTGACCCAGCGGCAACAGGTTGAAGTCGCCGCCGATCAACCACGGCAGGCCCTGACTTTCGTACTTGTCGAGCATTTTGGCCACGGCGCTCACCTGCGCCTGCAGCGTGTCATCGGGCTGGCTGGCACGCTCCAGGTGCGTGTTAAACACGGTCAGTTGCCCGCCGTCGCTCAGTGGCAGTTTGGTCGCGAGCAGGGCGTCTTTCGGCTGGAACTGACGGCTGATGAAATTGGCCGCAGCAACCGGCAATTGCAAGCGCTCGGCGTGCTCGACGCGATAGCGGCTCAGGGTTGCCAGTTGCCGGCCGACGCTGCCGAAAATGTGTCGATCAGGGACGAAATCGGCTTTCCAGTCAAACGCGCTGGCACTGCACGGGTATAGGTCGGCAACGCGTTCCTGCAACAGCTTGAGCTGGTTCTGATAGTCGCTGGCCTTGGCGCCGTCATCGAGCTCCTGCAACAGCACTACATCGGGCTGCTCGTCGCGGATCACCCGCGCCACTTCGTCGAGGCTGAAAGCCATGTCTTCCAGTGTCGGCGCTTCATCTGTGCCCTGGGCCAGATCATTCCAGAACACGTAACGCTTGCCTGCGAGGTACTGCACGTTCCAGGTCATGACTTTCAGCGCCTGGCCCGGCACCAGCGTCGGTGGCGTTCCCGTGCAACTGACCGGCAGGGTTTCGCGGGCGTCGGGACGCCATGTCAGGCTGAAGATCAGCGTGCCGATCAACACGACGGCCAGCACAACAAACAACAGGGTGTAGCGCAGTAGACGGGTCATGGCTCGGCTTATAGCGTTACAGAAAGTGGCCCCGAGCATACCTGACGGCTGTCTCGAAGCCCAAGCGCAGAGCGGTCAGATTACTCTGTCACGTTTGTCAGGCAATTCGCTGATCAGCATGAACAGGCGGAACAACACCACACTGGTAAACAGCTGCAGAAAACTGTGAGCGCTGTCGATCAGTATCGCGATCAGCGGGTTCTGCGGCTCGGGGTACACCGCCAGCGTCGCGCCCTTGAGCAACCACAGCGGCGTCATCACACAGAGAATGCACAGCAGGATTCGCCAGAAATGCCCACGGGTCAGGCGCAGGCTTTCTTTCATCGCCTGCAATGGCCCCATGCCGCGCAGCACCAGCAGGTATTCGCCGAACGCGAGCATCACCATCAGCATCAGGCCCGGCAGGAAATACAGCGACAGGCCCAACAGAATCAGCAAGGTATTGAGCGCCGTGAGCAACGCGAAGCGCGGCCACAGGGTGGCGGCCATCGCCAGCAGGTCACGGTTGCGCGGCGACTCGCCACGGCTGCGCGCATCGAGGAACAGGATCAGCGCTGCGGTGTACAGCGGATACACCAGCAGACCGACGACGATACTGATCGCCGAGATGTTTTCCGGCCCGCTGGCGTGATCGACCACTTGTTGCAGGAATGCTTCGAAAATCACCAGCGGCAGGCACAACTGCACGATGCTGCCCAAATGGCGTTTGAAAAAATACAAAGAGTCGCGCAGCACTTCGAGGGCATTCATCAGTCGGTATCGCAGGTCGAAAACAGTGGCTCACTTTAACCGATGATGGCTGGCGCGACACAAACGTAAACATTCGGTAAAGGTCATTGAAACGTTTTGTCACCGTCTCCATTACAGGAGAGCACCTCGGCCAACGTGGACGAGGGCAATGTTATCCCCGGCAATCTACGAGGTCGCCATGAACAGCGAAGAGCAAACCCTGATCGATGGACTGTTTTCCCGGCTGCAACAGGCCGAAACGGAGGCAGCCCCGCGTGATGCCCAGGCTGAGGCGCGGATCAAGGAACACCTGACCCGCCAGCCAGCGGCAGGTTATTTCATGACCCAGGCGATTCTGGTGCAAGAGGCGGCGCTCAAGAGCCTTGACGAGCAGAACAAGCAACTGACTCAACAAGTCCAGCGTTTGCAGGCTGAGTTGCAGTCGGCGAAGGCCCAGAGTGCCGCACCGGCGCCAAGCGGCGGCGGTGGTTTCCTGTCGAGCATTTTTGGTGGCAGCCCGCGTCCGGCGCCGACTCAGAGTGCCGCGCCGTTCTCGACTGGCGGCTGGCGCGAACCGGCACCGCAGCAGAATTACGGCGCGTCTGCACCCCAACAGAACTTCGGCGCGCCACCGCCTAACTACGCGCAACAAGCCGCTCCAGCGGCAGGCAGCAGCTTCCTCGGCGGCGCCTTGAAAACTGCGGCTGGTGTAGCTGGTGGGGTGATGCTGGCGCAGGGCATCAGCAGCCTGTTCCATCACAACCAGCAGCCGGAAGAAATCGTTGAAGTGATCAAGGAAGAGCCGGCGCAGGTCGCCGACCAGAGCAACAACGGCTGGGGTGATGATCAGCGTGTGGCGGACAATGGATTCTCTGGCAATGACCAGGGCGGCTTCACCGACACCGACTACGGCAACGACAACTCTTCCTTCTTTGATGACGACGATTCCTTCGTCTGATTCACCATTCGTCCGGAGCCCCTTGGGGCTCCGGGCCGATTATTCGCGGAACCCTCCTGATGGCTGGCATACTGAGCGCCTTTTTCGGGCCTGGCGCCTGATCCCGCTTCGTGCGCTTGCGCGCCCACAGGAACTCCGGTGAAAAAAATCGCAGTGTTCGCCGACGTGCAGAACCTCTACTACACCGTGCGTCAGGCTTATGGTTGTCACTTCAACTACGCCGCATTGTGGGCCGACATCAGCAAGGACGGGCAGATCGTCGAGGCCTACGCCTATGCGATCGACCGTGGCGACAGCAAGCAGCAACAGTTCCAGCAGATCCTGCGCAACCTCGGTTTCACCGTGAAGCTCAAACCCTACATCCAGCGCAGCGACGGCTCGGCCAAGGGCGACTGGGACGTGGGCATCACCCTCGACATCATGGACGCCGCCGACCACGTCGACGAAATCGTCCTGGCTTCCGGTGACGGCGATTTCGACATGCTGCTCGAACGCATCATCAGCAAGCACGGCGTTCAAGCCGTCGCCTACGGTGTGCCCGGCCTGACCGCCAACTCGCTGATCCGCGCCGCCAGCCGTTACGTGCCGATCGAAGGCGCGCTGCTGTTAAAAAATTAAGCTGAAGAATTGATTTGTACGGAGTAGAACCCGGTTTGGAACGCATTGCAGTCATCGACTTTGAAACCACCGGCCTCTCGCCGAACAGCAGCTGTCGCGCCACGGAAATCGCCGTGGTCATGCTGGAAAACGGCCGCATTGTCGAGCGTTACCAGAGCCTGATGAACGCCGGCGTGCGCGTCCCCGCGTTCATCGAACAACTGACCGGCATCAGCAACGCCATGCTGCGCACCGCGCCGCCGGCCGAAAAAGTCATGGAAGAGGTCAATGAGTTTGTCGGCTGCACGCCGCTGGTGGCGCACAACGCCTCGTTCGACCAGAAGTTCTGGGACTTTGAGCTGGGGCGGATCAAGCGTACGCGGTTGCAGAATTTTGCTTGCTCGTTGCTGCTGGCGCGGCGGCTAATGCCTGCGGCGCCGAATCACAAGCTCGGTACGCTCACCATGTTCGCGCGCCTGCCGCATACCGGCCAGGCTCACCGGGCAATGGCCGATGCCGAGATGGCGGCCAATCTGATGGCGCATTTGGCGGAAGAGTTGCGGCACAAGCACGGAGTAAGCGAGCTATCGCACGACCTGCTATGCAAACTGCAGAAAGTCCCTGCCGCGAAAGTCAGTGAACATCTGCAGCGCTATCGCTGATCCCCAATCCAGCACACAACTCCTGTACACACCGACTTAACCTACATGGGATAAGACGGTGTGTACTTTGATGCAATGAATCTCCTGTAGGAGCTGCCGAAGGCTGCGATCTTTTTGCTTTAAGCCAGACTAGCGAATTGCTGACTATTGATCTTGCTTACCGGCATAAAGCCTGTCGTTTTCTTGAAGTTCATAGCGTGTACAAAGTTCTTCATCGAGTCTGATGGGTCGATGCTTTGCATGTTGAGTTTGGAGAGTGTCTCGCGAGAGATAGCGACGCTCAGGATGGGTTGGTCCTCCACGTGGCCGGTCGCAGAGTTGAGTATTAAGTCAACGGCCGTAACGATGACGAGGCGCTCGGGAAGAATACTTAGCAGTTCTTGACCCACACGCAAAACGCAGCTGGATACGTAGTCCTGTAACAGCTCATTAAATTTGCTGATCGGCATTTTTTTCACCGATAATTTTCCGCTCTGCAGCAGTGACTTGATCTCTTGAGGGATCACTTTGGTCCCGTGTACCGAGAGCGTGCACTCGAGAATGCCGGTGTCTGCGACCGAGAAATTAATAGAAGTGCCTAAATGGGAAATATCCGTGAACGGATTCACGCGCAAAACTGCATCAATTTTCGATTGGCCATTGCCGGCGAGAATTCCCAGCGCGAGTTCGTGATCTATTTTCCAATCCTGATGTTCCGCTTCCCACTCCGTTACCTCTTGAGCCAACTGCTGCGTGTCTTTGGCAGCCGCTGCTTGAATAGCGAATTCCAGTTTTTTACGCTGTCTGGCCTCAAGCTTTAAAGTGCGCGCAATGAAGCCAGGTTTATAGCTGGCCTGTCTCGCCCTAGCCTGGATTTCATGAGTATTTAGTGCGGCGGGTTTTATCGGTGGCGGTTGATTAGCGAATTCACTCCAATCAATCCTCTCGCCACAGTCTTTATGCACAGACAGCAACAAATCTATGTGATTTTCGTAGACTTCAACTTCGTACGCGGCCTGTTCAAGAGCCTCCATTTTCTCGAACTCTTTCTGACGCACCTGCAATTCACGTTGACGCCGTTTTGAGTTGCGCTCAGCTCTTCTGGCTGACGCCTGCATTGAGCGTAGGGTTCCCTTCCAAGTCATTTTTGAACTCCTTTCATTTCTATCGGTTTTTTATTTTTTGAGAAAGACTGATTCTCGGCATATTCAGGACATTAGCTGCTGCGCTGGGTGGCGTCCATCGACCAAAAGTCTCGCGTAATCGGTTGTTTAGTTACGTGTATGGTTTGGCGAAGCATCCTACTGAAGTTTAGGGGGAATCTGTCTTGAGCCCAGATAACCCTGCCGTTAACCTCTGTGCGTCGCTGCAAATTCAGCGATCGGGACTGCAAGCCCGCCGATAGTTTGTTAGGAGACCACTGGCAAACCTATAATCGCGTCGCTTCAATAAGCGACTATCGATTTATGGTAGCTGTGTGCGGGAGACCTTCGGGTCTGCCGAGGTCTCCTACTCGGTCTTGCAGACCCGCGCACAGCTGCCACCCATCATCTGCAAGTGATGCGGGCAGCTCCGATGTTCTTAGGAGATTTGTCATGGTCAAAGTCGTCCCCACACACTCAGAAAATTTCGGTTCAGCAATCCCTCATGAGCCGCTCATACAACCCCAATTGTTCATCCGTCATCACATTCAACTGAGGGCTACTCTGCAACATGCAGAGGCTTGGTTCTGTGCCCGAGACATCGGTCGTCTCATGGGGCTGGAAATCAATGCGCGACAAGTGCTCAAGTTGGACGAGGATCAGCGACAGATGATGCATCTGTCAGGTAATGATGGCGCTCAAGAGTTTTTGATGCTGAGCGAGTCAGGGGTTTACGCAATGCTGGTTTATCACTATTCCCCAGAGAACCGTCATCTGCGTCGGTGGCTGACTCACGAGATTGTGCCAATGCTTCGTCAGAACTCGAAGTCAGTTCCAGACCCACATTTGCGCTTGATCATGTGTGCCGGGGAAACGTTGAGGCTTCTGCATTGGCGTAATGAGCCATGGATACGCATGCGAGACATGCCGTACATGTTGTCTCAGGAAGGGGCCAGCTACAGATGACGGCCGCTAGTTGTTTCACGATAGAGCGTTGATTTTTGATCGGCTGAATGAGCTATGAACCTGCTCGCGATGACGGTGTGTCAGCCAAAATTTGTATCCACGGATACACCGCTTTCGCGAGCAGGCTCGCTCCCACACGGGGCATCATCGTTCTCAGGATTTGCCGTTGCTTTCGATGTGACCGAGCGGCACGCGCTTTTCAATCGCGCTCGACAACACAATCGAGGTCTTGCTGAAACCAAACTTCGCCACCCGATTGATCAACTCCTCAAGCTCCGTCATCGACCCCACCGCAGCCTTCATCATCACGCATGGATCGCCTGTCACTCGAAAGCACTCGGTCAGTTGCGGGATTTTTACCAGTTCGTCGTAGACCTTCTGACTGCCGTTCTGGTGCAGCCGCAATTCGATCATGCACTGGATCGGCAGGCCGATTTTCGACAGGTCGATTTTTGCCTCGTACCCGGTGATTACCCCGGCAGCTTCAAGCTTGGCCACGCGCTCGGCGACGGCCGGGGCGGAGAGGTTCACCTTGCGCGCCAGGTCGGCGTAGGACGCGCGACCGTTTTCGAGTAGGGCGCTGAGCAGCATGCGGTCGTATTTATCCAAGGCTGAACTCCTGAAAATGCCGGGCTTTCGAAATCTCGGTTTAAGACGTCGATCTCCGTGATTTCCAAAGTTTACCGGCGCTATAAACAGGTTTTGTAACTTATTTTTGCCCGCAAGCCTTTCTAGAATAACTAATCCCGAGAGCCTGACATTCGAGCTGCCCATGCCTGCCTTGCGCCGTTTTTCCTTGCCGCTGATCGCCGCGTTTTTCGCGCTGTATGTGATTTGGGGGTCGACCTATCTGGTGATCCGCATTGGCGTCGAGTACTGGCCGCCGCTGATGCTCGGTGGTGTGCGCTTCGTGATTGCCGGTTCGTTGATGTACGCCTTCCTGCGCTGGCGCGGGGCACCGGCGCCGACCTGGGCGCAGTGGAAAGCGGCGGGGATCATCGGGATTTTGCTGCTCAGTTTCGGTAATGGCGCGGTGAGCGTGGCCGAGCATACTGGCGTGGCTTCGGGGGTGGCGGCATTGGCGGTGGCGACGGTGCCGTTGTTTACTTTGCTCTGTGGATATTTCTGGGGCGCGCGTAACACTCGGCTGGAATGGGCCGGGGTGGCGTTGGGGATTGTTGGTATTGCCATGCTCAACATGGGCTCCAACCTGCAATCGAGCCCGCTGGGCGCGGCGCTGCTGATTTTTGCGGCGGCGACCTGGGCGTTCGGTTCGGTGTGGAGCAGACACTTGCCGTTGCCGCAGGGCGCCATGGCCAGCGCGGTGGAGATGCTGGTCGGCGGTGTGGTGTTGCTGATTGGCAGCGCCGTCAGTGGTGAGCATCTGCAAGCGATACCTCCGGTTGAAGGCTGGCTGGCGCTGGCGTACCTGATCTTCTTCGGCTCGATCATCGCCTTCAATTCCTACATGTACCTGCTCAAGCACGTGCGTCCGGCGGCGGCGACCAGTTATGCCTACGTCAATCCGGCGGTGGCGGTGTTGCTGGGGATTGTCTTTGTCGGCGAGACCATCGGCATCGAGGAAGCGCTGGCGATGCTGGTGATCATCAGCGCCGTGGTGTTGATTGGCTTGCCGCAGTGGCGTCGGCCGGCACAGCCGCCAGTCGTGGCGCCGACAGCCGTTCCCACAGAAACGCGTACGAATTAGGGTAAACTGCGCGGCATTGCATGCCTGCGTTATTTTTTCCTACGGTACTCCCATGACTTTCGCCACCCTTGGCCTGATCGAACCCTTGCTGCGCTCTCTCGAGACGCTCGGCTACCAGACCCCGACGCCGGTTCAGGCGCAAGCCATTCCGGCCGTGCTGGCCGGTCGTGACCTGATGGCCGCGGCTCAGACCGGTACCGGCAAGACCGCCGGTTTCGCCTTGCCACTGCTGCAGTTGTTGGCCATGGAAGGGCCGAAAGTCGCTGCCAATTCGGCGCGTGCGCTGATTCTGGTGCCGACCCGCGAGCTGGCCGAGCAGGTTCATGAGTCTGTGCGCCAGTACGCCGAAAACCTGCCGCTGCGCACGTACGCGGTTTACGGCGGCGTCAGCATCAACCCGCAAATGATGAAGTTGCGCGGCGGCGTCGATGTGCTGGTCGCCACGCCTGGTCGCCTGATCGACCTGTTCCGCCAGAACGCGCTGAAACTCGATCAGTTGCAGACTCTGGTGCTGGATGAAGCCGATCGTATGCTCGACCTGGGCTTCTCCGAAGAACTGGCGAACATTTACCGCATGCTGCCGAAGAAGCGCCAGACCCTGCTGTTCTCCGCGACCTTCTCCGATGACATTCGCCTGCTGGCCGGGCAGATGCTCAACGATCCGCTGACCGTCGAAGTCAGCCCGCGCAACGTCGCTGCCAACACGGTCAAGCAGTGGATCGTCACGGTGGACAAGAAGCGCAAAGCCGAGCTGTTCGTGCATTTGATGCGCAAGAACAAGTGGAAGCAGGTGCTGGTGTTCGCCAAGACCCGCAACGGTGTGGATGCGCTGGTGGAAAAACTCCAGGGCCTCGGTGTGAATGCTGACGGTATTCATGGTGATAAACCGCAAGCAACCCGTCAGCGCGCGCTGGATCGTTTCAAGCTCAGTGAAGTGCAGATTCTCGTGGCCACCGACGTTGCTGCGCGAGGTCTGGACATCGAAGATCTGCCGCTGGTGATCAACTTCGATCTGCCGATCGTGGCTGAAGACTACATTCACCGCATCGGCCGTACTGGCCGTGCTGGCGCAACCGGTGAGGCGATTTCGCTGGTGTGCGCGGATGAAGTGAACATGTTGTCGGCAATCGAGATGCTGACGCGGCAAACTTTGAAGCGTCAGAACGAGCCGGATTTCGAACCGGAGCACCGTGTGCCGGACACCGATGCCAGTGGTCAGGTGATCAAGAAACCGAAGAAACCGAAGAAGCCGAAAGCTTCCGGTGGTGGCGGCAAGCGCAATCTGGGCAAGTGGGTCGACAGCGGCGAGACGCAGGCGCCGGAGCCTTCGATCAAGCCTGTGCGGAAAGTGCCGGTGTTCAACACGGGGCCTCGTAAGCGTAAGCCTTAAGGTCAAAAGCCCCTCACCCTAACCCTCTCCCCAAGGGAGAGGGGACTGATTGGGGGATGCTCGCGAATTACGCCGACCTGATCCTACGGCTGTGAATCCATAATCGACTCGGTCTTTCACGTCGACGGATGACGCCAGACACCTCACCCCAGCCCTCTCCCTCTGGGAGAGGGCTGGGGTGAGGGTTTAGCTTTTCAGCCACTGCACAATACCCAATCCCGCCGCCCGCCCGCTGGCAAAACACCCGGTCAGCAAATACCCGCCCGTTGGCGCTTCCCAATCTAGCATCTCCCCCGCGCAGAACACCCCCGGCAACGCCTTGAGCATCAAGCGCTCATCCACCGCATCGAACGTCACGCCCCCGGCACTGCTGATCGCCTCGTCCAATGGCCGCGTTTTCACTAACGTCATCGGCAGTGCCTTGATCGCCCGGGCCAATAGCGCTGGGTCGGCGAAAGTTGCTGCATCGGTCAGTTCGCGCAACAGCGCCGCTTTCACCCCATCAATCCCGACCTGACTGTGCAGATGCTTGGCCATCGACCGCGAGCCACGTGGCTTGCTCAACGCCGTCTGCAATTTATCCACAGGCCGGCCGGGCAACAGATCAATGTGAATAACCGCCGCGCCATGCTGATTGATCGCCTCACGAATCGGCGCCGACAGCGCATAAATCAGACTGCCTTCAATCCCTGTCGCGGTGATCACGCATTCGCCCAAGCGCGGAACGTCGTCGTTCAAACCGATGGCGATATTTTTCAGCGGCGCGCCGGCGAATTTACTGACCATCAATTCGCTCCAGGCCTGCACTTCAAAGCCGCAATTACTCGGCTGCAACGGCGCCAGTCCTACACCGCGTTGTTCCAGTGGCAGCATCCAAGCGCCGTCCGAACCGAGCCGCGACCAACTGCCACCGCCGAGGGCGAGCAGGGTGGCGTCGGGTTTGACGGTGATTTCACCTTCCGGGCTGTCGATGCGCAGCGCGCCGTGTTCATCCCAGCCGAGCCAGCGGTGGCGGGTGTGGATAACTACGCCGCTGTCGCGCAGGCGTTTGAGCCAGGCGCGCAGTAGCGGGGCAGCTTTCATGTCGGTGGGGAACACGCGGCCGGAGCTGCCGATAAAGGTTTCGATGCCCAGATCATGAATCCATGTGCACAACGCGTGGGCGTCGAAACCGCGCAGCAGCGGGGCGATTTGCGGCGCGCGCTCGGCGTAGCGCGAGAGGAATGCCGGGTAGGCTTCGGAGTGGGTGATGTTCATCCCGCCGACGCCGGCCAGCAGGAACTTGCGGCCCACCGAGGGCATGCCATCGTAGAGATCGACGCGGATTCCGGCCTGGCTCAGCACTTCAGCGGCCATCAGGCCGGCGGGGCCACCGCCGATGATGGCGACGTGAGCGGGGGAGGAGGCGGAAGTCTGGGTCATGGCGTGCGCTGCGGTATGGCGGGATAAGGCGCGCATTCTAACAGCCGAGATCCTTTGTAGGAGTGAGCCTGCTCGCGATAGCGTCAGCACATTCAACATAGCGTTGACTGATACACCGCTATCGCGAGCAGGCTCACTCCTACAAGGGATTGGGGTTGGCTTGAAATTTTGGTTGAAAAATGATCAGTGCCCTGCAGCCCATGAATAGCATGGCCTGCAGTCCCTTTCACTCAGGTTATCCACAGGCAGTTCCACAGCGATTGTGGGTAACGCAGCACAACTCAGTGACAACCGTGTGAATGCCAGACCCGCTGTGCGCTGTGATGGAGAATGCCATGGCGGCGGGCGAGGGCGTGGCGATCCTTGCTGTAGCCGCCGCCGATCACGCCCATCACCGGAATATCGCGGCCCAGGCAATGGCGCATCACGCTTTCATCACGAGCAGCGACGCCTGCGTCCGTCAGTTGTAGATAACCGAGGGCGTCGTCCTTGTGTACATCGACACCCGCGTCGTACAGCACCAGGTCCGGTTGATACAGCGGCAGCAGGTAATTGAGTGTGTCGTCGACCACTTTCAAATAGTCGGCATCGCCCATGCCTTTGGGCAGTGGAATGTCCCAGTCACTTTGCGCTTTGCGTGCAGGAAAATTCTTCTCGCAGTGCAGGGAAACGGTAATCGCCTCCGGCGTGTCATGCAGGATCCGCGCGGTGCCGTCGCCCTGATGCACATCGCAATCAAAGATCAGCACGCGATTGACCCGACCGCTTTGCAGCAGGTAATGGCTGATGATCGCCAGGTCATTGAAGATGCAGAACCCCGCCGGGTAGTCGTAATGCGCATGATGAGTGCCGCCGGCCAAATGGCAGGCCAAACCATGCTCCAGGGCTTTCTCCGCGGCCAGAATCGAACCGCCGACCGCGCGCACCGTGCGTCGCGCCAAGGCTTCGTTCCACGGCAGGCCAAGACGCCGCTGGTCTTCGCGGGACAACTCGCCGCTCATGTAGCGTTCGATATACCCACGGTCATGGGCGAGGGCGAGGATGTCGTTGGGGCAGATCTCCGGGCGCAGCAGGTCGGCATCGCGGGTCAGACCACTGTCCACCAGGTGGTCGCGCAGCAAACGAAACTTGTCCATCGGGAAGCGGTGATCCGCCGGAAACTCGGGGCTGTAGTCTTCGTGGTAGATCAGCGGCAGTGGCATGGCGAATTCATGTAGGAACGTAGGAAAGAGTGAAGGATCCTACCAGCGATGTAGACTTGCGGCATGGAAACGGAGGGGCACTATGGAGCCGATACTGGAACTTGAGAGCGCGCGCTTGCTGATGCGTCAGTGGCAGGACGAGGATTTGCCGGCATTTGCCGCGATGTGCGCCGATCCTCAAGTCATGCGTTATTTTCCGGCGCCGTTGAGCCGATTGGAAAGCGCCTCGATGATCGGCCGCGTGCGTGGGCATTTTGCCGAGCACGGTTTCGGCTTGTGGGCGCTGGAGCGCAAGGACAGCGGTGAATTCATCGGTTTCACCGGACTCGGCGTGGTCGGTTTCGATGCGCCGTTCACCCCCGCGGTGGAAATCGGCTGGCGCCTGGCCAAGGAACATTGGGGCCTGGGCTATGCCAGCGAAGCAGCGTGGACCGCTCTGCGCTGTGGCTTTGATCGGTTGGCGCTGAAGGAAATTGTCTCCTTCACCGCGCAATCCAATCTGCCTTCGGAGAAAGTCATGCAGGCGATCGGCATGCATCACGCCCCGGAAGATGATTTCGATCACCCGAAGCTGGCCGTCGATCACTCATTGCGCAGGCACGTGCTGTACCGCATCACCCGGGAACAATGGCTGCAAACCTTGCATGGATAAGCCGACACGGACGTTTACAATGGCCGCCATATCATTGGCCCGCGCCAGAATCTGAATCGGCCGCCGCAGCCAAGACTGCGCGGCATAGTGCTTTGTGTGAGGAGAGTCTGAATGAGCCAAGTGTTGGAAGATCTGGTCGACTTGCTGACCCTGGAACCGATCGAAGAAAACCTGTTCCGTGGCCGTAGCCAGGACCTGGGTTTCCGCCAGTTGTTCGGTGGTCAGGTGCTCGGCCAGTCGCTGTCGGCGGCCAGTCAGACGGTTGAAGAGGCGCGCCATGTGCATTCGATGCACGGCTATTTCCTGCGTCCGGGCGATGCCAAGTTGCCGGTGGTTTACTCGGTTGATCGCGTGCGCGATGGCGGCAGTTTCAGCACTCGTCGGGTCACGGCGATCCAGAAGGGCCACCCGATCTTCACCTGCAGCGCGTCGTTTCAGTATGACGAAGCAGGCTTCGAGCATCAGAGCCAGATGCCCGTAGTGGTCGGTCCGGAGAACCTGCCGTCGGAGCTGGAATTGACCCAGCAACGCGCGCACCTGATACCGGAACACATGCGCGAAAAACTGCTGTGCCCGAAACCGATCGAAGTACGCCCGGTCACCGAAAAAGACCCGTACAACCCGCAGCCGGCCGATCCGGTGAAGTACGTGTGGTTCCGTGCCGACGGCGCATTGGCCGACATCCCGGCGCTGCACAAATACCTGCTGGCCTACGCTTCGGACTTTGGCCTGCTGACCACCTCGATGCTGCCTCACGGCAAATCGGTGTGGCAGAAAGACATGCAGGTCGCCAGCCTTGATCACGCGCTGTGGTTCCATAATGATCTGCGCGCCGATGACTGGTTGCTCTACGCGATGGACAGTCCGTGGGCCGGCAATTCCCGTGGGTTCTCCCGTGGCAGCGTGTACAACCGCGCCGGGCAATTGGTGGCTTCGGTGACGCAGGAAGGTTTGATCCGCCATCGCAAGGATTGGGCATGAGCCTGAAAGAGGTTAAGCACTGGGTGTTCGACATGGACGGCACGCTGACCGTCGCCGTGCATGACTTTGCGGCGATTCGCGTGGCATTGGCGATTCCGCCGCAGGACGACATCCTTACGCATCTCGCCGCGTTGCCGGCGGATGAGGCGGCGGCCAAGCATGCGTGGTTGCTCGAGCACGAACGCGATCTGGCGCTGGGCTCGACCCCGGCGACCGGGGCGGTAGAGCTGGTGCGTGATCTGCACGCGCGGGGCTATCGCCTCGGCATCTTGACCCGCAATGCGCGGGAACTGGCGCACGTGACGCTGCAAGCGATTGGATTGGCTGACTGCTTTGCGGTGGAAGATGTGCTGGGCCGCGACGAAGCGCCGCCGAAGCCGCATCCGGGCGGTTTGCTGAAACTGGCTGAGGCCTGGGAAGTGCCGGCCAGCGCGATGGTGATGGTCGGTGATTACCGCTTTGATCTGGATTGCGGACGAGCGGCGGGGGCGCGCACGGTGTTGGTGAATCTGCCGGATAACCCGTGGCCCGAGTTGGCCGATTGGCATGCGAAGGATTGTGTCGAGTTGCGGCGGATGCTTCTGGCCTGAAATCTTTGGTGCCTGAGCTGACCTCTTCGCGAGCAGGCTCACTCCTACAATTGGAATGCGTTCCCCTGTAGGAGTGAGCCTGCTCGCGATAGCGTCAGATCAATCAGCACAAAACTTATTCAAACAACGCCTTCTGCCCCTCCGGCGAGGTCAGCATGCCATCGCCGTTATGCCCGACCCCGGGCACTTCCACCAGCCGCTGATTGACGCCCTCGGGATGGCGGCGCAGCAAATAGCCAAAGTACAACTTCCCACGCTCCAGGCGATACGCACCCTGCGCTTCGGCTTCACAGCGCTTGTCCAGCGCCGGATGCTTGGGATCAATATCCTGCTGCCCCAGCAGATAAATCACCTCGCGTTTGACGTAACTGCTCTCAAGCTGCAACGGCGTTTGCCCACCGGCGTACACAGGCATGTCTGACAGACCGTACTTCCAGCGATTGAAACCCGCGCACTTGGCGTGATCGAACGCCACCGGCCTTTGTTCATTGAAGTAGGCATAAGAAGACGGATTGGCCACCACATAGCGCAAACCAATGCCGTTTGCCTTCAGCGCCGGTTGATCCTTGGCCAGCAGGGCATAGCGCTGTACAACCTGGCCGCCGCCGGAATGACCGAAGATTACGATCTGCTTCACGTCCGGAAATTGTTTGCGGTCGCTGATCCGTCCGATGATTTCGTCGAGCGCCGCATAGGAACTCAACGGATTCGGCCCTGTGGATAAGCCGCCGCCCATCCACTCGTTGCCTTGCCAGCGCAGCAAGGTGGCGGGGAGCGAGTACAGCGCGACATCGCTTTCATTGAGAAACTGCGGCGCGATCACCAGTGTGTGCGCACTTTGCCCGGCCAGTTCGGCGGCGCTCTCGGCGCTTTTGCGATAGGTTTCCGCGTTGCGCAACCGGCCATGAATGACGATCAGCACGCGCTCGATTTTTTCTGGCGCGGGGCCAATACCCACCGCCATTTCCCCGGCCTTGAGTTGCAAACGACCGGGGCTGATCGCATCGACACCAGCGGCGTGCGCGGTGCTGCCGACGATCAGTAACGCCAAAAGCCATTTATGCATTTACAGGTTTTTCGCCGCGAAGGTGTCGCACTGGCCGACCTGGCCCTGCGCGAATCCGGTTTTGAACCAGCGCACCCTTTGCGCCGACGTACCGTGAGTAAACGAGTCCGGCACCACACGGCCCTGACCCTGTTGTTGCAGGCGATCATCACCGATGGCGTTGGCCGCGTTCAAGGCCTCTTCGATGTCGCCCGGTTCCAGCCAGTTCAAACGCTTCTGTGCGCTGTAGGCCCAGACACCCGCGAGGCAGTCAGCCTGCAATTCCTGACGCACCAGCAAGCCGCCATCGCCTTCCATCTGCCGGCCTTGCTGGCGGGCTGTCTGAATTTTCGCCGAGACGCCGAGAAGTGTCTGCACGTGGTGTCCGACTTCGTGAGCGATCACGTAAGCCTGGGCAAAGTCGCCGGCAGCCTTGAAGCGTTGCGACATTTCCTGAAAGAACGCCATGTCCAGATAGACCTTCTGGTCGGCGGGGCAATAGAACGGGCCGGTTGCCGAGGTGGCCAGACCACAGGCGGAATTGACCCGGTTGCTGAACAGCACCAGGGTCGGATCTTTATATTGGCGCCCGGCCTGCTGGAAAATCGTGCCCCAGGTGTCTTCGGTATCGCCGAGGATCGAGCGGACGAATTCGGCCTGTTCATCGTTGGCCGGCGGTGCCTGACGGGTTTGCGAGGTAGGCGCCGATTGCTGTGTGGATTGCCCGGCGAGCTGACCGAGGATCTGCATTGGGTCCTGCCCGGTGATCCAGCCAATACCGACGATCAGCAGGATGGCCCCCAGACTCAGGCCTTTGCCGCCGCCGAACCGCATGCCGCCGCCACCGCCGGCATCATCACCACGGGCGTCGACGACGTTGTCACTGCGTCGGCCTTTTTTCCATAGCATGTGGGAATCCTCTGTGTGTATCGGGTGGTGATGAGTGTTGCTGTTGTGTGAGTGTGGCGCCAGTCCGGTCGTCCGTCTATTCGCACACACGCAAACAGGCCCGGCCTCGTGTTGACGAGGTCGGGCCTGTTATTGACGGTCTGGCGCGAGGCAAATTCAATCCCGCGCAAGATTTCTATCGCTGGATTATCAATCAGCGATCAAACGCATCCCACTGCGGTGCGAAATCCGGGCTGACCTGGCGTTGATTTTTCGGCAGTGCGGCAATCAATGCGCGGTCTTCATCGTCGAGTTCGACTTTCAGCGAGGCGAGGTTGGCCAGTTGATTGGTGCGGCTGCTGGCCTTGAGAATCGCTGCGACGTTGGGTTGGTCGAGCAACCATTTCAATGCGACCTGGGTCGGCAGCACGCCGTGCTTTTGGGCGATCTGTTGAATCTGCGGGATGTCCGAGACCTTGTTGCGTGCCAGTGGCGTGTAGGCCGTCAGTGCCATGTCGTGTTGACGGGCGTAGTCGAGCAGAGCGTTTTGGCCGAGCAGGACGTGGTATTCAACCTGAATCGCTGACAGACCGATGCCGTATTCCTCGACGACTTTGCGCAGCAACGGCAGAGGAAAATTCGCCACGCCGATGTTGCGCGCCAGGCCTTGCTCCTTGAACGAGGCCAACGTGGCGAGGGTGCGTGGCAGGTCCCAGTCGGTGGTCGGCCAATGAATCATGAACAGGTCGACATAGTCACTGCGCAAAGCAGTGAGGCTGCGGTCCATGGAGTGGCGCATCGCGTTGGGTTGCAGCTGATCCCACCAGACCTTGCTGGTGACGTGAATTTGCTCGCGCGGTGTCGGTGTATTCGCCAGTGCTTGTCCGACCGCGTCCTCGTTGTTGTAGGCCGCTGCCGTGTCGATGTGTCGATAACCCAGGTCCAGCGCTTGCTCCACGGCGCGGGTGCATTCGTCACCGAGCATCGGCCAGGTGCCGAGGCCCAGCTTCGGCATGTTCAAACCTTGGGCGTTAACGATGTGCTGCATGGTCGATCTCCTGTTCGAAAGCAGTCATGCCGGCAATGTGCCGGGCGGCGATGTAACCGAAAGTCAGCGCCGGGCCGAGGTTGATACCGCCCGCCGGGTAGTGGCCGCCCATGATGCTGGCCATGTCGCCACCTGCTGCGTAGAGGCCGGCGATGGGCTGTTGGTGGGCGTCCAGCACTTGCGCGTGGGCGTTGACCTTGAGTCCGGCGAAGGTGCCGAAGCAGCCCGGCTGGACTTTCACGGCATAGAACGGACCGGTGTCTATTGGGGCAACGCAGGGGTTGGGAAGGTTCGCCGGATCACCCTGTTTGCGGTTGTAAGGTGTGGTGCCGCGTCCGAACAAAGGGTCTTCGCCGTGGCGGGCATGGCGGTTGTAGTCGTCCACGGTCTCGCGCAATCCGCTCGGGTCGATGCCGCAGGCGCGGGCCAATTCTTCAATGGTGTTGCCGCTTTTCAGATAGCCGCTGCGGATAAATTCTGACACCGGCAGCGGAAATGGCCGCGATATGCCCAGTCCATAACGCCGTTGAAAGGCGCGGGTGCAGATCAGCCAGGAGGCGACTTCTTCACCTTCCGGCGCGGCGGCGACCATCGCGCTGACGTAATCGTAATAACCGTTGGCTTCGTTGACGAAGCGCTGGCCGTTACACAGCACGCCGATGATCCCGGGTTTGCCGCGCTCGATGATGTGTGGGAAATGGCCGGTGCTGCCGTCGGAATGTGGCACTTGCGATACCGGCGCCCACGCCACGGGCGAAGCCACATCGGTATTGACCCGTGCACCGACGCTTTCGCCCAGGCGCAAACCATCGCCGTTGACGGCCAGCGGTGGTAGCGCCCAATGCTCGTGACCGGTCGGCGTGCGCGGAAACAGGGCTTTGCGCCGCTCGATGTCATTGGCAAAACCACCGGCGGCGAGCACTACGGCTTTGCGTGCATGAATGCGGATCGGGCCTTTGTCTGTTTTGACCACAGCGCCCGAGATGCGCGAGCCTTCACGCAGCAACGCTGTCACCGGTGCCGATTCCCAGAGCAACACGCCGAGGTCTTCGGCGGATTTTGCCAATCGTGCAATCAACGCCACGCCGTTGACCAATTGCATGGCCCGGCCATGGACCGCGAGGTCTAGCAAATGTCGGGTAAAGCGCCGGGTGACATGCCATGCCGCTTTCAGCGACCGCGTCAGATTGAGGAATGCCGACAGATCCGCCCCGGCCATGATCGGCATGCCCATGAAGGACGTTTCGCGCATCGTTGTACGAAGGCGCTTGAGCAGGCGTCCGACCTTGCGTCCGTCGTAAGGCGCCGCGATGACCGAGCGACCGCCAGTGCCAGCGCCCGGCGTGTCGCCATGAATGTCGGCAATGGCGTTGCCATCAGCAAATTGCAACGCGGTGTGCTGCTCAAAAAACGCGACCATGCACGGCCCGGCTTCAAGAAAGGCATCGATCATTGCCGGGTCAAAGTGCTCGCCCAGTTCATGGCGCAAATAGGTGCGCGGTTGTTCGATGTCTTCGACGATGCCGGCCCGACGGGCCAGCGGATTGCACGGCACCCACGCCCAGCCCCCGGACCAGGCCGTGGCGCCACCGAACAGCGGATCCTTTTCGACGACGATGACTTTCAAGCCATGCCACGCGGCGGTGACGGCGGCCGACAACCCGGCGGCGCCAGAACCGACGACCAATACGTCGCAGTCGATATCAGGGAGTTCGGCAGACATCAAACAACGCTCCAGCGATGAATTATTTTTGGAATTTGATTCCAGAAAATAACCAGCGCTGGTGTAGCACGACAAGCTTTGATTCAACAAAGCGGGCGGTTATCGAACAACCGGTTCCAGATTTCGCTTTACCGCGGATGTCTTCTAGAATCGGCAAAATTTCCTTTGGATATCCCCATGGCCGGCAGTCAAATCGAACGGGTTTTCAGTGTGCTGGAAACCCTTACCAGTGATCCGCGCGGGCTGCCGATGCAGACGCTGGCAGAGCAACTGGATATCCCCAAAAGCGCGACGCACCGCTTGCTCGCCGAGCTGATTCGCCTGGGCTACGTGCGCCAGAATGCGGAAACCTTGCGTTATCACCTGTCGACCAAACTCGTCGCGATGGGCTTCCAGTATTTGTCGAGCAGCGGTGCCGATATCGTCCAGCCAGTGCTTGATCGACTGGCGCAGGAAACCGGCGAACTGGTGCGTTTGGGCGTCATCGATGGCGAGCGCCAGACCTGGATCGCCAAGGCGCAGGGCGCGCGCAGCGGTCTGCGTTACGACCCGGACATGGGCCGCGATGCGCCGCTGTTCTACACCGCGTCCGGGCATGCGTGGCTGGCGTGCATGAGCGATGCCGAGGCGTTGTCGCTGGTCGAGCGGCAGGCGGCGGAGGTGCCGGTGGGCGTCGGGCCGAATGCGCCGCGCTCGAATATCGAGTTGCTGGAACGCCTGCGCCTGGCCCGCGAGCAGGGGTATGCCTGGGTCGAGGAGAGCTCGGCAGTCGGCACTTCGGCGATTGCGGCGGTGGTGAAGCATCCAACGGATGGTCGGGTGATCGGCGTACTGAGTATTGCCGGACCGAGTGCGCGGATGCCGGGGGCACGGTTGCATGAACTGGCGCCGTTGTTGCTGACATTCACCGAAGAATTATCAGCAGCAAGCCTGGCCTCAGAACTGTTTATCTAATCCGAATTCACGCAGTGCCCTTGTAGGAGTGAGCCTGCTCGCGATCGCGGTGTATCAGCTGGCATTAATGTTGGCTGACACACCGTGATCGCGAGCAGGCTCACTCCTACAGGGGATTTTTGTTGTCCACGAAGTTGTGCGGTGTTCGCACGTTTTTGAGATGGATGGGTGTTTGATTCTGGAACTCGGTTCTAAATTGTTTGTGGAGTGTTATTCCGAGAACAATCACAAGAGGACCGCACCTTGAATTCGCCCCTTCGAATCGCCCTGATCGGCGCCGGCAATATGGGCCAGCAACATTATCGGCATCTGCAAACCCTCAGCGAAGCGACGCTGTGCGCAGTGGCTGATCCCGGGCCGCAAGCCGCAGCGCTTGCGGCTGATTGGGGTGTAATGCATTTCGCCGATCACCGTCAGATGCTCGAGCAGATCAGGCCAGACGCGGTGATCGTCGCCAATCCGAATAATCAACACGTCAGCACCGCGCTCGATTGCCTGGCGGCGGGTGTGCCGGTGTTGCTGGAAAAACCAGTCGGGGTGCACCTGGATGAAGCGCGCGAGCTAGTCGCGGCGGTCAAAAGCAGCGGCGTGCCGGTGCTGGTCGGCCATCATCGGCGCCACAACCCACTGATCGTTCGCGCTCATGAATTAGTGCAGAGCGGGGCGCTCGGGCGGCTGACCACGGTGACCGCGCTGTTCCAGTTGCGCAAACCCGACAGTTACTTCGAGATCCCGTGGCGCCGCGAACCGGGCGCCGGGATGTTGCTGACCAATCTGATTCACGACCTCGATCTGTTACGGCATCTGTGCGGTGAGGTGCGCTCGGTGCAAGCGATCACCGACAACACCGTGCGCGGGTTCGCCAACGAAGACAGCGCGGCGGTGTTGCTGCAATTCGAAGGTGGCACCTTGGGAACCCTGAGCGGGTCCGATGCAGTGGCGGCGCCATGGAGTTGGGAGCTGGATTCCGGTGAGAACCCGGTCTATCCGCGTCAGGCCGATCAGCCGTGTTATCTGTTGGCCGGGACTGCTGGCGCCTTGAGCATTCCGCAACTCAAGCGTTGGCATTACGCCGCTGATCAGGTCGACGCCGGTTGGCATGAACCCTTGTTGATGGTCGAAGAGTCCTACAGCGGTGACGACGCTTTACGCTTGCAGTTACAGCATTTCGTACGTGTGGCGCGGCGTGAAGTCGAGCCGCTGGTCAGCGCTGCCGATGCCGCCCGCACCCTTGCGTTGATTGAAGCCATTCGCGAGGCTGCCGCTACCGGTCGAGCCTGCGCCCCTGCACTGGTCGAGGCTTGAATATGAGTGAACGAATCCTCTCCTTGGCCAGCCTTACCGTGCTGGAGTTATCGCCACCGCAAATGGTCGAAGTCGCTGCGCGGGCCGGTTACAGTCATGTCGGACTGCGTCTGGAACCGGCGACGCCCGAGGAGCATCATTTCCCGTTGGTCGCTGATGCTGAATTGCGCCGTCAGACTTTGCAGCGCCTGCGCGATACCGGCATCCGTGTGCTCGACGTGGAAATCCTGCGTTTGAAACCGCAGACCGTCGTCGCCGATTTCGAGAAACATCTGACAGTGGGCGCGGAATTTGGCGCCACGGAATTACTCATCGCCGGTAATGATCCTGACGAGCAACGACTCACCGACAACTTCGCCGCCCTTTGCGATCTGGCCGCGCCTTACGGCTTGCACCCGCATCTGGAGTTCATGCCCTGGACCGATGCGCGCAACCTCGAACAAGCGCTGCGAATTGTCGGAAACGCTGATCGGGAAAACGCTGCGGTGCTGGTTGATGCATTCCACTTTGATCGTTCGGCTTCACGGCTTGAGGATCTGCAAACAGTGTCGCCGTCGAGGCTGCGCTATGCACAATTATGTGATGTGGCGGGGCCGAGACCGTCAGATATGGCCGAGATCTTGCGTCAGGCGCGCAACGAGCGGCGGTTTCCCGGCGAGGGTGATTGTGATCTGCTCGGGTTGTTGAAAGCGCTGCCGACTAATATTCCACTGAGTCTGGAAATTCCCACTGTGAAACTGCTCGAGCAGGGCGTGAGCGGATTACGGCGGGCGCAGATGGCGATTGATAAAACTCGAGCGTTGTTGGCGCGCCTGTAAGCGGTGCTGCGCACCTATCGCGGGCAAGCCCGCTCCCACAGGGGGAGGCGAGACTGCCTGCGAAGCTCTTGATCTTTTATGGCTCCACAAGGAAATCCAATGACCGTCAGCACCCCGCTCTCCGGAGTCAACCAACCCTTCAAGGGGATCTTGCTGATTGTCGTGGCAACCTTCCTGTTTTCCAGTCACGACGCGTTGTCGAAATACCTGTCCGGTTTCTATCCGATCGTGATGGTGGTCTGGGCGCGTTATCTGGTGCACACACTGCTGATGGCGGGGATTTTTCTGCCGCAATCCGGGTTGCGCGTTTTGCGCACTAAGAAGCCGTTATGGCAGTTGACCCGAGCACTTTGCCTACTCGGTACTAGCCTGTTTTTCACAACGGCCCTGCTGTATATCCCGCTGGCGGAAGCCACGGCGGTGAACTTTCTCGCACCGGTATTGGTGACAGCCTTGTCCGTGCCGCTGCTCAAAGAGCGGGTGACGCGCGGGCAATGGATCGCGGTGATTTGCGGCTTTATCGGCGTTTTGATCATCGTCCACCCGGGTGGTGAACTGTTCACCCCAGCGGTATTGCTGCCATTCTGTTCGGCGCTGTTTTTCTGCTTCTATCAGTTGCTGACGCGCAAGCTTGCTGAAGTTGACAGCCCGACCACCAGTAACTTTTTCGCCGGGCTGTGTAACACGCTGGTGATGAGTGCGCTGGTGCCGTTCTTCTGGCAGGTTCCGACGTTGACCCACGCCGGGCTGATGCTGGCGCTGGGCAGTTGCGGGATGACCGCGCATTTGTTTCTCACCCAGGCATTCCGCCATGCCGCTCCAGCACTGCTGGCGCCGTTCGGTTATTGCCAGATTGTGTTTGCGGGGTTGTTGGGCTGGCTGCTGTTCAATCACACGCCGAGTCTGCTGACGATCATTGGCATCGCGGTGATCTGTTGCAGCGGACTGGCGGCAGCGTGGCAGCAGAGCCGCCGCTGAGTAGGTTACGCAAAACCTTGTAGGAGTGAGCCTGCTCGCGATGGCGGTGTGTCAGTCGATGAAGTTATTGACTGACACTAAGCCATCGCGAGCAGGCTCACTCCTACAGGTAGCGTTGTGTAGGCAGGTTATTCGGTGACGGTCGGGATTTTGCGCGGGGCCATGAAGTACATCCACGTCAGCGCAATGAAGTACATCGCCGGAATCAGGGTGAACAACACGGTGTAGTTGTTGTTGGTCACGGTGAGGATGTGGCCGACGATCTGGGTCATGAACATCCCGCCGATCGCTGCGCACATGCCGCCGAAACCGAACACGGTGCTCATCATGTGCTTGGGCGTGTAGTCCATTACCAGGCTCCAGATGTTTGCTGTCCACGCCTGGTGCGCACCGATTGCCAGAGAAATCGCGGCCACCGCCACCCACAGATTGGCAGAGCCAGCCGCCATGACCACACCGATGATGCAGCAGGCGAACAGGAACATCGACAGCAGCCGCGCCTTGATCGAGTTCATCCCGCGACCGATCAGGAACGAAGACAGAATGCCGCCACCGACACTGCCGAAGTCAGCCGTGACGTAGATGATGATCAGCGGGATACCCATTTGGGTGACGTTGATGCCCAGGTTGTATTGCTGATTGAGAAACGGCGGCAGCCAGTACAGGTAGAACCAGAACACCGGCGCGGTCAGCGAGTAGGCGAGGGCGAAGGCCCAGGTACCACGCATGCGCAGGATTTTCGAGAACGGTACGCGGGCCTGCTCTGGTTCGACTTCTTGCTGGATGTAGTCCAGTTCGGACTGTTTGACGCTCGGATGATCTTCCGGGTTGAAGTACTTCAAACCCCAGAACAGCAGCCAGATCCCGCCGAGTGCCGACATGCACAGGAACGCCGCTTGCCAGCCCCAGACGTGCAGGACCAGTGGCAGCAGCATCGGCGTGAACATCGCACCGACGTTGGTGCCGGCGTTGAAGATGCCGGTGGCAACCGCACGTTCGCCGGCCGGGAACCACAGGCGCGTGGTTTTCACGCAGGCCGGGTAGTTCGCCGCTTCGGTCAGACCGAGAATAAATCGGCAGACCATAAAGCCGACCGCCGATGTCGCCAGGCCGTGAGCACCGGTGGCCAGGCTCCACAGCAGCACGGCGCAGAAGAACACGCGTTTGACGCCGACCCGGTCGATCAAGCGACCTTGCAGAACGAAACCGATCGCGTAGCCGACCTGAAACCAGAAGTTGATGTTGGCGTAATCCATCGCCGTCCAGCTCATTTCCTTGGCGAGGATGGGTTGCATGACGCCGAGGGCGGCGCGGTCGATGTAGTTCAGGGTAGTGGCGAAAAACACCAGCGCCAGCATGCCCCAACGGGTTTTGCCGACAGCCATGGCGCCGCGGATCTTGTCGCCGATGCCACCCGTGGCAGTGCTCATGGCCGGGGCCATGCGGGAAGTCTGTGAAGGAATCATGTGTTCCACCCGTTTTTGGATTTGTTATTTGGTGTGCTTGTTACTTGCACGCTGCGACCGGTGGTTCAGATCCGGACTCAATGTGCGGTCGATGTTGGGCAGTGGACGAAAAATCGTCAATTCGCCAAACCGCCATTGTGTTCGATAATCGCACGCAAAACTAACCGGGTAGTACACTTTAAATTGCTGCCACGTTCGATGCAGCCAATAATTTCCCTACTATAAAAACCCATCCCATGTAGGAGCTGCCGCAGGCTGCGATCTTTTGATTCTGTTTTCACGAATAAAGATCAAACGATCGCAGCCTTCGGCAGCTCCTACAGTAAAGATAAAGCGGCGCAGTCCGGGAGTTGAAACATGCAGCGTTCCATTGCCACCGTTTCCTTGAGCGGCACCCTGCCGGAAAAACTCGAAGCCATCGCCGCCGCCGGGTTCGACGGGGTGGAGATTTTCGAAAACGACCTCCTGTACTACGACGGCAGTCCGCGGGAAATTAAACAGATGTGCGCCGATCTCGGCATCGCCATCACTCTGTTTCAGCCGTTCCGCGATTTCGAAGGCTGCCGCCGCGATCGCCTGGCGCGCAATCTTGAGCGCGCCGAACGCAAGTTCGACCTGATGCAGGAACTGGGCACCGATCTGGTGCTGGTCTGCAGCAATGCCTCGGCCGACAGCGTCGGCGACCAACAAATTCTGGTCGATGACCTGCGACTGCTGGCCGAGCATGCCGGTGCGCGCGGCTTGCGCATTGGTTACGAAGCGCTGGCGTGGGGCCGTCACGTCAACACTTATCAACAAGTCTGGGACATCGTGCGCCAAGCCGATCACCCGAGCCTCGGCGTGTTGCTCGACAGCTTCCATACGCTGTCGTTGAAGGGCGATCCGCGCCCTATCGCCGACATTCCCGGCGACAAGATCTTCTTCGTGCAGATGGCCGACGCGCCGATTCTGGCCATGGACGTTCTTGAGTGGAGCCGGCACTTCCGCTGCTTCCCCGGCCAGGGCGAGTTCGATCTGCCGGGGTTCCTCGCGCCGATCATCCAGAGTGGTTACACCGGACCGCTGTCGCTGGAAATCTTCAATGACGGCTTCCGCGCCGCGCCGCCACGGGCGAATGCCGCCGACGGTTTGCGTTCGCTGCTGTATCTGGAAGAGAAGACTCGCCAGCGTCTGGAGCAGGAAGCCCAGCCTGTGGCCAATCGCGAAATCCTTTTCGAAACACCGAAGGCCAGCGAGTACAACGGCATCGAGTTTCTTGAATTCGCCGTGGATGAAAGCCTCGGCGCCAAGCTGTCGAACTGGCTGGAGCGCCTCGGTTTCGTCAAGGCCGGGCAGCACCGCTCCAAGAGCGTGAGCCTGCTGCGTCAGGGCGACATCAACCTGATCCTCAACTCCGAACCGTATTCGTTTGCTCACAGCTTTTTCGAGGCCCACGGCCCATCGCTGTGCGCCACCGCCGTGCGGGTCAAGGACAGCGCCAGTGCCTTGGCCCGCGCCGTCGCTTACAAAGGTCAGCCCTATCGTGGACTGGTCGGCCCCAATGAACTGGAGCTGGCAGCGGTGCGCGCGCCGGACGGCAGCCTGATTTATCTGGTGGATGAACAGGCCGATGTCTACGGCACCGATTTCAATCTGCTGGCAGATGCGCCGGCACGCGGCGGTCTCAAGCGTATCGATCACATGGCCATGGCACTGCCGGCCGACAGCCTCGACAGTTGGGTGCTGTTCTACAAGAGCCTGCTGGATTTCGAAGCGGACGACGAAGTGGTGCTGCCCGATCCGTATGGACTGGTGAAAAGTCGCGCACTGCGCAGTCGCGACAGTTCGATCCGCTTGCCGTTGAACATCTCCGAGAACCGCAACACCGCGATCTCCCACGCGCTGTCGAGTTATCGCGGCTCTGGAGTGCACCACATCGCCTTCGATTGTGACGATATCTTCGCCGAAGTCAGTCGCGCCAAAGAGGCCGGCGTACCGTTGCTGGATATTCCGCTCAACTATTACGATGACCTTGCTGCGCGCTTCGATTTCGACGACGAATTCCTCAGCGAACTGGCCTATTACAACGTCTTGTACGACCGTGATGCCCAGGGCGGTGAGCTGTTCCACGTCTACACCGAACCGTTCGAAGGGCGCTTCTTCTTCGAGATCATCCAGCGCAAGAACGGCTATGCCGGTTACGGCGCAGCGAACGTCGCGGTGCGTCTGGCGGCGATGGCCAAATCACGCAGTGGCGCGGTGCGCCAGGCGAAGTTGTAGGAAATTCGTAAACGCGGGATTAAACACGGGCCGCGCGGCTTCCTTCACTGTGCTGCGCAGCCCATAATCGCCGCCTGTGCAGTGATGGCCGTGAGCCCGCAATGACGATGAATTCAGAACTTTCCGCAGCGACCGAAGTATCCGCCGTGGAGCCGCGCAAGAGTCGCAAGAACAACCCGGAAAAGACCCGCGAGAACATCTTGCAAGAGGCGATCGTCGAGTTCGTCCAGCAAGGCTTGTCCGGCGCTCGCGTGGACGCGATCGCCGAGCGCATCCACACCTCCAAACGCATGATCTATTACTACTTCGGCAGCAAGGAGCAGTTGTACGTCGAGGTGCTGGAGAAGCTTTACGGTGATATCCGCAGCACCGAAAACCGTCTGCACCTGGCCGAGTTGGCGCCGGTGGAGGCGATTCGCCGATTGGTCGAGTTCACCTTCGATCATCACGACCGCAACGTCGATTTCGTGCGCATCGTCAGCATTGAAAATATCCACAACGCCGAATACGTGAAGCGTTCCGATGCGATCAAGGCAATGAACAACACCATCCTCGATTCGCTCGGTGAGATTCTGCGTCGTGGCGCTGATGAAGGTGTATTCCGCGCCGGGCTGGACGCGCTGGATGTGCATTTGCTGATCAGTTCGTTCTGCTTCTATCGCGTATCGAACCGGCACACGTTTGGCGAGATTTTTCAGATTGATCTGCCGGATGAAAGTATCAAGCAGCGTCATCGCGAGATGATTTGCGAATCGGTGCTGCGCTACCTGCAGGCCTGACACCGTCCCTGTGGGAGCGAGCCTGCTCGCGAAAGCGGTGTGTCAGTCAACAGATGTATTGGCTGGCCGTACGCCTTCGCGAGCAGGCTCGCTCCCACAGGTTTTTAGCCATTCATGCTTTGAAAGTGCGCGAGCATGCGCTGCGCATCCGGCACCACGCCGCTGAACAGTTCAAACGCCTTCACTGCCTGAAACACCGCCATATTGCCGCCATCCAGCGTCCGGCAACCCAGCGCGCGAGCATTGCGCAGCAGTTCGGTTTCCAGCGGGAAGTACACAATCTCCGCCACCCACAATTCCTTGCGCAGCAGCTCGACTGGTACCGGCATGCCCGGCAGTTTGGCCATGCCCATTGGCGTCGTGTTGACCAGACCGTTAGCCAGATTCAGCGAGCTCGGCAGATCCCGACCGGCCACTGCACGACCAAAGCCAAAATGCTGATTGAGATTGTTCGCCAGGCTCTCGGCGCGCTCACTGTCGACATCGAAAATGCTCAGTTGCTGTACGCCTTCGCTCAACAATGCGTGGGCCACTGCCGCGCCTGCTCCACCGGCACCCATCTGGACTACACGCTCGCGGGCGGCGTCTTTCAGACCTCGGCGAAAACCTTCGGCGAAACCGAGGCAGTCCGTGTTGTGACCGACACGTTTGCCATCCTTCAGCACTACCGTGTTCACCGCGCCGATGCCTTTGGCTTCCGGCGACAGTTCATCGAGCAGCGGGATGATCGCCTGCTTGCACGGGAAAGTGATGTTCAGCCCGGTGTAGTTCATCCGCTCGGCCGCCAGCAGCAGGTCGGGAAGGGCAGTGCTGTCCATGTTCAGTTGATCGAGATCGATCAATCGGTATAGATAACGCAGGCCTTGGGCATCGCCTTCATGCTCATGCAGCGCTGGTGTGCGCGAGGCCTGAATGCCGGCGCCAATCAGCCCGGCGAGTATTACGTTAGAGCGAGACATGCGATTTACCCCTTCAACCGCTGGCTGAAATGTTCCAGCGCCAGGCGATAGCCATGACTGCCAAACCCGGCCATCACCGCCGTGGCGATCGCCGAGACAAACGAGTGATGACGAAACGGCTCGCGGGCGTGGACGTTGGACAGGTGCACTTCGATCACCGGCAGTTCGCTGGCCACCAGCGCATCGCGAATCGCTACCGAGGTGTGCGTCCACGCCGCCGGATTGATCACGATCCCGGCGCAACGGCCGCGGGCAGCGTGAATCCAGTCGAGCAATTCGCCTTCGTGATTGGTCTGGCGAAACTCCACGGCCAGGCCGAACTCTTCTGCCGCGCGACCGCATAACGCCGAGATATCCGCCAGGGTTTCGTGACCGTAAGTGGCCGGCTCGCGAGTGCCGAGCAGGTTCAGGTTCGGGCCATTGAGCACCAGAACGATAGGGGGCATGAGGGGTAACTCCACTTATTGTTTTTGGCTTTGGCCGAGGATTTCAGCCTGTGGAGATAAAATGTACTAGATGGTTACCATGGTCAATTGAACAAAAATGGACGTGGCGTTTTATGTTCGGTGATCGCACAGAAGCGATATTGATCGAGATATGACGACAGCTTTGCTTACGTTTTTCACTGGAGCTTGTCCGGCTCATGACCTGTTGCGACGCTAGCCTGAAAAGCGGTGAAACGTCATGTGCCGATCACCAGTCGTCGGATTTGAAAGGAATCTTGAATCCTGAAACTTATTAACCTAACGGATGGGTTAGCATGAAGGTGTGCAGCTACAAAGGATTGTCGATTGTCATCATGTTGCGAGATGAGCATTGCCCCCGCACGTTCACGTGAATGCAGGTAGCTGGAGCGCCCGATTACAGTTCAGTTTCTGGCACAACGATATTGAGCTTTGGGATGTCATGCCGCTTTCTCGTCGACCACCGTTAACCGTGCTGGAAGGCTTGTGTCGATCTCTTGAGCAGCCTGCTCATCTGCGACGAGCACGCGGGATCTGGTGGTCAAGATTGCAAACTGTCTGTCTCGACAATCAATTGTGGGACAGCCATTCAAACGAAGTGCTGGGGATGAAACTCGTCACTGACAAGACACACAGAGTGGGATCGGCGCGTTATCTGCCAGAAGAGGGCAAAACTCTTCTGACATTGATAGGCGCATTGGAAGGAGTGGAAATCGATTTATGAAAGTCATCAAGGCTAAGCCATCCACACATCGTCCCCTGACGAAGGAGATGATCGACGCCGCCATCCTGCAAGGGGAGGCACGCCGAGCGAGTAGCTTGCAGGCTGTCTCCGTAACCTTTGAAGAATCATCTCTGGTCATCCGTTTTGAGGATGGCAGTGGTGTGTTGCTTCCGGTGAGCCAGTATCCAGAGTTTGACGGGTTTGATGCAGGCGATTACGAGGGGCTGACAGTCGGATTCGCAGGCACTGCGCTTTGCCATGAGGGCAAAGACCTTGACGTTTCCATTGCCGGGATGATTTCAGCGAGCCCGTCACTCATGAAGATGGCTGCGTCGGTGGTTGCATCGCGTAACGGTCGTCAAAGCAGTGCTGCAAAGTCCGAAGCTGCTCGAGCGAATGGCAAAAAGGGCGGGCGACCACGCAAGGCCGATCCCGCTTTGTAAAAACCACAAAAAAGCCGTCAATCACGACGGCTTTCTCGTATCAGCTTCCCGCAATCAACGCCGGGTCAGCAACACACCCGATTCCATGTGATGCGTCCACGGGAACTGGTCAAACAACGCGCACTGGGTAATACGGTGCGTGTCGTGCAACTGGGCGATGTTCGCCGCCAGGGTTTCCGGGTTGCAGGAGATGTACAGGATGTTGTCGAAGCGCCGGGTCAGCTCGCAGGTGTCCGGGTCCATGCCGGCACGCGGCGGGTCGACGAAGACGCTGCCGAACTCGTAGCTCTTCAGGTCGATGCCTTGCAGGCGACGGAACGGGCGCACTTCGTTGAGCGCTTCGGTCAGTTCTTCGGCGGACAAACGTACCAGAGTGACATTATCCACAGCGTTTTCGCTGAGGTTGCTCAATGCAGCGTTGACCGAGGTCTTGCTGATTTCGGTGGCCAGCACTTTGCGCACGCGAGTGGCGAGCGGCAGGGTGAAGTTGCCGTTGCCGCAGTACAGCTCCAGCAGATCGTCGTTGCGATCGCCTAGCGCTTCGTACGCCCAGTTGAGCATCTTCTGGTTCACCGTGCCGTTAGGCTGGGTGAACGCGCCTTCCGGCTGGCGATAGCTGAACGTGCGACCGCCGACGTCGAGTTTCTCGACCACGTAATCGAGGCCAAGCACTTCGCGTTTGCCCTTCGAGCGACCGATGATGCTGACGCCGAGATCCGCCGCCAGTTTCGTCGCCGCCGCGTGCCAGTGCTCGTCCAGCGGACGGTGGTAGCACAGGGTGATCATCGCATCGCCGGACAGCGTGGTCAGGAACTCCACCTGAAACAGTTTGTGGCTCAGCGCCGAACTGGCCTGCCATGCCGCTTTCAACTGCGGCATCAACTGATTGATGCGCAGGCTGGCAATCGGGAATTCTTCAATCAGAATCGGCGTGCGTTTGTCGTCCTGAGCGAACATCGCGTAATGCCGGTCGCTGCCCTCGCGCCACAGGCGGAACTCGGCGCGCAGACGGAAGTTCTGCAGCGGCGAGTCGAACACCGTCGGCTCAGGTGCATCGAACGGTGCCAGCAGATCACGCAAACGCGTGACCTTGGCTTCTAGTTGCTCGGCGTAAGCCTGGGAATCGAAAGTCATGCGTTGAACCAACCCAACTTGATCACAAACAGAATCGACAGAATCACCAGCGCCGGGTTCAGCTCACGTGCGCGGCCCGACAGCAGCTTGATCACGGTCCAGGCGATGAAACCGAAGGCGATGCCGTTGGCGATCGAGTAAGTGAATGGCATGGCCAGTGCGGTCACGACAACTGGCGCGGCAACGGTGATGTCGTCCCAGTCTATTTCGGCCAGACCGGAAGTCATCAACACGGCGACGAACAGCAGCGCTGGTGCAGTGGCGAAGGCCGGAACGCTGGCCGCCAGTGGCGAAAAGAACAGCGCCAGCAGGAACAGAATCGCCACGACGATGGCGGTGAGACCGGTACGCCCGCCCGCACTCACGCCGGCAGCAGATTCGATGTAACTGGTGGTGGTCGACGTACCCAGCAACGAACCGGCCATGGCCGCGGTGCTGTCGGCGATCAGTGCGCGGCCCATTTTCGGCATGTGGCCGTCCTTGCCCATCAGGCCGGCGCGCTTGGCGACGCCGATCAGGGTGCCGGAGTTGTCGAAGAGGTCGACGAACAGGAACGCGAAAATCACGCTGACCAGTCCGATGTCCAGTGCGCCTTTGATGTCCAGTTGCATAAAGGTCGGTGCCAGCGAAGGTGGCATCGAGGTCACGCCGTTGAACGGGGTGAAGCCCATCGCGATGGAAATGATGGTCACCGCCAGAATGCCGATCAGTACTGCACCGCGCACTTTCAGCGCTTCGAGGGCAACGATCAGGGCAAAGCCAAGGGTGGCGAGGATCGGTGCCGGGGCTTTCAAGTCACCGAGGCCGACCATGGTCGCCGGGTTGCTGACCACGATGCCGGCGTTGTGCAGGGCGATCAGTGCCAGGAACAGGCCGATACCGGCAGCAATCGCCGAGCGCAGTGGCAGTGGAATACTGTTGATGATCCATTCACGGATACGGAAGATCGACAACAGGAAGAAGCACACGGCGGAAATGAACACGGCACCCAGTGCGACTTGCCAGGTGTGGCCCATGTGCAAGACCACGGTGTAGGTGAAGAAGGCATTCAGGCCCATGCCCGGTGCGAGGGCGATCGGGTAGTTGGCGATCAGGCCCATGATCGTCGAACCGATCGCGGCGGCCAGACAGGTAGCGACGAACACTGCGCCCTTGTCCATGCCGGTCTCACCGAGAATGCTCGGATTGACGAACAGAATGTAGGCCATGGCCAGGAACGTCGTGATGCCCGCGAGAATCTCGGTGCGCACGTTGGTGTTGTGTGCCTTGAGTTGAAACAGCCTTTCCAGCATGTCTGCTCCCCGTGGCGCGCGTGGCGCCGTGAATGTATCGACCTCAACAGCAAAGCACAGACCGTCGCAAGCGCCTGAAAAATTGTGGTGGGCCGGAAAAAGCCGCGCATCATACCAGCAGCGTGAGGAATATGGCGGTTGTTGGTGTCGATCGTCGGCGAAGTTTTGCGTTGAAGCCAACTGCGCCATACTGCGCGCTGATTTTTTCGGGGCGGGAAGCGCATGAGCAGTTGCTGGATAAAGGTTTTTGGTTTGATTGCCGCGTTGATGGCCGGGATGTCGACAGCCTGGGCCGCATCGGCGCCACCGTTGACACAAGTGAAAGTCATCAAAGTGCAATCGCCGGCCTGCGGCCTTGAAGACATCGGCGATGGGCAGACGCACACCCAATGCAATCACAACGGGCCGAGCATCAAAGTCTATGTACTGGAAGTCGGATACGGCCAGAGCCAGCCGCATGCCAAGCTGGACGGGTTCGAGGTGAACGGCACCCGAGCACGGGTCTGTGCCTTTGATAATGGAAACCTGACCGAATGCAGTCCGGGCCGTAGCACCGTCGGTTATCTTTACACCTTCGATCTGGCGGGCAAACAGGAAGGCACCTTCACCTTCAGCAACACCTCGATCAACGCGCCACGCAACACGATGTCGACCCAGCTTTACATCAAGTAACGGCTGTTGCAGCGCGATCCGGGTGAAGCTGACTACGCTTCAAGTATCACCCAGCGGATAGCGCCCATGACCTTTAGAGCCCTGATTACCCTCGCCGAGGGCATCGATGATCTGCAAAGCGTGACCCTGATCGACGTGTTGCGCCGCGCCGGCATCGAAGTGGTCGCCGCCAGTATTGAAGGACGACGCATGCTCACCTGCGCGCGTGGTACACGACTGACCGCCGACGGCATGCTGGTCGATGTGCTGGCGCAAACTTTTGACCTGATCGTCCTGCCCGGCGGCGCCGTCGGCGCACAACACCTGGCGGCGCATCAACCGCTGCAACAACTGCTCAAGGATCAATCCAGCGCCGGACGCCTGTTCGCCGCCATTGCCGAATCCCCGGCCGTCGCCCTGCAAGCCTTCGGCGTGCTGCGCCAGCGTCGCATGACCTGCCTGCCCGGCGCCAGCCATCAACTCTCGGGTTGTACGTTTGTTGATCAACCGGTGCTGGTCGACGGCAACTGCATCACCGCGCAAGGCTCCAGCGCTGCACTGGAGTTTGCCTTGACGCTGGTCGAGCAACTCGGCGGCAAGGCCTTGCGGGTGAAAGTGGCGGGGGAGTTGTAGTGGCTGGAGGTGTCAGGCGTGGACAGCGATCAGTTCGATAACCGGTTGCTCCCGATGCTCCGCTTGCCACAGATCATAGTCGGTTTGTACGCCTAGCCACACGCGCGCCTTGCCAATGCCAGCACGCTCAAGACGTACAGCCAGATCCGGGCTGATTGGCGCATGTCCGTGTAATACACGTGAAAGATGCGGGCGTGCGAAGCCCAAGTGTCGGGCCAATTCGGTCACGCTGATGCCAAGCTCGGGCAAGACATCCATCAGCAGTGTTTCACCGGGGTGTGGCGGGTTGTGCATGGGCATGAGCCTGCCTCCTGTCAGTGGTAGTCCAGATAATCGACCAATTCGATGTCCGAACCGACAAAACGAAAGATCACTCGCCAGTTGCCTGAAACGCTCAGCGACCAGTACTCCGTCAGCTCACCTTTCAATGGATGCAGGCGCCAGCCCGGAAGATCCAAGTCTGCGGGAATCGTAGCGCGATCCATGAACTGCAGCATGCGCGACAGCCGTTTTGCGTGGTCGGCACGAATCCCGCGAGTCGAACCTGTTTCATAGAAGCCGCGAAGGCCTTTGTGCTGAAAGGATTTGATCATGGGCTCGAGTGTAAGGCGATACATTACACTCAGTGCGGTAACTATGTACCGCACATTTTCAGTTGTCTTGTGCTTTGGAGGTTGTCAGACCTTCACCTCTTCCACTGGCACATGCATCCGATCGCGGTTAGCCAGTGTCGGAAACAACTTGATCCACGTCCCCGTCACTACCAGCGTGCCGATTCCGCCCATCACCACCGCCGGCACCGTGCCGAACCAGTGGGCGGTGACGCCGGATTCGAATTCGCCCAACTGATTTGAAGCACCGATGAACAGCCCGTTCACCGCGCTGACCCGGCCGCGCATTTCGTCCGGGGTTTCCAGTTGTACGAAAGACGCGCGGATGACCATGCTGATCATGTCCGCCGCGCCAAGTACCACCAGCACCGCCAGCGAGAACCAGAACGAGGTCGACAGGCCAAAGGCGATGGTCGCGACGCCGAATACGCCCACCGCTGTGAACATCACCCGGCCGACATTGCGCTCCACGGCAAATCGCGCAAGGAACAGCGACATCCCCAGTGCGCCGACCGCCGGTGCCGAACGCAGCAGGCCGAGGCCCCACGGCCCGGTCAGCAGAATGTCCTTGGCGAACACCGGCAGCAACGCCGTAGCGCCACCGAGCAACACCGCAAACAGATCCAGCGAAATCGCCCCGAGAATGTCCGGGCGGCTGCGAATGAAGCGAATCCCCGCCAGCAACGAATCCAGCGTGGCTTTGCCTTTGTTCAACGGCGTTTGCCGCGCGGGCAGGTTGAGCATCAGTGTGCAGGCGATCACATAAAGCAGCACTGTCGGGCCGTATACCCAGACGCTACCGAACGCGTAGAGCAAACCGCCCAGCGCTGGAGCGACGATTGTCGCCGACTGCTGCGCCGACTGTGCCGCCGCCACTGCCCGGGGGAACAGCGCGCTGGGCACGATGCTCGGCAGCAGTGCCTGAGTGGTCGGCATCTCGAACGAACGCGCTGCGCCGAGCAGGAAGGCGAGGATGAAGATCATCTCGCGCGTCACGTGATCGGTGGCGCTGCCGATGGCCAGCGCCAGAGCGATCAACGCCTGCAACGACTGGCAGATCGCCGCGACTCTACGCCGGTCGTAGCGATCAGCGACATGCCCGGTGTGCAGCATGAACAGCACGCGCGGGGCGAATTCGACCAGACCGACCAGACCCAGATCGAGGACGTTGCCGGTCAGTTGGTAGAGGTTCCAGCCAATCGCCACGGTGAGCATCTGGAAACCGCTGGCGGTAAAAATCCGCGCGAACCAGAAAGCGAGAAACGGACGGTGATGACGTAACAGCAGGGGCTCTTGGCTGGGCATCTGAAGGCAGGTCTGGCTCGAGGGGAATGCCGAGGTTATCACCAGTCTGTAACAGGAAGTTGCTATGACAAAAAATTTAGTTAGCCAGACATCGATTTCCGCAAGCTTGCCGCAGGAAATGTCTGGCAGAGCATCGCGGCTGCAATGAGGCAACTTGTCACGCGGCAAACGACCACGCAGTTCATCGTCAAAAATGGGACTACTCTTTCAACGTTGCTTGATCCAGATCAAGACCCACAAGGAATTGATCCGGTGGCCAGTTGGCCAGACTCCCTGCGTTGCGATGGTTGTTTAAAAAGAACGAATCAGAATTCGCCGCACTCCATATCCGTGGGGGCAGTGGGTGCAGGCCTCCGGGTCCGCAGCCGGTATTACCTGACAGAGGAAGCCATATGTTCGGTTTAGAGGCACTAGATCTCGCCCGAATTCAGTTCGCGTTCACCATCTCGTTCCACATCCTGTTCCCGGCCATCACCATTGGCCTGGCGAGTTACCTCGCGGTACTCGAAGGTCTGTGGCTGAAAACCCGCAACGACACTTACCGTGACCTTTACCATTTCTGGTCGAAGATCTTTGCCGTCAACTTCGGCATGGGCGTGGTCTCGGGGCTGGTCATGGCCTACCAGTTCGGCACCAACTGGAGCCGCTTCTCGGACTTCGCCGGCGCCGTCACCGGGCCGTTGCTGACCTATGAAGTGCTCACGGCGTTCTTCCTCGAGGCCGGTTTCCTTGGGGTGATGCTGTTTGGCTGGAACAAGGTCGGGCGCGGGCTGCACTTCT
Source organism: Pseudomonas sp. M20 (assembly GCF_045037865.1). NCBI lineage: Bacteria > Pseudomonadati > Pseudomonadota > Gammaproteobacteria > Pseudomonadales > Pseudomonadaceae > Pseudomonas > Pseudomonas sp. M20. The sequence continues at coordinate 6,612,993 of NZ_CP173611.1, forward strand.
TTTCCACCGTCATGGTGGCGATCGGTACGCTGATTTCGACGTTCTGGATTCTCGCCTCCAACAGCTGGATGCAGACCCCGCAGGGCTTCGAGATTGTTAACGGGCAAGTCATCCCCACCGACTGGCTGGCGATCATCTTCAACCCTTCGTTCCCCTATCGCCTGATGCACATGGCGACGGCAGCGTTTGTCGCCACGGCATTCTTCGTCGGCTCCTCGGCGGCCTGGCATTTGCTGCGCGGCAAGGACAACCCGGCGATCCGCACCATGCTGTCGATGGCAATGTGGATGGCGCTGATCGTCGCGCCGATCCAGGCAGTCATCGGCGACTTCCACGGCCTGAATACGCTCAAGCACCAACCGGCAAAAATTGCCGCGATCGAAGGTCACTGGGAAAACCACGGTGACGAAGCGACGCCGCTGATCCTGTTCGGCTGGCCGGATATGAAAGAAGAGAAAACCAAATACGCCGTGGAGATTCCGTACCTCGGCAGCCTGATCCTCACTCACTCGCTGGACAAACAGGTCCCGGCGCTCAAGGAATTTCCGCCAGAAGACCGGCCGAATTCGACCATCGTGTTCTGGTCGTTCCGGGTCATGGTCGGCCTCGGTTTCCTGATGATCTTCACCGGTCTGTGGAGCCTGTGGCTGCGTAAGCGTGACACGCTCTACACCTCGCGGCCGTTCTTGTATCTGGCCTTGTGGATGGGGCCGTCCGGTCTGATTGCGATTCTCGCCGGCTGGTTCACCACTGAAATCGGCCGTCAGCCGTGGGTGGTCTACGGGTTGATGCGCACCGCCGATGCCTCCTCCAACCACAGCTTCATGCAGATGAGCATCACCCTGATCATGTTTGTGGTGGTGTATTTCGCGCTGTTCGGCGCAGGTCTCGGCTACATGATGCGTCTGGTGCGCAAAGGTCCGAAGATCAGCGAGGGCGCCGAAACGCCGCAAGGTGGTCCAGGCAAGCCGCGCACACCGGCGCGTCCGTTGTCCGCGGCCGACGATTCGGCCGATGCCGATCACGACGACACCACCCGCCTGACCAAGGAGATTTGAGCCATGGGTATTGATCTTCCGCTGATCTGGGCCGTGATCATCATCTTCGGCATCATGATGTACGTGGTCATGGACGGCTTCGACCTGGGGATCGGGATTCTTTTCCCGTTCATCCCCGGTAAAGTCGACCGTGACGTGATGATGAACACCGTCGCCCCGGTCTGGGACGGCAACGAAACCTGGCTGGTACTGGGCGGCGCGGCGTTGTTTGGCGCGTTCCCGCTGGCCTATTCGGTAGTGTTGTCGGCGCTGTACTTGCCGCTGATCTTTATGTTGATCGGTTTGATCTTCCGCGGCGTAGCCTTCGAGTTCCGCTTCAAGGCCAAGGATGACAAGCGTCATCTCTGGGACAAGGCGTTCATCGGCGGCTCGGTGGCGGCGACGTTCTTCCAGGGCGTGGCGCTGGGCGCATTCATCGATGGCTTGCCGGTGGTCAATCGGCAGTTCGCCGGTGGATCACTGGACTGGCTGACGCCGTTCACAATGTTCTGCGGCGCCGCGCTGGTGGTCGCCTATGCCTTGCTCGGCTGTACCTGGCTGATAATGAAAACCGAAGGCAAGCTCCAGGAACAGATGCATGACCTGGCACGGCCATTGGCTTTCGTACTGCTGGCCGTGATCGGTATTGTCAGTATCTGGACGCCGCTGGCTCATCCGGATATTGCCACCCGCTGGTTCAGCATGCCCAACCTGTTCTGGTTCATGCCGGTGCCGATTCTGGTGCTGGTGACCATGTACGGTCTGATCCGCGCCGTGGCGCGCAATGCCAACTACATGCCGTTCCTGTTGACCCTTGTGCTGATCTTCCTCGGCTACAGCGGTCTGGGTATCAGCCTGTGGCCGAACATCGTGCCGCCGTCGATCTCGATCTGGGACGCCGCCGCACCGCCGCAAAGTCAGGGCTTCATGCTGGTGGGCACGCTGTTCATCATCCCGTTCATCCTGGGTTACACCTTCTGGAGCTACTACGTGTTCCGCGGCAAGGTTACCCACGAAGACGGCTATCACTAAGCAAAAACCTGTGGGAGCGAGCCTGCTCGCGATGGCGTCGGCGATGGCGCCATCAATCTTGAAGAGGTTTGAAGAAAATGACTGGAAAACATTCCCTGCACGACATTGAACAAGCCGAAAAAAAACCGCTGTGGCAGCGGCTCGGCTGGTTGGCTCTGATCTGGGTCGGTAGTGTTGGCGTGCTGTTTATCGCCGCCAGCCTGATGCGCATGTTCATGAATGCCGCAGGTCTGACCACCCACTGAATCATCCCCGTCCCGGCGCCTTCGGGTACGGCTTTGCAACCCTCCTTGCGGAGGGTTTTTTTTGCCTGTCGGTTTACTTGCGGGCTTTGAGAATCACGAATTTCGGCGTGGCGGCCACTTGCTCAACGCCGCGGAACAGCCGTGCCAGTTTGCTGTGGTAACCCAAATGACGGTTGCCGACAATGTACAGCGCGCCGCCCACCACCAACGCTTCGCGCGCCTGCTGGAACATGCGCCAGGCGAGGAAGTCGCCAACCACCTGCTGCTGATGGAACGGCGGGTTGCACAGCACCACATCCAATGATTGCGGCTCCTGACCGGCCAGTCCATCGCCGGCCCGCACGATCACCTCACGATCACCCAGCGCTGCGCGCCAGTTCTCGGCAGCCGATTGCACCGCCATGAACGACTCGTCGACCAGCGTGTAATGCGCTTCGGGATTTTGCAGCGCACTCGCGATAGCCAGAACCCCGTTGCCACAGCCCAGGTCAGCGACTTGGGCGCTACCAAGATTTTTCGGCAGATGCGGGAGGAAGGCGCGCGTGCCGATGTCCAGGCCTTCGCGGCAGAACACATTGGCGTGGTTAAGCAATTCGATCGACGGCTCGTCGAGGCGATACCGCGAAGGGTAGGGCGAGACGGCGGGGGCTTTCGCTTCAGGTGTGGCGATCAACAGCCGGGCCTTCTTTACCGCCAGAGAGGCTTGTACCGGACCGATGTAGCGCTCAAGCAAGTCACCGGCAGCGCGTGGCAGGTGTTTGACCATGGCCGCTGCGATCACTTCGGCGCCGGGCGCGAGCTGACCTTGCAAGCGGATCAGTTGTTCTTCCAGTAGCGCGAGGGTTTTCGGTACGCGGATCAGCACGCGGTCGAATGGTCCGACTAATGGCTCGCTGGCAGGAATCCCGCGAATGGCGTCGAACGCCTGGTCATTGCGCAGCAGGTTTTTCTCCAGCCCCTGAAACCCCAGAAACGAGTCGCCGCTGCTGCTGACCTTGACCTTGCCGAGCAGGCTGGCCGCCAGCGCACCGAAGCTGTCGTTGAGCACCAATACGCGCGTGTCGGTCGTCGGTTGCTGCGCAGCCAGATGGTTGAGCAGGTATTCGTCGGCGGCATCGAAGGCTTGCAGCGGTTCGTTCTGCTGTTCTGGCTGGCGGATCAGATCGAGTTGGGCGAAGGGCGTATCAAGCAAAGGCATGGGGCGGGGACTCAGGGTAATCAACGGGGCGTTCCGCAGCCTTGACAGTGTGCGGCGGAACCGACTGAGTGTAAGGCGACGCAGAATGTTCGCGTCATCACTCAGGAGGGCCACAAATGGTACGTTTTTTTCTGTGTTATTACCCGCAAGTTTTGTAAAGGAGGGTAGACCAATCGACTAGATGATGCCGGCTCTGGCGGCCGCAATGACCGCGGAAATCTTGTTGCAGACGTTGAGCTTCTCGATCACGTTTTGCACGTGGTAGTTCACCGTGCGTTCGCTCAGGCTAAGGATCATCGAAATCTCAAAAGCCGTTTTGCCGTCAGCAGACAAACGTAGAACCTCAAGTTCTCGTGGCGACAGTTGCGGTTGGCGGCGCTTGAGCGCCTGAGGCGGCAGGGTTCTGGCGAAGAGTTCGCTCAAGTGACTGGCGGCATAGAACATATAACCAAAATGTTCATACAGCTCCAGAGGGCTTATTGAACAATGCTTTCGCGCCAGACTGATGATGCTGCATAGACCACTGGGTTCATGATGAAAGGACTGTGACCAGCCATATTGCAGCCCGTGCTGCTTCAAACCCTGCCACAGCTGCAGAGTCTCAGCAAAAACCGACTCGCCCCAGACAATGGGTGTCATTGAGTGATTGCAGTGTGCTATCAGAGGATCGACTTTGCTGTAGTTTCTTTTCTCATATTGTGAGTTCCATTCTTCAGGGTAGTTATTGATTTGCAAGGTTTTAAGAGGCGTATCCCGATGGAGTGAAACAACCGAAACGGCACAAAAATTGAATCCCAGGTTTTCGGCGAACCTCAACAGAATCGGATAGGCTGCATCTATTCCCTTGGCAAACGTCAGTTGTTTTAACTGTGACTCCTTCCACGTTTCCATCTTTTAACACTCCATTGACGTTGCGGGGGCGCGGAATGGATCCAAAAGACCCGGCACGCAAAGGAGTGTAGGACGTTTCCAACGCAGAGCTTTAAATTTTTTCGGTATTGGACAGGATCATCGGTAAATAAATAGTTCTTAGCGCTCACGGGCGTTACATGTATGTCGCCATATAAAGTTAATGCTCTAATTTTATGGGTTCTACTATTTAAATAGTTGGCAATATCACGTGATCTGCATGCTTAATACCCTTATAAGTCATCGGTATATCGGACAGCCAATTTGCGCGACACTGTCGGCAATCGTTCAATGGAGTACCCCATGACCGCCAGCGCAGAGAAACCCACCACGCAGACGTTGCTCGAAGTACACCCTTTGACCCCCAACCTTTTCACCTTGCGCACCAGCCGTGATGCAGGTTTCCGTTTCCGCGCCGGGCAGTTCGCTCGGCTGGGTGTGGCCAAAGCTGATGGCAGCGTCGTGTGGCGTGCCTATTCGATGGTGTCGTCGCCTTTTGACGACTTTCTGGAGTTCTTTTCCATTGTGGTGCCGAGCGGGGAGTTCACCAGTGAGTTGAGCCGGCTGCAGGTCGGTGACAAACTGCTGGTGGATCGCCAGGCATTCGGCTATTTGACCCTTGATCGCTTCGTCGACGGGCGCGACCTATGGCTGTTGTCCACAGGCACCGGGGTGGCGCCGTTTCTATCGATTCTGCAGGACTTCGAAGTCTGGGAAAAATTCGAGCGCATCATTCTGGTGTACAGCGTGCGCGAGGCGCGGGAGCTGGCCTATCAGGATTTGATTGCCGGGCTCAGGCAGCGCGACTACCTCAGCGAACATGCCCACAAATTGCAGTTCATCGCGACGGTGACACGTGAAACACATCCCGGGGCGTTGAACGGGCGCATTACCAGCCTGATCGAAAGCGGGGAGCTGGAGCGCGCAGCGGGCGTGGAACTGTCGGCGGAACATTCGCGGGTCATGCTGTGCGGCAATCCGCAGATGATCGATGACACTCGCGCGTTGCTGAAAAAACGCCACATGAGCCTCAGCCTCACCCGCCGGCCTGGCCAGGTGGCGGTGGAAAACTACTGGTAAACAAACGGCGCCTCGAAGGCGCCGTTGTTTCTATCGTGCAAGGTTCAGGGCCGGGTGTTCTGGGCCTTGAGCAGGTCGCGGATCTCGCCCAGCAACTCTTCTTCCTTGGTCGGAACCGGTGGCAGCGTAGGGGCCACGGCTTCTTCGCGCTTGAGGCGGTTGATGGCTTTGACACCCATGAAGATGGCGAAAGCGACGATCACGAAGTCCAGAATGGTCTGTAGAAATTTGCCGTAGGCTAGCACTACCGCCGGCGCAGCGCCCTCGGCGGCCTTGAGCGTGACGGCCAGATCACTGAAGTCCACCCCACCGATCAGCAGGCCGATTGGCGGCATGATGACGTCACCGACAAACGACGAAACAATCTTGCCGAACGCGGCCCCGATGATGATACCGACGGCCATGTCGACCACATTGCCTTTGACCGCGAAGGCCTTGAACTCACTTAGCACGCCCATAGTTATTTCCTTGTTACAGATGAGTTTGGTGTACGCAGTGTAAATCAGCAAAACGCGTCCTGCGCGAAACACCTTCTTACAATGCCCGTTTTTATCGACACATCAATCGACGATTAGTTTGCAAAGTGCCATCAATCGCGCGCGAAATATCCCGTAAATCGCTGATTGGGAAGCCAATTTTCTCAATCGTGGCGTTACGTTCTTTCTATTTATGTTCGACGTCGCAGGCCTCTAGCCTTGGGTTGGCGCATCTGGATGCGCCCCAAAATAACCAGAGGATCCTGATATGAACTCCGCACTTGGACTGGGGGCTTTTCCCCGTCGCCGCACCTTCGGTGTACTCACCGCCAGTCTGTTGACCTTCTCCGTCAACGCCGCTCCGCTGACCCGCGATAACGGCGCCGCCGTCGGCGACAATCAGAACTCGCAGACCGCCGGCGCCAACGGCCCGGTGCTGCTGCAGGACGTGCAACTGATTCAGAAGCTGCAACGCTTCGATCGCGAGCGCATTCCCGAGCGCGTGGTTCACGCACGCGGCACCGGTGCCCATGGCACCTTCACGGTGACCAACGACCTCAGCGACCTGAGCAAGGCCAAAGTATTCGCCGCCGGCCAGAGCACGCCGGTATTCGTGCGTTTCTCTGCCGTGGTGCACGGCAATCACTCGCCGGAAACCCTGCGCGACCCACGAGGTTTCGCCACCAAGTTCTACACCGCCGACGGCAACTGGGACCTGGTCGGCAACAATTTCCCGACGTTTTTTATTCGCGACGCAATCAAGTTTCCCGACATGGTGCACGCGTTTAAACCGGACCCACGAACTAACCTCGATGACGATTCGCGCCGCTTCGATTTCTTCTCTCATGTACCGGAAGCCACCCGTACGTTGACGGAGTTGTATTCGAACTCGGGAACTCCTGCCAGTTATCGAGAGATGGATGGCAATGGCGTACATGCTTACAAGTTGATCAATGCCAAGGGCGAAGTTCATTACGTAAAGTTCCACTGGAAGAGCTTGCAGGGGCTAAATAATCTGACACCAAAGCAAGTCGCTAACGTTCAGGGGCAAGACTACAGTCATATGACCAATGACTTGGTGAGCAATATCAATAAAGGCAACTTCCCAAAATGGGACTTGTACATTCAAGTGCTGAAACCACAAGATTTGTCCAAGTTTGATTTTGATCCATTGGATGCCACCAAGATCTGGCCGGGTATTCCTGAACGCAAAGTTGGACAAATGGTGTTGAACCGTAATCCGGCAAATGTCTTCCAGGAAACCGAGCAAGTGGCCATGGCGCCGGCGAATATTGTTCCGGGTATCGAGCCTTCCGAAGACCGTTTGTTGCAAGGTCGAGTGTTCTCTTATGCCGATACGCAGATGTATCGCCTGGGTGCCAATGCGCTGCAATTGCCGATCAATGCGCCGAAAGTTGCCGTGAACAATGGCAATCAGGATGGCGCGATGAACTTCGGCGTCAGCAACAGCGGCGTGAACTATCAGCCGAGCCGACTGCAACCCCGTGACGAGACGCCAAGTGCGCGTTATAGCCAGTCGGCGCTGTCGGGCAGCACGCAGCAGGCGAAGATTCAGCGTGAGCAGAACTTCAAGCAGGCCGGCGATCTGTATCGCTCGTTCAGCCAGCAAGAGCGCAAGGATCTGATCGACAGCTTCGGCGGCTCGCTGGCGACTACCGATGACGAGAGCAAGCACATCATCTTGTCCTTCCTTTATAAGGCCGACCCGGAATACGGGACCGGTGTGACCAAAGTGGCCAAGGGCGACCTGAGCCGGGTGAAGGCGTTGGCGGCCAAACTGGTCGACTGATATCGACGCCGTGCAGCGCGGGGCCTGATTCAGGCCCCGTTCTGCTCAAGGAGAGTATTTATGCGTCCCTGTCTCATACTGTTACTCGCCTGCCTGTCCTTTACAGCGCAGGCCGGGCAAAGCCCTGAGGCGATCAAGGCCCAGTTGCAGGATTACTATTTCGATGCCGCCCGGCGCGGTGACGTGCCGATGCTCGACACTTTTATCGAGTCCGGCTATTCCCTCGATACCCGCGACAGCAAAGGCTACACCGCGTTGATTCTCGCGGCTTATCACGGTCAAGCGTCGGCGGTGGAGCGGTTACTCGCTGCCGGCGCCGATGCCTGTGCGCAAGATCAACGCGGCAATACAGCGCTGATGGGCGCGATCTTCAAGGGCGAATTGCAGATCGCCCGGCGCTTGATGGCCACCAATTGCAGCCCCGATCAGCGCAACGGCGCCGGGCAGACGGCGGCCATGTACGCCGGGTTGTTCAAGCGTCTGGAGTTGCTCGATGCGTTGAAGGCCAAGGGCGCTGACCTGAATGCCGAAGATCCGTTGGGCAATAGCGCCGCGCGTCTGGCCAGCGGAGAAATCCGTAGTGCTGCGCCGCGCTGATAGGCAGCACGTGCGTTATCATCGCGGTTTTTGTCGGGGGTTCTGATGGCCAAGGCCAAGCGCATGTACGGCTGCACCGAGTGCGGCGCAACCTTTCCCAAGTGGGCTGGCCAGTGCGGTGAGTGCGGTGCCTGGAATACCCTGACCGAGACCATGATCGAAAGTGGCGGCGCCACGGCACCGACCGGCCGTACCGGTTGGGCCGGGCAACAGGCGCAGATCAAAACACTGGCCGAAGTCAGCATCGAAGAGATTCCGCGTTTCTCCACCGCGTCCGGTGAACTGGACCGGGTCCTCGGTGGCGGTCTGGTCGACGGTTCGGTGGTGTTGATCGGCGGCGATCCAGGCATCGGCAAATCGACGATTCTGCTACAGACCCTGTGCAACCTCGCCAAAAGCATGCCGGCGCTCTACGTCACCGGCGAAGAATCCCAGCAACAAGTGGCCATGCGCGCGCGCCGCCTCGGCTTGCCGCAGGACCAACTGCGGGTGATGACCGAAACCTGCATCGAAACCATCATCGCTACCGCCCGTCAGGAAAAGCCCAAGGTGATGGTGATCGACTCGATCCAGACGATCTTCACCGAACAACTGCAATCGGCGCCCGGCGGCGTCTCCCAGGTGCGTGAGAGTGCAGCGCTGTTGGTGCGTTATGCCAAGCAGAGCGGCACGGCGATTTTCCTCGTTGGCCACGTGACCAAGGAAGGTGCGCTGGCCGGCCCTCGCGTCTTGGAGCATATGGTCGACACCGTGCTGTATTTCGAAGGTGAGTCCGATGGGCGTTTGCGTTTGCTGCGCGCGGTGAAAAACCGATTTGGTGCGGTCAATGAATTGGGCGTGTTCGGCATGACCGACAAGGGCCTGAAAGAAGTCTCCAACCCGTCGGCGATTTTTCTCACTCGTGCGCAGGAAGAAGTCCCGGGCAGTGTGGTCATGGCGACGTGGGAAGGCACGCGGCCGATGCTGGTGGAAGTGCAGGCCTTGGTCGATGACAGTCATCTGGCCAACCCGCGTCGGGTGACGCTGGGGCTGGATCAGAACCGTTTGGCGATGTTGCTCGCAGTTTTGCATCGCCATGGCGGCATCCCGACTCATGATCAGGATGTGTTCCTCAACGTGGTGGGCGGGGTGAAGGTGCTGGAAACGGCGTCTGACCTGGCGTTGATGGCGGCGGTGATGTCGAGTTTGCGCAATCGACCGTTGCCGCATGATCTGTTGGTGTTCGGCGAGGTGGGCTTGTCCGGTGAAGTGCGCCCGGTGCCGAGCGGGCAGGAGCGATTGAAGGAAGCGGCCAAACATGGCTTCAAGCGAGCTATTGTGCCGAAGGGCAATGCGCCGAAGGAATCCCCTCCGGGTTTGCAGATTATTGCCGTGACCCGCCTCGAACAGGCCCTCGACGCCCTCTTCGAATAAACCACCGACCCCTGTAGGAGTGAGCCTGCTCGCGATAGCGGTACATCAGCCAACTGAAGTGTCGAATGTAAAAACGCTATCGCGAGCAGGCTCACTCCTACATTTGATCTGTGGTGGATTCTAGATTTCGATCAGGGCGCCCAACTCGCGCTCCAGTTCGGCCTCGTCAGCCAGGTTCAGCTCGATCAAGCGCCGCAAGCGCTGGATCGATTCCAGGCTGATATGCCGGCAGACAAACCCAAGCTGGCCGTTTTCCTCATGGGCCAAGTGCACGTCCATCTCGATATCGACGTCATCGCTCAGATGAATGTCGACGAAGAAATCCTTCCCCGAGTCCCCCAGCCACGGCTCCGGCCGCTCGATCAGCAGTCCCTTGAGCGACAGATCAATCAGCTTCACCGGCCAGATGAACTGGCCCTGACTCAGCTCGGTTCTGGCATCGAACGCAATACGTTTGAAACGACGTCGATTGGCGGGGTGTTCGCTCATGGCGCAATCCTCATGAAGGTTCGCTGACTATAGACCGCGAATGCGGGCGCCAGCCAATCGCTAAAGCGTCTAGACCAACGTCGGGGTATGGCCTTTGGCGCCGTAAGCGCTAAACTCGGGGTGGCTGTCTTTCTTGTCCACCCTGGCTGGAATAATAAAATGAAAAATAATAATAGCCTGCTACGCCACTTACCCTGGCTAGTGCTGGCAATCGTAGGAGCGTGCGCCCTGGGCGTAGTGGCATTGCGCCGTGGCGAGGCGATCAACGCCTTGTGGATCGTGGTCGCTGCTGTGGCCATTTATCTGGTCGCGTACCGTTACTACAGCCTGTTCATCGCTAACAATGTGATGCAACTCGATCCGCGTCGGGCCACCCCCGCCGTGCTCAACAACGACGGTCTGGACTATGTGCCGACCAACAAACACATTCTTTTCGGTCACCACTTCGCAGCGATCGCTGGTGCAGGACCTCTGGTCGGCCCGGTATTGGCCGCGCAGATGGGCTACTTGCCCGGCACGCTCTGGCTGATTGCCGGTGTGGTGCTGGCGGGCGCGGTGCAGGACTTCATGGTTCTGTTCATGTCGACCCGACGCAATGGCCGTTCCCTGGGCGACATGGTGCGCGAAGAAATGGGCCGCGTGCCCGGCACCATTGCCCTGTTCGGCTGCTTCCTGATCATGATCATCATTCTCGCGGTGCTGGCGCTGATCGTGGTCAAAGCGCTGGCGGAGAGCCCATGGGGCATCTTCACCGTGATGGCGACCATCCCGATCGCGATGTTCATGGGCATTTACATGCGCTACATCCGCCCGGGCCGCATTGGCGAAATCTCCGTGGTCGGTGTGTTGCTGCTACTCGGTTCGATCTGGCTCGGTGGGCAGATTGCCGCCGATCCAGTGTGGGCCAAGGCGTTCACCTTCACCGGCGTGCAGATTACCTGGATGCTGGTCGGTTACGGTTTCGTCGCGGCGTCGCTGCCGGTGTGGCTGATTCTGGCACCGCGCGACTATCTGTCCACGTTCCTCAAGATCGGTACCATCGTCGCCCTGGCGATCGGTATTCTGATCACCATGCCCGAGCTGAAAATGCCGGCGTTGACTCAATTCGTCGACGGCACCGGTCCGGTGTGGAAGGGCGGCCTGTTCCCGTTCCTGTTCATCACCATCGCTTGCGGTGCGGTTTCCGGTTTCCACGCGCTGATTTCTTCGGGCACCACGCCGAAGCTGCTGGATAACGAAACCAACGCCCGTTACATCGGTTACGGCGGCATGCTGATGGAGTCGTTCGTGGCGATCATGGCCATGGTTGCCGCTTCGGTAATCGAGCCTGGCGTGTACTTCGCAATGAACAGCCCGGCCGCTGTGGTCGGCAGTGATGTCGCTTCGGTTGCGCAAGTGGTTACCAGTTGGGGCTTCGCGATCACGCCGGAAGCGCTGCAAGCGGTGGCACATGACATTGGCGAAACCACCATTCTGGCCCGTGCCGGTGGTGCGCCGACCCTGGCAGTCGGTATCGCGCAGATCTTGCACAGTGTCCTGCCGGGTGAAAACACCATGGCGTTCTGGTACCACTTCGCGATTCTGTTCGAAGCGCTGTTCATCCTCACCGCTGTCGACGCCGGTACCCGTGCCGGACGTTTCATGCTGCAGGATCTGCTCGGCTCTTTCGTGCCGGCACTGCGACGTACCGAATCGTGGACCGCCAACCTGATTGCCACCGCCGGCTGTGTGGCGATGTGGGGCTGGTTGCTCTACCAAGGCGTGATCGATCCGCTGGGGGGTATCAACACCCTGTGGCCGCTGTTCGGTATCTCTAACCAGATGCTGGCCGGTATCGCGCTGATGCTTGGCACCGTGGTCCTGATCAAGATGAAGCGCCAGCGCTACATTTGGGTCACTCTGCTGCCGGCTACCTGGCTGTTGATCTGCACCACGACTGCTGGTTTCATCAAACTGTTCGATGCCAACCCGGCGATCGGCTTCCTGTCGCTGGCCAAGAAGTACAGCGATGCGCTGGCCAATGGTCAGGTGCTAGCACCGGCAAAAAGCGTCGAGCAGATGCAGCACGTGATCTTCAACGCCTACACCAACGCAACGCTCACCGCGCTGTTCCTGTTCGTGGTCTTCAGCATCCTGTTCTACGCGCTCAAAGTCGGCATCGCCGCCTGGGGCAAAAAAGAGCGTACGGATAAAGAATCGCCATTCCAGGCTCTGCCGGATGCGTAACCAGAGGATTGCACCATGTTCAATGACCTGAGTCGCCTCGGTAAATACCTCGGTCAGGCCGCGCGCCTGATGGTCGGCATGCCCGACTACGACACCTACGTCGAGCATATGCAAACCAAGCACCCGGACAAACCGGTGATGAGCTACGAGATGTTCTTTCGCGAACGTCAGGAAGCCCGTTACGGTGGCAAGGGTGGGCCGAAGTGCTGTTGAGCTGACAGCGCAAGGTTGAGGTAATCCCCCTGTGGGAGCGAGCCTGCTCGCGAAAGCGGTGTGTCATCGAGCAATAATGTCGACTGACACGACCCCTTCGCGAGCAGGCTCGCTCCCACATTTGTTTCTGTATTGTTCATTCATTTTGTGAAGGGGATCTGTTTTGTCTTCTCCCATACCTGTAACGGTACTCAGCGGTTTCCTCGGCGCCGGCAAGACCACCTTGCTGCGCCATATCCTCAAAGCCGAGCACGGCCTGAAAATCGCCGTGATCGAAAACGAATTCAGCGACGCCGGTATCGACACTCAGTTGCTCGGTGACGAACCGGTGCAAGTCATGACCCTGGCCAACGGCTGCGTCTGCTGCACCATTCACACTGACCTGACCAAAGCGCTGTACCTGCTGCTTGAACGGCTGGACAGCGGTGAGATCGCGTTCGATCGTTTGGTCATCGAGTGCACCGGCCTGGCCGATCCGGCACCCGTGGCGCAGACCTTTTTCATCGATGAGGAATTGCGCGAGCGCTACCTGCTCGATGGCATCATCACCTTGGTCGATGCCGCCCACGCCGACGTGCACCTGACCCAGACTATCGCTCAGGCGCAGATCGGTTTTGCCGACCGCTTGCTGGTGAGCAAGACCGATCTGGTCGACGAAGCTACGTTCAAGGCGCTGAGCGAACGGCTGACGCGGATCAACCGTCGCGCGCCGATCCGTGTGGTTGATCACGGCAACATCGATCTGGCGGAATTGCTCGATGTGCGCGGCTTCAACCTCAACGCCGATCTTGGCGGCGGATTGAGCCTGCGCCCGGTGAGCAAGGCGCCGTCGATCGACCGCATTTCCAGTCTGGTGCTGCGTACCGATCAGCCGCTGGATATCGATCAGCTCAGTGAGTTCATGAATGAATTGCTCGAAGAACACGGCAAGCAATTGCTGCGGTACAAGGGTGTGCTGAACATTGCCGGTGAGGATCGGCGGTTGGTGTTTCAGGGCGTGTTGAAGCTTTACGGTTTCGACTGGGACACTGAATGGGCAGAGGGTGAAGCGCGGGAAAGTGTGATTGTGTTTATTGCTGATGAGTTGCCGGAAGAGAAGATTCGGGCGGGGTTTGCTAGGGTGGCGGCGGGCTGAAGGGTTTGTAGTGTCAATGATGACGCCATCGCGAGCAGGCTCACTCCTACAGGGGAACGCGTTTCAAATGTAGGAGTGAGCCTGCTCGCGATAGCAATCTAACCTGCAACACAATGCTCAAGATCTGAACCCAGCAATGTCTGCTCAAGATTATCCAAATGCCGATTCATCAGCATCCCGGCCTTGGAAGCATCGCCTCGCTCCACTGCCTCGACCAGCGCCAAATGCTCCCGCCATGCGCAACAGCTATGCGTCTGGCACTCACTTCGCGCAATCGCCAATGATGTGAGCGGCACAAGACTGCCAAGAAAATGCGCCAACGGTGCATTCCCCGCCATCTGCCCCAAGTGCAGATGAAACTCCCCGGACAAGCGAATCGCCGCCCCACGCCGATCCTGCTCAACCGCCTGACGTTCGCGTTCGATCAGCCCGCGCAAGCGTTTCAAGCCTTCGGCCTGCGGACGTTGGCAGGCCAGACGCACCAAGGTGTTTTCGGCCAGTCGCCGCGCATGCAGAGCCTGCCGCGTTTGCTCCCGATCAGGTGCGGCAACACGCGGGCGATGATTGGCGCGCAGCACAATGACCTGCTCAAGCGACAACTGCGTCAACACCCGCCGCACATCGGCGCGGCTGGCGCAGAACATCTCTTTCAAGCTGTCCTCGGTAAATCGGCTGGTCGAATCGATGCGCTGTTCCAGAATCGCATCTAACAGTCGCGGATAAAGACCCTCTGCCGGTTCGCGCAGACGGGAGAAGGGCAGGGGCGTCGTTGTCTGGCGAGTGTGTGACGCTGAAGCGAAACTGTTCATGACCTGTCTCCAATAGATATCAGCGACTCAAGTTGTCTTCCGGGATGTTCAACTCAATCCCCATCCGCTGGCCTTCGCGCAAAATGTGCCGACGCATTTCGGCGCTGGCCTGGGCGCTGTTCTTGCTGCGGATCGCGCGGACCACCGCTTCGTTTTCTTCCAGCCGCTCGGCCAGATGCTCCGGCGAATTACGCAGCACCTCGGCGCTCTGCTTGAGGGCATTGCTGGTTTGCTGCACCACGCTCTGGAAGATCGGATTCGAGGTGAGCGTGAACAACTCTTCGTGGAACGCGATGTAGGCGCTGACCCCGGCTTCGCTGTCGCCGGCTTCAAGGGCTTCGCGCATGTCCATCAGGGTCAGACGCAACTGGCCGACTTCCTTGCTGCTGATCGACTGCGCGACCAGGCCAACGATGAACGGCTCAAGGGTGTAGCGCAGTTGCAGTACATCCTCGAGACTGGCACCGGCCACCGCGCTGTCGTGGCTTTGACTGTCGCTCAATTGTGCGTCGAGCACGACCACGCCTTTGCCCGGCATCGAGCGGACGAGGCCGAGGGTTTCGAGGACGATCACCGCTTCACGCAGGCTCGGGCGGCTGATGCCCAGTTGTTCGGCCAGTTCGCGCTGGCCCGGCAGCATGTCGCCGGAGCGCCACTGACCACGGGCCAATGCGGCGCGCAGTTTTTCAACGACTGAGTTGACGACGGTTGATGTGGTAATCACTTGTCTTGCTCCATGTGCCTGTGGGAGATAGCCGCAGACTCAAGATCAAAAGATCGCAGTCTGCGACAGCTCCTACAGGGTTAAATCAGAACTCCTGCTGGTGCGCCGGAGTTGCTGTTTTACGCGGCTGAAAGGTGTAGCCCTGCTGACCGCTGAGTACTTTGTTGGCGCGTTGGACGTCGATGTCTTTTTCCCAACGGGCAATGGCGACAGTGGCGACGCAGTTGCCGATGAGATTGGTCAGTGCCCGGCCGATGCCCATAAACCAGTCCACTGCCAACACCAGCACCAGACCGACCACCGGGATTGCCGGAATCGCTGTCAGCGTGGCCGCCAGAATCACCAGCGCTGAACCGGGAATACCGTGAGCGCCTTTGGAAGTGATCAGCGACACCAGCAGAATCGTCAGCAGGTCAGTCATGGCCAGCGGTGTGCCGGTGGCGTTGGCGATGAAGACGATGGCCAGGGTCAGGTAGATCGAGAAACCGTCGAGGTTGAACGAGTAGCCGGTCGGAATCACCAGGCCAACCGTCGAGCTGCCAATGCCGAGGTGTTCGAGTTTGCGCATGATCTGTGGCAGCACAGCGTCGGACGAGGCGGTGCCCATGACGATCAGCAGTTCTTCACGCAGATACTTCAACAGCGGCCACATGCGCAGGCCGGAAGCACGCATCACCAGGCCGAGAATCACGCTGACGAAAGCGATGCAGGTCAGGTAGAACAAACCGACCAGACTGCCCAAATGTTGCAGGGAATCGAGGCCATATTTGCTGGTGGTGAAGGCGATGGCGCCGAACACGCCGATCGGTGCCAGACGCACGATCATGCCCATGATGCGGAAGATCACATGGCTCAGTTCGTTGATCAGCCGGGAGATCCCGGAAGCCGCTTCACCGACCAGATTCAACGCGCTGCCGAACAGCACCGAGAACAGCAGCACCTGCAGGATGTTGTTGTCGGCAAAGGCACCGATCACCGAAGTCGGGATCAGGTCCATCAGGAACTGCGTGGTGGTGTGCATGTGCTGGCCGCGTTCGGCGAGATCGCCCATGTCGGCGGTCGACAGCTGCTCCAGATGAATATTCGCGCCGCTGCCAATACCGGTGCTGAAGGCGAAGACCAGGCCGATGACCAAGGCGATGGTGGTCAGCACTTCAAAATAGATCACCGATTTGAGGCCGATGCGCCCGACCTTCTTCAGATCGCCGGCGCCGCTGATGCCGCTGACCACCACGCAGAACACGATCAGACCGATGAGCATCTTGATCAGTTTGATGAAGCCGTCGCCGAGCGGTTTGAGCTGGGCCGAGTATTCAGGAAGGGTCAGCCCGCAGACGATGCCGAGCATCAGTCCGAGAACCACTTGGAGGAAGATTGAACGCGAGCACCATCTGAGCATGGGAGGAATCCTGGTCGGTGTCCTGGCTGCCGTGCGCTTGAACGCATCAGATTCAGGACTTAATTATTGTGGTCTTACCGGTATGTCCAGTGCAGGCGCAGTCTACGCTGGGGTTTTTCTTGAATACAAGGGGGAAACGCGAAATTGGCATGACCGGTCTGACCGGTGGTTAAGATCAAAAGATCGCAGCCTTCGGCAGCTCCTACATTTGGAATGCGTTCACCTGTAGGAGCTGCCGAAGGCTGCGATCTTTTGAGCTTTTTTCAGGCGAAAAAAAACCGGCCAATCACTTGGCCGGTTTTTCATGCTGCGGATTTAACGTCGCATCAAGCGCCGTATACCGGCAGTTTCTTGCAGATGGCTTTGACTTTCTCACGAACGGCGTCGATCACCGCTTCGTTGTTCAGGTCAGCCAGGATGTCGCAGATCCAGCCGGCCAGCTCTTTGCACTCGGCTTGCTTGAAGCCACGAGTGGTCACAGCCGGAGTACCGAAGCGCAGGCCGGAAGTGACGAACGGCGAGCGTGGATCGTTTGGCACGGAGTTCTTGTTCACGGTGATGAACGCTTTGCCCAGAGCGGCGTCGGCGTCTTTACCCGAGATGTCCTGCTTGATCAGCGACAGCAGGAACAGGTGGTTCTTGGTACCACCGGAAACTACGTCGAAACCGCGCTCGATGAACACTTCGGCCATGGCCTGGGCGTTCAGCACCACTTGTTCCTGGTAGGCCTTGAACTCTGGCTGCAGCGCTTCCTTGAAGCAGATTGCCTTGGCGGCGATCACGTGCTCCAGCGGGCCACCCTGGGCGCCCGGGAATACCGCGGAGTTCAGCTTCTTCTCGATGTCGGCGTTGGCGCGCGCCAGGATCAGGCCGCCACGTGGACCGCGCAGGGTCTTGTGCGTGGTGGTGGTCACGACGTCAGCGAAAGGCACCGGGTTCGGGTAAACACCAGCGGCAACCAGACCGGCTACGTGAGCCATGTCGACGAACAGGTAAGCGCCGACTTTGTCCGCGATGGCGCGAAAGCGTGGGAAGTCGAGAATCTGCGAGTAGGCGGAGAAACCGGCCACGATCATTTTCGGCTTGTGCTCAACCGCCAGACGCTCGACTTCGTCGTAGTCGATCAGGCCATTGGCGTCGATGCCGTACTGCACGGCGTTGTACAGCTTGCCCGAGGAGGAAACGCTGGCGCCGTGAGTCAGGTGACCACCGTGGGCCAGGCTCATGCCCAGAATGGTGTCGCCACCTTGCAGCAGGGCCAGGTAAACAGCGGCGTTGGCTTGCGAACCGGCGTGCGGCTGAACGTTGGCGTAATCGGCGCCGAACAGCTCTTTGGCGCGGTCGATGGCCAGTTGTTCAACGATGTCGACGTACTCGCAACCACCGTAGTAACGCTTGCCTGGGTAGCCTTCAGCGTACTTGTTGGTCAGGACCGAGCCTTGAGCTTCCATCACCGCTGGGCTGGTGTAGTTTTCCGAAGCGATCAGCTCAATGTGTTCTTCCTGGCGCTGAGCTTCTTGCTCCATGGCGGCAAAAAGGTCGGCGTCGTACTTGGCAATAGTCAAATCACGGCTGAACATGGCGGTCCTCAAGGATCGGGGGCAGAAAAGGGGGGCATTCTAACCCAATGGGTTTTGGATGGCATATGAAACGACATCATGTCGCAGACAAGTGGCGTTCATGACAGATGTGCGGTGCTTTTGAAGGCCTCTTCGCGAGCAGGCTCGCTCCCACAGTAATCGAGGCAGGCCTGCGATTTTGTGATCGAAATCAATCCCTGTGGGAGCGAGCCTGCTCGCGAAAGGCGCGCCGCCGATCTTCAGTCGAACATAAAGAGCGCGTCATTACTGAACTGCGCCTCAAACCGCCCCGCCGGCATCGGCCGCCCGAACAGATACCCCTGAACCTCATCGCAGCCATGTTCGCGCAGGAAGTCCAACTGCTCATGGGTTTCCACACCCTCGGCGATCACCGCCAGATTCAGGCTGTGGGCCATGGCGATGATCGCTCGGGCAATCTGCGCGTCCTGCTCACCCGACGGCAAGCCATCGACAAAGGTGCGGTCGATTTTCAGCACGTCGATCGGGAATTGCTTTAGGTAGTTCAGCGACGAGTAACCGGTGCCGAAGTCGTCGACCGCGATGCTCAGGCCAAGGTTT
The DNA here is from genome assembly GCF_045037865.1 of Pseudomonas sp. M20. Classification (NCBI taxonomy): domain Bacteria; kingdom Pseudomonadati; phylum Pseudomonadota; class Gammaproteobacteria; order Pseudomonadales; family Pseudomonadaceae; genus Pseudomonas; species Pseudomonas sp. M20. The sequence goes on from NZ_CP173611.1 coordinate 6,631,944, forward strand.
TTCAGACCGGCGAGAATCTGCATCGCTTCGCTGACTTCGCGCATCAGGATACTTTCGGTCAGTTCCAGTTCCAGGCACGCCGGCGGCAGGCCGGTTTCGCGCAGGATCGTGGCGATCCGCGTGCCGAGCTGGCCATCGGAGAACTGCCGCGCGGAAATGTTCACCGAGACCTTCGGTACACGCACGCGGTTCTGGTGCCAGGTCTTCAGTTGGCGGCAAGCCTCGCTAATTACCCAGTCGCCAACGTCCACCACCAGACCGAGTTCTTCCAGCACCGGAATGAAATCCCCCGGCGGCACCAGTCCGCGACGCGGATGACGCCAGCGCAACAGCGCTTCGGCGCCGGTCAGGCGTTTGCCATCGCCGCTGAACTGCGGTTGGTAATACAGGACGAATTCGTTCTGCTCCAGGGCGTGGCGCAAGTCGCTTTCCAGTTCCAGACGCTCCAGCGCACTGGCGTTCATGTCGGCCTGATAGAACTGGAAATTGTTCTTGCCGCGCTCCTTGGCGTGGTACATCGCCGTGTCGGCGTTCTTCATCAACTGGCTGAGTTCGTTGCCGTCCTGCGGACTCAGGGCGATGCCGATACTGGCGGTGACGAAGAACTCGCGGCCTTCCAGCACGAACGGTCGCACCAGGCTGCCAAGGATCTGCTCGGCGACATGAATCGCCCGGTTCAGCGCCAGTTCGCGGCTGGAGCGATGCTGCAGCAGCAAGGTGAATTCATCGCCGCCCATGCGCGCCACGGTGTCGTCATCATCGACGCAGGCCAGCAGGCGCGTGGCCATGTCTTTCAACATGCGGTCGCCGGCGGCGTGGCCGAGGGAGTCGTTGATCGGTTTGAAGCGGTCGAGGTCGAGGAACATCAGCACCACCCACGACTTCTGCCGCTCGGCCGATTGCAGCGCAGTGTGCAGGCGATCCTGGAACAGCGTGCGGTTCGGCAAATGCGTCAGGGCGTCGTAGTAGGCGAGGCGGTGAATCCGCTGTTCGCTGGCCTTGCGCTCGCTGATGTCGCTGAAGAAGCACACGTAACTGGCCAGATCACCCTCGTCGTCGAGCACCGCGGTGATGCCGACCCACGCCGGGTAGTGCTCGCCATTACGCCGCTTCATCCAGACTTCACCTTCCCAGGTGTTGTGCTGGTGCAATTGCTTGAGCACATACCGCAGGTGCGCGTCCTGTTGCTCATCGACGGTAAGCATGTTCGGCAACTGGTCGAGCACTTCGCTCACGGCGTAACCGCTGACGCGGCTGAAGGCTTCGTTGGCTTGCACGATGTAGCCGGCCGGGTCGGTGATCAGGATCGCCGAGGTCGAGTGCTCGAACACCGTGGCGGCCATGCGCAGGTCTTTCTCGGCGCGGCGCTGCTGGCTGATGTCGCGACCGACACCGAGCACGCCTTCGAACGCACCATGTTCGTCCCACACCAGCACCAGACGCAGCTCGATCGGGATCTTGCGGCCATCGGCGCGCAGGCAGTCGAACAGGAACATTTGCGTCTGCACCTGATTGCGCAACACCGCCAGTTGCTCGGGTTTGTCCAGCGCCTTGCTGACCCGATCCATCAGCGTGTAGATGCCGCTCAGTTGCTGCGGGTTGGCGATGGTCGATTGCCAGCCGTTCTGGAAAATCCACTCGGCGTCATAACCCAGCACAGCCTGTACCGACGGGCTGACGTAGTTCAGCGAGAGCTTGCTGTCGGTGGAGAAAATCACGTCGCTGATGCTTTCGGCGAGCATGCGGTAGCGCTGCTCGCTGTCACGCAGCGATTCGCTGGCTTCGATCTGTTCGGTGATGTCCTTGGCCACGCCGATAATGCGCGTGACCTGGTCGTGTTTGTCGCGCGCCAGCGCCTGTTCGCGAATATCGAAACGCCGCCACTTGCCGTCGCGATGACGAAAACGCAACTGGCATTGCAGCAACTGACTGTAACCGGCGTGGCGCTGCAACTGGCGCGAGCGATGGTAGTAATCGGCATCTTCCGGGTGTAGCAGGATCTCCCAGAAGTACTCGCCCATCTGGTGCAATTCGGTGCGGTTGTAGCCGAGGGTCTGGCCGAGGTGGTGGTTGCTGAAAATCATCCGCTGGCTGATTACGTCCTGCACATACAGATGATCCGGCACGGTGCGCACCACATCCGACCAGAATCCCTCGCGTTCGAGCAGCGACAGTTCGATCAGCTTGCGGCTGGTGATGTCGTTGATGCTGAGAATCACCGCTTTGTAGTCGTGCTGCTCGGTCGGCAGGCGCAACACCATCCACAGGTGCTGGTCGCGGCCATTGATGTCCGGCAGTTTGATTTCCAGTTCCAGCTGCTTTTGTTGCTGCAGGACGGCGTCGAGCACTTGATTGCCGATGGCGCACTGGCGGTGCGGATGGCCGTCGATCAACAGTTGCCAGGCGTGCTCGCAGGAATTGACGTTGAGCAATTGCAACGCGACCTGGTTGACCTCGGTGACGCGCAGTTCCTGCAGCAGTTGCTGGCGTTGCTGCGGTTGGTCGAGCCATGCCTTGAGCTGGTCGCTGGTCTGGATCTGCGCCTTGTCGAAGACTTGTTTCAGACCCGACAGATCGAGCACACAGAGGGCCACGCCGGTGCCTTCGAAAATGTCCTGATAGCGTCGACGACCTTCGTGCAACTGGCGCTGGCGGCGGCGCATGTTCAACAGCGCAATCACCGGCAGCAGCGAGAACGCCAGGCCCAACAGGCATTTGCCGATAAACGCCGGGAGCAATTCTTCGAGCACGCGTTGACGGTCGAACAGGCCACGCAACTGCCAGTCGCTGCTGCTCAGCGGCACGGTCAGTACGGTGTTGGCCATGTCGTCCGGACTCAAGACGCCGGGCCTGGCCGAAGGCTGCGCTTCGTCGCGGCTGATGATCTGATGGTTGACGCGGTTTTCCACCAGCCACAACGGGCGGATGCCGGTTTCGCCCTGTTTGGTCAGCGAGTCGAAGAACGTCGGGGTCAGGCGCAATGCCCAATAACCGCGCGTGCTGCCGCTGGCCTGATGCAATAACAGATGCACCACAGAACCGTCATCGGCGTTGCTGAAGTAATGCGCCTGTGCACGGCTGCGGCGCACCAGTTCACTCAGGTAATCGGCGTCGTGGCTGTTGTCGGCACTGTCGCTGATGATCTTGCCGGAAGGGGTGAGCAGGGCCAGGCTGCGCAGGTCAGGCAAGGATTGCTGGAGCTTGCGCAGCAGCGCCTGCTGTTCGTCGGCTGATTGCGGTTGTTCGACGATCGGTAGCAGATTGAGAGCGATTTGCGCGTTCAGCGCCATGTTCAGGCTGACCTGCGAGGCGAGGTCGGCAGTGTAGTCGATGGTGTACTGACGCTGGTTTTTCTGGGTTTCGCGCAGTTGATCGAGCAGTTGCCAGAACAGCAAGGCGAGCAACAAAAGCACGAGCGTCGCCAGCGCCCCCTTTAATGTACCGCGCAGGGACGAGCCGGGCGCCGGTGGGGTGCTGCTCACAGAGGCTGGCGGAGTGACATTGGACAAGCTGTGATCCTGCGGTTTGGCTGGACTGGCGCGACGTGCACTATAAGCCGGACGCCCAAAGGGCGGCTAGCATGCCTTGAGTCGTGGCGAAGTGCCAGCCCCGCTCGGCTGGACTGCCTTCCGTCATTCAGGTAGCTTTGCCGGTTACGCGGGAGCGTTCCAGCTCCTAGACTCAGACTTTTTCAGCGCGCACGCATTGATAACCATCAAGTGAACGACGCGCATGGTCTGGCCGGGCTTCGCCTGCGCTGCAATCATTCATCTGTCACTGACCCAAGGTTCTCCATGGCTCAATACGTCTTCACCATGCATCGGCTGGGCAAAGTTGTTCCGCCGAAGCGGGAAATTCTCAAAAACATTTCGCTGTCGTTCTTCCCCGGCGCCAAGATCGGCGTACTCGGCCTCAACGGTTCGGGTAAGTCCACGCTGCTGAAAATCATGGCGGGCGTCGACACCGAGTTCGAGGGCGAAGCCCGTCCGATGCCGGAGCTGAACATCGGTTATCTGCCGCAAGAGCCGCAACTTGATCCGACCAAGACCGTGCGTGAAGTGGTCGAGGAAGCGGTCAGCGTGATCAAGAACGCCCAGGCTCGCCTGGACGAGGTCTACGCGGCTTACGCTGAAGAAGACGCCGACTTCGACAAGCTGGCTGCCGAGCAAGCCAAGCTCGAAGCGATCCTGCAAGCCAGCGACGGTCACAACCTCGATCGTCAACTGGAAGTCGCCGCCGACGCACTGCGTCTGCCGGCCTGGGACGCCAAGGTCGAATTCCTCTCTGGTGGTGAAAAACGTCGTGTGGCCCTGTGCCGCCTGCTGCTGTCCGCGCCGGACATGCTGCTGCTCGACGAACCAACCAACCACTTGGACGCCGATTCCGTTGCGTGGCTGGAGCACTTCCTGCACGACTTCCCGGGCACCGTGGTAGCGATCACGCACGACCGTTACTTCCTCGACAACGTCGCTGGCTGGATTCTCGAACTCGACCGCGGCGCGGGCATCCCGTACGAAGGCAACTACTCGGGTTGGCTTGAAGCCAAGTCCGATCGTCTGGCCGCCGAATCCAAGCAGCAGTCGGCCCACGAAAAAGCCATGAAGGAAGAACTGGAGTGGGTGCGCAAAGGCGCGAAAGCCCGCCAGTCGAAATCCAAGGCTCGTCTGCAACGCTTCGAAGAAATGCAATCGCAGGAATTCCAGAAGCGCAGCGAAACCAACGAGATCTACATCCCGGCTGGTCCACGCTTGGGCGACAAGGTCATCGAATTCAAGAACGTCACCAAGGGTTACGGCGATCGCGTGTTGATCGACAACCTGTCGTTCGCGATGCCGAAAGGCGCCATCGTCGGCGTGATCGGTGGTAACGGTGCCGGTAAGTCGACTCTGTTCCGCATGTTGATGGGCAAGGAAACACCGGATTCGGGCAGCATCGAAGTCGGCGAAACCGTGCAACTGGCGTGCGTCGATCAGAGCCGCGATGACCTGGATGGCAGCAAGACTGTGTTCCAGCAAATCTCCGACGGTTCCGACCAGATCCGCATCGGCAACTACGAGATCCCGTCGCGCACCTACGTCGGTCGCTTCAACTTCAAGGGCGGCGACCAGCAGAAGTTCGTCAAGGATCTGTCCGGTGGTGAGCGCGGTCGTCTGCACCTGGCGCTGACCCTGAAGGAGGGCGGCAACGTCCTGCTGCTCGACGAACCGTCCAACGACCTCGACGTTGAAACCCTGCGTTCCCTGGAAGAAGCCCTGCTGGACTTCCCGGGCGCCGCCATTGTGATCTCTCACGATCGGTGGTTCCTTGACCGTGTGGCGACACACATCTTGGCGTACGAAGACGACTCGCAAGCGATCTTCTTCGAAGGTAACTACACCGAGTACGAAGCGGATCGCAAGAAACGCCTCGGCGAAGCAGCTGCCCAGCCACACCGGGTACGTCACAAGAAACTGGCCTGATTCGGGTTGGTTGCATAAAAGAGCGGAGCCTTCGGGCTCCGTTTTTTTTGTCTGGTTTTTGTCAGCGGAACCGAGGTGCGGCCATCGCGAGCAGGCTCACTCCTACATTTGAAATGCGTCCCCCCTGTAGGAGTGAGCCTGCTCGCGATAGCTGTATAACTAGGGGTGCATTTCTTGAAACCAGACTCCCCATTCAGGTGCAAAACAAGCTCAAAAAATCGCCTGATTTATATTCTGTGCACCATTTAATTTCATAACTGCGACATTTTGCTCTGTTCCAGTGCGCAATTCGTTTGTTACAGTCCGGCCCAATCTCCTCCAACGACAATAAATTTGCCGAGACTTTTGCCATGATCGAATCCGTCGAATCCTTCCTCGCCCGCTTGAAAAAACGCGACCCGGATCAACCCGAATTCCACCAGGCCGTCGAAGAAGTCCTGCGCAGTCTGTGGCCGTTTCTAGAAGCCAATCCGCATTACCTCACCTCGGGGATTCTGGAGCGCATCTGCGAGCCGGAGCGTGCCGTGGTGTTCCGCGTGTCATGGGTCGACGATCAGGGCAAGGTCCAGGTCAATCGCGGTTTCCGCATCCAGATGAACAGCGCGATCGGCCCGTACAAGGGCGGCTTGCGCTTCCATCCTTCGGTCAATATGGGGGTGCTGAAATTCCTCGCCTTCGAGCAGACCTTCAAGAACTCCCTGACTTCTCTGCCTATGGGCGGCGGCAAGGGCGGCGCGGACTTCGATCCGAAGGGCAAGAGCGACGCTGAAGTCATGCGTTTCTGCCAGGCGTTCATGAGCGAGTTGTATCGCCACATCGGCGCCGACGTTGACGTACCGGCCGGTGATATCGGTGTCGGTGCGCGCGAGATCGGCTTCCTGTTCGGTCAGTACAAACGCCTGAGCAACCAGTTCACCAGTGTGCTGACCGGTAAAGGCATGACCTACGGCGGCAGCCTGATTCGTCCGGAAGCCACCGGTTTCGGCTGCGTGTATTTCGCTGAAGAAATGCTCAAGCGTCGAGAGCAGACCGTCGAAGGCAAACGCGTGGCAATCTCCGGTTCCGGCAACGTGGCGCAATACGCCGCGCGCAAAGTCATGGATCTGGGTGGCAAGGTGATTTCCCTGTCCGACTCCGAAGGCACGCTGTATTGCGAAGCCGGGCTCAGCGAAGAGCAGTGGCTGGCGCTGCTGGAACTGAAAAACGTCGAACGCGGACGTATCAGCGAATTGGCGGCGGCATTCGGTCTGGAATTCCGCGCCGCTCAGTTGCCTTGGTCGTTGCCGTGCGACATCGCGCTGCCGTGCGCTACGCAGAACGAACTCGATGCCGAATCTGCCCGCACGCTGCTGCGCAATGGCTGCGTGTGCGTGGCCGAAGGTGCGAACATGCCGACCACGCTCGAGGCTGTGGATATCTTTATCGAGGCCGGGATTCTGTTTGCCCCGGGCAAGGCGTCCAACGCCGGCGGCGTGGCGGTGAGCGGTCTAGAGATGTCGCAGAACGCCATGCGTCTGCTGTGGACGGCAGGTGAGGTCGACAGCAAGTTGCACGCGATCATGCAGTCGATCCACCACGCTTGCGTGCATTACGGCGAAGAGAACGGGCGGATCAACTACGTCAAAGGCGCGAACATCGCCGGCTTCGTCAAAGTCGCCGACGCGATGTTGGCGCAAGGCGTGGTTTAAGCCGGTTCGATGCGGATCACTTCGATGACTTGATCACCGGCGGGGCGCTGCCACAGCACCTCGTCGTTGAGTCGGGCGCCAAGCAGCGCCCGGCCCAGCGGTGAACCCCAATTGATCAGGCCCTTGCTGGCATCGGCCTGATCCTCGCCGACCAGTTGCACCCGGCGTTCGGTGTCGTGTTCGTCGGCGTAGGTGACCCAACTGCCGATCTGCACTTTGTCTTTAGAAGTTGCAGCGATTGCCACTTGGGCGCTGCTCAGGCGCTGATTGAAATAGCGCAAATCCCTTTGCAGATCGGCAAGCCGCTGCTTGTCGGCCTGCTCGCCTTTGGCTGTTTGTTCAGCATGCAGACTTTGCAGTTCGGCGACCTTCGCCTGCAACTGCGCCAGCCCTTGCGGCGTGACGTAATTGGTTTGCGTGCTGACCTGCCGCTCGACCGGCTGATCGGCTTGCGCGGCGGCGTTGTCTTCGTTGACGAATGCGCGGCTCATGGTGTCCTCCTCGTATGAGGTTTGGGCCATGTTCGCAGGCAATTGGTTTCACTGGATGTCTGTAAGCGACCTATTGCGAGCGATAGGCCCGCCCGGCGTCTTGATCCTTCTGCTGCTGCCAGGCGCGCTCGCGTTCGTCCCAGTGTTCGTTGCGATACTCTTCGCGGCCCTTGTTTTCCAGCATGGCCTGACACTGACGGAAGCCGTCGGTCCAGCCTTCGGCGTATTGCTTGTCCTTGAGATAGCGCGGCACATTCTTGCGAAACTCGCCGCTGATCGAACCGGCCGCCTGGCGACCGCTGACACAACCATCATCAAAACCGTCGGCAAAGGCCGGTGGATAACCCTTGGCGATCAAATCTTCATGGGTGGTCTGGCAACCGCCCAGCAACAGCACAACACCCAACAAACCCGCACACCGCCACATCGCACTCTCCCGCGCCGGTTGTCCGGCTTATGGGGAAAGTCTAGAAGGGGATTCGTCGGGCGTTGGTGAAAGGCGTGTGAGTAATTCGTTGAGCGCCACAAATCCCCTGTAGGAGTGAGCCTGCTCGCGATAGCGGTGTATCAGTCACCGCAACAGTGACTTATGAATTGCTATCGCGAGCAGGCTCACTCCTACAAGGGGGATGTGTTCAGGATCAATAGTGATACCACTTCACTTCGAGCATCACTTCGGTTTCAGGCGTGGCGAGATGGCTGAACTCACGCTGCGCACTCAGGCGCAAACCCAGATTGCGCGACAATTCCCACTGCTGATTCAGACTCAGACTGCGGCGCACTTCGCCGTTGAAGAAGTAGTCCCCCTTGGCCTCCAGGCTGAGATTGCCCAGCGGATTTTTCCACAACACGCCGGTATTGAAACCGCCGGCCGGGGACACGAACTCGGCGAAATCGTTGTTGTGTTCAACCCGCACGGTGCCGAGGGCAAAGCCCAGTACATCATCCCCAAGCGCCCAGGTGCCGCCGCCACCACCATTCACATGGCTGACCAGCGTTTCGTCATCATGCTTGCCCGGTACACGCTCGAGACCACCGGTAACTTGCCACGACAATGGCTGCAACAACTCATTGCGCGGCGTCAGCGAACGAATCGTCGCCAGATCCAGTTGCTGAAACTGCCAGTGATTGCCTTCGTACTGACGCAATTTCATCTGCAGGATTTCAATCTGCGCGCCGAGCGGGAAGCTCTCGGCATTGTCGTTGAGGTCGTGATAGGCCATGCGCAAACCGTACTCACCGAATGCACGATCACCACGGGTACCGAGGCCGGCCTGCCATGTGCGTGATTCGTGGCCGTCTTCCGGCAAGCCTGGCTGCGGAATGTCCAACTCCGGCGCCGGGTTCTTGTTGATCGCTCGCAGCAGTTCAAAGCTGCGCTGTGCCCGTTGTGGATCGCGTTCCTGACCGTTGGCGCGGTAGCGCTCCAGACGATATGCCGCGTCGATGATCAACGCTTGACGGTCGCGGGGCAGGGCTTTGAACGCCGGATCCTGCAACTGCTGTTGATCGGCGCTGACGTTCAGCACCCATTGCTGTTCGTCACTGTTCAAAGGCTCGGCACGGCTGAGCAATTCGCGCTCGCGGGACGGGCGGTATTCGATACTTTCCACCAGCCCGGCTTCTTTCACCGCTTTGACGGTGTCGGTGGGAATCGCGGTCAACGGGAATTGTTCGGTCAGGCGCAGACTCGGCCGTGCCACCTGCAGCAACTCAAGCAGACGATACGAGCAGTTTTCATCGAAGAAGAAATAGTCGAACTGAATCTGCTTCAACTCCCACACATGCTCGACCATGCGCGCGGTTTCTTCTTGGGTCAGATTCAGTCGGTATTCCCACAGGTCGCGGTTTTCCAGGCTGCGGTACTCGGAGAGCTTTTCCTGATACGGCACCAGCGCGAACAATCCCGGATAACCGCCCATCAAACCTTTCCAGGCGTACAGAATGCTGTTGTCCGAACCTTCGATGTAGGCGCCGAAGTTGATCGCGTAACTCAGCAGCGAGGTCTTGTCGGCCTGCACGTCAGCCTGGTCGATGCGCAGCAGGGTGTGGCCGAACATCGATGACGGACTGTTCAAATAAGCCGCCGGGAAGATCATCACCGCGCTGTGCGGCGAAACATCCTTGAACCACTTCTTGTACTCGGCGCATGCAGGTGTCGGCAGATCGCTGAGGTTGAGCTGTGCTTTCAGCCAGCGCGTGCGCGCCGGATAAACGCATTGCGCATGTTGCTCGCCGAGACTGGCCGGGGCGTACAGCGCTTGCACGGTCGCGGCGAGTTCATGATCGGGATGTTCATTGCCATCGGGCGCGAGAAAGAACTTCTTGTCACTGACATAGCTGCGCCAGCCGCCAAGCTTGGCGGTTTCGTAGTGACCGAGGGAAATCCAGAAGCGGTCGTTGGCCAGTTGCTGCAAACGTTGAGGGTCGATGTTTGGCGCGGCGGACAGCGGGGCGCAGACACAGAGCGCCAGCCAGGCAAGGCGTTTGAGCATAGTCGGCAACTTGAACAGGAAAGAAATAAAGACCCAAGGAGGGCGGGCCGAAAAAACAAAACCCGCTTCCCGAAGGAAGCGGGTGGGGTCGAGCTTAAGCCTGAGTTGCGTACTTGGCCAGACGAGGATCCGATTTCAGTACGGCCAGGGTGTTGGTATGCACGTCTTCAGCGGTCACGTCAGCCTTGCTGAAGATCTGCTGGAAGTGCTCGTGAGTCACAGCAGCGAAGTGCGCGCGATCTTCCGGCGCCACGCCCAGTACCACGGCATAAGTCGTCAGCGCTTCGCCGTTGCCTTTGGCCATGTCTTCGGACAGCTCGTTCATCATGCCATTCATGGCAAACCAGGATTTGCCGCCGTAGGTCAGCGATGCGTTGGTCGAGCAACCGTTGGTGCCGGACGTCATCCCGAAGGTGGCGTTACCGGAAGTGCCGTTGGTGGTGGAAGCGAGGAAGTGAGCAGGGGTGCCACGCTGACCTTCGAACAGCATGTTGCCCCAACCGCAATCCGGGCCGCCTGGAGCTTGCGCCATTGCGTTGATGGATACAGCGGTGAAGAGAGTACCGAGAAGAATCCGTTTCATAGCTTTTTTCTCTTTGTGTGCATACCAATGGACAGGGTTCTGACACCTGACGGTGCCAGTGGGCCAGTATTAGTTCCAGCCGCGCAGTTTGGAGTTTAGGCACGTTCCTGGGGTTCCGTGAGTTTTTACAAAAGATTTGGCGATAACCCCGATTTCACGAGTGCCGGGGCAGGGGCGGGCGGTTGTCTATGCTTTGTAGTGTGGCGCGCCTTGCCAGTGGGGCACGGGCAGCGCCAGAATGCCGCTATCTGCCCCGCCTGATTGTTAAGGAAGCCCGATGCCTGATCCTGTTGCTGCCAGCTTGCGTCTCGCGCCCGAAGCGCTGACCCGTCCGTTTTCCGCTGAACAGTTCAGCTTCACTACCACCAATGATCTGGAGCCCTTTCGCGGTGTGCTCGGCCAGGAACGCGCGGTCGAAGCCTTGCAGTTCGGTGTGGCCATGCCACGCCCCGGTTACAACGTTTTCGTCATGGGCGAGCCCGGCACCGGCCGTTTCTCGTTCGTCAAACGCTACCTGAAGGCCGAAGGCAAACGCCTGCAGACCCCGGCGGACTGGGTCTACGTCAATAACTTCGATGAGCCGCGCGAACCGCGCGCACTGGAATTGCCGTCGGGCACTGCCGGTGCATTCATCGGTGACATCAACGGTTTGATCGACAACCTGCTGGCGACGTTTCCGGCAGTGTTCGAGCACCCGTCCTACCAGCAGAAGAAAAGCGCCATCGACCGCGCTTTCAACCAGCGCTACGACAAGGCTCTCGACATCATCGAGCGTCTGGCCCTGGAAAAAGACGTCGCCCTGTACCGCGACAGCAGCAACATCGCCTTCACGCCGATGCTCGATGGCAAGGCGCTGGACGAAGCCGAATTCGCTCAGTTGCCGGAAGCCGATCGTGAGCGTTTCCACGATGACATCTCCGGTCTCGAAGAGCGTCTGAACGAAGAACTCGCCAGCCTGCCGCAGTGGAAACGCGAGTCGAACAATCAGCTGCGTTCGCTCAACGAAGAAACCATCACCTTGGCGCTGCAGCCGTTGCTGTCGCCGTTGTCGGAGAAGTATGCCGAGAACGCTGCGGTGTGCGGCTACCTGCAAGCGATGCAGGTGTATCTGCTGAAAACCGTGGTCGAGCAACTGGTCGACGACAGCAAGACTGACGCCGTCGCACGCAAACTGCTGGAAGAGCAATACGCGCCAAGCCTGGTGGTCGGCCATCCGGTGAGTGGCGGTGCGCCGGTGGTGTTCGAACCGCACCCGACTTACGAAAACCTCTTCGGCCGTATCGAATACACCACCGATCAGGGTGCGCTTTACACTACCTATCGCCAGTTGCGTCCCGGTGCCTTGCACCGCGCCAACGGTGGTTTCCTGATCCTTGAAGCGGAAAAAATGCTCAGTGAGCCGTTCGTGTGGGATGCGCTGAAACGCGCCCTGCAATCGCGCAAGCTGAAAATGGAATCGCCGCTGGGCGAGATGGGCCGTTTCGCCACCGTGACGCTTAATCCGCAGCACATCCCGTTGCAGGTCAAAGTCATCATCATCGGCGCGCGGTCGCTTTATTACACGTTGCAAGACCTCGATCCGGACTTCCAGGAGATGTTCCGCGTTCTGGTCGACTTCGATGAAGACATCCCGATGGTCGACGAAAGCCTGGAGCAATTTGCCCAACTGCTGAAAACCCGCACATCGGAAGAAGGCATGGCGCCGCTGACCGCCGACGCAGTAGCGCGTCTGGCGACTTACAGCGCACGTCTGGCCGAGCATCAGGGGCGTTTGTCGGCGCGCATTGGCGACCTGTTTCAACTGGTCAGCGAGGCGGATTTCATTCGTCACCTGGCCGGCGATGAAATGACCGACGCCGGGCACATCGAACGCGCGTTGAAAGCCAAAGCTACACGCACCGGACGTGTGTCGGCGCGGATTCTCGACGACATGCTCGCCGGGATCATCCTGATCGACACCGATGGCGCCGCAGTCGGCAAGTGCAATGGTCTGACCGTGCTTGAAGTCGGCGACTCGGCGTTTGGTGTGCCGGCGCGGATTTCCGCCACGGTCTATCCGGGCGGCAGCGGCATTGTCGACATCGAGCGTGAGGTCAACCTCGGTCAGCCGATCCACTCCAAAGGCGTGATGATCCTCACCGGGTATCTGGGCAGCCGTTATGCGCAGGAATTCCCGCTGGCGATTTCCGCGAGCATCGCGCTGGAGCAGTCGTACGGTTACGTCGATGGCGACAGTGCGTCCCTGGGTGAGGCGTGCACGCTGATTTCGGCGCTGTCGAAAACCCCGCTCAAGCAGTGTTTTGCGATCACCGGCTCGATCAACCAGTTCGGTGAAGTGCAAGCGGTGGGCGGGGTCAACGAGAAAATCGAAGGCTTCTTCCGTCTCTGTGAGGCGCGCGGGCTGACCGGCGAGCAGGGCGCAATCATTCCGCAGGCCAACGTCGCCACGCTGATGCTCGATGAGAAAGTGCTGGCGGCGGTGCGCGCCGGGCAGTTCCACGTTTACGCGGTGCGTCAGGCGGATGAAGCGTTGAGTCTGTTGGTGGGCGAACCGGCGGGTGAACCGAATGCCGATGGCGAATTCCCGGAAGGCAGCATCAATGCACGGGTGGTCGAGCGCTTGCGCGACATCGCCGAGATGATTAGCGAAGAAGACCTCAAGGAAGCCGAGAAAGAGTTGGCCCAAGAGGCATTAGCCGAAGCAAAACCGGCCTGAGCCTTCATGCGATAAAAACTGTGGGAGCGAGCCTGCTCGCGAAAGCGGTGTATCAGACGACGAATAAGTTGCCTGACACTCCGCATTCGCGAGCAGGCTCGCTCCCACATTTGTTTGGTGTGAATCCATCGAAAATTCGCCACAACTCTGACGCCAATATTCACACAATGACCATTCGGCGCCTTCTGGTCTCATTCGGCTTGCGCAGCGGACTTTTCTTCTATTCTCAGCTCAAGGATATCGACAGTATCACTGGATCGAGCCAGTCCTCCCGTGGGGGCTGAATACCGGCTTCACCGAGGGTCGCCGCCATGTCGCGCAACCTCTGCCTCACCCGTCAGTGCCTGGGTCTTGTGACCCGTATCGAATGCGCCATCAAGCCGTTGGCCGGCGATAACGGCATGTGGACGCTACTCTTCGCCGCCGGCATGGCCGGTGAACAACCTTCCGCCATCAAAGCGCAGGGCCCGTTTCATGGGCCGGTCGCCGCCGAATCGATACTCGACACCATCGTCGAAAGTCTGACCCTGCATGGCTACGAATTAGCCGATGATCCGCAGATCTGGAGCCTGCACCTGCAAGCTCAATTGCGGCAGATCAACGGTGGTCGCGGCCGCGCTCTTTAGGCGCTGCCGCAGGCTGAGATCTTTTGATCTTGCCCTTCAAGGCGCAGTCTCAGGCATCGGCGCCTTGTCGAGCTTGACCTCAAAACCGTATTGCACGGTGGCGAGGTCGGTTCGCTGATAGGTCTCCACGTGTGTGGGGCGGCCATAAAAGTAATGCACACCAAACAACGCCGGGCCTTCTGCGCTTGCATCGTGGCTGACCGAGAGAATCTGCTTGAGGTAGTTGCCACTGTCGTCTTTGACGAAGAAACGCCACTCGTTGGGCGGGAACAGTTTCAGATCCACCACCAGTTGGTTGTTCTTGATCTCCAGCCCCTTGGGCAATGACTTGGCGTCGTAGGTCTGTTTGGTCACCGCGGCGAGAAACAACGGCATCGAGCCGACCGCAATCGCCGGGGTTTCCGGGAACAGATTCAAGTCGTAGGTGATCGTCGCGCGCAGTGGATCGACTTGATACGCCTCGGGCGGCAGTTCGATCGGCTCATCGAGCTTGCCACTGCGCTTTTCGGTGAAGAACGTCACAGGACTGAAGTCATCGCCCAGCAGTTCATCGTTGAACGTGCGGCGATGGGAGAACTCGATGCGGGCAGCGCTCGGTTCTTCCACGGATTGATGAATGCGAATGCCGGCCTTCAGCTGTTCTTCGGTGAGGCTCGCACCCTTGAGCCAGTTAACCGCCAGATCGTCGTAAACCGTCACCGACGGATCCAGCGGCTGGATGGCTTTCTCCGTGGTGTGCTGATTGAACGTGCGAATCGGCAGGTCCAGCGGTTTGCGGGTCACGGTTGCCGAGGAAAAATCCAGCACGCTGACTTCCAGGGTTTCGATCGGGCCATTGAAATAGACCTTGTTGTAGCGACGCGGGTGTTTTTGCTCGAAATCCTGCTGTTCTTGGGTGAGCTGTTTTTCCAGCGTATCGCTCCAGCCTTTCTGCTGTTGCAGGTACGCCAGTTGTTTCTGGTAGAAGGACACTTGCTCCGGACTTTCGTTGATCGAGCCGGCGCGCACCAGATACTGCCCGGTTTTATCGCGGGCCTGGACGATCAGCGGATTGAGTTGGGCATCGACGACTTCCGCGGCCAGTGGCAGGTTGTTGCTGAATTCGACTTCGGCATAGTTCTTTTCAAGCTTCAGCAGTTTGACGCTGAGGTTGTCGTTGGTGCGGGTCTGGCCGACGTCCTTTTGCGTCAGGTCGAAGCTGTACAGGCGGCGCGGCGCGATGACTTCGATCTGGCCTTGCAGGCTGACCGGTTGCGGCAGGGTCTTCTTGTCCACGTCCAGCCCGTCAATGAACGGGTAGGTTACGGTCAGGTCATCGGGGTTGGTGACGTTGGAGCTGGAGGGGCTGAGTTGAATGCCCGGATCGGTTTCCGACCATTCCGGCTGATAAGCGATCACGCGCTTGTTGCTCAACGTCACCGACTGCCACTCCACGCCATGGGGGAACAGGAAGCCGCCGGGAATGTTCAGGTTGAACGGGAACACCGGTTGCAGATCGGTGAGGTAATCGGAGCTGGCGTCCTTGTGCAGCACGAACAGGCCATTGATGAAGGTATCGACCAGCGTCTGCGGGGCAGGGTAGTGCTTGAGCACGGCTAGAGCGTCTTCGCCATATTCGGTGCGCGGTGGATTGTCATTGAGTTTGATCTGCGCCCGTTCGAGCAGCAGCAGTGAGCCACCGAGTTCGGTGATGGCGTCCTTGAGCTTTGGATCGGTGATGGCGTCCAGTGACTGTTCGAACTTTGCGGTCTTTTCTTCAAGGCTGGCGGCGTGTTTCTCGTCGCCGGGCGAGCAACCGCTGAGCAACACAGCAAGGCATATTCCGGCGGTCGTTATCGGCAATCGCACATCCATTTCCACACGTCCTGTCTACAGTCACTGGGCTGTCAATGGTTTGGACACTAGCAGAAAAAAAATCAACCACACACGCAGGTGGCGGATTTTTCGGCGGTTTCTGGCTGTCATAGCGGGCTGTTATACTCGCCGCCATTTCCAGCCCCCCATGTGTGAGATTCAATGGAACGCTTTATCGAAAATGCAATGTACGCCTCGCGCTGGCTGCTGGCGCCGATCTATATCGGGCTGTCCCTTGGGCTGCTGGCGCTGGCACTGAAATTTTTCCAGGAAGTTTTTCACATCCTGCCCAACGTCTTCTCAATGGCCGAGTCGGAACTGATTCTGGTGCTGCTGTCGCTGATCGATATGGCGCTGGTCGGCGGCCTGCTGGTCATGGTGATGATTTCCGGCTACGAGAACTTCGTCTCTGAACTGAACATCGATGAAGGCAAGGAAAAACTCAGCTGGCTCGGCACCATGGACTCTTCGTCGCTGAAGATGAAAGTCGCCGCTTCGATCGTGGCGATCTCCTCGATCCACTTGCTGCGCATCTTCATGGACGCCAAGAACGTCGATCCCGAGCACTTGATGTGGTACGTGATCATCCACATGACCTTCGTCGTTTCGGCGTTCGCCATGGGTTACCTGGACAAGGTCACCAAGCACTGATCAACCGTTGATCGCTGCAAAAACACCGCCCGTCTGTTGCGAAACAGACGGGCGGTGTCGTTTGTGGCTTGTGCTTTGGTGCGCGCGGGCATATCCCTGTAGAGGTCCTGATTCGCTACTGTGTGAGGTGCGTTCATGAACCTGCAAGAGCTGAATGCGTTTGCCATCGCCAGGAAGGTTGATGAGTTGAACCTGATCTCCATGGAAGGGGGGATTTACCTGCTCGAAGCACGGATGCATGGCGCGGCGTATCCGTTGAGTGATCTCAAGGGTGGGATGCTGACATTGCGCTCGGTGGAACACGCTCGGGATTTGCTGCATAACTTTCCAGAATTGCCATTCAACCTCGTACACACCTCGGTACACGATGAAATGTGTGGTCTGGGCGCCAGTGGCGAGGAAAGCCTGAAGGTGCCGCTCGCCTGGCGTTCAGCCCTGTAGGCGCTCCGCCCCATCGCCGGAGCATCTGTGCTAGTCTGCTCGCCCTTTTGGTTCCGGGCGCGCCGGGACGCGCTGTGCTCGCACGGCAAGTCTTGTGGCCGTCCGCACAGCGGAGCAGTGTCATGTCCGAAGTAAATCTGTCCACCGACGAAACCCGCGTCAGCTACGGTATCGGCCGTCAGTTGGGTGACCAGCTGCGCGACAACCCGCCACCGGGCGTTAGCCTGGACGCGATCCTGGCTGGCCTGACCGACGCGTTCGCCGGTAAGGAAAGCCGTGTTGGCCAGGAAGAAATGTCCGCCAGTTTCAAGGTGATCCGCGAGATCATGCAAGCCGAAGCGGCTGCCAAAGCTGAAGCCGCTGCCGGTGAAGGCCTGGCCTTCCTGGCTGAAAACGCCAAGCGTGACGGCATCACCACCCTGGCTTCCGGCCTGCAATTCGAAGTGCTGACTCAGGGCGAAGGCGCCAAGCCGACCCGTGAAGACCAGGTTCGTACTCACTACCACGGCACCCTGATCGACGGCACTGTGTTCGACAGCTCCTACGAGCGTGGCCAGCCTGCTGAATTCCCGGTTGGCGGCGTAATCGCTGGCTGGACCGAAGCTCTGCAACTGATGAATGCCGGCAGCAAATGGCGCCTGTACGTGCCGAGCGAACTGGCTTACGGCGCTCAAGGCGTTGGCAGCATCCCGCCGCACAGCGTTCTGGTATTCGACGTCGAGCTGCTGGACGTTCTGTAAGACCTTTGTGGGAGCGAGCCTGCTCGCGAATGCAGGCGACTGGATCTAACTTGAGATTCGAGTTGAAGCCTTCGCGAGCAAGTTCGCTCCCACAGGTTTTGTATTGCTGCTCATAGTTCTATCTTGTGATGCAGCTCACTGGTCGGGCGCAACGCCCGGGCATAGCAGAACAGAAACAGATTGCGCACCAGCTCCTTGAGCACCAATGGCTCGCTGGAATTCAGACTGCTGACGTCCAGATCCCCTTGATCCTGCAGTTCATGCAAGGCTTCTTCTTCAAGCACCGCACAGACTTCACCGGTTTCCCGATGCAGGATTCTGAGGTAAGGGTGTGGGCGATCCAGCCAAGCGTCGATCAAATAAGTCATGGTTCTCATCTCCTTGAAAGGTTTCAATGAGAATAATTCTTATTCGTCAAATAGCAAGCGTCTATTGGCGGATTGTGAAATATTCCGGATAAAGATTGCGTAAGGTCAAAACGGCTGGCGTTTGGCTATTGCTTGGTTTTGCTGGGTAGAGCGGGGAGGGCAAAGCTCCATCCCACGGCTGGCGCGGGATGGATCACAACAGAATCAGACTTTTCTGACGAACTCGGATTTGAGTTTCATCGGGCCGATGCCGTCGATCTTGCAGTCGATGTCGTGGTCGCCATCGCACAGGCGGATGTTCTTGACCTTGGTGCCGACCTTGACCACCAGCGAAGTGCCCTTGACCTTGAGGTCCTTGATCACGGTGATGGTGTCGCCGTCCTGCAGGACGTTGCCGACCGAATCTTTCTTCACGGCATCATCGGACGCCACTTCGGCTTCGCCGCTGGCGGACCACTCGTGGGCGCACTCCGGGCACACCAGTTGGGTACCGTCTTCGTAGGTGTATTCGGAATTGCATTTCGGGCAGGGTGGCAACGTGCTCACTAAGGCTCCTTGGGGTGTGGATCACTAAAAGTCGCACATTGTATAGGGTTTTAGCTTTTCAGGCAGTCAAAAGCAAAAGATCGCAGCGTCGACAACCCCTGTAGGAGCTGCCGAAGGCTGCGATCTTTTGATCTTGCTTCAGCGATATCAGTGCGTACGGGCGACCGCAAACTCGCTCAGTTCAACCAGGGCATCCCGATATTCACTTGCCGGCAGCGCCTCAAGGCACTTGATCGCACGGGCCACGTAATCACGGGCCAGTTGCGCGGTGTATTCCAGCGAACCGGAAGCTTCCACGGCAATGCGGATGCTTTCCAGGTCTTCGATTCCGCCTTTCTGGATCGCCTGACGCACCAGTGCAGCCTGTTCAGCCGTACCTTCGCGCATGGTGTAGATCAGCGGCAGAGTCGGCTTGCCTTCGGCCAGATCGTCGCCGACGTTCTTGCCCAAGGTCTCGGCGTCGCCCTTGTAGTCGAGCAAATCGTCGACCAGTTGGAAGGCCACACCCAGGTGATCACCAAAGGTCCGCAGGGCTTCGCTCTGTTCGGCGGTAGCGCCGGCCAGTGCGGCGGCACTGTGGGTCGAAGCCTCGAAGAGCATCGCGGTCTTGCCGCGGATGACTTCCATGTAGGTTTCTTCGGTGGTGCTGGCATCGCGAACTTTGGACAGCTGCAGCACTTCGCCTTCAGCGATGATGCGCGTGGCCTGGGACAGGATCTTCATCACCGGCATCGAGCCCAGTTCGACCATCATTTCGAACGAGCGCGAGTACAGGAAGTCGCCGACCAGCACGCTCGGAGCGTTGCCCCACATGGCGTTGGCGGTCGAGCGGCCACGGCGCATGCCGGACATGTCGACCACGTCGTCATGCAGCAGGGTGGCGGTGTGCAGGAATTCGATGGTGGCGGCCAGCAGACGCATGTCGTCGCCTTCGCGACCCAGGGCCTTGCCACACAGCAACACTAATAAAGGGCGCAGACGTTTGCCGCCGGCCGAGGTGATGTAATCGCCGATTTTCGATACCAGCGGTACTCGGGAAGTCAGCTGCTTCTTGATGATGCCGTCGACGGCGCTAAAATCGTCCGCCACCGCGCGGTAGAAAGCTTGGGGTTGCATCAGCGAGAGTCGCTCCAGAAGGGTTGCGCGGCATGCTAGGACCCCCATCCGGACCTGTCAAGGCGCGATGGACGGCTACTTGCAAGCCTGCCGCGCCTTGCGTACAATCGCGCACCCTGAACTTCCTGGGCAGCACCTGCCTTACGCAATTGCAACGGGCCTTCCAGCCTTATGCAGCCATGCCAGCCAATACCTCTTCCTATAAAGAGCTGGGTGAGCAGGATTATCGGAGAAATACCATGTCTTATGCAGTAATCGTTACTGGCGGCAAGCAGTACAAAGTCGCCCCGGGTGAATACCTGAAGATCGAAAAACTGGAAATCGCTACCGGCGAATCCGTTACCTTTGATCGCGTTCTGTTGGTCGCCAATGGCGACGACGTGAATATCGGCGCTCCAGTTGTTGCTGGCGCTACCGTTGTGGCTGAAGTGATCTCCCAAGGTCGTCACGATAAAGTCCGCATCATCAAGTTCCGTCGCCGTAAGCACCACATGAAGCGTATGGGCCACCGCCAGTGGTACACCGAGATCAAAATCACCGGTATTCAGGCTTAATTTCAGCCTAATTCCTCACTAGGAGAATTGACTCATGGCACACAAAAAAGCTGGTGGTAGTACCCGTAACGGTCGCGACTCAGAAGCCAAACGCCTTGGCGTTAAGATGTATGGCGGCCAGAAAATCATTCCGGGCAACATCATCGTGCGTCAGCGCGGCACCCAATTCCACGCTGGCTACGGCGTTGGCATGGGTAAGGATCACACCCTCTTCGCGAAAATCGAAGGCGTGATCAAGTTTGAAGTAAAAGGCGCGTTCAACCGCCGTTACGTGAGCGTTGTCGCAGCTTAATTGCGCGATCGCTGGAAAAGCCCTGTCTCGCGACGGGGCTTTTTCGTTTGTGGGGTGAGTCTCTTGCAAAACTGTTTGTATGGGCTGTCGGCGTGCGATGCAGGTCGTGTTTTGGGGTCGCTGCGCTCATTTTTGCAAGAGTCTTATGTCTTGATTGTTTTTCGGCTCGTCCGTATGGCGAGAGGCGTTGGTTATGAAGTTTGTTGATGAAGTATCGATTCGCGTAAAGGCTGGTGACGGCGGCAATGGCGCCATGAGTTTCCGTCGGGAAAAATTCATCGAAAACGGTGGCCCGAACGGTGGTGATGGCGGTGACGGCGGTTCCATCTACATGATGGCCGATGAAAACCTCAACACCCTGGTCGACTACCGTTACACCCGGCACTTCGATGCCGAGCGTGGCTCCAACGGCGGCAGCACCGACTGCACCGGTAAAAAGGGTGAAGACCTGATTCTGCGCGTGCCGGTCGGCACCACGGTGATCGACTCCGCTACCCAGGAAGTTATCGGCGACCTGACCAAGGCTGGCCAGAAGCTGATGGTAGTGCAGGGCGGCTGGCACGGTCTGGGCAACACCCGTTTCAAATCCAGTACCAACCGTGCGCCGCGTCAGACCACGCCGGGCAAGCCGGGTGAGCAGCGCGACCTGAAACTGGAAATGAAAGTACTGGCTGACGTCGGCCTGCTGGGCTTGCCGAACGCCGGTAAAAGTACCTTTATCCGTTCGGTATCGGCCGCCAAGCCGAAAGTTGCCGATTACCCGTTCACCACGCTGGTGCCGAACCTCGGTGTGGTCAGCGTCGATCGCTGGAAGAGCTTCGTCATTGCTGACATTCCGGGTCTGATCGAAGGCGCTTCCGACGGTGCTGGCCTGGGCATTCGCTTCCTTAAGCACTTGGCGCGTACGCGTCTGTTGCTGCACCTCGTCGACATGGCGCCGCTGGATGACAGTAGTGCGCCGGATGCGGCTGAAGTGATCGTCAATGAGCTGATCAAGTTCAGTCCGTCCCTGGCTGAGCGTGATCGCTGGCTGGTGCTGAACAAGTGCGACCAGATCCTTGAAGAAGAGCACGATGAGCGCGTCAAGGAAATCGTTGATCGCCTGGAATGGACCGGTCCGGTTTACGTGATCTCGGCCATCGCCAAGATCGGTACCGAGCGTCTGTGCCACGACATCATGCGTTACATGGAAGATCGCGCCGATCGCCTGGCCAATGACCCGGCATACAAGGAAGAGCTGGCCGATCTCGACCAGCGCATCGAAGACGAAGCCCGCGCGCAACTGCAGGCGCTGGATGACAAGCGTGCCCTGCGTCGCAGCGGCGTGAAGTCGGTCCATGACATCGGCGACGATGATTGGGATGAAGAAGATGTGGATGACGAAGACGGTCCGGAAATCATTTACGTGCGTGACTGATTCGTTGGGTAGGGGCTGCCGCAGGCTGCGATCTTTTGACCTTCAGAAGATCGCTGGTGTCTGCTGAGTCTTCATCTCAGGGCGGTGTTATCATCGCTGCAAGCCGTTTTTCTAAGGCGCCGCTCAATCGAGCGGCGTTTTAGTATCTGGAAATCGCAAGTCACAAATAACGTCATGGGTGGCGCTGGGTCGCGCTGCCCTCAAGCTAAGGTTGAAGATGATGCGGAGCAAGGTGACAGGTGCGCAGCGTTGGGTCGTGAAGATCGGCAGCGCTTTGCTGACAGCGGATGGCAAAGGGCTGGATCGCGCGGCAATGAGTGTCTGGGTCGAGCAAATGGTGGCCTTGCATGAGGCTGGCGTCGAGTTGGTGTTGGTGTCCTCCGGGGCGGTGGCGGCCGGCATGAGTCGTTTGGGCTGGACCGCACGACCCAGTGCGATGCATGAGCTCCAGGCGGCTGCGGCAATTGGTCAGATGGGCTTGGTGCAGGCGTGGGAATCGAGCTTCGCCGAGCATGGCCGGCACACTGCGCAGATTCTCCTGACTCACGACGACTTGTCCGACCGCAAACGCTACCTCAACGCCCGCAGCACTTTGCGCGCATTGGTCGAGCTGAAAGTCATCCCGGTGATCAACGAAAACGACACCGTGGTCACCGACGAAATCCGTTTCGGCGACAACGATACGCTGGCGGCGCTGGTGGCGAACCTGGTCGAGGCGGATCTGCTGGTGATCCTCACTGATCGCGACGGCATGTTCGACGCCGATCCGCGTAATAACCCTGATGCGCAGATGATTTACGAGGCGCGCGCTGATGATCCGAGCCTCGATGCGGTAGCGGGCGGCACGGGTGGTGCGCTGGGGCGTGGCGGCATGCAAACCAAGTTGCGCGCGGCGCGACTGGCGGCGCGTTCCGGTGCGCACACCATTATTGTCGGTGGGCGTCTTGAGCGAGTGCTTGATCGCCTGAAGGCGGGGGAGCGTATCGGCACGCTGCTGTCGCCCGAGCGCGGCATGCTCGCGGCGCGCAAGCAATGGCTGGCCGGGCATTTGCAGACTCGCGGCACGTTGGTGCTGGATGATGGTGCGGTGTCGGCGTTGTCCAAGGGCAACAAAAGCCTGCTGCCTGTCGGAGTGAAGTTGGTGCAGGGCAGTTTCCGACGCGGCGAAATGGTGGTCTGTGTGGCGCCTGATGGTCGTGAGATTGCCCGAGGCCTGGCTAACTACAGCGCGCTGGAAGCACAAAAAATTATCGGTCAGTCGTCGGATGCGATTGTCGGTTTGCTCGGTTACATGGCGGAGCCAGAACTGGTTCACCGTGACAACCTGATTCTGGTTTAAGGAAAACTCCATGCGTTTAGCGAAAGGATTGTTGGGCTTGCTGATGGCAATGCCATTGCTGGCCTCGGCCGAAGAAATCGGTCAGGTGTCTACGGTGTTCAAGTTTGTCGGCCCGAACGACCGCATTGTGGTCGAGGCTTTCGATGATCCGAAAGTTGAAGGGGTGACCTGCTACCTGTCGCGCGCCAAGACTGGCGGTGTGAAGGGTGGTCTCGGTCTGGCTGAGGATCGCGCCGAAGCTTCGATCGCCTGTCGCCAGGTTGGCCCGATCAAGTTCAAGGGTGATCTGAAGGATGGCGATGAGGTGTTCAAGGAGCGCACTTCGTTGGTATTCAAGACCATGCAGGTGGTGCGATTCCTCGACAAGAAACGCAACACGCTGGTGTACCTGGTCTACAGCGACCGCTTGATCGAAGGCAGTCCGCAGAATGCCGTGACCGCCATCCCGATCCTGCCATGGGTGCCGGTCCAGCAATAACGCCGCAAAACCAACTGTAGGGGTGAGCAGGCTCACTCCTATATTTTTTTTTGCGCTGGATTTACTAAATCACAGGCAATAAAAAACCGACCCTAAGGTCGGTTTTTTAATGACTACGTCGATTAAGCGGCTTCTTTCAGCGCTTTGACGTGGCCATTCAGACGGCTCTTATGACGAGCAGCCTTGTTCTTGTGGATGATGCCTTTATCGGCCATACGGTCGATAACTGGCACAGCCAGAACGTATGCAGCTTGAGCTTTTTCAGCGTCTTTTGCGTCGATGGCTTTAACTACATTCTTGATGTAGGTGCGAACCATGGAACGCAGGCTGGCGTTGTGGCTGCGACGCTTCTCAGCCTGTTTTGCACGTTTTTTGGCGGAAGGTGAGTTGGCCACCGTCGAGCTCCTCGAAAGACTTTTTAGGAAATAGCAAACAAAATAGGCCGCGAATCATGCCGATGAGTTGAAGTCTTGTCAAGGGCACTTGAAACGTTCCGCTAAGTGGTAGGTATAAAGAGGCGGGATATTTATTTCCGGCGCTTGACCTGTAAACTCGCGAGCTTTGGCTCTGTGCTGCTGCGGCGCGGAGTATCGCACAAGTAGGCGCTTTGTTCGCCTGCTGTTTATCGACAGGCACAAATTCCCTCAATGAATCTGCTCAAATCGTTGGCCGCCGTCAGCTCTATCACGATGCTTTCCCGGATTCTGGGGTTTGTCCGTGACACGCTGATTGCTCGTACATTCGGCGCCGGGATGGCGACGGACGCCTTCTTTATTGCCTTCAAATTGCCCAATCTGCTGCGCAGGATTTTTGCCGAGGGCGCTTTCTCTCAGGCTTTTGTACCGATTCTTGCTGAATACAAAAGCCAGCAGGGCGAAGAGGCGACTCGTACTTTCATTGCTTACGTTTCGGGCTTGCTGACGCTGGTGTTAGCGGTAGTCACTGCGTTGGGCATGATCGCCGCGCCCTGGGTGATCTGGGCCACGGCCCCGGGTTTTACCGATACGCCGGAAAAATTCCAGCTCACTTCCGATCTGCTGCGGGTGACCTTCCCCTATATATTGCTGATCTCCCTGTCCTCGTTGGCGGGCGCGATTCTCAATACCTGGAACCGTTTCTCGGTGCCGGCCTTCGTGCCTACTCTGCTGAACGTCAGCATGATCGTGTTTTCGCTGTTTCTCACGCCGTACTTTGACCCGCCGGTGATGGCGCTGGGCTGGGCGGTGCTGGTCGGTGGTCTGGCGCAGTTGCTCTATCAACTGCCGCACCTGAAAAAGATCGGCATGCTGGTGCTGCCGCGCCTCAATCTGCGTGATACCGGCGTCTGGCGCGTGATGAAACAGATGCTGCCGGCGATTCTCGGCGTGTCGGTCAGCCAGATCTCGCTGATCATCAACACCATCTTCGCCTCGTTTCTGGTCGCAGGCTCAGTGTCGTGGATGTATTACGCCGACCGCTTGATGGAGTTGCCTTCCGGCGTACTCGGCGTGGCATTAGGGACGATTCTGCTGCCAACATTGGCTAAAACCTATGCAAGCAAGGACCGCCACGAGTATTCGCGGATTCTCGATTGGGGTCTGCGTTTGTGCTTTGTATTGGTGCTGCCATGCTCGCTGGCGCTGGGGATTCTCGCTGAGCCGCTGACTGTTTCGCTGTTTCAGTACGGGCAGTTCAGTGGTTTCGACGCTGAAATGACTCAGCGTGCGCTGATTGCTTATTCTGTTGGCTTACTCGGGATAATCGTGATCAAAGTGCTCGCCCCGGGCTTTTATGCGCAACAGAACATCCGTACGCCGGTGAAAATAGCAATCTTCACGCTGGTGGTTACCCAGTTGTTCAACCTGGTGCTGATTGGCCCTCTGGCTCACGCCGGTCTGGCCCTGGCGATCAGTGCCGGTGCCTGTCTCAACGCTGGGTTGTTGTTCTATCAACTGCGCAAACAACAGATGTATCAGCCGCAGCCGGGCTGGGCCAGGTTCGGATTCAAACTGGTTATCGCCGTGGCGGTGATGTCGGCAGTGTTGCTGCTCGGCATGCATTTCATGCCAGCGTGGGATCAAGGGCACATGCTTGAGCGCTTCCTGCGTCTGGGCGCATTGGTCGCGGCGGGCGTGGTGTCCTATTTCGGTATGTTGCTGCTGCTCGGTTTCCGCTTGCGTGACTTCAATCGCAAGGCCTTGAGCTGAGGTTTTACCCTATATAAACAGGCGCGGGCCGGCAGTTTTGTCGGCTCGTTCACTTTGCGTTACGGTGTTGCCTGTCGTCGGCCGTCGGGTGTGGTTATAATCGACCACTTTATGAGCAAGAAGCGCGTTATGCAGCTGGTTCGAGGCCTCCACAACTTGCGCCCCCAGCATCGGGGCTGCGTCGCCACTATTGGCAACTTTGACGGTGTTCACCGTGGTCACCAGGCTATCCTGGCCCGACTGCGTGAGCGTGCGCTCGAGTTGGGCGTACCCAGCTGCGTGGTGATTTTCGAGCCGCAGCCACGGGAATTCTTTGCCCCCGAGACCGCGCCGGCGCGTCTGGCCCGGTTGCGCGACAAGCTGCAACTGCTGGCCGCCGAAGGCGTCGACCGGGTGTTGTGCCTGGCCTTCAACCAGCGTCTGAGCAAACTCAGCGCCAGTGAATTCGTCGACACCATCCTCGTTGATGGCCTCGGCGTGCAGCATCTGGAAGTCGGTGACGATTTCCGTTTTGGTTGCGACCGTCTCGGCGATTTTGACTTCCTGTTGCAGGCCGGGCAGATGCACGGTTTTACCGTCGAAGCCGCGCAAACCGTCGAGCTGGACGGGATTCGCGTCAGCAGCACGCAAGTGCGCAACGCGCTGGCCGCCGCCGATTTTGCCTTGGCCGAACGTTTGCTCGGCCGCCCGTACCGCATTGCCGGTCGAGTGCTGCACGGCCAGAAACTGGCCCGGCAACTGGGTACGCCCACTGCCAACATTCAACTCAAGCGTCGTCGCGTGCCGTTCACCGGGGTGTATCTGGTGAATGTCGATATCGACGGCAAGACCTGGCCTGGTGTCGCCAATATCGGCGTGCGGCCCACAGTGCAAGGTGATGGCAAGGCCCACCTTGAAGTCCATCTTTTAGATTTTGCCGGCGATCTGTATGACCGGCGTTTGACGGTGGTTTTCCACCAAAAGCTGCGTGAAGAGCAGCGCTTCGCCTCCCTGGAGGCATTGAAAACGGCGATCAATGCGGATGTCGCCACCGCCCGTGCACTAGCCGCACCTAGCGCCCATCGCTAATGAAGAGCCTTAAATGACCGACTATAAAGCCACGCTTAACCTTCCGGACACCGCCTTCCCAATGAAGGCCGGCCTGCCACAGCGCGAACCGCAGATCCTGCAGCGCTGGGACAGTATTGGCCTGTACGGAAAGTTGCGCGAGATTGGCAAGGATCGTCCGAAGTTCGTTCTGCACGACGGTCCTCCGTATGCCAACGGCACGATCCACATCGGTCACGCACTGAACAAGATTCTCAAGGACATGATCATCCGCTCGAAAACCCTCTCGGGCTTCGACGCGCCGTACGTTCCGGGTTGGGACTGCCACGGCCTGCCGATCGAGCACAAGGTTGAAGTGACCCACGGCAAGAACCTGGGCGCGGACAAGACCCGCGAGCTGTGCCGTGCCTACGCCACCGAGCAGATCGAAGGGCAGAAGTCCGAATTCATCCGTCTCGGCGTGCTGGGCGACTGGGCCAACCCGTACAAGACCATGGACTTCAAGAACGAGGCCGGTGAAATCCGCGCTTTGGCTGAAATCGTCAAGGGCGGTTTCGTGTTCAAGGGCCTCAAGCCTGTGAACTGGTGCTTCGACTGCGGTTCGGCCCTGGCTGAAGCGGAAGTCGAGTACGAGAACAAGAAATCCTCGACCATCGACGTCGCCTTCCCGATCGCTGACGAAGCCAAACTGGCTGCCGCGTTCGGTCTGCCGTCGCTGGGCAAGCCTGCGTCGATCGTGATCTGGACCACCACCCCGTGGACCATCCCGGCCAACCAGGCGCTGAACGTGCACCCGGAATTCAACTACGCGCTGGTTGATGTCGGCGACAAGCTACTGGTGCTGGCTGAAGAGCTGGTTGAAGCTTGCCTTGCTCGTTACAGCCTGGAAGGTTCGGTCATCGCCACTACCACCGGCAAAGAGCTGGAACTGATCAACTTCCGTCACCCGTTCTATGATCGTCTGTCGCCTGTGTACCTGGCTGACTACGTCGAACTGGGCGCTGGTACCGGCGTGGTTCACTCCGCTCCGGCCTACGGCGTGGACGACTTCGTGACCTGCAAAAAGTACGGCATGGTCAACGACGACATCCTCAATCCAGTACAAAGCAACGGCGTTTATGTGCCGTCGCTGGAGTTCTTCGGCGGCCAGTTTATCTGGAAGGCCAACCCGGCCATCGTCGACAAGCTGACCGAAGTCGGTGCGTTGATGCACACCACCGTCATCGAACACAGCTACATGCACTGCTGGCGCCACAAGACTCCGCTGATCTACCGCGCCACCGCGCAGTGGTTCATTGGTATGGACAAAGAGCCAACCAGCGGCGACACCCTGCGTGTGCGCTCGCTCAAAGCCATCGAAGATACCAAGTTCGTCCCGGCCTGGGGCCAGGCGCGTCTGCACTCGATGATTGCCAACCGCCCGGACTGGTGCATCTCGCGTCAACGCAACTGGGGCGTGCCGATCCCGTTCTTCCTCAACAAGGAAAGCGGCGAACTGCACCCACGTACCGTCGAGCTGATGGAAGAAGTCGCCAAGCGCGTTGAAGTCGAAGGCATCGAAGCCTGGTTCAAGATGGACGCTGCCGAGCTGCTCGGTGACGAAGCGCCGCTGTACGACAAGATCAGCGACACCCTCGACGTCTGGTTCGATTCGGGGACCACGCACTGGCACGTCCTGCGCGGTTCGCACCCGATGGGCCACGAGAGCGGCCCGCGTGCCGATCTCTACCTGGAAGGTTCCGACCAGCACCGTGGCTGGTTCCACTCGTCGCTGCTGACCGGTTGCGCTATCGACAACCACGCGCCATACCGCGAACTGCTGACCCACGGTTTCACCGTCGACGAGGCCGGTCGCAAGATGTCCAAGTCACTGGGCAACGTGATCGCGCCGCAGAAAGTCAACGACACCCTCGGCGCCGACATCATGCGTCTGTGGGTTGCATCGACCGACTACTCCGGCGAGATGGCGGTTTCCGACCAGATTCTGCAACGCAGTGCGGACGCCTATCGTCGTATCCGTAACACCGCGCGCTTCCTGCTTTCGAACCTGAGCGGTTTCAACCCGGCCACCGACATCCTGCCGGCTGAAGAAATGCTCGCGCTGGATCGTTGGGCGGTCGACCGCACCTTGCTGCTGCAACGCGAGCTGCAAGAGCACTACGGCGAATACCGTTTCTGGAACGTCTACTCGAAGATCCACAACTTCTGCGTGCAGGAGCTGGGTGGTTTCTACCTCGACATCATCAAGGACCGTCAGTACACCACTGGCGCCAACAGCAAGGCCCGCCGTTCGGCGCAAACCGCGCTGTTCCACATCTCCGAAGCGCTGGTGCGCTGGATCGCGCCGATCCTCGCTTTCACCGCCGACGAACTGTGGGAATACCTGCCGGGCGAGCGTAACGAGTCGGTGATGCTCAACACCTGGTACGAAGGCCTGACCGAACTGCCGGCTGACGTTGAACTTGGCCGCGACTACTGGGAACGCGTCATGGCGGTCAAGGTAGCGGTCAACAAAGAAATGGAAATCCAGCGCGCAGCGAAAGCGGTCGGTGGCAACCTGCAAGCCGAAGTGACCCTGTACGCCGAAGACGCCCTGAGCGCCGACCTGGCCAAACTGAGCAACGAACTGCGCTTTGTTCTGATCACTTCGACTGCCAGCGTTGCGCCGTTCGTTCAGGCTCCGGCCGATGCGGTAGTGACTGAAGTCAGCGGCCTGAAGCTGAAGATCGTCAAATCGGCCTTCCCGAAGTGCGCCCGTTGCTGGCACTGCCGCGAAGACGTCGGTGTGAACCCGGAGCATCCGGAAATCTGCGGTCGTTGCGTCGACAACATCAGCGGCGCTGGCGAGGTTCGTCACTATGCCTAATGCCGTTGGCCGTTTTGGACGGTTGAGCTGGCTGTGGTTGAGTTTGCTGGTTCTGGTCATCGACCAGGCCAGCAAGTTCTACTTCGAAGGCAAGCTCGAAATGTTCCAGCAGATCGTGATCATTCCTGATTACTTCAGCTGGACCCTGGCTTACAACACCGGTGCGGCGTTCAGCTTCCTGGCTGACAGTTCCGGCTGGCAGCGCTGGTTGTTCGCCCTGATCGCGATTGTGGTCAGTGCGGTGCTGGTGGTCTGGCTCAAGCGCCTGGGCCGCAACGAAACCTGGCTGGCCGTCGCTTTGGCGCTGGTGCTGGGTGGTGCGCTAGGCAATCTGTATGACCGCATTGCCTTGGGCCATGTGATCGATTTCATTCTGGTGCACTGGCAGAACCGCTGGTACTTCCCGGCGTTCAACTTCGCTGACAGCGCCATCACTGTTGGTGCGGTGATGCTGGCACTGGATATGTTCAAAAGTAAAAAGACCGGAGAAGCCGTTCATGACTGAACAGGTATTGGCTGAGCAACGCATCGGCCAGAACACGGAAGTCACCTTGCACTTTGCATTGCGCCTGGAGAACGGCGACACCGTCGATAGTACGTTCGACAAAGCCCCGGCGACCTTCAAGGTCGGCGACGGCAACCTGCTGCCGGGTTTTGAAGCGGCGCTGTTCGGCTTCAAGGCCGGCGACAAGCGCACGCTGACCGTCGAGCCGGAAAACGCTTTCGGTCAGCCAAACCCGCAGAACGTGCAGATCATCCCGCGTTCGCAGTTCGTCGATATGGAGTTGTCACCGGGTTTGCTGGTGATCTTCAATGATGCGGCCAATACTGAGCTGCCGGGTGTGGTGAAAGAGTTCGACGACACGCAAGTGACCATCGACTTCAATCACCCGCTGTCGGGCAAGACGCTGACCTTTGACGTGGAAATCATTTCCGTCAAAGCGCTGTAACTGACCGCACACGGGTCAAAATGTGGGAGCGAGCCTGCTCGCGAATGCTGACTGACATTCAACATAGCTGTTGTCTGACACACTGCCTTCGCGAGCAGGCTCGCTCCCACAATGTTTTCCACCGTTTTCGCTATTTCTTGCGCGCAAGACACGAGGCACAGCATGCAAATCAAACTCGCCAACCCCCGTGGCTTCTGCGCCGGCGTGGACCGGGCGATCGAAATCGTCAACCGCGCCCTGGAAGTCTTCGGGCCACCGATCTATGTGCGCCATGAAGTGGTGCACAACAAGTTCGTCGTTGAAGACCTGCGCAGCCGCGGGGCGATCTTCGTCGAAGAGCTGGATCAGGTGCCGGACGACGTCATCGTGATCTTCAGCGCCCACGGCGTCTCTCAAGCCGTGCGTACCGAAGCCGCCGGCCGTGGCCTGAAAGTATTCGACGCCACTTGCCCGCTGGTGACCAAGGTGCACATTGAGGTGGCTAAATACAGCCGCGACGGTCGTGAGTGCATTCTGATCGGCCACGCCGGTCACCCGGAAGTCGAAGGCACCATGGGCCAGTACGACGGCAGCAATGGCGGCGCGATTTACCTCGTCGAAGACGAGAAAGACGTGGCCGAGTTGCAGGTGCACAACCCGGAAAAACTGGCTTTCGTGACTCAGACGACGCTGTCGATGGACGATACCAGTCGTGTCATCGATGCCTTGCGCACGCGCTTCCCGGCCATCGGCGGTCCGCGCAAGGACGACATTTGCTACGCCACGCAAAACCGTCAGGACGCGGTCAAGCAACTGGCTGACGAGTGCGACGTGGTGCTGGTGGTGGGCAGCCCGAACAGCTCCAACTCCAATCGTCTGCGTGAACTCGCCGAGCGCATGGCCACACCGGCCTACCTGATCGACGGTGCCGAAGATCTGCAAAAGAGCTGGTTCGATGGCGTTGAGCGTATCGGCATCACCGCCGGTGCCTCCGCGCCGGAAGTGCTGGTGCGCGGCGTGATTCAGCAATTGCAGGCCTGGGGTGCCACTGGTGCCGATGAGCTGGCCGGTCGCGAAGAGAACATCACGTTCTCGATGCCTAAAGAGCTGCGCGTACGTTCGATCTGACGTTTTCGGTTTTTTGACACAGCGCCTGCTCAGTCTCTTGGCTGTTCAGGCGCACGCGACCGGTCGCCGCCAGCACAATCTGGCGCTGACTGACCGGCTCGCGAGCCGAACAGACGTGTAATGTCCCTGCCTGAAACGCCCGCCCGGGCATCAGCGGTTGTCCCAGACTGCTGAAGCGTACGTAACGACTCACCGACCAATTGCCGACAATCGGCACCTGCGTGTCACTTGCACGCTCTTGCAGCAGCGGATTGCTGCTGTCCTTCGGCCCTTTGCCGCTGATATCCAGAATGATCCGCCAGCCCTGACTCCATTCGCCGTTGATGCCATGAATCACCACGCTCTGATTGCGCGTGATGGCCAGGGTGCGAGCGTTACGCAGGCCGTCGAGCAAGGATTGCGCAGCCTGGTCCCGATGGTTCGATTCTCTGAATGTGGCAAACGCCGGACTGACCAGCAGCAGAACAATTACGCCAATCGCCAGTCCCATAAGCAGTTCGATCAGGCTGAAACCCTGTTGCGGCATGAAAACTCCCTCCGTGGAGTGTGATGAACGGCGCGCTCGGGGTGCCGGGCAGGGCCAATCAACCGACGCGGGTCGGTTGAATGTTCTAGCGTGTAGAAGCAGGTATAGCCGACGGCAACGGAGGGCATCGATGGATCTTCGTACAAAAGGTTTCACGCTGATCGAGTTGTTGGTTGCGGTCGCGATCTTCGTGATCCTGATCACTCTGGCGGTGCCGGCGTTCACCCGTTCGGTACAGGGCAGCAAGGCCGATACCGAAATGGGCGACCTGCAACGGGCAATCAATTTCGCCAGGCTCGAAGCCATCAACCGTGGCACCACCCTGCGCCTGCGCCCGACCGCTGGCGGCAGCGTCTGGAACGGTGAACTGGCGGTCTATGACAGTACTGGCACTCCGGCCAATGTGTTGCGGGTTGTTCCCGCAATGAGCAGCGGCGCAACTCTGACGCTAACCTCAGGAGTGACCGCACTGGATTTCAACAACCTCGGCGGTCTGGCAGCACCGTCGACGGCGGTGGTCATCAGTTACACGTTGGGAACGCAAAGCAGGACGCTGAACGTGTGTTTGAACGGACGAATTCAATTGGGTGGAACTTGCGGATGAGGGCAGGGAGTCAACACGCACAGCAGGGTATGACGCTGATCGAAGTGCTGGTCGCGTTGCTGATTCTGACGGTCGGGCTGCTGGGGGCGGCGGCCGTACAACTGAATGCGCTGAAGTACACCGACAGTTCACGGATGACCAGTCAGGCCAGTTTCATCGCCTACGACATGATGGACCGCATCCGCGCCAACTCTGGCGCCGACTACACCGTCACACCTCCGGCCTCGGGCAATCTCAGCGTTGCGCGGGATCAGGATCTCTACGATTTTTCGACCAATATCATCAATTTCGGCGGGCCGACGGCGACCGGCAGCATCACCCTCAATCAGCGGGTCTACACCATAACGATCACCTGGAGCGATGCACGGGCAGCCAACACCGCCAGCGCTCAACGCAGTTTCGTCCTGAGCAGTCGCGCCGCAGTCGACCCGGTGGCCACACCATGAAGCGCCATCAGCGTGGATTCGGTCTGATCGAATTACTTATCGCTTTGGCATTGGGGCTGATCGTGGTGCTGGGCGTGGTGCAGATTTTCATCGCGGCGAAAAATACCTATGTCAGCCAGAACAGTGCCGCCGCGATGCAGGAAGATGCGCGGTTCGTGTTGAGCAAAATGATTCAGGAAATTCGCATGGTCGGGATGTTCGGCTGTCTGGGCACTATCCTCGATTCGAGCTCCGCGGGCGACTTCAACGCTGCGCAGGTCATGCCGATCAGTTGGGACAATGCCAACCTGAAGCTGACGTTGGTCACCGCCGATATCGGCAGCGGCGGGGGCACCCCGACCTGGACGGTGATTTCCGATTGCCGCAACAATGCGACGGCCTATACCGGCTTGCGTTCTCCGGCGAGCGGGCAGATCGCGTTCCCGATCCGGCGTCTGATCTACAGCTTCAGCAACAATCAGATTCTCATGGGCACCGGCAGCGGCAATCCTGCGCAGCAGGTGCTGGTGAACAACGTCAGTGCGTTCACCGTGATGTTCGGTCTGGCCAGTTCGGCAACGGATGTGGCCGCTTCGACTTACAGCGCCAACCCCAGTGATCCGGCGCGCATCCGCAGTGTGCGCCTGAGCCTGACCCTCACCGACCCGAACAACCGGGTGCGCAATCAAACCTTCAACGTGGTTGCCGCTTTGCGCAACCGCTTGCAGTGAGGGGCGCGGCGATGAGGATGACTCTCCACACCCGTCAGGCGCAGCACGGCATGGTCTTGCTGGTCAGTCTGGTATTCCTGTTGTTGCTGACCCTGATTGGTCTGTCGTCGATGCAGAGCGCCAACCTGCAGGAAAAAATGGCCGGCAGCGTGAGCCTGCGCAATCAATCGTTCCAGACTGCTGAAGCGGCGTTGCGCATTGGCGAAAGTGCGGTGCAACTGGACAGTTATTCGTTGGCTGTGTGCAGCGGTATCACGCAATGCGCGCCGCCAGCGGAGTCCTCGGTGGTCAGCGCTGCGGGGCTCAATTCGACCTCCGGGGTGACGTGGATCGCCGCCGGCAATGGTTTCTATGGTGTGCAGAATATCGGCACCACGTTGACGGCGGTGAATGTGCCGAGCAATACCTCGGCGACGTTGTATCGGATTACAGCGGTCGGCATCGCCGGCACTTCGCGTAGCGTGGTGGAGAGTGTTTATGCGAAGTATTGAGCGCTGCATGTCTCTGCTGATCGGCGTGCTGCTGAGCTTTTATCTGGCGGCACCGGCGTATGCGTTCACGCCCTCCGATTCACCGCTGTTGAGTGCGGCGGCGGTGCCACCCAACGTCATGCTGCTGATCGACGATTCGGGGAGTATGAACAGCATTATTTATGCGGCCGGATTCGATCCGACGGCTGATCGCACGCCGGCTCGGCAATGCAACGCCTTGCTGGGCTTGTGCCTGAGTTCGACGACGATCACGGGCGACACGATCTTTCTGTCGAGCCTGCCGACATCAGGCTGTTCCGGCGGCGCCTATGCGTTCTACAACAACAGTCTTGCGCCGTTGTGTCTGAAGCTGCCCGATCCGGTGGGCAGCGGCAACACGCGTTATTCCGGGGATTACATTTCCTATGTGGTCGGCCTGGCCATCAACAACGGCACGCGCGATTTCACCACCGGGGTGATTCCCAACGACTATCGCATCAACGTCGCACGCAATGTCTCCACTGCGCTGGTAAGCAGTAACCGAACGTTGCGTATCGGCCTGTCGACGTTCAATCCGGCCACCAGCAACAACTCGGGGAATGGTGGTTTCATTGCCCGTGCGATCAGCGATCTGTCACCGGTGTCCGGCAGCGTGACTCAGGCCCAGGCTGACGCCAACTACAACGCGCTGACCTCCTCGATCAACGGCTTGAGCGCCGTGGCCAACACACCGTTGGCAGAAACCTATTACGAGATCACTCGCTACATGCGCGGCATGGCGCCGTACTACAACAGCACGCCGAGCACCTATACCAGCCCGATTCAGTACCGCTGTC
Source organism: Pseudomonas sp. M20 (assembly GCF_045037865.1). Taxonomy (NCBI): domain Bacteria; kingdom Pseudomonadati; phylum Pseudomonadota; class Gammaproteobacteria; order Pseudomonadales; family Pseudomonadaceae; genus Pseudomonas; species Pseudomonas sp. M20. The sequence continues at coordinate 6,667,546 of NZ_CP173611.1, forward strand.
AGAAGAACTATGGTGTGGTGATAACCGATGGCTTGCCGACTTTAGACCGAACCTTCCCGACTAACGACCCGTTGGGCGGCAGCCGTTTGCCGAACTGGGATGGCGTCAACAATGACGGCAACAACCTCAATGGCGACAACGAAGGGGATACGCTGTATCTGGATGACATCGCCAAGTTTGCCTTTGACATCGACATGCGTTCGACCGGTACGGACGCGGCGGGCAAGAGCTGGAACGCGGTGGATTTTCCCAAGCAGAACATGAACACCTACACAGTAGGGTTCGCTGCGGATAACGACATGTTGTCTGACGCCGCCAGTTATGGGCAGGGCAAGTATTACCAGGCGACCGACAGCACGGGTCTTAACGCAGTCTTGTCGTCGGCGTTGAGTGACATCACCTCCAAGGCTGGCTCCGGCGGCGCAGCTGTTGCCAGCGTTGGCACACTCACCAGTGGCAGCAGTTTTTACCAAACCACTTATGATCCCAAGGATTGGCGAGGCACCATCAAGTCTTTCGGTTTTACGTCGGCCGGGGTTGTGAATACTTCGACCGCACTCTGGACGACTGACACAACCATAGTGCCGGGGGCGACTGCGCCGACGTACCAATCATGGAACACCACGAGCAGCGCCGCCGTGACGCTGACTTACGGTAACTTTTCCCCTGCGCAGCAGACGACAATCAGCCAGAGTCTGCCCACGGGTATTACCGGCAATGACCTGGTGGAGTGGAGCAAAGGCACCAACAAAACCGGGCTTAAGGTACGCAATGTTTTGCTCGGCGATATCATCAACTCTCCACTGGTGTTGGCGTCGCCTTCAGATAAAACCGCTTCCGATTTGTCCGGCGATAGCACTTACACCTCTTACCTGACCACTAAAGCGGCGAACATGAACCCCAGTCTGGTGGTGAATGCCAACGACGGATTCGTCAGCGTTATCAATTCGTCCAACGGCACACGCCGCTACGCCTATATGCCCTCCAGCGTATTGCCGTCTTTGCGGTTGATTGCCGATCCCTTGTACATCAACGGTGTCAGCCACAAGTTTTTGGTGGACGGTCAAGTTGGGGTGTTCGACGCGCAATCCGGCACGGCCTGGAAAACTCTCGCCATTGGCGGCACCGGTGCCGGTGGTAAAACCTTTTATGGGCTGCAACTGTTTGATGCCTCTGCGGGCAACGTGATCAAGGCTTTGTGGGAGGTCAGCGCGCCGGCCACCGCCAGTACTGCAAACGTATTCAATGATCTGGGTTACGCCTACGCCCGCCCGGAAGTGGCACGCTTGGCCAATGGGCGTTGGGCTACCTTCATTGCCAATGGCTACGGCAGCAATTCAGGCGTAGCGGCCCTTTACGTGCTGGACGCGCTTGACGGTTCGTTGATCAAGAAAGTCGTTATCGACAGCACCGAAACCACCAACGGTTTGTCTTCGGTAAAACTCAAGGTCAACTCGCAGAATGTCGTGCAGGCCGCTTACGGCGGCGACTTGAAAGGGCGGTTGTGGAAATTCGATCTGAGCGCGACATCGACGGACAGCTGGGGCGTGGCGTTTTCCGGTAAACCGCTGTTCACCACGGCGGGCGGGGCGACACAGCCGATTACCGCGCAGCCGCTGCTGGCGGATAACGCATTGGGCGGCAAACAGATCTTTGTCGGCACCGGCAAATTCAATGAAACGGCCGACAAGACCAACAAGGATTTGCAGGCGTTCTATTCGGTATGGGATGCCGATGGCGGTTCAGGGAACATCACCGTCAGCAGTTTGCAGGCGCAGGCGATTACCGGATCATTTTCTGGCAGCTCCGGGCAGTTTCTGACCACGACGCAAAATGACACGACATATCCTGGGGAGAAGGGCTGGTACCTGCCATTGGTCTACAACAACGTGTTGACCGGCGAACGGGTGATCAATCAAGCGAATATCGTGCTTGGCCGTATCGTCTTCACCACGGCCATTGTCGATACCACCGATCCTTGTGCGAGTTTTGGTACGGGCAAGTTGGTCGAACTCGAGGCGTTCAGCGGTAAGATGCTCAACTATGCGGTGATTGATACCGGTGGCGATAGTTTGGTCGACAGCAATGACTCAATCTCCAGCGGCGTGAGTTTCGCTGACGGCATTCCGAACGTGGCGTTTATAAACCCGAATGCTACGAAAAAGGGAGTGAATGACACCAGTGGAAAACTCACGATAATCAATGAAAAGGGCGGCGGTGGCAGCCGTCGTATCATGTGGCGACAAATACAGTAAGTGAGAGTTTGAGGCATGCGCAGATTCAACCGAGGCTTCACCCTGATCGAAATCATGATCGTGATTGCGATCATCGGGATCGTCATCACCATCGCCGCACCGAGCTATACCGAGTACCTGAAAAAGGGCCGCCGCGCCGAAGTGGTATCGCTGCTCTCGGAGCAGGCGCAGAGCCTCGAACGTTTCTACACCAAGAACAATGTCTACACCGGCATCACCGGTCTGAGCACGGGTAATGATTTCTACACCCTTACCCCGACCGTCGCTGACCAGACTTTCCTGCTGACCGCTACCCGTAAAGCGGGTACCTCCATGGCCACCGACAAGTGCGGGGATTTCACCCTGACCAACACCGGTGTCCGCAGTATGAACAACGCGACCACCGGGCTGACCACCAAGGATTGCTGGGGCCGCTGAGGCGCTTTCTTTCGGGTGCCTTTTGCGCCTACTGTCTTTTTTACGGTTGGAACAAACATGACCAGGCAACAGCAAGTGGTGATTGTCGGTGGCGGGGTGATTGGCCTGCTGACCGCCTACAACCTCGCCTCCGAAGTACGCAGCGTGGTGCTGCTCGATCGCTCGAACCTCGGCCAGGAATCGTCCTGGGCGGGCGGCGGTATCGTTTCGCCGTTGTATCCGTGGCGCTATAGTCCGGCAGTCACGGCGCTGGCGCACTGGTCGCAGGATTTTTATCCACAGCTCGGCGAGCGTTTGTTTGTCGACACTGGCGTTGATCCTGAAGTACACACTACCGGCCTGTACTGGCTCGATCTGGACGATGAAGCCGAGGCACTGGCGTGGGCCGATCGGGAAAATCGCCCGTTGCGGGCTGTGGATATCTCGGCGGCGCATGATGCGGTGCCGGTGCTCGGTGGCGGGTTCGCGCGGGCGATCTACATGGCGGATGTCGCCAACGTGCGCAATCCGCGCCTGGTGAAGTCGCTGAAAGCGGCGTTGCAGGCACTGCCGAACGTGACGATTCACGAACAGTGCGAGGTCAGCGGGTTCGTCCGTGAGGGCGCGCAGGTCGTCGGTGTCGAAACCTCCAACGGCGTGATCAAAGGTGATCAGGTCGTGCTGACGGCCGGTGCGTGGAGCGGCGATCTACTCAAGACGCTGGATCTGACGCTGCCGGTCGAACCAGTCAAAGGCCAGATGATTCTCTACAAGTGCGCAGCGGACTTTTTGCCGAGCATGGTCTTGGCCAAGGGTCGTTATGCGATTCCACGTCGTGACGGGCATATCCTGATCGGCAGCACGCTGGAGCACGAAGGTTACGACAAGACGCCGACCGATGTGGCGCTGGAAAGTCTCAAGGCTTCGGCAGTGGAGTTATTGCCAGCGTTGGCCGATGCCGAAGTGGTCGGGCACTGGGCGGGGTTGCGTCCGGGGTCGCCGGAGGGCATTCCGTATATTGGCCGGGTGCCGGGGTTTGACGGGTTGTGGCTGAACTGCGGGCATTACCGCAATGGGCTGGTGCTGGCGCCGGCGTCGTGCCAGTTGTTTGCCGATGTGATGCTGGGAAGGGCGCCGATTATTGATCCGGCGCCGTATGCGCCCGAGGGCCGGATTTAGTCAGGTATATCTCTGGAGCCTGGCAAATCGCTTTCGCGAGCAGGCTCGCTTCCACAGTTGATTTTGGTCGTTCAAAAAATCCAGTGTGGGAGCGAGCCTGCTCGCGAAGGGGTCCTCAATCCAGGCCTAATTTTTTCAGCCTGTAGCGCATCGACCTGAACGATAGACTCAACCGCTGCGCCGCCGCCGTGCGATTCCAGCGCGTTTCCTCCAGCGCCTGCAAGATCAGCTTCCTCTCGACGTTCTCCAGATAATCCTCAAGATTGTCGATCTGGGTCAGATCGGCAATGCCGCCATCTGCCGCGCAGTTGCCTTCGCTCAGACGTAAATCTTCAGCTTCGATCGTGCGGTTTTCGCACAAGGTGTGCGCCCGTTCGAGAACGTTCTCCAACTCCCGAACATTTCCCGGAAACCGGTAGTTCTTCAATGCTTCCAGCGCCTGCGGATGCAGTCGTGCTGGCGGTTGGCCGGTGTCCTTGGCCAAGCGCTTGAGCATATTGGCCGCCAGCACTTCAATGTCATCACGCCGCTCGCGCAGGGACGGCACGCGCAGTTCAATCACGTTCAAGCGGTAATAAAGGTCCTGACGAAAGCGTTCGGCGGCGACCTCGGCATCGAGATCCTTGTGCGTGGCGCAGAGAATCCGCACATCGACCACGCTTTCCTGCTGGCCGCCAACACTGCGCACGGCTTTCTCCTGAATCGCCCGCAGCAGTTTGACTTGCATCGACAACGGCAAGTCCGCCACTTCATCGAGAAACAACGTGCCGCCGTGGGCCGCCTGGAACAACCCCGGCTTGTCTTCGACCGCGCCAGTGAAACTGCCTTTGCGGTGACCGAAAAATTCGCTTTCCATCAGCTCCGAAGGGATTGCTCCGCAGTTGACCGGCACGAACGGCTGGTTGGCGCGCGGCCCTTGCTCATGGATCAGGCGAGCGACCAGTTCCTTGCCACTGCCTGACTCGCCACTGATATACACCGGCGCCTGACTGCGGGCGAGTTTGTCGATTTGCTTGCGCAGACTGCGCATCGGTGGCGAGTCGCCCAGCAAGCGTCGATCAATCGCTGTAAAGCTGCCTCCTGCCGCCGGCATGCGCAGGGCGGCGCCGACCAGTTCTCGCAAGCGGGTGAGGTCGACCGGTTTGGTCAGGAAGTCGAAAGCCCCGGCTTTCAAGGCGTTGATGGCCGTTTCCAGGCTGCCATAGGCGGTGATCATCGCTACGGGCAGTTGTGGATAACGTTGCTGAATATGCTGCACCAGCTCCAGCCCGGTACCGTCGGGCAGGCGCATGTCGGTCAGGCACAGATCGAAGCTCTCGCGGTTGAGCAGCGCTTGGGCTTCAGCCAGATTGCGTGCGCAGCAGGTGTCGAGTTTCATCCGTCCCAGGGTGATTTCCAGGAGTTCGCGGATGTCTGGTTCGTCGTCGACGATGAGGATTTTTTGCCGTGGGCTCGTATTCAACTTTGTTTCCGTCCGTGAGCAAAGGTGATGCGAAAGCAGCCGCCGCCTTGGCGTGATTGAAAGTCTAGGCGCGCTTGGTTGCTTTCGCACAGCTCACGGGACAGATAAAGCCCAAGGCCGGTGCCCTGGCTGCTGGTGGTGAAGAACGGTTCGAACAGATGCGTCTGCTCATCAGCCGGCACGCCGGGGCCGTTGTCCTGCACTTCGAGGACCGCCAACTGGCTGTCGGGATCGGTGAACAGGGCCAGCCAGACTTCGGCTTGATCATGCAGCAGGGCGCTGTGGCGCCAGCCATTGCGTAACAGATTGTCGAGAATCTGCGTGAGCTGATTGGGGTCCATCAGCGTGGTGAAGTCCCCTGAGTTGATCCGCAGATGAATCTGCTGGCGCTCGCTGGCCTGTTCGCGGCTTTCGGCGACGAAATTTTCCAGCCACGGCTTGAGATCCAGCCGTTGTGGCGCGCTCTGCTGGCGGCGGGACAGTTGCAGGACGTTTTCGATGACTCGGTTCATGCGCTGGGAGTGATCTTGAATAATCTGCGTCAGACGCCGATCGGCGCTGTCGAGTTCCTCGGACTCAGCCAATAGCTGCGCGGCATGACTGATGGCACCAAGTGGATTGCGGATTTCATGGGAGATGCCGGCGGTCAGGCGCCCGAGTGCGGCGAGCTTCAGTTGCTGAGCCTGCTGGGCGATTTGCGCGAGGTCTTCGAGAAATACCAGGGTTTGCTGGTTGGGGCTTTGTTCCAGCGCGATGAAGCTCGGTTGCAACTCCAGACCATTGCCGGGAATTTTCAGGCTTTGTGGGCGCAGGGTCGGATTGTTCATCCACAGTTGCAGGCGGTCGACCATAGCCGGCGAGTAATCGTCGATCAGATGGCCCAGCAAATGTGTTTGCGCGAGTAAGGTCTGGGCGCTGTGGTTGGCCAATTGCACTCGACGTTCTTCATCGAGCACCAGAATTCCGGTACGCATGCGTTGCAAGATCAATGCGTTCAATGCTTCGAGGCCGACGACTTCGCTGGCGCGTTGTTCGGCCAGTGTTTCACTGACCTCCAGGCGCCGGATCAGACCCTGCACCAGTAATGATGCGGCAAAGCACAGGGCGCCGAGCGTGCCGGCTTGCAGGTATTCATTGGCGCTCAGGGGATGATCGAAGCTCAGCAGGACACTCGAACCGATGATGCCCAGCGCGCTGATGGCGGCGATCAACAGGCCGATGCGCCGGCGTAGCAAGGTGTTGCTGATCGCCACCGAGACGATCAGCAGATTGCCCAGCGCACTGCCAACGCCACCGGCAGCAAAGAACAAAGCGCATAAAAGCAGGACATCGACGAGGGCCAGGCTGAACAGTTGCGCCGGCCGTCGCGTGTTCTCGAGGAATACCACCAACAGAATGTTGAGAATCAGGTACAGCCAACTGCCGCCGCGCAGCAATTCGTCGTTGGCCGACGTCAGCAGGCGGTTGTCCATGTTGCTGGAGATCAGCAGCACCAGAGTGATGCCGACGCTTAAACGGTAGAGATGATAAAGGCGCAGCAGGCGCTGCGCCTGTTTGCTGTCGGCGTGGGTGGCCTCAGCGATCACTGGCACCCGGGCCTTGCTCGAGGTGAGCCTGGCTGCAATACCACTGTTGTTGCACGCTCAGCGCGCGGTCGCGCGGCAGATGCACGCCGCAATGGGCACAACGCACCATCGGCGCGGCGTCCTGCTCGCGTGGTGGGCGATTGGATTGAGAGGACGCGGCAGGGGCCTTGAATTTACGCCACAGCCAGATGGCGGCGAAAATCACGACGATCCAGAACAATAAACGAAGCATGATGAGCGGCTTTTCGACTGATGATCCGGCAGTTTAGCCAAGGACCCGACAAGCGCACAGCCTATTAATGCGCGGCTATAAAAAAGGGAGATCCGCAGATCTCCCTTTTCTGTACTGCCGGTGTGATCAGTCGAACACGCCGAAAGTCATGTAGCTGAACCACGAGCGGTCGGTGTTGCTCGACTCAGGCTCCGGCTCTTCGATCACGTCGCCGTTCTCGTCTTTAGGCTTGAGTTCGTTCGGGATCGCGTCTTTCGCGTCCTGGAACTGCTTCTGCACGTCCTGGTTGGCGCGGGTTTCGCCCGGCGGCAGCGGTGGACGCGATTCGATCAGACCCAGAGTCGCCTTGCTCAGGAACGAGCGGTTGTCGGCTTCGGCAACCCGTGGCACGAACTGACCGTCCTGCAGGCTTGGGTGGTTCGGGTAGTTGAGCTTCAGGGTTTCGAGGCTGGTGGCCGCCAGTTCGTCCAGGTGCAGACGCTGATAGGCTTCAGTCATTACCGCCAGGCCATCGGCGACCGATGGGGTTTCCTGGAAGTTTTCTACGACGTAACGACCACGGTTGGCTGCGGCTACATAAGCCTGACGGGTCAGGTAGTAGTCGGCCACGTGAATTTCGTAGGCCGCCAGCAGGTTGCGCAGGTAGATCATGCGCTGCTTGGCGTCCGGCGCGTAGCGGCTGTTCGGGTAGCGGCTGGTCAGTTGGGCGAACTCGTTGTACGAGTCGCGCGCGGCGCCCGGGTCACGCTTGGTCATGTCCAGCGGCAGGAAGCGCGCCAGCAGGCCGACGTCCTGGTCGAAAGACGTCAGACCTTTGAGGTAATACGCGTAATCCACGTTCGGGTGCTGCGGATGCAAACGAATGAAACGCTCGGCAGCGGACTTTGCAGCTTCCGGCTCGGCGTTTTTATAGTTGGCGTAGATCAGCTCCAGCTGTGCCTGATCGGCGTAGCGACCGAACGGATAACGCGACTCCAGAGCCTTCAGCTTGGCTGTGGCGCTGGTGTAGCTATTGTTGTCCAGGTCAGTCTGAGCCTGCTGATACAGCTCGGCTTCGCTGAGGTTTTCGTCTACGACTTCCTTCGATGAGCAAGCAGCGGTCAATGCGAGGATGGCGATCAGCAGCAGGTGTTTCACTTGCATGGCGGCTTGCGTCCCTATGACGGCCGCTGTCTTGGGCGGGGCCGTCCTGTTATGATGAGCGCCCCGTTGAAAAGCCTCGGGGCAAAAGACGCCGTATTTAACCACAAGCGCGCAGCCGAAACCAAAAGCTGTGCCGACGCACAGTCAGAGCATGTCCGATAAAATTGAACTTCGCGCAGAGGTGCCGTCCGAATTGGGCGGCCAACGCCTCGATCAAGTCGCTGCCCAACTCTTCGCTGAGCACTCTCGCTCGCGCCTTTCCGCCTGGATCAAAGAAGGTCGCCTGACTGTGGACGGGGCGGTCATCCGCCCGCGCGACATCGTGCACGGCGGTGCCATCCTTGAGCTGACTGCCGAGCAGGAAGCCCAAGGCGAGTGGATCGCCCAGGACATCGAGCTCGACATCGTCTATGAAGACGACGACATTCTGGTGATCAACAAGCCTGCGGGCCTGGTGGTGCACCCGGCTGCCGGTCACGCCGATGGCACTTTGCTCAACGCCTTGCTGCACCACGTGCCGGACATCATCAATGTCCCACGCGCCGGCATCGTGCATCGTCTGGACAAGGACACCACCGGTCTGATGGTGGTGGCCAAGACCATTCAGGCGCAGACCAAGCTGGTTACGCAACTGCAGAGTCGCAGCGTCAGCCGCATCTATGAGTGCATCGTGATCGGTGTGGTCACCGCCGGGGGCAAGATCAACGCCCCGATCGGTCGCCACGGCCAGCAGCGTCAGCGCATGGCGGTGATGGAAGGCGGCAAGCCTGCCGTCAGCCACTACCGCGTGCTGGAGCGTTTCCGTTCGCACACCCACGTACGGGTGAAGCTGGAAACCGGTCGTACTCACCAGATCCGCGTACACATGTCGCACATCAACTTCCCGTTGGTCGGCGACCCGGCGTATGGCGGCCGTTTCCGCATTCCGCCAGCCGCGAACCCGACGATGGTTGAATCGCTCAAGCATTTCCCGCGTCAGGCCCTGCACGCGCGTTTCCTTGAGCTGGATCATCCGACGACCGGTGTGCGCATGAGCTGGGAATCGCCGCTGCCAGAAGATTTCGTCTGGCTGTTGACCCTGCTCAAGCAGGATCGCGAGGCGTTCATCGGATGAACTGGCTGACGCCGGACTGGCCTGCGCCGGCCAGCGTCAAAGCCTGCGTTACCACCCGCGAGGGTGGCGTCAGCGAGGCGCCGTTCGACAGCCTCAATCTGGGCGATCATGTCGATGATCGTCCTGAGGCTGTGGCCGAGAACCGTCGGCGCCTCACCGATCACTTCTCTATACAGCCTGCCTGGTTGCAGCAAGTGCACGGGATTGCCGTGGCGCATGCTGATCCGGGCATTGTCGCGACCGCCGATGCCAGCTGGACGGCAACGCCAGGCATTGCCTGCGCGGCGATGACGGCGGACTGCCTGCCTGCATTGTTCTGCGATCGTGCCGGCACCCGTGTAGCGGCGGCTCATGCCGGTTGGCGTGGTCTGGCGGCGGGCGTGCTTGAGGCAACTCTCGACAGCCTCGATGTTCCGGCTGGAGACGTTTTGGTCTGGCTGGGTCCGGCGATTGGCCCGAAAGCCTTTGAAGTCGGCCCGGAAGTGCGGGAAGTCTTCATCAATCAATTGCCCGCGGCGGCAGAAGCCTTCGTGCCGAGCGACAATGCCGGCAAGTTCATGGCTGACATCTATTTGCTGGCGCGCCTGCGTCTGGCTGAACGTGGTGTCACCGCTGTTTATGGTGGCGGTTTCTGCACCGTGACCGATTCACGCTTCTTCTCTTATCGCCGTGCTTCGCGCACCGGTCGCTTCGCCTCCCTTATCTGGCTCACCCGCTAAACTCTCTGATCTGCATCAACCCTCTGACGCTTGAATCTTGCAGAATCGACCGCATCTATAGCGGTATCTGGCAGGTTTCTTTATTCAGGATGGTTTTTAGGTCCGGCCTGCTCAAAAGGAAGGTGACTTATGCGAATAGACCGTTTAACCAGCAAATTACAGTTGGCCTTGTCCGACGCCCAGTCGTTGGCAGTCGGCCACGATCATCCGGCCATCGAGCCGGCGCACTTGATGCAAGCCATGCTTGAACAGCAGGGTGGTTCGATCAAACCTCTGCTGATGCAGGTGGGCTTCGACGTCAACAGCTTGCGCAAAGAGCTGACCAAAGAGCTCGACCAATTACCGAAAATCCAGAACCCGACCGGCGACGTCAACATGTCGCAGGATCTGGCGCGCCTGCTCAATCAGGCTGACCGTCTGGCCCAGCAGAAGGGCGACCAGTTCATCTCCAGCGAACTGGTGTTGCTCGCCGCGATGGACGAAAACAGCAAGCTCGGCAAGTTGCTGCTCGGCCAGGGCGTGAGCAAGAAAGCCCTGGAAAACGCGATCAACAACCTGCGTGGCGGCGAAGCGGTAAACGACGCCAACCACGAGGAGTCGCGGCAGGCGCTGGATAAATACACCGTTGACCTGACCAAGCGCGCCGAAGACGGCAAGCTCGATCCGGTGATCGGCCGTGACGACGAAATCCGTCGCACCATTCAGGTTCTGCAACGCCGCACCAAGAACAACCCGGTGCTGATCGGCGAACCTGGTGTGGGTAAAACTGCGATCGCCGAAGGTCTGGCCCAGCGCATCATCAACGGCGAAGTGCCGGATGGCCTCAAAGGCAAGCGTCTGCTCTCGCTCGATATGGGCGCGCTGATTGCCGGTGCCAAGTATCGCGGTGAGTTCGAAGAGCGCCTGAAATCGCTGCTCAACGAGCTGTCGAAACAGGAAGGGCAGATCATTCTGTTCATCGACGAACTGCACACCATGGTCGGCGCCGGTAAAGGCGAAGGCTCGATGGATGCCGGCAACATGCTCAAGCCTGCACTGGCTCGCGGCGAGTTGCACTGCGTCGGCGCGACCACGCTCAACGAGTACCGCCAATATATAGAGAAGGACGCGGCGCTCGAACGACGCTTCCAGAAAGTATTGGTGGATGAGCCGAGTGAAGAAGACACCATCGCCATCCTGCGTGGCCTTAAAGAGCGTTACGAGGTTCACCACAAGGTGGCAATCACCGACGGCGCGATCATCGCCGCGGCCAAGCTCAGCCATCGCTACATCACTGACCGGCAGTTGCCGGACAAGGCCATCGACCTGATCGACGAGGCCGCCAGCCGCATCCGTATGGAAATCGATTCCAAGCCGGAAGTGCTCGATCGTCTGGAGCGTCGCCTGATTCAGTTGAAGGTGGAATCCCAGGCGCTGAAGAAAGAAAGCGACGAAGCGGCGATGAAACGTCTGGAGAAACTTCAGGAAGAAATCGTCCGTCACGAGCGCGAGTATTCGGATCTGGAAGAAATCTGGAACTCGGAAAAAGCCGAGGTGCAGGGTTCTGCACAGATTCAGCAGAAGATCGAACAGTCGCGTCAGGAACTGGAGGCCGCACGCCGTAAAGGCGACCTTAACCGCATGGCCGAGTTGCAGTACGGGGTGATCCCGGATCTGGAGCGCAGCCTGCAAATGGTCGATCAGCACGGCAAGAGCGAAAACCAGCTGCTGCGTAGCAAGGTGACTGAAGAAGAGATCGCCGAAGTCGTATCGAAGTGGACCGGCATTCCCGTGTCGAAAATGCTCGAAGGCGAGCGCGACAAACTGATGAAGATGGAAAGCCTGTTGCACAAACGGGTGATTGGTCAGGAGGAAGCCGTGGTCGCTGTGGCCAACGCGGTACGGCGTTCGCGTGCCGGGTTGTCCGACCCGAATCGTCCAAGCGGCTCGTTCATGTTCCTCGGCCCGACCGGTGTTGGTAAAACCGAGCTGTGCAAGGCACTGGCCGAATTCCTCTTTGATACTGAAGAGGCGATGGTACGGATCGACATGTCCGAGTTCATGGAGAAACATTCCGTGGCGCGTCTGATCGGTGCGCCACCGGGATACGTCGGTTACGAAGAAGGCGGTTACCTGACCGAGGCTGTGCGTCGCAAGCCGTACTCGGTGATCCTGCTGGACGAAGTCGAGAAGGCACACCCGGATGTGTTCAACATCTTGCTGCAAGTGCTTGAGGATGGCCGCTTGACCGACAGTCATGGCCGCACGGTGGACTTCCGCAATACTGTGATCGTCATGACTTCGAACCTGGGGTCGGTACAGATCCAGGAACTGGTCGGTGATCGTGAGGCGCAGCGCGCAGCGGTGATGGATGCGCTGACGTCGCACTTCCGTCCGGAGTTCATCAACCGGGTCGACGAAGTGGTGATCTTCGAGCCTTTGGCGCGGGATCAGATCGCGGGCATTACCGAGATCCAGTTGGGCCGTCTGCGCACTCGCCTGGCCGAGCGTGAGCTGAAGCTGGAACTCAGCCCGGAGGCGATGGACAAGTTGATTGCTGTCGGTTACGACCCGGTGTATGGCGCTCGTCCTTTGAAGCGGGCGATTCAGCGCTGGATCGAAAACCCGCTGGCGCAGTTGATTCTTTCGGGTCACTTCATGCCAGGCGACACGGCGAGCGGGGCTGTCGAGAACGACGAAATCGTTTTCAATTGAGTCCAAGCGCCAATGAAAATTGGCAGGCCCTACATCGTAGGGCCTTTTTTTTCGTTAGGCTGTTGAACTCAAAGGAAAAGGCTTGTAAAGTGCGCCCCGCAGTCAGTCGCCAAGACGGTCTCAGCTCACTGAGTTGAAATCTGAAATAAGTTGCAAATCATTAACTTGAAAGCAATTTAGGGGGTTGACAGAGGTGTTCTAGGTTGTAGAATAGCGCGCCTCAGACACACGAACGCAGCGATGCGAACGAGTGACTAGATGCAACAAGTTTCACCGTTGTAAATTGAAATATGTAGTTCCGTGATAGCTCAGTCGGTAGAGCAAATGACTGTTAATCATTGGGTCCCAGGTTCGAGTCCTGGTCACGGAGCCAATTTCAAGCCGGGGTATAGCGCAGTCCGGTAGCGCGCCTGCTTTGGGAGCAGGATGTCAGGAGTTCGAATCCCCTTACCCCGACCATTTTTGGGTCGTTAGCTCAGTTGGTAGAGCAGTTGGCTTTTAACCAATTGGTCGTAGGTTCGAATCCCACACGACCCACCATTTTTGAAACCAGTTAACGCTGGGATCGAATCTTAAGATCAGAGGCCAAAAGCGCTGATCGAAGAAGGCGATCTTTGAAAGGTCGCCTTTTTTTTACCGGGGTATAGCGCAGTCCGGTAGCGCGCCTGCTTTGGGAGCAGGATGTCAGGAGTTCGAATCCCCTTACCCCGACCATATTAAAAATCCTCGTATCGAAAGATACGGGGATTTTTTTTGTCCGACAAAAACGCATTTCCCCTTCAAGTCATCATACAACCTGCCGATAGCCCGCTAACACGAGGGGACTGCCATGGCTTCGCCCCTTGAATCTGGCCAATACAAGAATAAGGGCGTTCGTCATGTTGCTTCGTCAGTTGAATATTGCTCCCCGGGCGGCCCTGGGGTTCGCCCTGATCGCGGTGTTGGTGGCCTTGCTCGGCGTTTTTGCCCTCGGGCAGATGTCGAGTATTCGCGACAGTGAAGTCGCGGTGGAAAACCAGTGGCTGCCAAGTATTCGTGGCGGCGACGAGATTCGCGAGATCATGCTGCGTATCCGCACCATCTCGCTGCGCATGGCGCTGGATCAGGACACCAACAATATCGCCACCTACCGCAGCCAGATGGACACCCGCGACAAGGAGCTGAGCGAGAAAATCGCCGCTTACGACAAACTGGTCAACACCCCGGAAGGCCAGCAGCTATACGACCAGTTCAAGAAAACCTTCGCTGCCTATCGCAGTGGCATCGCTCAATCCTTCGCCCTTGCTGAGCAAGGCAAGCGTGATGAGCTGACCAAATTGTTGCTGGTCGACATGAAGACAGTGGTCGATGGCTCCGGCAAGCAACTCAACGATCTGGCAGACCTGTTCGCCAAACAGGTCGCCGCCGAAAGCCAGAAGTCCGCTGCGCACTACGAAAACTCGCGCACGATTGTCAGCTTGTTCATTGCCTTGGCCGCGCTGGCCACCGTGGCACTAGCGATGATGCTCACGCGCAGTATCGTTCGTCCGCTGAGCAGTGCAGTGAGTGCAGCAGAAAGTGTCGCGCAGGGTGATCTGACCCGACCGATCGAAACCCATGGCAACGATGAAGTCAGTCGCTTGCTCAAAGCCTTGGCAACCATGCAACAGAACCTGCGTGAGACGCTGCAAGGCATCAGCGGTTCGGCGACGCAACTGGCGACGGCTGCCGATGAACTCAATGCGGTGACGCTCGACAGCACACAGGGGCTGCAACAACAGAACAACGAAATCGAACAGGCCGCGACTGCCGTCAACCAGATGACCGCCGCGGTGGAAGAGGTCGCACGCAATGCGGTGTCGACATCTGACGCGACTCGCCAGTCCAGCGAGTCGGCGCATCTGGGCCAAGTGCGCGTCAGTGAGACCGCCACCGCCATCAACGCACTGGCCAACGATGTGCAGCAAACCGGCGAGTTGGTGCAATCACTGGCCAACCAGTCGCAGGACATCGGCAAAGTGCTGGACGTGATTCGGGCGATTGCCGAGCAGACCAATCTGCTGGCGCTCAACGCAGCGATTGAAGCGGCGCGCGCCGGCGAGAGCGGACGAGGCTTTGCCGTAGTGGCTGATGAAGTGCGGGCGCTGGCTTATCGCACGCAGCAGTCGACGCAGGAGATCGAGCAGATGGTCCAGGGCATGCGCAGCGGTTCGAGCCTGGCGCTGGATTCGATGCAGGCCAGTACCGCACGGGCGACGACCACGCTGGCGTTGGCTGAGCGCGCTGGTGAGGCGCTGCAAACCATTACCGCCTCGGTGCATGAGATCCATGAGCGTAATCTGGTCATTGCCAGTGCTGCGGAAGAACAAGCGCAAGTCGCGCGGGAAGTGGATCGCAACCTGGTGAACATTCGTGATCTGTCGGTACGTTCGGCCGCCGGTGCCGATCAGACCAGTGCCTCCAGCCACGAGTTGTCGCAACTGGCCAACGCCTTGCAGGGCATGGTCCGGCGTTTCCAGTTATAAACGGCAGACGTGAAAAAGCCGCGTTTCTGCCAAGAGAAGCGCGGCTTGGTTTTTTCTGCTGATCAGGCGCCGTCTTGATCTTTCAGGTGCTCGAACAGGCCTTTTGGCATCTTCTTGCCATTGGCTTCAAAGTTGGCCTTCACGTTGTTGTAGGCCTCTTGCTCGTCGATGAAACCGTCATGGTTGGTGTCGATCTTGTCGAAGTCGGACTTCGGCGCGACTTTCAGGAATTCGGCGCGCGAGACCTTGCCGTCACCGTCGCTGTCCGTCTTGGCCATCGAAGCATCACCACATTTGCCTTCACCGCATTTGCCCTCCGGCGCTTTCACCGAAGTTTCTGCCGAAGCGACCATGTAGCCCTGCGTCAGTGGTTGAGCGGCAAACACCGAACCGGACAACATCAAGCCGCCCGCCAGCGCGGCGCCGATCAGGCCAATGGATTTTTTACCGAGGGTCGAAGTACCGGACATTTACATTCTCCTGGGCTGCGCTGTGCAACCACATGTTAAGGACGATTGCCTGAGCAGGTGCTGCTCGGGTGTGGCCATTAAGCGGTGGCGGTGTATCGCGACTGTGTCGCCAGGCGGGGAGTTTGTAAGCGAAGGTTAGATATTACGGACGCAGATACATTACGAGACAGAATCACAAATCAAATGTAGGAGTGAGCCTGCTCGCGATAGCGGTGTGTCATTCAACAATGATGTCGACTGACGCACCGCTATCGCGAGCAGGCTCACTCCTACAGGTTTTTACATCAATGCAGTTTCAAACGCGGCTCGGTGCCTCGACCAATCTTGCTGCCCAGCATCAACATCGCCGTGCGGAACGGCCCGTACAATGCCATCTGGTGCATGCGATACAGCGACACGTAAAACATCCGCGCCAGCCAGCCTTCGAGCATCACGCTGCCGGTCAGGTTGCCCATCAAGTTACCCACAGCGGAAAAACGCGACAGCGAGATCAGCGAGCCGTAGTCGGTGTACTTGTATTCCGGCAGAGTCTTGCCTTCGATGCGCAGTTTCAGCGATTTGGCCAGCAGCGATGCCTGTTGGTGTGCGGCTTGCGCCCGTGGTGGCACGTTGCGATCAGTGCCCGGTTGCGGGCACGCGGCGCAATCGCCGAAGGCGAAGATGTTTTCATCGCGCGTGGTTTGCAGGGTCGGCAACACTTGCAGCTGATTGATGCGGTTGGTTTCCAGGCCATCGATGTGGTTGAGGAAACCCGGTGCGCGAATACCGGCAGCCCAGACTTTCAGGCTGGCCTTGATCTCATTGCCATCGGCAGTGATCAGGCTGTCGGCGGTCACTTCGCTGACCGAAGCGTTGGTCATCACATTGACCCCGAGTTTTTCCAGGGTCTTGTGTACCGGCCCGCTGATGCGTTCCGGCAGGGCAGGCAACACCCGTGGGCCGGCTTCGATCAGGGTGATGTGCATGTTTTCCGGTTTGATCCGGTCCAGACCATAAGCCGCCAGTTCGTGGGCGGCGTTGTGCAGTTCTGCCGCCAGTTCAACACCCGTGGCGCCAGCGCCGACGATGGCCACACTGATTTGCTCGACCACATCGGTTTGCCCGGCGTGTGCACGCAGATAGTGATTGAGCAGTTGCTGATGGAAGCGCTCGGCCTGTTTGCGGGTGTCGAGGAACAGGCAGTGCTGCGCCGCGCCCTGCGTGCCGAAATCATTGGTGGTGCTGCCGACGCTGATCACCAGCGAGTCGTACTGCACTTCCCTCGCCGGCACCAGTTCTACGCCGTTTTCATCGTAGGTGGCGGCCAACTGGATTTTCTTCTGCGCGCGATCGAGCCCGCTCATGCGCCCCAGCTGGAACTCGAAGTGGTTCCATTTTGCCTGGGCAACATAGTTGAGTTCGTCTTCGGAAGAGTTCAGCGATCCGGCGGCCACTTCGTGCAACAGCGGCTTCCAGATGTGCGTCAGATTGGCGTCGACCAGCATCACACTGGCCGTGCCGCGCTTGCCCAGAGTCTTACCCAGACGGGTAGCCAACTCCAGACCGCCGGCGCCGCCGCCGACAATAACAATACGATGGGACATAGGAATAACTCGCAAGGTTTTTAAAGGAAATCGGTGTCGTTACCCAAGCGAGCGCGAGGCAGCTCATAGCGTCAGGTAACTGATAAATCGGCTCAACAGGCCCAGACCAATGGTCACTGCCAGCACCAGCACCAGGAGCATCCACGGCCGGAAAGGCCGGCGCTCGACTCGGTGTTGGGACAGTTGCAGGTACTCTTCGACATGTTTCTGGTCTTCGGGGTTCAGGCGGCTGGTCATATTTGCCTCGTCAGGTAGACGTTGCTGAATGGGCAGAAGCTACAGCGGTTTCTATCCGGGGTTGAACGCAGCATAGCCGCTGTCCGGAACCGGTTCGACGCTGACCCGGTCTTCGAGGCGAATGATCCCGCTTTGTAACACCCGCGCGGTAATTCCGCCATGGCCGCGCACCGCTTGAAAGGTGCCCGGGCCAAGGTTGTTCTGCAGCCGTGCGCAGGGCTGACACCAGCCCGTGGTTTCGAATATTGCCTGACCGATACGAAAGCGCCGACCCTTGAGGCTAAACAAATTGATACCGCTGATAACGAGATTACGGCGCAGATCTTCAGGCCTGACAGGTTGATCATCGGGGCGCCCCATCAATGCGCTGATCACCGGCAGATGTTCCCACTGGATCAGCGTCACCTGCCGCGCGTTACGCACACCGGGGCGGGCGTGATCGCCGGTCAGTCCTGCTTCCAGCCGCGCTTCCACCGCATCAAGTTCAATCATCGGCCCGCGCGACTCGGGGCGCACGCCGATCCAGCGCACACGCCCAGTCTGCGGCACATCGGCGATCAATTGCTGAAGTGGTGTCACAGGCTGATTCCCACATCAAAAACAATGCTGCGACCGAGGTTGCTACGCAGAAAGTCCGGTGCGTCCGGATGGGCGAACAGCACACGGGCGAAGGTCGGGCCAACCAGGGAAAGCGAGCGCCAACCCTGACGCAGATATTCGGTAGGCGGTGGAAAATGGCTGTTCAAGTCCAGTACTTCACGTTTGAGGCTGGCGAAGGCGATGATATCCAGTTCGCCCAGATCCATGCCACGTTCCTTGTAGTTGTGCGCCTTCTTGCGCAAGGTCGGTGCCAGTCGCAGCAGGAATTCATTGGCCGGAATGCGCTTGGGCTTGGCCTCACGGCGCACAAGTTGGCTGAGAGAAAAGGCGCTGCGTCGTCGCTGTAATTCATCGCGCCATTCATCGTTGAGCCGGCGCCCCTCGTCGAGCACGAAGAACACCTCGAAATTGGCATCGCGAAACAGCACGTCCGGCGGCTCGCCGGCCGGCGCGAATTCATCGGCGCGGTAGGGAATGTTCAGGCCTTGCAGCAGGCGCTGGCAGACCCAACGCTCACGCTCCCATTTGCGGGCATTGGACAGAAAGGCGTTGGCCTGCTCGGCCGCGATGGTCAGCAGGCGTAAATAATCTGAGTCATCCATAAGCCCAAGCTTAGCGTTCAAATGCGACAAGCAGAAAGCTTTGCTTGAACCGCCCGTTCACCTTGCCCTTGTAGGAGCTGCCGAAGGCTGCGATCTTTTGATCTTGCTGTTAAATCAAAAGATCGCAGCCTTCGGCAGCTCCTACAGCTGAATGTCGATGGAGGGTGAGGGAATGATTGGAGCTGAACTGCTTTCGACGGCGAGCCTGACGCTCGGCTGGCTGATTTATGTGCCGGTGCTGCTCTGGGCGATTGTGCGTGCGCCGTGGGTCGAGTTGTTCAGTGACAGCCGCCGTCAGCATCTGCTGTTCGGGACGGTGTTCGCGTTGTTCCTGTTGTGGCTGGTGCGCAGGGATTTCGACACGGGCGTGTCTTATCATTTCATCGGCATGACGGCGGTAACGTTGCTGCTGGACTGGCCGCTGGCGATTGTCGGCGGGCTGGTCGCGCAAATGGGTCTGGTGCTGCTCGGGCGTCAGGATCTACTGGCCGTCGGGGGCAATGGCACTTTGTTCATTTTGCTGCCGGTGCTGGTTACCGAATGCGTGGCGATCGTCGTCGAGCGCGCACAGCCACGCAATCCGTTCGTGTACATCTTCTGTTCCGGCTTCTTTGCCGCCGCGCTGTCAGCCCTGTTGTGCCTGATCCTCAGCCT
Organism: Pseudomonas sp. M20; assembly: GCF_045037865.1. NCBI lineage: Bacteria > Pseudomonadati > Pseudomonadota > Gammaproteobacteria > Pseudomonadales > Pseudomonadaceae > Pseudomonas > Pseudomonas sp. M20. Next base: position 6,686,976 of record NZ_CP173611.1, read on the forward strand.
GACGCTGCTGTGGTACGACGGTCTCTTTGCCATGCCGGAGTGGCTGGAAGATTTCATCGGTTATCTGTGGCTGCTGCTGTTTCCCGAGGCGTTCATCAACGGCATGATCGTCAGTGCCCTGGTGGTATTCAGCCCGGAATGGCTGGAGACCTTCAACCGCACACGCTACCTTTCGGCGCCGTGGAAGGACGACGATCCGAAGTCTTGATCCACATCAAACCCGCTGCGCGCGGGAAATTTCATGCTCGCACAAATCCCTTCAGGAGCAGCGGCATGAGCGTTTACGAGTGGGCAAGGCAGGAAACCCGGCAGAGTCTGGACATGGCGCAGGAGGTGGGCTTTGACCCGGGGTTGAGTTTGCGCGCCTTGCTCAGTGCGGTGGTGCAGCAGAGCAAGGCCGTGCGCAACGCCGAAGACCTGGCCGACGAGTTGCGTTTTCTCGCGGAAAACCTCGACGACAATCAGGACTACGGCTTTATGCGGCCCTGATCGGATCAGTGGCGCGGATCGAAATCGCCGGAAAACAGTTCATCTTCGGCGTCCGGTGCGACCGGAATCTTGTGTTCTTCCGACGCCCAGGCGCCGAGGTCGATCAGTTTGCAGCGATCGGAGCAGAACGGCCGAAACTTGTTTTCGGCAGTGAATTCCACGGGGGCGCCGCAGGTTGGGCATTCAACGGTTGGGGTCTGGCTCATGCATGGCCTCCGGATAATGTCAGGTATAAGTGATGCAGACGCTCGACCTCGCTGTGCAGCCAGGCGAGGTCGCGGTCGTTGACCACCACGTCGTCGGCACGATTCACGCGATCTTCGCGGCTCGACTGGGCCTTGAGGATCGCCTGAACCTGCTCTTCGCTGGTCTGGTCACGCTGCAAGGTGCGTTCGATCTGCAGTTGTTGCGGGGCGTCGATCACCAGAATGCGCTGAGTCATCGCGTATTGCCCGGATTCGATCAACAACGGCGAAACCAGAATCGCGTAAGGCGATTTTGCCAGCGCCAGGTGATGGGCGATTTCCTCGGCGATCAACGGATGCAGCAGGGCTTCGAGCCAGCGGCGTTCTTCCGGCACTTCAAAGATCAGTTTGCGCAGGGCGGCGCGATCCAGCGTGCCATCGGCCAGCAGCACGCCGGGGCCGAAGTGTTCGGCAATCTTTGCCAGCGCCGGACGCCCCGGCTCTACCACCCAGCGCGCCGCATGATCGGCATCCACCACGTGGATACCCAGATCAATGAAGTGCTGGGCCGCCGCGCTTTTGCCGCTGCCGATGCCGCCGGTGAGGCCGAGAATCCAGGATTTTTCCACAGGGGTATTCATTTCAAACCGACAAACTGCCAATAGAAGTCGGTTATTTGACCACCCCAGAGCAAGGCAATCCAGCCGGCAATTGCCAGATAGGGGCCGAAGGGGATGGGGGTCGAGGTTTTCTCATTACGCAAGCGCAGCAAAATCACCCCGATAATGGCGCCGACCAGCGATGACAACAGGATCGTCAGCGGCAAAATCTGCCAGCCGCCCCACGCTCCAAGCAACGCCAGCAGCTTGAAATCACCGTGGCCGATGCCGTCCTTGCCGGTCAGCAGTTTGAACAGCCAGAATACTGACCACAGCGCCAGGTAACCGGCCACCGCGCCCCACAGTGCATCGTGCAACGGCACGAACAAGCCGAAGCTGTTGACGATCAGCCCTAGCCACAGCAACGGCAGTACCAGCACATCGGGCAACAGTTGATGCTCGGTGTCGATCAGACTCATCGCCAGCAAACCCCAGGTGAGGACGATCAACAGGCACGCCGGCCAACCGAAACCGAAGTGCCAGGCGATGAAGGCCGAGAGCAACCCACAGGCCAGTTCGGTTAGTGGATAACGTTTGCTGATCGGTGCGGTACACGCAGAGCAGCGCCCGCGCAGCCACAGGTAACTCAACAGGGGAATGTTTTCCCACGGGCGAATCCGGTGGGCGCAATGCGGACATTCGGAGTGCGGCAGCATCAGGTTGTAAGTGGGCAGCGGCGTTTCACCAGGCAAACCGAGCACATCGTGGGCCTGCTGGCGCCAGTCGCGCTCGAGCATTTTCGGCAGACGCCAGATCAGCACGTTGAGGAAGCTGCCGACCACCAGACCCAGCAGCAGGGCGGTGAAGACAAAGGCCAGCGGATACAGGGCGAACAGTTCTTCGATAGGCATGTCAGATCGCTGAGCCAAGTTGGAAGATCGGCAAATACATGGCCACCACCAGCCCACCGACGATTACCCCCAGCACCACCATGATAAATGGCTCCATAAGGCTGGTGAGGTTGTCGACCATGTTATCCACTTCCTCTTCGTAAAACCCCGCGACCTTGTCGAGCATCTCATCCAGCGCGCCGGACTCTTCGCCGATCGCGGTCATTTGCACGGCCATGTTGGGAAAGACCCCGGTGCTGCGCATCGAAAAATTCAGCTGCATGCCGGTCGAGACGTCCTGACGAATCCGCAGCACAGCACGCTTGAACACCACGTTGCCGGTGGCGCCGGCCACCGAGTCGAGCGCTTCCACCAGCGGCACACCGGCAGCGAATGTGGTCGACAGGGTTCGAGCGAATCGCGCCACGGCGGATTTGTACATCAGCGTGCCCACCAAGGGCAGTTTCAATAGCCAGGTGTCTTTGCGATCGCGTAATGCCTGAGATGTTTTCAGTGCATGGCGAGTACCAAAGATCGTCACGACCAGCGCGCCGAGAATCGCCCACCACCATTGCTGCATGAATTCCGACAGACTGATCACCATCAGCGTGAAGGCCGGCAGCTCTGCGCCGAAACCGGAAAACACCGACTGAAACTGCGGCACCACTTTAACCAGCAGTATTCCGGTCACGACTGCTGCCACCAGCACCACGGCGGTGGGGTAGGTCATGGCTTTTTTGATCTTGGCCTTGAGCCGTTCGCTTTTTTCCTTATAGGTCGCGACCCGTTCCAGCAACGTGTCGAGTGCGCCGGACTGCTCGCCGGCGTCGACCAGATTGCAATACAACTCGTCGAAATACTGCGGCTTCTTGCGCAGGGCTGTGGCGAAGCTGTTACCGGCCGCGACCTCCTGCTTCACCTCGTCCACCAGTTTGCGCATGGCCGGGTTTTCAAAGCCTTCGCCAATGATGTCGAACGACTGCAGCAGCGGCACACCAGCCTTCATCATGGTCGCCATCTGCCGGGTGAACAGAGCAATGTCCTGGGCTTTGATGCGTTTGCCAAAGCTCAACAACGACGCGGTCTTCTTGCGTACTTTGCCGGGATTGATCCCCTGTTTACGCAGTTGTGCCTTGATCAGTGCAGGGTTCTGTCCACTTAATTCGCCAGTGACTTTGCTGCCTTTCCTGTCCGTGCCTTCCCAGGCATAAATGCTGATTTTCGCTGCCTTGACCGCCATGTTCAGTCCTTGGTGACCCGGTTGATTTCTTCAAGGCTGGTGATGCCTTGCATGGCCTTGTGCAGCCCGGAGGTGCGCAGGTCGTCGAAGCCGTCGCGGCGCATTTGAATGTCGATTTCCAGCGAGTTGCCTTCGGCCATGATCAAGCGTTGCAGCTCCGGTGTGTTTTTCACCACTTCATAAATCCCCACGCGTCCCTTGTAACCGCCGTTGCAGTGATCGCAACCGACCGGCTCGTAGATCGTGAAATGACCGATGCGTTCCTCGGGGAAGCCTTCCTTGATCAAAGTTTCGCGTGGGATCTCGATGGGCTTCTTGCAGTGGCTGCACAGTTTGCGCGCCAGGCGCTGGGCGATGATCAGACTGACCGACGTGGCGATGTTGAAACCGGGAATGCCCATGTTATGCAGGCGCGTCAGAGTTTCCGCGGCGCTGTTGGTATGCAGGGTCGAGAGCACCAGGTGACCGGTCTGCGCAGCCTTGATCGCGATCTCGGCGGTTTCCAGATCGCGGATCTCGCCGACCATGATCACGTCCGGGTCCTGGCGCAGAAACGAGCGCAGCGCCTGAGCAAAGTCGAGTCCTTGTTTGGGATTGACGTTGACCTGGTTGATGCCTTCCATGTTGATTTCCACCGGGTCTTCAGCGGTGGAGATGTTGATGTCGACGGTGTTGAGGATATTCAGGCCGGTGTACAGCGACACGGTTTTACCCGATCCGGTGGGCCCGGTGACCAGAATCATGCCCTGTGGCTGCTTGAGCGCGGCCATGTACAGGTCTTTCTGCTCTGGTTCATAGCCAAGGGCGTCGATGCCGATCTGCGCACTGGACGGGTCGAGGATCCGGATCACCACTTTCTCGCCCCACAGGGTCGGCAAGGTGTTGACGCGGAAATCGATCGACTTGCTCTTCGACAGACGCATCTTGATCCGCCCGTCCTGCGGTTTGCGCCGTTCCGAGATATCGAGGCTGGCCATGACTTTCAGGCGTGCGGCGATGCGCCCGGCCAGTTGAACCGGTGGCTTGGCCACCTCGCGCAGGATGCCGTCGGTGCGCACCCGCACCCGGTAGTTCTTCTCGTAAGGTTCGAAGTGCAAGTCGGATGAGCCGCTCTTGATCGCGTCTAGCAGCATCTTGTGAACGAAACGCACCACCGGCGCATCGTCGGCATCGAGGCCACCGATGGCCTCCTGTTTGCTGTCGTCGATTGATTCGACATCGAGGCCATCGAGATCGACATCGGCCATGTCTTCCAGGCCACTGGTGTGGGTGTCGAAGAACTTCTCGATGGCATCGGTGAGCTTGTCGTCCTCGACCAGAATGGCTTCGGTGCTCAGCCCGGTACTGAACTGAATGTCGTTGATCGCTTGATGATTGCTCGGGTCGGAAATCCCCACGAACAGCTTGTTGCCGCGTCGCCACAAAGGCAGGGCGTGATGCTGGCGTACGAGTTTTTCGCTGACCAGGCCTTTGGGCTGGGTTTCCTTGTCCAGACAGTTGAGATCGAGGAACGCCATGCCGAAGTGCTCGGAAGCGATCTCGGCGACCTGTGAGCTTTTCACCAGTTTGTTCTGCACCAGATAGCTGACCAGCGACAGGCGATTGCGCTGGGCCTGTTGCCAGGCTTGCTGGGCGCCTTTTTCCGTGAGCAGTTCGGCCTGCACCAATTGTTTGGTCAGACCGCTCAGAGCGATGTCATTCATGGGGATCCCGCACGCTTGCAGTTCATGACTTATAGCCTAGTCAAGTGACAGCGCCAAACACGCCCGGTGCAGGTGACAAAAATTGTCAGATAGTGCGGTTGCGGGTTGTAGGAAAAGGCGTTGTAGGGGGTTCGCGCCCAACGGGCTGGGCTTGGAGGCGTTGGCATGGCCTATGCTGCGTCCCTTGCAGATCATGAGATTTCGACTCATGCATGGAGCGTGTCTATGAAAAAACAACAAGGTTTTACTCTGATCGAACTGCTGATCGTGGTGGCGATCATCGGGATTCTGGCGACCATCGCCTTGCCGCAGTATTCCAAGTATCAGGCGCGGTCGAAGGTAACGGCGGGGCTGGCGGAGATCAGTGCGCTGAAGGTGCCGTTTGAAGACACCATCAATCAAGGAACCAATCCGACACTGGCCATCGTGAAGGGCGATGCGGCGACCTCGACATCCAATTGCGCGCTGACGGCCTCCGGTACTGCCGCCGATGGTGCGGGAACAATCGTTTGTACGATCGCCAACGCGCCAGCTCCTGTGCTGGGTAAAACAATCACTCTGACACGTACCGCCACCACTGGGTGGGCGTGTACTACAAACGTGTCGCCGGATTACTCGCCTAAAGGCTGCACCGCCAGTGGTACATAACTGGGTTGTGTGCTGACCAGAATGCCCCGCAATGCGGGGCATTTTTCATTGCGCAGCCGTTCACAAAAGCTTCAATAATTTCAGCGTCTTAGGAACTTTCCAAAAAACCGCAAGTTGCATGCGAATATTGTCCGGCTCATGCAAATTGCATGATTTCGAAAATTCGTGATAAGTATAACTTGTTGATTTATAAAGAAATTATATAGCTGCAAAAGTTGGCACAGCGTTCGCAACTACCTTGGTAACCCTGCTGACAAGACAACCAGCAGACTTTCCAGAAAAACAGGAGTTACTCGTATGAAGAAGTTCGCTATCACTGCCGCTGCTGCTACCGCGCTGACCCTGACCATGGCTTCCGGTGCATTCGCACAATCCACTCAGGCTACCCAGGCTCCAATGACTCTGGCTGCCGGTGAAGTCACCCAGGCTAAAGAAGCTACTTCCGATACCTGGATCACTACCAAAGTCAAAGCTGACCTGGTCACCGAAAAAGGCATTCCAGGCACTGACATCAAAGTAGAAACCAACAAAGGCGTAGTATCGCTGTCGTCGACTACTGCAGTAACCGATGCGCAAAAAGCTACCGCTGTAGCCATCGCCAAGAAAATCAAAGGCGTTCAAGCGGTCTCCGCTGACGGCCTGAAAGCCGAGTAAGGCATGACTTCTCGCCTGGACCGGGAGAAGGCGCGACAGACGGGCCGAGCAATACGTCTGCCGCAACTTTAGAGTTCATGCGAACGGTCACACGGATGTGACCATTACAGGCCCCGCCACTTGTGTCGGGGCCTGTTCTATTTCAGAGACAACACAAAACAAATGTAGGAGTGAGCCTGCTCGCGATAGCGGTGTGTCAGTCCGCAATTTGATTAGCTGACAGACCGCTATCGCGAGCAGGCTCACTCCTACAGGGGGAATCGGTGTCGGGTCAGTTACCGCGTTTGCTGTTGATCTGGCGCAGGCGATTGCCTTCGAAGCGCAGGAATTGATACATGCCGTTACTTGGGCCGTAGGTCCATTCCTCGACCTGAAACTCCTCGCGGCGATTGGCGCTGCGCTTGTAGCCGAGCAAATCGCGACTGACCGGCTCACCGCACTTTTGCAGGACTTCGCTTGAGCGGTCGCCAAGGCTGATCAACTGACTGCCGCAGCGCAGGGTATCGGACGCCGAGGCGTGACTGGCCGCGAACGTCATTGCGATCAAGGCCAGCCACTGCGGTTTCATCACTCGGCATCCAGATGCATTTGCGTTACTACGCGGCCATCGCTCTCGGCTTCACCCAGATTGGCGTCGATGAAGTACACGCGGTCGTCTGCCAGTTGGCCTTTATCAACCAGATAATCCTTGATGCTGCTGGCACGGTCCTGACCCAATTGGCGCAGCAACACATCGCTGCCACTCCAGAACTGGATCACCCCTTCGCGCATCTTCGCCGTGCGTTCTTCCTTGCCCAGATCCTTCCATTCGGCCGGCGGCTGGGTTTTCAGGCGGGTGCGGTAAATGCCCTCGAGCAGTGGACCTTTCTCGCTGTCGGGCACTTGCAGCAGCGACGCCTGAGCCGGGACTTTATCGCCACGACGCTGGAGCATCTTGTAGTAGTTGTACTGGTATTCACGTTCCAGACGCTGCTCGGCGAGCAACGGGCCGTCACTGCTTTTGGCGGCCGTGCCTTCGATCTCCAGACGCAGTGCCGGACGCTCCTTCAGCGCCTGAGACAGTTTGATCAGCGCCGCTTCGGCATCCTTGCTCAACTCGCTGGAACCCGGAGCAAACGACACGGTGCCAAGGTCTTGCGAACTGCCACCACTGATCAGGCCGCCAATCATCTTGAATGGCGCGGCGGCGGCTTTGACGATCAGGTTGCGCAGGGTCTGCCAGACAATCGGCATCACGCTGAACTGCGGGTTGTTCAAGTCGCCGGTCACCGGCAATTCGATGGAGATCTTGCCGTCGACATCCTTGAGCAAGGCAATCGCCAATTTCAGCGGCAGGCTCACGGCATCCGGGCTGTCGACTTTTTCGCCGAGCTGCAATTGCTCGACCACCACTTTGTTTTCGGCTTTGAGCTGGCCCTTGGTGATCAGGTAATGCAGGTCGAGGTTGAGCCGGCCTTTGCGGATGCGGTACCCGGCGAATTTGCCGGAGTAGGGCGTCAACGTGGTCAGCTCGACGCGTTTGAAACTGGTAGCGATGTCGAGGCTGGCCATCGGGTCGAACGGATTCACCGCGCCCTTGATGGTCACCGGTGCATAGCGGTCGACCTTGCCTTTGATGTCGACGCTGGCCGGTTTCGCCTGACGGCTGTCGATGGTGCCGATCTGGCCGTTGAGCTGCTGCACGGCGGTGGCGAAGTTCGGCGTCAGGCTGAAGTCGGCGAAGTTGGCCGAGCCGTCGTTGATGGCGATGCCGCCAATGTGAATGCCCAGCGGTTTTTCGTTGCTGGCCGGTTTCGCCGCTGTGGTTTTGGTGCCGCTGTCGGCGGGCTGCGGAATCAGCAGATCGTCAATGTTGGTGGTGCGATCATCGTTGATCATGAACCGCACATAAGGCTGGAACAGGTTGACCTTGTCGATCGACAGGCTGTCGCCGTGTTGATAATTCAGGCCTTCGACGACCACCTGCTGCCACTTGAGGAAGTCGCGGGTTTTCAGAGTGTCGAGGGTGTGCAGTTGATCGATCTGCGCCCGTCCGGTGACGCTGAGCGCCAGCGGTTCGGTGCTTTTCAGATTGACCTTCAGATCACTGCCGAGCATGCCGCTGCGCAGTTCCAGGCGAATGAACGGGTTGATGTAGGACTGTGCGACGCGCAGGTCGATGTCCTGGGTTTTCACATTGAGCTGGGCGTTGACCGGGGCGAGATTGACGGTGCCGTCGGCCGTGATCTTGCCTTGCTTGCCCACGCCGCTATCGAGCTTGAGCTGGAAGGGCGAACCGTTGAGGCTGTCGAAGTCTTGCAGGTCGACGTTCAGCGGGGTGATATCCAGTGCCACCGCAGGTGTTGCCGAACGGTCGGCCAGATGCACGGTGTAGTTACGCAATTGCACGTCTTTGAGCAGCACCTGCCAAGGCTTGCTCGGCGCAGTGGGTTCAGCTTTTGGCGAGTCGGCAGCGGCCGGCGTGTCTGCCGGTTCTGCGGCGGCTTTGGCGGCGGGTTTCGACGGTTGGCTGGCGAACAGTTTCTGCCAGTCCAGTTGTCCGTCGGCTTCAAGGGCTGCCCAGGTTTCCAGTTTGTTGCTGCGGATCTTGCCGACCACGACTTGTTGCTTGGCCAGATCCACCGAGGTTTCGCTGACGTCGAGGCGTTCGAGTTTCGCCAGTGGCCGTCCGTCCGGGGCTTTGATGGCAAACGGCGCGATGCTCACCGCCACGTTGTTCAACTGCAGTTCGGTTTCTTTCGACAGATTGAGTTTGTATTCGCTGCTGAGACTGATCACACCGTCTTCAAGCACCAAGGGCACTGAATCACGCACGTAGGGCCAGAAGGCTTTCATCTTGCCGTCGGTGACTTTCAGGGTGCCTTCGGAGGTGAACGGGATCAGGCTGAAATTGCCACTCCAGTCGATCCGGCCGCCAGCGGGGCCGATGGCGACCAGGGTCATGTCGGCGCTGTCTTCGGGGAGGGTGCTGAGGTTTTTCAGTTCGAAGCTGAGGTCATCGTAGAGAAACTCGATGGGTTCGCTCGGGCGCACGTCTTCAAAGTGCACGACGCCGCCAGCCAGTTTGATGTTGTCGATGCGCAGCGGGAACGGTTTGGCGTTGGGGTCGGCTGGTGTTGGCTCACTGGCCGGCACATTGAACAGGCCCAGCAGGTTGAGCTTGCCGTCTTTGGCGAACAGGATTTCGCTCTTCGGCTTGTCCAGCTCGATGTTCGCCAGATGCAGGGCTTTGGTCCACAGGCTGTCGATTTGCAGGTCGGCGTACAGGCGATCGAAACCGATCTGTTCCTTGCCCGGCTCGCCAATGACCAGCCCCCACAGGGTGACTTCAAGGCTGAACGGGTTGAGTTCGACACGCTGGATATGCGCAGGCACCGTGGCGTAATTGGCCAGTTGTTGATTGGCCACACGCAGGGCGATGCCTGGCAAAATCAGAAACCCCAGCAGGCTGTAGAGGGCCAGAGCAGTCAACAGGGCGCCAATCGCGCGAATCAATCCTTTGGGCATGTGCGGCTTCATCTGTCTGAATCGGAGTGCCTTGGAGTATGGCACGCGATTCTGGTTCCGAAGTACCTCGCATGGAGCAGGATTGTTCAGATTCTTCTGTCGGAACGCTTTCCATGTGGGAGCGAGCCTGCTCGCGAAGGCGTCATACCAGTCGCTCTATTAGTTGGCTGATGCTCCGCGTTCGCGAGCAGGCTCGCTCCCTCATTGGACAGTTGTCAGCCGCGCGGTCGGATCAGAGCTGCAGGATCAGGGTTTTCAGCGGCGGTTGCTGGTCCATGGACGGGAAGTCGGCGCCCGGTGTCATCACGCTCCACTCACGTACCGGTCGCCCAGCCTTCTCGGCGCAGCGCAGCACCTGCTCGCGCCAGTCGTCCATGCTGACTTTCGCCAGGTTGTTGCAGCAGATCAGCACGCCGTTGTCGGCGGTGGTCAGCAGGGCCGGTTTGAGCAGGCTCTGGTAGTCGCGCAGTAAATCGACAGTGCCGAATGCGCTCTTGGCCCACGCGGGCGGGTCGAGCAGGACCAGGTCGTATTGGCGCTGATCGAGGCGTTGGTAGCTCGGCAGTTTCTGCCCGCGACGCTGGCTGATCGGCAGGCCGGCGAGTTGGCGAATGGCCGGGAAGTAGTCCGACTGGATGAACTCCATCTCGGGCAACTGCGGGTTGAGCAGACCGTTTTCGCGACCGACCGCCAGATTGCCTTCGGCGAAATCCAGGTTGCACACTTCACGCGCGCCACCGGCGGCCGCACTGAGGCCGACGCCGCAGGTGTAGGCGAACAGGTTGAGCACGGATTTGCCTTTGGCGTGATCCTTGACCCAGCCGCGCGTGTTGCGCAGGTCGAGGAACAGCAGCGGGTCTTGTCCGGCATGGCGACCGCGCACCCGGTAGTTCAGACCCCATTCGTGACCGACCAGATCGGCCAGCGCGGCGTCTTCGGCTTTGTAGACGCTGTCTTCACGATCAATGCGCGAATTGCCACGGGAGCGGTCGTTGTAGACCAGCAACGTTTCCAGCCCCAGGCTCTGATTAACCATCGCGTGCAATTGCAGCAGGTCATCGCGCTCGAGCGTCTGGTGGAAGCTTTGCACCAGCAGTTGCGGGCCATAGCGGTCGATAGTCAGACCGCCGGCGCCTTCCTGGCTGCCGTGGAACAGCCGATAGCAATCGGTGCCCTGGCGGTGCAACTCGGCCAGCAGATCCTGGCGTTGATCGAGGGCGGCGCGCAGCGCCTGATTCAAGGAAGACATGCGGGCGCCTTGCTGGAGAGAATGGGGGCGCGGGAGTTTAGCAGTTACTGAGCGGCAAGCTCCAAGCTTCAATCCCCAAGCTTAAATCTTGCAGCTTGCAGCTTGCGGCTTGCGGCTCTGAGCGTCAGCTCAGCCCCATCCGGCGTTTGGCGCGTTGCACCGAACCATTGCGCATCGCCCAGCGCAGCATCGGTGCGCTGCGTTTGACACTGGCGCGAATCAACTGGCGCTGCAGCGAACTCTGTCGCACATCAAGCATATCGCTGGCCCAATCCGGCAACAGATCGATACCGGCCTTCATCATCAGATCGCCAAACGGTCGCGCCAGAACACTCGGCGCCGGTGCGTCGAGCAACAAGCGCAAAACCTCACGGCTGCGCTCATCGCACAGCAACTGCGGGCGCATGCGTTGCAGATAATCGGCTACGGCTTGCCGCGATTTCGGCACATCCCGCGCACCGAGGCGTTCGGCAATCACGGCGATTTCCGCGTAATAACGATCCTGATCCGCCCCCGACAACTGCGGATTGCGATAACGCAAATGCGCCGCCAGAAAGTTACTGACTTCAGCCACGTGCACCCACGTCAGCAAATCCGCATCGCTGGCCGCATAAGGCCGGCCATCCGGCGCGGTGCCGACGACTTGCAGGTGAATGGTGCGTACCTTCTCGATCAACCAATCTGCATCGCGGCGCGAGCCAAACGTGGTGCCGGAAACAAACTGGCTGGTACGCCGCAAGCGCCCGAGCATGTCCTGGCGAAAATTCGAATGATCCCAAACCCCGGCCAGTGCCAGTGGATGCAGGGCTTGCAGCAACAACGCGCTGATCCCGCCGATCAACATGCTGCTGAAATCGCCGTGCACTTGCCAACTGACCGAGTCGGGGCCGAACAGGCCGGGATCGCCCTTGGGGTTTTCCAGATCGAGTTGGCCGAGGGACAGCCCGGTCAGGCTCATGAGTTGGTTTTCAATACGACTGCGGATGAATTCCATGACCACTCAGTGCGAAAGGGCGGGCGCGGCCGTTTGACCGCGCCCGGGGTGTTACTGATTGAGGCGCTTGTCGATCAGGCCTTGCACCACACTAGGATCAGCCAGGGTCGAGGTGTCGCCGAGGCTGTCGAGTTCGTTGCAGGCGATCTTGCGCAGAATGCGCCGCATGATCTTGCCTGAACGGGTTTTCGGCAAGGCCGGCGCCCACTGGATCAGGTCTGGTTTGGCGAAGCTGCCGATTTCCTTGCTGACGTGGGCGAGCAATTCTTTTTTCAACTCGTCATTCGGTTCGGTGCCGTTCATGGGTGTGACGAAGGCGTAGATGCCCTGACCTTTGACGTCGTGGGGGTAACCGACCACGGCGGCTTCGGCGATGCTGTCGTGCAGCACCAGCGCGCTTTCGACTTCGGCGGTGCCGATGCGGTGGCCGGAGACGTTGATCACGTCGTCGATGCGCCCGGTGATCCAGTAATCGCCATCCTCATCGCGGCGCGCGCCGTCGCCGGTGAAGTAGTAGCCGGGGTAGGGTTTGAAATAGGTGTCGACCATGCGTTGCGGGTCGCCGTAGACGCTGCGGATCTGCGCCGGCCAACTGGATTTGATCGCCAGCACGCCGCTGCCGGCGCCTTTGATTTCCTTTCCGTGTTCATCGAGCAGTACCGGTTGTACGCCGAACATCGGCTGCGTGGCGCAGCCCGGTTTGATCCGCTGGGCGCTGACCAGCGGGCTGAGCATGATGCCGCCGGTCTCGGTCTGCCACCAAGTGTCGACGATAGGGCAGCGCTGTTCGCCGACCACGTTGAAATACCACTCCCACGCTTCCGGGTTAATTGGCTCACCGACGCTGCCGAGTAATCTGAGGCTCTGCCGCGACGTTTCCTTCAACGGTTCGGCACCTTCACGCATCAACGCGCGCAGCGCAGTGGGTGCGGTGTAGAAAATGTTGACCTGGTGTTTATCGATGACCTGCCAGAATCGTGAGCTGTTCGGGTAGCTCGGCACGCCTTCGAACATCAGCGTGGTCGCGCCGTTGGCCAGCGGGCCGTAGACGATGTAGCTGTGGCCGGTGACCCAACCAACATCGGCGGTGCACCAGAACACCTCGCCGTCGCGGTAATCGAGCACATATTTGAAAGTCATCGCCGCTTGCAGCAAATAGCCGCCGGTGGTGTGCAGTACGCCTTTGGGTTTACCGGTGCTGCCCGAGGTGTAGAGGATGAACAGCGGATCTTCGGCGTCCATTGGTTCCGCTGGGCAATCGTCGCTGACATCGCGTACAGCCTGGTGATACCAGAGGTCGCGGCCTTCGACCCAGTCGACGTTGCCTTGGGTGCGCTCTACCACCACGACGGTGCTGACGTCCGGGCAACTCTGCAGGGCTTTGTCGACGTTCTGCTTGAGCGGCACGAACTTGCCGCCGCGTACACCTTCGTCGGCGGTGATCACTGTGCGGCAATCGGCATCGAGAATACGGTCACGCAGGGAATCAGGAGAGAAGCCGCCAAACACCACCGAATGGACCGCGCCGATTCGTGCACAGGCAAGCATAGCGTAGGCAGCTTCGGGGATCATCGGCATGTAGATGCACACCCGGTCGCCTTTGTTCACGCCACGGCTTTTCAGCACGTTGGCCAAGCGGCAGACATGGTGATGGAGTTTTTTGTAAGTGATTTGTGCCGATTCGGCCGGATCGTCGCCTTCCCAGAGCAGTGCGGTCTGTTCGCCGCGCTTTTCCAAGTGGCGGTCGATGCAGTTGTAGCTGACGTTCAGTTTGCCCCCGGCAAACCAGGCGGCTTCACCGGTTTTCAGGTCGTAGCGCTGAACGGTCTGCCACGGTGTGCTCCAGTCGAGGAACTGCGTGGCCTGTTCGGCCCAGAAGGTGCTGGGGTGTTCAATGGATTCGCGGTACAGGCGCCGATAGTCTTCCTGACTCAATTGCGCAGCCCGGCGGACGGCATCGGCTTTGGGGAACGTGCTGATATCGAACATGACGGTTCCTTATTCTTGTGGAGCGACAGGAATAAAGATGCGCCGAGCGATGCAGAGGTTCAAGTCATGCGCAAAACAACTGTGGGAGCGAGCCTGCTCGCGAATGCGGTGAGTCAGTCAACAAAGAGGCTGAATGACACACTGCATTCGCGAGCAGGCTCGCTCCCACATTGAAGATGGGTTGCCCACTGGAATTGTGGGCAACCCATTTACATCACCCGCGGTGACGACCGCGGAAGTAGTTGATCAGGCCCTGGGTAGAAGGGTCATCGGCAGTGGTTTCATCGCTGCCGACCAAGCGGTTGTAAACGCCTTTGCCCAGTTCCTTGCCCAATTCCACGCCCCACTGGTCGAAGGCGTTGATGCCCCAGACCACGCTTTGTACGAACACTTTGTGCTCATACATCGCCACCAGTGCGCCGAGACGACGTGGACTGATGCGTTCAACCACGATGGTGTTGCTCGGACGGTTGCCCGGGATCACCTTGTGCGGCGCGAGTTTGTGTACTTCTTCTTCGCTCATGCCTTTGTCGCGCAACTCTTGCTCGGCTTCCGGCAGGGTTTTGCCGAGCATCAGTGCCTGGCTCTGCGACAGGCAGTTGGCGTACAGCCACTGATGGTGGTCGGAAACCGGGTTGAAGCTGACGATCGGCACGATGAAATCGGCCGGGATCAACTGCGAACCTTGATGCAGCAACTGGTGGTAAGCGTGCTGACCGTTGCAGCCGACGCCGCCCCAGATCACCGGACCGGTATCGGTCGACACCGGCGTGCCGTCCTGACGCACGCTCTTGCCGTTGGATTCCATGTCCAGCTGTTGCAAGTGCTTGGTGATGTTGCGCAGGTAGTGGTCGTACGGCAGGATCGCGTGGCTTTGCGCGCCCCAGAAGTTGCCGTACCACACGCCGAGCAGCGCCAGTAGCACCGGCATGTTCTGTTCGAACGGCGCGGTCTGGAAATGCTGGTCCATGGTGTAAGCCCCGGACAGCAATTCCTTGAAGTTGGACATGCCGATGGCCAGAGCAATCGGCAAACCGATGGCCGACCACAGCGAATAACGACCGCCGACCCAGTCCCACATCGGGAAGATGTTTTCTTCGCGAATACCGAACGCCACGGCCGCTGCGTTGTTGCTCGATACAGCGATGAAGTGACGATACAGCTCGGCTTCCGAACCGCCCTGCGCCAGGTACCAGGCGCGTGCAGCTTGAGCGTTCTTCAGGGTTTCGAGGGTGTTGAACGACTTCGACGAAACGATGAACAGCGTGGTCTCGGCGCGCAGTTTCTGCGTCAGTTCGTGGAACTCACTACCGTCGATGTTCGCCAGATAGTGGCAACGCACGCCTTTCTGTGCGTACGACAGCAGCGCTTCGGAGACCAGCTCAGGGCCGAGGAACGAGCCACCGATGCCGATGTTCACCACGTCGGTGATCGGCTTCTCGGTGTAACCACGCCACAGGCCATCGTGTATGCGGCCAACCAGATCGGTAATCTGGTTCAAAACCTTGTGGACTTCCGGCATCACGTTGACGCCATTGACCGACAGCTTGTCGCCCACCGGGCGACGCAAGGCGGTGTGCAGCGCCGGGCGGCCTTCGGAAGTGTTGACGATTTCGCCTTCAAACAGCGCTTTGATGGCGCCTTTGAGATCGACTTCATTGGCCAGACCGACCAGCAGATTGCGGGTCTGGGCGTTGATCAAATTCTTCGAATAATCGAGAAACAGTCCGCAGCTGCTGAGGGTGAACTGGTTGAAGCGCTGCGGATCGGCGTTGAAGGCTTCGCGCATGCTGAAATCCTGCATGGCTTGGCGGTGATCTTTCAACGCTTGCCAGGCGGGCAGAGCGGTAACGTCTTGAGGAGTGAGGTAATACGCCATCGCTGCGGTTTTCCTTTTTACTTGAACGGCCTTTTGAACACTGAACAGACCCGGCACGCCATGTTTGGGCATGGGATCAACTGTGTCGACACGATTTCCGGACACAGGGCGAATACAGTAAACCTCGCGCTGCGTTCTGTCTTGACTTTGTCTGACCAGATCCCTGTACTTTTTTAACATCGAGACCGGGAACTGGCCGACAAACGGAGGGGGCGGGGCGAAATCGGGATCAGGCGAGCTGAACCGGGATGGCGTTGCTGGTGTGGCTCAGTTCATTGCCCGGCGCCATGTAAAGCATGCGCGGCTTGAAATTGACCAGATCGGCTTCGCTGTAATGGGCGTAGGCACAAATGATTACGCGGTCGCCGACCTTGGCCTTGTGCGCAGCGGCGCCGTTGACGGAGATCATCCGCGAGCCTTCTTCACCACGAATCGCGTAGGTGGTGAAACGCTCGCCGTTGTCGACGTTATAAATCTGGATCTGCTCGTATTCGCGAATACCGGACAAGTCCAGCCACTCGCCATCAATGGCGCACGAACCTTCGTAATCGAGCACCGCATGAGTGACTTCGGCGCGGTGCAGTTTGGCCTTGAGCATGATCGCGTGCATGAGGGTTTTCCCGGGTTGGAATCAAACGGCGGGCAGTGTGCCCGAAGGCTTTGAGGGCGGCAATAAGGCTTGAAATGCAATTTCAAGAGCACCGAAAAACACTGTAGGAGTGAGCCTGCTCGCGATAGCGGTGTGTCATTCAACGCTAATGCTGACTGACACACCGCTATCGCGAGCAGGCTCACTCCTACAGGGGGTATTGCGGTGTTTTTAAGCGGGCGTATCGAGGTTCAGGTGCAGGTTGTCGATCAACCGTGTGGTGCCGAGGAACGCGGCCACCAGGATCACCAGATCACGGTCTTCAGCCGTCGCCGGGCGTAAGGTCAGCGCATGGCGGATTTCCAGGTAATCCGGACGCAGGCCTGCCGCTTCCAGCTGTTGCAACTGGCCACCGATCAGCGCCGGGAAGTCCCGTTCACCTTGCTTGATCGACTCGGCAATATTGCTGAGGCTGCGATAGACCACCGGAGCCACCGCGCGTTGTTCTTCGCTGAGGAAACCATTGCGCGACGACAGCGCCAGGCCATCGGCTGCACGTACGGTCGGCTCGCCAATGATCTGCACCGGCATGTTCAGGTCATGCACCAAGGCACGGATCACCGCCAATTGCTGATAATCCTTCTGGCCGAAAATCGCCAGATCCGGCTGGACCATGTTGAACAGCTTGCTGACCACAGTCGCCACGCCTTCGAAGTGCCCCGGACGGCTGGCACCGCAGAGCCCTTCGGACAATTGCGGCACGCTGACGCGCGTCTGTCCGGCCATGCCGTCGGGGTACATTTCTTCGACAGTCGGCGCGAACAGCAGGGAGCAACCGGCTTCGAGCAGCTTCTCCTGATCCGCCGCCAACGTGCGCGGGTATTTATCGAGGTCTTCGCCAGCGCCGAACTGCAGCGGGTTGACGAAAATGCTCGCGACCACGAAGTCCACACGTTGGGTGGCTTTGGTGATCAGTGCAACGTGGCCGCTGTGCAGGTTGCCCATGGTCGGCACGAAGCCGATGCGCTTGCCTTCGCTGCGGGCGCGGGCTACGGCGGCGCGCAGTTCGCGTACGGTTTTAACGGTGTTCATGCAGAGAATCCGTGTTCGATGCCGGGGAACGTGGTGGCTTTGACTTCGCTGACGTAAGCCTTCAGCGCGGACTGGATGCTGTCCTGACCGTGCATGAAGTTCTTGACGAATTTCGGCACGCGGCCAGTGATCGACAGGCCGAGCATGTCGTGCAGTACCAGAACCTGACCGTCGGTGGCGTTACCGGCACCGATGCCGATGACCGGGATCTTCACAGCCTGACTGATTTCGGCGGCCAGCTCGCTCGGCACACATTCCAGCAGCAGCATGGCCGCGCCGGCCTGTTCCAGCGAGATCGCATCAGCACGCATCTGCCGCGCCTGGTTCTCGTTACGTCCCTGCACTTTATAGCCACCGAGAATGTTCACCGCTTGCGGGGTCAGGCCCATGTGCGCGCAAACCGGTACGCCGCGCTCGGCGAGCAGACGAATCGACTCGGCCAGCCACAGCTGACCTTCGACTTTGATCATGTGCGCGCCGGCCTGCATCAGCATCGCGCTGTTGCTCATGGTTTGTTCGAGGGTGGCGTTGGCCATGAACGGCAAGTCCGCGAGGATCAGGGCATCGGTGTTGCCACGTTTGACGCAAGCGGTGTGATAGGCCATTTCTGCGGTGGTCACCGGCAAAGTGCTGTCGTGACCTTGCAGGACCATGCCGAGGGAGTCGCCCACCAGCAGCACTTCGACACCGGCCTCGTTGCAGGCGTGGGCGAAGGTCGCGTCATAGCAGGTCAGCATGGTGATCTTTTCACCTTTCTGCTTGAGGCTCTGGAGCGTGGTCAGGGTGATGGCTGGCATGTAAAAAATCCTCGTTCAGGCGCTCTGGAAACTACTGCGAGTAACGCGCGTGATTCTTCATCTACTCAGGCGCACGCTCTTTTGTCGTGCTTATAAGGCCTGGATTGCGCCCGTATGTGCCGGGTTGGCGGCAGCGGGACGCCTATAGTCGTGATGAGCCAACAGGAAGTCAATTGCGTGTGTTACCGCATTGTTACGAGGGGAGTGTTACCGGCGTTACTGATGCGATTCAGCGGCGCCGCGGGGCTGATGCGCGGGGTTTTTGTCCGACAATAAATCTGGATATGGAAAGCTATTCCTGTAGGAGCTGCGGAACGCTGCGATCTTCTGATCTTGGTTTTGAAGATCAAAAGATCGCAGCGTTCCGCAGCTCCTACAAGGGATTTGTGTCAGGCGTGGGGAAGGCGTTCCAGACCGACGAACGGGCAGGCTGCCAGCAGATCGGGCAGGCTGCGGCCGTCGGCAAGACGCAGATCCTGCGGGGCCAGTTCGGCGAGCGGGTAAAGCACGAAGGCGCGTTCCTGAATCTGGTAATGCGGGACTTTCAGGCGCGGTTCGTCGATCAGTCGATCACCGAACAGCAGAATATCCAGATCCAGCGTACGTGGGCCCCAGCGCTCAAGGCGTTCGCGGCCCTGATTGTTTTCGATCGCCTGCAACGCATCAAGCAATTCCAGCGGGGCGAGCGCGCTGTCGAGCGCGGCCACCGCGTTGGTGTAGCGTGGTTGGCCAGGCAACAGGGAATCGCTTTGGTAGAAGGCGGAAACGCCAACCCATTCGGTCTGCGGCAATTGCCCCAGCGCCTCAACGGCGCTGCGCAATTGTTCGGCGGGGTCTGCGAGGTTGCTGCCCATGCCGATGTAGATGCGTTCCATGCCTTTATTCGCCTTTATTCGCCTGTAGCGCTCGGGGCGCTGGTGCGTTTGCGCTTGGAGCCGCTGCTGCGACGACGTTTGCGCGGCGCGCCACTGGCGTCATCGCCCTTGCCGCTGAGGTCGCGGATCATGTCGCGACGTTCACTGTCGTTGGCATCCTGATAGTCCGTCCACCATTCGCCCAGACCATCCGTTTCCTCGCCAGCGCTTTCACGCAGCAGCAGGAAGTCGTAACCGGCGCGGAAACGCGGGTTGTCCAGCAACAGGTCGGCGCGTTTGCCGCTGCGGCGTGGCAGACGTTCCTGCATGTCCCAGATCTCGCGGATCGGCATGGTGAAACGTTTCGGAATCGCGATGCGCTGGCACTGTTCGGCGATCAGCTCGTGGGCGCCTTCCTGCATTGCAGGGATTGGTGGCATGCCACGTTCTTGCAGGCGCAACACGCGAGCCGGCAGGGCAGGCCACAGCAGCGCGGCAAACAGGAACGCCGGGGTCACCGGTTTGTTCTGCTTGATGCGCAGGTCGGTGTTGGTCAGCGCTTCGCTGATCAGCGTGTGGGTGTATTCCGGGTTGTGTTCCAGCGCATCGGCACTGGCCGGGAACAGCGGGGCGAACAGTTGCAGGTCGACCAGCATTTCGAAAGTGATCGCGCCGTGCCCCGAGAGGAACAGTTTGAGCACTTCTTCGAACAGACGCGCCGAAGGGATCTCGCGCAGCATCGGCGCCAGTTCACGAATCGGCTGCACGGTGTGCTTCTCGATACCGAAGTTGAGCTTGGCGGCAAAACGCACGGCCCGCAGCATGCGCACCGGGTCTTCCTGATAGCGCTGCTTCGGATCGCCGATCAGACGGATCAGGTGATTGCGGATGTCGTGTACGCCATTGGCATAATCGAGGATGCGCTCGCTGACCGGATCGTAATACAGGGCGTTGATGGTGAAGTCGCGGCGTTGCGCGTCTTCTTCCAGGGTGCCGTAAACGTTGTCGCGCAGAATCCGCCCGCTCTCGTTACGCGAAGACTGGTTGCTGTCTTCGTCGTCATCGTTGACCGGGTGATTGGCGCGGAAGGTCGCGACTTCGATGATTTCGCGACCGAAATGGATGTGCACGAGTTTAAAGCGGCGACCGATAATCCGCGCATTGCGGAATTCGGCGCGGACTTGCTCGGGCGTGGCGCTGGTGGCGACGTCGAAATCCTTGGGCGTGATGCCCAGCAGCATGTCACGCACGCAACCGCCGACCAGATAAGCCTGGTAACCGGCACCTTGCAGGCGTTCGACGATATTCACCGCATAGCGGCTGAACTGCGTTTTCTGCAGCGAATGTTGACCGCTGTTGAGCACCTCAGGGGTGCTGCGGATGTGTTGCGTACGACGCACGGGAGTTCGGAATGACTGGAACAACTTCTTCAGCATGGGATGCACTGTTTGAAGGAATGTTCGGCCATACCAAAGAATGACCGCATGATGGGCGCAGATTCTAGCATTTAGTCGGGGGATGGTGTAGGACACCGCAGATTTGAGCTGTAAGCCGCAAGCTGCAAGGGTGAAGCGGGGCAAAACAGGGAGTTTTTTACAGAAGGGAGAAACTACAAGGGGAGCCGAAGCTCCCCAAGAAGTAGTTGCGTGCTCTTTTTATTATTGATTCGGGCTTCTTGTTTTTGTTGAGTGCCCTCGCCACGAAGTGTTTCCTTCGTGACCCTCCCAATCGGGAGCCAAGAGCAAACGGATTGCTTTGGTCGCTGAATTGCAGTGATCTCTCGATCCAACCAGTACAGGCTCTGTCTTAGGACAGTTTTTGTTGTTCTCGGCCTGGTCGTGGGGCAAGCCCCAAATACAACGCCTCTCCAAAAGAATCAGTTAGCTGCGCCTCTCGCCGTCTTGTTTTTATTGTGCGTGAGTCGATTCGTCTTATTTTTATTGTCTTGTGCATTGCTTGTTATTGTTCTTGTACTGAACATGTAGCAGGTGCCGTGCCAACTTTTGCGATACCCAATAAAACAAGGGGTTAGGTCGATATAACCGTTTTGTTGGGGCGAAAAAAAGCCGGGGTATCGTTACCGATAACCCCGGCTTCTGTTACGTGAAAGGACTGAGGTAACAGTTTTTTCACCGCTTCAAGCGTTACCCGCACACTCGACAGGTAACGTTCAGCTCTCGCTGGCGACCCCGGTCTTGCGCCGTGGGATGCCCAGACGCTGACGGCGTTCCCATAGGCATTTGCGGCTGACGCCCAGTTTGCGCGCCAGTTCGGTTTCAGTCATGTGGTCCTGATGTTCAAGGACGAAGTGCTGGAAGTAGTCTTCCAGTGACAAGTCTTCGGTCGGCTCATGGCTGCTGTTGCTGGCGTTACCGCCCGTTTGCGGTGGCAGACCGATGAACTCGTCGTCCTCCAGATCGCTCAGCTCGATGTCGATGCCCAGCAGATCGGCGGAGATTTCCGGGCTTTCGCTCAGAATCACCGCGCGCTCGACCGCGTTCTCCAGCTCACGCACGTTACCCGGCCAGGAATAATGCCGGATCGCCTGTTCGGCATCCGCGGCAAATTTAAGGTCGGTACGGTTGATGCGTGCGCTCTGGCGAGCGAGGAATGCCGTGGCGATTTCGTTGACGTCGGCACCGCGCTCGCGCAGCGCAGGCAGTTTCAGCGCGATCACGTGCAGACGGTAATAAAGGTCTTCACGGAACTGGCCGATTTTCGCCAGGCTCTTCAGATCCCGGTGAGTGGCCGCGATCAGGCGTACATCGACCTTCTGCGACTGCACCGAACCAACACGGCGAATTTCGCCTTCCTGCAACACACGCAGCAGGCGGGCTTGCGCCTCAAGTGGCAGCTCACCGATTTCGTCGAGGAACAAGGTGCCGCCGTCCGCCGCTTCAACCAGACCGGCACGCCCGGCGCTGGCGCCAGTGAACGCGCCTTTTTCGTGGCCGAACAGTTCGGACTCGATCAGGCTTTCCGGAATGGCCGCGCAGTTCACCGAAATCATCGGCGCCTTGGCGCGTTTCGACAGATTGTGCAGGGCGCGGGCCACCAGTTCTTTACCGGTGCCGGACTCACCCTGAATCAACACATTGGAATCAGTTGGCGCGACTTTGCGGATCTTGCTGTACAGATCCTGCATCGGCGGGCACGAACCAATGATGCCGATCTCGCCGTTGCTGTTGTCGACGGCAGATTTGCCGCTGCCATTGGCCGGTTTGCTGGCAACCGCTTCGCCGGCAGCCGGTGCCGACTGGCGATCACGCAGGATCCGCGCGACAGCCTGAAGCATTTCATCGTGGTCAAAAGGCTTGGCGATGTAGTCCACCGCGCCCATTTTCATCGAGTCGACCGCCGAGCGCAGGCTGGCGTAACTGGTCATGATCAGCACCGGTGTGCCCTGGCCGAGCTTGATCAGCTCGGTACCCGGCGCGCCCGGCAAACGCAGATCACTGACGATCAGATCGAACGTAGGAATGGTGAAGCGTTCTTGTGCTTCCTGCACTGAACCGGCTTCGCTGACCTGATACTGGTTGCGTTCCAGCAGGCGGCGCAAGGCGGAGCGGATAATTGTTTCGTCTTCGACGATCAAAATGTGCGGCATTGATTCGATACTCTCGACGGTCTCAGTTCACAGCGGACGTCGCTTCGACATGACGCGGTAAGGTCACCCGGATACGGGTGCCGCGTTGGCTTTGTACATCAGCCGGGCTGTCGATGGTGATTTGTCCATAATGCTCTTCAACGATGGAATAGACCAGTGCAAGGCCCAGACCGGTGCCTTCGCCAGGATCCTTGGTGGTGAAGAAGGGTTCGAACAATCTATCCATGATGTTCTTCGGAATACCGCTGCCTTCGTCTTCGACGATCAGATCGACCGTGTGTTCGCCGGCTTCGCTCTTGACCCGTACCGCACTGTGCGGCGGCGAGGCGTCGCGGGCGTTGGAGAGCAGATTGATCAGCACCTGAGCGAGCCGCTGTGGGTCGCCTTCGACCCAGTGGTCGGGATCGCACAGGTTGTAGAACTGCACTTCGAAATTGCGTCGGTTCAACGCCAGCAGGCCAATCGCATCCTGGGCGACTTCGGCCAGACAAACGGGCTCGTCACTGTGCTGATGACTGCCGGCGTGGGCAAAGCTCATCAGCGACTGGACGATGCGTGACACGCGTTTGGTCTGTTCGAGAATCTGTCCGCTGATTTCCGTCAGTTCGCCGTCGTCTTCACGTTCTTCGCGCAGGTTTTGCGCCAGACAGGCGATGCCGGTGATCGGGTTGCCGATTTCGTGGGCTACACCGGCCGCAAGGCGACCAATGCTGGCCAGGCGCTCGGAGTGCACCAGTTTGTCTTCGAGCATCTGCGTTTCGGTCAGATCTTCGACCAGTAACACCAGACCACTGTTGCCCGGTGCCAGCGGTTCATCGATGGCCGCTTTGTGCAGATTCAGCCAACGAGTCTGGCCGTCGAGGGCCAGGTGCTGTTTGTGCAAATGCTCGTCCGGCAGATCGATGAAGCCTTGCAGCAGGCCTTTCCACGGCTCGCCAATGGTGCTCAAACGCGAACCAACCACGCGTTGCGCGGCAATCCCGGTGAGTTCTTCCATGGCCTTGTTCCACATCAGGATCTCTTGATCCTTGGCCAGCGAGCAGACGCCCATCGGCAGTTCCTGCAAGGTCTGACGGTGGTAACGACGCAGGGCATCGAGTTCGGCGGCCAGACCTGTGAGGCGTGAGTGGTAATCCTCGAGGCGGCTTTCAATGAAGTGGATGTCTTCAGTGACATAGTTTTCGCCGCCGGCCTTGTACGGCAGGAAGGTTTCAACCATGTCCTGGGCCACGCTCGGGCCCATCAGGCCGGAGAGGTTGGCTTCGATGCGGTCGCGTAAACGGCGTAAGGCGTAAGGACGGCGTTCGTCGAATGGCAGATAAAGATCACGCAGCGCTTGCTCGACTTCTTTCTGCGCAGCCTTGGCACCCAACGGTTTCGCCAGTTGTGTGGCGAACTCCTGTGGCGAGGCCGCGTGCAGTTCACGCCGCTGCGGGCGACGAACGTTATCCACGGCGCAGGCTTCGGCAGCGCTGGCTTCTTCGGGGCTTGCGTTGGTGAACAGCGAGATCAGGGTGAACATCAACACGTTGGCAGCGAGCGAAGCAATGGCCGCCATGTGCCAACTGGTGTCGTCGAGCACGTAGATCATGTTCAGCAGCGGAATGTAGAAGCCCTGCAGATTACCGACCAGCGGCAACAGCATGGTCACCACCCAGACCAGAATCCCCGCCAGCAGACCGGCGATAAAGCCGCGACGGTTGGCCGTCGGCCAATAGAGCACGGACAACACACCGGGGAGGAATTGCAGGGTCGCAACAAACGCGACAATGCCGAGGTTGGCCAGATCCTGCTCGGCGCCGAGCATCAGGTAGAAACCGAAACCGGCCATGATGATCGCGACGATCAGCGCGCGGCGCGTCCACTTCAGCCAACGGTAGATATTGCCTTCAGCCGGCGGCTGATAGAGCGGTAACACCAAGTGGTTCAGTGCCATGCCCGACAGCGCAAGCGTGGTCACAATGATCAATCCGCTCGCTGCCGACAGACCGCCGACATAGGCGAGCAACGCCAGCGGTTTGCTGTTGGCGGCAATGCCGATGCCGAGGGTGAAATATTCCGGATTGGTCGTCGCGCCGAGTTTGAGGCCAGCCCAAAGGATCAGCGGCACCGCCAGGCTCATCAACAACAGGAACAGCGGCAAACCCCAGCTCGCACTGACCAGTGAGCGCGGGTTGAGGTTTTCGGTAAACGTCATGTGATACATGTGCGGCATCACGATCGCCGAGGCGAAGAACACCAGCAACAGCGTACGCCACGGGCCTTCCTGCAACGGCGTGTGCAAGGCGGCGAGGGCGGTCTGGTTCTGCAGCAGCCACAGCTCAAGTTGCTGCGGGCCGTCGAACACGCCGTACAGCGCATACAGGCCGACGCCGCCGAGAGCGATCAGTTTGATCACCGATTCAAAGGCAATCGCGAACACCAGCCCTTCGTGCTTCTCGCGAGTGGCGATATGCCGGGAGCCGAAGAAAATCGTAAACAGGATGATCAGCGCACAGAACGCCAACGCCACGCGGCTCTGAATGGGCTCGCCGGTGAGGATGCCGATGGAGTCGGCCACCGCTTGAATCTGCAGCGCCAGCAACGGCAGCACACCGATCAGCATGAAAATCGTGGTCAGCGCGCCTGCCCAGGTGCTGCGAAAGCGGAAGGCAAACAGATCCGCCAGCGACGACAGCTGATAGGTGCGGGTGATTTTAAGGATCGGATAAAGCAACACCGGCGCCAGCAGAAACGCGCCGGACACGCCAAGGTAACTGGAAAGAAAACCGTAACCGTACTGGTAGGCAAGTCCCACCGTGCCGTAGAACGCCCACGCACTGGCGTAAACCCCCAGTGACAACGTGTAGGTCAGCGGGTGGCGAATGATCGCGCGCGGGATCATGCCCCGTTCGCTGATCCAGGCAACGCCGAACAGCACCGCCAGGTACGCGGCGCTGACCAGGATCATCTGGGTCAGGCTAAAGCTCATCGGCATCTTTTTGGCTCTGCAGGATGAAGGTTACGACAATCAGGATCAGCCAGAGCAGATAGGGGCGATACCAGGCGCCCGTAGCGTCGATCCACCAATCCATGATGGCGGGGGAAAACAGGTAGATCCCCACGACTAAAAGCAGGACCAAGCGATAGATGTACATCCCGGCCTCTCTTTTTTATGCGCGTGCCCGAAAACGTGCGGCGATGGTAACGGATGGGCGCGCGACTGCAAGTACCGTCATAGCAGTTGCGCTTCGGGCAGGGTCAGTGTGCGCGGGATCTTTGTCGCATCCCAGTGCGCGCGGCCCCACGCCAGCAACTCTTGCGGCGTGGCGTGAGTCAGTTCGGCGCCGGGGTTTTGTCCCAGTGCGCGCAGGGCTCGCAACAGCAATGGCGTGGCTTGATCGGCTTGCAGCGGCGGCGAGCGGTAGGACTTGCCGAGCTTGTTGCCGTCCGGCTGGATGATCAGCGGCAGGTGCAGGTAGCGTGGTTGACGCAGGCCGAGCAGTTCTTGCAGATAGAGTTGGCGCGGGGTCGAGTCGAGCAGATCGGCACCGCGGACGATGTCGGTGATGCCTTGCCAGGCATCGTCGAGGACCACGGCCAATTGATAGGCATAGAGGCCATCGCGGCGGCGGATCACGAAATCACCGACGTCGCGGCCCAGATGCTGGCGGTATTCGCCCTGTACGCGGTCGATGAAGTGGTATTCCAGCTCCGGCACGCGCAGGCGGATCGCCGCATCTTGCTGGTCATGACCGGCATTGCGGCACAGGCCGGGATAAATCCCGTTATACGGCTCCAGTTGTTTGCGCGAGCAAGTACAGGCGTAGGCCAGGCCATGATTGAAAAGGCTGTTGAGAACGTCGGCGTAGGCGTCATGTCGATCGCTCTGGCGCACCATGTCGCCATCCCATTCGAAGCCGTAGCTCTCCAGCGCCTTGAGGATCGCGGCTTGCGCGCCGGGTTCTTCGCGGGGCGGATCGAGATCTTCCATGCGCACCAGCCAGCGACCGCCGACCGAGCGGGCGTCGAGGTAAGAGGCGAGGGCGGCAACCAGAGAGCCGAAATGCAAGTGGCCACTGGGGGTTGGGGCGAAGCGGCCGATGTAGGCGGGCGATGTTTTGGCAGTCATGAAGACGAAACTACTTTTCAGGCTATACGCAGGTCAACCTGTAGGAGTGAGCCTGCTCGCGATAGCGGTGTGACATTCAACACCGATATTGACCGACCCACCGCTATCGCGAGCAGGCTCACTCCTACAAAAGGCAAAAGGCAAAAGGCAAAAGGCAGAAACAAAAACGGAGCGTTCGCACGCTCCGTTTTTTATTCAGGTCGAGATTACTTGCCGACCTGCTTTTCCTTGATTTCCGCCAGTGTCTTGCAGTCGACGCACATGTCGGCTGTAGGGCGTGCTTCGAGGCGTTTTACACCGATCTCGACGCCGCACGAATCACACCAACCGTACTCTTCGTCTTCGATCAATTGCAGTGTCTTGTCGATTTTCTTGATCAGCTTGCGTTCGCGGTCGCGGGCGCGCAGCTCGAGGGCGAATTCTTCTTCCTGGCTGGCACGGTCGGCCGGGTCCGGGAAATTGGCCGCTTCATCCTTCATGTGGTCAACGGTGCGGTCGACTTCCTGCATCAACTCCTGTTTCCACTTGTTCAGGACCTTGGTGAAGTGCGCGCGCATTGGGGCGCCCATGTACTCCTCACCTTTCGCCGGAACATAAGGTTCGAAACCGCTGATCGTCTGATTCTGCTGTTGCTTTGCTTGGGTGGGCATGAAATGGACCGCCTCTACTCTTGTAATCCATTGCGCAGGATTGCTCCATCACCGACACCTGCCGGCCCTGCGGCTGCAAGCGGGCGAACTTACCAGATCAATTCAGCCTGCGCTACTCCCGGATGTCGAGGCCCCGGCGGGTGGCGCTTGCAAATGTTTGGCAAGCCGTGTCTGGTGGTGTTGAAGACCTGTTCAATCACTGATTTTAGTCAATCCTGGAGCGTACGCTCATATCGTTACAGTCCAGCGTTCTTGAGGCTGTGACCGCTGCGGGTTCTCGCTCGTTCCGGCAGACGGGTAGAATCGTCTCTTTT
The DNA here is from genome assembly GCF_045037865.1 of Pseudomonas sp. M20. Lineage (NCBI taxonomy): Bacteria > Pseudomonadati > Pseudomonadota > Gammaproteobacteria > Pseudomonadales > Pseudomonadaceae > Pseudomonas > Pseudomonas sp. M20. The sequence goes on from NZ_CP173611.1 coordinate 6,715,016, forward strand.
TTCCCGTCGAAGGAAAGCCAATGGCTCAGCCCTACAGTGCGCGCAGTCGTGCGATCGAACCGTTCCATGTGATGGCGCTGCTGGCGCGGGCCAATGAATTGCAGGCTGAAGGCCACGACGTGATCCATCTGGAGATCGGCGAGCCGGACTTCACCACTGCCGAGCCGATCATTCGTGCCGGCCAGGCAGCGCTGACGGCGGGCAAGACTCGTTACACCGCAGCGCGCGGCATTCCCGAGTTACGCGAGGCGATTGCCGGGTTTTACCAATCGCGCTATGGCCTGAACATCGATCCGCGACGGATTCTGATCACCCCGGGTGGCTCCGGTGCGCTGTTGCTGGCCAGTGCGTTGCTGGTCGACCCGGGTAAACACTGGTTGCTGGCGGATCCGGGCTACCCGTGCAACCGGCACTTTCTGCGTTTGGTCGAAGGCGCGGCGCAGTTGGTGCCTGTTGGCCCGGACGTGCGCTATCAACTGACCCCGGATCTGGTCGAGCGTCATTGGGATCACGACAGCGTCGGCGCACTGGTCGCATCGCCGGCCAACCCGACCGGCACCATTCTGACCCGCGATGAACTGGCCGGCTTATCCACAGCCATCAAGGCCAGGCACGGGCATTTGGTGGTGGATGAGATCTATCACGGTCTGACGTACGGCACCGATGCCGCCAGCGTTCTGGAAGTTGATGACAGCGCGTTTGTGTTGAACAGTTTCTCCAAATACTTCGGTATGACCGGCTGGCGACTTGGCTGGCTGGTGGCGCCGGATGCGGCCGTCAGCGACTTGGAAAAACTGGCGCAGAACCTCTACATCAGCGCGCCGAGCATGGCGCAGTACGCGGCGCTGGCCTGTTTTGAACCGGAAACGATCGCCATTCTGGAAGAGCGCCGGGCCGAATTCGGTCGCCGTCGCGACTTCCTGCTACCCGCCTTTCGCGAGTTGGGTTTCAATATCGCGGTGGAGCCTGAAGGCGCGTTCTACTTGTACGCCGATATCAGCCAGTTCGGCGGCGATGCCTTCGCGTTCTGCCGACATTTCCTCGAAACCGAGCATGTGGCGTTCACCCCGGGTCTGGATTTCGGCCGTTATCAGGCCAGTCATCATGTGCGTTTTGCCTACACGCAAAACCTCCCTCGCTTACAAGAGGCGGTGGAGCGAATCGCGCGTGGCTTGAAGAGCTGGCAAGGCTGATGCGCTTTTATCCTCCTCTGGAAGAGGCGCGCCTGATCCGTCGTTACAAGCGTTTTCTCGCCGATATCGAAACCGCTAGCGGCGAGTTGCTGACCATTCATTGTCCGAACACGGGTTCGATGCTCAATTGCCAAGTTGAAGGCGGGCAGGTCTGGTTCAGTCGCTCCAACGATCCGAAACGCAAATTGCCGGGTACCTGGGAAATTGGCGAAACCCCGCAAGGCCGCTTGTTTTGCGTGAATACCGCACGGGCTAACGGTCTGGTTGAAGAAGCGTTGCAGGCTGGGGTTATCACCGAGTTGAGCAGCTTTACCGCATTGAAACGTGAAGTTGCCTACGGGCAGGAAAAGAGCCGTATCGACTTCCGCCTCGAATACCCCAGCGGCCCGGCCTATGTAGAGGTGAAAAGCGTCACCCTGGGTTTCGATGGTACAGCTGTGGCGGCGTTTCCCGATGCGGTGACCCAGCGTGGCGCCAAGCATTTGCGTGAATTGGCGCATCTGGCGCGGGACGGCATTCGCGCGGTGCAGTTGTATTGCGTCAATCTGACCGGGATTGAAGCGGTGCGGCCGGCGAAGGAAATCGATTCGGCCTACGCCGATGCGCTTCTTGAAGCTGTCGCCTGTGGTGTTGAAGTGCTGGCGTACGGCGTGCGGCTGAACCATGAAGAGATGGTCATCGACCGGCGTCTCGACGTGCTCCTTAAAGGTTAAACATCAATCCACAGCCCTTGCTCATCTTCCCGGCAAGGAATGGCGGTGAGTGATTGCCCAGCGCAAGGCCCGGCGACGCATTCACCGTCCTCGATCAGAAACAGTGCGCCGTGGGTGGCGCACTGGATCAGGCTGTTGCTCGGATCGAGAAACTGGTCGGGCTGCCATTCAAGTCCGACGCCCCGATGTGGGCAGCGATTGAGGTAGATATAGGCCTGGCCGCTACGGCGCACGGCTAACAGCTTGTTGCCGTCGATCTCGAAACCACGGCTTTTCGCTTCGGCCAGATCGGCGCCTGCGCAGAGAAACTTCATGGCTATCCTCTAGTGTCGGCTCGTGTCTGGATATGTCCGAGCTTGACGTTTAAATGCAAACAATTATCAAATGGCGGCCTTCACCCGCAGGCGTCTGGCAGATGTCGAGGATACTTGGCCTGCCATCCTGATGCCCGGGAAAAACCTTATTCAAGGAAGCTGTGTATGCGCCTGAGTACTCGCGTTGCCGTGCTGTGTGTCGGACTTTTGGTCAGCCACCAGGCTGCAGCGGCTGATTTGCCGCAACGTTGGGTCAGCGCTGGCGGTGCGCTGTCGGAGTGGATCAGTGCCTTGGGCGGTGAGTCGAAACTGGTTGGCGTGGATACCACCAGTCAACATCCAGAGTCGTTGAAGTTGCTGCCGAGCATTGGTTATCAGCGCAGTCTTTCGGCAGAGGGCATTCTCAGTCTGCGTCCGGACATTCTCATCGGCACTGAAGAAATGGGGCCGCCGCCGGTTCTGTCACAAGTCAAAGCGGCCAAGGTTCAGGTGGTGTTGTTCTCGGCTCAACCGGATCTGCCGACGCTGGAGAAAAACGTTACTCATTTGGGCCAATTGCTCGGCGCTCAGGCTCCGGCCGCGCAACTGCTGGAAAGTTATCAACAGCAACTCGATGCGCAGAAGGCTCGGGTTACCGAAGTGCAGACCAAACAAAAAGCGCCTGGTGTGCTGCTGTTGCTTGGACATGCCGGTGGCAAGCCATTGATTGCGGGCAAGGACACCGCGGCCGACTGGCTGCTGCAACAGGCGGGCGGACATAACCTGGCGACGCACACGGGTTACAAGCCGTTTTCCGTGGAATCCCTCGCCGGCCTCGATACTGAAGTGCTGGTGTTCGCCGACCGTGCATTGACCGGTGAGGCGGCGAAAGCGGCGTTGTTTAAGGAAAACCCGATTCTCAATTCAAGCCGCGCCGCCAAGGCCGGGCGTGTGCTGGAGCTGGATCCGACCCTGCTGGTCGGTGGGCTCGGGCCGCGTTTGCCAGCGGCGCTGAAAAGCCTGACTGACGGTTTCTACCCGGCCAAGAGCGGCCAATGACCACACTGGTAAAACCCCGTGACTTGTTCATTGGCCTGACGCTCCTGTGTTTGCTGGCGATCTGGCTGTCGTTGGCGTTGGGGCCGGTGACTCTGCCGCTGTTCGATACGTTGCGCGCAGCGTTGCGCATGCTCGGCGTGCCGTTGGCACCGGATGGACTGGAGCAGGCTGAACTGATCCTCGGGCAGATTCGTCTGCCGCGAACTCTGCTCGGGCTGGCGGTCGGTGGTGTCTTGGCGTTGTCCGGCGTGGCGATGCAAGGCTTGTTTCGCAATCCGCTGGCGGATCCGGGATTGGTCGGTGTTTCCAGCGGCGCGGCATTGGGCGCAGCGATCGCGATTGTCGGCGGTTCGTTTTTTGGCGGTCTGCCGGAGTGGTTTGGACCGTATCTGTTGTCGGTCTGCGCGTTTCTCGGTGGGCTTGGAGTGACGGCGCTGGTTTATCGACTCGGTCGCCGTAATGGCCAGACTAATGTGGCGACGATGTTGCTGGCGGGCATTGCCCTGACCGCGCTGGCCAGCTCCGCGGTCGGGCTGTTCACATACCTGGCGGATGACGCGACTTTGCGCACGCTAACGTTCTGGAACCTTGGCAGCCTCAATGGCGCCAGTTACGCGCGGCTCTGGCCATTGCTGATCATCAGCGCCGGTGTCGCGCTGTGGTTACCGCGTCGGGCGAAAGCGCTGAATGCCTTGCTGCTTGGAGAATCCGAGGCTGGGCATTTGGGCATTGATGTCGAGCGGCTCAAGCGTGAACTGGTGTTTTGCACGGCGCTGGGGGTTGGCGCGGCAGTCGCGGCCGCCGGGATGATCGGTTTTGTCGGGCTGGTGGTGCCGCATCTGGTGCGTTTGCTGGCGGGGCCAGATCACAAAGTATTGCTGCCGGCCTCGGTGCTGGCGGGGGCGAGCCTGTTGCTGTTGGCTGATCTGGTCGCGCGGCTGGCGCTGGCGCCGGCGGAGTTGCCGATCGGCATCGTCACCGCGTTTATCGGTGCGCCGTTCTTCCTTTATCTGCTGCTGCGAGGGCGTGCCTGATGTTGCGTGCGCAAAATTTGCACATCCAGCGTGGGCGCAAGGTAGTGCTCAGCGATGTCACGCTGCAACTCGAACCCGGTGAAGTACTCGGTGTGCTCGGGCCGAACGGTGCCGGTAAAAGTACCTTGCTCGGCGCCTTGTGCGGTGAGCTGGCGGCGAGCGCGGGCGGGGTTTCGCTCGACGGGCAGGCGTTGAGTCACTGGACTGGCCCGCAGCGTGCGCAACGATTGGCGGTGTTGCCCCAAGTGTCGACCCTGGATTTTGCTTTCCGCGTCGAAGAAGTGGTGGGCATGGGCCGTTTGCCTTGGCAAAGCGGTCGGTTGCGCGATGACGAAATCATCGCGGCGGCTTTGGCGGCGGCGGATGCCGGGCACTTGAGCGGTCGCAGTTATCTGGCGCTGTCCGGTGGCGAGCGTCAGCGTGTGCATCTGGCGCGGGTGTTGGCGCAGCTCTGGCCGGGGCAGGCCGGGCAGACGCTGCTGTTGGATGAGCCGACATCGATGCTTGATCCGCTTCATCAGCACACTACGCTGCAGGCGGTGCGTGAGTTTGCCGATCGTGGCGCGGCGGTGTTGGTGATCCTGCATGATCTGAATCTGGCGGCGCGTTATTGTGATCGCATCCTGCTGCTTGAAGGCGGTCGCCCGGTGGCGCTGGATACACCGCAGCAGGTTTTGCGACCGGACACGCTCCAAGCCGTATTCGGTCTCGAAGTGTTGGTGCAGCTGCACCCGGAGCGTGGGCATCCGCTGATCATCGCCCGCTGACAGGATCATTGAGGTGATTACATGCGTGGCTTGTGGCTGTTGGCGGTGGTGTTGCTTGTGGGGTGTCAGCATGTTGTTGCGCCGCCGCCAGTCAATGGCGAGATTCGCGATCTGCGTAGCGGGCAGGAGCTGACGGCGCAGCAGTTGCTGACGCGACTTGCTGAGCCCGAGCAATTGATTATTGGCGAGCAGCATGACAATGCCGATCATCACGCCGTGCAGTTGTGGGTATTGCGCTCGCTCGGTGAGCAGCGGTCGCAAGGTAGCCTGTTGCTGGAAATGCTTACGCCGGATCAGCAGTCTCGCGTTGATCAAGTGCATCAGTCGATAACGCCGCCCGCTGACCTGCCTGGTGTATTAGCCTGGCAGGACGGCTGGGACTGGAACCTCTACGGGCCGATTGTACGCTTCGCCCTCACTCAGCCGTATCCACTGCTGGCGGCAAATCTGAATAGCGCCGAAATCCGCACCGTCTATCGCAACGCACCAGTGTTGAAGGGGCAGCGCAGCAATGTTGAGTCGGTGAAAACTGTATTGCTGGAGCAGATCAGCGATTCCCACTGTGGCTTGCTGCCTGAATCACAGATGCCCGCGATGCTGGCCGTTCAGCAACAACGTGATCGGCGTATGGCTGAGCGTCTGTTGGCGGCTCCCGCACCTTCAATCTTGCTGGCCGGTGCGTGGCATGCGCGCAAGGATGTTGGCGTGCCGCTGCATGTTGTGGATTTGGGCGCCACAGAGACTCCGACAGTGCTGATGCTGGCAGAGCAGGGCGCCGAAGTGACCGCAACGATGGCCGATTACGTTTGGTACACGCCCGCCACGCCCAAGCAGGACTACTGCGAGCAGATGCGCAAACAGTTCGGCAAATGACTTTTCCCCAGGCAAAAAAAGACCCGGTAAAAACCGGGTCAAATAACCGTGATTAGCCTGATGAGGAGATAATCTGAGAGTCCGAACCAAGGGCTTTTCAGAATATCGACTGATCTCGCGACCAGTTGTGATAATCATAGCGATTCTCATTAGCGCGTCAACAACTGTTTTCTCATTTCTTTGATTTAGTCTTGGAAATGGCCGTAATGGCCCGGAAACAAAGGACGTGGCGTCAGCTCTTGGTTACGCAAAATTGGGTGACTTGCTTGTTCAGCTGACCGATCCGCCGCGCCATGCTCTCGATCAGGCTGTGGGCGATCTTCGGATTGGTGCGGGTCATGCTCAAGAATTGATCGCCGGGAATCAGCATTACGGTGCTTGGCTCTCGGGCAACGACCGTGGCATTGCGTGGTTCGCCAGTGAACACGGCCATGGCACCGAAAATCTCGTCCTTGGGCACGTCTCCGACTTTCTGCCCGTCTACAAACGCTTCGGCATGCCCATCGATAATCACGAACACGTGGTCGGCGGCGTCACCCTGGTTGATCAGGATTTCACCGGCCTCAACCCGTTTGAAGCCATTGGTACTGCGAAAATCGCGCGGTTTCAATTCCGCGACGGCATGGGCGAGGATTGCCATTTGTCCCAGCAGATAATCCAAGAACTGGTCTGCCCGACGAGCATCGCCATACAAATGCTGAAGAACCTCACGGCGCCGATAGGGCGTCAAACGCAATGCCCCGTCACTGCACAAACGGCAATCAGCCCAGTCCTCACCCTGCTGAAGGCCGATCAAATCACCCTCCTGCCAATAAAACAGTGGACGCGACCCGATACAGCCGTTGATCACCCCTTCATTGAGCAGGAATAACTGATCGGCGGGTAACTGCGCCAGTAAATCATCCGACGCCTGCAGTTCCAGCGTCGACCCGCAAGGCATCAAATCGCGCAGCCACAGCGCGGGCAAGCTCTGCAAGCGGTTGATCAAGGCATCGGCCCAAGCCGATTGTTCCCCCAGTAAATACATGACGGTCTATGCCCGTTCAGTTCTTGTGACGCGATGAAATGGCTTCAAGCTGCTTGTTCAGGGCGTCCTTGCGTTCGGCGGGGATGTCGTTCCAATGCACATCCATCAACGCGCCCTCGATCGCATATAACAACACCTTCGATGCGCGAAACCCACGGGTACGCACGGCCCGGTAGGCGTCCACCGCGCCCAGGCGACGCAAGTCCGAGGCGCTGTGGATGCCCACGGCATGCAGCCATTGCGCCGACGTCTTGCCAAGATTCTTCAGGTGTTGCAGTTCATCATTCATCAAGCCTCCTTGCGACGGCCGAATGGTGCGTGGGCGAGCTTCTCAGGAGTGTAGCCATCAGTAGGAAAAGCGTGGTTGTTTGGTCGGATTCGACGCAAATGCTTCTAAGAAAGGGCGCTTGAACGGCCTGCGAACGCAGATGAGGAGGGGGGAACACAAATCAATGTAGGAGTGAGCCTGCTCGCGATAGCGGACTGGCAGGCACACATGTGTTGAATTTTAAATCGCTATCGCGAGCAGGCTCACTCCTACAGGGAAGGCGTTGTGTCAGGGAGCGATGAGGCGATCAGCGGGTGCGATAACGCAAACGCGTCCCGAAATTCATCGACATCAGAATCTCGTCAGCGCTCAACTCCGGCGGGAAGTACGCCCCGGAAATCTGTGCGTGCGCCAGGCTTGCACCTTCAAGCGAGGCGTTGCGGAAATCGATACCGCGAAGATCGGCGGATCGGAAGTAAGCGTCGCGGAAATCCACGCCATCGGCATTCAGTTCACGCAGATCGAGGCCACGGAAATCGCCACCGACCATATCGATCGGGCCATCCTGTGGACGCTCTTTGTTGAAACCCGTGATGTCGTCTTTGTGCAGCAAGGCATATAGCGGGGTGTCGAGAAGTTTCGGCTGGCTCATGTCATATCACCGTTGGTTTTATGACGCCAGTATAGTGCCACTATTTGACGGCCGTGAAGCAAGCGAGGGCTTCACGGCCGAAATAGTTTCTTACAGGCCTGGCAGGCGCTGACGGATCTGCGCAACCACGGTGTCCAGAGTTCCGGATTCATTGGTCTGCACGCGTTTGCTGCGCAGGATTTCTTCCGGTGTCAGCGCTTCGCGGTTGGCCTGCTGCGCTTCGATCACGGCCAGTGTGGCGTCGGACGGATCCTGTTTGTCCGCCTGACGAATCGCCAGCCAGCTCTCGATCACTGCTTGCGGCGCGTTGCAGTCGAGGATCAGGAATGGCGTACCGGTGGCCTCGGCGATCTTCGCCGCGTTGTCGCGCTGCTCACGCTTGAGGTAAGTGGCATCGATCACCACCGGGAAACCAGCGTGCAGAATCACTTCAGCGATTTCATGCAGACGCGCGTAGGTCGCGGTGCTGGCGTCGGCACTGTAGATACCGGCCTGCACATCATTGGCAACAGTTTGCTCACCGAACAGACGCTTGCGTTCAACATCGGAGCGCAGGCGAATCGCGCCCAGCGCTTCGACCAGACGCATGGCCACGTGGCTTTTGCCGACAGCGGAAACGCCGTGGGTGATTGCCATGAAGCGCGAAGGAATGGTGCTGTAGCTTTCCGCCAGGTTGGCGTAGTTGCGGTACTGGCGCAGGGTGGTGGCGCGCTGCACCGGAGTCGCGTCTGCCGGCATGCTGAACAGCGCAACCTTGGCGCGCACCAGAGCGCGGTAGGCTTTATAGAAGTTCAGCACTTCCAGGCCTTGATAGTCGCCGGTCAGCTCCAGGTACTGGCTGATGAAACGGCGGGCCAGGGATTTCAGGCCACGGTCTTCCAGGTCCATCGCGAGGAAACCGGTGTCGGCCCAGACGTCAGTGAAGCGGAACGGTTCGTTGAACTCGATGCAGTCGAAGATCACCACTTTGCCGTCGATGACCGTGGCATTGCCCAGATGGATATCGCCATGGCACTCGCGGGTGAAACCGTCGGCCTTGCGCTGGGCAAACAGTGGCTTGAGACGCTCGAAGCTGCTCTCGGCCCAGGCTTTCAGCGCGTCGAGTTGCAGCAGATCGTTTTTGTCGCTGAGGAACGGCAGGATCTGCTCGAAGTTTTGCGAGACTGGCGCCATCACGCTGTCCGGGGTGCCGGCGTCGTGTTCGGCCGGGACTTTCGGCGCAGTGAGGTGGAAGCGAGCAATCTGCTCGGCCATCTCGTCGATGTGCTGTGTGGTCAGCTCGCCGTTGGCTTGCAGGGTGCTGAGCAAACCGCTCTGCGGGAACTGGCGCATTTTCAGCACATATTCGATCGCCGGGCCGTCGCCGCCCAGTTGCGGAGCTTCGACGCTGCCAGTCACCGGCAACACTTCCAGATACAAATCATCAGTCAGACGCTGGTTCAGGCGTAGTTCTTCGGCGCAGAAATGTGCGCGCGACTCGAGGCCGGTGAAGTCGAGGAAGCCGAAATTGACCGGCTTCTTCACTTTATAAGCGAACGGACCGGTGAGGATCACCCACGAGATATGCGTTTCGATGACCTGAAACCCTTCGACAGGGTGCGGGTAGAGGGCCGGGTTTTGCAGGGCAGCGATCAGTGACTGGCTCACGGGCGATCCTTCAGAGACTGGGGGAAATTCGAGGTCGCCATTATGGCCGCTCGCCAGCCTGACGCAAACCTCGGAGCGCTCCTGTTGAGTATGAATAAAGTGCGTATAATCCGCCGCCATGACTCGAACTCGATCCCCCCGTACCAAGAAAAAACCACCCTCCAAGGGCCTTAGCCCGTGGTTGAGCTGGGCCATTAAACTCAGTCTGGTCGGCCTTGTCGTGCTGGCCGGCTTCGCCGTATACCTCGATGCGGTGGTGCAGGAGAAGTTCTCCGGCAAGCGCTGGACCATCCCGGCCAAGGTCTATGCGCGCCCGCTCGAGCTGTTCGTCGGACAAAAGCTCAGCAAGGACGATTTCCTTACCGAACTCGATGCCCTCGGCTATCGTCGCGAAGCCGTGAGTAACGGCCCCGGTGCCGCAGCCGTCAGCGGCAATACGGTCGATCTGAATACCCGTGGCTTCCAGTTCTATGAAGGCCTGGAAAAACCGCAGCCGGTGCGCGTGCGCTTCTCCGGCGACTATGTGGCTGAACTGTCGGCGACCAACGGTTCGAAATTGTCCGTGGTGCGTCTTGAACCGCTGATGATCGGCGGCATTTATCCGAAAAACCTCGAAGACCGCATCCTGATCAAACTCGATCAGGTGCCGCCATATCTGCTCGAAACCCTGGTCGCTGTAGAAGATCGCGACTTCTATAGCCACTGGGGTGTGTCGCCGAAGTCGATTGCCCGTGCTGTCTGGGTCAACACCTCTGGTGGCAAGATGACGCAGGGCGGCAGTACGCTGACCCAGCAGTTGGTGAAAAACTTCTACCTGACCAATGAACGCAGCCTGACCCGCAAGCTCACCGAAGCGATGATGGCGATGCTGCTGGAACTGCATTACGACAAAAAGGAAATCCTTGAGGCCTATCTCAATGAAGTCTTCGTCGGGCAGGATGGTCAGCGTGCGGTGCACGGTTTCGGTCTGGCCAGCCAGTTCTTCTTCGGTCAACCATTGTCCGAACTGAAACTGCATCAGGTGGCGTTGCTGGTCGGCATGGTCAAAGGGCCTTCCTACTACAACCCGCGTCGTAATCCCGAACGTGCGCTGGAGCGTCGTAACCTGGTGCTCGATGTGCTTGAGCAACAAGGCGTGGCGACTGCCGAGCAAGTGGCCGCAGCGAAGAACATGCCGCTGGGCGTGACTACTCGCGGCAAGCTCGCCGACAGCTCGTTCCCGGGCTTTATCGATCTGGTCAAACGTCAGTTGCGTGAAGACTATCGCGACGAAGACTTGACCGAAGAAGGTCTGCGCATCTTCACCAGCTTCGACCCGATCCTGCAGATGAAAGCCGAGGCCTCGGTCAACGACACCTTTAAACGTCTGTCCGGGCGCAAGGGCTCCGACGATGTCGAAGCGGCGATGGTCGTGACCAATCCGGAAACCGGCGAGGTCCAGGCAATGATCGGCAGTCGTCAGGCCAGTTATGCCGGTTTCAACCGCGCACTGGATGCCGTGCGACCGATCGGCTCGTTGATCAAGCCTGCGGTTTATCTGACTGCGCTGGAAAAACCGAGCCAGTACACACTGACCAGTTGGCTGTCTGATGATCCGTTGTCGGTCAAAGGCGCGAACGGTCAGGTGTGGAAACCGCAGAACTATGACCGCCGCTCCCACGGCACGGTGTTCCTCTATCAGGGGCTGGCGCATTCCTACAACTTGTCGACCTCGCGTCTGGGCCTGGAAGTCGGTGTGCCGAATGTGTTGAAAACACTCGGTCGTCTGGGAGTGACGCGTGAGTTTCCGGCGTTCCCGTCGATGTTGCTCGGTGCTGGCGGCATGACCCCGATCGAAGTCGCGACCATGTACCAGACGCTGGCCAACGGTGGTTTCAACACGCCAATGCGCGGGATTCGCAGCGTGCTGACCGCCGAGGGCGAGCCGCTCAAACGTTATCCGTTCCAGATCGAGCAGCGTTTCGACCCTGCCTCCATTTATCTGATCCAGAACGCCATGCAACGCGTGATGCGTGAAGGTACCGGCAGCTCGGTTTATAACGTGCTGCCCAAGACTCTGACGCTGGCCGGCAAGACCGGTACCAGTAACGATTCCCGTGACAGCTGGTTCGCCGGTTTCAGTCAGGATCTGCTGGCGGTGGTCTGGCTGGGTCGCGACGATAACGGCAAGACACCGTTTACCGGGGCGACCGGTGCGCTGCAGGTCTGGACCAGTTTCATGCGCAAGGCCGATCCGCTGCCGCTGGACATGCCGCAGCCGGACAACGTCGTGCAGGCGTGGGTCGATTCGCGTACCGGGCAGGGCTCCGATGCCAACTGCCCAGGGGCGGTGCAGATGCCGTATATTCGCGGCAGCGAACCGCCACCCGGCGCCGCCTGTGCAAGCGAAACGCCTGCTTCCGGCGAGTCGGTGATGGATTGGGTCAAGGGCTGGATGAATTAAGCAAAGAGGGTTTCAAGTGAACAAGTGGTTGATTCCAGCGGTGACCGCCGTGGCTTTGCTCAGCGGCTGCTCTACCGTACAGCGTGGTTCGATTCCGGTGGTTGATTCCGGTACTGCGGTGTCCAACAGCGAGCGCATTTCGGCCAATGGCGGTTTCCGTCAAACGACGGTCAAGCGTCCAGCACAGGGCCAGACTCAGGCGATTCCGCAAGGTGATACTGGTGTGGTGGTGATGGTGCCGGGTGGCGGCGCTGCGGTGTCGACACCGATCAGCGCTTCGCCAATCGTGCCTGGCGCGGCATCCGGCGGTATCACGTCGGGTCCGTACAACCCTTCGCCGGCTGAGTCCGCGCCGATCAATTCCGGCAGCTACAGCATGCCATCGACGCCAAGCGGGATTCCTTCTGCCAGCAGTGGTGGCGGCTTGTCGGCCGATGAGCAACTTGACGGGCCGGTACTCGCTTTGCTGACCACCGCGCAACAGCAACAGGCCGGCGGTGACCTCAACGGTGCCTCGTCGAGCCTGGAGCGTGCCCAGCGTGTCGCTCCGCGTGAACCGCAAGTGCTTTATCGTCTGGCGCAGGTTCGCATGGCCCAAGGTGATGCGCCGCAAGCCGAGCAGTTTGCCCGGCGTGCGCTGACCATGGCCAACGGTCGTCCGGACCTGCAAGCCAACCTGTGGGAAATCATCGCTCAGTCCCGCGAGAAACAAGGCGATTCCGCCGGTGCCGCTCAGGCCCGTCAGAAGGCCAGGGTTTCGCTGTGATGGATGCACGTTTCCCGAAAATCGCCGATCAGTTGCTACTGATCGAGCGTGAACTGCGCACGCAGGGTTGGTGGGACGAAGTTGCGCCGTCAGCTGAAGCGTTGAGCAGTGTCGAGCCGTTTTCGGTCGATACGCTGGATTTCGAGCAGTGGCTGCAATGGATCTTCCTGCCGAAGATGAAATACATCCTCGAACAGGATCTGCCGTTGCCGAATGCCTCGGGGATTCAGGAAATGGCTGAAATGGTCTTCGCCCAGCGCAATGTGCAGGGCAAGGATCGTCAGCTTCAGGTGTTGCTCAAAGAGTTTGACCTGCTGATCACTGCCTCGCGCTAATACCGATTCTGTGTAGGAGCTGCCGAAGGCTGCGATCTATTGATCTTTAAAGTCAAAAGATCGCAGCCTCGTTTCACTCGACAGCTCCTACAGTCCTGCAGATGCCTATTGGCAATTCTCGGCTATCTGTTTCTGAGCCTCGACAATGCGTTCCTGACGCTGCGCATCATCCAGCCGGCGCAACTGTCCCTCCACCTCTTCTCTCAAGCGCGGATTGTTTTGCAATTGCGCAAGGTTCGTCCGAGCCTGTTCGCAGAACTGTTTTAGCTGTGCCTGTTGGTTAGCCACCTGTTTCTTGACCTTGTCATCGATAGCCTTCTGATCTCCCAGCACGCCGCTGCCCGGCATTGCCGCCGGTTTCGGCGGAGGCGAGGAGGGCGTCTGCAGGGTGGTGGACGGCTGGCCCGGTGGCGGCTGCGCATCGAAGTGCGTGACACCCTGGGCATCGACCCATTTATAGATTTGAGCGGCCATGCACCACGGGCTGAGGCCGATCAGCAGAGTGAGGAGGAGCGTTCGCATGCTGATTCCTTGGCAAAGTTGCGCAATTGACACTAACAGAGTAGCGGTTTTCGGGTTTTTTCTTGCGTTCTCATGTGCTTACCCACAATTAACCACATAGACGGCTTGACTTGGAGAGGGCGAAACAGAAGAATCCAAAGTCCGCTGTAGAGGGACTGCCAGAAGCAGACCCACTCGGTAGATCATGAGGCGCACACCCGCGCCGACCTGTTACACCCGCAACGCGTTACCTCGCGCTGGGTGGGAAAGGCCCGCAACACTTGGGACGATCCCAATACTTGCTCAGTCAGTGCTGACGTAGTCGGCGACCACCGTCGCTCATGCTCTGCCGAGAAGTAAACCTATTAAGACCCGCCCCTTTTTTGTGGACGGTATTCTGGCGTTTTAGAGGTGAACAACGTGGAGCTTTTATCTGGCGGTGAGATGCTCGTCCGCTTTTTGCGTGACGAAGGTGTCAAATATATCTACGGGTACCCGGGTGGTGCTCTCCTGCATGTTTACGATGCCCTGTTCAAAGAACCGGAAGTGACTCACATCCTGGTTCGTCACGAACAAGCGGCAACCCATATGGCTGACGGTTATGCCCGTGCCACCGGTAAAGCCGGCGTGGTATTGGTGACGTCCGGTCCTGGCGCCACAAACGCCATTACCGGTATCGCGACCGCCTATATGGACTCGATTCCAATGGTGATCATTTCCGGTCAGGTGCCAAGCACCATGGTCGGCACCGACGCGTTCCAGGAAACCGACATGATCGGTATCTCCCGGCCGATCGTGAAGCACAGCTTCATGATCAAGCACGCTTCGGAAATCCCGGAAGTCATGAAGAAGGCCTTCTACCTCGCGCAATCCGGTCGTCCGGGCCCGGTCGTAGTCGATATCCCGAAAGACATGACCAACCCGGCCGAGAAGTTCGAATACATCTTCCCGAAGAAAGCCAAGCTGCGTTCCTACAGCCCGGCTGTTCGTGGTCACTCCGGGCAAATCCGCAAGGCAGCAGAAATGCTCCTGGCGGCCAAGCGTCCGGTCATGTACTCCGGTGGCGGCGTAATTCTCGGCAACGGTTCCGCACCGCTGACCGAACTGGCGAAAATGCTCAACCTGCCAGTGACCAACACGTTGATGGGCCTGGGTGGTTTCCCGGGTACTGACCGGCAGTTCATCGGCATGCTCGGCATGCATGGCAGCTACACCGCCAACCTGGCGATGCACCATGCTGACGTGATCCTCGCGGTCGGCGCGCGTTTCGACGATCGCGTGATCAACGGCGCGGCGAAGTTCTGCCCGAACGCCAAGATCATCCACATCGACATCGACCCGGCTTCGATTTCCAAGACCATCAAGGCCGACGTGCCAATTGTTGGTCCGGTTGAGAGTGTCCTGACCGAAATGGTCGCGATTCTCAAGGAAATCGGCGAGACCCCGAACAAGGAGTCTGTGGCCAGTTGGTGGAAGCAGGTGGATGAATGGCGCGGTGATCGCGGCCTGTTCCCTTATGAAAAGGGCGACGGCAGCCTGATCAAGCCGCAGACCGTGATCGAAACCCTCTGCGAAGTGACCAAAGGCGATGCCTTCATCACTTCCGACGTGGGTCAGCACCAGATGTTCGCTGCGCAGTACTACACGTTCAACAAGCCGAATCGCTGGATCAACTCCGGTGGTCTGGGCACCATGGGCTTTGGTTTCCCGGCGGCCATGGGCATCAAGTTGAGCTTCCCGGATGACGACGTTGCCTGCGTCACCGGCGAAGGCAGTATCCAGATGAACATCCAGGAACTGTCGACCTGCCTGCAGTATGGCTTGCCAGTGAAAATCGTCATCCTCAACAACGGTGTTCTGGGGATGGTTCGTCAGTGGCAGGACATGAGCTACGGCAGCCGCCACTCGCACTCCTACATGGAATCGCTGCCTGACTTCGTCAAGCTGGCTGAAGCCTACGGCCACGTTGGCGTACGCATCACCGAATCGAAAGATTTGAAGTCGAAGATGGCAGAAGCGTTCGCCATGAAGGATCGCCTGGTCGTGATCGATATTTCGGTCGACACCAGCGAGCACGTCTATCCGATGCAGATCAAAGACGGCTCGATGCGCGATATGTGGCTGAGCAAGACGGAGCGTACTTAATCATGCGGCACATTATTTCCTTGCTTCTGGAAAACGAACCCGGCGCTTTGTCTCGCGTAGTCGGCCTGTTCTCGCAGCGCAACTACAACATCGAAAGCCTGACCGTGGCCCCGACCGAAGACCCGACCCTGTCGCGTCTGACGCTGACCACTGTGGGCCACGATGAAGTCATCGAGCAGATCACCAAAAACCTGAACAAGCTGATCGAAGTGGTCAAGCTGGTGGACCTGTCGGAAAGCGCTCACATCGAGCGCGAACTGATGCTGGTCAAGGTCAAGGCCACTGGCGCCCAGCGCGCCGAGATCAAACGCACCACCGATATTTACCGTGGACAGATCGTCGATGTCAGTGCCAGCGTGTATACCGTTCAATTGACCGGTACCAGCGACAAGCTCGACAGCTTCATTCAGTCCATCGGCACCGCATCGATTCTGGAAACCGTCCGTAGTGGCGTGACCGGCATTGCCCGCGGCGACAAAGTACTCAGCATCTAAACCAAATTAGCGAATGGCCTGAACGGCCTGGATATAAAGGGGAAATTCATGAAAGTTTTCTACGATAAAGACTGCGACCTGTCGATCATCCAGGGCAAGAAAGTTGCCATCATCGGTTACGGTTCCCAGGGCCACGCCCAAGCGTGCAACCTGAAAGACTCCGGTGTCGACGTTACCGTTGGTCTGCGTAAAGGTTCGGCCACCGTTGCCAAAGCTGAAGCTCACGGCCTGAAAGTGACCGACGTTGCTTCCGCTGTTGCTGCTGCCGACCTGGTCATGATCCTGACCCCGGACGAGTTCCAGTCTTCCCTGTACAAGAACGAAATCGAGCCGAACATCAAGAAAGGCGCCACCCTGGCCTTCTCCCACGGCTTCGCGATTCACTACAACCAGGTTGTTCCGCGTGCCGACCTCGACGTGATCATGATCGCGCCGAAAGCGCCGGGCCACACCGTACGTTCCGAGTTCGTGAAAGGCGGCGGTATTCCTGACCTGATCGCGATCTACCAGGATGCCTCGGGCAACGCCAAAAACGTTGCACTGTCCTACGCTGCTGGCGTTGGTGGCGGTCGTACCGGCATCATCGAAACCACCTTCAAGGACGAGACCGAAACCGACCTGTTCGGCGAGCAAGCCGTTCTGTGCGGTGGTACCGTTGAACTGGTAAAAGCCGGTTTCGAAACCCTGGTTGAAGCTGGCTACGCGCCGGAAATGGCCTACTTCGAATGTCTGCACGAACTGAAGCTGATCGTTGACCTCATGTACGAAGGCGGTATCGCCAACATGAACTACTCGATCTCCAACAACGCTGAGTACGGCGAGTACGTGACCGGTCCGGAAGTGATCAACGCCGAGTCCCGTCAGGCCATGCGCAACGCCCTGAAACGTATTCAGGACGGCGAATACGCCAAAATGTTCATCAGCGAAGGCGCAACCGGCTACCCTTCGATGACCGCCAAGCGTCGTAACAACGCCGCTCACGGTATCGAAGTCATCGGCGAGCAGCTGCGCTCCATGATGCCGTGGATCGGTGCCAACAAGATCGTCGACAAAGCCAAAAACTAAGTCGTCGTTCCTTGTACGAAAAACGCGGCCTCGGCCGCGTTTTTTCGTTTGAGGCGGTGGTTCTGGTATAAAGCTGCAGCGTTTGTGGCCGAACTGTCGTCCTCAAGCACCTGTCGAAATTTCTCCAAACCGTTGCAAGGTAATGTCCATGAGCGAACGTCCCGAAGAGCCGAACAAGGCTTCTGACGCCGAAAGCCTGCTGCCCATCGATGAACACATCGAAGAAGGGCACGACGCAGAAGGTCGTAAAGTCCGGCATCGTGGTATCTATCTGCTGCCGAATCTGTTCACCACTGCGAACCTGTTCGCAGGGTTTTACTCCATCATCAACTCGATGAGCGCCCAGGCTGCTCTAAGCGCCGGCGACTCGGCCAATGCGAGCAAGTATTTCGCGTTCGCCGCGATCGCAATTTTCGTCGCTATGGTGCTCGACGGCCTCGACGGTCGCGTGGCGCGCATGACCAACACGCAAAGTGCCTTCGGTGCCGAGTACGACTCGCTGTCGGACATGGTTGCGTTCGGTGTTGCCCCGGCGCTGCTGGCGTTCGGTTGGGCGTTGGGCGACATGGGCAAGGTTGGCTGGATGGTCGCCTTCATCTATGTAGCGGGCGCGGCGTTGCGTCTGGCGCGCTTCAATACTCAGGTGGGTACGGCGGACAAACGCTATTTCATCGGTCTGGCCAGTCCGGCGGCTGCCGGTGTGGTCGCGGGGATTGTCTGGGCGTTCAGCGATTACGGCATTCAGGGTTCGAAGATGTCGTTCCTGGTCGCACTGATGGTTGCGGCGGCCGGCATGCTGATGGTCAGCAACATCAAGTACAACAGCTTTAAGGAGCTGGACCTGAAGGGGCGCGTGCCGTTCGTGGCGATCCTTGCTGTGGTGCTGGTGTTCGCCGTGGTCTTTAGCGATCCACCGCGCATTCTGCTGCTGGTGTTCCTTGCTTACGCGGCTTCCGGCCCTGTGCAGTACCTGTTGCATCTTCGTCGGCACAAAAAAGCCGAGTGATGTAATTTCCCGCATACTCCGCAGTCTATGGGTGCATCAGTCCTCCAAAGCTGCGGAGTTGCCATGTTGATCAAAGTCCCCAAAGCGTCCGATTGCCACGAGTCGGATGTCACGCCTGAAGCCATTTATCTCTCTCGCCGCCAATTGCTGGGGGCTACTGCTGCCGGTATCGCCGTCAGTAGCTTGCCACGTTGGGCCAATGCCGAGGATGCTCCCAGGTATGCTGATGTCGAATCCGGTAAAGCACCTGCCTGGTTTAACGACAAGCTGTCCTCTACTAAATGGGGAGCAGTCAACGTCAAGGATGAGGCAATCACACCTTATAAAGACGCCACCCACTACAACAACTTCTATGAGTTCGGAACCGACAAGGGTGATCCGGCGGCGAATGCTGGCTCGCTGAAAACCGAACCGTGGAGTGTGGTGATAGACGGGGAGGTGGGTAAGCCGGGGCGATATGCGCTGGAAGACTTCATGAAGCCCTATCAACTTGAAGAACGAATCTATCGCCTGCGCTGTGTCGAGGCGTGGTCGATGGTTATTCCGTGGATTGGCTTTCCGATCTCGGCGCTGCTCAAGCAGGTCGAGCCAACGTCCAAAGCCAAGTACATTCGCTTTGAAACCTTGCAGGATCCCAAGAGCATGCCAGGTCAGCGGTCTGGGTTCGCCTTGATCGATTGGCCTTATGTAGAAGGCTTGCGACTGGACGAGGCGATGAATCCTTTGGCGATTCTGGCGGTGGGTATGTATGGCCGAGAGTTGCCGAATCAGAATGGCGCGCCACTGCGTTTGGTGGTGCCGTGGAAATATGGCTTCAAGAGTGTCAAATCCATCGTGCGTATCAGTCTGGTCAGCGAGCAGCCGAAAACCACTTGGCAAAGCATTGCGGCAGATGAATACGGTTTTTACGCGAACGTGAACCCGACAGTTGATCACCCGCGCTGGACGCAGGCACGGGAGCGACGTCTGCCGAACAGTCTGTTCAAACCGAATGTACGCGATACGCAGATGTTCAACGGCTACTCGGATGAAGTCGCTTCTTTATATACAGGGCTCGATCTGCGGAAGAACTACTAATGCGATTTCCGTTCTGGCGTATAGGCGTTTTCATTGCGGCGGCTATCTGGCCGATGCTGTGGTTGTATCAGGCTCTCGAGGATTCGCTTGGACCTGATCCTGGCAAGGTGTTGGTGGATCGGTTGGGGCTCGGAACATTGGTGCTGCTGCTGATCACCTTGAGCATGACGCCTTTGCAGAAGCTCACCGGCTGGGCGGGGTGGATTGCTGTACGCCGGCAATTGGGGCTTTGGTGTTTTGCCTATGTTGTTTTGCACCTGTGCAGCTATATGGCGTTTATCCTGGGGTTCGATTGGTCGCAGTTGGCGGTCGAGTTACGTAAGCGGCCCTACATAATAGTGGGGGCGTTGGGTTTCCTTGGTCTGTTGGTGTTGGCGGTGACGTCCAATCGCTACAGTCAACGTCGTTTGGGCTCGCGCTGGAAGAAGTTGCATCGGTTGGTGTACGTGATTCTGGGTCTGGGTTTGCTGCATATGCTGTGGATCGTGCGTGCTGATCTCGAGGAGTGGGCGATCTATGCCTTTATGGGTGCTGCGCTTCTGGTGCTGCGTATACCTCCCGTAACGCGGCGGATCCCGCGTTTGCTGGCTAAAAAGCAGGTTTTGCAAGAAAAGCGAAATTAACG